>CBDBBL010000019.1:0-258889 GCA_965203125.1 Gammaproteobacteria bacterium | reverse complement strand
TCACTGCTGATGTGTGTGAGAAAATTGAGGCACTTAAAGATGGCGAGCATTACCATATCCGTACAGGCTGGCAAGGGCATGCTGTATATTTTGATATTGTTAGAGTACATAGGGGTGCAGTATCAATTTGTATTGATAACTTAGGGCAAGGAATCAATGAGAGCTATGGTGTGCTCAGGCAACGATTGCATCAGAAAAATCAAGGAAAATATCAGCGTCACCTAGTGGGGCAAGTTGACATAGGGGATGACTTAAGAAGGGTGATAGCTGAGCAGTTTGTAGCAATGGACTGTATTTATAAAGAAGGTATTCAGAAACTGTATCCTATATTACATCAGCAAAAATTGTCTGCAGCACATAGACCAGTGAGTAAAGAAGTATTAGATGGTCATCAAGGTGGTTTTCTTTTTGGTCAATTATCAGGTAACTGTGTATTTGAGAGTCATCGTATTCGTTACGTGGTTGAATTTGGGGAGGTTCAGTGGAATAAGGTAGAAGAGGCACTTCATAGTATCGTTACCACACCCACACAGCAACCTATATTGCCAGCTCATACACAAGAATCACAAAATGTCGATTGGATTTATTCATGCTTTCAACGACGTGCACAATTACATGCTGAAGATCCTAGTTGGGTTCAAATGATGATGAATTACATGAAAACTATGAGTGCTTGTGGCTGGAGAGATAAAGTACAAAAGTTTTATATTCAACCGAGTATTGCTGCTACGGCAGGAAAATCTTGTAATGATTGGAAGTTATGGGTGTACCCTTTGCTAACGGCTAAAAAGAAAACATGGATTGTTTTGGGAGAAGCGGGTAGCGGGAAAAGTATGTTCTCACATCGTTTAGCACATTGGTGTTGGGAATACTGCCATCAGTTGCTTCCTGTTGTAGTGGATATGCGAGAATATTTGAGGGGTTGGCAAGAAGATGTAGAGCGATTGTCACAAGAAACATTGGTAGATCAAGTTGTGTTTTGTTTGCGTGGTGGGCGATTACCTGTCAATAGCAACAAGATGCTGATTCTAATAGATGGTGTTGATGAGCTACCATCTCAAATACTCAAGGAAAAAGTTGCTTTGGAATTGAGCAACTTGTTGCATATTTTTCCCAATAGTAATGTACTGATCTTAATGCGTGATGGCTGTGTGCCTGAAAAAGCAAGTTATCGTCGTTTATTAGGATTGAGTACACAAGACGATATGCTAGAAATAATGTATTTACAGTATTTTACTGCTGATAAAGTGCAGCAATTTATCGAAAGCTACGTTCGCTATAGTCATGCAGATAAATCTAAAGCGGTATGGCGAGCAAAAATACAATCAATACAGCAACACACAACACCACAAGTCGAAGCATTAACGCAGGTACCATTACTGCTCAAGTTATTTGTAGATGCACAACCTCGACTGGAGACATTGCCAACTGTAAAAATGTATCTCAATCATTTTGCATTGTATCGAATTTGTATGGAAGCGTTTTTTGAAGGGCAACAGCAAAAACGAGGCAGGCAAATAGGAGAAAGAGCATCAATACTACAGTCATTTTCAGAGGGTATGGCAACGCGTTGTTTCTCGAGAACTGTAAATAAAGTTGATATGGATGCAACAAAAATTGAACAGGAGTGGTTTCAATTAAGCAATAGTCCGATCGAACGTTTTGAATCGACAGTGCATGGTTTTGATACACCGGCTGAATATGGATTTCGTCACGCTTCTTTCCTTGAATATTTCTTCGTCTGTGCTTTATTGCGAGAGTTGGGGATATTTGACTACAAAGGAGATCCTCGAGATACAATCTCTGTACACGATCACTGGTTTGGGGCAAATGGAGATCAAGATTGGTTGCATTATGAGTGTAAAGAGCGACAAGAAATGCTCAAAATAATGGCAAGTATTTCATTGATAAATCATCCAAACATTTTGCACTTTATGAGTGCTGCGTTGAATGAATACCAATATCACTCCTATCCTGTTTACCAGCACTGTGTGCGTTTAATTCGTGCTTCTCGCCAAACAACCATAATGTGTGTTGTTTTGCCAGAAGATATCATCAAACAGTTGAGCTGGTTAGCAGGAAACCTGCTAACGGTATTAAATTACGCAGGTTATAATTTTTCTCATCAAGGAGAAAGTAACCCTGAAAAACCTGCATACGATAGTCACCAGTTTTCAGGGATTCGAGCGCATAATGCCGATTTAAGTCATAGTTTAGGTGATCAAGTTAGTTTCTCACGCGCAGTATTTACAGGTGAAACGGATTTAAGTCGTAGCTGGTTGAGAAAAGCCAATTTTAATCAAAGTTATTTTGAATCATTAACTTTTCGCCAGCAACCACCGATCTCTTTGCCTAGTGCAACATTACTAAACGTGCTCAATATCCCCTCGCTATCTGTTTCAATGCAGGGAGATAGGAGCATCATTGTTTATAAAAAAGGGGCGTATTTATTATTATTTGACTTAACACAACATAGAGAGATTTCAAAAGTAAAGTGCGCTGGTTTAATTGATCATGTAATCGTTGATCAAGATAGGATTGTGACAGTTGATGAATTCAACCATTTTCAAGCTTGGGAGATCAATCACCTCAATTTTGATATGGAGTGCTACGGATCATATTGTTTGGATGATGACTCGATCAATATACTCGAAGTACATTGGGTGACTCAACATTGCTTGATCATGAAGTCATCAGTGCAACAGATTTATGTGGTTAATATCATTAAACAACAACACTTCCCTGTATTAATAGGTAGCGATATTGATCATATAGCTGTTATGCCAAGTCGTGCAACCATTGCAATGAGTCAAGGTAATCATGTTGTTGTATATGAGACAGCAAGTTTATTGGATGCAGGGCAGTCTGAAAGAATTCTTTATGAATTTACCAGTACGTGGCCTTTAATCGCCAAGCTACTAGCTTTAGATGATCATAAATTAGTAATTATTGATAGGATGATTTTAACTAGTCGGCACTGAAAAATCACCAACACAATGAAAAGTATAAAAAAATAGAATAAATACGGAGATATTTTCGACCGAAAATGGTAAAATCTGAGCAAGATTTACGGTCGAAATGGAGCAAAAATGATCAGGAATGCAACCCAGCTACCAAAGCAAGGAAGTTTCTTTGATATCGGATCACAACTTGATGAAAAACATCCGTTAATTGCTTTAGCAGAAAAAATTGACTGGGGATGCATAGAAAAGGAGCTATCACAATTTTACAGCACTGAAAAAGGCAGGCCAGGCAAGCCAATACGATTAATGAGTGGGTTGCTAATGCTTAAACAACTGTATGATTACAGCGATGAAATGTTGGTGTCACAATGGGTGATGAACCCATACTTTCAAAGATTTTGTGGTGCGATAGGGTTTCAAACTCAATTACCCTGTGATAGCAGTGAGCTAAGTAAATTTAGATCAAGGATAGGCTCTGTCGGGGTTGAGGTCATTTTTGCACAATCACTCAAACTACATGGAAACGCAGTGGAAGAAAAAATTGTACTGGTTGATACCACAGTACAAGAAAAAGCGATCACCTATCCCACCGACAGCAAATTGGCAATTAAAATTATTAATCGCTTAAACAAACTAGCAAAACATAATGGCGTAAAACAAAGAAGAACCTACATCAAAGAAGTCAAAGAATTGCGATTGAACTGTAGGCACTTTCGGCATGTAAAAAAACGAGCTAAAGCAAAAAAAGCATTAAAACGATTACGTACAATAGCGGGTGCTTTAATGAGAGAGCTAGCAAGAAAGCTACCTGAAGCAACCGAAGTTGAACAACAAGAAAACTTCAAGCTGTACCAAAAAGTGTTATCACAATCGCCCAAAGACAAAAATAAAATATACAGCCTGCATGCAACCGATGTGTATTGCATAGGCAAAGGAAAAGATCATGTGGCCTATGAATATGGTAAAAAAGCATCCATTGTAATGACACAAAAAAGCCAGCTAATCATAGGAGTTGAAAGTCACGATGAGCACATGCATGACTCTAAAACACTCAAGCCAGCTCTGGATGCAGCGCATAGAAATCGCCATAAGAAAATAAAAATGGCGGTAGTAGATCGAGGTTATCGTGGTGCACAAAAATATGTGGCAGAAGAGGGAATTGAAGTGTTGCTGCCAAAGCCACCACTGAAGAAAGACAATGCTTATCAGAGAGATAAAAAACGAAAACTTTGTAGAAATCGAGCAGCGATTGAGCCAGTAATAGGACATTTGAAACATAGTTTTCGCTTAACGAGAAATTGGCTTAAAGGAAGCCAAGGAGATGCGATTAATTTATTAATGGTAGCGTGCGCGTGGAACTTGAGAAAATGGATAGCCATTTTCTTTTTACCCATTTTATTGGGGGTTTGTTTTTTCTAGATGGGTGGAGTAGCTCAAATTTGAGCACTATGAAAATCATATAGGCAAATATACTCAAGGAACACGTGCTAACATTGGCTTTTTTCAGCGCCGACTAACTATAGAGATTTGGAGTAAAGATGATTATGGGGTCTCTTGTCATTTAATTGTAGTATCACAAAAATTCAAGGACTTATCTTTGCTTAATAAACAACAAGCAGTGGTGCATGCAGAACGACCATGTCGTGAGATATATGTGATTGATTTACAAGCGTCAACAGTTTCTCCTACAAGGATTGAGCGTATCCGTAATTTACCAATAGACGTGAATGGGCGGCTACTGAGGATTAATGATATAACTTTTGGTTGTTACAATGATACCTTGTTATTTTCATGGAAAATCAATCAAACAGCCGCTAAAAAACAATCGGGATTATTTGTTCGCCCTAATCATGGCGTGACTCATATTGTATTGACAGAGCATGCATTATGGTTAGCCCATAAAGGTGGTATTGAAGGTTGGAAAAGACAGCATGGTGTGTTGATACGTTTTGCACAGCATCAGTGTGCTACCGTAAAAGCCTTTGCATTATACCCTCACAGGAGCGAAGAAGAGCAAGGCTTGATTAGAGCATCGTTAAATAAGTTAGAATATTTCGATTACTCGAAAAAACAATGGCAATCTCTGAGTAGACAAGCATCCTGTGAATTTCATGCAGAGATTCAAGTCTTGGTTCGTATTGACCCACCACACCCTGCGGTTTGGTGTTGTTTTTTAGCTTTGGTTGGGGAGACACAAATTTATTTAGTGAGAGATGATGGTGCGTATGATGAAATTTTTCGGGCAGATACTCCATTAGTCCCACAGTTATCAGTACAAGGCAATCGACTCATCGCTATGGAGAGAACAGGGCGGTTTCTTATCAAATCCTTTGATTTATATCGATTGCCAGCTCAATGGTGTGAGAATAATTCTACAATTTGTGCGCCCATATTATCTCAAGCAATACTGGGTGTTGCATCTTCATGGTATGACATGGGTAATATGTATTTAGCAACCATCAATGAACAGCAGCAATTATCGTTTTGGAGTAAAGATGGTACGTGGTTACAGACAATGGTAGGAAGTGGTTTTACGGTGATAAAGGCATTTGCATTGTTTTCGAAACAGTATTTCATGACAGGTAAAATGTCAGGCGATATTCAAATATGGCAATATCAGTTAGGAGTGGATGGGAAACTGATGATTGACTTGAAGGAAGAGCTAAATTTTTCGGCACAAATTGATTGTTTAGAGATGAAACAAAGGGGTGATGATTGGTATTTATACACAGGATCAGGGAGTGCATTAGGCTGTTGGTTAATAAAAGCACAAGCTGAGGATATCGTGTGTTATTTGCAATGGTGTACAGGGAGAAGACTGTTATTACATCAAGCACAGTATTGTGATATGCAAAAACCATTATCCTCACAGAATCAGGCACTTATTCGGTATTATCATGGTATGAGTGATTGAAGTGATCACGTATTATTTGCGGTATCGCTTTTTGTGAAGGGTTGATGTAGTATAATTATATACTAATAGTGAGGTTTCAGATGATACTTAGCTTTCAAGATTTTCAATATTGTTGTCGACTCATATTGCAAGTGTATGAAGAGCAGATTGCTAAATTAGATGGAGAGGATATTCGATTGAGCCAGCTTGCACATAGTTATAGCTTGAAGCAAGCTGGTTCTCGAGGAGAAGATTGGTCGCTATACCGTGGAGAGACTCAACAAGAACATGTGGAGTTTCGTAGAGTACATGCCGAATTTTTTGGTTATCTTGCAGAGGCAGATTTTTTTGTTAGCAAAAGAGATGAACTGTATAGAGTTAGAGATTCTCTGAGGAGGATTATGATGTATGTAACTGAGCAAGATGATTATACACGCTATTGGAATATCGTGTTAAGAGATGCAAATGAGAACATAGCTTCACCTCAGCAACGTATTATGGTACAGGGAGGCTATATTGATATGAATGGTTTTCACCCTCACTTAGTCACTCAAGATGCTTCAAGTCGCGCAGGAGCATTTCAGCAACTTGATCCCACACTCTATAATAAAACTCCGCCAAGAACCCCCACCTGTTAAGGTGTTCAGTATCCTACATAATACTTTTTATCTAGCCACTCAGGCGGAGAGAGTTTGAAGTGTGTTTGCATGATGTGTTCAGAGACACATAAAGCTCCTTCAACCGAGTCTTGTTGATCTGAATAGGCTTCACCTGTGATATAAATGGCATGTTGTTTGTGTGGCTTACGTAGATATGGCATCACCTTTCAAGTTTGGCAATTGGGTTTCCAAGCATGATAGCCACCACCAAAGGGATCAGCACTCCAGTTTTTATAGATGGCAACATATGGCAATCGACTTTGCGGGAAGACATTATCCAAAAGATATCGTGTTATGTGCTACCATTGGCTTTTTTCAGCACCGACTAAGTATTTGGATAATATTGTAGAGTAAGACCATCGAGGAATTAAGAGGGTGCCGATACTTTGGCAGGAATTGAACTTCACCGTATGCTCAAAAAAGGACAGATGAAAAACTCTGATGGGATCACTGTTTGGGATCAATTTTATTCCCTTGCAGCATCATTGCGTCCTCGATATAGTTGCCTCTTCACCACCTCACATTTTTGCGACAGAACCTGCTTGTTCAGTCAGTTTGTGTTTTATGTAAGCGATCAAATAAAATAACCCCAGTTGCGACAGATACATTAAGACTGGAAACTTGCCCGTTCATGGGTATGCTGAATAATTCATCGCAATGTGCTCTTGTGCTTTGACGTAACCCCTTGGCTTCTGCGCCGACAATAATGACGCTCAGTGCAGAAAACTTGCAGTGATGCAGTGTTTGATTCGCTTCACCAGCTGCGCCATAAATCCAGAAACCTAAGTCTTTTAAGGCTTTTAGAGCGCGAATGAGATTGCTGACACGAATAAATGGCGTGAAGGCTGCTGCCCCACAAGCCACTTTTTTTGCAACAGGCGATAGTGGTGAGCTTTGGTCTTTTGGAGCAATAATTGCCATGACATTGCTTGCATTCGCAGTACGAATGCAAGCACCGACGTTATGTGGGTCTTGAACTTGATCTAGTACTAGAATAGTTGCTTTTGCTGGTAATTCTTTATTTAAAGAGTTCATGAGTTCGGCTTCACTGCTTATGAGATTTTGAGTGCTATGTTGTGCGGCAATACCTTGATGATTACCTTGTTTTGTTAGGTTGTCTAATTCTGATTTTTCGACTGTTTTTATGATGATCGAGGCTGTTTTTGCTTGTTGAATAATGGGGGAGAGTTTGTTTTGTTTGTTAACTTGCACGTACAATATTTGTAGTGAATCAGCTTGTGAGTTTAATAAAAGTGCTTGTACACTATGAACTCCAAAAGTAATTTCTATCATGGCGGTTATTTTTCTTTTCGATTAATGATTGGCATTATATAATCGCGCTAAAATTTTACTAGTGATATCCATCCTTGTTTAAGTTGGGTATATGTTTTAAGGAGTATTGCGATGAGTTTGAAGTCGGTAGGATATGGTGATAATACGCCAAGCAGTATGAATGTTGTGATTGAAATCCCTGAAGGGGGTGAACCAGTCAAATATGAGGTCTGTAAAGAAACAGGGGCGATGATTGTGGACCGATTCATGTCGACTGCAATGTTTTACCCCTGTCATTATGGTTATGTGCCTAAGACATTGTCTGAGGATGGTGATCCTGTGGATGTTTTAGTGTTAGCGCCAGCAAAGTTAATGACGGGTGTTGTGATTGAATGCCGTCCTGTGGGTATGCTGAGAATGACGGATGAAGCTGGAGCTGATAATAAGTTATTGGCAGTACCAGTTGATAGTTTATGTAAAGACTATGTAGATGTTAAAACAGTGAATGATTTGCCGAAAACATTGCTGAATAAAATAGAACACTTTTTTGAACACTATAAAGATTTAGAGAGTTCTAAATGGGTGAAAATAGATGGTTGGGCTGATGTCGATGCGGCTTATGCTGAAGTTCAGTCTAGCATTCAACGATATGTGTAGCAGAACCTGATTTTTATGGGGGGAGTGTACAAAATTAATAAGCATTGGTTGGCATGGGTTATATGGAGCTTGGTGGCTTTGTTCGTGTTATATCAGTTTTTACTGCAAACCTCGGTTAGTGTCATGATTCCTGAGTTAAGTAAAGCTTTTCAGGTTAGTGATGAGAAAATTGGATTTTTATCCTCTGTATTTTTCTATAGCTATTTGTTGTTGCAGATCCCATCTGGTTTATTGATTGATCGGTTTGGTGCACGCTCTGTTTTACTTATTTGTGTGTTACTGACAGGTGTAATGGCAATTTGGTTTTCATTAACAACTTCCTTTTTATCTGCTTTGATTGCACGTTTAATTATGGGCGCATTTTCTGCGCCTGCAGTTGCTGGTGCGATGTATATTGTTGCTAATTGGTTTCGTGCTGAACAGTTTGGGTTGCTTGCTGGGTTAGTTGAAATGATTGGTATGTTAGGTGGTGCTTTAGGCGAGTTTTTCTTGTCTTATTTTGTTGATGGAGTGGGGTGGCGTCACAGTATGTGGATAGCTGGTTTACTTGCTTTTGTGCTTGCCGTTGTTATGTTTGTTTTTGTGAGGAATAAACCAAAAGATAGTCGCTGTGATATAGAGAAAGGTTCATCGTTTGATCTGGCAGAATCAATGCATCAACTGCAAGCTTTAGATGATTTGAAGAAGGGTGCTTGGCAGACGCTGTGGGAAGTGGTTGGTGTTAAGCAAATTTGGATTCTAGGTGTTTTTTGTGGGCTTACTTTTGCGTTGGTTTCTGCGTTTGCGGGATTGTGGGGGGTGCCATTTTTTCAGTTGTTATACCACGAGTCAAAAGAAGTTGCTGCTTTACAGAGTGCTTGTGTTTTTGTTGGTGCGGGTTGTGGTGCTGTATTATTGGGTAATTTGGCTCATCGTTATCAGAAATATCGAGTTGTTTTGATTGGAGCAACCGCAATTTGTTTAGTGCTTGTGTTATGTGCGCTTTATTTACAATGCTCCTTCATGGTGATGACTTTGTTACTATGTGGTGTTGGCTTTTTTTCTGGTGTTTATATTCTACCATTTTCGATGATTAGTCGGCATGTTCCAAAATTTGCACATGGTACTGCAATGGGTTTTACAAATATGATGTGTATTTTAATTGGATCGCCATTGTTACAGCCACTGATTGGTTTTTTGATTCAAGATCAAGCGCTACATCAGTTACATTATAGTGTGCATGATTATCAGGTAGCCTTTCTTGTCTTTCCTATTTGTTTAATCGTAGCATTGTGCTTAATACCTTGGATAAGAATACCCAGCACCATTCAAGAAGCTGCATATACAGGAGGTCATGAATGAGTTCAACGACAATGATGCAAGAGAAATATTGGCAGCAATTAGCACAATATTATTTAAAAGATGAATCAGATTGTGTGGATCACCTGCTGGCAACGGCTAAGTTATCAGAAGTAGATAATCTTCGTATTAATCAATTTGCAACCACGCTCGTTCAGCAAGTGAGAGATGATCGAAAATCTCAAGGTGGTATCGATGCATTTATGCAGCAGTATGACCTTTCCAGTAGTGAGGGGGTTGCTTTAATGTGCTTAGCAGAAGCGATGCTGAGGATTCCTGATAAAAAAACAGCAGACAAACTGATTAAAGATAAAATCACGACCAGTGAGTGGAAAAAGTTTAGCGGTCAAAGTGAGTCGTTTTTTGTCAATGCTGCGACCTGGGGAATGATGCTAACAGGCAAAATGCTTGGCAGTGATGATGCTTCCAATGATACAAGTAGTCGTTTAGTTGGTGGGTTTAAAAAGTTTGTTGCTCGATCTAGTGAGCCAGTGATTCGTCGTGCCGTCAAGCATGCAATGAAGATTCTTGGTGAGCAATTTGTGATGGGAGAAACGATTGATTCGGGATTAAAGCGTGCAAAAAAATTAGAGAAACAAGGCTATCGATTTTCTTATGATATGTTAGGAGAGGCAGCCTGTACTGAAAAAGATGCAGCAGACTATTTGCAATCATATGAGCTTGCAATTGAATCGATTGGAAAAGTAGCACAACGCATTAGCAAGAAAAATAATCTCGAGAAGAATCGTTCCAAACAAAATAATTTAGCTGTAGCACAGCTTCCAGGTATTTCAATTAAATTATCCGCATTGCACCCACGTTATGAATATAGCCAGCGTGAAAGGGTTTTGCCATTGTTGACTGCCAGGGTCAAGTCTCTGGCGTTGAAAGCAAAAAACTATCAGATTGGTTTTACCATTGATGCGGAGGAGGCGAATCGACTGGATATGTCTTTGCTGTTATTAGAGAAATTAGCTATGGATCCAGATTTAGCAGGTTGGGATGGCTTGGGGTTGGCAGTTCAGGCATATCAGAAAAGAGCCGTTGTTGTGATTGACTGGTTAGCACAATTAGCAAAGCAATCACATCGTCGTTTGATGGTGCGTTTGGTGAAGGGTGCTTACTGGGATAGTGAGGTTAAATCGGCGCAAATTGCAGGGTTATCTGATTATCCAGTATTCAGCAGAAAAATAACGACGGACGTTTCCTATATTGCTTGTGTTAAAAAATTGATTGCTTATGGAAGTCGTGTGTTTTATCCCCAATTTGCAAGCCATAATGCCCGCACGGTCGCTAGTGTATTAACACTGATGAAAGACATATCGACAGATGACTATGAGTTTCAATGTTTGCATGGAATGGGGGTTGGTTTATATGCGCATATTAAATCTTTAAGTTCTAATGTGGCTTGTCGTGTCTATGCGCCTGTTGGAACACATGAAAACTTGTTGGCTTATTTGGTGCGCAGGTTGTTAGAAAATGGTGCGAATAGCTCGTTTGTAAATCGTATTACTAATGAGAAGCTACCGATTGCTGAGGTAGTTGCTGATCCTTATGTTGCTTTGCACCAGTTGAGAAACTCACAAACCTTATGTAGGCATGCCTACATACCTGTGCCTGAATGTTTGTATCTGAACAGCACGCATTCACGCAAAAATTCGACAGGAGTTGAGCTGAGTGACCGTTGTGTGATGGAGCCACTGGCTAAGCAAGTTACAGCTTTCAAATCTAAGCAGTATGAAGTAACTGTTAGTGATGATGAGGCAGTATTTGAACAAGTGTTTTCTCCCGCAAATGAAATGGACTGTATTGGAAAAGTGCAGGAAGTTAAGGTTAAAGAGTTAGAGGCTATTTTAACTTGTGTCGTGCAATCGCAGCAGGCATGGAGTGATGCTGGTGTTGTGTTGCGAGCAGGCTGTCTTGAGCGGTTAGCAGTGTTATTGGCAAGCAATCAAGCTGAGTTGATTTCTTTGTTGATGCGTGAAGCAGGAAAGACATGGTTGGATGCAGTAGGAGAGGTTCGTGAGGCCATTGACTTTTGTCATTATTATGCTGTTGATGCTAAGCAATCCTTGATAACACAACAGTTAGTTGGGCCAACAGGTGAAACGAACAGTTTATCTTACCATCCAAGAGGGGTGGTGTTGTGTATCAGCCCTTGGAATTTTCCTTTGGCTATTTTTGTTGGACAAGTGGTTGCTGCATTGGTGGCGGGTAATGTTGTGATTGCAAAGCCAGCTGAGCAAACAACTTTAATTGCAGGTTTTGCTGTAGACCTCATGTATCAATCTGGTGTATTTAAAGATGTGTTGCAGTTGGTTCCAGGTCAAGGTGAGGTGATTGGCGCTACATTAGTTGCAGATAAAAGAATTCAGGCAGTCATATTTACTGGCTCCACAACAACGGCTCGTCATATTTCTCAATTATTACACCAAAGAGGTGGTGCGCTTATTCCTTTAGTTGCTGAAACAGGGGGGCAGAATGTGATGATAGCTGATAGTTCATGTTTGCCAGAGCAGTTGGTGTTAGATGTGATCCAGTCTGCTTTTGGTAGTGCTGGGCAACGTTGTTCGGCGTTGCGTGTTTTATATGTTCAAGAGCAGATTGCTGATCAAGTATTAGCATTGATTAAAGGTGCGATGGATTGTTTAGTGTTAGGTGATCCGTCTTTGATGAATACCGATGTTGGTCCAGTGATTGATGAAGAAGCGAAACAATCTTTATTAGATGCGATTGATCAACGTAAAAAAACTGCTTTGAGCTGGTATCAATCCAATATTAATGAGGATGATCTCAAAGGCGGTATGTTTGTTTTGCCGACCTTGTTTGAGATCGCAAGTATTAGTCAGTTAGCTGGGGAATTATTTGGTCCTGTATTGCATGTTGTGCGCTATCAATCGAGCGAGTTGGATGAGGTGATAGCAGATGTTAATCAAACAGGGTATGGATTAACCTTTGGTATACATAGTCGAATTAATCATGTGGTGGATTATATTGCTCAGCGAGTTCATGTGGGTAATGTTTATGTGAATCGTAACTTAATTGGAGCGACTGTTGGAGTGCAACCATTTGGTGGTGAGGGTTTATCAGGTACTGGGCCAAAGGCTGGTGGTCCTAACTATCTGAAGAGATTATGTCATGAGAGAACACTGACTGTGAACACAGCTGCGGCAGGTGGTAATACGCATTTAATGAGTTTGTGAGTGATGGATATATAATCAATAAACTGCTTGTTTTGGTGCTTGCTAGTCGTTAGACTGCGGTATATGATTACAGAGCCTGCAAATGACAGTGGGTTTTGTATTAGGATCAATGTTAAGCGCTTGTACTTGTGGTTATGAGAAGCGCAATAAGAATATAAGGAGTGTTTATGTCATTAACAAATAAACAAAAACTAACAGTTATTGCTGAATATCAAACTAAAGAAGGTGATACGGGTTCTCCTGAAGTCCAAGTTGCTTTGTTGACAGCAGATATTAAACAGCTTACAGAGCATTTTAAAGAACACAAAAAAGACCATCATTCACGCCGAGGATTACTTAGAAAGGTCAATTTAAGACGCAGTTTACTGAAGTACTTGGAAAAGAAAAATGTTAACCGTTATCGTGAATTGATTAAGCGCCTTGGGTTGCGTCGTTAATATAGTTATAAGGCAAGTATGTTTAAATTTATTCGTTCATTGTGTTCCGAAGGTTCTGCCAAAGAGGAGCTTAGTAGCACAAAAGAGATAAAAAGCGAGTCGAAATCGACTCGAAAAACTAATAAAAAAGTATTAAATAATGAGGGTAATTTCTTGAAACCAATCACACACACTTTCCAGTATGGAGACCATCAAGTTTCATTAGAAACCAGTGCTATTGCTCGACAGGCTACTGCTGCTGTGAAAATCAGTATGGGTGATACTATCTTATTGGTAACTGTTGTGGGTAAAGCAAGCGATCAAGATAGAGGTTTTTTTCCCTTAACGGTTAATTATCAAGAGCGTACTTATGCAGCAGGTAAGATACCTGGTGGTTTTTTCAAGCGTGAAGGCAGGCCGTCTGAGCGTGAGGTGTTGATTGCTCGATTGATTGACAGACCTATTCGTCCTTTATTCGCAAAAGGATTTAAACATGAGGTTCAAGTGGTCGTTACGTTATTATCCTTAGACCCCGCGGTGGAAACTGATATTCCAGCGATGATTGGTGTTTCTGCAGCATTAAGCATGTCTGGTCTACCTTTTAATGGGCCTATTTCTGCTGCTAGGGTTGGTTATCAGTCAGGGAAATATTTATTGAACCCAGCTCCCAAAGATTTGCTGGATTCAGAATTAGATTTAGTTGTTTCGGGAACTGAGGATGCTGTGTTAATGGTTGAGTCAGAGGCAAAAGAGCTTTCTGAAGAAGTGATGCTGAATGCTGTGATGTTTGGACATGAGCAGATGCAATGTGCAATTGAGGCTATTAAATCATTTTCCTCCGAAGCTGCTAAGGCTGCTTGGGAGTGGACTCCTACTGTGTTAGATGCTGATTTGGTTGGGAAAGTAACCAATTTAGCAGAAGACAAAATGGTTAATGCTTACGCTATTACAGAAAAGCTAGAGCGGAAAAAAGCAGTTGATACTGTCAATGCAGAAGTGATCGCGTTGTTATGTGATGATTGTGAAGAAGGTAGTGCCGAAGATAAAGCAATTGTGGGCAATATTTTGCATGATATCGAAGCTAAAATTGTTCGTGGACGTATATTAAGTGGCGCATCTCGTATTGATGGTCGTGACACGAAAACAGTTAGACCAATTAATGTGCAGACGAGTATTTTGCCACGCACACATGGTTCAGCTTTATTTACCCGAGGAGAAACGCAAGCGATTGTTGTTTCAACCTTAGGAACAGAACGTGATGCTCAAACTTTAGATAGTGTGCATGGTGCTGCGAGTGATCGTTTCATGTTACACTATAATTTCCCACCATATTGCGTTGGTGAAACAGGCATGATGGGTAGTCCCAAGCGTCGTGAAATCGGACATGGTCGTTTAGCAAAGCGTGCTTTAAGTGCCGTTTTGCCGAATGAAGAGGCTTTTCCTTATACACTACGTTTAGTTTCAGAGATTACAGAATCAAATGGCTCTAGTTCAATGGCATCTGTTTGTGGAGGTTCTTTAGCATTAATGGATGCGGGTGTTCCTATCAAAGCTCCAGTTGCTGGTATTGCGATGGGCTTAATCAAAGAAGGCGAGGAGTTTGCAGTATTGACTGATATTCTAGGTGATGAGGATCATTTGGGTGATATGGACTTCAAGGTTGCTGGTACGAACGATGGCGTGACTGCCTTACAAATGGATATTAAAATTGACGGCATTACGCGTGATATTATGTCACAAGCATTGGACCAAGCACGCGATGGTCGATTGCACATTCTTGCTGTTATGAACGAGGTGTTATCAGAAGCAAAAACAGATGTTTCAACTCATGCGCCTAAAGTGACAACGATTAAAATTCACCCTGATAAAATCAGAGATATTATTGGTAAAGGCGGTGCAACAATTAAAGAATTAACCGAATCTACCAATACGAGTATTGATATTGATGATGAGGGGATTGTGAAAGTTTGGGCTACAAATTCGGATGATGCTGATCTTGCGATTAGTAAAATTTCCGATATTGTAGCAGAAGTGGAAGTGGGTAAGGTATACGAAGGTCCCGTAACGAAGATTATGGATTTCGGTGCATTTGTTAATGTTTTACCTAAAAAAGATGGCTTGGTTCATATTTCTCAGATTTCTGATGAAAGAGTGGAGCAAGTAACAGATGTGCTTAAGGAAGGGCAGATTGTGAAAGTCAAAGTATTAGAAATTGATCGACAAGGCCGGGTTCGCTTAAGCATGAAGGCAGTCGATGATGAGAAAACCTAAAACTTTAGATACTTATAAAAGCTTAGTATCCTGGGGAGGATTATATGAGTGTGCGAAAAAAAGTAAACTTTAGTTTGCTGGTGGCTTTTGACGCCTTGTTGTCAGAGCGTCATGTGACAAAAGCTGGTCAGAAGATCGGTATTAGTCAGCCAGCAATGAGTAACTTACTGAATCAGTTGCGTAAAGAGTTTGGTGACTTGCTCTTTATACGTAGTGGGGCTCAGATGGTGCCGACAAAAAAAGCGCAAAATCTTGCGCCTAAGATTCGGGATGTGCTTGAGCAAATTGATGATGTCTTCTTGGATCAAAGATTTGATCCAAAAACAACAAAGCGTACGTTTCGTTTAGGTTTATCTGAATATGCGCAGAGCTTAGTGCTGCCAAAATTGACTAAGTTGATTGCAGTTGAAGCGCCCCATATTCGTTTGGATTTAAAAAAACAAAAAAGCTTTGGAGATAGTCGTTTATTTGAAGATGGTTCTATTGATATGGGTGTTGGCACGATTAACCATCCTACGGCTGCTGTTCAAGTCGAAGAGTTAGTTCATGTTCCGATGATGGTCGTTATGAATCGTAAGCATCCATTAGCAAGAAAGTCTCAAATTACTATGAGTGACTATCTTGAGTATCAACATGTTAGGTCTCAGGATAATAACGATCCAACGATGTCTTTGGTTGAAAAGTCATTAAGAAAAGGTAGTTATGAGAGAGATGTCGCGGTTTATACTGATAGCCCAATTGCTTCTTTGTATGCGTTGTCATCAACGAATTACTTAGCAACTAAGCCTCGCTCAATTGTTAAGCCGTTTATTGAGCCACTTGATTTAGTAATGAAAGCGATTCCATTCAAAGTTGCAGAGTTGAATCCGCAGCTTGTTTGGCATAAAAAGTCAGACAGTGATCAAGGTCACAAATGGTTTCGCGATGTGATTGCTAGGGCTGTTGCGATATAACTTGTGTTATATACATATACTCATCGCTGTTAGAGACTAGTGCTTTTTAACTGCGTTGAGTATATGCAAAATCATTGCTTTAAAACTCCATCGTCTTCAAGTACGATGACCTCATGAGTGATCTCTTAGTAAAAAAAAGATGTGTAGCATTACTGTTTGGTGGTAAATCAGGTGAACACAATATATCTGTATTATCTGCAATGGAAGTGCTTGCTGCACTTGATGTAGAAAAATACAAAATAATTCCCATTGGTATTACCACTAAAGGCGACTGGTTTTTATTGAATGCTAAACAGGTATTACAGTATGCAAGCGTTCCTGATCAGCTTGATATTGAAACAGGTGAGCGCTTGGTGCTTACTCCTGGGGAAAGTGACGCTGTTTTTATTAAAGATACCGAAGAAAGTATACTCATTGATGTTGTTTTTTCACTCTTACATGGTAAAGAGGGTGAAGATGGTTGTATCCAAGGTTTACTATCACATTTGAAGTTGCCATATGTTGGTAGTCAAGTGTTCGCTTCTAGTTGTGGTATGCATAAGATATTGGCAAAGCAGTTATGTCAAGTTGCTGGTGTTCCTGTGTTACCTGAAGTTAATATAACACGTTCTCAGTGGTGTGTATTTGATGAGAATAACTTTCTCAAACGAAAAGATATACTGAAGCTAGGTGGTTTTCCTTGGTTTGTTAAGCCAGTTTCAGGCGGATCCAGTTTAGGGGTTACTCGGGTTGATCAACTCGATCAATTATCAGAAGCATTGTGTTTAGCATTTCAGTATGATGATCAAGTAATGATCGAGAAAGGGTTGGAAAAACCTAGAGAACTAGAAGTGGCGATTTTGAATGGACGTCGCATATCATTAGGTGAGAAGCCTTTTGAGTTGCATCAAGGAGCCAAGATTACGCATGATAAATTAATTAGTGTGGTTGGTGAAGTCGAGTCTTTCCGAGGATTTTATGATTATCATGCAAAATATGTGGGGAAGGCAGATTATCAATTGACAATCCCTGCGAAACTATCTAGTGAAATAACACAGCAATTGCAGCATTGGGCTGGGAAAATATTTGATTTGCTGGCATTACGACACTTGGCTCGAATTGATTTTTTCTATGCAGATGGGCAGGTATACTTTAATGAAGTGAATACGATTCCTGGGTTTACGATGATTAGCATGTATCCTAAGTTAATGACATTTTGTGGCATGAGTTATCAGGAGTTATTGAGTTATTTGATTGATGAAGCATGTGAGGCGACATTTTGATTAGACGTTCTGTTTTTTATGGATTATTGGTTATAGTCATTTGCTGGGGGAGCATTGCTATGTATCATTATTTGTCCTCTACTCGACTTCGTCATATCATTATTCATGCTGATTACCGTCACTATACACAAACTCAAGTGGAGAAGATGATTCAACCTTTGTCAGGTGAGAATATATTTCATTTGAAAATAGGACTACTCATAGAACAATTGAAAAAATTACCTTGGGTTAAAACGGTGACAATTAATCGAAAAGGTCTGAGAACTTTGGTTGTTACTCTGCAAGATTATACTGCAATCGCAACTTGGAATAAGCAACAATTAATTGGACAGCATGGGCAGCTATTTACAGTCGCTAAAAAGTCATGGCCAGTTGGGTTGCCTGCGTTTAGTAGCGAAGTGGGTAAAGTCAGTGCAGTGAAAGGGCATGATCAATCTAGAGTCGTGTCGAAATTACAAAGTGTTTTAGATTATTATAAGCGCCTACAACCTTTATTGTTATCATCACATTTACAGCTATTATCTTTGACTGATGTTGAAGAGATAGGGTGGCAGATGAAAGTGAGAGCGGCGAGGCATGTTATGACAGTTATTTTGGGTGATTCTGAAAGTCATTCACAAAATGGTGCTTGTCAAAATAATTGTTGTTTGCAGCGTTTTCTGCAAGTATATCCAGAACTGTCCTCTCATCATTTGGGTTGGGCTTCACGTGTTGATTTGCGTTATGCAAATGGTTTTACGGTTAATTGGAGTTATGCCGTGCCCAAATTGCGTGACAACACTGGGTCTTAACAACATGAGTTCCACAGAATGCAAGTCTAAAAGTGATTTTGAAGAATTGAATAGCATTGAAGTATCTATAGGCGTATTAAGGAATCAAGAAGGTCAGATACTAGTTTCTCAAAGGCAATCATCACAAAGTTTTGCTGGATTCTGGGAGTTTCCAGGTGGTAAGTTGGAAACAGCCGAGTCTCCTTATGGTGCTTTAGTCAGGGAGTTTAAGGAAGAAGTCAATATTATTATCAGTAATGCCAAAGAAATGCCGTTGATTGAATACCAGCATAATGATGTATTGATTAGACTATTTGTGTGGAATGTTTGTGATTATTTGGGTGTGGCTGAAGGTAGGGAGGGGCAAAAGATTCGTTGGGTTTATCTCAATGAGCTGAAACAACTTCAGATGCCAGCGAGTAATTCTTCGATACTGTTAGCACTTGATGATGCCCAACGAAATAATTTCGAATATAGCTAACGCAGTTGTTTTTAACACAGTGGTTTTGAGTTTAAAAGCTTAAGTCATAGCAAAACCTATGGTGAAGTTTTTTTAAACTTAATGATGTCAAAAGCATGAGGTTAAAAAATGACGGCTTCAGTTGTGTTGACTATAGAAGTGCAATTGTTAAAATATTTGCTCTAAACAGTTGTGGATTACATATAATTACACTAAGATGACATGAAATTCAGAGAATGCTTACAAAATTGATTTTCACAAAGCAAAGTGCTCTTTATGTTGTTATGAATAGATGAATGAGCCGAATAGTAAATATGAGAATGAAACATGATTAATGTTGTAATAATTGATGATCAAGAGTTAGTCAGAACAGGGATTGTTCGTATGCTATCTGACCAACCAGATATTAATGTTGCTGGTGAAGGTAGTACTGGGGAGGATGCGATTCGTTTAGTACGTGAGTTATCCCCAAATGTGATTTTAATGGATATTAATATGCCGGGTATTGGTGGTTTAGAAGCCACTAGGAAGTTGAGTAAGATTTCTCCTTCCACAAGAATTCTAGCTTTAAGTGTTCATGGTGGTGAGATTTATCCTGAAAAGTTATTAAATGCAGGCGCTTCGGGTTATATCACGAAAGGGATCGAGTATAATGAAATGATTTCTGCAATACGCCAAGTTCATGCAGGAAAACGGTATTTAACTAAAGAGATTGCACAGCAACTTGCACTCAATGCGTTATCACCTAATAAAGAAAAGAGTCTCTTTGCAGAACTTTCTGAGCGTGAATTACAAATAACGTTAATGGTAACCCGAGGTGAAGAGGTTAAGTTAATTGCTGAGCAGTTGTGCATTAGCCCAAAAACAGTTAATAGTTATCGTTATCGTGTATTTGAAAAGCTGGATGTACATAACGATGTACAGTTGACTCATCTTGCCTTGCTTCACGGTTTGATTACTGTGAATGGGTCCGCTTATGAAATTGATAACCCAATTATTACCGACTAGATATTGTAGCAACGTATACCCAAATCACTTGAAGACACCGGACTTTAACGGCATGAGTTCGACAGAATGCAAATCTAAAAGATCTCGCAATAGCGATACTATTGCTCAATCTTTTAAATCTGATTCTGCTCAAACTCATTATGTTAAATCCTCGGCGTCTTCAAGTGGTTGGGGTATAGTTGAAGATGCCGTTTTTAACTTCATACTTTCGATCTCATTTTGTTGCTACTCACCCGTCATTCCGCGCGTAGTCGCGGAATCCAAGTGTGTTTTACGCGCTATACACTCACAAAGTGAGTTTATAGGTTCTGCGACTGCGCGCAGAATGACAGGATGGGAGAGTCATTACGCTTATTTTATTAAAAACTCGTTATCTTCAGTTGTGATGGGCATATGTTTCAGCTGAAAGATATTCCTAGTAGTTCGGGTGTCTATCAGTTTTTTGATGTATGTGGGCAGGTTATTTATGTGGGCAAAGCAAGTAACTTAAAATCACGTTTATCTTATTATTTGCGTGATTTATCCCAGCTTGATCGCAAAACTCGGCAACTTATGGTGCATGCTGATCATTTGGAAGTGTTGAAAACAAACCATGAAGTGGATGCACTATTACTAGAAAACCAACTGATTAAGCAGCATGCTCCAAAATATAATATTCTCTTAAAAGATGATAAGTCTTATCCTTACTTGTTGCTATCTCGAGATCAATTCCCACGTTTTGTCACACATCGGGGAAAAAAGAAGAATAATGCTGAATATTTTGGACCTTATCCCAATATTAATTCAATGAAGTTTGCTTATGATTTATTGCAAAAAATTTTTCAATTACGCCAGTGTCCTAATGCTGAATTTAGGCACCGTACAAGACCTTGTTTACAATATCAAATGAAACGTTGTACGGCCCCGTGTGTTGGATACCTTTCTCAAGAAAGGTATCAGCAGCAGGTGGTGTTGTTACGCAATTTTTTGCAAGGCAATCAACATCATGTTGTCAGCGTTTTATTGGATAAAATGGAAGTTGCGGCAAAACAACAGCAGTTTGAATTGGCGGGTGCTTATCGAGATCAAGTTCAATCATTAAAGAAATTGATGCCAAATATTGCAGAGAAAACAAATAGTTTACAGCAAAATATGCGCTTGGATGTTATATGCTGTTTGGTGGAAGGGCATTACTGTGGTATGGCTGTTATTCATTTAAGTGGTGGCGTTTTATTACAGTTCAAACAGTTTGTGCAGAAGTTGTCATTAGGTAACCAGTCGATTCATGAGGTCTTTAATCAATTATTATTACAGTATTATTTAGATGTAAGTTATGACCTTTCTTTCGCGAAGAAAATTTATATTAATAAGGTTGTTTTCATTAAAGATGGCGTATTACAGTCTGCGTTACAACAACAATGGAAAACACCAGTGCAGTTGATACAGCGACTGCCAAAATCGATGACTCCTTGGATGGAAATGGCGCAGCTTAATTTAATCGATAAGTTGAAACAAGTTGGACAGGTCAAATATCGTTATCAGGAGGGGTTCGATCAACTTAATAAAGTGTTTGATCAGTCCATTAAGAGAGTAGAGTGTATTGATATCAGTCATCATCAAGGAAGGCATACCATTGCTTCATGTGTTGTAATAACAGAAGAAGGGTTGTTAAAGCGATCCTATCGTCGCTATGTGTTAACAGGGTTTAATGGTGATGATTATGCGGCAATTCAAGCTGCTGTAGCAAAACGATTAAGTAGCGAGTCTCAACCAACTCCTGATGTTTTGTTAATTGATGGCGGTGAAGGGCAGTTATCTGCCGCACTAAAAGGTTGTCACGCCAACCTGCAAACTAACTTGCAGAAGAAAATTCAATTGATAGGTATTGTGAAAGGTGAGAGACGACAAGCAAAATTTGATCGTGTGTTAATTCCAGTCATTACTGCGAATGGTTTTCAAGAAGTGAAAACGCTACAGCTTGATTTATATGCCCCTGAGCGTTTGATGTTGCAAGCTTTACGTGATGAGGCGCATCGTTATGCAATTACGGCACATAGAAAGAAAAAAAATCAATCAAGCATGTCTTCTACTTTAGATCATATTATTGGTTTGGGGGTGGTAAAAAAGCGAGAGTTGCTACAGCAGTTTGGTGGTTTACAAGGGGTTAAATTAGCGAGTATTCATGATTTAACAAAAGTGAAAGGTATTGGGGTATCTCTGGCTGAAAAGATTTATGCTAATTTGCATTAGCGCCGCAGTGTTCTAATATTTCCTTGAGGCATTAATTTGTTTGATCATTATATTCCCATTCTTGTATTTTAAATAACGCGGGATAGTGGCTTGCGATAATGAGATATTCTAAGGGGCATAGCACAGCACTTCTTCGAGCAATAAGGGCAAGAAATGATTTTATTTGAGGGTATGCTATGGTTGCAAAGTAGAAAATGATATGATGTACAGATAGATTGGATGGTAGGTTTGGATGAAATAATTTAATTAAGTATTTTGTATCAATCTCATGCTTAAGTGATTTTACTAAAAGCGTTATCATTTTTTTCGCTGTTTCAGCTAGGGCGTATGCATATCTTGTTATACAGTAGGCCGAGCAAACGCTTGCATTAATCTCTTCTTTGTTGAAGAATGACCAGAAATTACTTGGATGCGCGTTGCCAGAGAAACAGCAATACATGCCTCTGTAGAATTCTGTTTTTGAATACATAATCTTTTGTTTTGTATGGTCATTGGAAACTATTGACATTTTTTTTCGCCTTAAACTTTCGCCACCAAAAATAGGTATAATTGCAATGCCGTGCTGTGTACTGACTTTTTGATAAAAAAGACATCCTTGTTTACCTTGAAGGCAGGTTTTTTCACATTCGATAGGCCATAAATCAAACATGCAGATGCCTCCATGGGCAAAATCATACCCAGCCAAGGTGCCCGTGTGAGTATAAAATTCTTGGTTATGAAAACGAGATTGATCTTCTTTTCTCATTATTGATGATATTAGCTGTTGCCCGGAAACAATAATTTTATTACAACAGTAGGATTTTATATTAGGATGATTATCGTTATCTGTTCTTAGAAGGATATCCGATCCCTTTGGAATACAAGATAGATCTACTTTTGACATAACAGTTTCCTTGTAATATTTATTTGCCTTAATTATTTTTCGATTTCATAGGAAGACTTCATTGTTAGATTGAAAGAATTGCTAGTCAAGGTAGCAAAAAACAAGATTTATTTAAAGTAGGAGAATGGTGATGGGTATATATTGATCAATTTAGTTGTAAGTTTGATTTCTAAGTAAGTTTAAGCTAGTCTCCAAGCTGATGCGGAAAGGTGCCTGAGTGGTTGAAAGGGCTCGCCTGGAAAGCGTGTATACGTTCTGCGTATCAAGGGTTCGAATCCCTTCCTTTCCGCCAATTATTGCCTCAATTGTGTGCTATTTTTTAGCATCCAAAGTGCAAGCGTCCAAAATAACCCTAAAAGTAAACCAATCGTGAGTATTATAATTACGGGGTTGGTGCTGTCTATATCTAAAAGAGCATACCGAAATCCAGAAATTACATAGTACAGTGGGTTGATATGGGATAACCATTTTCCCCATAGGGGTAATTGCTCCACACTATAAAAGACACCACCTAGATAAGTCATTGGGGTTAGAATAAAAGTAGGCACGATCCCTACGTCGTCAAATTTATTAGCTAAGATACCATTAATCAGTCCAAAAATAGAAAATAAAATAGCGGTTGTTACGGCGACATAACAAGTTAGCAAAACATGATGAATGTGAATAGGAGAAAAACAAAGTGCAACCATGAAAACGATGCTTGCAACTAAAATTCCACGCATTGCACCACCAGCAACGAACCCTATGGCAATCATGGTGTTAGACATTGGGGTGACCAGCATTTCTTCAATACTTCGTTGAAACTTAACACTGTAAAAAGAAGAGGCTGTATTTGCATAACTGTTGTTAATCATTGGCATCATTACCAAGCCTGGAATGATATAAGTTAAATAGTTGACGTGATCAATCATACCAATGTGTGCGCCAACAAGTTTCCCAAAAATAACGAAGTATAAGATGGTAGTGATAATTGGCGGAATGAGTGTTTGTGGCCAAATTCTTAGAATGCGTGTCATTTCTTTACGCATCAATGTACTGGTTGCGATGTAAGCTTCATGCATGTTCATTGAGTTAACCTCATAAAGATTGACTCTAAGCGACTGCTTTGTCCAGATACGTTCTGTACCATGATTTTTTCATTAGATAATTGTGTAAACAGTGAGTTTAAACTTTCATTTGATTTTAATGAAACAGACAGTGTTTGTGCGTCGGTAAACTTAAATTGCTCACCTAATTGGTTCTCTAAATCTTGTCTTTCATGGGGTGAGAAACTTTCTTGTAGTTCTAAGTGAATGAGTTGTGTTGGCACTTGTCGTAATTGTTTTTTCATTTCATCAATCAATTGCATTTTTCCTTGATTAATCACGCCTAAAGTCTGACAAAGTGCCTCTGCTTCTTCCAAGTAGTGTGTGGTTAAAATAATGGTAATGCCTTCTTTATTGAGCTGTATTAGAAATTGCCACATCGATTGACGTAGCTCGACATCCACCCCTGCGGTAGGCTCATCTAAGATTAATATCCTTGGTTCATGCATTAATGCCCTGGCAATCATCAGTCGTCGCTTCATGCCGCCTGATAAAGTACGTGCTTGTAAATGACGTTTAGGCCATAAATCTAATAATTTAAGATATTTTTCTGCGCGAATTTTAGCAATTTTTTTAGGGACACCATAAAAACCTGCTTGTTGTAACAATATGGTTTCAATGGTTTCAAAAATGGAAAAATTGAACTCTTGTGGTACAACCCCTAGCTGTTTTTTTGCTAGAGATGGGTTCTTTTCTAAATCGAAATTATTAATAAGAATAGTGCCAGATGTTTTTTTGACAATAGAGCATAGAATGCTAATTAACGTTGATTTTCCTGCGCCATTTTTTCCTAGTAAGGCAAAGAAATCGCCCTGTTTGACATAAAAGCTCACATCCTTGAGTGCTTGAACACCGTTTGGATACTGTTTCGAGAGGTTTTTAATTTGAATGGCGTGGGTTGTCATGACTTTCTTAGGTAAATGGTGCTCCGAGCAGGGTTCGAACCTGCAACCTGCCCCTTAGGAGGGGGCCGCGCTATCCAGTTGTGCCATCGGAGCTAAAAGTTGATTTTATTTTATGATTGTATTTTTACACCAAGAGTAGCACTTCATCAACAAAAGATTTACCTTTTGTGGTTAAATGGAATTGTTTATTATTTGCTGTGATCAAATTTTGTTGACTTGCCTTGAGTATAAAGTTATCGATTTGTTGAGATGTCAGTGCGGTTTGTTCGTTGAGTTCTTGGAATGAAATGGGTTGATGTAGTAGCCTCAGGCGGTTCATTAAATATTCAAGGGCTAATTCGCTTTGCTCAACGCGTTTTGTTCCAGCAACAAATTCTTTGGTTGAATCTGTATACTGTGATGGTGCACGATAACGCCATGATCTTGTAATGAGAGCATTTTGATCTGTTATTTTGCTATGTGCACCTGCACCAATACCTAGGTAATCACCAAAGTTCCAATAACATAAGTTGTGTTGACATTGATTATCAGTTGAACTGTCCCCAGTTTTGGAAAAAGCAGAAATTTCATATTGAGCAAAGGCATGGTCTTTTAAAAGATCAATGCCTGTTTGATGAATATGAAATAGTGCATCGTGATCGGGACGGTTTTTGGGTGGACGACGAAAGAATGCAGTGTTTGGTTCGATGGTGAGTTGGTACCAGGACAGGTGAGTTGGCTCAAGTTCAATCGCTGTTGTTAAGTCCTTTAATGCTTCTTCTTGTGTTTGGTTAGGCAATCCGAACATTAAATCTAAGTTAATTTGTTGAAAGCCAGCTTGTTTTGCCATCTGCACTGCATTGATGGCCTCTTGACTTTGATGAATTCTTCCGAGTGCTTTTAGTTGGTGGTTGTTAAAGCTTTGTACTCCAATCGATAAACGATTGACGCCAGCTTGATAATAGCCATCAAATCGGTGCTGTTCTGCGGTGCCTGGGTTGGCTTCCATGGTGATTTCAATGTCAGGACTAAAAGGATGTATTTGCTGAATTTGCATTAATAAGTGAGCAATAGCCGCTGAAGAAAAAAGGCTTGGTGTTCCGCCTCCGATGAATATGCTACTCAATGGGCGATTTTTTAGTGGCACTACATGTTGCTTAAAATCGGCTAATAAGGCATCGACATAACAGTCTTCATCAAAACTTTTTCTTTTCGGATGTTTTGAAGATTCCAAGGCGTGAGAATTAAAATCACAGTAAGGACATTTTTGGATACACCAAGGGATGTGAATATAAAGTGAAAAAGGTGGATGCTTTTTCACGTTTTTCTTTGCAAAACAGCCATAGTGAGGCTGGTTTTAGAAATGAGTTGACCTATTTCGTTATGAATTAAAATCTCCCACACTTGTGTGCTTTTTCCAATATGATTGGGTGTTGCTTTTGCGATGACGATGCCTTGCTTGACGGCTTTGATATGACTGGTGTTGATTGATAAGCCGACGCAATATTCTTTGTTCAGATCTACACAGTAATTGGCGGCAACACTGCCGAGTGTTTCTGCTAATACACAAGAAGCTCCACCATGCATAATACCAATGGGTTGTTTGGTGCGTTGATCGATTGGCATGGTTGCTGACAAAAAATCATCGCCTTTTTCAGTAAATAGGATGCCCAGATGTGATGACATCGTATTGTCATTACGTTGCATGAGTTCATCTACAGTGAATGAGGTTTTCCAAATGGATGGCGAGGTGTCTTTCATAATTTTTCCTTCAGTTTTAAGCTAATTTAAACTAAAATCAGCTCAATTCATAGTTACAAGGAACCGACCCATGACAAAACGAGTAAAAGTTGCAATAACTGGCGCAGCAGGACAAATTGGATACGCACTTTTATTTCGTATAGCCTCTGGTCAAATGTTTGGTCAAGATACCGAAGTTGAGTTACAACTGCTTGAGTTAGAGGTTGCCTTACCTGCACTTAAAGGTGTTGCCATGGAGTTGGATGACTGTGCGTTCCCCTTATTGAAGAAAGTAACTTACACCAGTGATTTGAACAAGGCAATGGCTGGTGTTAATTGGGCTCTGCTAGTTGGTTCTGTACCAAGAAAAGCAGGCATGGAGCGTTCTGATTTATTAAAGATTAATGGTGGAGTATTTACCGCGCAGGGTAAAGCAATTAATGATTATGCAGCTAAAGATGTCCGTGTTTTTGTGGTGGGGAATCCATGCAATACGAACTGCTTAATTGCAATGAATAATGCACCTGATGTGCCTAATGATCGATTTTTTGCGATGACAATGCTGGATGAGAATCGTGCAAAAATGCAATTAGCAAAAAAAGCAAATGTTGATGTAACTGCAGTCAATAACATGATCATTTGGGGTAATCATTCAGCCACGCAATACCCTGATTTCATGAATGCAAAAATTGATGGTAATGCCGTGAGTAATGTCATTCATGATCAAGCTTGGCTAGAAAATGAGTTTATTGAGACCGTACAAAAACGAGGTGCGGCAGTCATTGCTGCACGAGGTGCATCGTCAGCGGCGTCAGCAGCGAATGCAATTGTAGATGGAGTCCATCATTTAACGCATGACACTAAAGCAGGTGAAACTTATTCGATGTGTTTATGTTCTCAAGGTGAATATGATGTTGATGCTGGGTTAATTTTCTCCTATCCATGTCGTACTGAGAACGGTGTAGTAAAGGTAGTTGCCAATGTTGAGCATAGCGGATTTTCACAGGAGAAACTTAATCTGACTCATCAAGAATTACAACATGAACGTGATTTAGTTAAATCGATGGGGTTGATTTGATTTAATTACAACACCCGAGCGCAACAATACACATCGACTTGCGTAACCCCCGCTTTAGTGAGTGCCTTAGCGATTGCATTGGTGGTGGCTCCTGTAGTCATGACATCATCTACTAATGTAACATGAGCGGGCATCGTTTGGTTGCTATGAACTCTGAAGCAATTCGCAATGTTTGCTTGGCGTTCTTGATAGCGTAAAGAGGATTGTGAGGCGGTTGCTGTTGTCTTCTGAATGAGTTGAGTCATGACAGGAGTGTTGAGCTGCTTACCGATGATATTTGCTAACAACAGAGCTTGATTAAAACCTCGATTTTGTAATTTCTTGAGATGTAGTGGTACAGGAATAATAAGGTTTGGTTTTGCTGTGATATGTTGGATCAAAAAATCAGCCAGCAGTGAACCAAGTAAATTAGCGATTAATAAGCGTTGGTTGAACTTCAAACTGGTAATTAATTCCTGGATTGGAAAAGCATACTCGAAGGGGCAGTAAGTGTGGTCGAAATAGGGAGCACTTCTTAAACAGTTTCCACAGGTTAGGTCGCTAGATTTTTCTTGATCTGATAAAGGGATAGCGCATTGTACACAGCAATTTTTTGGTAAATAGGGGAGTTGTTTGCTACAAAATTGGCATAACAGTGAGTTTGATGGTCTACTAGGTAAATCACATAATAAACATCGATTGCGTAGTAAATGGATCATGTTATGATTATTGTTATCAATGCAATCAATCACAATACGGGACACTTGAAGACGCATTACAACAAAATTGCAGCACAGTATCATCGTTATACGCACTGGAATCGTTTGATTGCTTCGCGTTTATTATCACGTTTAGATTTGGTGACATTGCAGCCTCAATCTATTTTAGACTTAGGTGCTGGATCAGGTGTTCATCAACAAGCGTTATGCAAACGATATCCTCAGGCGACTTATTATGCGGTTGATCACAGTGAGGGTATGTTGCAACAGCTAAAAACAAGCCGGTGGTTTTGGCAAAATAAAAAACATAAAATGCTTGCCAATGCACATGATATTCCTTTGCCTGATCATTCGATAGATCTGATATTTTCCAATTTAATGTTCCCTGATTGTAATATTGAAGCCATTCAAAATACCTTGATTGAAGTGAAACGATTATTGAGCAAAGGTGGCTTGTTTTTATTTTCAACCTTAGGCCCTGATAGTTTACAAGAAGTACAAGCGTTGTTTGCACAAATTGATGGTTATCAACATGTGAATAGTCATTTAGATATGCACCACCTAGGAGATTTATTACAGAAGTTTGAATTTTCTGACCCAGTGGTTGATATGGAGTGTTTACAATTGGGCTATCGTGATTGGAAAACAGGGCATTGTGACTTGAAACATAACGGCGTGTTATTTGATCAGCCAACAGGTAAGCGACGTAAAGGGCTAATGACCCCACGACAGCGTGAAAAAATCAAGCAAGCGATGAATGAGCGGTTGAATGAACAAGGTGAGTTTGTGACTCAGTTAGAGGTCGTTTATGGCTTGGCTTGGCAATCAGCAGCGACCGATTTGACAGCTTCAACAAAAGAAACTACGGTTGCGGTTAGTTCGATAAAAAAAGCAGAATAAACCATGTATGAAACCGCCTTTCGCAATATTGATGACACCCTCAGAAAAGACGCAGGGTGCAGTAGTGAATTGGACTATATTGAACAAACCAGCTGGGTGCTGTTTCTCAAATACTTAGATGACTTTGAAGCAGATAAAGCAAAAGCAGCGTTGCTTGACGGCAAAACTTATCAACCGATTATTGAAGGTGAATTCTGCTGGAAAGCGTGGGCAGCACCTAAAAAACCCGATGGCACTTTGGATGATAATCTTGCTTTAACAGGTAATGACTTGCGTGACTTTGTTAATCAAAAACTATTTCCTTATCTGGCTAGTTTTAAGCAGAGTGCCGAAACGCCACGAAGCATTAACTATAAGATTGGAGAAATATTCTCTGAGCTGAGAAATAAATTACAAAGTGGTTATGCCTTACGAGATGTCATTAGCAAAGTAGATGAATTGACTTTTCTCAGTCATCAAGACAAGCATGAACTCAGTAGCTTATACGAAGATAAAATCAAAAACATGGGCAATGCAGGGCGTAATGGTGGCGAATACTATACGCCAAGACCTTTAATTAAAGCGATGGTGGAAGTGATTCAACCTCAAATTGGTGAAACGGTTTATGATGGTGCGGTGGGTAGTGCAGGCTTTTTATGTGAAGCATATCGCTGGATGCGCCACAGTAAAACCCTCAGCGCAACTGAATACGAAACGCTACAAAACAACACTTTTTATGGCAAAGAAAAGAAAAGTCTCGCTTATGTGATTGGTATTATGAATATGATATTACATGGCGTTGAAGCACCGAATATTATCCATAGCAATACTTTGGCAGAAAACATTGCGGATATTCAACAAAAAGACAAAGTCGATGTGGTGCTGGCGAATCCGCCTTTTGGTGGTAAAGAGCGCACAGAAATCCAACAGAATTTTCCAATTAAAAGCAGTGAGACCGCTTACTTGTTTTTACAGCACTTTATCAAAAAGCTCAAAGTAGCAGGGCGTTGTGCAATTGTGATTAAAAACACTTTTTTGAGTAACACCGATAATGCTAGCATTGCCTTGCGGCAACAGTTATTAGAAAGCTGCCATTTATTTGCGGTGCTGGACTTGCCTAAAGGTGCTTTCCTTGGCACGGGGGTCAAAACCGTGGTGTTATTTTTTGAAAAGGGCAAACCCAGTGAAAATATCTGGTATTACCAGCTCAATGTAGGTCGTAATATGGGGAAAACCAATCCATTGAATGAACGCGACTTGGCTGACTTCATTGAATTGGCAAAAACTCAAGCCGATAGTAAAAACAGCTGGAGCGTGGATGTTAAAAGCATTGATCCATTGACTTGGGAATTAACGGCCAATAATCCTAATCAAGTGGAGGTGGTTGATGAGCGTACTCCTCGTGAGATCATCGCTGAAATTGAGCAATTGGATCAACAAACCACACAAGCATTGCGTGAAATCAAGGAGCTATTGAGATGAGTTCTGATAACAGATGGCAACAGCGATTTAATAATTATAACAGTGCGTTTACTCAGCTCAAAGAAGGGGTGGATTTATTAGCAGAACGAAACCTGTCTGATTTGGAAAAAGAAGGGTTAGTGCAACGTTTTGAATATACCCAAGAACTTTCTTGGAAACTGATTAAAGATTATTTGGAGTTCTCTGGTGTGTTAGAGATGAAGAGTCCAAAAGCAGTGGTTCGGCAAGCTATTAACATCGGGTTGATCAAAAGTGATTTGCAATCATGGATGGATATGATCGAAGAGCGTAATGTGACTTCACATACCTATGACAGTAAGATTTTATCAAAAACAGTGCAAAAAATTGTGAAGCAATTTTATCCCTTGTTAGCAGCACTCTTAAAGTCGTTTGATGAGATCAAAAAGCAAGAAGCTGTATCATGACAGCTCACTATTCACGCTTTTTGTCATCCTGCGCGCAGTCGCAGGATCCACAAAATCACCTCGTGAGTTTAGCGTGCAAAGCACGCCTAGATTCCGCGACTACGCGCGGAATGACGGGAGAAGGTTTGCTATGACAGCAAGCTTTGGATTATCACAACGTACTTTAGATGAAATGCGCGCGATTTTTTTTCGTCACAGCCAAGTCAAAAAAGTAGTGGTATATGGCTCGCGCGCGATGGGAAATTACCACACAGGTTCAGATATTGACTTAACTATGTATGGTGATGACTTGAATTATGATGATATCAGCAGAATCCATGGCGAGTTAGACGACTCATCAATTCCTTATTTGGTGGATTTGTCGGTGTTTGATCGATTGAATAATAGTAAGTTGCAAGATCATATTAATCGTCGTGGGCAAGTCTTTTATGATCGTTATGATGGGTGGGAGAGCGTTAAGCTCGGTGATGTGTGTAAGCTTCACTATGGAAAAGCATTAGCAAAGATAGATAGACTATCTTATTCAGAGTTCCCTGCGTATGGTGCTAATGGAATCAAAACCTATGCCAAAAAAGCTTTGCATATTGAATCAAGTATTATTGTTGGAAGAAAAGGGTCTGCAGGAGAAATTAACAAAGTTAATAAACCTTTTTGGGCATTGGATGTTGCTTATTACGTTACAATAAATGAAAATTGTGTATGTCTGGATTTGCTTTATTATATTTTCAGTATGAATAATTTTCCAAGCTTTGCGAAAGGCATTAAACCTGGTATTAATCGTAATGATATTTATGCTATTGATGTGAAGTTACCCCCACTCAACCAACAAAAACAAATCGTAACCAAACTTGATGCTGTGTTTGAGAAGATTGATCAGGCTGTTTCTAGGATAGACAAACAAAAAAAATGGGCTTCTTTACTGGAGAATACACTGCTTAATGACCAGTTTAATGTTAATGATGGTTCATTATATGAGACGGTTAGGTTTGGAGATGTTATTAATTATGTTAAAAATAATGGAAAGAATAGTCAATTACCATATGTAGGAATGGAAAATATTTCTTCATCATCAATGGAGTTGCTTGGTGAAATTATCGTACCGAAGACTACTAGTGCAACATTTATATTTGATGATTCTCATGTGATGTTTGGAAGGTTGAGGCCATATCTTAAAAAAATATTATTACCAAGTTTTAAAGGGCAATGTAGTTCGGAAATATTTTGCTTAAAGCCAATAATTAATGAGGTTGATCGTAAATTTATTGCCTATTGGTTGTTGAGTCCATCTGTTTCTAAAGCTATAAACTCAACAAGTACGGGTTCTAGGATGCCAAGAGCAAATATGAAATTAATTTTAGATTTTGATTTTATTCTACCTTCAGTACAGCAGCAAAAACAAATCGTTGAAAAATTAGATATTGCCTTTGAGAAAATAAAAAAGATAAAACATACCCATCAACGAATAAAAGCAAACTATCAATCCCTTAAACAAGCCATCCTAACCCAAGAACTCGGCTGGAAAGACTCATCATGAATGAAGCAGAAACTCGCGCAGAACTCATCGATAAACAACTCGAAGTGGTTGGTTGGAAAACCGATCTCACCACAGGTGTCCGCGTCAGGCGTGAGTATGCAATTAACGCAGGCGCAATTAAAGCCAGTGGCGTGCGGGCGAAAAAACTCATTGCTGATTACGTGCTGGAATATCATCACATCAAATTGGCAGTGATTGAAGCCAAAAGTAATGAGCTCGATGTCAGCGAAGGAGTAATGCAAGCTAAAGTATATGCGAAAAAACTGCGATTAAATACCAGCTTCGCTACCAATGGAAAGTCGATCTATCAAATCGATTTGAAAAACCATCAAGAAGGCAAGATTACACAATTCCCTTCGCCTCAAGCGTTATGGAAGCATACTTTTGGTGAGACTGATAACAACTGGCTGTCACGTTTCAATAACGTTGCTTTTGAAGATATGAACGGAACACGGCAAGCACGCTACTATCAAGAGCTTGCTGTGAATCGAGTAATGAAAGCAATCGCCAATGAGCAACAACGTATTTTATTAACCTTGGCAACAGGGACGGGAAAAACATTCATTGCCTTTCAAATTGCTTGGAAATTATTTCAAGCCAAATGGAATCAGCAAAAAAATGGCAAGCGTAGACCGCGGATTCTTTTTTTAGCTGATCGTAATATCCTTGCCAATCAAGCTTATTTGAACTTTAGTGCTTTTGATGAAGATGCGCTGATTCGCATTAACCCCAAAGAGATTGCCAAACGTGGGCAAGTGCCAAAAAATGGCAGTGTGTTTTTCACCATTTTCCAAACTTTCATGAGTGGCAAAGATGATACGCCTTATTTTGGAGACTATCCTGCCGATTTTTTTGATTTGGTCATTATTGACGAGTGTCACCGTGGTGGGGCAAGTGACGAAAGCAGTTGGCGCGAAATTTTAAACTATTTCTCACCAGCAGTGCATTTAGGTTTAACCGCAACCCCAAAACGTGAAGGCAATACAGATACTTACCAATATTTCGGCGAACCTATTTTCACTTACAGTTTAAAAGAAGGCATTGAAGATGGTTTTTTAACCCCATTTAAAGTCAAGCGCGTGCAAACCACCATTGATGAATATCATTACACCGCAGACGATGAGGTGATCGATGGTGAAGTGGAAACAGGGCGGATTTATCAAGAAAGTGATTTCAATCGTCATATTATCATTGAAGCTCGGGAGCGCAAGCGGGTACAAGAGATGTTTAAGCTGATTAATCATCAAGAAAAAACTTTGGTTTTTTGTGCCGATCAAGCACACGCAGGGATGATTCGTGATTTGATTAATCAAGAGGCAGTCAAGCCTCATATTGATTATTGTGTACGAGTGACAGCCAATGATAAAGCTCAAGGAGAGATGTATTTAGAGCAGTTTAAAGATAATGATAGAAGTATACCGACGATCTTAACCACCAGTAGAAAGTTAAGTACAGGGGTGGATGCGCTCAATGTAAGAAATATTGTTTTATTGCGCCCAGTCAAAAGCATGATTGAATTCAAACAAATCATTGGTCGGGGTACGCGTTTATTTGAAGGAAAATATTATTTTACAGTGCTTGATTTTGTGGGGGCTTACCATTTATTTAATGATCCGCAGTGGGATGGTGAGCCGTTAGATCAAACATCGACAGCAGAACCTTTGTCTGTGCGTGAAAAAGAAGCGACTTATGATCGTGATGACGATCAAGATGACACAGAAAAACCATTGAAGACTAAAATTCGTATTAAACTCAGTGATGGTAAGGTGCGTGAATTGCAAAGTATGGTTAGTACGCATTATCATGTCGATGGTCAAATGATAAGTGCAGAAGAATTTTTGCAATGGCTTTTTGATCAAGTGAAATTACCAGCGTTATTAGAAAGCGAGGAAAAATTGCGTCAATTGTGGTCAAACCCAATGACGCGGATTGAATTGCTAGAAAAACTACAAAATCATGGTTGCTCCTCTGAAGATTTACGCCATTTGCAACATTTGATTCAAGCCGAAGATAGTGATTTGTTTGATGTGTTGGAATATATTGCTTATGCAAAACCACCGCTGACTCGTGTGCAACGTGTTACTGAGAGTCAAGGTAAAATCTACAATTTATTAAATGATAATCAGCGTGAGTTTGTCAAGTATGTATTGTCAAATTATGTTGAAACTGGCATTGAAGAGTTGAGTGTTTGTAATTTGAGTACGATTCTTACAGCTAAATATGGGAGCTTGGATGCTGCACAAAAAGCATTAGGTGAGATCGTTGAGATTAAGCAGACATTTGTTGATTTTCAGCAATATCTGTATGCAGGTAATGAGCATGGTTGAGAGCAAAAAACAGCTTCGTAATGCGATGAAGCAATTGGGTGAGAATCATATCACGACCGACGAAAAACGAATTGCTTATATAAAGCTAGCAAATTTTCGTTCAGCACATGCTTATCCGATGCAGTCGATGTTAAATTATTTTCGTAAAAAAGCTTTTGAGGTTAATAAGCAAGCTATTGTGGTGAGTAGATTGAAACGAATGCCATCGATGATTGCTAAAGTTAAACGTTTCCCATCGATGCAGATTGATCGAATGGGCGATGTCGGTGGTGTGCGAATTATTATGAACGATATGAGTCAAGTGTGTCGCTTGTATGAAAAAATCAAAGCAGGGCGTAGTCGTAATCAGCTTAAATATGAAAGAAACTATTTGTTAAAACCCAAAGCATCGGGATATAGAAGCATCCATTTAACTTATGCGTATCAAGGTGCGAAAATCACATATCATGGTTACCAAGTAGAGTTGCAAATTCGCAGTAAAATACAGCATGCTTGGGCAACGGCGGTTGAAGTTGTTGGGACATTTCTGGGTGAGTCGTTAAAGTCTGGTGTGGGTGATCGTGCTTGGCTTGATTTTTTTCAGCGTGTGAGTCTTGTGTTTGCTGCAAGAGAAGAAGCTGATTCGCTTCAAATTGATGTGGGTCATGATTTTCTCAAGCAATTAGATGACGATATGCATACGTTGAATGTCATGGAAAAAATGGCAGCATTTGCACAGGTTACAGAGAGTGTGTCAAATAGCAAACAAGAAGCTAGTTACTTGTTGCGTTTAAATTTAGATGAAAATAGCCTGATGGTTCAGTCTTATGAGAAAAAATTCTTGCCGACGGCTTATGATGATTATCGGCGTATTGAAGCTGAAATAGCAGAAGACTCAAAACAAGATGTCGTCTTGATTGCTAGTAGTTCAATCAAGCAGTTAAAAAAAGCCTACCCCAATTATTTTGCAGATACCAGGGTGTTTTTAAAGTTATTGCAGGAGCTGTTATTGGTCAATCGGAACCAATAAAGCCATGCTCGTTAAATATAAAGCAGTTTTAATGGGGTGTTTGGTGTCTATATCCGTCATTAATTGACGATAATTGTTGAGTTGATCTTGATGCTCTGTTTTCATGCGTTGCTTGATTTTTTCTAGCTCATCATTTGCCGAAAACACATGGGTTTTATAATCAATAATCCAGCGGACGTTTTCTTCATCAATAAAGGTGCGATCAATCGTGTATTCCTTGTTTTCACTACCTTCTACTGTTGCCAGTTTGAGTTCGTTTTCAGCATTCTGATGTGGTTGGATAATCCAACGAAATACTTTGTCATTTAATGCAGGTTGCAGACGGATAATCAGCTCATCGAGATGCTGAGGTAATTGTGTTTGTGGCATGCCGTATCGATGTGATGAGCGCTGCCAAAATCGAATGGCTTGTTTTAAGAGCGTCTCCGCGTCGCTTTGTTGTGCTACTGCATCGAGTCCTAAATAAGCAAGATAGGCGTGAATCATGTTACCGTATTGGTCGTTAGTGATTTTCGGTAAGCTTAAAGGTGCAAGCTGTCGAGTGAATGTTTGCTCTGAGGGCGCGTTTCCTTTTGAAGATGAAGTTTTATTAACGTACCAATTTGATGTGAGGCGACGCAGTAATTGAGTTCTTTTCTGATGCTTATCATCTTTCTTCACAGTTTCATCACTATGATGGTTAAGGGTGATGTTTTTCTCAAGGTCACTCAAATGATGCCATGCTAAAGATAATAAGCTGTTTTTTTGTGGTTTTGTATCAGCTGTAATCGTAGCAAAATAATGTAAGGATTGCTTCGCGCGAGTGGCAGCAACATAAAGTTGACGGCAAATTTCAGCTTGCTCTTTTGCTTGCGTTGCTTGATGGATGAAATGATAAATTTCGTTGTTATGATCGTGCAAATTCAGCGGGGCAAAGAGTAATTGGTTGTTGCTGTCTTGATTGAGTACCAATAAAGGTTTACCGGAAGAAGGGGGTTTCTTATTGAGCTGAATGAGTAATACATGGTCGAATTCTAATCCTTTGGATCGATGAATGGTCATGATGTTGACAGGGCAAGGTTTTGTTTTCTCCACAGAGTTTGTTGAGGTGGAGGACAATGTAGAAATTTTTATTTTTTGCAGTTGCTCTGCGAGTTGTGCAATCGTGAAGGCTTCGGTGGCGCTCTCCAATTTGTTGATGAGTTGAAAGAAGTGATGACTGTATCCTTGTTCATCTGCAGTATAAATATTTTGAGCACCTAAATTTAACCAAGTCAGTTTAAGTAACTCACTCAACGGTATGCGCTGATAGTGATGTAACGCATGGCTTAAGCAATCGATTAAATGCTGAGCGCGTATTTTTCCATCAGCAGATAATAAAGCACAGGCTTGTTTTAATTGCTGCCAAACTAAGCTGTCATCAATGGACTGTAATAGGAGTAAGTCACTTAACAATAATCCACACCACGGTGCTCTTAATATCGCTAGCCATGCAATTCGATCGTTTAAATCAAATAACGCACGGGTGAGGTGTAGCAAATCGCTAATCACTGCTTGTTGATAGAGTGATTCAACTTCATTGGATTGATAGCTGATGTTAGCTTGTTGTAATGCTGGTAAAATAAAATTTAAATGAGAACGACCACGCACTAAAATTGCAATGCTTTGCTTGGGGTCGTTTGCTTGTAGTTGCTTGATGTGTTCAATAATGGCGGTGGCTTGTTGTTGTTCTGTTTCAAAACAGTGCCATAACTGCATAGATGTGTTGTTTGTTTTTGTGGGCTTGGGAGAGCTTGCTGGTGTGTAGGTTATTTCTCCTAGATTTAAATTTTCTTTTTCTGGAAAGATGTTCTGATACAAGCTGTTAAAGTGATCTATTAATTCACTAGATGATCTAAAATTGCTTTGTAGCTGTAACGCTGTGAGTTGTAAATTTCCCCAACGTTGCTGAATCACCAAGTGAGCAAACAGGCTTACCTCAGCTTGCCGAAATTGATAAATGGATTGCATCGGATCACCGACTAGAAAAATGGTTTTGCCTTCATTGGCTAACCATTCGGCGGTGAGTTGTTCAAATAATTGATATTGAGCTAATGAGGTGTCCTGAAACTCATCAATGAGCAGATGGTGAATTTGATAATCTAACTTCATCAATAAACGACTGGGATTCTGAGTACCATCTTCGTTTTGTAGTGCGCGTTTTGCTTGATCTGAGATATGTGAATAATCAGCGCATTGTTGCTCGTTGAAGGCTTGTTGTAGGTGTGCATACAATTGTGGTAGTAGTGTGACAAGTGCATCAATTAATTTGACTTGATCATTGTTATACTTTGGGCTAGGTAGTGTTTTTAATTGAATGATAATTAATGTTATATTTTTAATTTCTTTAAGTTCTAAAAGACATGATGTTACCATTGATTTTTGCTGTTTATAGGTTGCTTTTTCTTCAGAGTTAGTGGCTGTGCTTTCAGGGGGGAAGCCATGACGTTTGCTGACTTGTTTGAGCAACTCACCCTTGCTTGTGAGCAGTAAGTTGCCCAGTTGCGACCAAAAAATAATAGAATCATTGATGTCGATATCGACATTGCGCTGTTGTAATGAAAAAGTAAGGCATTGACGTAATTTAACGATTAATGGTGCTGGTATTTTTTGTTGTGCTGCTTCAGTCAGTTGTAAACAGCATTGGTGTAAATTGTGTTCTAAGACTTTGATGGCGGTTTGTTGATCTGCTTTGATTGCCAATAGCGGGGTGATCCAGTGATTTCTATTTTTTAGTAAATCAATTAACAACCCAATGGCTTTATCTCTTTGATTATCTAGTTGATAAAGTAGCGTACTCACGGCATCAACGTTGTGTTGCTGAGCCAAGCAATCTTGTAAAAACTGTGCGCATACTTGTTCATAAAACGCATCATTTTCAGTCATACTGACGCTGGGGTGAATATAAGTTTGTAAAGGACTTTGTTGTGCTAGCATGCGACAAAATTTATCGATGGTCATAATGCGTAAACGTTGTGGGTTTTCTAGCAAATTCCATTGTTGTTCTTTATTTTTTGCTAATACGCGTTGTGATAACTGCCAGCTAGTATAATGATAACTATCTTTTTCAGGTGCGTTTTCTAAACCTAGTTGTAAGGTTTCAATCACTCTGGTACGCATTTCATGCGCTGCTTTTTTAGTGAAAGTAATGGCTAGCAATTCTTCTGGATGTCTGCATTGAGTGGCAAGTAAAGTTAAAATTCGTCGAGTCAATAACTCAGTTTTTCCAGATCCAGCAGGTGCTTGTACAATAAAAGATTGTGCTGGGTTTAATGCTTGTGTTCTGGTGCTGGAATCAATCATTTTTTAAATTCCTATCATCTTTTCTACAAAAACCTGCTAATTGACAATATTGACAAGTGGTTGAGCTGGGGGTGATGTGTGCGATACCTGCATAAAAATCTTGAGCTAAACTTTCTAGTTTAATGCGCCAAACTTCTCTGGTCTCTTTGATATTTATTTCTTTCATTTTCAGATAATTAGAGAGATAACCTAAAGTTTCTATATAGCCATGATATTGTGTGTTATGTCGTAAGCTGAGTTGAAAAAGGAGTAAGGCATCTAAGGAGTGCGTTAATTGACTATAAACGGGGAGCTGGAGTTGTTTGAGTTCTTCTGGTTTTTTCTGGGCGATGCTGTTGGATATATTGCCTGTTTTATAATCGATAATAGCTAACTGCTCATTAGGCAGTTGATCGATTCTATCAAGGCGTACATTAAAGCTAAGAGGCTTAATGGTTATCTTGTGTTTTTGCTCGGTTTCAATGACGGTGAAATCCCCGCGCTCAAGCTCAATCAGTAGCATCGCTCGGATAATTTGAGTGATTCGTATCAGTTCTAATTCTTTTTCAATAGGATCTATGTGCAATGAAGTCAGCTGTTGTCGAATAATGTTGTTCAACCAATCTGAATGACTGTCTATCTGTTGTTGTAATAGTGTTGCTGTCGGATGCTCTCTCCAAATTTGTGCGAGTATATTGTGGAGTAAATTGCCTTTTTGCGCGGCTGATATACCTGTATTAGCCACAGGTAGTGCGGTTGCTTTTAGTCGATACGTTGCCAATGCACTCAAAGGGCAGTTAAGTTGTGCTTGCAGTAAGTTAATGCCATGATTGACTTCAGTATGTTGCAGGGTTGGAGCTGCTTCATCTTTGAATAGCTCAATGCTTAATGGTTGAATGTCAATGCTTCTGGTGGTTGTTTGTAATGTGGGCAAGGAGTGAAGAAAGTGAAAAGGTTGTTGAATAATTTGCTCAATTTGTCGTGGATAACTAACAATTAACTGTTGGCATTGTGCTTGTAATTGTTGACAAAAGCGATTGCTGTAAGCAAGTTGTTCTGCGACGTTAGCCCCCCAGATATGATATTTTTTTTGTACTGAGTAAGGGATGAGTGGATTAAGATGTGCTTGTGGAGGCCACTGTTGCTGTGTCATGCCCATGACCCAGATGTGATCATAATCCAAGCCTTCGGCTTCAAAAATGCCCATGATGTCGATGGAGCTACGAGGTTGTTCGGCTTTGAACTGAGTCTGAGTTATTAAATGTTTTAAGTGAGATAAAAATGTTTGCCAACTGATTTTTGGGTTGACCAAATCAAGCGTTTCGAGTTGTGATAATTGTTGCAAGAATTGTTGTTGCAACTGGTATAACTGGCTGTTGAGTGTTTGTTCACCTGGCCAGCCAAGTAAATTAAGAAAATTGAGAAAGTATTGACACCAACCTTGGTGGCTTTGTTTATTCGAGGGTATGTTTTTTTTGAATTGATATAACCGTTCTATTTTAGTTTGATGTTGATCGACTGTCTCGTTTTTTTGATAAAATAAAGCAGATGTTTTTCTCAGTTGATGCCAGTCTATAGTGTGTCTCTCTAGTTGGAGATATTTGAGCATTAAGTGATGATCTTGGACAGTGCTACTAATAAATGGAGAGTCTAGAAATCGTTGAACCATAGAGATTGGGATATCAGCACCTATCGTGGTGAAAATTTCTGCAATACTTAAAGGGTGGTAGATGAGTGGGAATTTGCTGAATGAACGTCCAAGCGAAATATTGAATGGGGGTTGATAGTTGTCTGTTTGTTGCCTCCATGTTTTTTCATCCAGTGCTTGTTTGAGTTGCTGTTCTATTTTATGACTAACAGTGTTTAAATTAGGCACTATACAGGCAATTCTAGCCTCTTTGGTGGTTGTTAATATTTTATGACAATACTGTGCCATTTCAGTGATTTCATCATCTTCATCAATACATGGCTTTTGATAACTGGATGCTGTTTTTTGTTTGGGTAGTGGGATTTCAATCAACTCGCATCCTAAATTAGCTAAATGTGATAATAATTGTTGCAGGTTGGGTAGTATGGACTGTTGTTGAGTAATAAAGATGCGTTTTGGTAGTAATGGATGAATAGTTGGGTAATGTTTTTTTAATAATAAAGGCAGTTGTGATGGGTTGATCCACCCTTTTTTTTGACAGTATGCTTCGTACTGTTGGCACCATAGAAAAAACTGATGACTGTTGAGTTGTTCATGTTTTAGAATTTCATTGGATGGAATGCAGTGAGAGGTTAGTTGATTCCATGCATCGCTAATTAATGAGATTAAGCTTTTGGGTGGTATTTGTATTGATTGTTGGGTATTTTTGCAATTGAAAACAATCTCTTCCCAAATGAGGTGTTGTTGGTGAGTTGATAATAAAATACCAGGGAGATCTATAGATAATTCGTAGAGTGATGTTGCCCATTGGTTTGCAACTTGTATGTTGGGCAATCTCCAACTGGCTATTGTTGAATTTTGTTGCTCAGTGTTTAATTGTAATTTGATTGAACGCGCAAGACGCTGAGTGGGCGTGAGGATTGTGTCACTTTGTTGAAGAGGGAGGTATTGCTGTAGTTGAGAGATGTGATTTTTTGTGCTCATACACGAATAATGTCGATTTTTTTTCCACAAATCAATCTATCCTTGAGCAATGAATGGAGTGTGTGGTATTTGACTTTTTAGATGACCAGTCTTGTTACGTAACATGTCATCATATCTAATTGATTAATATTGTTTTCTTTGTTTTTGGGTATGTTTTGTTCAAAGTGATAATGGTTGGCGTCATTCATGGGGTTACGTGCTTTCTAATTATCTTGTCCACAGAGTTATCCACAGAGATTGTGGATAAAAAAACAGCTTATAAAAATCATTGAGTTATCATGTTTATTGCTGGCTTATGAAAAAAAGGGAGATGTCTGCTTGACAATAATATTGTAAAGTGGATTTTTACAGGGTGGCTAACTATCAGTTATACACATGTTTATTTTACTAAAATAACTTGACAGCTTAAGATCAAGCACTTAGCGGGTTTTATTCCTTAATCTGTTGATTATTAAGTGTTATTTGTATTTTAGCTAAGGTTTGATCACTTTGATTACAAAGCTATGTGGGTAAGGGTTTTAGTGTTTATTACAAACATTATCCACAGAGATATCCACAGATATTGTGGATAATATGTTAAGGGTATAACGACTGATGATGCCATTGCTTTTTTTCATCACAGGTGAATAGGTTCCGTTGATGTAGTCGATTTTGACCTTCTTGCCAAAACTCGATTTGCTGGATATCAATTAGGTAAGCACCCCAGTGTGGAGGACACTTTATAGGTTGCTCATTAGTTTGTTGCTGTGCCTTTTTGATTGCTTGTGTTAGCGCTGTTGTGCTTTCTAGAGGAGCGCTTTGCTTAGATGCCAGAGCACCAATTTGACTCATTCTTGGGCGAGTATTGAAGTATTGCGCTGAAATCTCATAACCTGCCTTGATTGCTTCACCTTCAATACGCAGCTGTTTTTTTAATTCTTTCCAGTAGAATGTTATCGCAACATGATGGTTATTATCTAGTTCTTTTGCTTTTCTACTGTTATAGTTGGTGACAAACATCAGTTGATCATCTATAAACCCTTTATACAAAACCATGCGTGCACTGGGTTTGTTATCTTGGCTAACAGTTGCCAAGCAACAGGCATCATAGCGTTCAATTTCTGCATTTTGAGCTTGATCAATCCAATCTTTACATTGATCAATGGCTGAGTTTGTATTATTTGCGTTTGTCATCGAGATATTGCTCTAGCTCATTCAGTAAATGTTGTTGTTTATGGCTCAACTGGCTTTGCCTATGCTCTCGGATATGATTGATTTCTATCAGTGCTTCTGCAATCGTTAAATGTGTTTTTCCTTTCCAATCCATAGGAGGGTGGTTGGATGGTTCGATGATGGCAGTGATGAGCTCTTTTTTTATGTCAGGTTGATAGTCAGTGTAACGAGCGAGCCAATGTTCAGTGCGTTGTTTTAATGAATCACTATCCATTTGTGATAGTAAATTGATGCGTTGCTCAAGTGTTGCTGTGGATTGTAAAAGTTGGTTACATAGCGCTTGGTCATTAAAGTTAAGAAACCCACTTTGATAGAGATCAGCTTCTGGTGCAATAAACTGGACTTCAGGGTATTTATATTCTTGATGATATTGTTTAATTTTATCTAATAATTTATTGTTATTACTTAAGAATTTTTTTAAATCTGCTGCTATTTTAAATGCAGGTTTGTTTTTGATAAATCTTTCTTTTATGGGCAATAAAAAGCCCAGATCACCCAAACGTTTTTTGATTACCCAAGTATGTTCACTCAGGTTATTTGGAGTTGCTTTCAGTAGTTTCTCATCATCAAGCCGTAACCAAAGACCTTGGTTTTTATAATGTTTGTGTTGACCTAAATACAACACAGGTGCCTGAAATGATTGAGCTGCTCCAATTTTGGGGTCAACCAGTAAAGCTTCGATGTGGTGGGTTATGGAGCAGCGAGATAGTTGGTGAAATCGTTGTTCATCTTGCTGTTTATTAAAAAATCCTAGCGTATATTGCCAGATTTCTTTTTTTTGCTTTAACTTTCTAGCCAAAGCTACAGTGGCTTCAACATCGACGATGGCATTATGTGCTTGTCCTTGGGCGAGTTCGTTTGCTCTACTGAGATCCTCTAATTTTAAGGATGGCTTTTGTTTGCCATCATTATTTTGACTGAATGGCCATTGTAAGCAGTCGTGGTGATAAAGATAAAATAATGCAGTTATAGGGTATAAATCAAAACGTCCACAGTCGTTTTTAAATTGATGGGTGTAGGGTGTTAACAAATGTCTATGGAAGGATAGGCGTAAGAATTCATCATCAAAGGTCAATGAGTTATAACCAACAGACTGTGTTCCTGGTTCATTCAGTAATTTGTGGATTGCCTTGATGGCTTCGGGTTCTGGTATGCCTTGAGTTTGACACTGTTCAATAGAAATATGATGGGTAATACTCGCGTAAGGTGATGGCACTGTATCACAGGTTAAGGTAACAAATATTTCATGACGTGAGATTTCTTTAAGATTGATGTCGGTTCTGATCGCTGCAAATTGTAATACCTGGTCAAAGGCCTTGTTTAAGCCTGACGTTTCTAAATCGTAAAATAAATAGGTGCGTTTTGCTGTCATGGTGATGTATACCCATCACCATTTAAAACACCGGCTTTTAACGTCATGAATTTTGCAAAATTCCCTATGAATAATCTGTAGGGTAAAAACTTTCGCAATAGCCTGCTATTAATCAATTTTTTACTCTCTATATTATTTTGGGCAATTTTACTGAGATTCATTTTGTTAAAACTCCGGCGTCTTGAATGGCGATGGGTATAAGTCCTAAAGTATTTTGCACTTTATCGAGTGTTTTACTAGCACGTTGTTTTGCGATTTCTGCATCTTCTTGTAACCAGTGTGTTAATTGTTTTTCATCAGAACGAATGTGTTCAAACTTTTCTTGTATAGGCGTTAAGGTGGTAATAACTGATTCTGCGGTGGCTGCTTTTAAAGCACCGTATCCTTCTCCAGATAAATCATTGGCCAGTGTGTCAATCGATTGATGACTCGTGAGTGACAAGATGCTAAGCAAATTGCTTATTCCTGGTTGATTGGTTGGATCATATTTGATTTTTGCTAGGCTATCCGTAACAGCTCGCTTGAATTTTTTGCGAATACTATTCTCCGAGTCTAGCATGGAGACGAATGCATTTTGGTTACTGTCTGATTTGGACATTTTTTTATGCGGATCTTGTAAGCTCATGATTCTCGCTCCAATGGTAGCGATCATAGGCTCAGGAACCGTGAAAATATCTGCTTTTACGGCTTGGTTGAAGCGAATTGCAATGTTGCGTGCTAGTTCTAAGTGTTGCTTTTGATCCTCACCGACAGGAACGTGAGTGGTTTGATATAATAGTATATCTGCAGCCATTAGGGTTGGGTAAGCAAATAAACCAACGTTAATATTGGCTTCATGTTGCAGTGATTTATCTTTGAATTGAGTCATACGGTTGAGCTCACCCATATAAGTGAAGCAATTTAACAACCAAGCTAGCTGTGTATGTTGTGGTACATGTGATTGAATGAAAACGGGGGTTTTCTGGCGATCTAATCCGCACGCCAGATAGAGTGCATATAAATCATAACAATTTTTTTTAAATTGTTTAGGGTCTTGGCGAACAGTGAGTGTATGTAAATCTACTAAGCAATAAAATGCCTGATGTGTTTGTGTCTGACTCAGCTCTACCCAGTGACGTATTGCACCTAAATAATTACCTAAGGTGATGGTTCCAGACGGTTGGATTCCACTAAATATAAAAGGTGTATTACTCATGCTCACTCCCTAATTGTTTGAGTGCTGTCATTGCTAAGCGTTGACCTAAGCTCTGTGCGATCTTTTTTTCTTCATGAGTTAAAGTGTTATGCTTATTATCCACATGATTTTCTACGTGGCTGGCTGCATAAGGTGATCCGCCAGCTGTCGTTTCATTTAAACTGGCTACGTTATAAGGGATTCCAAGAATGAGCATGCCGTGATGTAACAAGGGGTGCATCATGCTCAGTGGAACAGATTCTTGCCCTCCATGTAAGCTGTTGGAACTGGTAAATACAGTAGCTGGTTTATCGATTAATGCACCCTGTAGCCAAAGAGGGGTTGTGCTGCCCCAAAATGCACTGAGTGCAGCTGCCATATTACCAAAATGAGCGGGGCTACCCATGGCTAAACCAATGCAGTTAGCCAACTCTTCCTGTGTGACGACAGGTGCTTGTGTTTTTTTCACATGGATTGTTTTGTTTAATGACTCAACTGTGCGTAGCTTTGCTTCTATCCCGTTTTGTTGGTCAATCCCGTTAGCTATTTGGTGTGCGACTGCTTCAGTATTTCCTTGTTCACTATAGTAAAGCACTAAAACGTAAGGTGTTTTGGTCGTCTTTTTGTTGTTTGTCATAATATTGTATCCATGTTTTCTATAGGTCTTGCAATGATTGCTTTTTGGGTGTCTTCATTGAGAATGATGGGTCTTTCAAGCAGAATAGGGTTTTCTGCTAAGTAAGTGATTAATTGATTTTCTGGTGTTTCGTGATGAATTTCAAGCTCTTTAAACTTTGCTTCTTTGCTTCTTATCACTTCAATAGGGTTAAGTTGTAGTTGTGTGAGTAATTTTGTAATTTGTTTTGCGTTGAGAGGTGTCTTTAAATATTCAATAATTGTGATCTGATAGCTCCTCTTTTGCAATAATGTGAGTGCTTGACGTGATTTGCTACAACGTGGGTTGTGGTATATAGTAACCGCTTTTGAAGACATATATTTTCCAATAGCTCATATGACATTTAATCCCCATCAATTTTCAAGAAACTGGTTTTTAATAGTATGATTTTGGCAAAATTGCAATTCAAAAACTTTCGAAATAGCTTGCTATTGCTCAATTTTTTGAATTCAATTTCCCTCAAAATCCTTTGGTTAAAATTCCAGCTTCTTGAAAACCGATGGGTATATTTAACGAAAGCGTGGCGTCAATTGCAAGTAATCATTGTGATGACTCTATTCGCATTACCATTGCAAGCATTACACTTTACAATACAATCTGGCAGTGATGTAGTGGGTAAACTACAATTCTATACTCCAGACAAAGCTACAAATTTTAATGCAATTGCTCAGCGCTTTGACATGGGTTATTACGAGTTGGTGGAGGCTAACCCAAGCTTGAATCCAAATGATGTGCCAGCACATCGTGTTGTTATTATTCCCAGTCAGTATATTTTGCCACCACTGTCATATCGTCACGGTATTGTCGTTAATTTAGCGCAATTGCGGTTATTTTACTTTGATGGTAGCAGACAAGTTGATTGCTATCCTGTAGGGATAGGGCGAGTTGGTTGGGAAACACCCCTTGGACGTTTTCATATTATGCAGAAAATGAAAAATCCTGTGTGGATTGCCCCAGACTCGATCATTAAAGCTCGGGCGAAAGATGGTGTGAAGATTCCAAAGGTTGTTCAGTCAGGTCCTGATAACCCCCTTGGGCATTATGCGTTGAGATTATCAAGACCTACTTACTTATTACATGGGAATAATGATCCAACAGGTGTCGGTCGACGTGTAAGTTCTGGTTGTTTGCGGTTGTACAATCGAGATATTCAGCATTTATTTTCGCAAGTTAAAGTTAAAACTCCTGTGACTATTATGGATCAACCTTATTTATTGGGAGTGAGAAAACAACAGTTTTATGTAGAAACACATTTGCCATTGGCAGAGCAGTTAGTCGATAGTTCGAAAAAGAAACTTGTTGAAGAAGTGCTCCAGACTTTTAAGAAAAATCATCCAGCATTGGTGGTAAAAATAAATACAGTATTATTGCAGAAAGTAGTCAATTGGCATTTGGGTATTCCTATTGATACGGGGAAGTTGCTTCATGTGCACTTTTAACCGTAATCGCTATATACTCAAATCACTTGAGGAAGCCGGACTTTAACGACATGAGCTCGGCAGAATGCAAATCTAAAAGCTTTCCCAATAGCGGTGCTATTGCTCAATCTTTTAAATCTGATTCTGCTCAAGCTCATTATGTTAAAGCCTCGGCGTCTTCAAGTGATTTGGGTATAAATAAAAGAGAAGTGAAATGGTTGTTAATAAAAAATTGAGAGTGAGTATATTGCTCATATGTAGTTTGATCTTAACCAGCTGTGGTGTTTCTGTTACACAGCTTCATAAGGCAGAGGGGTTTGATGCGAACTCTATTTATGCAGGTGGGCTTGGAGTAGGTGGCTTTGCACAAACTAAGTTGATGAAGTTTAATCTGCCGTTGCAGATGGCTTTAAAAAAGAACTTGCCAGTATTAGAACAAGTAATAACGTCTGCTACGTTAAAAGATTCATTAGGGGGGAAGGCTTATCATGTGATACTGCATGACTACCGCACCATGGACGAAATTAATTTATTAGATCAGCACAAAATTGCACAGCATCTACATGCAAAATATTGGGTATTTGCACGACTTGTTGAAAATCGTGTGACGCATGATCACAACATCTCACATGATGTAAAGACACATAAAATTCAAAATGTGCGTTTAGAATCTAGTCGCAATGTTTCGATCGCATTTAGTATTTATGATGTGCAATCAGCACAGGTTGTTTTTTCAGGAATTTTTAGTGATGCCAATGAAAATAGTCGGGTATTAGATTATGATGATACTGCTAGTTTGTTTATTGATATTGCTGCTAATGAGACGTTATACCCAGCCGCACCAGATTTAAGTAATATAATACCCGATATTATTAATAAATTTGCTAAAACGCTTACAGGGCAATAATACCTATGTTTGCGATGGTTGGACTGCGTGATAAATCTGAGTGCCTAATTGCAAGATCGGTATTGCATTCGACTATCGTTGTGCTTTTAGTGCTGTTAGGTATCCAAATATTTATGACGCTAGTTACTCAGTTGAGTGATATTGGGGTGCATCATTTTGGATTGTCAGAAGCCTTTATTTATGTTCTTCTCACGTTGCCGAAGTATATTTATCAGTTTTTTCCTATGGCAGCCTTGATTGGAACTTTACTAGGTATGGGGGATATGGCAAGCCACAGCGAGTTGACTGTTTTACAAGCATCAGGTGTATCCAAAGCAAAGTTTTCATTAGTTATATTAAAAATTGGTTTGTTAATGACTATGTTTGCATTTGTGGTTGGTGAGATTGCAGGACCTACTTTATATCGACAAGCTGAACGTTTAAAAACACAATGGATGACTGTGGGGCAAGTTGTTCATACGCAATACGGTTTATGGGTGAGAAGTGGGCATGATTTTTTGCATATTAAAAGCGCTCATGACTTGTCTTTACAAGGCATTACTAGATATCGTTTTAACCATCAGATGCAATTACAATCGATTAGTATTGCTAAATCAGCGAGCTTTCTAAATAATCATTGGAGAATGGAAGGGGTCACACAAAGTCAAATCAGCAAACATCGTGTACGTAGCCATTATAAGAATACACAGCAATGGGATATTGTGGGGCTGGCTAAAATATTAGGTTCGCATACCATGGGCTTGAATAGTTTAGATCCTAATTTTTTATCATTAGAGCAACTGAATCATTTGAGAAAAATTGAGCCAGCTAGCAAATCGATTGCATTTAACTTTTGGCAGCGAATGGTTCAGCCGTTTTCAACTTTGGTGATGATGCTACTGGGATTACCGTTTATATTTGGTTCATTAAGAGAAAGCTCGATGGGGTTTCGCTTGTTAATTGGTATTACAATTGGCTTTAGTTTTTATTTGTTAAACCAATTCTTTGGTTCATGGAGTCAAGTTTATCAGTTGCCTGCACTACTGTCGGCTTTGTTGCCAACAGTATTGGTTGCGAGTGTGTGTTTGTATCAGATCTTTCTGTGATTCTGCTATCACAGTTCAAGATTGTTTTGCTGAAAATTCGGCGTCTTCAAGTGATTTGGGTATAGCTGAAGTTTGTACTGGAAATCTGAGATAACCCAATGTGGGGTAAGGGGTGTGAGAGATTAAAAAATTTCTGAGGCGCAAAATCGGCATAACCACCAAGAAAACGACCGTTTTCCTTGCTGCTTTCTTTTCCATCCTCAACAAGCTTAGCAAATAAACTCATCTATCAATCATATTATTGTAAATGTAATACATTATTAGGTGGTGCAACTTATCAAGTAGAGCATCTACGCATCTCCTCTCCAACTGCTCATTTGTTATCACAAGGCTATCTCTAAATACGGCAGAAACAAAAGGTCTACAATGATCCAGCACATACTGTTTCTTATTCTCTGGAGATGATGCATAGTTTGTTAGCAAAGACCTGAAACAATCTAGAGATGCTTTCTGTAACCTTGCTTGAGAAACATTTATAGAGCTTGGAACAGGTTGAGTTGCATGCTTTGGTTTTCTACACAGACAACAAATTTTAGGCACTCTAGGATTGGAATGCCAATTAGTTAAACAAGTCATGCAATAAACATGCTCGAGGTGGCAAATAGCTAAACCACCTTCTTCTGAAGGTGTTAAAATATGCTGTATTTGTCCTAATGATAAAGGAATATCCAGATGACAAATTTTGCACTGCCTATGCTTATCTCCTAAAGCTATTAGTATCTTCTTTACTGTTGCTATCCCATTGTGCTCACTTGGAGATTGATATGGGATCATTGCTGTATTGATGAGTCGTTTGAGTATACGCCCATAAGAAAATATACGCTCATAAGGATGAGTTGTTATATATTTATCTATGCACATTACTAGTGTATCGCCATCATGGTTGCGAGCATGTGCCAGCTGACTAAAATTAACTCCTTCAGCACGTTTTATCTTACCCAAAATGATAGTCAAATAATGTAAATTAAAGGTAGGTTTAGATAAATGTCTAATAGCAGCATGAGCTAGTGTATCGCCATCACTGTTGATAGTGTGTGCCATCTGACTAAAATTAACTCCTTCAGTACGTTTTATCTTATCCAAAATGATAGTCAAATACTCTAAACTAATGCGAGGTTTAGCTACATGTCTAATAGCAGCATGAGCTAGTGTATCGCCATCACTGTTGATAGTGTGTGCCATCTGACTAAAATTAACTCCTTCAGCACGTTTTATCTTATCCAATATGGTAGTCAAATAACTTAAATTAAATATAGGTTTAGCTACATGTCTAATAGCAGCATGAGCTAGTGTATCGCCATCATTGTTTCGAGTGTGTGCCATCTGACTAAAATTAACTCCTTCAGCACTTTTTATCTGATCCAAAGTGCTAGTCAAATAATCTAAACAAATGTTAGGTTTAGATAAATGTCTAATAGCAGCATGAGCTAGTGTATCGCCATCATGGTTGCGAGTGTGTGCCAGCTGACTAAAATAATTAACTCCTTCAGCACCTTCTAGCTGAGCCACAAGGGTAGTCAAATAATTTAAATATAAAGAAGTGTTAGGTTTAACTAAATGTCTAATAGCAGCATGAGCTAGTGTATCGCCATCACTGTTGGGAGTGTGTGCCATCTGACTAAAATCAACTCCTTCAGTACTTTTTATCTTATCCAATATGGTAGTCAAATAATATAAATCAAATCGAGGTTTAGCTAAATGTCTAATAGCAGCATGAGCTAGTGTATCGCCATCATTGTTGAGAGTGTGTGCCATCTGACGAAAATTAACTCCTGCGTCACTTTTTAGCCGATCCAAAATGTTTTTCAAACAAGTGAAAGTAATGCCAGGTTTAGCTAAATGTCTAATAGCAGCATGAGCTAGTGTATCGCCATCATTGTTTCGAGTGTGTGCCATCTGACTAAAATTAACTCCTTCAGCACTTTCTATCTTATCCAAAATTCTAGTCAAATAATTGAAATCAAAGCCAGGTTGAGCTGAATGTCTAATAACAGCATGAGCTAGTGTGTCACCTTCAGTTATAATAACATTAACAATATGGCTAGAAGTATCCTGAAAACTATCTATTCTGGTTGTATAGGGCATATGTGTTTCCTCTATTTTTTATCACGCAACCAATTCAATGGCTGAATTAGCCACACAGTGGTTATCATATGTTTGATATTGATTTCTTCTGGCTAAGTCATGAACTCAAAATGATCCAACAAGCAGATGTGTTGCCTTGTACTCGATAGTACTTTAAATCCAACCTTTCTTTTGTCTAAATCATCAATCAATGAGATGAGGTCTTTCATGTCACGACCGAGTCAATCAAGTTTCCAAATAATGAGTGTATTATTGGGTTGCAATACTTTGAGGCAAGCATCGATACTTGGTCGACTATAGAAACACCTGCTTTAATTAAAGCATCTTTCTGCAAATCTAAAACTTGTGAATCATCAGGTCTTGAAACTTGAGCGCAACCGATCAACATAGAACTTTTTCCCCAAAAAAAGATAAAGCCGACCGTACAGCATTATGCTGTTTTATTCAACCTCCCATCACCTTAATTGTGATGACTATAGCTGTGTTGCTTCCATAATATGCTTAACACTGCGAATCAGTGCTAATAATTTTGACAGAGACAATGTGCTGGGGATATCTGCACTTAAATTAATTTGAGCAAGGTCATCTTTTGTATGACAATTGAGCCCTGTTAGCGTCACTTTTTTGGTAGATAGTAATGCTGTTAAGTCTCGAACAACACCGGGGCGGTTATCTGCCTCAATGATTAGTTTCGTACTGTAGTGGCTCATTTGATTTTTTGGCCATTCGACAGGAATCAACTTCTCTGGGTGTGACGTATTCATGATTTCGTTACATTCTGTTTTATGAACAGAGACGCCACGACCTTGAGTGATGTATCCCATGATTTTATCACCCGGAATGGGCATGCAGCACTGCGCTATATGGGTTAGGATGTTTTCTGTGCCATCAACACTGATTGACGATGATGGTTGTGGTGCTTTTTTATCAAGTGGTTCTATTGTCCTGCTATGCTCGAGACTGGGAGGAGATGAAGGTAATGCTTCTTTAGTAATGGCTTGATTTAAATGAGGTAACTTAACATCCCCTCGAGCAAGTGCAACCAGCATGAGATCAACTGTTTTATAATGTAATGTTTTGGCAATATGGAGATGATCGATATTTTGTGCCCCAGCACGTTTGATTTCTTTCTCAAATAAACGTTTGCCGTCTTCAAGAAATTGATCTTTTGCTTGAGTTTTGAACCAGCTCAATACTTTTGATCGTGCGCGAGAAGTATTTAAGTATCCTAGGTGAATGTTGACCCAGTCTCTGCTGGGCTCGCCATGTTTTGTTGTTAATATTTCGACTTGATCACCCGTGCAAAGTTGATAAGTGAGTGGGACAATTTTTCCATGTACCTTGGCACCACGACAACGATGTCCGATGTCGCTGTGAATTTGATAGGCTAAATCCAAAGGAGTTGCTTGAGCGGGCAGATCAATGACATCGCCTGTGGGGGTGAAAACATAAACACGGTCGGAAAATATTTTTTGATGTAGATTATCACCCTCTAGCTGATCTTGAGACATTTCTTTCTGCCAATCCATCACTTGTCGTAACCAAGCGATTTTTGCATCGTAGTTATCTTTGTTAGACCCTCCGGCTTCTTTATAAACCCAGTGCGCGGCAACTCCAAGTTCAGCCTTTTCATGCATTTGATAGGTGCGTATTTGAATTTCAATGTTGCGCTTCTTGGATCCACTGACTGCAGTATGAATCGATTGATAACCATTGGCTTTTGGTGTTGAGATGTAATCATCAAATTCTTCTTCAATGAGATTCCATCTGTTATGAATCTCACTTAATAATTGATAGCATTCTTCAATACTATTAACTAAGATCCTGACTGCATAAGCATCGTATATTTCGGAAAAATCAACTTGTTTTTTCATCATCTTACAATGAATGCTGTAAATATGTTTTGCACGACCACTGCATTCAAATGCCTGAATATCTAATTCAGTTGCTATTTGTTTAAGTGTAGTGAGCATCGAGTCAACGAACTTTTCTCTATCTATTAGGCGTTCATTCAAGTTTTTAGCGATGCGCTTATAGCCTTCTGGGTTGCTGGCATAGAAGCTTAAATCTTGCAGTTGCCACTTTAAATCACCAATGCCTAAACGGTTTGCCAAAGGTGCATAAATATTCATGGTTTCAGTTGCAAGTTGTTGTTTTTCGCTATCTGTTAATAGACCTGTTTGTTTGAGAACACAAAGGCGTTCTGCGAGTTTAATCAACACAATGCGTACATCATCGACAATTGCTAGGAGCATTTTACGGATGTTATCAAGCTTAGGATGGTGTTCTGGATGACTAAGAGATCCGCAGATGTCTCGTAACATATCCATGCGACGTACGCCTTTAATCAATTTGGCAACGTGGTTACCAAATTGTTCAGCGATATCTTCAAGTGGTAAATTGGCATATTGCACAGCATTATAGCTGATAGCAGCAATCAAGGTGTCATGATCAACTTGTAATTCTGCTAGCATTTCTGCCATATTTAATCCCTGAGTTAGACATGACTGCCCGTTGGGGCAGGCGTGACCTTCGGCAGTAATTTCAACTAAAGTTATGACGTCAATTAAGCGTGTGCTATCAATGTAAGCATGTTTTTTTTTGATGTGAGTTAACCATTGAGCTGTGTTGACTCTTTGATCATTGTCATAGACTAAGGTGTTAGATAGTTGAACCATGGTTACCTGTCCTTTTTGTGAAAACGGCGATCGATTCAACATGCTGAGTGTGCGGGAACATATCCATGATACCTGCTTGTTGTAATTCGTATCCTTTGTCAATAATAATCTTGCTGTCTCTTGCTAGTGTTGCTGGATTGCATGAGATATAAACAATGCGTTGAGGGTTCCATTTTGGCAGCATTGAGAGAATTTCTTGTGCACCTGATCGAGGCGGATCTAATAATAGTTTGTCATAGCTTTGTTGTGTCCACGTTGGACTATCAGCTGTTGATGTATCAGTAAGCTTTGAGGTGAAGTCTTGTGTCAAATCTGCAGCATGAAATTCTGTATTATTTATTTGATTAAGAGCAGCATTTTTGTTGCCACGCACGACCATTTTTTCGCAACCTTCAACGGCGATTACTTGTTGAGATTTTTGAGCTAATGCAAAAGTAAAATTACCTAAGCCACAAAATAGCTCTAATACTTGATCTGTTTTTTGTAGTTGAAGTAAGCTCACTGCTTGAGAAACCATTTGGCGGTTGATACCAGCGTTAACTTGAGTAAAATCAGATGGGTGGAATTGCAGTGTGAGATTTTGTTCAGGTAGTTGATAGTGTAATACTTCTTGTTGATCATTTGGATGTAACTTATGTAGTGTTCCAGGCTTATTGGGGTGTAAATAGATTTGGTACGTATGTTGTTTTGCAAAGGTTATAATTTGAGTTAAATCTTCAGCTGTGAAGTCTGCAAGATGACGGATAATTAATGCGACTTCTGTTTCAGTACAGGCGACTTCAATTTGTGCGATTTGTTCTTTGACTGAGAGAGTTTCGACTAAGCGTGCAATGAGGTGTAGTTTTTCACCCACTCGAGGGTCGAGTACAACACAACGATCAATATCGGCGATATAACGACCATTTTTTTCACGAAACCCAACGAGAACTTTGCCTTTTTTACGAACAAAGCGAACACCAAGGCGTGCTTTCTGTCGATAGCCTAGTTGGCGATCAACCATTGCTGGCAACCACTGGTTTGGAGTGATGTTTGCAAAGTGCTTAAGCTGATCGGCAAGTGTGCTTTGCTTAAGGTCAATTTGTGCCTCATGTTGTAAGTGATGTAAGCTACATCCACCACATATTTCGCTATAAGTACATGCTGAGGAGACACGCTGCTTGCTTTTGCTCAATACGTTGATGACCTCGCCTTCGTTATAGCTTCCTTTTTGACGAGTTAGCTTGAATTCTACGTTTTCTTCTGTGAGTGCACCGCGTACAAATGTTGTTTTTCCATCTATCTTACAAATGCCTCTACCTTCATGGCTTAACGAATCAATCTTGGCGGTTATGATGGGTTGTTCTTTTCTAGCACGTTTACGCATGGATTAGCTCTCTCAGTGTGTTTGTTTTTGCTATCATTGCATCATATCCTGCTTGTATTGTTTGTGATTTTTGTGAGTCATCAAAGACGCTCGTTGTGCCGACATCAGGAGTGATGAGTAAATCGGCATTTTTCCCGCCGAGTTTGCTTAAGGAGTTAATGGCAATGGCGTAACTGCGCCAAAAGGTCGTAAGTGCATTGTTTTTTGGTTTGGGTAATGCAGAAAGATTACTTGAAACGTCAATTCCTACTGTTATATTGTTTTCGGCTGATGATAGGTAGCAAGGGAGTGGGTTAACAATGCCTCCATCAACTAAGGTTCTATCTTTGTATTGGATAGGGCGAAAAAAAGGGGGTAATGCGCAAGATGCTTGAATACTAGTGGCGACATCGCCTGTATTTAAAATGATTTCTTCACCTGTTGCAATGTCAACAGCCGTGCATTGAAACGGGATGATAAGTTGTGAGAATTGAGTTTGTTTTAAGTTTTTTTGAATGAAATTCACGAGTGCTTTACCACTGAAAGGTCCTTGCCAAAAATATTTAAAATCAAAATCAATCGCATCTTTTTTTGTTGCACTCATGGCTAATTTTTCTAACCATTGCACGTTCGGTTGGCTTGCATATAATCCACCAAATAAACTACCGGAGCTAACGCCAATAATTTGTGTGATTGGGATTTTTTCTTGTTCTAGGGCTTTAAGTACGCCGATGTGTGCGAACCCTCTAGCACCACCGCCACCAAGAACTAATGTCATTTGCTTTTCTTTTATCATGAGGGTAATAGTAGCGTATAATTATCTCATAGCATATAGTGTAGAAACAGTTTATTCTATGGCAAGTTATTTATTCAATTTTATGGATTACTCTCATGAAAAAGTATAATTTTTTAGTTATTGCTATGTTTACTTGTTTGTTGACTGCGTGTGCAACTTCTCAAGCAGATCGCATTATTGATCAGTCAGCTGTTACGGCAACGCAAAATGCAGAGAATAATGATTTTCATGTCATCTTGAAAGCCGCACAGGGCGGCGATAAGAACGCACAGTATGCGATTGGCTATATGTATTATTATGGTAAAGGTGTAGAGCAGGATATTGCGAGAGGGGAGTCATGGATTAAGAAGGCTGCGTTAAATGGTCAGGTGCAAGCACTGCAGGCTGTTCAGTTATTAGATGTTTCCACAGGCGCTATAGAGAAGAATCATGCTAAGGTTGATGCTGCAAAGAAAAGTGCAAGCTTGCATTTGGAGCGGAAACTGATTAATCAGCACTCTATAGCTGTGAAGCAGCAAACAGTTTTAAGTGGCAAAGAGGCTAAACAGTTTTTCGCTAAGCATAAAAAAGCATTATATACACTACAAATTTATGGTGGGTTTGAGCAAAAGCAAGTGATGCAAGTTGCAAATAAATACGTAAAATATATGAAGCAACCGCTTATTGTTTATTTATCCAAGTACAAAGGTAAGCCTTGGTATGTGTGTTTAGTGGGGGCTTACGTTGATTTTCATGAGGCAAAGGCGAAAATTAAAGTGATGCCAAATGCTTTGAAAAAGCTACATCCTTGGGTGAAGTCTATTCGTAGTTTGGATCATGATAAGTGAGTTGAGCTGAAGGTTGCTCACAACTAAATGGTACCGAGGGCCGGACTCGAACCGGCACGGTGTTACCACCACCGGATTTTGAATCCGGCGCGTCTACCAATTTCGCCACCTCGGCAGGGGAGAAAGAACTCGCAATTCTAAACGACAATATTTGATTGTCAAGTAATCCTGTGAGTGCTTTAATAGTGCAACTAATACTTTATAAGATAGCTGAACAATGAAGGTTTCTGATTTTGATTTCCATTTGCCAGAGGACTTAATAGCTAAATATCCATTAAAAAATCGTACAGATAGTCGCTTGTTGTGTTTAGAAAAAAATGGAGAAATAGCACATCGTCATTTTTCTAATTTACCTGATTTGTTGACCTCAAAGGATTTGCTGGTATTTAACAATACTAAAGTTATTCCAGCACGGTTATACGGTTGTAAAGAGACAGGCGGTAAGGTCGAAATTTTGGTTGAACGTGCATTGTCTAAATTTCAAGTGTTAGCGCATATTAAAGCAAGTAAAGCCCCCCGAGTTGGTAGTGGATTAGTTTTGGCTGGAAAGCTTGATGTTATTGTTCAAGGTCGTCAAGGCGCTTTGTTTATTTTGGATTTTGGTCAAGTAGATGCTTTGGCGCAGATTGAAGCAATAGGAAGTATGCCGTTACCCCCTTATATGGATAGAGCCGCTGAGGATTTGGATGAGTCACGTTATCAAACCGTTTATGCAAAAGAGAAGGGCGCAGTGGCGGCTCCAACTGCTGGGTTACATTTTGATGAAGTATTGTTGAATCAATTGAGATCACAGGGGGTGTCTTTTGCTGAGGTGACTTTACATATTGGGGCAGGAACTTTTCAGCCCGTAAGAGTGGATGATGTACATGATCATCATATGCATCATGAATGGATATCGGTGAATGAAGCTGTTTGTGAGAAGGTTAGAGAAACTAAACGAAAAGGTGGTAGAGTTATCGCTGTTGGCACAACCAGTGTGCGATCGCTGGAGAGTGCGGCACTTAATGTGCGGCGCTCGGAGGAGTTTGTTGCTTCATTTGAAGGCGAAACGGATATCTTTATTTATCCAGGAAAATCTTTTAAGGTTGTTGATGCAATGATCACAAACTTTCATCTGCCTAAATCAACTTTATTAATGTTGGTGAGTGCTTTTTCGGGACGAAATCATATACTAAAAGCCTACCAGGAGGCAGTGGCAGAACAGTATCGATTTTTTAGTTATGGTGACGCCATGTTGTTGATATAATTAGGTTGCTGTTTAATTACTGCCCATGTAATTTTTCTGATGAAATTGTGGCAAGTCTATACCCATCACCATTCAAGAAACCGATTTTTAACTTCATAAATTTTGCAAAATTGAAATTTAAAAACTTTCGCAATAGCCTGCTATTACTCGATTTTTTAAATCTAATTGCACTAAAATTCATTTTGTTAAAACTCCGGCGTCTTGAATGGCGATGGGTATAGTAGATCATATTCCATATGATGAAGTGGTTAAAGAATCCTTGAAAAAAACACAGAAAAGCTTATGATTGCGAGCATCACTGGTATGTAAGGATGACGTATGAAAAAAGACGCTCGGCCTGTCAATTTGAATCTGGCAAGTATTCGTTTCCCATCAACAGCTATTGTTTCTATTTTACATCGAGCTTCAGGGGTGTTGCTTTGCTTGGCAATTCCCTTGTTAGTATGGGTTTTACAGCAAAGTTTAAATTCTTATATGGATTTCAACGCACTCAAACAACGGTTCTTAACGTTGCCATTTAAATTGCTGTTGCTAGTTTTACTCAGTGGCTTAATCTATCATATATTTGCAGGTATTCGTCATTTCTGTATGGATTGTGGTTTTTTTGAGACAAAATTAACTGGAAAGATGAGTGCGTGGATTGTGTTCTTGTTATCATTGTTGAGTATAGTCTGGTTGGGAGTTAATTTATGGTGAGTGGAATTGCTAATGTCAACCAAAGTGGTATTCGTAGCTTTTTAATTCAGCGTGTGAGTGGTGTGGTCATACTATTATATGTCCTCTGTTTGCTGAGTTTCTTTTTGAATCATACGATGGTTGATTATGCGACTTGGGTACAATTTATTCGTGGTAATTTAATGCGTTCATTTACCTTGCTAAGCTTGTTTTGTTTAGTGTATCACGCATGGATTGGTGTATGGGGTGTACTAACAGATTATGTTAAATGTGCTTTTGGACGTATCTTTTTACAAGTGTTGTTTATTTTAATGTTACTGCTGTCACTTATTTGGGCTGCTATTGTTTTGTTTTAAGGGGAACCGATGAAAAATATTCAACAAAAAACATTCGATGCCATTATTGTTGGCGGTGGTGGTGCTGGACTGAGGGCTTCTTTGCAACTAGCGAAGTCTGGTTTTAAAACAGCTGTTGTTTCTAAAGTGTTTCCAACGCGCTCTCATACAGTTTCTGCCCAAGGTGGTATTAATGCAGCGCTTGGTAATACGGATGGACCTGATGATTGGCGGTGGCACATGTATGATACCGTGATTGGCGGTGATGGGTTGGTTGATCAAAATGCCGCAGAGCATATGTGTAAAGAAGCGCCTGAAACAGTGATTGAATTAGAACATATGGGGTTGCCATTCTCTCGCAACAAAGAGGGGAAGATTTATCAGCGTGCTTTTGGTGGGCAAAGCAAAAATTATGGAGAAGGGCTAGCGCATCGAACTTGCGCAGCATCTGATCGTACTGGTCACGCGATGTTACATACCCTGTATCAAAAAAATATAGAAGCAAAAACACACTTTTTATCAGAGTGGTATGCCGTAGATTTAGTGAAAACAGCAGATAACCAAGTTGCTGGTGTATTAGCAATTTGCATTGAGACCGGTGAGTTGTTTTTCTTGAAAGCACGAGTCACCGTGTTTGCAACGGGTGGTGCAGGGCAGATTTTTGCATCAACAACGAATGCTTTTACCAATACAGGTGATGGCTTAGGTATGGTGTTGCGTGCTGGGTTTGGTGTGCAAGATATGGAGATGTGTCAGTTTCATCCAACGGGTATTGCTGGTGTTGGTATATTAATTACAGAAGGTTCACGTGGAGAAGGTGGTTACTTACTCAATAAGGATGGTGAGCGTTATATGGAGCGTTACGCCCCACATTTAAAAGATTTATCGTGCCGGGATATTGTGTCGAGATCATCGATGCGTGAAATTTTGGAAGGTCGAGGTTGTGGGCCTAATGGTGATTATGTCTTATTAAAGCTGGATCATTTGGGGCCAGAGGTTTTGAATGAACGCTTGCCTGGTATTTCTGAACTGGCAAAAACATTTGCTGGCGTGGACGTGACCAAAGAGCCCATCCCTGTTGTGCCGACTTGTCATTATATGATGGGTGGTATCCCGACTAATATTCATGGGCAAGTTGTTTCTGTTAATGAGCAAGGTGATGATCAGATTATCCGTGGTTTATATGCTGCTGGTGAATGTGCTAGTGTTTCTGTCCATGGCGCGAATCGTTTAGGTGCTAACTCATTGTTAGACATTGTCGTCTTTGGTCGAGCAGCGGGGCTTCACCTAGAGCAAGCACTTAAAGAGGGTATGGATATGCCAGATGTGAGTGACGCGGAAATCATGCATGCCGCACAACGCTATCAACGTTTGGAAGATTCTACAGTGGATACGAGTGATGAAAGCTCTGAAAGTGTCGCAACTTTGCGTAAATTGTTGCAGAAAACGATGCAAGAAAGCTTCGGTGTATTTCGAGATGGTGAAAAAATGACAGCGGGACTTAAAACCTTAGCAGGTATACAGCAACGTGCAAAACAGTTGGTATTAGAGGATAAATCTCGTGTGTTTAATACAGCGAGAGTTGAAGCGCTTGAGCTAGATAATTTAATCGATACGGCATTATCAGTTGCGACGTTAGCTAGTAAAAGAACAGAGAGTCGTGGTGCACATGCAAGAGTTGATTTCACTGAGCGTGATGACAGCACTTGGTTAAAGCATATGGTATATTATCGAGACGGACACATTGCTGATCGTGCAGTCAACAGTCAACCTGTTCACGTTGATGCAATTGCACCACAGAAACGAGAAGAGAATTAAAATGGCAAAGAAAGATACAGCACAAATTACCTTATCCATTTATCGCTTTGATCCGGATAAAGACAAAAAGCCTTACATGAAAGATTACCTTATCGATCTATCTAAAGTGCAAGGGCAAATGTTGCTAGATGCTATGCTATACATCAAAGATGAAATGGATAGTACATTATCGATGCGTCGCTCCTGTGGGGAAGGAGTTTGTGGGTCTGATGGCATGAATATTAATGGGAAAAATGGATTGGCGTGTCAAACAGCACTAGCAGGTTTGCCCAGTCGTGTTGTGTTACGTCCATTACCAGGGTTGCCTGTTGTACGTGACTTAATTGTTGATATGTCACAGTTTTATCAGCAATTAGAAAAAGCAGAGCCATTTATGCAGCATGAGGGTGAGACACCTGATAAAGAGCATATTCAAATGCCAGCAGAGCGTGCAAAATTAGACGGTTTGTATGAATGTATTCTTTGTGCTTGTTGTAGTACGGCTTGTCCATCTTTTTGGTGGAACCCTGATAAATTCTTAGGGCCTGCTGCTTTATTAGCCGCTTGGCGTTTTATTGTTGATAGTCGTGATGATGCAACAGCGGCACGTTTGCAAATGTTAGATGATTTATACCGTTTATATCGTTGTCACGGTATTATGAACTGTGTGGATGTTTGCCCTAAAGGTTTAAATCCAACAAAAGCCATTGGAAATATTCGCAAAGAAATGTTGAAGAAAAGCGGTTAAAGGATTGTTATGAATGATACGTTTGCTGGATCGTCTTATCAGCAAGATAGTGAGACTTCTTATTTATCAGCGCAAAATGCTGATTTTGTTGAGAGATTGTATGACCAATATTTAGATAACCCCGAAAGTGTTGATAAGGTGTGGAGAGCTTATTTCGATCAAATCACCTGTCAGAATGAAGTGAATCATAGTGCTGTAAGAAATCGATTATTACGCTCAATTCACTCACCATCACCCAGTGATTATGCTGGGGTCAGTGCAACTCAGTCGACAGAAGTTGATTATGGGCGTGCATTTAATATTCATAATTTACTCAATAGCTATCGTCGTTATGGACATTTACAAGCGCAAACTAATCCTCTAGCTACATCAGCAAAAAAAATAGATGTTTTATCCATTCAATCTCATCACTTAAGTGATGCTGATTTAGCAGAAAAGGTGACTTTTCAACCATTGACGCAGCAAAAAAAATCAGTACAAGAAATTTGTACCCAATTAGATACGATTTATTGTGGTGCTATTGGCTTTGAATATAAGCATATCAGCCAACCTGATGAGGTAAACTGGTTACAGCATAAAATTGAATGTGATTATCCAAAATGGCAGTTAAGTGATGCAGAAAAAAAACAAGTCTTAAAAGATCTTGTTGCTGCGGATGGGCTAGAGAAGTATTTGGGTAAAAAATATGTGGCACAAAAGCGTTTTTCATTAGAAGGTGGGGATGCGTTGGTTGCGATGACCAACTATTTAGTTCATCAATCAAGTGCCGCAGGTGTGAGAGAAATTGTTTTGGGTATGCCTCATCGGGGGCGTTTAAATGTCATGGTGAATGTACTAGGACTACCAACAGAGCAATTATTTGATCAGTTTGCAGGCAAGCATACTGGAGATACAACCGGAGATGTTAAATATCATTTAGGTTACTCATCAGATGTTGCAACTAAAGGTGGCTCAATTCATTTGGCGTTAGCGTTTAATCCATCACATCTAGAAGTGATCAGCGGTGTTGTTTTAGGTTCAACACACAGCAGACAGCGTCGTTATGATACTGGAATTGATGCCATTGTTCCGTTGATTTTCCATGGTGATGCGGCTTTCGCTGGGCAAGGTATTGTGATGGAAACATTGAATATGTCACAAACACATGCTTATCATGTTGGGGGAGCAATTCATGTGGTGGTTAATAATCAAGTTGGATTTACAACTTCAGATCCTCATGATGCACGTTCTGGGCCTTATTGTACTGATCCAGCAAAATTAATAGATGCACCTATTCTTCATGTAAATGGTGACGACGTTGAGGCTGTATTATTTGCCATGGATATGGCATTTGCATATCGTCAAAAATTTCATAAAGATGTTGTGATTGACTTAGTTTGCTATCGTTTACACGGGCATAATGAAGCCGATGAGCCAAGTGCAACACAGCCATTAATGTATCAATTAATTAAAAAACATAAGGCACCACATCATTTGTATGCACAGCAGCTAGTTGAGCAAAACCTACTGACACAAGCGCAGCATGATGATTTAATGCAAAGCTATCGCAGTAAGCTCGATGTAGGGCAGTCAACAATTGATGTTTTACCTGATAGTCAAGCTTATGCACACTGTCAAACTTGGACGCCATTTTTAGATAAACAGTGGAGGAATGAATATGATTCTACTTATGATTTGTCCCACTTAAAGATGCTTGCTCAGCAATTATCAACTGTACCAGAAGGGTTTACCTTACAACGGCAAGTTAACTTGGTGATTAAGCATCGTCAAGCGATGGCCAGTGGCGAAAAGTTAATTGACTGGGGGTTTGCAGAGAATTTAGCTTATGCAAGCTTAGTAACATCTGGTGTTAGTGTTCGTTTATCAGGTCAAGATTGTCAACGTGGTACCTTTGCACATCGTCATGCAGTTTGGCACGATCAAACAACTGATCAATGCTATATGCCATTGCAACAATTGAGTGCTGATCAAGCAAATATTGATATCTATAACTCATTACTATCAGAAGAAGCTGTACTTGGATTTGAATATGGTCATGCTACAGCGGATCCGGATACTTTAGTGATGTGGGAAGCACAGTTTGGTGATTTTGCCAATGGTGCTCAAGTTATTATTGATCAGTTTATTAGCTCGGGCTGGCAAAAGTGGCAGCGTTTATGTGGATTGGTATTACTACTTCCTCATGGGCAAGAAGGTATGGGGCCAGAGCATTCCTCTGCTAGATTAGAGCGTTTTTTACAGTTATGTGCACAAGATAATATACAGGTTTGTGTGCCAACGACGCCAGCACAAATCTATCATTTACTAAGACGACAAATGTTGAGGCCTTTCCGTAGACCATTGGTAGTCATGACGCCAAAAAGTTTATTGAGACACCGTTTGGCAGTGTCTTCTTTAGAAGACTTGTCACAAGGCCAGTTTAAACTGGTGTTAGCCGAACGTGAGCAGATTAATGCTAGCAAAGTAAAGCGTATTGTTTTGTGTAGTGGTAAGGTTTATTACGATTTATTACAGTCACGTAATGAACTGAAACGTCAAGATATAGCAATTATTCGTATTGAGCAGCTCTATCCATTTCCTTATGAAGAACTTGAAGTACAGCTGAAAAAATATAGCAAGGCAAAAGAAGTGATTTGGTGTCAAGAGGAACCTAAGAATCAGGGTGCGTGGTTTATCACCCAGCATCGCTTGACTGAGTCACTGCAAAAAGGACAAACGTTGAAATATGTTGGACCGCAACCGATGGCTGCACCTGCAGTAGGGTATGCGAGTGCACATAAAGCGCAACAAGAAAAATTGATTAAAGAAGCAATTGAGAGTTAATGATATGACCAATAAAATAAAAACAGTCGAAGTAAAAGTACCCGTATTACCAGAATCCGTTTCAGATGCTGTGGTGTCTAACTGGTATAAACAAGTGGGTGATACGGTCACTCAAGATGAAAACCTAGTGGATTTAGAAACAGATAAAGTCATGCTAGAAGTGCCTGCTTCTGCTAGTGGCGTTATTAAATCGTTGCAAGTTCAAACAGGTGATACAGTGACTGCAGATACGGTTTTAGCGGTGATTGAAGAAGGTGTAGTTGCTACTCAACAAGCAACGACTAGTAGTGATAACGCAGTTGTTGTAGAAAAATCTGCAGCAAAGCAACCTATCAATATGCAACAAGATGATTTGTCACCTGCTGTGCGTCGTTTAGTATCAGAGCATAATTTGACAGCTAGTGATATTAAAGGAACGGGTAAAGATGGTCGTATTAGCAAAGAAGATGTGATGGCATACATAAATAATAGCGCATCCAACAATATGGCTGCTCCATTGATGTCAACACGTACGGAAGAGCGTGTGCCAATGAGCCGGCTACGTGCAAAAATTGCTGAACGGTTAGTTGCGGTTAAAACCTCAACAGCAATGCTGACGACCTTTAACGAAGTTAATATGCAACCTGTGATGGATTTACGCGCTAAATATAAAGAACAATTTGAGAAGAAACATGGTGCTCGGTTAGGATTTATGTCATTTTTTGTCAAGGCAACAGTGGCTGCTTTAAAAGAATTCCCAGCGGTTAATGCTTCCATCGATGGTAATGACGTGTTGTACCATAATTATTTTGATATAGGTATTGCTGTATCTAGCCCAAGAGGGCTGGTTGTTCCTGTGTTGAGAGATGCCAATCAAATGGGGCAAGCAAAAGTTGAAAGCAGTATCGTCGGCTATGCCAATAAAGCTAAAGAAGGTAAGCTAACGATTGAAGAAATGACAGGAGGTACCTTTACCATCACCAATGGTGGTGTTTTTGGGTCGATGCTGTCTACACCCATTTTAAATCCGCCACAAAGTGCAATTTTAGGCATGCATAATATTGTGAAGCGGGCCGTGGTTGAAAGTGATAAAAACGGTGATCACATTGTGGTCCGTCCAATGATGTATTTAGCTTTAAGCTATGATCATCGTATTGTTGATGGCAAAGAATCGGTGAGCTTCTTAAAAATGATCAAAGAGTTGATTGAAGATCCAGCAAGAATTATTTTAGATTTATAAAGTTAAATAAAAGGAATAACAAATGAATTTACACGAATATCAAGGTAAACAATTATTTAAAGAATATGGGTTACCTGTATTTGATTACCGCGTGGCAAATAATGCTAATGATGCAGTTGCCGCAGCTCGTGAATTAGGTGGTGATGCTTGGATGGTGAAAGCACAAGTGCATGCTGGTGGACGTGGTAAAGCAGGTGGGGTTAAATTCTGCAACTCACTGGATAAAGTTGAAGAAGTAGCGCGTACATTGATTGGTACAAATTTAGTCACTTTTCAAACGGATGAAAAAGGACAGCCTGTTAATCAAGTGATGGTTGCCGAACCAGGTGATATTGCAAAAGAATTTTACTTGAGTGCAGTGATTGATCGTGCAACTCAGCGTATTGTAGTGATGGCATCGACAGAAGGTGGTGTTGAAATTGAAGAAGTGGCAGAGAAAACACCAGAAAAAATTCTGAAAGTAGTTATTGACCCGATGGTTGGTGTGCAACCATTTCAATGTAGACAACTTGCATTTGGACTTGCCTTGGATAAAACACAAATAAAACAGTTCAATCAAATTTTGACAGGACTCGTTAAGCTATTTGTGGAAAAAGACTTAAGCATTGTAGAAGTCAACCCACTCATTATTACTGAAGCAGGTGACTTAAACTGTTTGGATGCAAAAATTGTGGTTGATGGCAGTGCCCTGTATCGTCATCCTGAGTTGCAGGCAATGCACGATCCCTCCCAAGAGGATGAGCGAGAAAATCGTGCTCAACAATGGGAATTGAACTATATTGCACTAGAAGGTGATATTGGTTGTATGGTCAATGGTGCTGGATTAGCAATGGCAACGATGGATTTAATTAAACTGCAAGGTGGACAACCTGCTAACTTTTTAGATGTAGGTGGCGGTGCTACCAAAGAAAGAGTGAGTGAAGCGTTTAAAATCATTTTATCTGATGACAATGTAAAAGCGATCTTAGTCAATATTTTCGGTGGTATTGTTCGTTGTGACATGATTGCAGAAGGAATTATTGGTGCAATTGCTGAGGTTGACGTTAAAGTTCCTGTTGTTGTTCGCTTAGAAGGTAACAATGCGCAGTTAGGTGCACAAAAATTAGCGCAAAGTGGTTTGAATATCATTGCAGCAACTAGTTTTACTGATGCTGCGAAATCTGTAGTACAGGCAGCAAAAGAACATCAAGCCCAATAAGATATAAAGCTAAGGAATAAAACAATGAGTATTTTGATTAACAAAGACACTAAAGTCATTTGTCAGGGGTTTACTGGAAAAAATGGTACTTTTCATTCAGAACAAGCGATTGAATATGGTACACAAATGGTGGGTGGCGTGACACCGGGAAAAGGTGGGCAAATGCACCTAGGTTTGCCTGTCTTCGATACGGTTAAAGATGCGGTTGAAAAAACTGGAGCAACCGCTTCGGTGATTTATGTGCCTGCGCCATTTTGTAAGGACTCTATTTTAGAAGCCATTGATGGTGGTATTAAACTCATTGTTTGTATTACTGAAGGTGTTCCAGTGATGGATATGCTAGAAGTAAAAGCTTATTTAGATACCAAGCCAGATGTGCGTATGATTGGTCCAAATTGTCCAGGTGTGATTACACCAGGTGAGTGCAAAATTGGTATTATGCCAGGTCATATTCATCAAAAAGGAAAAGTGGGTATTGTCTCTCGTTCAGGAACACTCACTTATGAAGCAGTTAAGCAAACGACTGATTTAGGTTTGGGACAAAGTAGCTGTGTTGGAATTGGTGGTGATCCAATTGCAGGAACAAATTTTATTGATGTATTAGCTATGTTTGAAAAAGATCCGCAAACTGAAGCCATCATTATGGTTGGTGAAATTGGTGGTTCTGCTGAAGAAGAAGCTGCTGAATTTATTAAAAGCCATGTGACCAAGCCCGTTGTTTCTTACATTGCAGGTGTTACCGCTCCTGCGGGTAAACGAATGGGGCATGCGGGTGCCATCATTGCTGGAGGAAAAGGTACTGCTGCTGAAAAGTTTAAAGCATTAGAAGCTGCTGGTGTGTCAACGACAAGGTCACCCGCTGAAATGGGTGATACTTTGTTGAAGCTAATGAAGTAGATAATTCTTTGCCTTTCTTCCATATATTAGGGTTTGTCAGGTAATATGATAAATCCTAAAGAGTTTTAGATGAAAAATAAAAATATAACAATCTGTAATGAGATCATTCATCCGGGTGAAAGCCTATCATTAGCATTGCCGTTGCCAGAACTGTTTAGCTGTTCTCCTATGTATATGCCGATTAAAGTGATTCACGGCAAACAAGAAGGGCCATGTTTATTGGTGACAGCAGCGATGCACGGTAATGAACTCAATGGCACAGAGGTTGTGCATCAATTACTTCACTCACCTTTGATGGAACAGCTGTGTGGCACATTAATTGCAGTTCCTGTAATGAATGTTTATGGGTTTGTGCATAAAGCACGCACATGGTCTGGTAATGCAGAAATCAATCAACGTTTTCCAGGGAAAAAGAATGGCTCTAATGCTGATCGTCTTGCATACTTATTTACAGAAGAAATTTTTTCTTTAGCAGATTATTGTATTGATTTACAAACTGGCAAGTTGAATTATAGTAATTTGCCGCAAATTTTTATTGGTGAGAATCAGCCGATTGAGAAAAAATTGGCCGATGTTTTTTCTGCGCCAGTTATTTCTCAGATTGTAGCTCAACATGGATCACTACGTGAAGTGGCACAACAACATGAAACTCCCTACTTGGTTTATGAAGCAGGAGAAGCGATGAGGTTTGACCAACAAGCTATTTCTGTTGGTGTGGATGGTGTTATTAACATCATGCGTGAACTTTCAATGTTATCACAAGATAGTAGTACTGAGTTACTTGATGGTAAAAAACAAGACGCCTTTATGGTACGAGAAAGCCAGTGGATACGTTCGCCAACCAGTGGTATTAGTCACCCTCATATTCAATTAGGTCAACGAGTTGCTAAAGGTGATTTGCTGAGTGTGATTAAAGATCCTTTTGGTACAGGACACAATGTTGAAGTTAATTCACCGCTTGAAGGTATTGTTATGAGCATGAATAATCTGCCACTTGTTCACGAAGGTGTTGAATTATGTCAAATTGCTTCTTTTGTGAAAGCTGAGAAAGCAGCATCTCATATTGAGTCCTGGGTTGAACAAGAGGCTGACCAAGCTTGAAAGGAGACAGTGCAGCACCCTCTACGATGAGGCTAGGTGTTATCATCTGGTTCGTAGCAGCTTTGTTTTTTTTATATGAGTTTTTTTTACGAACCTTTATTGGTTCAATTGCGCATCAGGTTATTCCAGATTTAAACCTAAGTATTGCCCAGTTTAGCTTATTATCGATGGCTTATTATATCGCTTATGGTGCAATGCAGATTCCTGTTGGTATCCTCACTGACCAATGGGGTGTGAAAAGAATCATGATGTTTGCTACATTTATGTGTGCCCTAGCTACTTGTTTATTTGCACATTCATTTAGCTTCACATCTGCATTTATTGGTCGTTTATTGATGGGGTTTGGTTCGTCGTTTGCATTTGTTTGTTTATTGGTGATTGCATCCACATGGTTTCCAAAAAGATATTTTGCCTTCTTTATTGGCGCATCACAATTTATTGGCACGATGGGCCCAGTATTGGCAGGTGGGCCATTTATTGTCTTGCTTGCTAGTGTTCATGAGAGCTGGCGTGTTATTTTAACTTTCATTGGTTTTGCGGGATTTGGCTTGACTGTTCTAACTGTATTATTGGTGAAGAATAAGCCCAGAGGTGGAGAGCAGGCCATGCTTTATTTGTCGACTGGTCAATCAAGGTCAGAAAGTATTTGGAGTAAATTATCACGTTTGTTAAAGAGTAGGCAGGTATGGGTAATTGGACTCTACTCGGCTGCTATTTATGTTGCTATGGCGATTATGGCTGCAGCATGGGGGACAGACTATTTGGAATCAAGAGGTTTGACGCAAGCCAATGCGGCATCCATGATTTCTATTGCGTGGATTGCTTATGCCATTGGGTGCCCTTTAATTGGATTGCTATCGGACTTGAGTAGGCGAAGAAAACCTTGGTTGATTGTGTGTGCAGTCATTGGCTTGATTGCAAGCAGCTATATCGTTTTTTCGCATACGCCAGATCAAAAACTATACATCCTATCATTTGCTTTATTGGGGTTTGCAGCAACAGGACAAAATGTTGGATTTGCGGCAGTTGTAGAGCAAAGTGATGTGAATATGAAAGCAACAGCATTAGGCTTTAATAATGGTATGATAACTGGCATGAGTGCAGTTATGTTATGGTTAACCAGTGTGCTAATTAGTCATGCGTCTCATGGTCATGCCAAACATTTACTGCCTCATGATTTTGTTGTTGGCTTGTCATTGATTCCACTAATGTATTTGATCGCTTTTGGTGTGGCTGTTTTTGGATTGAAAGAGACGTTTTGTAAGTCACAGAAAGAGATGATCATATTGAATCCATGATTTGACAATTGAGCAAAAATGATCAAATGATTCATTTATGTCATAGATAGACTTGTTATTGGTTAATAAGCAAGAACTTGAAATTTAGATATTTATGGATTACAGGCAACAATTGAAACTCGTAACAGAATTTATTGGAGAAAATCTTGATGAGAAGATTTCACTGATTCAATTGAGTGATATTGCATGTTTTTCTAAATATCATTTTCATCGCTTATTTACCGCTTATATGGGATTGTCTTTACATCAATATATACGGTGGTTACGCCTTAAACGTGCAGCACACCAATTAATTGTTAATAAAGATCAATCAATTATTGAAATTGCTATCCATGCGGGATTTGAGTCCACGTGTGTTCAGGCAAGAATTAAATTGGAGTTTATGGAAGACTTTACCGTATCAGGTATGCAAACAAGAGGACTTAATGATGGATGTTAAAATAAAAAAAATGAATGAGAGACGGTTAGCTGTGATGGAGCATCGTGGAGACTCTGATAAATTGGGGGGTAGTGTGTATCAGTTTAAACGTTGGCTTAAAACTCAAAATAGGCAGATAAAACTTATCCCTGGGGAATCTTTTGGGATTGCATACAATGACCCAGATGAAGCGTCAAAAGAGGACTTTCGTTTTGATTTAGGTGTAACTGTGCCACAGCAATTAGTTCTCAAAGGAGAGGTGGTTGAAAAGATTTTGCCTAGTGGTCGTTATGTAGTGGCAATGCACAAAGGATCTCGAGATAGAATTAGTGATACAGTATATAATTTGTATTGGGAGTGGCTACCTCAGTCTGGAGAAGAGCTTGGTGATCTACCGTGTATATTCTGTTACTATAACTTTGATGATGAAGTGGCTGAAACTGAGTTATTGACAGAGTGTTGGTTGCTATTGAAATGAGTTTTTGTGAGTATTTAAGCATATCTTATGATGCTTAGATGCTTGCAATGTCCTACTAATGGAGACAACAGTAATGTGGGCAAAGCCGATAGTCTTAATTGGTGAAAAGTGTATTTTAAAACCATTATCTCGTTACCATCATGATGAGCTAGTAATATCAACACAAGATGGTGAACTTTGGAAGTTATGGTACACAACAGTCCCTGATCCTTTGACAATGAAAGAAGATATTGATAGAAGGCTTCTCCTGCAAGAAGAGGGATCGATGCTGCCATTTGTTGTGCTTAATAAAGACACGAATAAAATTATTGGTGCTACAACTTTTTTAAATATAGATGAGGAAAATTGCCGAGTTGAGATTGGCAGTACTTGGATAAATAAGAGCAGTCAAAAAACAGGTATTAATACAGATGCAAAATTGTTGTTACTAAAACATGCATTTGAAGATATGTGCTGTAATGTGGTAGAGCTCCGAACACACTTTTGTAATCATAAAAGTAGAAAAGGCATTGAGCGCCTTGGGGCTAAGCTAGATGGTGTCCTTCGGAATCACATGGTAATGAGAGATGGTACGATACGGGATACTTGTGTGTATAGTATTTTAAAGACAGAGTGGCCGACAATTAAAACTCACTTATCTTGGTTGCTTAAACAGCAAAATTAATACTTTCAGACACTGTTATTAAATGCCAACCAAGTATTCTCCAACAAGCAAGCAATAGTCATAGGACCAACTCCACCAGGGACTGGAGTAATCCATTTTGCAATCTTAATGGCAGCGTTAAAATCAACATCACCAATCACCTTCTGATCATGAGTACGATTAATTCCCACATCAATGATTGTTGCATCCCGTTTTATCCATTCAGCTTTTACGATGTTAGGATTGCCAATAGCAGCGCATAAGATATCAGCTTGTTTAATATGTGTAGCTAGGTTCATGGTTTTAGAGTGGCAGATGGTAATTGTTGCCTGTTGGTTAAGTAGCTCAAATGCGAGTGGTCGGCCAACAATTCGAGAGCTACCAATGACGACAGCATTTTTACCTGCTAGTGGAATTTTATAATGCTGTAATAAATCCATAATTCCTTGTGGTGTACACGGGCGCAGTAAGGGTGTGTTTTGTGCTAAAGCTCCCAAGTTGATGGGATGAAAACCGTCAACGTCTTTCTGAGGATGGATGCTGTTAATGATGATTTCTGTGTTGATGTGTTTAGGTAGTGGGAGTTGAACTAGAATACCGTCAATATTTTGATCTTCATTAAGTTGTTTGATCAAGGTGAGTAAGCTTTCTTCAGAAGTTGATTGTTCAAGTTGATGTATGCTTGATTGCATATTGACTGTGGCACAAGCACGTGCTTTATGATTGACATAGATTTGAGATGCTGGATCTCCTTCAAGAAGAATGACTGCTAAATGTGGGGTCCTTTGATTGATAGGTAAGGCTTTGATTTTATCTTTGAGGGTTGCTAACTTTTGTTGAGATAATGCTTTTCCATCAAGGATGTTTGCACTCATTGCAATTGCTCCAGCTTGATTTTTTCGGATTGTAATTGTTCCAATTTTTCTTCAACTTCTTGCAATATTTGTTTTTCTTTAGCGACTACGGTAGCAGGTGCGTTGGACACAAATTTTTCATTCGATAACTTTCCAGCAATACGTTGTTGCTCTTTATTTAATTTCTCACTTTGTTTGACAATGCGAGTTAATTCGCTATTAACATCAATTAATCCTTGCATAGGAATCATCAATTTGAGTGATTCAATTTGGCATACTGCTACTGGTGGTGGAGTGTCAGCGATTTCTAACCAATCTATGCGTTCAATGCGTGTGAGAGTGCTTAAGGTTGATTGATACTTTGTGATATTTCTTTTATGCTGATTGTCTTCTTCACACTTATTTGCAAATTGTAATAGTAGCGGAATTTTTAGACTCGGCTTGATTTTCATTTCACCACGAATATTACGAATCCCTGTTATGCTTGCTTTTAACCACTGCATTTCTTGGTTAATTTCCACTAAATCATTTGTATTGATTAAATAATCGGCTTTTCTAGGGTAGCTAGCGATCATAATACTGTTAGTTTTTAGTTTGTTTTCAGGTAGAAGCACGATGAGCTTCTGCCAGATTTCTTCACTAATGAATGGCATGACTGGGTGGATTAGTCGCATGATTTGTTCTAATACATTGAGTAAGTTGTGGCGAATGGCTCGTTTTGTTTCTGAGCTGTTGAGATTATCTTGTAGAGCTACTTTACTCAATTCTAGGTACCAATCACAGTAATCGTACCAAGTGAACTCGTAGAGTGCCTGCGTGAGTAAATCAAAGCGATAGTTTTTGATGTGTTGATGACAAGTTTGAATAGTGCTTTCCAAGCGTCCGTTGATCCAGTTATCCGCAGTAGTTAATAGTTTTTTATCTTTGTCTGGATTGAACTGTAGCTCTGTATTTTCTGTTTGTATGAGTACGAAGCGTGTTGCATTCCAAATTTTATTGCAGAAATTTCGATATCCTTCTAAACGCGATAAATCAAAACGAATATCTCTTCCTGTAGAGGCTAGGGCGCAGTAGGTGAAGCGAACTGCATCGGTGCCAAATGCTGCAATGCCTTCTGGAAATTCTTTGCGGGTGGATTTTTCAATTTTTTGTGCTAATTGAGGCTGCATCATGTGAGCTGTTCTTTTTGTAATGAGATCATCCAAGCTAATGCCATCAATTAAGTCGATAGGGTCCAGTACATTACCTTTAGACTTGGACATTTTTTGTCCTTCATGATCGCGAATAAGGCCTGTAATATAGATTTCCTCAAAAGGTATTTGGTCAGTGAGTTTTAAACCCATCATGATCATTCTTGCAACCCAGAAAAATATGATATCAAATCCTGTGACTAATACCTGAGTCGGATAGAATTGTTTTAATGCCTCAGTATTTTCTGGCCAGCCTAGGGTAGCAAATGGCCATAGTGCGGAAGAAAACCAAGTATCGAGTACGTCTTCATCTTGGGTGAGTTGAGCTGAATCTGCTAGTTTATAGTGGTTTCGAATAGTTGTTTCATCTTCACCCACATAATGATTGCCTTGTTCATCATACCATGCTGGAATACGATGTCCCCACCAAAGTTGGCGACTAATGCACCAATCCTCAATGTTTTCTAACCATTGAAAATAGGTGTTCTCCCAGTTCTTTGGAATGAATTGAATTGATTGATCTTTGACGGCTTGTAAAGCTGGTTGTGCTAGTGTTTCCATTTTAACAAACCATTGATCTGTCAAATAGGGTTCAATAATACTGTTTGAGCGGTCTCCAATAGGCACATTAAGTGTATGTGGTTCTATTTTCTCAATCAACCCCTGTTTTGTCAGGTCATCAATCATGTGTTGACGTGCATTGAGTCGATCGAGTTGTTGGTATTTTTTAGGGGTGTTCTCATTTAAAGTGCCATCTTTATTTAAGATGTTAATCATTGGCAACTGATGACGTTTTCCCATGGCATAATCATTGAAATCATGTGCTGGTGTTATTTTGACACACCCCGTGCCAAATTCACGGTCGACATAGTTATCGGCAATGATTGGAATTTCTCTTGAGGTTAATGGTAATTGAATTGATTTTCCAATCAACGCTTGGTAGCGTTCATCATCAGGATGTACTGCAACGGCGGTATCGCCGAGTAGAGTTTCAGGGCGGGTGGTTGCAATGATGATGCTTTCTTTGCTATTAACAATAGGATAGCGAATATGCCATAAGTGACCTTGTCTTGTTTCGTTAATAACTTCTAAGTCAGAAATTGCCGTGCCTAACACTGTATCCCAGTTAACTAGACGTTTTCCTCTATAGATTAGACCTTCTTTGTGTAGTTTAATAAATACATTTTGCACAGCTTTAGATAAGGAATCATCCATAGTGAAACGGTTCTTAGACCAATCACAGGAGGCACCCATGCGTTTTAATTGTTGCTCAATTTGATTACCTGAGGATGCTTTCCATTGCCATATTTTTTCAATAAAAGAATCTCTGCCAAAATCATGTCGTGTTTTCTTTTCTTCTTGTAGGCACTTTCGCTCAACGACCATTTGTGTCGCAATGCCTGCATGATCTGTGCCAACTTGCCAGTGTGTGTTAAAGCCCATCATGCGGTGATAGCGCACCAAAGTATCCATCAACGTGCTTTGAAACCCGTGTCCCATATGTAAAGACCCAGTGACATTAGGTGGTGGGATCATAATGCAATAATTAGAAGCGTCTTTATGATTGGTGCTGGAAAAATGATTTTGATCTTCCCAGTGTTGGTACCATTTTGACTCAATTGTATTAGGTTGGTAAGTTTTTTCCACAGTGTCCGCCATGTTTTTTTATGATATAGCTATACCCATCGCCATTCAAGAAACCGAATTTTAACTGCATGAATTTTGCAAAATTGAGGTTGAAAAACTTTCGCAATAGCTTGCTATTACTCAACTTTTTCAATCTAATTTTACTAAAATTCATTTTGCTAAAACTCCGGCGTCTTGAATGGCGATGGGTATACACTCGAAACACAGTTGAAAAGTTGCTATCTTCAATTGTATTTGGCACAGGCGAGTGTATAAAATGCTGGGAAGAATGTCGAAGAAAAAATATTCTACCTAAACGGGGAGGGGAGGGGTGGTGTTTAGGTAGAATATAACAAAGAGGTCACCACTGATGGTGGCTCTTTGTGTTCGGGTGATGCTTGGTAGCACGCTTGTAGTCATTGCAATGAAAACCACGGTATTGTATGACTAAACGGCTACGTTCATCTTGTGTTAGATCATTGCTTGCTGCGCCTTGTGCTAGCTTATCAGTGATTTTAGCACAAATAGCAGTATGTTGTGCTGCATGTGGTTTTGTATGTGAACAAGCCGCTAAAAATAGCAGGCTCATTGACAGTATCAAAACAAGTTTAATATTACTTTCTTTGTTAATCTTTTTTCTCATGGTCTCACGGCCTGTTCCTTCAGAGGGGGTAACAAAAAGTCACTTGCCAGTTTTAGTGTATTCTTACAAGTTTCTCGCTTTTCCTACACTGCGTAGCTATACTAACGCTATTTAAGAGAGCATGCCAATGGGGATAAAACCCGAAGTTTTGTCAGAGAATGACCCCTTTTCTAGCAGGGAATCGCAGAAGTACCAGAATCCTGTGCCCAGTAGAGAGCACATTATTACGTGCTTATCCACACACAAAAAACGTCTTGTTGATGCTAAACGATTGCAGCAGATATTAAAGATTCAACCTGAGCAACAAGAAGGGCTGCGGCGACGTTTAATTGCAATGTTGCGAGATCAGCAGCTCGTTAAAAATCGCAATGATGAGTACCAAGTGGTTGATCTTTTGCCTCATGTTACTGGATGTGTGGAAAAAAATCGTGATGGCTCAGGTTGGATTATTCCTTCTGAAAAGTCTAAAGGTGCTAAGGATCTTTATTTGCACTTCAAACAAGCGCAAGGTTTATTTCATGGTGATGAAGTTAAAGCTGCTCGCTTTCACTCAGGTTATCGTCGAGGTGATGAGGGTATCGTGCTTGATGTTATTAAAAGAAGTAAAACGCAGTTAGTTGGGCGCTGCCAGTGGAATGAGAGTCAATCGAATCAAGAGAAGTCGTCCCCATCGTTGTGGGTAGAGCCGATTGATAAACATATTCAAGAAGCGATAGATATTACAACAGTAGGTGATGAGACTATACAAGATTTATTGAAAAAACTTGCCCCAGGACAATATGTGCGCGTTGAAATGTTAAGTTATCCAGCTAGAGGAGCTCCTGCCACAGGTAGAATTCTTGAAGTCTTAGGTGATGCCAATCAAATGGGTATTGCAACGGATATAGCATTAATTGCGCATCAGATTCCAGCTAAGTTTTCTCGTGCTATTCTTGATGAATCTAGCAATTTTGGAGATACAGTCTCTGCTGATACCTTACCACAACGGATTGATTTGACTCATTTAGATTTTGTGACTATTGATGGTGAAACCGCACGTGATTTTGATGATGCAGTATATTGTGAACGAACATCTGTATCAGAAGATTCTTGTGATCTGTATGTTGCTATTGCAGATGTTAGTCATTATGTAACGCCTACAAGTGCATTGGATGATGAAGCGCAGCTACGTGGGAATTCTGTGTATTTTCCTGATCGTGTGATTCCAATGTTGCCAGAAAGTCTTTCAAACGGATTATGCTCTTTGGTTCCGAATGAAGTACGCTTAGTATTAGTTTGTAAAATGACCATTAATGAGTTGGGAGATATTGTTGCTCGTGATTTTTTTGAAGCAACTATTTGCTCCAAAGCACGCTTAACTTACCAGCAAGTGGCGAACTACTTGGCATCGGATGTAAAAGATGAGAAAAATATCGCAGCAGCCATTCATCAACCGATTGATCGTTTATATCAGCTTTATCAGCAATTGTTACAAGCAAAAGCTGCACGTGGTGCGGTAGAGTTTGAATTTCCTGAAACAAAGATTATTTATAATGAAGAAGGGCGAGTGGCTGATTTTCAACCCACACAGCGTACAGTTGCACACTGCATGATTGAGGAATATATGTTGGCGGCAAATCAAACGGTTGCGACGTATTTACAAGAAAACAATCGTGGTGCTTTGTATCGAGTGCATGCCATGCCCTCTGCTGAAAAAATTAGTGTGTTGCAAGACTTTTTAAAAGGTAAAGGTTTAAGCTTGCATTTAACCGATGGTGAGCCAACCCCAGATGCTTACAATCGATTGTTACAATCTGTACAGGGCCGCCCCGATGCCATGGTTATTCAAACGATGCTATTAAGGTCTATGCAACAAGCAGTTTATCAGCCTGAAAATAAGGGGCATTTTAGTTTGGCTTTTGATGCTTATGCACATTTTACTTCGCCCATTAGACGTTATCCTGATTTGTTGGTGCATCGCAGTTTGAAAGCATGTATTCAGAACCAGGCAACGTTAAAGATTGACTGGAATAGTATTGGTGCAAATTGTTCAATGACTGAGCGACGAGCAGACTTGGCAACTCGTGATGTGTTGGATTTTTTAAAATGTGAGTTTATGCAAGATAAATTGGGTAGTCATCATGTTGGGACGATTATATCGGTGACGCGATTTGGTTTCTTTGTTGCATTATCTGATATCTATGTGGAAGGATTGGTTCATATCAATGATCTGCCAAGAGATCACTATCAATTTAATGAGACGCGTCATTCGTTAGATGGTAAACATGGAGGAAAACAGTTTACTATCGGAGATAAGGTGAGTATTTGTGTTGCTCGTGTTGATCTTGAAAAACGACGGATTGATTTTACTTTAGAGGATAAGTCATGAAACCAAGTAATAAGAATTTGATTTGGATTGATTTGGAGATGACAGGGCTAGATCCTAATAATGATCGAATTATTGAAATAGCAACGGTTGTGACGGATAAAGAACTCAATGTATTAGCTGAAGGTCCAGTATTTGCAGTGCATCAAGAACAATCATTGCTTGATGGGATGGACGAGTGGAATACAAAACATCATCATGATTCTGGTTTAGTCGCACGTGTGCAAGAAAGTGTGATTAGTGACCAAGAGGCTGAGCGGAAGACTATTGAATTTTTAATGGAATACATTGCACCAGGAAAATCTCCAATGTGTGGTAATACCATTTATCAGGACCGTCGTTTCTTAGATCGTTATATGCCAGCATTAGCGAACTACTTCCACTATCGACAAATTGATGTGAGTTCGATTAAAGAACTCATTAAGCGATGGAAGCCAAGTATGATGAAAGGGATTGAGAAAAAGTCGAAACATTTAGCGTTGTCAGATATTCACGATTCGATTGATGAATTACGTTATTATCGCGAGCATTGTTTTACTTTTTAATTATGAAAAAATCAATTCGTATTCGGGGTGCGCGCACTCATAATTTAAAAAACATCGATCTTGATTTACCAAGAAATCAACTTGTCGTTATTACTGGTTTATCTGGATCAGGGAAGTCATCGTTAGCGTTCGATACACTTTATGCAGAAGGTCAGCGTCGCTATGTTGAGTCATTATCGAGCTATGCGCGACAGTTTCTATCGATGATGGAAAAACCTGATGTTGATTTAATTGAGGGTTTGTCACCAGCGATCTCCATTGAGCAAAAGGCGACTAGTCATAATCCACGCTCTACCGTTGGTACAATCACAGAGATTTATGATTATTTACGTTTGCTATATGCAAGAATTGGTAAGCCACATTGTCCACAGCACCATCAACGTTTAGAAGCGCAAACGATTGAAGACATGTTGACGCGAATTTTAGCAGAACCAGTGGGGACAAAATTATTATTGCTAGCCCCAGTTGTTGAGCAAAAAAAAGGGACGCATCATGCTTTATTTGAACAGTTGCGCTCACAAGGATTTGTTCGCATCAATATCAATGGGCAAATGTATACACTAGATGATGTTCCAAGTTTAGATAAGCAAAAAAAACATACGATTGAAGTCGTTGTGGATCGCTTTAAAGTGCGTGCCGATATTCGGCAACGGCTTGCTGAATCACTGGCAGCTACATTGCGTTTAACAGAAAGTAAAGTGAGGGTTTTGAGTATGCCGTCGCTTGAGGGGGGCTCTCAGAATACAGATACAGCAGACGAACAGAAGGTTGACCTGTTGTTTTCAACACAGTTTGCTTGTCACACCTGTGGTTTTTCATTGACAGAGTTAACCCCACGGATGTTTTCTTTCAACAATCCTTTAGGTGCTTGTAGCTATTGTGATGGCTTGGGTGAGTCACAAGTAGTAGATATTGATAAAATTGTCCCTGACGTTAATTTAACTTTAGCACAAGGAGCCATTGCGGGGTGGACACCGTTGAATGGTTATTACTATCAATGGTTGGTAGCACTATCACAGCATTATCACTTTAGCTTAGATGTGCCTTTCAAAGATATTCCTGAGAAGTTTCAAAAAATAATCCTCCATGGCAGTGATGATGAGATTGCATTTCAATACGATAATCCTAAGGCTCGTTATCAATCAAGCTCAGAAGTTAAATTACGTTGTTTTGAAGGGGTGCTTGCGGTGATTACTCGTCGCTATCATGAAACGACAACGCAAAGTATTCGTGATAACTTAGAAAAATATGTCACCATTAAATGCTGTTCATATTGTGATGGGCATCGTTTAAAACCTGCGTTGCAGCATGTGCTGATTTCAGGTCACAGTTTGCCTGCTATTTGCGATCTTTCGATTGCCCAGACACATCAAACTCTCAGCACTTTAGCGCTAACAGGAACGGATGAAACGATTGCTGAAAAAATTCTAATAGAAATCAATGCGCGCTTACAGTTCTTGATGGATGTAGGGTTGAATTATTTAACCTTGGGGCGTAGTGCTCAAACGCTTTCTGGTGGGGAGGCACAACGTATTCGTCTAGCAAGTCAAATTGGCTCAGGTTTAGTGGGTGTGATGTATATTCTTGATGAGCCATCCATTGGATTGCATCAGCGTGATAATGAACGTTTGCTCAACACCCTGCGTCATTTACGTGACTTAGGTAACAGCGTCATTGTGGTGGAGCATGATGAAGATGCGATTCGAGCAGCAGATTTTGTAGTTGATATTGGTCCAGCGGCAGGGATTCACGGAGGTCAAGTGATTGCCACAGGAACAGCAGTGCAGCTGGAGTCAACTAAAGATTCTTTGACTGGGCAATATTTGTCTGGACAGAAAACAATACCGATACCATTACCGCGTACTTTGGTTGATTATGAACGTATGATTACGATTGTGGGAGCAAATTGTAATAACCTAAATAATGTAACCCTACAAATCCCACTGGGTTTGATGACTTGTGTAACGGGTGTTTCTGGCTCTGGGAAATCTAGCCTGATTAATCAAACACTATATCCACTAGCTGCAATGACATTAAATCATGCTGGAAAATCTGTAGTCGACTATGCAGATATTGATGGATTACAGCATTGTGATAAAGTTATCAATATTGATCAAAGTCCAATTGGCAGAACGCCTCGTTCAAATCCTGCAACTTACACTGGGTTGTTTACAGTGATTCGTGAGTTATTTGCTGAAACCCTAGAGGCGCGATCGCGTGGATATACTCCAGGACGTTTTAGCTTTAATGTCAAAGGAGGGCGCTGTTCAGGGTGTGATGGCGATGGCATGATTAAAGTTGAAATGCACTTCTTAGCTGATTTATATGTTACCTGTGACCTCTGTAAAGGTCAGCGCTATAATCGAGAAACTCTGGAAGTGCTTTATAAGGGAAAATCGATAGCCAATGTGCTGGCAATGACTGTTGAAGAAGGGTTGTCATTTTTTAGTGCTATTCCTTCACTGCAACGTAAATTACAAACTTTAATGGATGTTGGGCTGTCGTATATTCAGCTAGGTCAGAGTGCGACAACTTTATCTGGTGGTGAAGCACAGCGAATTAAACTAGCAAAAGAGTTGTCAAAAAGAGATACGGGGAAGACATTGTATATTTTGGATGAGCCCACGACTGGGTTACATTTCCATGATATTGCACAATTATTGGATGTATTAAATCGATTGAAAGCACAGGGTAATACGATTGTGATTATTGAACATAATTTAGACGTCATTAAAACGGCTGATTGGATTATTGATGTCGGCCCAGAAGGTGGCTCTGGAGGTGGAGATGTTGTTGCAGTGGGTGCTCCAGAAGATATTGTGAAAGTTAAACAGTCGATTACAGGAAAGTTTTTAAAAAATGTGTTAGATTGAAACTTATTAGTGGTTATTCCAAGATGAAAGATACTGGAAATGGAGTTAATGTATGATGGATTACTTTTTGAGTAATGGCAGAGTGTTGCTTTTTCACTACTTTTTCCCTCTCGTCATTGTTATTGCTTTGCTTACAGTACTTAGGATTATACTCAGCAAGCTCATTAAAAAGACATCTTCTCAACGTAAAAAATGCATTCTTTTGTGTGTAGCACATTATTATTATTTCTTTTACTTAGTAGCTATATGTCAATTATTTTACTTTTGGCAATTAAATTTCCAAACTTTTCCTTTCAATATCTTGATATGGGAGAAATTGGTTGTACTGTTACTCAGTATTTGGGGGGCTTTATTTTCTTGGAGGGTTCTAAAAAAAATAGATGAAAATCCGAGTATAGCAGTTGGAGATGTCACAACCACATTAGCGATAACAAAGCTGTTTAGAATTGCAATTGTTGTTTTCTTTACACTCAATACTGCACAAATTCTCAACTTACCTCTATCAGGTTTAATAGCATTTGGCGGAGTAGGTGGTTTAGCTGTAGGTTTTGCGGCAAAAGATTTATTAGCTAATTTTTTTGGTGGATTCATGATCTTTTTAGATCGCCCCTTTAATGTGGGTGATTGGATTCGTTCTCCAGATAAAACAATAGAAGGCACGGTTGAATATATTGGATGGCGACTAACAAGAATTCGCACCTTTGATAAACGTGCATTATACATACCTAATGGCATATTCTCGACAATTGCGATTGAAAACCCCTCACGGATGACAAACCGTCGTATTAAAACGCAAGTGGGTGTGCGTTATTGTGATCATGTGAAAGTTGCAGCGATGACAGATGCGATTGAAGCAATGCTTAAAGGACATGACGGCATTGATCAGCAGCAAACTTTATTTGTGCAACTGGTTGAATTTGCACCCTCTGCATTGACGCTGCAAATTTATACCTTCACAAAAACAACAGATTGGGTAACTTATCAACGTGTTCAGCAAGATGTCTATTTACAAATCTTACAAATTATTGAACAATTTGGCGCAAGCTGTGCATTCCCAACACGTACTGTAGAAATGACAACTAAAAAGGATACACCATGACGGTCACAACAGCCCCCCCTTATCAAGAAATTTTGCAACATTCAAAATGCTTGATTACATTGGACAAACTTCATGCCGCATTGGATTCAATGGCAGAGAAAATGAATGAAGTATTGGTAGATTCGAATCCAGTAGTTTTACCTATTGTTGTTGGAGGGATTGTGACAGCAGGGCAGCTATTACCTCGATTGAATTTTGCAATGCAGTGTGACTATATTCATGTGACACGTTATCGCGGTGAAACATCGGGTGGACAATTGTATTGGAAAGTGACTCCAACGATTGATTTGAAAAATAGAACCATTGTTTTAGTTGATGATATTTTAGATGGTGGTATTACTTTGAAAGCAGCTGTGGACTACTGTAAGTCAGAGGGTGCAGAGGATGTGAAAACGGCTGTTTTATTAGATAAAACAGATACACGAGATGAAAAAGGACTTAAGAAAGCAGACTTTGTTGGTTTAAATTTGTCAGGTGACCCTTTTGTCTTTGGATTCGGGTTAGACGGAAAGGATGGTTATTTACGTAATGCACCCGGTATTTTTGAATTGCCAGACCAATATAAATAATGTGTGATAAGCCTTTAACTTATATCGTATCAGAAGATAAGGCTGGTTTGCGTTTTGATAAAGTGTTAGCACTTGCTTTCCCTGATTATTCTAGAGTCAAGTTAAAACAGTGGATTGAAGCTGGTTTTGCTAGTTTAGATCATGTTTCTTTTTGGAAGTGTTCTGCGTTTGTACAGGCAGGTCAAGTTATTAGCTTAATGCCACAAAAAGAAATCGTTACAGTCAGTAAGGCACAGGAAGTACATTTTGATATTGCTCATGAAGATGAGGCCTTGCTAGTGATTAATAAACCAGCAGGTTTGGTTGTTCATCCAGGTGCAGGTAATCCAGATAAAACACTTGTCAATGGATTGATGCATTATTTGCCCTCTTTGGAGCAATTACCTCGAGCTGGGATTGTCCATCGAATTGATAAAGATACGACAGGTTTATTGGTCGTGGCGAAAACACTACAAGCACATACTTACCTGACTAGATTGTTAGAGAAAAAGAAAATTAAGCGACAATATGATGCGGTTATTTATGGTGAATTGATTGCTGGTGGGACGATTGATCAACCGATAGGACGAGATGCTAGAAACAGAGTTCGGATGTCCATTCATCCTTTTGGGAGATCTGCTGTAACCCATTATCGTATTGCAGAGAAATTTAAGCATTTTACGCACTTGAAGGTTGATTTAGAAACGGGTAGGACTCATCAAATTCGAGTTCACTTCTCAGCTTTAAAGAAACCATTGGTGGGTGATCCTGTATACGGAGGGCGTTTATGCTTACCTAAAAATGCAAGCGAAACGTTAACTAAAATACTGAGGAAATTTAAGCGCCAAGCTTTACATGCCAGTTTATTATCACTCACTCACCCTGTTTCGAAGGAAACACTTTCGATAACAGCAGCATTACCTAATGATATGGTAGAATTGTTAGCAGTGATTGGAGGGCATACGTGAAGCATTTGGAATATGGAGTGGATCTTGCTAGCGCGGCAGAAAAACTTGGTTTAGATCTTAATGATATTATCGCTCAAATTCCTGGGCATGTGTATTGGGTTGATAAAAATAATATCTCTTATGGGTTTAATACAGCGGCTTGGGAGGACTTTAACTATAAAAGCCCGTTTGATTTACTACATAAGCCTTGTTATCAAATTTTCTCTAAAGAAGAAGAACAAAAATTAATTGCTGTTAATAACCAGGTTATGGAAGAGGGTGTTTGTTTAGCAGGAGAAGATCCAGATGTTTCTCCTGACGGAAGAAAAAGGCACTATTTGTATAACAAGGCACCTTTACGTAACAAGCAAGGGAAAATTGTTGGATTGATTGGTATGTCTATTGATGTGACCAAGGCTAGAGAATCAGAAATCAAAGCATTGCAGGAGATCAACAAAGAAAAACTTGAGTTTATTATGAATATGGGGCATGACTTACGTACTCCTATGACTGGTGTGTTGGGATTAGCAAAAGCAATTTCTCAAGAAAATAATATCGAAACAATAAAAACATATGCCCAATTAATTATTAATTCAAGCAACCAAGTGCTGATGTTTGCGAATCGCTGGATCCATGCAAATGAAACCTTACAGGAAGCAAAAAAAACGATAGAAACATTTAATTTTAAAGAGTTAGTGGAAAATATCGTTGCTATGTTCACTAGTATAGCTAAACAAAAAGAAGTGAACATTATAGTTAATTACGATGAAAAGTTACCGAGTATTGTGACGAGTTCAATGGATACGCTGTATAAAATCATCATTAATTTATTGGGTAATGCGGTTAAATTTATGCATCAGCCTGGCACAATTAACATTATAGCCAAATTGGAGAAGCTAGAAGTTGCTGAAGAAAAGCATACTAAGGCCAAAATATCGCTCAGTATAGCGGACATGGGGCCAGGTATTGCAAAAAAAAATCAAGGGCGAATTTTTGATAAATTTAAGAAAATATCAGCATCTTATCGAGGTCAGTATCAGGGAGCTGGATTAGGTTTAAGTATCGTTAAATCTATGCTAAATGAATTAGGTGGTACCATTACCTTGTGTAGTCGTCTAGGAAAAGGCTCAACTTTCTGTTGTTATTTTGAAGTTATAGTACCACCTGAAGAAGATATCGTGCATTTGACGAATACTTCTCGGACGGTTAAAAAAGAAGATTATGCCTACTTCAATGAGACAATAACACAAGCGGATTCAATCAATTTTAATCTTGAGAAACAGCAGAACCTGCAGGGAAAACATTTTAAAATTCTGTTAGTGGAAGATAATGATGTTGCTGCATTAGCGACTAAGTTGCTATTTGAAAATACGATGAAGCATTTACAAGTGGATTGTGTGAAATCTGGAAAATCTGCATTAGAAGTGTTGAATGTAACACATTATAATCTGATTATCTTAGATCAAGGCTTGCCTGATATGGATGGGATTGAAGTGCTTAAAATGATTAGAAAGTTAAAGGATAAAGTGAAGGCATCGATTCCAATTGTTGCACTTACTGGACATGCAACAGCACATATACGACAAAAGTTAATTATTGAAGGTGCTCAGATTGTTTTGGTAAAGCCATTGCGGCGACAACAAATTAAATTAATTTTAGAAGGATATGGATTATTATATCATAGTAATCAATTTTAAATAACTCATATGAAGTGGAGAGGTCATACCCAAATCACTTGAAGAAGCCGTACTTTAACGGCATGATTCTCGGCAGAATGCAAATCTAAAAGCTTTCCCAATAGCGGTGCTATTGCTCAATCTTTTAAATCTGATTCTGCTCAAGCTCATTATGTTAAAACCTCGGCATCTTCAAGTGATTTAGGTATAGGTGTAAAAAAGGTAATAAAATGATTAAATTATTTAAGCGCTTTCCTGTTGGTATGGGACATATTCTTTTCATTCAGATTTTTTCATCTATCGCTTATGGCGTGTTGGCGAGTACGGTATGGCTATATTTACAGTATAAACATTTTGGTGCAGGCTATAGCTCTTCATTAACAGCAGTTTTTTTAGCATTTAACTTTGTGTTGCATTTGTTGGGTGGCTATTTTGGTGGGCGCTTTGCGAGTTTCCGTAGTTTGTTCTTGGTGAGTTTGCTGATGCAAGGTATAGGCTGTATGCTACTAGCTGTACCCGATCCTCACTTTCTATATTATGGACTTGCTTTATTCTTAACAGGTGCAGGCATCAACGTGCCTTGTATTAATTGTATTTTAATGGGGTTGTTTAAACCAGCAGACAAGTTGCGAGAAGCTGCTTTTTTATGGAATTTGGCATTTGTGAATATTGGCTTTTTACTCAGTGACCTGCTTGCTGGACATTACCAGTTAACACATCATTATGATGCGCTATTTCTGATAGCAGGATTATTGAATTTAATTTGTATCGTTAGTGTTATTGTAATTTGGCGTAGAGTGGCTGATGATCAAACACGCTTTAGTCAACTGACAAACGCACAAAAAAATCAAAGAAGGTTCGGTGTATTTGTGCTGTTAACTGCTTTATATTGGGTTTTGCTTAAGAGCGTTACGCATCCGAATAATAGTAATATATTGATCTTATGTTTTGGAGTGGGTGTGTTGTTTGCTATTTTGATGAAAGTTTTTTTCACACACGATGCGCAATTGAAACGTAAGATACAAGCATATCTTCTTCTAACAACTTGTTATTTTATTTGTATGATTCTAGTTCACTTGATGGGAACAGGAGGAATTACCTCACTGGTGATTCATCATGTGAATTTAAATTGGCATGGAATGACTGTCCCACCACAGTGGCTTGATAGCATAGAAACTTATTTGTTAATTATTGGTCCTATTGTGTTTAGTTTATACGTTCATCGATTTAATCACTGCTATCAATCCAACTCGATTCCACTGCGTTTTTCACTGGGGCTTTTTTTTATTGGATTGACTTATTTAATACTTTACTTTGCAGTTACTATACATTTCCAAGCTAATTCTGAACAAAATAATTTGATTCCAATTGGGATGATTGCACTGGCATACTTCTTATTCTCAATTGCAGAAATATTTATATTGCCGATTGCTTATGCAATGATTGGAGAGCTATTTTCTATGAAAGATCGAGGGCTTTTTTTTGGGGCGCTGTTGATGTTTGGAGGTACTGCGGCTCCAGTTTCAGGTTATTTATCCAAATGGGTGGAGCATCATGCGTTACAAACTAATCCGTTGCCTATTAATAATCCTTATGCACATTTATTTTTATCACTGTTAATAGTGACTGTCGTAATGGGAGGGATATTTATGAGCTTCAGAAAAAAACTAGCACAATGGATTGTATTATGAAAAAAGTGAGTTTATATACCGCGAGGAAGCCTAATCAACAGGGTGTTGTTGATTATCCCGCAGAAGAAAACATAATTTGGGAACAATTATATAGCCGTCAAATTCAAGTTGTTGAGGGTAGGGCTTGTTCTGAATTTATGCAAGGTATTCACTTAATTGACTTGCCCCATGATCGTATACCTCAATTGCCCAATATCTCAAGAAAATTATATGAGTGTACTGGGTGGGAAGTTTCTCCAGTTGAAGCGTTAATTTCTTTCGATAAATTTTTTCATTTATTAGCTAACAAACAATTTCCTGTCGCAACTTTTATTAGGCATATAGAGGATTTGGATTACTTAAAGGAACCTGACGTTTTTCACGAAACTTTTGGACATTGTCCATTACTAACTAACCAAGCATTTGCTGATTTCACTCAAGAAATTGGACGTATTGGACTGTTATCAAACAAAGTTCAGCAATCAGTATTAGCACGCTTGTATTGGTTTACTGTTGAATTTGGTTTAATTGAAAATGCAGCAGGATTACGCATCTATGGAGGTGGTATTCTATCGTCAAAAGAAGAAACGTTATATGCACTGGAGTCGACGACACCAAACCGTCAAGCTTTGGACTTACAAACCATGTTGAGAATGCCATATCATTATGATGAAAAACAAATGAACTATTTTATTATAAAATCATTTGAACAGTTATATGAATTGACTCAGCTGGATTTATTAGCTGAAATTGATCTAGCATTGACGCAAGGGATGTTACCTGACCCACATAAAACATAACAGTTTGATAACTTACTCGCCCTTATGTCATCCTGCGCGAAGTCGCAGGATCTAAAAACTCACTTTGTGATTTTGGGGTGCAAAGCGCGCCTAGATTCCGCGACTTTGCGCGGAATGACGGGATACTAGTTACAATGAATTTTAGTAAAAGGAAAAAATATGACAGTATGTGATTTAGGCGATAAGAATTGTAAACCCTGTGAAGGTGGGGTTCCCGTTCTTTCTTTAGAAGTGTGTGAAAAATACCTGCTCGATTTACCTCAATGGAAAATGAGTGATGATCATCAGTTCATTTCTCGACGATTTGTCTTTAAAAACTTTTTGAAAGCATTGAGCTTATCTAATGCAATAGGATGGCTCGCTGAGCATGAAGGGCATCACCCTGATATGTTGTTGGGTTGGGGGTATTGTGAGGTTAAGTTTACGACACATGCCATTAGTGGGCTCAGTGAAAATGATTTTATCTGTGCTACTAAGATTGATCGCTTGTTTTCATCATAGGCTGGCTATAACTCACTAAACTCACAAGGTGAGTTATAGATTCTGCGACTTCGCACAGAATGACATAGTGGGGGAGAGCAGTTACCATTTAATTCCATTAAAAATGATTGTGTGAAAAACTCGTCATCTCTAATGGTGTTGGGTATAATCATCGCATTTCAAATTTAGGAACTGTAATGAAACGCTTATTATCAGCAGTATTATTTCTTGGATGGTTATCTGTTGGTGCAGTCTATGCACAGGCACCGTTGGTCATGACGGCTTCAGAGCAAGGTGTTCATGAAGCAAGTATTGCTCCTTTATTAAAAAAAGTGATGCCCGCGGTTGTTAATATATTGGTGCAAGGGCGAATTCCTAAAAATTTATTGGCTTTGCTACCACCTCGTCAGTTACGTGATTTGCCTGATAAGGGGAATTTTACGAGTCTTGGTTCTGGTGTTATTATTAATGCAAAAAAAGGCTACATAATCACCAATGCACATGTGATTCAAGATGCACAAACTATTTCTGTTCGACTGAGTGATGGAAGGCGCTATCAAGCAAAAAAAATTGGTGCTGATAAAATAACAGATATTGCTGTTTTGCAGATTAAAGCGACGCATTTAACATCCATTCCCTATGCGAATATGAATCATGTGCAAGTCGGGGATTTTGTTGCGGCAATTGGAAACCCTTTTGGATTAAAGAAGACAGTCACTTCGGGTTTAATCAGTGCACTACATCGGTCAGACTTAAGCATTGAAGGGCTAGAGAACTTTATTCAAACAGATGCGCCGATTAACCCTGGCAATTCGGGTGGTGCATTAGTGAACATGACTGGTCAACTGGTTGGTATGAATACGGCAATTATTGGGCCTAATGGTGCCAATGTGGGAATAGGTTTTGCCATACCAAGTAGCATGATTAAGCATATTTCGACTCAATTAATTGAATATGGCTCTGTTAAAAGAGGGAGTATTGGAGTTCTAGCTCAAGATTTAACACCTGTCCTAGCTCGATCTTTTGATTTAAAAGGCGTGAAAGGTGCCTTAGTGACTGAAGTGTTGCCAGGGTCTTCTGCTAAAAAAGCGGGGATGAAAGTTGGAGATGTTATATTAGGAATTAATGATGATATTGTTGATGATGCAAGCCAGTTAAAAACAACGATTGGTGTGATTAGAGCAGGCAAAACGATTGAGATGCATATACTACGTGCTCGGAAAATCTTGAAGCTAAAAGTGATCATTCAAGCCAAACCCAAGGATAACTTGACCCAAACCGTAGATAACTTACTTGAAGGAACCCGTTTAACAAATTATACCGAGTTACGACCAGGAGAGCGTATGTTTAAGGGAGTTATGGTACTCGATGTTACTAAAACTTCAGTTGCATGGTTTTCTGGATTACGTCCACATGATGTCATTGTAGCAATTAATGGGAAGGCAGTAACTGGTGTTCAAGAAGTTCGGCAACAGTTACAGCAAAAGCATAAACGTTTAGTGATCGCTGTTCAGCGTGGTATTGGGCGTATCTTTTTGGTTGTTTCTGATACACAGTAGGAGTGATTGCTTATGACCTTTGTAGTAACAGATAAATGTGTTCGTTGTAAATATACTGACTGTGTTGAAGTCTGTCCTGTTGATTGTTTTCGTGAAGGTCCTGATATGTTGGTGATAGATCCTGACGAATGTATTGACTGTAATTTATGTGTGCCTGAGTGCCCCATTGATGCTATTTATGCAGAAGATGATTTTGCCAGAAGATAAGCAACATTATTTGGTGTTGAATGAGAAGTTAGCTAAGAAATGGCCAGAAATTACTGAAATGAAAGCGGCACCTATTGATGCGGACGACTATAAAGACCTAGAGAATAAAGAGGCACTACTATGTGAATCATTAGGCGTTGATACACTGGATGATGTTTAATATACCCATCGCCTTTCAAGACGTCGGAGTTTTAACAAAATGAATTTTAGTAAAATTAAATTTAAAAAATCGAGTAATAGCAGGCTATTGCGAAAGTTTTTAGATTTAAATTTTGCAAAAATCATGCAGTTAAAATTCGATTTCTTGAATAGTGATGGGTATATAGCTAAAAGACTGACACTTTCACTAGTATGCTTCTTGATGAGCATTATCGTATATGGGTGGACTAGTTCTCCGTTGATTGCTGCAAAGAAACTTCCAGTAACAACGACTGTACAGCTTCATTTTTCAGGTAATAGGAATACGACAACACTTAACTTGAATTTCAAGAAAAGGACGCGTTGCACAGCATTTGTATTAGTCAACCCATCACGGTTGATTATTGATATGACACAAGCACAGTTGAGTAAATCATATACTCACCAATTATTTCATGATACTTTGATTAAGCGGATACGTATAGCTCGGATGAAGAAAGGTAAGTCGCGTGTCATTTTTGATTTATATGCACCAGTAAAGATACAAAATATTGGATGGCAAAAAACAATAAGAAAAACAACACACCCTTTTATCATTCAATTGCGAGCTACGAAAAAGGTGCTACAAAAGACTAGATCAAATGCTCACTTGAAGCATGTCATTGAACAAAATTTGGACCGATATGACATTCATAAGAATCAAAGACTGGTAGGTACTAAATTGAATTCTCGATCACACAATCAGCGTACGATTAGAGTTGTGATTGACCCAGGTCATGGCGGAAAGGATGACGGGGCTACAGGGCCACAAGGTTATCATGAAAAAAATGTTGTTTTGGCAATCGGAAAAGATTTAGCTAAGCTTATTAATAAACAGCCACACTTTCATGCTTATTTAACGCGTACAGGGGATTATTTTGTAACATTGAGAGGACGATTAGCAATTGCACGAAAAGATAAAGCCGATATGTTCATCGCAATTCATGCTGATGCTTTTAAAGAACGTTCTGCACATGGCGCTTCTGTTTTTGCACTATCACAACGTGGTGCAACCAGTGAAGCAGCACGCTGGTTAGCAAAACGTGAAAATGAATCAGAATTGGGTGGAGTGGACCTAAATAATAAAAGTAGACTGTTAAAATCAGTCTTAATTGATCTGTCACAAACCGCAACCATTGCAACAAGCCTTAAAATAGGGCAGTCAATTATTCAGCAACTAGTCAAGGTGACTCATTTACATAACCCTAAACACCGAGTAGAACAGGCGTCTTTTGTCGTTTTGAAATCACCAGATATTCCGTCATTATTAGTAGAAACAGGGTTTATTTCAAACCCAAGAGAAGAAAAATATCTAATTAATGCACGCTACCAACACAAGATTGCACTAGCATTAGAGAAGGGGATTGTATCTTATTTTAAAACACATCCAGTTCGTTATGGGTGATTAACTATTGTTAATTGTTTTTTTCTTTGCACTGGCATGCCTAGCTCTCAATTCAATATCGATATAACGATCTGTAATCGCACTGGATCCGTGCCCAGCATCATCACGTACATGTTCTCTAGGGCGTGATTTCACATCATCTGAAATGCCTGTGTGCCTTAACCAGTGAACGGTAGCTGCGGATAGTTGAGCGGCTTCTTCTACAAACCCATCATTTTGCATACGCATAACGGAGCTATTAAAACAGTCGCTGACAATACGACGAATTTGTCGTGTTGAACTAATGCCACCACGAGTGTTTTTTTTATTAATCAATGGTATTGACTCGCGTGGGGAGGGCAGGGAGGTTAAGTTTAAACTTTGACGATAACGTTTGAGTGCTGTTAACATAGCATTGCTCACAGAAATATCTCGTTCTTTATTTCCCTTACCTACCGTTTTAAACCACCAATTACTATCTTGGTCTTGATGAAAATGCTGCATTTCAGGGTGCCACCTAGTCGTAGCAACTAATTCTGAAATACGCAGATACATGCCATATAGGCAAGACATAATAAACAGCGTACGCTCATGGGAGCTGTCTTCATCGGCCATTATTTCAGCCGTTTCAATCACATAATCCCACTGTAATTCGGACAATCGCCTAATGGTTTGCTTTGATTGTTGCTTGCGAATATATTGGTTTTTTTGCCGTATTTGAGCGACAGGATTCAGCTCAGTGTATTCTTCATCAATCAAGAAGTGATAAAAACTACTCAATACGGCAAATAATGATTTCCAGCCAGATTGTGACATTTGGTAATATTTTTGTTGCTTAGTCGTTGCATACGGACGCCAATCTGAATTTGGTATTCGCACGTCATTTTCCGTGATAAATCGTACTAGCTGAGCTTTTCCTATCCAGTTTTGGGGAGGTTTTTCTGTAAATGCTAAGTAAGTTTCAAGCTGTTGACGCTTTATTGATTTTATAGACGATTGATGCACATACCAAGTCCACTGTAAAAACCTTTCAACTTCTCGACGATAAGTGTTGAAAGTATCATCGCTACCTGCATAGCTGAGCAAGAAGTTTTTAGCAACGGCAAAATCATCTACTATATATTGTGGTAGAGTTGGCGCAATGGTTTGTGATTTCAGGTGATCTTTATGATCAAAAATAGCTTTTGGGGAGATGTTGATATCCATAATATCGTAATATAACACAATGTCCGGTAATATCAATTACTGGACATTGTGTTTCAAGTAATTAACTTTGATGTATGCTTCTTCCAATACTGTCATAAATGACATCAAATTTTGACACAGCTGCTAAGGTGTAAATATTTCGGCCATCAATGATTAATTTTCCTTTCATCTGTGTAAGTACTTTATTTAGGTCTGCTTGAATAAATTGCTGCCACTCGGTCACGATAATAAGCGCATCGGCATCAAGCGTCGCCTCGTACATGTCTGTGCTTAAGTGAATGCGCTGATGTTTTGGATACACACGTGTTAATTCAGGCATTGCAATTGGGTCATAGGCGTGAATATGGCATTGTGATTTAATAAGCGCGTCAAGTAATACTAAGCTAGGTGCTTCTCGTAGATCATCTGTTTCAGGTTTGAATGCTAAACCCCAAATTGCTATTTTTTTCCCTGCTAATTGACCATTGAAATGCTTTGAGAGTTTTTTAAACAGTATTTGTTTTTGTGCTTCGTTGACTGCTTCAACTGCAGATAATACCTTAGAACCAGTGCCATGTCCTTTGGTAGTATTTTGTAGTGCCTTTACATCCTTAGGAAAACAAGATCCACCATAACCACAACCTGCATTTAAAAAATATTCGCCAACACGCGGATCTAATTTCATTCCAGCTTTAACCTGCTCAATGTCTGCACCCAAGTGTTCAGCAGTGATTGATAGTTCATTCATAAAGCTAATTCGAGTTGCGAGAAATGCATTGCATGCATATTTAGTTAGTTCGCTAGAGGCAACATTCATTCCAACAAAGCGTGTGCCTTGATCAATAAATGGTGTGTAGAGTTCTCGCAGTAATCCAAGTGTTGTTTCATTGTCTGCACCAACGACAATACGACTGGGGTGCATGAAGTCTTCAATGGCTCGCCCTTCTGCTAAGAATTCAGGGTTGGACGCTATGTCAAAAGATACATTAACACTGCGATTACGTAATTCAGTTGCTATGGTTTGAGTCACTTGGTCTGCTGTGCCAACAGGCACTGTAGATTTAGTAATGACCACAGCATATTGATCTAAGTATTTACCGATACTTGCAGCAACTGAAAGCACATAACGCATATCAGCAGAACCATCTTCGTCTGCAGGTGTTCCTACTGCAATAAATTGTAAAATTCCAAATCGCACGGCTTTGGTTATATCTGTGGTAAATGTTAAACGCTGTGCATTGATGTTATTCATGAGCATGTCATCCAAACCAGGCTCATAAATGGGACTTTTTCCTGTTTTTAATTGTTGAATGCGTTCTGGATTAACGTCAACAATACAAACTTCATTACCAATTTCTGCTAAACAAGTTCCTGTGACTAATCCAACATACCCTGCGCCGAAAATTGTGATTTTCATAATGCACCTTTTAACCATGGTTGCACTGAAGCAAGTGCTTTTGCTAATGCTTTGATATTTGTACCACCACCTTGCGCCATATCAGGGCGCCCTCCCCCTTTGCCATCAATTTGGGCTGTGATAAATTTCATTAAATCACCTGCTTTTATTTGTTGGGTCAAAGTGTTACTGACACCAATGACTAAAGCAATCTTATCATTTTGAACGCTTGCTAATACAATGATCGCAGACTCCATTTTTGCTTTCAAGCTATCTAGCACTTGACGCAGCTCATTGGGAGAGTGATTCTCAAGCTGTTCGATCAGCAGTTTTATTTTTCCTATGGTTACTGATTTATTAGCTAAACTTGCACCTTGTTGACTATTGATTTTTTGTTTGAGCTGCGCCAGCTCTTTATCTTTGAGCTTCAATGTTTCTTTGAGATTTTCAATGATGGATGATTTTTCTTTATCTTTTTCATTAATGTATCTATCAATAGAAAACCGCCCAGTGATCGCTTCAATACGACGAACTCCAGCGGAAACACTACTTTCAGAGATGATCTTAAATCCTTGAATGTCGATAGTATTTTCTACATGTGTCCCACCGCAAAGTTCAATGGATACAGGAGAATCACCCTCTCCGATTTTAATGACACGTACCACTTCTGCATATTTTTCACCAAACAACGCAATTGCGCCTTGCTCTTTTGCTTCTGGTGCTGACATTTCTTCTACAGATACAAGAGATTTTTTCCATATTTCTGCGTCAACCATTAATTCTATCTCGGTTAGTTGATCTTTAGTCAGTGGGTGATAGTGAGTAAAATCAAAACGTAAACGTTCAGGCGTAACTAATGACCCTTTTTGAAATACATGCTCCCCCAATTTTTTCCGCAATACTGCATGTAGTAAATGAGTTGCCGAGTGATTGCGCTGTGTAGGTCTGCGCACATCTTGATAATTTTCAACTGTAACTTTATGATTTTTTTTAAAAATACCACGCGCTACTCTTCCTTGGTGAAAAATAGCTAGATTTTTTTTGTAGGTATTGTGTACCTGAAATAAAAAGTGACTTCCATCAGTTTGTTCAATCCTGATAGAACCGGTATCACCTACTTGTCCGCCACCTTCTGGGTAGCAGGTAGTTTCTTTTAGGATAATGACGCCCTCTTCACCCACTTGTAATTGCTCAGCGGTTTCATTTTGCTTAAATATATGAGTTATTATTGTAGTAGTTTCGATTTCATCATAACCAAGAAATTTTGTTTCATCATGCAGGTGCACCCCATCATTATGATCAATTTTAAAATGGCTGCTTTTTTTAGCACGTGCTTTTGCAGCATACATTTCTTGATCAAAACCTTGCTGATCTACTTGTAAATTTAGATTGCGTGCCATGCTCATAGTGAGGTCAAAAGGAAAGCCATAAGTGTCATACAGTTTAAATGCCACTTTACCAGAAATTATGTTGCCTGATTCTTGAGCTATGTGAACCGCTTGCTCAAAGATTTTTGAACCATTGCTTAAGGTTAAATTAAACTGAGTTTCTTCACGCGCAAGTGTCTCAACAATTCTTGATTGATGTGCTAGGAGTTCTGGATGAGCTTCTCCCATTGCTTGGGCTAATGACGGCACTAGTTGTGAGAAAAATAATTCTGGCATCTTCAACAGATGTCCATGATGTGCTGCACGACGAATAATTCGTCTCAACACATAGCCTCTGCCTTCATTCGATGGCACAACGCCATCTAAAATCATAAAACAACAAGCGCGAATATGATCAGCTATCACGCGTAAACTAGTGTGAGTTAAATCACTGATGTTTACCATTTTGGCAGCATCTTTAATGATGGTTTGAAACACATCAATATCATAATTATTGTGTACACCTTGCATAATAGCAGCAATACGCTCTAACCCCATGCCAGTATCAACAGAAGGCTTTGGCAGTGACGTCATTTTTCCACTTTTGTCACGATTATATTGCATGAAGACCAAATTCCAGATTTCGATATAACGATCACCATCTTCATCAGGTGATCCAGGTGGTCCTCCTGCAATATGATCGCCGTGATCATAGAATATTTCAGTGCAAGGACCACAAGGACCTGTATCCCCCATTGACCAAAAATTATCTTTTTCACCACAATATGAAAAGCGTTTCGCGTCAATTTTTAATTCATTGAGCCAAATATTTGCTGTTTCTTGATCGTCTTTATAAACGGTTACCCATAGTTTTTCTTGGGGAAGTTTTAATTCTTGTGTCAAAAAATGCCAGGCCATTTGAATAGCATCGCGTTTAAAATAGTCTCCAAAACTAAAGTTGCCTAACATTTCAAAAAATGTATGGTGGCGTGCTGTGAATCCAACATTTTCTAAATCGTTATGTTTGCCTCCTGCACGAATACAACGTTGAATACTAGTCGCACGTTGATATGCTTTACTCTCATTTCCGAGAAATACGTCTTTAAATGGCACCATGCCTGCATTAACAAACAGCAAAGTAGGGTCATCACATGGAATTAACGAAGCACTCGGTACAACTGTGTGATTTTTAGTTTGAAAAAATTGTGTGAACGCATTTCGTATTGCTTGTGTGCTCATGGTTTGCATGGTATTTTCACTTGTTATTATGAATACAAAAATTATACAAGAGATGTCCATTATGAGCAAAGCCAATCTTACTGCCCTCTCACCTTTAGATGGACGCTATCAAGAAAAAACGACTGTGCTATCCGCATTTTTTAGTGAACAAGGATTGATTAAATATCGAGTAAAAGTAGAGATATACTGGTTAATTGCGTTGAATGAAGCCCTGAGCTTGACTGTAGATTATCAACAAACCTCAAAGCAATTAATGAGTTTATTTGATCGCTTTGATGACACAGCTGCGTTATCGATTAAAGCGATTGAAAGCACCACTAACCATGATGTTAAAGCTGTAGAGTATTGGATAAAGTCACAGTTGAAATTACTTGATTTAGAGGTACTGCATGAGATGGTGCATTTTGCTTGCACATCAGAAGATATTAACAATGTTGCCTATGCGCTGATGTTAAAAGATGCTAGTGCACAAGTGATGCAACCTGCTTTAGATGATCTCATGGGACTGCTTAAACAATTTGCAGAAAACTATGCATCCGTTAGCATGTTAGCTAGAACACATGGGCAAGCAGCAACACCAACGACTGTCGGAAAAGAGTTTGCTAATTTTTACATGCGATTAAAGCAGCAAGCAAAACAATATCATTCACTCATTATGCCAGCAAAAATGAATGGCGCTGTTGGTAATTTTAATGCCCATATCATTGCCTATCCTGATATTGACTGGGAAAAGCTATCGGCATCTGTGTTGGAAAAATTAGGGTTAAGCCATAATCGCTATACTACGCAAATTGAACCTCATGATGGTATTGCTGAGTTATCTCATATTTTATCACGCATCAGTAGCATCATGATTGATTTGTCGCGTGACTGTTGGCAATACATTTCCTTGGGATATTTTAAGCAAAAATTAGTTGAAGGAGAAGTTGGCTCGTCAACGATGCCTCATAAAGTTAATCCGATTGATTTTGAAAATGCTGAAGGCAACCTAGGGTTAGCTCAAACCTTATGTAATCATTTTGCTAATAAACTTCCCATTTCCCGTTTACAACGAGATTTATCTGACTCCACTGTGTTGCGAAATTTAGGGGTGATTTTTGGGTATTTGCTAGTTGCCTGTCAGTCTCTAAAAAAAGGATTGTTAAAATTAGATATAGATCAGCAATGTTTGGATGATGATTTGAATGCACACTGGGAAGTGTTGGCGGAACCTATTCAAATGATTATGAGAGCAGAGGGTATTGCTGAACCTTATGAGAAACTTAAGTCACTAACACGAGGGCAAGCATTAACAGAAGAAACTTTACATCAGCTTATTCATCAGCTCGATTTATCTTCTAAGCATAAAGACAAATTGTTAGCGTTAACACCTCATAATTATTGCGGATTGGCAGCGAAGTTGAGTGGCTTGCTTGACCAAGATATTGATAATTCGTAGTATGACGGATTATTTTTATTCGAACATTCGGTGATGATACGATCGATTTTATCTTGTTTTTCGCGCTTACTGATTACATGCACTTGTTTTATGATGAGTGGTTGCAGCACTGTGTCGTCACCTCAAGCTAATTGGGGTGGTATCTTTTATGGTGATAATAGCTTATGGAGTGACATGCGTTACAATATGGCGCTAGATGATCATTTATCTCGTCATCAAGTTAAGAAACAATTGGCACGTTATGAGCGTGAACCTCAATACATTTATCATACATTTGAAAAGTCAGCTCCCTATTTATATTACATTTTCAACCAAACAAGATTACGTGGATTACCTGCTGAACTAGCATTGGTACCATTCATTGAAAGTAATTATAATCCATTTGATTACTCCAGAGCAGGGGCTGTTGGCTTATGGCAAATGATGCCAGGGACCGCTTCTGGATTTAAGTTGAAAATTAATTGGTGGTTTGATGGACGACGAGATATTGTCGCATCCACAAACGCTGCTTTAAACTATTTAGCTTACTTACATAGTTTCTTTAATAATAATTGGTTGCTGGCTCTAGCAGCCTATGATTCTGGTGAAGGCACTGTTCAGCGTGCTATACAATATAATCGTGCACATCACCTTTCAACACGCTTTTGGAGTCTGCCATTACCGAAAGAAACCAAGGCTTATGTGCCTAAATTGCTGGCCATAGCAGCCGTTATTCAAAACCCAGATTACTATCATATTAAGCTGCCTCCGATTAGTGATATGCAGTATTTAACATTAGTTGATGTAGGAATACAGATTGACTTGAGGCACGCTGCTCAGTTAGCAGGGTTGAGTATTGATGAGCTACTTGCCTTAAACCCTGGGTTTCGTCGTTGGGCAACAGACCCTGATGGTCCCTATACATTGCTATTACCCTCCTCAAAAGTTGCATTGTTTAAGGAAAAATTACGGAACTTACCTGCAGGATCACTCATTACATGGCGTCATCATATTATTCAACATGGAGACACGCTGGATCATATCGCTACACAATATAAAACTAAAGTAGCTATCTTGAAGAAAGTGAATCATTTGCGAGGGAATATGATTCACTCCGGGCAAAGCTTATTGATTCCAGAGGCATATCATGGCCCCATTCATAACCCTGTGCTGCGTCAACACGCAGTCATTGCAGAGACTCGTATTCCTGGGCCACAGCAACACATGTATCATGTACAACACGGGGATAGTTTGGGGTTGATTGCTGCAAAGTATGGAGTGAACACGAAAGAAATTAGATTTTGGAATAATTTAGGCCCGCATCAGCCTCTACATGCCGATCAAACGCTAACAGTTTGGGTGCCAGAACATTTTCATTTTCCTTCTTTCTATCATTATCGTGTAAAGTCGGGAGATGTGTTAGGTAGTATTGCTGACCAATTTAATACAACTGTCAAAGATATTCGTATCACTAATGGATTGAAGAATAATTTGATTCATGCGGGTAAAGTACTTTATATACCATTGCATAAAAAAGCAGAAGAGATTCCCGTAAGATCTTTACCACAAAAGCATTCACATGCTGTTGTTAAAAACCACTGGATTAGCTATCAAGTTAAATCGGGTGATAGTGTTGATAAGATTGCTATGAAGTTTGAAGCCTCACGTGAAGAAGTGCTTCGCTGGAATCGTTTGCCGAAAGATCATGTGTTACATATTGGTGATCATTTGGCAATTTATATAAGGAAGTAATGATAGCTTAACAACTTCAATGTTTTCTAGCGCAGCTGATTTTGTTATAATTACTGACTATCTTAGGTGACCTCGCTTGTGGTTAATTTAAGATCGTATTTTAACAAGGAGAACGCATGCCACACCCTCATAATATACCAATGTCTTTTAATACTTATTATGAAGCTAAAAAAGCATTAGTGGCGACAGTTCACGTCATGCAATCACAATATCCACATATAAGCAAACAGCTTACTCAGTCATTAATTGCTATAGGAGAGCAACCAGCTTTCACTGGTGATCATAGAAGAGTTTTTAAGTGGTTTTACGACCAATACATCGATCTATCTAACATATCTTGCAAAGGTGATGAGGGATTTATTAACTCATATTGGTATCAATATATGCCATTCTCTCAACCACCTAGCGAATTTCTAAGGAACCACATAAAATCACAGTACCCATTACTTAGGAAGTTTTTGGACAATTTACACTACGATTTTGCAGCTGTTTTGTTGTTTGCGTAGTCCTTATAAAAAAACCATCAGCACATGATTGCTTTTAAAAGGCAGACTATATTCTGATGAAAGGCGAATATGTGCTTCAATGACAGTAATTACTTTGCGTGAATATAAGTCGATGAACACACAAAGATATAGCCATCCAGCTTGTGTCCTAAGTAGAGTAAGAGATAGGGCGTAGTCGAACTATTTCCCTATCTCTCCTCACCGAACCGTACGTGCACCTCTCAGCGCATACGGCTCTCCATTTAAGTGTGACGCATCGCCATTGCAATTTCATGATAGCGTGATGTAACTGTGCTCCTGACTTCTTCCCGTATCAAATACGGGTTGCTTTCAGGATTACGCCAGCGAAATGTCATTTTACGACTGGTTACCAATCGTCGTAACGACACTTTGATATATTTTCCATTTTCACTGTGACCAGACAGCTGCCAAGTTTTTGCTTTGCTTTCTTCCGGTCGATTCACCCATTTGCGCATTAGCGACTTGACACTAGTTCGGTATTTCCGAGCTAGCCAGTGCGCTAGTTTCCAGAATATTATTCTGTCAATTTTCTGGTACACAATAGCTGTGAAATCAGTGTGTTGGTAAAAATTTGCCCAACCAATAATTTTGCGATTGAGCTTCTCTATCATGGCAGTTTTATTCACGCTATGATTACTTGTAAGCTCTTTGCTCACGCTTAACGCAAATGCTTTAGACTTACATTGAGGAATCGTTGTTACAGTCCGCATTCTTCCTTCGGATCCTCGCTTACGTATCAGGCGGTGACCTAGAAAAGTGAACCCATCATTAACATGTGTAATATGAGTTTTATCCATATTTAATGTTAGTTTGAGATCTCTTTCTAAAAACTGCTGACACATTTTACGAATATCCTCAGCATGTGCTTTACTTCCTTTTACAACTATAACAAAATCATCTGCATAGCGACAGTAAGCAACGGCAGGCTTCCACTGTCGTCCTTTTTGGATAGCAATGTTGCGCTGCCGTTTAATACTATCATTCCAATACCAACGGTCTTTGCGTGCTTTTTTAGACAAGTTCCTTTTATCCAACCATTGATCAAATTCATTGAGCATTAAATTGGATAATAATGGCGAGATTACTCCGCCTTGGGGAACCCCTCGACTAGCTGCGTTAAATAGATCCTTGTCGATATGTCCTGCTTTGATGAATCGCCACAGCAATGTCAGAAAGCGTTGATCACGTATCCGTTTTTTTACACACTTCATTAACAATCGGTGATGCACCGTATCAAAATAGCTGGACAGATCACCTTCGATCACCCAGCGTCCTGAGGTGTAACCACCGTCTTGTAATTGAATTTTCAGTGTGCGGACTGCATGATGAACACTGCGTTCTGGTCGAAACCCATAAGACAAGCGATGAAAGTCGCTTTCCCAGATAGGGTCCATAACCATCAACATAGCACGTTGCACAATTCGGTCTCGTAATGTCGGAATTCCTAGCGGTCTTTGTTTGCCGTTAGCTTTGGGAATATAAACTCGCTTGGCTGGTTGTGGTTGATAGCTCCCTGCTAGTAGCTCAGAACTTATCAATGCCAACTCTTTTAGGAGGTTTCCCTCCATTACCTGCTTGTTTACTCCATCAACTCCTGCTGTTCTAGCACCTGATGATGCTAGCGTGACACGAGCCGCCTCTTGCAACCATGACCGGTTTGCAATCATCCTTAGTAATCGATCAAACTTTCGCTCGCGATTTTCTAAAGACCACTTTGCTAATTTGTTTTGCATTTCTCTGATTATCATAGGTCTTCACCTCTTTATAGGCAGGTAATCTGCCAAACAAATCACTTAAACTGCCTTCCTTCGCCATGTAACAGGTTCTCCCTGTCTCAGACTACTACGAAAGCTCCGCCAGCTTATTGATCATTGGGGTCGCATTCCCTTATCATTTCAATAAACCTTCCCCATTCCACATGCTGGACTCAAGTGTACTGGTTAGGTTGCCGATCGCATTCTTTAACCTTGCGCTCTGCAAGTTGTATCAAGCATCATGAGCTAGTCATGCTCTCTTCATGATACCCTTCCAGCATCCTACATTTATGCTAGAATTTGGGTGAAAGAATCATACATCTATTCTTTCACCAGCTTGAATATCACCTATTAGATCGTGTAGGTGATGGCGACGTTTCAGCCCATAGATACGATTTAATCGGTTCGTGTTCCTCAACCTTCCAATACTCAGCCTAGAGATGCATCTTGGCGTAACGACCTCGCCTCACATCCCGTTTCCCACGGGCTCCGTCACTCTGCTAATGCACAGCAGATCACCGCCGCTTCGGCTCACACAATCCTCATGACAGGATTCAGGCACTCATTTTTTTTTACTCCTTAGTTTGATGAGCGCATTCCAAACATGCTCAAGCTTCGGCAGCTTCTTCCTTGATGCCTCCAAAGGCTGGGCGCACTGTAGGTAATGTCAGTTACCCATTTCTGATTTGGCTCAGAAGCGTAAAAGTTCTGCTCCAGCAGATTTTTAGCATATGGGTGATTATGGTTGTCTCTAGTGCTATAGGGAGTGCGCAACCAACGATAGTAAGCTGATGTGCTGACATTTAACATCTGCGCCATCAGGTCTACACGGCAGGCATGGCGGTGATTTTTAATGAATGCGTATTTCACAGATTTTCGCTTGCAAAATACGTTGCCGCCTTTTTTAGTATGTCTCTCTCCTGCTCTGTGTGCTTCAGCGCTTTCCTCAGTCGTTTAACTTCTGACTCTAGGGATTTGATTTTACTTTTCCCTGCCTGTGTACTTGCTGTTTCTGGCATTGCTTTTTTCACCCATGCGTATAATGTTTTGTAATGAATGCCTAAATTCTTAGCTAATTTGCTGATAGGCTCATCTGATTCCAACGCCAGTTTAACGCTTTCTGTTTTAAATTCCTCGCTGTATGTTGGATATCGACTCATTTTGGTTCTCCTGTTCTATTTTTTGGAGTCCCATTTCGGGGTACAAGATCATATCGTGGACGCAATTATACTGCAAGGTGCCCCCCTAAAAACCCCCATCTACCGCCGACGATACCAGTATTATATTCTGCACATCATAAAGAACAGAGGGTTACCTATTATTATGCTGAGTTAACCTTTCATTAAGAAGCTTTAACCCACCTTGCGCTAAAGTAGCTTGAAATTGATTCTTAAAGCTAGAGGTTAAGCTGATTCCTTCAATAATCATATCAACAATTTTCCACTGCTTCCCTTCCTGAACCAGTCGATACTCAACATTGACAGAATTTGGATTGCCAATTTGACAAATTTTAGAGTTGACAGTCACATCTTGTTGAGAATTATTGAAACCACGTATGGGTAAAAATGCGATGGTGACATCATGTTTTTTCCCAGAAGCCAGCGCATCAGCATAGGTTCGAGTCACATTGTGAACAAATAGTTTTTTAAATTTCTCTTTTTCAGCGGAACTGCTGCTTCTCCAAGTAATGCCAACCACGTTAGCTGCTAAACGATTCAAGTCCACGTAGGGCAATACATTTGTCCTCACTACTTGATATAACTTAGTTGAATTCTGTAATTCACTATTTTTTAGTTTGTTTAGGCTACTAATTAAGTGATCACTGCTTTCCTTAATCAGTTGTATCGGTCGAATGTTATTAGTTTGTTGAGCAAACCTTCGGTTAATATTTTCGCACTGATTAGAGGCATAACTAGCACTGATACATCCAATCGTTGTGATCATAATACAGATTGCTTTTTTTATAAGATGAGGTTGTTTGTTCATGATTGACTCTCTATGATTTTTTTGCATTAAACAAAAACTGACCAATTAAATTTTCTAGCACTAATGCGCTATGTGTGTTTTGTATTTTATCGCCAACACTTAATGCATCAGCCGAGTACCCAGGGCTAATACCAATGTAGTTAGAGCCAAGTAAACCTTCTGTTAAAATACTTGCACTGCTATCTTTAGGTATTTTTGCACTTTTTTGTAATGCTAAAGTTACAGTTGCTTGGTAGTTGGCAGGATTCATTTGAATATTTTGCACATGCCCCACTTTCACTCCAGCTATTTTAACAGCCGCACCATTTTGAAGTTGTCCTATATTACTGAAGTCAGCAGTGACAACGATATCTTGACTGCTATTTCGGAAACTAAGCCCACTGACCTTGAGTGCTAACATCGTTAAGGCTAATAAACCTAAGATCATAAATACACCAACACTTAATTCTAACCATTGTTTTTTCATGATACCGTTCCTTAATTCATCATTACTGCGGTTAATATGAAATCTAGTGCTAGCACCATAAGTGAAGCATAGACGACAGTTTTTGTTGTAGCTCGACTAATACCAACAGCATTAGGTTGGCAGTAATAACCTTGAAAGACGGCTATCCATGTGACAAAAAAACCAAACACAACACTTTTGATAACACCACTTAATACATCATGAGTGAAATTCACACTGGCTTGCATATTGCCCCAAAAAGAGCCTGCATCAACATGTAACCACTGGACACCAACAAAATAGCCTCCACCAATTGCTATAGCACTAAAAATAATACTGAGTAGTGGCATGCTAACAAATCCTGCTAGAAATCGTGGATACACGACACGCTCTAGTGGATCAACAGCCATCATTTCCATGCTGGATAGTTGTTCTGTTGCGCGCATTAATCCAATTTCAGAGGTGAGTGATGTTCCTGCCCGTCCTGCAAATAATAATGCAGTGACAACAGGCCCTAACTCACGAACAACACTTAAAGCAACTAACTGACCTAATTGTGCTGTTGCGCCAAAGTCACTAAGGACTTGTTCACCTTGTAGTGCAAGGACCATACCAATAAACAAACCTGATACAGCAATGATGATAAAAGATAATACACCAATTGCATAAAGTTGTTGCACAAACAGTGGAAAGGTTTTTTTAAAGCGAGGGGGCCTTATTAATGTTTGAATCAGAAAGAGTCCACTATGTCCTAGCTTTTGACAGAATGAGAGTCCAATGCTGCCTAGCTTTATTATTTCTTTAATAAGCTTAGTCATGACACTGCCTTCCTTCGAAAGTGAAATGGTACAGGACCATCAGCTAATCCATGAATAAACTGTTTAATTTCATCTTCTTTACTTTTCTTAATTGCTTCAGGTGTGCCCTCTCCAATCACTTTCCCATCTGCCAAAATATAAACGTAATCAGCAATGGATAGTGTTTCTTCGACATCATGAGAGACAATCACTGTGGTTAAATTTAATTGTTGATTCAGGGTTTGAATAAGCTTAACGAGAACCCCCATACTGATTGGGTCTTGTCCTGTAAAAGGTTCATCATACATCATTAATTCAGGGCTTAGAGCAATGCTGCGGGCTAAAGCAACTCGTCTGGCCATTCCTCCTGATAGTTGGCTTATTTCAAAGTCAGCCGCTTGCTCCAACCCTACAGATGCTAGTTTTTCTAATACTTGTTGTTTAACTTGATCGACAGAAAAGTTGCGGTGTTCCCTTAACGGAAAAGCAACATTGTCAAACACATTTAAATCGGTAAATAGCGCGCCTTGTTGAAAGAGCAACCCCATTTTCTTACGTAACTGATAAAGCGCTCGTCGTTTTAGCTGATGAATGTTCTGGGTTTGAAAAAATATTTCTCCTGTGTCAGGTATTAACTGCCCCCCAATTAATTTTAACAACGTTGTCTTTCCAGTGCCGCTAGGCCCCATAATAGCAGTGATTTTCCCCGTTGGGACGCTTAAATTAAGGTGTTCAAAAATTCGATATCCTTGACGTGAAAAAGATACATCGCTGACTGTTACTAGCGGAGTATCTGCTGAGTTTTTAGCGCAATTTTCTGTGGTCGTTTCCATATTGTACATAATATATGTACTCTTCGATTATGGCTAGATATAATTGCTCTTATGATGAAAGTGAAAGCAGTGAAAGAAAATCATGTAACTGGATACGATGCCAATTACATTGTCGATGCAAAAAGAGTTATTGAGATTGAACACAGTGCAATGAAAGCATTAATGAGTCAATTTGATCAGAGTGCTTTTAAAGCATCCTTTGAGAAAATATGTCAGCAATTATTACACTGTGTAGAGTCGTCAAGTGGGCGAGTCATTGTGATGGGTATTGGGAAATCTGGACATATTGGGCAAAAAATAGCAGCGACATTAGCAAGCACTGGAACACCATCATTCTTTGTCCACCCTGCTGAAGCATGTCATGGTGATTTAGGTATGATACGCACTAATGATACCATTTTAATGCTTTCTTATTCTGGAGAAAGTGATGAATTAAAACTATTGACCTCCCTATTGAAAGAAAACCAGTGTGTCATCATTGCCCTAACAGGGTCCGATATCTCTACATTGGCAAAAGAAGCAGATATCCACTTGCCAATGTGTATTAAAGAAGAGGCGTGTCCACTAGGATTGGCTCCGACAACAAGCACAACGATTGCTTTAGTTTTAGGTGATGCGATAGCGGTTGCCCTACTGAAAGCAAGGCAGTTTTCTGTCACAGATTTTGCTCGCTCTCATCCTGCTGGAAAACTAGGTAGACGGCTTTTACTCAAAGTAAAACATTTGATGCATACGGGCAAAGATTTACCATGTGTGGATGAAAGTTGTTATCTAAATACTGCACTATTAGAAATGACAAGTAAAAAACTAGGGATGACAACCGTTACGAATCAAGGGCATAAGCTCATGGGTGTTGTAACCGATGGTGATTTGCGTCGAGCTTTAGAAAAAGGGGTAACCATTAGTCAAAGCTTGGTTGTTGACTGGATGACAAAGAAACCTAGAACGATCGATGCTGAAACACTTGTGGTGGATGCCATTGATCTCATGGAAAAGCACTTAATCACAAGTTTAGTTGTGCTCAATAAGGTGCAACAGGTGACTGGAGTGATTCATATGCATGATATTTTAAAGGCAAAAGTCATATGAAATACAACTGCTCTTCCGTCATTCCGCGCGCAGTCACGGAATCCATGCGTGTTTTACATGCTAAATTAACCCTGCATATTATATACCCAAATCACTTGAAGACACCGAACTTTAACGGCATGAGCTCAGCAGAATACAAATCTAAAAGCTTTCCCAATAGCAACACTATTGCTCAATCTTTTAAATCTGATTCTGCTCATAAAGCCTCGGCGTCTTCAAGTGATTTGGGTATAGATTCTGTAACTACGCGCAGAATGACATATGGAAAAAACGGTATTTTGAATTATGCTGGATATATTTAAAGACATTAAATTTCTAATTAGTGATGTAGATGGTGTATTGACTGATGGCAGTTTGACTTATGATTCTACAGGTGTTGAAAGCAAAACCTTTCATGTGCATGATGGTTTAGGTATTAAGCAACTGATGTCATCAGGTGTTGGTTTTGCAATTATTACCAAACGCTCTTCTAAAATGGTTGAGAAACGCATGGCAGAATTAGGTGTTGCACAAATATATCAAGGACAGCAAGATAAGCTAACTGCATTGGCACGAATTCAAGAAGCGAATCAGCTTCACTTAGATCAAATTGCATACATAGGTGATGACCTGCCCGACTTGCCAATTATGCAGCAAGTAATGTTACCAATTGCAGTAGCTAATGCATGCGCTATACTTAAAAAGCAAGCTAAATACATTACTACATTGCCTGGTGGACAAGGTGCAGTAAGAGAAGTTTGTGACTTAATCGTTGAGGCGAGAAGATAGTATGAGCAAAAATGCTTTTCTTACTGGATTATTACTATTGTCTATTATTGGTAGTATTTATCTCATTAGGCATTTAAATTTATTAACACAACATTCCTTATCACTCTCAAGAAATGTACCAGACCAGTTTGCAACACAAGCAACTTACACTAATTTTAATGAAGAAGGTAAACTACATCGACAATTGATGACAATCAAAGGATTACAATATCAAAAACAACACACTGCAACTTTTCAACATCCTTACCTGATTGCTTATTCAACTCCAACAAAACTAAGTGGATTGAAGAAACCACCATGGCATGTGCATGCAGATTTTGGGCGAAGTATTCAGCATGCAAAAATAATTGAATTAACTGGGCACGTTCATTTGCACCAGATAGGTTATGCTGGGCATCCTGAAACAAACATTACTACAACACGGCTGACTATCTATCCAGATAAAAATATAGCTAAAACAAGTGCCATGGTTCATTTTGTTCAGCCGAACAATCAAATTAATGGGCATGGTATGATTGCAAATTTTCAAACCGAAGAGATTCGCCTGCTCAATAAAGCACAAGCAAAACATATACCCAAACCACTTGAAGATATATCGGGATAATAAATGGAAAATAAATCAGTAGCACAGTCGCAACCACTTGGACCTCAAGCGTTGATTGTAAAAAATCTAAAAAAACAATATAAACAACGTGTTGTTGTGAAAAATGTGAGTTTGATAGTACGCAGAGGTGAGATTGTTGGCTTATTGGGACCTAACGGTGCAGGCAAAACAACCAGCTTTTATATGATTACAGGGCTGGTTAAAAAAGACGGCGGCACTTTGTGTTTGGATAATGTTGATATCAGTCATAAGCCAATGCATCGTCGTGCAAAACTAGGAATCAATTATTTGCCTCAAGAAGCTTCTATTTTCAGAAAACTTAGTGTGGCAGACAACATCTTGGCGATTTTAGAGTTGAGGAAAGATCTAAATAAACAACAGCGATTTGAAAAGTGTGATTCCTTAATGAAAGAATTTCACATTGAGCATTTAAGGGATACGCTAGGCATGAGTTTGTCTGGTGGGGAAAGACGTCGTGCAGAAATTGCTAGAGCACTTGCAACAGAACCTGTCTTTATTTTATTGGACGAGCCTTTTGCAGGAATTGATCCTATTTCAATTGTTGATATTAAACGCATTATTGAACATTTAAAATCTCGAGGAATCGGTGTTTTGATCACTGATCATAATGTCAGAGAAACATTGGCCATTTGTGAGCGTGCCTATATTGTCAGTAATGGTGAAATGATTGCAGAAGGTACAACGGATGAAATATTAAATCATCAAAAAGTACGAGATATTTATTTAGGACATGAATTTGATTTGTAATAACTAACACAATATACTCCCGCCGATGAAAGAGATACTCAACACAGATATTCAATCAGTTGCCACAAACGACAACCAATCACAAGTCAGTGTGTTAATCATTAGTCATGATGATATTGGTACAGCATTGCTTAAGACCGCAACAAACACTCTGGGAGAGCTACCTCTGGTTGTCACAGTTGTTGATGTTGAGCCGAATACCGACCCTGATGATCTTATTCCAAAGCTAAAGCAACTCATATCTTCTCAACTTAATGATCGGGATGTCCTTATTTTAACTGATATGTTTGGTGCAACACCAAGCAATATTGCTAACACTTTGCAACAAACATTTAATCATATAGCGATTAATATTGTTACTGGACTCAACTTACCCATGTTACTACGTGTCATGAACTACCCTACTCTATCATTAGCTGCACTAGCAGAAAAAGCAGTGAGTGGTGGACGTGATGGTGTTTGTTTAAATCAGTCATGAAAACTACCCTTCTTATTCAAAATAAACTTGGGTTACATGCAAGAGCATCAGCAAAATTAATAACTTGTGCTGCAAAATATCAGTCCGAAATCACTATCTATAAAACCAACAAACCCAATAAAACAGTGAATGCAAAAGATATTATGGATGTCATGATGTTAGCTGCTAAAAAAGGTGATGAGATAACATTAACCTTTGATGGTGAAGATGAGCAGGAAGCAAACGAGGCAATGACTCGGTTGATTAATCGAAAATTTGATGAAGAAATATGAACAAACTCTTTTTCTCGCTAATTTTTATTTTTGCTATGGCACAAGCAAGCTGGCTTCAGCCCACAACTTTAAATACAGAGATTCAACACTTACAGCATGAGTTTATTCCAACCGCCGATGTTGGCATACAGGTTATTGATGCCAAAACAGGAAAACCGCTTTATCAGCAAAATGTGATGCAACCATTTTCTCCTGCTAGCAATACAAAGCTACTGACCGCAGCAGCTGCCCTGTATCGTTTAGGTGAACATTATCGTTACCATACCTATTTTGCATCTCGTAAGCATCAACCGATTGTGAATCATACCCTACATGGAAATTTGTATTTGAAATTTTCAGGAGACCCAACATTAAGCATTCATGATTTAGACTTATTATTACAACACCTCCATAGACAAAAACATCTAAATCTAATCACGGGTAATTTATTGCTTGATTCATCACGATTTCAAGGGTCAAATTTTGCACTAGGCACTGTTTATGCCGATCAATATTGGGATTATGATGCACCGATTAGTGCACTGATGATTAATGCAAATCAAATGATGGTGACTTTAGCTAAAACAAATACATTACATCAGTTAATTAAAGTAAATGCCTGGATGGCACGACATCATTATATTCAATTACTTCCGGGAAAATTATATGCAGTATCATATTTATCAGCTATGCATAACTGTCAATTGATCGTTCATAATAGACATAACATACTTAAGTTATCAGGTTGTTGGCCTTTAACGTTAACGGGAACGGCTTTGCACTTAAGCATTGCTGACCCTTATTACTTTGCACAACGAGTTTTAATTCACTTATTACAAAAGAATCATATCCACCTCCAAGGTCATATTCTATTAGGCCTCACGCCCAAACGATCCGATATATTAGCAGCACATCATTCCGCCCCTTTGTCTGTGCTATTACGATTCATGTTAAAACACTCCGACAATATTTATGCTGAAAGTTTAACCAAGACATTAGGGTATGTCCTTTATGGAAAAGGTACCTTTACATTAGGCACGAAAGCCATTAGATACGTAATCACTCACAAAACAGGCATTGATTTTAGTCATGCAGTTTTAACAGATGGTGCTGGATTATCAACTTATAATCTACTAACACCTGCACAAATCTCACGCGTATTATATGTGATATATCATGACCCCAAGTTACTTGAAATTTATAAAGCGTTGCTTCCACTTGCAGGAAAAGATGGTACGTTGGTTAATCGCCTACAAAGTGTTGACACCGAAGGAATGATTCAAGCAAAAACAGGATCTATGCACGGTGTTTCAACTTTATCAGGTTACTTAACCACACGTACGGGAAAACAATTAATCTTTTCTATTATGCTTAATCATTTAACAACCTCCCTGAAGTCTGCTCGAACATTTCAAGATCAACTATTACAACGGCTTGTTGATCGTTTGTAGCTATAACAGCTAAACTTTGTTATAGTCCGCGCCTTAATTATATACCCGCTGTAGGTAAGAGCTTTATTGGATAGCTCCTTTTACCTGATTGAATAGGATTGCATGGGTATCAGGGAGATATCTATGGGTACACAATTTTCAGATCTTGGCCTGTCATCTGTTTTAACACAAACATTAGAAAAATTAAATTACCAAACACCTTCACCCATTCAAGCAAAAGCAATACCTGCTATTCTTGAGGGTCGTGATGTCATGGCTGCCGCACAGACAGGCACGGGAAAAACTGCTGGATTCACCTTGCCTATATTAGAGAGACTCTCAACAGGAGATAACGCAAAATCAAAGAAAGTACGTGCTTTGATTTTGACTCCAACTCGAGAGCTCGCAGATCAAGTTGCAAGAAGCGTTAGCAAATATGGTAAAAATTTATCTTTGCGTACTCACGTAGTTTTTGGTGGTGTAAGAATTTTGGCGCAAATACGCGATTTACGTTCAGGCAGTGATATCTTAGTGGCAACACCGGGTCGACTACTTGATTTATATGAGCAAAAAGCAGTGCAGTTTGATCAAGTGGAGACATTTGTATTGGATGAAGCTGATCGCATGCTAGACATGGGTTTTTTACCTGATATTAAACGAATCTCTGAATTAATGCCCAAACAAAAGCAAACTTTATTATTTTCTGCTACTTTTTCAACTGCCATTAAAAAATTAGCACAAGGCGTCATTAGCAACCCAGTGGAAATTCTAATTAGCACACCCAATAGCACCGCACACAATGTAAAACAATTAGTTCACCCGGTCGATAAAAGAAGAAAGCCTGAGCTACTTGCCCACTTAATTCGTGAAAATCAATGGGAGCAAGTACTTGTCTTTGCACGAACAAAGATGGGTTGCAACCGGCTGGCAGGATTCTTGAACGATCATCGTGTGCGCGCGATTGCGATTCATGGCGATAAGAGCCAATATGAGCGTAACAAAGCCCTTTCACAGTTTAAAAAAGGAAAAGCCTCTGTGCTGGTAGCGACGAATGTTGCCGCTAGAGGGATTGATATTGATCGCTTACCTCATGTTATCAATATGGACTTACCGCAAGAAGCTGAAGATTACATTCACCGTATTGGTCGTACTGGACGCGCGGGAGCTAAAGGTGAAGCACTGTCTTTGGTTTCGGCTGATGAAATTAATTTGCTCTGCCAAATTGAACGCTTGATTCAAAAAACATTACCACGTGAAATCATTGAGGGATTTGAACCGCTTCATGAACTACCAACAGCACCAGTTCGAGGTGCATCTTCGAAAAAAAGACGCCGTCCAAGCCCTCATAGAGGGCGTGCCAATAATAGTCAAAACACAAGTCGAAGAAATCGATTTAACCCAAAGCAAGACACTCGTGGCGAGAACAAGCGAGGCTCATCTCATGGGTCACGTGATAACTCACAGAAAAAATCAAGTGAAAAAACGCATGCTCGTAGCAAGCCTAGCCAGCAACGACAAGGTAAAAACACACGAAGAAATGATCAAACTTCTTCTAAAAATAAATAATGCATTAACACAGCATCTTCTTTAGATGTGCTATTAACAATAGGATAATAGTCCTTCCGAACTCCCTGTTGTTTGAATCCAATCCTTTCATATAGCTTGATAGCTACTTGATTGGATTGGCGAACTTCTAAAAAAATTTCAGTAATGCTCTGTAAGCGCACTTGTCGAAACATATGCTTTAGCAGTTGTGTCGCATAACCTTTTTTTTGTTCTGCTGGATTTATTGCAATTTTATCTAAATCAGCACTTTGTTGTACTATCCTCCAAACAATAAACCCTACCTCCTGATGGGTTTCATTTTTGATTCCATAACAATGGTGGTTATTAAGGGTTTCTTCCCATACACGTTGACTCCATGGGGTGTCACTTGTGTTACAATCAGTTTCATAAACTTGCTGACAATCAGTTGGTTTTAGTTCATAAATCATTTAAGGTGCTTGATCTGATTCCACAATGCCCGCTTAGCAGCTACATCACAAGATAAGTAATATGAAAGTGAATGAAAATGAAATGTTTGTTTTATTGCCGCAGGTACTGATTCTTGTGTATCAAAATTAAAACAATACAGTGTGTTATATTGCTGTGTTGATTTTTCAAGGACACACTCTAGGCCTGTTAATATTTTTTGCAGTAAATTAATGCAGGTTTTATTATTGAAGTCAGCCTGATCAGCTAAAATTAACACCCATGCCACTTCTTTTCGTATTGCATAATATTTAACCTCTTCTGTAGCATGCATTGATCTAGCGTGTTTTTTCTCACACCACTGTTCTATGCCTAATTGCTGTAAATAATCGCTTGAAACCATGGGTAACTACTATTTTTAGAATATGCATTATGATAGGCTATGTAGATGAGAAACCTCAAGACAATTTGTGCAGTTTTTGTATTCGTTCTACTCGCTATTACGTGTTATTTTTATTTTCGCTATGAGCAGATGCATCCCAGTACGGATGATGCATACTTAAGTGCCAACATCATTCAAATTAGTTCGCAGGTATCTGGTAAAGTAATACACACCGATGTCAGAAATAATGATTATGTCAAACAAGGTCAAGTATTGTTTCAATTAGATCCTCGTGAATATACTTATGCCTTGAATAAAGCAACGGCACAGCTACATTCAGCAGAACAAGATGTTACTGCGCTACAGCAAGCTGTCTTAACAAGCCAAGCAAATGTTGCTGAAAAAGAAGCACGACTTACCGTGATTAAAAAAAATACCCATCGGACTTTAGTGTTGGTTAAGAAAAAATTATTATCATTAGCACAAGGTGACCAAGCAAAATCAAGCTTACAAGTTGCCATCGCGGCACTGAGTTCTGCAAAAACTCAGCTACAGCAAACTCGAGCAAATTTAGGAACACCCGATGAGAATAACTCAAAAATATTGGCGGCAAAAGCAGCCGTATCTCTTGCAAAATTAAACTTACAACATACGACAATAAAAGCTAGCAAGGATGGCTATTTAGTGAATTTCAATTTAGATACTGGTAGCGTTATTGCTGCAAACACCCCACTATTCTCACTGGTAGATAGTCACAGCTGGTGGGTTGATGCAAATTTCAAAGAAACTGACCTAGAAAATATTAAAGTGGGTTTGCCTGCAACCATTATATTGGATTTATATCCACGTCATCCCTTTAAAGGAAAGGTACAAAGCTTAAGTTATGGTAGTGGCAGTGCATTCTCCGTTTTACCTGCTGAAAATGCGACAGGGAACTGGGTAAAAGTAACACAACGGTTTCCAGTTAAAATCATGCTCACACAGGTTGATTTACAGCAATACCCCTTACGTGTCGGTGCCAGTGCTCAAGTCACGGTAAAATTAATCCCATGAGAATTAGCTTGAGACAAGGCATTGCCAATTGGTTTATCCATAAGCTAGGAGTATGGTTGACCACTGATTACCGTCAAGGTCACTCAGAACTGTGTGATTTTGAAAAATTATCCGATGAAATTCGACCAGGTGACGTCATTCTAGTAGAAGGTCGTAACCGCATTAGTAGCGTTATTCAACAAATCACACAGAGCCCATGGTCTCATGCTATGCTTTATATTGGACGTCTTCATGATATTACTGACCCTGTTTTAAGAGATATTATTCGACAGCAGTACCCAAAGGCAAAAAAACACCAGCTTGTTATTGAAAGTGAGCTAGGAAAAGGAACGCATATTCTCCCACTGCATCATTATCAGCAGGAACACTTAAGAATTTGTCGTCCACAAGATATCTCTCGGCGTGATATTCAACAAGTCATTAGTTTTGCCTTGAGTAGGTTAGGCAGAAAATATAGCTTAAGACACATTTTTGACTTAGCTCGATTTTTAGCACCTTGGACATTGTTGCCACGTCGATGGAGATCAAGCTTATTCCAGCAAAATGCAAGTCAACCAACACGTGATATCTGCTCTTTAATGATTAGTGAGGCATTTTTATCGATTGATTATCCTATTCTGCCTGCCGTTGCTAAAACAAAGGATAACCGAATACTGTTTACACACCGCAATCCAAAACTGTTTACCCCCAGTGATTTTGATTATTCGCCTTATTTTTCAATTATTAAATATCCTATTTATCCAAATGATGCACAGCCTTATTATCGACGTATTCAGTGGACATCTGGAAAAAACAAAGCTAATTGTTGACTTTGCCATCACTCATCTCTTTAAATCAATCTGCTCAAGAGTAGCTCTCGATGATCAGGTTGGTATCGCACCTAGCCCCCTTATACTGCTGACACAACACCTGATACAACATCCGTTGTTACATTTGCTGCAGTTTTAACCGCGGAGGTTGTTGCGTTAACAACAAAGCAGCTTGATAAGCACCAGCTCATTCCCATCAATAATAAAGATAAAATGATTCGTTTTTTCATGGTAACTGCTCTCTCGGCATTCCACGCGAAGTCACGGAATCTAGGCGTGCTTTGCTCCACAAACTCACTAAGTGAGTTTGTGGATCCTGCGACTTCGCGCAGGATGACAGGGGGAGTGAGTCGTTACTTTTCATGTTTGAATCTGTTCCAATTGTTTCTGTAGACAAGATGTGAGGTCTTGTTGAATATTACTTGAGTTTATCGCAACACCTAGCTTGTGCATAGAGGTTATTTTTTGCTTCTCAATGCCACAAGGATTAATCCAGGAAAAAGGGGTTAGGTCTAAATCAATGTTGAGTGCAAACCCATGATAACTACGCAATTTGTGCAGTCTCAATCCCAAGGATGCAATTTTTGCATTATCCACATAAACTCCAGGAGCTTTAGGATTTGCCTCTGCCTTAACATCATATTTTTCTAATAATTGAATCAGCGTATTCTCAAGTGCAGTAACAAACTGCCTAACACCGATTTTTAAACGAGCAATATCGAACAAACAATATCCGACCAGTTGCCCCGGTGCATGATAAGTGACTTGACCACCACGATCTGTATTGATCACTGGAATTCCATTAGTTTGCAACACATGAGCAGAATCTCCTGCTTGCCCTAATGTAAATACACGAGGATGCTCTAGCAACCATAGTTCGTCTGTTGTTTGATCATCACGCTGGTGGGTAAAATCAAACATGCTTTGCCATGTTTCTTGATAATCAACACAACCAAGATACTTAACATTGAAATTCATAAGGAAGTGCTCATAAATAACATTGCCAACTAACAGGCAGAGTGAGTTTAGTTTTAAATGTTTTAATTGAGAAAAAACACAGTAATAGCAAGCTATTACGAGGATTTTTCGATTGAAAAACATTTGAAAATGAATTCAATCTGACTGGAAAGTTGGCAATGTTATTTATGAACACTTCCTAACCCTAAATTATTCTTTTCAAACACACGATCAGCACGATAGCTAGATCGAACCAAGGGACCTGCAACCACTTCCAAGAACCCAAGAGATAAACCATATTGACGCAGTTGATCAAACTCCTCAGGACAAACATAACGCTCAACAGGCAGGTGATGTCTAGTGGGTCTTAAATACTGCCCCAATGTCACGATATCTACTTGATGGCGTTTTAAATCCATTAAACATTGCTTGATTTCTGCTGTCGTTTCGCCCAATCCTAACATTAAACTTGTTTTAGTAAGCACCTTAGGGTGTGCTCTTTTGCAGTAATGTAGTAAGTCTAGTGTTTGTTGATAGCCTGCCTTAATATCTCTTACCTCATGGGTTAGGCGTTTAACTGTTTCAATGTTTTGTGCAAACACATGGAGGCCTGCGTTAACTAACTGATCAACTGCTGTTGTATTACCGCTAAAGTCGGGAGTTAATGCTTCGATTTTTGTATCAGGATTTTTTATTTTAATTTGTTGAATGGTTTGAGCGTAGTGTTTTGCTCCAGCGTCCGCTAAATCATCCCGGTCGACTGAAGTAATGACAACATATTTTAAGCTCATCAAGTGGACTGTTTCCGCAGCATTCTGTGGTTCTGCTTCATCTAACCACCCTTTTGGATTACCCGTATCTACCGCACAAAATTTACAGGCTCGTGTGCAGATTGCTCCCATAATCATAATAGTAGCTGTTCCTGCTTCCCAGCATTCACTAATATTAGGACACTTGGCTTCTTCACATACAGTACTCAGTTTATGGTTGTTAACCAGTTGTTTTGTTTTTTGGAAGGCTTTACCACTATTTAACTTAACCTTTAACCATTCTGGTTTTTTCAGTTGTGGTGCTTGTGCGTAATTTTTACTTGATTTAACACCGTCTTTTAGTGCTTTGATTCCTTGTGTATTCACATATTTTTGCCCACTTTCTGTGACAACTTTGATATCTTTTAAGGTGGTGTTTTTTAATGACATAATAACGATCTAGTAGTGAGTGTTTTATTTTTTAAGAGTGGACTAAGAGCCAACTGCATTAGTTGCTTGGTTGTCTTTTTACTTTGGCTACAAAGCACACCATTAGCAAATGCAATGAGGTGACTACCTTTGATGAGATAATCTACTGTAGGTAAGGCATCCGCCTTTAATCGTACCAGCCCACCATTAGGCTCAAAAAGATAAGTTTCTTCTGCTTGAATTGACTCACCTGTTAGGGTTTGGTCTAAAGCAAACCCATACCCCAGCTCACTGAGTAAATGATGTTCAAAAACACGCAGTACACTTTCAATATTACATGGATCAGTTGTACTTAATTGTCTTAATGCTAGTTGATAGTGGTCAAATAATTGATTGTACACAATGTTAGGTTTTAGAGTGTGTGTTAATAATTCGTTGATATATAAGGCACAGACTTGTTGTCGATATGCTGGGAATTGATGTGTTTCCACCAGTTCATTATGCGTCAAAGTTAGTAAATCATCCCTTCCTTTGGCGCTTATTCGTAATTGATTAAATGATTGTAAGTTTCCACAACTATTTGTTTTTTGCCTTTTTGCACCTTTAGAAATCACGCGAACCAGTCCATGTGTGTCAGTGAAAAAATCAATTAATAAACTGCTTTCACGATAAGATCGCTGGTGTAAAATAAATGTATTTACTAAATCTAGTTCAATCATAATCTAGCTTCAACCTTTACTCATACCCCAAGCTTTTTAAAGCTTTAGCAGAGGTTGACCAGCCTTTTTTTTCTTTAACCCACAGCTGTAAAAAGACTTTTTGTCCAAAAAGAGTTTCCATATCAAGTCGTGCTAACTTGCCTATCAATTTTAATTTCTCACCTTTGTCGCCGACAATAATCTTTTTTTGCCCTGCTCTTTCGACCCAAATCAATGCAGCAATTCTTAAGATAGTTTTTTCATCTTTAAACTGTTCAATTTCAACCGTTAGTTGATAAGGCAACTCATCACCTAAAAAGCGCATTAGTTTTTCACGCACTAACTCCGCAGCTAAAAAACGTTCGCTGCGATCAGTGAATTGACTACTAGAAAAATAAAATGGATTTTCAGGTAAAAACTCTTGAATGACACTTTCTAGTGTTTCCACTTGTAAAGATTGTTGCGCACTGATCATGAGTGTCTCATTGAATTCACACTTACGATGCAATTTCTCTACAAAAGGTAATAGCTCTTTTTTATCTTTAATTTGATCTATTTTATTGACCACTAAGATTAAAGGAATTTCTAATCGTTTTAATCGACGCAACACCCATTCATCATCTGACTTCCATTTAAGTGCTTCAACAACAAAACAAATCACATCCGCATCTTTACACCCAGCAAGTGCTGTTTTATTCATGTATAAATTAAGCACACTCCCTGCTTTTTCATGTAACCCTGGTGTGTCCAAGTAAATCGATTGAGCTTGATCAATTGTTTTAATACCTAAAATACGATGTCTAGTAGTTTGTGGTTTATCACAGGTGATGGATAGTTTTTGTCCTAAAATAGCATTCAGTAAAGTAGATTTGCCAACATTAGGTCGTCCAGCAATGGCAACAAAACCACATTGCGTAGAAATATTCCTAGAAATAATTTTCATAACTGATCTCCTAGAATAAGTTCATTTTTGAATTCTTTGCAATCAAAAAATCCGCGCAATAGCCCACTATTGCTTTGGGTTTTCTCAATTAAACAATTCAATACTAAATTCATTCTATGCGCCAGTTATTAAAATTATTTCTAGAAAGATTTTCATTTAATCAATCCTTTTTTCTCTAGCTGAATTAAAAACAACCGAGCAGCTTCTTGCTCGGCTTTACGTCGATTAGTTGCTTTGCCATGAGTTATAAAATCAAAAGCCTTTACATGACAACTTACCAAGAACTGTTGATCATGTTCAGGGCCACTAATACGATCAATTTGATAATTAGGCAGTGATTCCTGTTTTGCTTGTAGGTATTCCTGTAGTTGTGTTTTTGAGTCTTTAACCGCATCATCCAAAGTAAGATTACTCAAACGATCCTCATACCATTTTAAAATACATGATTGACAAGTTTCTTGATCTGAATCTAAATAAATAGCGGCAATAATTGCTTCTAGTGCATCGGCTAAAATGGAACTACGGCGATGGCTACCACTTCTCATTTCACCGACACCCAGCTTGATATGGTCGGACAACTCAAAATCATGTGCAATTTCAGTTAAGGTAACGCCCCTGACTAGATGGGATCGTAATTGACTCAACTGCCCTTCTTGCCCTTGAGGAAATTGTTTGTAAATAGCATCTGTAATGGTCCAATTCAGTAAAGAATCTCCCAATAACTCAAGACGTTCATTGTTTTTTCCTTGAACACTGCGATGAGAAAGTGCTTGACGTAACAAATCAACATTATTAAAGATATAGCCTATTTTTTTTTCTAATTTTATCTCACTCATAAGCTACTCTTCCCTTACAAATGCAAAGGCTTAAAGAATCGATGCCAGCGGATTTTATGCAACCAATGTCCATAGCTATTCCAACTAAACACTACCCAATAAGCTTTACCTACCAAGTTAGCTTCTGGGACAAATCCCCACATGCGACTATCTGAACTATTATCACGATTGTCACCCATTGCAAAGTAATATCCTTTTGGCACAATTAGATTAAAAGCTTGTGGCTCATTATTAATGCCACGATTACTTGTGTTGATATTAATGAGATGTTTCACGCCATTTAGGTTTTCAATAAACTGTGTTACGGGTAGCATTCCTTCATGACCATAGCGTTCATCATCATAACCTTTTTTATAGAACGTCTGTTTAGCCTCTTTCCCATTAATATACAAAGTCTTATGCTGATAGCTTATTTTTGTTCCAGGAACACCAATAATCCGCTTTACGTAAGTAATATTAGGGTTTGCAGGCCAACGAAACACAGCAACATCACCAATTTTAGGCTCGCCAATGTTGAATATTTTATTATGGATAACTGGCAGATGTAATCCATAAGCAAACTGACTGACAAGAATCATATCACCCGGCATGACTGTTGGTTCTAAAGAACCTGTAGGCACTCGATAAATTTGACCAATAAATGAGCGAATAACCAATACTAGTAGTAAGACAGGAAAATATTCCTTAGAAAAACGCACTGCCCAATTGTCTTGTTTATCGCGAAATGTTTCTTTTTTAACCAGTACAAATCGACTAATCAACAAAATAGCACCTGTTACTAATACCAATGTAGTCAAGATGAGAGGGAAGTCAACGCCTAAATTCCAATGCATAGTTTGTATCCTTATTTATCTACTTTCAATACAGCTAAAAAAGCAGATTGTGGAATTTCCACACTGCCAATTTGCTTCATTCGTTTTTTACCTTTCTTTTGCTTTTCGAGCAATTTTTTCTTTCGACTGATATCACCACCATAGCATTTTGCTGTTACATTCTTACGTAGTGCCTTTACAGTGGAGCGGGCAACAATTTGTCCTCCAATGGCCGCTTGTATCGCCACTTCATACATTTGTCGTGGAATCAATTCTTTCATCTTTTCAACCAGGCTTCTTCCTCGATAATGAGATTGATCTTGATGTACAATAATTGCTAAGGCATCCACTTTATCACCATTAATAAGCACATCGAGTTTCACTAATTTGCTGGGTTCAAAACGTTTAAAATGGTAATCCAAAGAAGCATAACCACGGCTCAATGATTTTACATGATCAAAGAAATCCAGTACGACTTCATTCAGTGGGATCTCATATTGCAAAGCGACTTGATTCCCAGCATATTGCATATTAGTTTGTACTCCTCTGCGCTCAATACAAAGCGTAATGATATTGCCTAAGTATTCTTGCGGTAAAAGGATGTTGACTTCTGCAATGGGCTCTGCAAACTCACTGATAATATTCGGCGCGGGTAGTTTTGAGGGATTATCTACATAGCTTTCTTCACCTTTGGTTGTTTTGACCCGATAAATAACAGTCGGTGCTGTGGTGATTAAATCTAAATCATACTCACGCTCTAGTCGTTCTTGAATAATTTCCATGTGGAGCATGCCTAAAAATCCACAACGAAAACCAAACCCTAATGCAGTCGAAGTTTCAGGCTCATAGAATAAGGAAGCATCATTCAGGCATAATTTTGCTAACGCATCTCGAAAGGACTCATAATCATCAGATGATGTGGGAAACAACCCCGCATAGACTTGTGGCTTCACCGTCTGAAATCCAGGTAATGCTTCGTTTGCTGCTGCTTTTGCATGGGTTAATGTATCACCAACAGGTGCGCCTAGAATATCTTTAATTCCACAGATGACGTATCCAACCTCACCCGTTGAAAGCTGTTTTGTTGGGTGACGTTTCGGTGTAAAAATACCCACTTGATCTACAAGATACTCTTTGCCTGTTGACATGATTTTTATTTTATCTTTAACACTGATTTGCCCATCTTTAACACGAACCAAAGAAACTACACCTAGGTAAGGATCAAACCATGAGTCAATAATTAGCGCCTTTAAATAGCTATCAGGATTTCCCGTTGGTTCCGGAATGTGGGTGATGAGTTGCTCTAGAACTTCTTTAACGCCAATACCTGACTTAGCACTGGCAGAAACAGCTTGACTGGTATCTAGCCCCACAATTTCCTCTATCTCTTCACAAACACGTACAGGGTCTGCTTGCGGCAGATCAATCTTGTTTAATACGGGTAATACCTCTAAGTCTTGCTCAATCGCGGTATAGCAAACGGCAACTGTTTGAGCTTCAACACCTTGGGCCGCATCAACAACCAGCAAGGCACCTTCACATGCAGCTAGAGAACGTGAAACCTCATAAGAAAAATCAACATGCCCTGGTGTATCAATAAAATTTAACTGATAGGTTTCCCCATTATCTGCACGATAATACAAAGTAACACTTTGTGCTTTAATCGTAATCCCTCTTTCTCGTTCAATATCCATTGAATCAAGTACTTGGGACTGCATCTCTCTATCACTTAAACCACCACACAGACTGATAAAGCGATCAGCTAATGTAGATTTCCCATGATCAATATGTGCAATGATGGAGAAATTGCGAATATGGCTTTGCTCAGTAATCATGTCGGCGGCTTTGTTCATGCGCGCAAGTATACCATAGCCCTTTCTAAAATCTACTTGTTATCTGGTATCAGCGCCATTATAATCACGCCTTCCTTGTTACCCTCATGTTGATATAGAGAGTAGCTATTTAATCCAAAAGGAGTTTATTCTAAATGAAACATTATGAAATTGTTTTACTCATTCATCCTGATCAAAGCGAACAAGTACCCAGCATGGTTACTCGTTATGAGGGAGTGATTACTGAAAAAGGCGGAAAAATTCACCGCAAAGAAAACTGGGAACGTTTACATTTAGCTTACCCTATTCAATTAAATGATCGTGAAGTACATAAAGCACATTATTTCTTATTAAACATTGAATGTGATCTTGCAACATTAGAAGAGTTGAAAAATAGCTTTAAATTTAATGACGCTATTGTTAGAGATTTCATCCAAAAGCAAAAGCAAGCAATTAGCTCACCATCATTGATGGCTGAAAAAGGCTTGAAAAATGACCATAAAGCACCACGCAGTGGCGGGAAAGCAGGTCGATTCACTGAAATTAAAAGTGAAGAAATCGATTATAAAAACCCTGGAAAACTAAAAGAATTCCTCATGGAAACTGGTCGAATTGTCCCAAGTCGTATTACTGGTGTAAGCCCTAGGAAACAACGTTTCTTAGCTCGTGCAATTCGCATTGCTCGTTATTTAGCTTTGTTGCCTTATTGTGACTTACATACTAAATAAATTCATCACACACGGCATATAAAAACATATTGCCATATAAATATAATTGGAGTTCTACTATGGAAGTTATCTTATTAGATCAAATCAGTAACTTAGGCAACATAGGTGATAAAGTGAGTGTCAAAAATGGTTTTGCACGTAATTACCTAATCCCACAACAAAAAGCAGTCATGGCAACAGGCGAGAATCTAGAGAAGTTTGAAGCACAACGTGCAGAGTTTGAAAAGCAAGCTGGCGAACGCTTAAAGTCTGCTAAAATTCGCGCTGAAAAACTTGAAAAACTCACTGTAAAAATCACTAGCAAATCTAGCGAAGAAGGCAAACTATTTGGCTCAATTACTGCACGTGAAATCAGTGATGCTATTACCGCCGCTGGAGTTGAAGTCAGCAAAATGGAAGTTTTGCTAGCAGACGGTCCATTGCGTCAAACTGGAGAGCATGCAATCAAAGTTAAACTACACAGTGAAGTTTCTATAGACTTCATGATTAATGTAGTTGCAGAATAATATTAATCCTCAGCAACATTGATAATCTCGCAGTCATCAATGTTGCTGGGTATAGCACCATCCTCTTATGACCAAACTTACTCAAGCACCTCAAGCGAAGATACCACCTTATTCAGTTGAAGCCGAACAATGCATTATCGGTGGATTGATGCTAGACAATTCGATGTGGGATAAAGTTGCTGACTGCGTAGTCTCCAGTGAATTTTATCGCAAAGATCATCAAATGCTGTTTAATGCAATTGCTGAACTTGCTAAAAAAAGCAAACCCTTTGATGTACTCACCATTGCAGAACATTTAAAACAATCTTTACAACTAGAAGCTTGTGGTGGGGAGGTCTATTTATATGAGCTTGCTCAAAATACTCCTAGCGCAGCTAATGTAAAAGCTTATGCAGACATTGTTCATGAAAAAGCAATGCTGCGGCAACTCATTAGTGCATCGGGAACGATTGCTGATTTATCTTATTTCCCAGAAGGCAGAGACTCTAGTCAAATTTTAGATGAATCTGAACGCATCATTTTTCAAATTTCTGATAAAGGTCAACGTGGTGATGGCCCTATTGGCATCACTGAATTATTAACGCAAGCAACAGAAAAAATAGATAAACTTTATCATCAGGAAGGTGGTTTTAGTGGGTTAGAAAGTGGTTACAGTGACTTGGATCGTATTACATCAGGATTTCAACCCGCCGATTTAATTATTGTTGCTGCTCGCCCATCAATGGGTAAGACTAGTTTTTCGATGAATATCGCCGAGCATGTCGCAATCAGCCAAGACAAACCTGTGCTTGTTTTCAGCATGGAGATGCCGGGAGACTCGCTTGCAATGCGGATGATGTCGTCTCTAGGACGCATTAACCAGTCAACTATTCGTAGTGGTAAATTAGAAGATGAAGATTGGCCACGCTTAACTTCCGCAGTCACGATGCTATCACAGGCAAAATTATTCATAGATGACACGCCTGCCTTATCTCCTACAGAAATACGAGCTCGAACACGTCGTATTGCTAGAGAGCATGGAGATCTTGCTTTGATTGTGGTGGATTACCTGCAACTGATGCAAGTACCAGGAATGAAAGAAAATCGCACACAAGAAATTTCTGAGATATCACGATCACTTAAATCATTGGCCAAAGAAATGAATGTGCCTGTCATAGCCCTATCCCAGTTGAATCGAAGCTTAGAGCAACGTACTGATAAACGGCCAGTCATGTCAGATTTACGCGAATCAGGCGCTATCGAACAAGATGCAGATTTAATTACATTCATATATCGAGATGAAGTATACAATCCAGAGTCTCCAGATAAAGGAGTGGCCGAAATTTTGATTAGGAAACACCGTAACGGAGCGCTAGGCAAAGTCAATCTTGCTTTCTTAGGACAATACACACGTTTTGAAAACCTAGCTAACGAGCAATCTTTTGAAGCTTATCAATGAGCAGAGGAATCCGTGCATTTATTGATTTGCAGGCACTACATCATAATTTCTTAACGCTCAAATCCTTGGCACCACAACAAAAAATATTAAGCATGATTAAGGCAAATGCCTATGGTCATGGTGCAATTCAGGTTGCCAACACACTTTCAGGCAGTGATGGATTTGGAGTTACCACCTTAGAAGAAGCCAAAGAATTAAGACAAGCTGGCATACAAAATCCAATAGTGATGATGGGTGGATGTTATGACAAAGAATCTTTAAGTCAGGCTATTGAACTGCAATTAGATTTAGTCATCCATACCATGACTCAGTTAAAACAACTAGAAAACATTGATCATCGCACCACTGGTAATAAACAACAAACTAGCATTGTAATCTGGTTAAAAACAAACACAGGGATGAATCGTTTAGGATTTCCATCAAATCAAACTGATGTCATTTTATTGCGGTTAAAACAATTATCAATTTGTCGTGAAATTCGACTGTTAACTCACTTAGCAACGGCTCAAGAACCAGAGAGCATGCTCACAAAAAATCAAATGCAATGTTTTAAAAACATGACTGATCAATACGACTTCAAAACCAGCATCTGCAATTCTGCAGCCCTACTATCTGGTCTAAATAAAGGTAATGATTGGATTCGACCAGGCATTGCTTTGTATGGTATTAACCCAACGAACCACCCTGTTCATTTAAAGCCTGTAATGACATTAACTGCCAAAATAATTGACACACGAATCTGCGCAGCTGGTGAGTGTATTGGTTATGATGGCACATACGTTGCAATAAAAGAAATGCTCTGCGGCATTGTGTCCATTGGCTATGGTGATGGCTACCCTAGGAGCGCCTCTAATAAGGCAACTGTAGTTGTTCGTGGAAAGAAATGCCCTGTTATTGGCCGTGTTTCCATGGATTATTTAATGATAGACTTAAGTGTAATCACGCCAAAGAACAATCAGGAGCTCATTGGTGAAACAGTAACATTGTGGGGGAAAGGACTACCTATAGAAACTGTAGCATCACAAATGAATATGAGTCCCTATGAAATGATCACACAATTAACACGACGTGCGTTTTATGTTTGGGCATAAGCTTGCTGGTTATCTGGAAGCAATATTAATATACTTTGAACGTAAGTAAGCTCTCTTATAACTGATTCATATTGACCTTCTAAATTCGGGGGGCAAGGATGTTTTTTCACAACCTCTTGTACATACTGGATCAACTTAAGCATCGTCTTTGTATCTGAAACTCGCCTGAATTTGTGTGCTAAAATTTCAGAATTACAGTTTGGCAACATAGCATAGGAATTTATTTCTTGTCTTGCAGATGGCTCTGTTACTTGCATTTCAGCAAACAACGCCGAAGCATCGAGAGGAATCGCTTGCCCACGCAGTATCTGTTGAGCTAACTGGCTTTCTACCTCTTGTTTCCATTGGGACTCTATCCAACGCTCAATACAATTCTGACAGAGAATACGCCCATATTGGTTAACATCGACGATAATCACTGGTTGATAAGCATACTCATAACATATCTTACAAGTAAGTTCCTCCAAAACCTCAGGCAGAGTAGAATTTTCTTGAGAAAATGCTCCCAACTTAACTAAATAATTCGTTGTTTGAGATAGAAAATAAGATTTATCCCCCATTTTTTCTATATGCAATATTAAGCTATTTAACATCTCTGTATGTTCTGAGTTTACAGCTAAATAATTATTAATAAGTTGTCTCATTACAAAATAAGCACGCCCTATTGAAAAAATATCATCTCGCCCATATAAGCTACACTTTACTAGGTAATTATGTTGTGCATATTGATAGTTAATCAATACAACATGTGCAGGGGAGTCAAACTCACACCAAGAAAACCATGAGCTTTTCTTATTGCTTATTTCAACAAAAGTGGTAGACATCGATAACAAACTCACCTGTAAAGATTGCAATGCCGATTTTTCAGCATAATACTGTCTAAGTTTCTCTATATAAACAATACCAGCAGATGCAATACATGCCGTCAAGCCAGCACCATAACTTATGAAACCTGAAGTTGGTAAAGAACAAATTTTCTCCTTGTTTGGCAAGTTAATCCATCGTCCGTCTTTTTGAAAAAAAGCACCTGTAGGCTCCATACTTTCGTGACATGAATATTGATGCAATTCATTAGAAAAATGATAAAGAAGGGAGGAGATTCCCGCAACAGAAACAAGTAATCTGGAAAGCACCTCAAGGCTATATTTCCTTTGAATTGTTAACTCAGTTAGCTGATCAGAAAGTCCTGGAAAAAACTCTGGTTTTGTTGCATTAATACACCATAGCCTCATCAAACACCCCTTATCACTTCCCTATTACTATATGGCAGAGATCATATACTAATTTCTGAGATTATGCTAAAGTCACGCCTCGTGAAATACTAGACTACACATATAGTCAGTGTAGAGAACTGGACTTAAATAGCATGAGATTTACAGAATATAACTCTAGGAAAGAATCAGCAACGGAAACAATGACAGCTCAATGGGTTGCTTGGTTGATTTGCTTGCTGGGTGCCTTTTTCTATTGTTACGAATATCTTCTTCGCATTGAACCTAGTGTCATGACTCAAAACCTGATGCAACTCTTGCATACTAACGCCGCAGGTGTTGGGTGGGTTGCAGGCATGTATTATTTTGCTTACACGCCTATGCAATTAATTGTCGGCGTGTTAACCGACGCCTACGGAGCTAGAAAAGTATTAACCGCCGCTATTACCGCTTGCGCAGTGGGTAGCTTTTTATTTGGCATAGCCACCAGTGTTATGGTTGCAGCTTTTGCTCGTCTCTTAATAGGGTTGGGCAGTAGCTTTGCTTTTGTTGGTGCATTAAAACTGGCTACCCTGTGGCTACCCAACAACCGATTTGCATTTTTTTCTGGCTTTGTCACCACTCTCGGCATGGTTGGCGCCATGTTCGGGGAAATTAAAATGACACAGCTAATTCACCAAATTGGATTTCAACCCACGATTCACATTGGAACACTACTCGGTATAATCTTAATTCCATTGATTTGGTTTGGTCTCAGTGATCGCTGGCATCCCTCCATACATGCAAAGAAAAACCATGTACAAGATAAATTATTAAAGAAACCACTGAAGCTGGTCCTATTTCGTGATATTTTTAAAGGATTATCACAAATTGCTCGCAATCAACAAATCTGGTTTGCAGGACTGATCGGTTGTTTTCTTTATACATCTCTTAGTGTCTTTGCAGAATTGTGGAGTAACGATTATTTAATATCAGCTTATCATTTAACTTTAACAAAGGCTGCTTTTGTAACATCTATGGTCTTTTTAGGTTGGTTAATAGGTGCTCCCATCATGGGAATCATTTCAGATTTTTTTAAAAATCGTCGTATCCCACTCACTATTACTGCATTTCTAGCAATGGTTACTTTTTTAGCAATTCTGCATGGCACTATGTTTTTTAACTATACCACACTATGCCTGATTTTTTGCTTATTTGGAGCTTTATGCAGTAGCGAAGTTTTAATTTTTGCGATTGCATTTGAACAATCTCCAAAGCGCTTTGCAGCTTCAAGTATTGCTTTTGCTAATATGTTAGTAATGTTGGGAGGGATGATATTTCAGCCACTAGTTGGATCACTACTAGATTCGAACTGGCAAGGTAGGCTTCATCATGGCATTCGAGCTTATCAACTCAACAACTTTACTCATGCGCTACATATCATTCCTATTGGACTGCTCATTGCCACAATACTGGCTATATTTTTAACTAATAGAGATACACACAATGAGTAAAGATTCAAAGCAAATGGGCTTATTTTCTGCCATATTACTTGGTGTTGCAGGAATGATGGGGAGCGGATGGCTCTTTGCCCCATATTTAGCAGCAAAAATATCAGGACCCGCTTCAATTTTAGCGTGGATTATTGGTGCTGCCATTGTCATTTTACTAGGACTATGTTTTGCTGAAATCGCTAGTCTTTATCCTCGTCGAGGGCTATCTGCTATCGTTCCCACGATCTCTCATAATCGTTATTTTGGTTTTCCATTCGCAATTAGTAATTGGCTTGGGATCATTGCCGTCATTGCATTAGAAGCTGATGCAACCATTCAATATTTAGTCAATTTAGTGCCGCATATAGCCCCTTATATTTTCAATCATGGCGTATTAACTAATATTGGAGAGTTACTTGCTGGTATGTTAGTCATTCTTTACACCTTGGGGAATTATTGGGGAGCTCAAGTGATGGCAAAAACTAATAATATTTTTACTGTATTAAAGGTCTTAGTTCCCATTGTCGTTGCATTATCTATATTAGGAACACAATTTCATGCCAGTAATTTCACGCTGATAGGTCAAACTTGGTTACCTTATGGAGCAAACTCGATTGCAGCCACTATTTTGGCAACAGGTATTATTGTCGCATTTAATGGTTTTCAGTCGGTCGTTTCATTTGCCAGTGAAATCAAGCGCCCTTCACGCACCATTCCTCTTTCTATTTTTATTGCAGTTATTTTTTGTTTACTTATTTATATCTTACTAGAAGTCTCTTTTATTGGAGGCTTGCCAATAAACTTATTACATCAAGGCTGGCATCATGTGAGTTTTACGGCTCCAATGGTTGAGCTACCCGCCTTGTTAGGACTGACATTTTTAACTTCTATTATTTATTTTGGAGCCACCCTTGCACCTTCAGGCACTGCTTTAGCTTTTATGGGCACATCAACGCGACTATTCACAGCGATGGCACGAGGGAAACAAATGCCTACTTACTTTGATGACGTGCACCCTATCCATAGAATTTCTCGTAAATCACTATTACTTAATGCTGGGATTGCGATGCTTTTACTATATTTATTTCGCAGCTGGTCTGAGTTGGCTATTTTGTTGAGTATTTTACATGTAATCTCTTATTTACCCGTCCCAATTGCTTTATGGGTATTTCGTGACAGCATGAATACAAACCGATACCCTTTCAAATTATGGGGAGGACATGCTATTGCATTAATACTCTTCATCATATTCACTTATCTATTTGCGTTGGCCCCACTACAAGCTATTAGCCGTATCCTCATTATTTTCTTCATCTTTCAAATCATATTTATTGGATTAAATGTCAAATCAATCCCTGAGCTATGGCATGCTATTCGACAATGCGCTATGGCTTATGCTTACTTAGGCGGTGTTTGGATGCTGGCACATTTTTCACCTGAGAATAATCACGCTATGAATGAGTATGGCTTCTTATTTATGACACTTACATTTTCTATCGGTTTGTTTTTTGCATTAATTCGCTATGAACGTAATGATGCTTCGATTATACAGTCATCCGTACATGTCTATCGCCAATCACGAGACATGTCGTGACAACAGAAGCCTTAAATCAGCAAGAAATTAAAGCAAAATATCGCTTTTTATGTCGACGAGGAATGTTAGAGCTTGATCGCATTTTGCTTAAATTTTTTATTACCTATTATGACACTTTAACTGATCAAGAAATTAAACAATTCGGCGCGTTATTAAATTGCGAGGATCAAATGTTATGGGATTATTTGGTAGTAAAAAACAAACCACTGCCCGTTGCTTTTAAGGATATCGGAGTATTAATAAAATGCTTTTAAAGATCACCAAGTGTAATCATATTATCAGGCGAATTACTGTTGGATTACTATTTATCTTTCTTGTAACAACTGGATTTTCACAAGCACCTTTTAGTAATGTTATTATATTTGGAGACTCACTTAGCGATGGTTTTGGCTCATATGCTAACAATCAAAACTTCTCAGCTAATGGATATTGGGCAGTCGTTGAAGGTGTTGGTCATACAAAGCAAACTGCAGGAGTACCAGTTACTAGCAGTACTCATGGGAGTCGAGATGGGAGAAAAGTTTGGGTAAACTATTTAATTCCGAAAATTGCTCAATCACCAACTATTTATAACTACTGGGATGCCATCAATCCAAAGCTAAAAGTTAACTATGAAACAGCTAATATTAATTTCGCATTTATTGCGGCACAAACAGCCAATACTTATGTCAACAACTATCACCCAACACACCTTTCTCCCACTGCATTATTTAAAGTGGAACCACGCTGTAAAAAGCCAGGGCTGTTTATTCATAATCACCAACAACTCGATAGTCCAGAAAATTACGCATGTGTACCAGGACTTCTCAAGCAAATTAGCTCATTTTACCTGCCAAAAATACAGACAATTCAGCATCGAACAGCTTTTTTTATTTTAGCTGGCTCTAATGACTTATTACAAATTGCCTATAAAATTCAAAATGACCACACGTTAAGCGGTATTCTAAAACAATTTGAAGCCTCTGTAACACATCAAGTTCAAGCTGTCCGCCTCTTAATAGCACACGGGGCAAATACCCAAAATATTTATCTGATATCATTAATGAGTGCAGCAGACACACCTGAATACAATCAAATGAGCAGCATCAAACGTCGGCTACTAACCACTGTTACCCTGTTTTACAATGTATATTTAGAAAATAAGCTTAGTGAAGCTGGAATTCCAGCTTCACACATTCTTAATTGGCAGCACCCATTTCAACAAGTTGTCTCAGAAATAAAGCAACATGGAAGCTATATCTTTCCAAATAGTGATTATGTTTTTAATAACATTGGGGATTGTATTGCTGACGGGAAAAACACTCCACTATCCAATTGTGAAGGATATGTTTTTTATAATGATAGCCACCCTTCAACCTACATGCATCAACTGCTAGCTAACTTGATGTATCAGCAAATCAACGAGTCCACTATACCCAAACCACTTGAAGACACCGGACTTTAATGGCATGAGCTCGGCACAATACAAATCTAAAAATTTTCCCAATAGCCGTGCTATTGCTCAATCTTTTAAACCTGATTCTGCTCAAGCTCATTATGTTAAAGCCTCGACGTCTTCAAGTAATTTGGGTGTCGCGCGAATGCTCAACAATAGCTGCTCGCGCTAACTCATCAACCATATCATTCTCGCGATGACCACTATGCCCTTTTACCCAAAACCAATGTACATCATGTTGTGCACAGAGCTGATCGAGCTCCTGCCAAAGTTCAACATTCTTAACTGCTTTTTTTGCACTAGTCCGCCAATGATTTTTCTTCCAGTTATGAATCCACTTTGTCATACCATCCTTCACATAGTTTGAATCAGTGGTAATATGAACATCACAGGGATGCTTCAAGACCCTCAACCCCTCAATAACTGCTTTAAGTTCCATTTGGTTATTCGTAGTTTCTTTTTGAAATCCTGACAGTGTTTTTTCTTTTCCATCGCAATGCAACAAAACACCCCCAACCACCTGGGCCAGGGTTACCACTACAAGCACCATCAGTAAATAGTTCTACTTTTTTTCTTTGATTCATTTTATGATACGCTTATGAAAAAACATCAAGAAATCATAGCAATCCCTAACCGAGATGACAATTATATTTGGGCATTAGTTGATAGAGAATCTAACTGCTGTTGTATCATTGACCCTGGTAATAGCGAGCCAGTAATAGACTTTTTAACGGCACATTCGCTTTCATTAAACACTATTTTGATCACACATAAACACCACGATCATACCCATGGTGTTAATGGCTTATTAAAAGCTTACCCAGAAGCTGAACTATACATCCCACTAGCAGAAATATATACAACAAGACAGGTTGTCACTGAAGCATCAATGGTTAATTTGAATGAATTTGGCTGCTGGAAAGTCATTGAGCTCCCTGGGCATACCTTAGAACATATTGCCTACTTTAATGGAGAACACTTATTTTGTGGGGACACACTATTTTCAGCTGGGTGTGGACGTGTGTTTGAAGGCACTTATGAGCAAATGTATGGATCTTTGCTTAAATTAAAAAATTTACCTGATGAAACGCTCATTTATCCTGCACACGAGTATACGCTGCAAAACCTATCCTTTGCTCAAGTTGTTGAGCCAGAAAATGAAGCAATTCAGCAACACATTCAATATGTTACTTCACTACGAGAAAAAGGCTTGCCGTCTTTACCTACGACACTGCAACAAGAAAAGTTGATTAACCCATTCTTGCGTTGTGATCAAATCAATTCAAAAAAAATGATATCACAACAGCGTAATTATATTGAGTGTGAGCTTGACCTATTTACTGCGTTGAGAAAATGGAAGGGCTAATACAATTTTACCTTAGCAATCTAATGCCTTAAAACTCCTAATCATATAACTTAAATGGTTCTGTCGCAAAATATGCTGAGGTGAAGATGTTACTGAGCCTTTCCAGCTAACTGTGTAAATTCATTTTTTTCATCGCAACAACACTTTTCTCGTGTCTTATTTTACGCAATTATAACCTATCGGTTACAATTCCGTTAGTTGTGATAACGACTTTAACCCGCTGTTTTCAAACCTTATTAAATTAGACACAGCATGCACTTACTGCGTGCTGTGTCTAAGATGAAAATAAAACTTACATATTCTCAATCATTTTCTCACCAAACCCAGAGCAAGACATCAAAGTTGCATCTGGCATTAAGCGTTCAAAGTCATAAGTTACGGTTTTATTCGCGATTGCACCTTCAACACCTTGAACAATTAAATCTGCAGCTTCAAACCAACCAAAATGACGCAACATCATTTCAGCAGAAAGAATTAATGAGCCTGGGTTCACTTTATCTTGGCCTGCATATTTTGGTGCAGTTCCGTGCGTTGCTTCAAATAGTGCCACTCGATCTGAAAGGTTTGCACCCGGAGCAATACCAATACCACCCACTTGGGCTGCCAAAGCATCAGAGATATAATCACCATTTAAGTTCAATGTCGCAATCACACTGTATTCGCTTGGTCTTAGCAAAATTTGTTGCAAGAAAAGCATCTGCAATTACATCTTTAATGATGATATCTTCACCAGTCTTAGGGTTCTTCATCACATGCCAAGGTCCACCGTCTAATGGTTTTGCTCCAAATTTTTCACGTGCTACTTCATAGCCCCAATCTTTAAATGCACCCTCAGTAAATTTCATAATATTACCTTTGTGCACCAAAGTAACTGAGTCACGACCATTATCAATTGCATACTGGATCGCACGTGTTACTAAACGACTTGTACCCTCTTGTGAAACAGGTTTAACGCCAATCCCTGCTGTTTGCGGGAAACGAATCTTATTAACACCCATTTCTTGTTGCAAAAAATCAACTACTTTTTTACATTCTGGTGTTCCAGCAGCCCATTCAATGCCTGCGTAAATATCTTCAGAGTTTTCACGAAAAATCACCATATCTGTTTTCCATGGTTCTTTCACTGGGCTTGGCACACCGTCAAAATAACGAACAGGTCGTTGACAAACATACAAATCAAGCATTTGACGCAGTGCAACATTCAGAGAACGAATTCCACCTCCCACAGGAGTTGTCAAGGGTCCTTTAATTGCTACATTATATTCACGCATTGCATCAAGGGTTTCTTCAGGCAACCAAGTATCTTTGTCATAAACTTGGGTTGCTTTCTCACCTGCATACACTTCCATCCAATGAATTTTCTTTTTGCCTGCGTACGCTTTTTCAACGGCTGCATCAACCACCTTCTTCATTACTGGCGTAATATCTGCGCCAATTCCATCCCCCTCAATGAAAGGAACCACCGGTTGGTCTGGTACATTCAGCGATAAATCTTCGTTGACAGTCACTTTCTGTCCATTGCTGGGTGTTTTTATATGTTGATAACTCATACATTCTCCTATGTTGTAGCTAAAACAGTTAAGTTATGAGTATTTTAACTTCATGTTTTTTGCATCATCCAACTAAAAAAATCGTATCATAGACTGGCTATGATTTAAATTTTTCAACTGAATACTACTTAAAATCATTTTGCTAAAAGCACTCATAATTTAACCATTTTAACTATATATATTTAACCGATTCAATTTCGTAAGTTACTTCGCCACTAGGGATATTAATTTCAACTTCGTCTCCTTCATATTTCCCTATAAGTGCCCTGGCAATTGGCGAAGTTACTGACATTTTATGCTGCTTAATATCGGCCTCATCTTCGCCGACAATTTGATAGGTGATACTGTCATCACTATCTAAATTCATAATAGTAATCGTTGCTCCAAAAATCACTTTTCCATCACCGTCGAGTTGACTAACATCAATCACTCGAGCATTTGATAACTTACCTTCGATCTCTTTGATACGTCCTTCGATAAACCCTTGTTCTTCTTTCGCAGCATGATACTCAGCATTTTCTTTCAAATCACCATGCTCTCTAGCCTCACTAATCGCTTGAATTACACGAGGGCGACGTATTTTTTTTAATTCATCTAGTTCTAATTTTAAGGCATCTGAACCTTGTTTTGTCATTGGAACGTTTTGCATAATTCTAGCCTATTTTTTATCAAAGAATGACTTCACATTATCAAACCATGTTTTAGATTTTGGACGATGTCGATCCCCCCCAGCCAACAAAGAACTCTGTAGCTGTTGCAATAGTTCTTTTTGTTCTTTCGAGAGACTCACTGGCGTTTCAACCATGATCTTACAAAATAAATCACCCACTCCATGACCTTTTAACGCCTTCACTCCTTTACCTCGTAATCTAAATTGTTTCCCAGATTGACTTTCAGCAGGGATTTTTAATTTAACTCGTCCATCAATGGTTGGTACTTCCAACTCGCCACCTAATGCAGCATCAATAAAACTAATAGGCACATCACAATATAAATCTTTGCCGTCACGCTTAAATAAAGCGTGCTTTTTAAGATGCACGCGGACATAAAGATCACCCGTTGCACCACGTGTGTGCCAGCTTCACCTTTGCCAGAGAGGCGTACTCGATCACCATGATCAACACCCGCGGGAATTTTAACCGATATTTTTCTCGTTTTTGTACGCGTCCCTGCCCATGACAGCTCTGACATGGATCTGTGATCACTTGCCCCTGTCCATGACAGTTTGGACAGGTTTGCTGTACGGTGAAAAATCCTTGCTGCATACGGACTTGCCCTTGTCCATGACAAGTTGGGCAATTGCTTGGTTTAGCCCCATTTTTTGCACCACTACCTTACAGGATGAACAGTTAGCTTGTTTAGGAATTTCAATATCAACAGTATCGCCGTGTACAGCAGATTCTAGGCTGATTTCTAAATCATACAATAAGTCACTACCAGCTTGCCCCTGTGATTGGCGTCCTCCACGACGCCCACCGCTTCGACCACCACCAAAAAACTCACTAAAAACATCACCCAAATCATCAAAACCAAAGCCACCAGCACCAGCGCCGCCCATGCCTTGTTGATCAACACCAGCATGTCCAAATTGATCGTAGGCAGAACGCTTCTGACTATCTGACAAAACCTCATAAGCTTCTTTAATTTCTTTAAACTTTGCTTCGGCTTTTTTATCATCAGGGTTGCGGTCAGGATGATATTTCATTGCCATACGACGATAAGCTTTCTTAATATCACCATCGCTGGTATTTTTCTGTACACCTAAGGTTTGGTAATAATCCGCTTTTGACATAGTGATTCTCTTTTAGGGATGCGCATGAAATAACTTCCACAACTGATCGCCTAAAATGAATTCATTTTTGAATCTTTTGCAATCAAAAAATCCGCACAATAACCTGCTATTGCTGTGGTTTTTTTCAATTAAAAAATTCAAAACTAAACTCATTTTATACGCCAGTTGCTGAAGTTATTTCATGCACATCCCTTATTAAACACAAATGACCTCGCAGCAAAAATTTACTACAAGGTCATTATTAATAGCTAACTCAAAGTGTGATTATTTTTTATCACCGTCGACTTCTTCAAACTCTGCATCAACAACCTCTTCGTTACCATCTTCAGCTTGTGCATCGGTAGTTTCTTCTGTAGCTTGCTCTCCAGCTTCGCTTGCTGTTGCTTGATTCTTAGCATAAAGTTTTTCAGCCATTTTCGCTGAAGCTTCTGTTAACGCCTTGGTTTTTTCTTCCATAGCATCTTTATCATCACCTTTAAGCGCTTCTTTCAATGCTTCTAAAGCGGATTCAATTTTAGACTTTTCATCCGCTTCAATATCATCGCCAATTTCACTTAATGATTTCTCGACTGAATGTAACATCGATTCACCTTGATTACGCGCTCCAGCAAGTTCTTGGAATTGACGGTCAGCCTCTTTATTTTCCTCAGCATCTTTGATCATTTTTTCAATTTCATCTTCAGACAAACCACTGGATGATTTAATAATAATCGATTGCTCTTTACCCGTTGCTTTATCTTTAGCTGACACATTCAAAATACCATTGGCATCAATATCAAAAGTGACTTCAATTTGTGGCATTCCACGTTGTGCAGGTGGAATATTAGCTAAATCAAAACGTCCCAATGACTTATTTCCGCTAGCTACTTCACGCTCACCTTGTAGCACATGAATAGTCACTGCTGTTTGATTATCTTCAGCTGTCGAGAACGTTTGTGATTTTTTAGTTGGAATAGTGGTGTTTTTGTCGATAAGACTAGTCATCACCCCACCCATGGTTTCAATACCTAAAGAAAGTGGCGTTACATCTAGCAACAATACATCTTTCACATCACCTGATAATACCGCACCTTGAATCGCAGCACCCATTGCCACAGCTTCATCAGGATTAACATCACGTTTTGCTTCTTTCCCAAATAAATCTTTCACAGCCTCTTGCACTTTTGGCATACGTGTTTGTCCGCCAACCAAAATCACATCATCAATATCACTAATACTTAAACCCGCATCTTTTAGTGCGATTTTACATGGCGAAAGTGTGCGTTCAACTAGATCATCAACCAAGCTTTCTAACTTGGCACGACTAATTTTGATGTTCAAATGTTTTGGACCTGCCGCATCAGCCGTAATGTATGGCAAATTGACATCAGTTTGAGTAGAAGAAGACAGCTCAATTTTTGCTTTTTCAGCACCTTCTTTCAAACGTTGCAATGCAAGCGGATCACTATGTAAATCAACACCATGTTCTTTTTTGAATTCATCTGCTAAAAATTCAATCAAGCGTAAATCAAAATCTTCACCACCTAAGAAAGTATCACCATTAGTTGCCAATACTTCGAACTGGTGCTCACCATCAATTTCAGCAATTTCAATAATAGAAACATCAAATGTACCACCACCTAGGTCATAAACTGCTAATTTACGGTCACCACCTTTTTTGTCCATCCCATAAGCAAGTGCAGCAGCAGTGGGTTCATTAATAATACGTTTAACATCAAGACCTGCAATTTTACCGGCATCTTTAGTTGCTTGACGTTGTGAATCATTGAAATAAGCAGGCACAGTAATCACTGCTTCATTAATGCTTTCACCCACATATTCTTCTGCTGTCTTTTTCATTTTCATCAAGATTTGAGCAGAAACTTGTGGTGCTGCCATTTTTTCGCCTTTGGCTTCGACCCATGCGTCGCCATTGTCTGCTTTCACAATAGTGTAAGGCACCATTTTGATATCACGTTGCACTACATCATCTTTAAATTTGCGACCAATTAAGCGTTTAACGGCAAAAAGTGTATTGGTTGGGTTAGTCACTGCTTGGCGTTTTGCTGATGCCCCCACTAAAACCTCGTCATCTGTATAAGCAATAATTGATGGTGTTGTGCGTCCACCTTCAGCATTTTCAATGACGGTTGTTTTACCATTTTCCATAATAGAAACACACGAGTTGGTGGTTCCTAAATCAATTCCAATAATTTTACCCATAATTAAGCTCCCTTAATTGCATCATGCAATTTTTCATATTTGGCACGATGATATTTTTTTATTAATTCTCATGTAAGGACACATGATTTAAATTTCAAGTCTGAAGTTGTTACTTTGCCACCATCACCATTGCTGGACGAATAAGTCGATCATTCAATAAGTAACCTTTTTGCATTACTTGCATCACCGTATTACTCTCATGCTCCTCTGAAGGCTGCATACTCATTGCTTCATGCTGCTCTGGATTAAACTTTTCTCCAGTAGGATCTAAAGGCTCAACCCCAAACTTTTTCACTGCGCTGATCATCATTTCCAATGTCATTTTCATGCCTTGTTGCATCGCATCAACCATTTCATGATCACTTTCAATGTCATGTAATCCACGCTCTAAACTATCAATAACGGGCAGAAGTTCTTTGACAAATTTTTCTAATGCATAACGATGTGCATTCGCAACATCTTTTTCAGAGCGACGACGAATATTTTCAACATCAGCTCTTGCACGAAGCACTTCATTCCATTGTGACTCGAGTTTCAAATTGGCAGCATCCAGTTGGGTTTGCAACCCAGCATTCACTTCATGATCTGTATCGTTACCCGACTCTTCAAGACCTTCCTCATTGACGATCTCTTGCTGTTCTTGCAGCTGCTCTTCTGTTTTCACTTGTTCTTTCTTGCTCATGTGGCATTTCTCCATTGAGTTTTTTGTTGCTCGTTATGTAGGGTTAATAATTGTAGTTTTCAAGCTTCGCTCATAATTTCTATCAACTGCTGATCAAGGCATGAAATCATGAAATTGATCATCGCTGACTTATCATTGCTTTGATAAAAATCAAGCATCAGTTGATTAAAAGTCTCTTGACGTTTTGCAGGCAAGTTAATCGCAGGATAACCACAATCTAGCAAGATGCCATTCATCATAAATCGACCCATTCTTTTATTCACATCATAAAAGAATTGCATTCTTGCCATATCTAAAAACAAACCAATTGCCTGCTGATATAGCATCTCAACATCCATTTGATGATAATTCATATCCAATGACTGCCAGAGCCCATCTAATGCTTGTGCTTTGGGTGGTAAGTAACTTGTCCCCGCAATCGTCACTTGCCCAGTTCGAAAAACGCCCCACTCCAAGGCATCGTCTCGAGCTGCAAGGTTATGCAATTGACAAACAAACGCTTTGTCTAAAGAAAACTTGTTATTTTCAAGTGATGTCAATAAAAATCCCCAAGCAGCTTTTTGGTTTAAGGTGATTTTTTGGTCACTGATTGAATGCCCCCCTACGGTGACACCATCAAGTAAAGTCTGTATTTGTGGCAAGGTATAATTGATGCCTTCTAATTGCACTGCATCGTATACAAACTCAGCCAATTGACGTTTGGCGAAGAAAATGGCTTTTTTTCGATTGGGGATTATTGTTGTTAATTTGTTTTGCATAATATCACCATGAGTTTGCTTATGCTTTATAATGTCCAAAACCAATATAGTCTTCGAATAAAACAGGTATTTTAGTTTGGAAAGAAGCTATGTAATCGAGCTTCTCCCTCCACATTGACACATTCTCTTCTGATAATTCGACCATACCTGAAAAAGCTGTAAAAAAAGCATAAGTATCATTTAACTTCGTCAAATCAGCTGCAATGTTATTATCAAATAAGAATTTGCCTTTCAGAAAACCATTCCCACGAAATGTATTGTGAGCACTTTTATGAAATCCTTCTATTAGGTTTTCAGTATCTCTTATGTTATCTTTCTGTAAAGTTAAATTTCCGGCTAATCTTACAGTAACTGAACAAAAAATATTGAGCTCACTAACCCACTCAAACCTTTCTTCGTATAATTTAAAACGAAACTGTTCCCTAAAATTTTTATAAGCAAGAAAAGAAAAAACAGCCGTAATATTTCCAAAAAAAGCAGGAATAATGAAAGTCATTATTTCTTGTTTATTAAAATGAAAGTATAACAAAAATCCGATAACTGAATTCAACACTAACAAAGACAGCAAAAAAGAGATAAAAGAATACTTTTTGATATGAGCAATCATAGCTCTCACTCCACCGTCACCGATTTCGCTAAATTCCTTGGTTGATCGACATCGGTCCCTTTGATTAAAGCAACATGATACGACAATAACTGCAAAGGAATCACATATAGAATGGGTGCCAATAATGGATCAATGTGAGGTAAATTGATGACTGTCACACCCACTTCATCTTGGAAGCCAGCATTTTGATCAGCAAACACAATGAGTTGCCCACCACGACTTTTGACCTCATGTAGATTTGATTTTAACTTTTCCAGTAAATGATTATTGGGTGCAACACTGATAATCGGCATATTGTGATCAACTAATGCCAGTGGTCCATGTTTTAGCTCACCTGCTGCATAAGCTTCAGCATGGATATAAGAGACCTCTTTCAATTTTAACGCCCCTTCCAGCGCTATAGGATATTCGATACCACGTCCTAAGAATAAGCTGTGTGCTTTATCTGCAAACCTAATCGCTAGGCTTTCAATCACTTTATCTAGCTGTAATACGGCGCGAATCAACTGAGGCAATCGGGCTAATTCATTTAAGCATTGCTTTTCTTTTTGTAAAGGCAATTGATTTTGTTGTTTCGCCAATATTAAAGTAAGTAGGTATAAAGCGACCAGTTGTGTCGTAAAAGCCTTGGTTGATGCGACACCAATTTCTGTGCCTGCTTGTGTCAATAGACAATAATCAGAATGTCGCACCAGTGCACTTTCGGGTACATTGCAAATGGTTAAAGTTGCCAAATAATTCAATGTTTTTGCCTGCATCAATGCAGCTAGTGTGTCTGCAGTTTCACCCGATTGAGAAATGGTCATAAATAAAGTGTGACTGGCTAGCTCATGATTGATGACTTTTTTGCGATATCGCCACTCACTCGCAATTTCAACATCACATGAAATATTGGCAATTTCTTCCAACCAATATTTAGCAACTAATGCTGCATGAAAGCTCGTTCCGCAAGCAACAATTTGCACTCGATTGACTGCTTTGAAAAGTGATAATGCTTCCTCAGGAAACAAATCAGTAGCCAATTGATCATCTTCAATACGATGCGCTAAAGTATGCTCAATCACATTGGGCTGTTCGAACATTTCTTTTTGCATAAAGTGACGATATTCTCCACGCTCTACTTGTTCAAGCTGGGTTTCTAACAGCTTAACCTCCCTCGTGACTTCCTGATCAGCTTGATAAATCTGATAACTGGTGGCCGTTAACACCGCTAAATCATCATCTTGCAAGTAAATAAATTGATGAGTCACTGGTAATAAAGCAAGGGCATCAGAAGCAATAAAGTGTTCTCCAATACCAATACCAATGACTAATGGGCTATTTTTACGCGCCACGATCAATTGTTGTGGGCTTTGCTCGTCAATAACAGCTAAAGCAAAAGATCCTTCCAGTTTAGTCATCACTTGAGCAAGTGCTTGTTGAACGGTTTTTGCACCACTGTTTAGGCAATCCATCAATAAATGGACAATGACTTCACTGTCTGTATCAGAGTCAAATTCAAACCCAGCTTTCTTTAATTGTTCGCGTAATATGTGATGGTTCTCAATAATCCCATTATGTACGATTGCGATACGAGGTTGTTTCCCAGTGGGAGAAACATGAGGGTGTGCATTTTTTTCAGTGGGTTTACCATGGGTTGCCCAACGACTATGCCCAATACCAATTTTGGATACAGGGCGAGGTGACGATTTTAGTCGTTGTGTTAATGCCTCTAGCTTTCCTAATGAACGACATCGATATAACTTTTGCTTTTCTGTGGCTTCATCATCAACAACATCAGCAATAAGTGCAATACCAGCAGAGTCATAGCCACGATACTCTAAGCGTTTCAATCCAGTTAGAAGAATTTCTGTCACATCACGCTGTGCAACTGCACCGACGATTCCACACATACTTAAATACCATGTTGATTTATGTTTTGATATGATAAGATGTTGCCAATGAAAAAACAATCAACAATGGGTTTTACACTGATCGAAGTTTTGGTTGCTTTAGCGATACTTGCCATTGGATTACTCGCGTTATCACAGACAATGAAAGATAATATAGCACGATTAAGCGCCATTAAATCACGCATTGCAACCAATATGGTGGCACAAAATATCTTAACCTTAAAACAACTAAACATCATCCCATCAAGTGTAGAACAAGGACACACTGCCCTTAAAATACTAGAAAAGACTCGATACTGGAAATCAACACAAAATCATAATGATGTCCCTTACCGTGGAAAAATCATAATCCACGTGCTCGATAAACAAAATGGTCGATCTATTCGTACTTTAACTGGATATCAATGGATTAATATACCCCTCACCATTCAAGAAACCGAGTTTTAACTTCATGAATTTTGCAAAATTGACATTTAAAAACTTTCTCAATAGCTTGCTATTACTCGATTTTTTGAATCTAATTTTACTAAAATTCATTTTGTTAAAACTCCAGCGTCTTGAATGGTGAGGGGTATAAAAGCAATGAAAGCTAAATCAATAAATGGCTTTACACTCATTGAAATCTTAATAGCACTCTTCATATTCTCCATTCTATCGATTATTAGTTATTGGGGATTATCGCGAAGCATCACTAATAGCCATCACATCTTGAGAGTTGAGCACAATTTACAGCAGTTACAAATGACATTAGCAATCATGAATTTAGACTTTTCTCAGGTGGTTGACAGACCCATCAACACCACGAACCATGTCATTGAACCTGCATTGCAAGGTCAAAATAATAACATCAGCTTTACGCGTGGTGGCAATATCAATCCACTTAAAACAAACAGTTCTTTACTGCGCATTAGCTATCAACTAGCAAATGGTAAACTATATCGCTTAATCTGGCCTGTATTGGATCGACCCATCGCAACAAAGCCCATTAAACAATTGTTGCTATCGGGTGTTCAGCCTGTTCAACAGCAACCTGTTTTTCAATACTATATAACCACAAAAAAACAAGTGCCCTATTGGCCTGCACAAACTAATAATGCAGTAGAACCCAACCATAAAGCCCAACAAAATTTCAAACAAAATAATACCGTACCACTGGCAATTGTTGTTACTTTCAAAGTAAAAGGACTAGGTATCATTTATCGTATTTTTCGACTTAACATTCAAAGTGGCACCACCCATGAAACCACTTAAAAATCAAATAGGTGGCGCATTGATCGCAGCACTTTTACTGATCGCTATTATTGCTGGCTTTGCTACATTAATGCTAAGAAAATCTGCACAATTAATTCAAATTCAAACACAAATTCAAACACAAAGTCACTTACAGCAAATTGCTCAATCTGGAGTAATTTGGGCAAAACAGCAAATTCAACAAGATTGGCAACAATTTTTAAAAAACAAAACACTACCTCAGAAATTTCCACAAACAGTACAGTTAAAAACACAGAGCGGTGATTTTGCTGGTTATCAAATTAATATCAGCATTGCGCCATTACAAACTCGCTTTAATCTGAATTCAATAAAAAACCAAACTCAGTTTTCGAGTTTTAAGCGCTTATTAAAAAGCTTGTTCCCTAATCAAAACAAGCAACAAAGAGAAGCACTTGCTAATAATTTACTGGCATGGTTTACACCCAACAACAGTAGCAACGGCAATTATTTAAAACAACACCCCCCCTATCTCGCATCTAATCTACCACTGAGTAATCTCGATGAGCTGAACTTAATCCAAGGATTTTCACCAGATATCATTAATAAATTGCGTCCTTACGTCACCACATTATCACCCAACATTACAAGCATTGATGTTAATTACAGTAGTCCATTGATTCTAAGCTTAATACCCAACCTCGACTATAGTCACGCTGTCGCACTACATCAGTGCGCATTATCCATCAACCATATTCAAACAGATAAAGCATTACAAGAATGTATTAAACAAGCAGGGGTAACAACGAGTTCATCTCAGTTTACCCGACTTAGTCAGTACTTTCTGGTTAATATACAAATTAAAAAAAGGCATCAAATTTTTCGTAACCGACTGATCATTCATCTCATACAATATAATGATAACAGCAAAGATCATAAGCTCATACTTAACCCAGTGATTATTAACGCTCACTATCATCATGTTTTTCTACAACATGTTGAATCTCAAACCTAGGGCGCTACAGCATCTCTTGATAGATGCGCCCAATTTATATTCGCCAGCAATACCTAAGCCCATCAGAGCAATACAACTAGGAAAAACAAAATACCAAATAGAGCTAAATACACCTTGTACTTGAGGTCCCGCAATGATGCGATCAATCGCTAAATATAGAACTAATAAACCACTTAACAATGAAACAACCACCCCAATAAAAGTAAACAATTGTAGTGGCGCCACAGAGAAGCCAGTAATTTAACCAAAATTATAGCGAATAAGCTTATAAAAATTATAACTGGATCCCCCTGCTTCTCGTTCAGCATGACGTACCCCAGCCTCAGCAGGATTAGTTGCGTACATCATAGCAAGCGCAGGAATAAATGTAGAAACTTCTGAAGTTAGGCGAGCATGTTCAAATAGATCATATGACAGTACGCCACAATGGAGTAATGGTGAAGCATTTTCAGGCATGGGAACGTAAAAGCAAATATATTGGAGCACAGATTTACACCAATGCTAGCAGTAAGTCAGCTAGAAAGTTTCTACTCGAACTGATAGAGCAAGCTCCGTTCGAGATCTTGTCGATACAGGTTGATGGAGGATCAGAGTTCATGGCTGAATTTGAGGATGCTTGTCGACAGCTGAATATACCGTTGTATGTTTTACCGCCAGCTAGCCCAAAGAAAAATGGAGGTGTTGAAAGAGGTAACCGCATTTTTAGAGAAGAGTTTTATGCCAAGCCTTCACTTGCAGACTCACTGGGAGCAATTCGCAATGAGCTTAAAGATGCTGTCACTAAATATAATGATTACAGACCGCATTTTTCTCTTGCAGGTTTAACTCCTTTGGCTTACATTGGGAAACATAATTCTCGAGGTGCTTGTTTGTCTCAAACCACCTGAACCTATACACTACGCTTCATTAATTTATGTTTTTAGTTTAGAATGCTATATTATAGTGCATATTTTATATATATATGTCTGAGTGGTTTGCTCCAAACAACACCAATTCTCTATGGATAAAGCATTACGAGGATGTATTAAACAAGCAGGGGATACAACGAGTTCATTTCATTTTGACCAACTTAGTCAGCACTGTCTTGTTAATTTTCATTTAAGGTATGCCATCAACAAGTCGTGTTCGACTCAGCTTTCTTCTCGTGCTTATATAAATTATAACTGCAAAGATCACCAGCTTTTACTTGACGCTGTGATTTTTAACGCTCACTACCTTCATGGTTTTCTACTACTCTTTGAATCACAAACCTAGGGCGCTGCAGCACCTCTTGATAGATACGCCCAATATATTCACCAACAATACCTAAGCCCATCAGAGCAATACCAACTAGGAAAAACAAAATACCAAATAGAGTAAACACACCTTGTACTTGTGGTCCCGCAATGATGCGATCAATCGCTAAATATAGAACTAATAAACCACTTAACAATGAAACAACCATCCCAATAAAAGTAAACAATTGTAGTGGCACCACAGAGAAGCCAGTAATTAAATCAAAATTATAGCGAATAAGCTTGTAAAAATTATAACTGGATTCCCCTGCTTCTCGTTCAGCATGACGCACCCCAACCTCAGCAGGATTAGTTGCGTACATCATAGCAAGCGCAGGAATAAATGTAGAAACTTCTCCACTAGACACCATTAAATCAACAATATTGCGTTTATAGCCTCTGAGCATACAACCTTCATCTTTCATTTTTAACTTAGGCGCCATTTTCTCTCGAATACGATTATGCCACTTTGAAACAAATAATCGCCACTTCTTATCTTGGCGATCCATACGATAGCCCCCAACAACATCATGCCCTGCTTCCATTTTCTCGATAAATTGTGGGATGTCTTCGGGCAGATTTTGTAAATCAGCATCCATGGTAATAATCATATCACCTCGTACTTTTTCAAATCCAGCCATAATTGCCATATGTTGCCCGAAATTACCATTAAAATGAATAACTCGTACTCGCGCATCTTGTTCAACTAATTGGTCCAATAATTGTGCAGAATCATCCTGACTACCATCATTGGTAAAAACAATTTCATAGCACTTATTCAGAGGCTCTAGAACTTGAGTGATACGTTGATGCAACATCACTATATTTTCTTGCTCATTGTGAATTGGGATAACAATCGAGACAATCGGCATGCTCATACAAGGACTCCATTAAAATCAATATCCTAACATATACTCGAAATAGATGAAAAGCTAGAATTTTAACTTCAGTAACTCGTCAGAATTCAGCCCCACAAGCTCTCCCAATAGCGATGCTATTACTCGAGCTTCTGAATCTGATTCCACTCGAATTCCTTGTGTTGGAAAATAGAGATTTTCATCTATTTCGAGTATATTATTTACCTGCGACCATCATTTCATCAAGTAAAATCGAACCTGTTTGAATATTTCCTCGCTCATCAATATCATCCGACAATGCAACGATATTTGCAAACATCTCTTGCAGCTGCCCAGCAATCGTAAAGCCAGTAATAGGGTGCTGTATCTGTCCATGCTCTACCCAAAAGCCGCCAGCACCTTGTGAGTAATCCCCAGTAACCAAGTTAACGCCATGCCCCATGATATCTGTGATAAGGATGCCTCGATTCATTTTGACGAGCAAATCATCTTGGTTACTCAGTAATTTTGATGATTGTAGTGATACATTATAGACTCCTCCTGTATTTCCCGTCGGCTGCATATTTAACTTTCTAGCTGCATAGTTGCTCAACGCATAACTCCTTAACACCCCGCCTGTCACAAAATGCTTTGGCGACAACTGCATTCCATCACTATCAAATGGTGCGCTGCCTGCTCCACCTCGTTGATGGGGGTTTTCTGATATGGATAACCACTTGGGAAACACTTTTTTATTTAATGTGCCCGCTAAAAAACTTTCTTTACGATACAATCGATCACCACTAATCGCATTAATAAAGCAGCCCAACAAACTCCTAGCAACACTTGGGGTAAAAATAATAGGATATTTTCCTGTATGCACTGTTTGTGGGTTCAACCGCCTAATTGCCTCAATTGCCACATGCTTTGAAAACTGGTCAATACTTTTTAGTCGCTTTTGATGACGTGCTGTTTGATAATCATGGTAGCACTCCATACTATCTCCACAAGTGATCGCTTTTTCAAGCTCAGCAATAACACTCAGACTACGATGATAGTCGGTAGTTGTATAATGGCCCAAGAATCCATGACTATTCGCTAAAATAGTGGATGAACGATATGCTTGCACACTTGCATTATCAACCTGCTTAATCTGATTACTGTGTGATAAGGCAACAGACTCCAGCAAAAATGCTTCCTCAGTCATTTTTGTCGTTGATAATTCAAACTCATCCGACAACGCTAAATCTGGATAACCCTGAGCCAACAAAGACTTCTCTGGCAAACCATTTGCATGATCTGGCTCAGTAGACTTCACCATATAATATGCTTTATCAATAATCTGCTGAATAGATTCCTGAGACATGCTGCTCGTACTTGTGCTTACTGCACATTGATTATGCACTAATGTAACATTGAACTCATTTTGTTGGTGATAAGTACGCTCTTCAATAGCTTGTTGATGAACTCCCACCGTAAACCCCGAGTTCTCATTAATTTCTACTTCTATTTCAACGTCAGGTGCAGCGCGCCGAGCATAATCCATTACAAACGAAATGCGCTCCAAGTAGTCAGCGTTAACATGTGGTTTAAACGAGAGGGGTTGCTTTAATAACTTCTCTTTTTTGTGTTTTTGTGTGAATAGCGGCTTCATTGCTTTGCGTTTCTTTTCCTTCATTGGCAACTAAAGACGTAGGCTCTTTAGTCAAACTCAGTGTCAACACTTGATCTATCCATTTTACAGGAATAATATTTAACCCTTGTGTAATATGAGCAGGTACTTCTTTCAAATCTTTCTCATTATCTTGTGGAATAATCACTGTTTTTATCCCGCCTCGTAAAGCTGCTAACAGTTTTTCTTTCAAACCACCAATGGGTAGAACTTCACCTCGCAATGTAATTTCTCCTGTCATTGCAACATCTTTACGCACAGCAATATTGGTTAACGCAGAGACGAGCGCTGTACACATCCCAATACCTGCGCTAGGTCCATCTTTTGGCGTTGCCCCTTCTGGCACATGCACATGTAAATCAAGTGAGCGGTGGAAATCAGCATTCACCCCTAACTGTTTAGCTCTAGTTCGAACGACTGTCAAAGCTGCCTGAATTGATTCTTGCATCACATCCCCCAGCTGACCTGTATAAAGCGTTTTCCCTTTCCCAGGCATGGTCGCCACTTCCAAATGAAGCAAGTCCCCACCAACTTCTGTCCACGCTAGCCCTGTCACTTGTCCAACACAATTTTCTTTATCTGCTAGACCAAAATGATACTTCCTGACTCCCAAATAATCTTCTAAATTAGTTTTGGTAATAGAGCGAGTTGGTTTTAATCCAGCTTCATGTTGAGTCATCACCAAATTTGTGACTACTTTTCGTGCAATTTTTGCAAGCTCTCGCTCTAAATTTCTAACACCTGCTTCACAAGTGTAATAACGAACCACATCTAACAAAACAGCATCACTTACTTTCAGCTCTTTCTTTGACAATCCATTTGCTTCTAATTGTTTAGGCAAGAGATAACGCTTAGCAATTGCAAGTTTTTCATTTTCCGTATATCCCGATAAACGAATAACCTCCATACGATCACGCAATGCTGCTGGAATATTCATTGAGTTAGACGTTGCAATAAACATCACTTTGGATAAATCATAATCCACCTCTAAATAATGATCATTAAAAGTGTTGTTTTGCTCTGGGTCAAGCACTTCTAAGAGTGCAGAAGCAGGGTCTCCTCTGAAATCAGATGATATTTTATCAATTTCATCCAGCATCATCAGCGGATTTTTAACTTTTGCCTTAGTCATTTTTTGAATAATTTTTCCCGGCATAGCACCAATATAAGTACGACGATGTCCTCTTATTTCAGCCTCATCACGAACACCACCCAATGCAATTCTAGAAAACTCACGCTGTGTTGCACGTGCAATCGATTCACCTAAAGAGGTTTTACCAACACCAGGGGGGCCAACTAAGCATAAGATGGGGCTTTTAGGTCTCACTGCTCGTTGTTGTACAGCTAAATATTCCACTATTCTTTCTTTCACCTTTTCAAGACCATAGTGATCTTCATCTAAAATACGTTGTGCTTCGTGTAGGTCATGATTGATCGTGGATTCTTTTTTCCAAGGCACATCCAGTAAAGTATCTAAGTAATTTCGTGAAATGGATGCTTCAGAAGACATTGCAGGCATTGATTTTAATTTCTTTAATTCAGAAGTTGCTTTGTCAATAGCCTCTTGGCTCATACCAGATGCTTTAATTTTCTTAGCATAACCATCTAATTCACTATGCTCTTCATCAGTTGCATCACCTAACTCTTTTTGAATCGCCTTAATTTTTTCATTTAAATAGTATTCACGCTGACTAGTTTCCATCTGCGTTTTGACGCGACCTTGCACTTTCTTTTCTAATCGCATGATGTCAATTTCTGTCATCATCAGCTCAATGAGCAGCTCTACGCGAATCAACAAGTCATGGGCCGATAAAATTGATTGCTTTTCTTTCTGCTTCAATAATAAATGACTTGCTATAATATCTAACAATTGATCTGCATCATCAATGTTTGATAATGTGGAAAGCACTTCTACGGGTATTTTTTTATTCAACTTGACGTAATCATCAAAACACATCAGTGCTGTACGCAGTGCAGCTTCAAAGTCAACAGCACCCACTTGTGGAGCAAGAACTGGTAAAACCTGAGCTTTTAAGTACCCCCTTCCTTTCATTAGGGTATTGAGTTTTGCACGAGCAATCCCTTCTATTAAAACTTTTGTCGTCCCATCAGGTAAAGTGAGTAACTGTAAAACATTTCCAATCACACCCGTTGTATACAAATCAGATTGCACGGGATCATCCTGCGAACTTTCTTTTTGAGCAATTAAGAAAACTTGTTTCTTTTGCTTAATAGCAATTTTAACTGCTTTTAAGGATTTCTCTCGTGTTAAAAAAAGAGGAATGACCATATTAGGAAATACAACTACATCTCTTAATGAGAGTGCTGGTAAAATCACATCAGAATGGGCCATCAAATCTTTTATGTTGTCTGTTTTCTGACTCATGCTACTTTATTCACCTTGTTTTTCTTCTTTGGTATATCATTAACACTTATATAAATGGGGGCACTTTCTCCTTTTATCAAGGCTTCAGTAATAATCACTTTTTCCACATGGCTCATTGAGGGTAACTCAAACATAGTTGCTTGCAATTGATGTTCTAAAATTGAGCGTAAACCTCGAGCTCCGGCTTTATGTGCAATAGATTGTTTTGCAATAGCATGTAATGCTTTAGGCTCAAACTCTAGTTGTACACCATCCATTTCAAATAGCTTCATATACTGCTTTGTTAATGCATTCTTAGGCTTTGCCAGAATATCCACCAACGCTGCTTCATCTAATTCTTGCAAATGAGAAATAGCAGGAAGTCTCCCGATAAACTCAGGAATTAGCCCATATTTAACCAAATCTTGAGGCTCTACTTGAGCTAGTAATTCATTAATCATTTTGTGGTCTTTTTTGCTAATCACCTCGGCTGAAAAACCAATGCTATTTCTTTCTGTGCGCTGCAAAATCACTTGATCCAAATCGGCAAATGCTCCTCCACAAATAAAGAGTATGTTAGCTGTGTCTACCTGTAAATATTCTTGCTGAGGATGCTTCCTTCCACCTTGCGGAGGAACATTTGCAACCGTCCCTTCGATTAATTTCAATAACGCCTGTTGCACCCCTTCACCTGATACATCTCTAGTAATAGATGGCCCATCAGCCTTTCGTGCTATTTTATCAATTTCATCAATATAAATAATGCCCCGTTGTGCTTTTTCAACATCGTAATCACATTTTTGTAATAGCTTTTGCACCATCGTTTCAACATCTTCACCAACATAACCCGCTTCAGTCAAGGTTGTCGCATCCGCAATAGCAAAAGGCACATGTAACACCCGAGCAAGTGTTTGAGCAAGCAAAGTTTTACCACTTCCTGTTGGGCCAATGAGTAGAATATTACTTTTGCCCAGCTCCACATCATTATCACTCACATCAGAACGTAATCTTTTATAATGATTGTACACAGCCACGGATAATGTTTTTTTAGCAGCCGACTGCCCAATCACATAATCATCTAATGCACAATATATTTCCTTAGGTGTTGGCAACTCCTCTAGGACTGAAGGTTTCTCACTTCCCTCTCCTTCAGTCAACTGTTCCTGCATAATTTCATCGCATAAATGAATACACTCATTGCAAATATAAACATCTGGTCCAGCTATCAATTTCTCCACATCATCTTGTGGTTTACCACAAAAAGAGCAAGATAAGGTTTCAGTAATGTCTTTAGTCATTTTTTTGGCATCTCTGTTATTATATCCATCACCTTTGAGCTGTGAACCTCAGATCTTCTGACACAACTCCGATAATAGGCATTGTGTTATTTTTTAGATGATTTTTTAACGATATCTTTTGTACGCGATCTTTTTCCAACAACTTCATCAATCAAACCATATTGCTGCGCTTCTAGTGCAGGCATAAAGTTATCTCGATTGGTATCTTTTTCTAGGATTTTTATTGATTTCCCAGTATTAGTTGCCAATATTTGATTGAGTAGATCACTGATGCGCTGAGTTTCTTTTGCATGAATCTGGATATCAGACCCTTGCCCTTGATAACCACCTAGCACTTGATGAATCATTACAGTCGCATTGGGTAAAGCAAAACGTTTACCTTTTGTCCCGCTAGATAGTAAAAGTGACGCAGCGCTTGCCGCCTGACCAATACAAATAGTACTTACATCGGGTTTAATAAATTGCATTGTATCATAAATGGCTAATGCAGCCGTCACAACGCCACCAGGAGAGTTGATATAAAGATGAATATCTTTATCAGGATCTTCAGCCTCTAAAAAAAGTAACTGAGCCACCACTAAATTTGCCATATTTTCTTCAATCTGCCCCACCAAAAAGATAATACGTTCTTTTAACAGTCGCGAAAAAATGTCATAAGAACGCTCTCCCCGAGCACTTTGTTCCACAACCATAGGGACAAGAGTCGACTGAGTGGAAAAGGAACTTGTTAGCAATGAGTGTTCATCTTGATTCATTACTTAATCCTCTTAAGCGACTTTAGTGAGTTCATCAAAAGACATCGCATTTATTTTAAGCGATGCCATTTCACAAGCTCGATCTACGATCATTTCTTCCAATATCATCCCTTTTATCTCACCCAAATGTTTTTCATCGTTTAAGTAATATTGTTCCACAGATTCGGGGCTTTGGTAATTTTTAGCCAACGATTTTACTTTTTCTTTAACACGCCCCATATCCGCCTCAACTTTATGCTGATCAGCAAATTGACGTAACACTAGTCCTAATTTCACACCACGGACAGCTGCCTCTTGGTAAGCTTCGTCAGGAAGCTCTTCGGTTTGTGGAGATATACCCTGTTGAGATTGATACATCATAGCACGCATTTTATCCATCTCTTTTAAGCGCTTAATTTCTTCAGTAATGAGTGATTTTGGTGCATCAATTGGGTTCAGCTCAAGCAACTTATCCATGACTTGACTCTTAATCAGTCCTTGTATTTTCTCTACACTCTGATCAGTGATGGTACTTTTAACTTCTTCACGTAAAGTAGCTAAATCCTTCACCTTTAACTGTTCAAAAAACGCTTTATTTAATTCTGGCAACTCAGATTGTTCGATTTTATTAACCTGGATTGTAAACTCAACCTTCTTACCGGCAAGGTCTTCTTTATAATCTTTGGGAAATTTAAAGGTAATGACCTTTTCTTCTCCAACACAGCAACCTGTTAACCCTTTTTCAAATTCAGGCAGGAAACGACCTTCACCTAAAGTTAATGTTACATTTTGTGCAGAACCACCCTCAAAAAGCTCACCTTTGATTTTCCCTTCAAAATCTATCGTCAATCGATCACCTTCAGATGCTTTATCTTTCGTAGTTTTTTCTGACCAAGTGGCATGCTGTTGGCGCATTTTTTCAACAAACTGATCTATATCACCTTCAGCAACATCAACCTGCGCTTTTTCAAATGTTGTTTTTTCTAGGCTAGCTACTTCAAACTCGGGAAAAACCTCAACTGTAGCAACATAATTAAAGCCTTCTCCTAGTTTAATCTCATCCATTTTTTCAATACTTGGAGAGCCCGCTGGATTTAACTTATGCTCTGTGATCGCTTCAAACAAACTGGTACGAATCAGCTCATCTGCAACATCGTGTAATAAAGCTTTACCATACTTTTTCTTGATCACAGCAAGCGGCACTTTTCCTGGGCGAAACCCATTCAGGTTAGCCTTGTTTTTAAACTGATTAACCTGCTGATCAAACAGCTGGCTTACTTTCTCAGCAGGTAGTGTAATGGATAATTTTCGATCTAGCCCTGCTAAGGTTTCTAAAGAAACTTGCATGATATCTTCCTCTGCTTTAAACGATGGTACGAGAGGAGAGACTCGAACTCTCACAGGTTGCCCTACTGGAACCTAAATCCAGCGCGTCTACCAATTCCGCCACTCTCGCAAGTGAATTGAAAGCAGGCATTGTAGCGTTTTAAATGTATAAATCAAAGCAAAAGTTATCTTTTCTCACTCCAATTTTGCACAGGAAGCGCTTCAATTCTACTCCAAGTTTGCGTCCTGCCCAAAAGAGGGATACCAATATAACCTCGCACCTTTAATTCACGGCCACCTTCTTCTAATGACAACTCACAACGATAAACACTTCCAGATTTCGGATCCAAAATTTCTCCCCCGACCCATTCTTTATCTTGATAAAATAACCCTTTAGGAAAAATAGGCAACCCCAACATAGGGTGATCTTTTAACTCACCTTCACACTTAACACAACGATCGCTTAGCTGCTGACCATCTACCAAATAAATATGCCAGACCTTACCCACCAAAAGCCCCTGCTTATTCTTATACAACCTAACAACACTGGTATCATGCCCCGTATGATCATCCTTTGTTTTCCAGTAACCCACGGGGCTGCCTAAGTCAACCGCCAACAAACATGAAAAAGGCAATAGCACACAAAGCGCAAGAGATACAATCTTTAATTTTCTCATCATAATTCCTTAGTCTTATTAAGAGATGTGCATGAAATAACTTCCACAGCTGATCGCCTAAAATGATTCATTTTATACGCCAGTTGCTGAAGTTATTTCATGCACATCTCTAAGGCATTAACAGCCCACCGTTAACGTGTATCGTTTGACCTGTAATATAACCACTATCACTACCAATTAAAAATGCAACCGTGGCAGAAACATCATTAACACTACCAACTTTTCGCATTGGAATACTGCTCTCAATGTTCTCTTTCTGAGCATCACTCAACTGTGCTGTCATATCACTAGCAATAAATCCTGGGGCAACACAATTAACCGTAATGTTTCTCGAAGCAACTTCCTGAGCTAGTGCTTTTGAAAAACCAATCAACCCTGCCTTTGCAGCCACATAATTTGCTTGCCCAGAATTCCCCATCACAGCCACAACTGAGCTAATATTCACAATACGCCCAAACTTTGCCTTTATTAACGGCTTTAAAAACTTTTTTATTAGCCGATAATGCCCAGATAAATTTGCCTCAATCACATCATCCCAATCTTGATCTTTCATCCTAAGCAGCAAATTATCACAAGTTTTTCCTGCATTATTAATCAAGGTGTCTGGGTATTGCTTTTTATCCGCAAAATGTTGGAATAAAGCATCGATAGATTCACTCTCATTCAAATTTAATAGCAACCCCTCTCCCTCCACAGCAAGCGTTTTCAAGCATGCATTGATTTTTTCAACACCTGCTTTGCTCGTTGCTGTTGCATAGACAGTGGCTCCTAACTTAGCCACCCTCTCGACAATAGATTTACCAATTCCTCGACTACCACCTGTTACCAATACAATACGCTGCTTCATGACATGACTCGATACTTAAGGACTGTAGAAATCTTAACATATCTTTCCACCTTTAACCTAACATGAAGTAAAAACTTGATACCTTCAAGGGGTTATAACCATATAGCTGCAGTTTGTACCAGAAATCTGAGATAGCCCAATGTAAGCAGGGGATGTGAGCGATCAAAAATTTTCAAAAATCTACTTTTAAAAATATTATTCTCTTTTAAAATATGATGTTACGGTGAGCGCAAAAATGTAAAAAATTTTCATGTCGTAAAATCGGCATAACTGCCAAGAAAACGACCATTTTTCTTGGCGGTCTAATGGTCCGGAAGCTACGCTGCGGGGCAAAATTACCTAAAAAGGGGTTGCGTGGAAGAAAATGACAGAATTGATGACTTACGTTGTGCAATTGTTGTTTCTTGACCAAAGCTAATACAAGCAAGAGTTACGAGGATCTTTATAGTGGTCACGTGCTATTGACTCTGCAGAAGCACCTACAGAGTTCATTCGATAAAAGATACCGCTCAACCACCATGGAATACCAATATCACTGTAGTATTTAGATGGAAAAAGTCTGTCATAAAAAATACTTACAGGAATCAGATGTGGAAATTGGTAGCGTTCAGTAACATCATGTCGAAATACTTTAAGTGATGTACGAGTTGAACCAGTCCTGAGCAACTTGCTGTTTAAAGAAGACAAAACATCAATTGCATTAGATACCATTTTCCAACAGAGACCAGATTTACTTGCTTGTAACCCAACTCTATTACTTAGCCTGTTATAAGCCACCATTAAACAAAAGGCATGCCACATCAATTTTCCTAAGCAATCGAAAGTAAAAAATTTAAAGAGATTAGAATTTGAAAGATTAGGGGCATGTATTTTATCGCAAAAAACAGCAAGTATGTTACCAAGGTTTACCTGGAATTTATGAATTATTCACATTTTAGCATATGTAAGTTCTTTGTTGTAAAAGAACGAAAGTCGCCTGTTAACCACTTGACTAAGATACTTTTCACATTAACTGACAAGGTTCGCTAACGATTTATAGCAATAATCAATAAAATCAGGGCGACATAAACGCACAGGGGCAAATGCACTGCCTACAAATTGCTGCTGAATAACAATCTGTTTTAATCTATCACTAATAATAGTAGTTGATGCAATTGCAGTGATGGAGAAAGACAACCCTAATCGAGCTAGAGGATTTGGCTTTATGACATTTGCTGAGGAATCTTCAGCTCAAAATGCGGTTAATGGCTCAAATGGTAAAGAGCTAGAAGGTCGAGCAATGAAAGTTAGCATTGCGGAGAATAAGCCTAAACGTACGATCGCTGGTAAAATATCGCTATAAGCCATATTTGGCGGGCTTTTATATCATATCCGGTAATAATGTTTACCGGACATTTTTTCCTTTGGGCAGAATCTACTTCAAGGGCAACAAATCAAAGATCGCCTCATTGGCTTTTATACCATGCCATCAATAATCACTCTTCTTCCTCTTCACTCGTAATTAAGCAAGGAGGAGGAGTAGCGGCCCCAACAACAGGAGCAAATGGAGAGCTAGGAGGAAAATGAGAAAAATACTCAGAATCTTGATGCAAATCCCAACTGATTGCTGGTATAGCAACATCTCCAGCCTCATCCTTATAAGAAGGTGAAGGCGTTCTCTCTCCATCTGATGAAGAGTCTGACCACACTCGCTGAAAACCCTCTTTTTTTCTATGCGCGGGAGGATCAGACCATCTACTTTCTAGTGGAGAACTCCGTGGTGTAGCAGTAATTGACAATTCTGCGTAATACTGACTCCCATTTTGATATTTGCCGATATCAAATTTTATAATATCAATCAGAGGCAGTTCGAGCATACACATTGAATACTCATGATCAAGTGATTTTAACAACCCAAGATCAACTAGTGGAGTTATAGCAGATAAATATTCATCATAAGAAATTACAAGTTTATTACCTAATTTTGCAATAATATTTTCAATATCTCGTTTTAAAATATTACCTTTCTTATACGCTAAAATCTTAATGAGTTTTTGATGAAGAGTTTCTTTATGCCTATCCTGCTCACACCCTAATAAACTATAACCTACCCTCCAAACACCAAACAAACACTTATCCTCAACCGAGGAAAACCTCCCTCCTCTAATTTGTTTATTATACAAAATGATAAACGAACCCAATAAACCAGTAGTTGGTTCTTTGTGCCTTAATATGAAAGCAAGAGTATTTGTAGCTATAAAAATCGGTAGCGTGAGCCAATGCAATTTTGTATATATGCGACGCTCCAATTCTGAAACATTTACATATTTCAGAACCAAAGGATTGCTTATTGCCACCGCTTCGTCTCTATTACAATATTCCATTTTCAACAACCAGTATTAATAAAAACTAACTACACCTACTATGATACGAAAGAACTTTATTGTTTGCCACTATATTCCGTAACCTAACAAAATTTCGTTTCTCACACTGCTAAAGATGCTTGTGACTAAAAGCCTAAAATCCCTGCTGTTTAATTTTGTGCAAGCAACACCTGTCCAATCCTGCCCATCCTGAAGTAATTCATACTTTCCATCGGGGGTTCTATTGTACAACTTGTATGCCATAATATCTTTGAGCTCACTTCTGCCCTGATATCTAGCTGGAATTATCTTGGTAAGAATACCACGCACATGCTCGTAACCTAAAGGAAATAAGTTTAAAAACATATTTTTCAACAAATCCCTAACTCTCTCATGAAAATGGTTATATGCCATTACATGCTTATAAGAGCGCAAAAATGAATAGCTATTAAGTTTAAAGAAATCATACCCTCCCTCCGGTATTGGTCTTGCCAATCTTAAAACACTATACTCGACATCATCCAACCTGCATGTATGCGGTAAAACAACTTCATGAAAGCTTCTAATTTCTGCAGAATCAATTGGCCAAACATCTACAGCATCAATATCTGAAAGAGAATGAATTCTAGGCGATGTGCTAAGTCGTCTAAGAATACCAGTCATAGCATGTTTTTCTGCAAATGATCTATGCTTTTTTACTCTTGCAGAAATCAAAGATCTAACATAATAATCTTTTCCCGTGTGAGGATGCACAATATTAATAAAATTAGGATATGATAGAATATTGTATAGGTTCAGGTGTTTTGAGACAAACAAGCACCTCGAGAATTATGTTTCCCAATGTAAGCCAAAGGAGTTAATCCTGCAAGAGAAAAATGCGGTCTGTAATCATTATATTTAGCCACAGCATCTTTAAGATCATTGCGAATTGCTCCCAGTGAATCTGCAAGTGAAGGCTTGGCATAAAACTCTTCTCTAAAAATTCGGTTACCTCTTTCAACACCTCCATTTTTCTTTGGACTAGCTGGCGGTAAAACATACAACGGTATATTCAGCTGTCGACAAGCATCCTCAAATTCAGCCATGAACTCTGATCCTCCATCAACCTGTATCGACAAGATCTCGAACGGAGTTTGCTCTATCAGCTCGAGTAAAAACTTTCTAGCTGACTTACTGCTAGCATTGGTGTAAATCTGCGCTCCAATGTATTTGCTTTTACGCTCCCATGCCTGAAAATGCTTCACCGTTACTCCATTGTGGCGTACTGTCATATGATCTACTTGAACATGCTCACCTAACTTCATTTGTTCATATTTTTTGAACTGCCAAGGCTTAGCATAACTTTTAGTGAAATTACGTTTCTTTTTTGCCCGCTGTGCTGATAGAGATTTGGTGATCACGCCTTTTCTTAGTAAGTGTTTCAATATCCTGCCTACTGTGCTTTCACTCATCTGTAACTGATGATCTCGTTTCAATATATGGGTTATTTTAAACTTGCCATAGCTGCTGTTTTCTCTGCGAACACCAAGCACTAACTGTTTTTCTGCCTCACCCCATTTCGGTTTGTTTCGCCTAATCCTAGCTTTTGATGGTGGTAGTTTACCGCGTTCTAAATCGATCAATATTTTTCGAGATCGATAATACGTTGCTCTTGAGCAACCTACAAATGAAGGGATTTCTTTCTCATTGGTGCCTGCTTTTTTCAGACGCTCCCACTGACTGACTATCGTTTGATATTTTTTTCGGTATTCAATTAAAACTTCTTGTTTACGTCCATATCCATATAGTTTATAAATCGACTTGTGCAGTCCTTTGATTTGCATAATGACCTCGTGTTTTGGTTTATTTCAACTCAATTCTCGAGGTCTTTTTTTATTTTTGCAAATTTGTCTCATTTCTATCTGAACTTATACAATATTTGCTGTATCTAGTTGATCAAGAAATTCTCTTACCTCATCATAGGTTTCAAAAAATTCCTCGTCTTTTAGATAGTTAACAAAATAAGGCAAGCATCCTGGGCTGTCAAATGTTACTGCTCTAAAATGAATAGCATGCCCACCGGTAGACAAAGGGTATTCTATTGCTGCACAACTCATAGACAATTCAGCAAGATACCCGCCTAATGAATGCCCAGTGAAGGTTAGTTGATATCCTAACTCATTAGCACAATCAATAGCTAACTTTACTGTCTCAATTGCCTTTATGTGTTGTTCCTCAGTTTGATTCTTATAGACACCTTTATAATCCATTATGGCATCACGCAATGCAGGAAGCCCTGTACCTTTTTTTCTTGTTCCTTGATGAGAAAGAACTAAATTTTTGGTTGCATCATTCCTATAAATCCTAGCGAAATAACCACACGTAAAAAAACCTATGTGATTAATATCTCCTCCATGAATTCTCCAGCCTATAATCTCCCTACCACCATGGAGAGTCAGTCTGTCTTGTTGAGCTCCGCATTCATGATACACATGTTCACTAAGCATTGCATATTCAGCAATACTTGGTCTATTGTCAGGAATAATCCTCATTGCGCCCTACCCTATCCATAAATAATAAAATATTTTATTTATTATAGCACATACATGCAGGCAAATATCCCTGTTTGGAGCAGGCTGATAGATTACATTGGTTCACGACTTTCAAAAGTGAGGGAAATCAAAACAAAGTATATTCTATCCTGACACTGGCCTACCCCACTATTTGCGTCAGACTCACCTTTGTTTTTTAATTTGCTGACACTTTTTAGCCGATCTTTTAGACTTTAGCCCGACAGACTCCCAACAAGCTTCACAACATTAGGACTTATATCCTTATGCCACAAAAATAGGATATATTTGACTATGTTACGAAAAATGTCCTATCCAATATTAATCATTTTTATGACAGGACATATATTATAAGTTTTGTCCTATAGCGTTAATCAATTGTTGTTGAGGTTACGGCCTCATATAAACAACACTATATTTTTTTTAAGTTTTTACAAACAATCGGGGTTGTGTGGAAGACAACGGCATTCGGTTAACAAGTTGCGTATAATATCAGGCACTAAAAAATGGCATGAGATTTGTTGGAACAATGAAAGATTTTTGGAGCCCTCTGCAAGAAATTATTCAAACAACATGCGAAGAATTCAATCGAGAATGGCAAACTAGGAAGCGAGTGATAGACACAAAGTTTCTTGTGTTATTTATAATGAAACTGGTATTAAGCAAGAACAACCAAGGCTACAAAATACTACTGAATGAATTATGGGAAAGTAGCGAAATTTCTGCATTCCAAGAACAACCAGTATTGATCCTGCCCCCCAAAATGGGACATGAAAGTCACGCGACTTTATCAATCTGAATAACACGTTCAAATTGATCTGGAGTCACGTAATTAATGGCGCTATGACGCCTACGCGTATTAAAATAGGCTTCAATATACTCAAAGATGGATGATCTAGCTTGCTCCCTAGTGACATAATTTTCTTGGTAAACAAGCTCCACCTTTAAAGAATGGAAGAAGCTTTCACACGCAGCATTATCATAGCAGCAACCTTTAGCACTCATAGAAGATATCAACCCATGACGCTTGAGTAATTTCTGGAACATCTTCGAGCAATATTGACTACCTCTATCTGAGTGAACAATAACCCCTTTGGGGAACTTACGACGCCACAAAGCCATTAATAAGGCATTGCATACCAACTGCCTGTTAATTCGCTTACTCATTGCCCAACCAATTACTTTGCGTGAATATAAGTCGATGAACACACAAAGATATAGCCATCCAGCTTGTGTCCTAAGTAGAGTAAGAGATAGGGCGTAGTCGAACTATTTCCCTATCTCTCCTCACCGAACCGTACGTGCACCTCTCAGCGCATACGGCTCTCCATTTAAGTGTGACGCATCGCCATTGCAATTTCATGATAGCGTGATGTAACTGTGCTCCTGACTTCTTCCCGTATCAAATACGGGTTGCTTTCAGGATTACGCCAGCGAAATGTCATTTTACGACTGGTTACCAATCGTCGTAACGACACTTTGATATATTTTCCATTTTCACTGTGACCAGACAGCTGCCAAGTTTTTGCTTTGCTTTCTTCCGGTCGATTCACCCATTTGCGCATTAGCGACTTGACACTAGTTCGGTATTTCCGAGCTAGCCAGTGCGCTAGTTTCCAGAATATTATTCTGTCAATTTTCTGGTACACAATAGCTGTGAAATCAGTGTGTTGGTAAAAATTTGCCCAACCAATAATTTTGCGATTGAGCTTCTCTATCATGGCAGTTTTATTCACGCTATGATTACTTGTAAGCTCTTTGCTCACGCTTAACGCAAATGCTTTAGACTTACATTGAGGAATCGTTGTTACAGTCCGCATTCTTCCTTCGGATCCTCGCTTACGTATCAGGCGGTGACCTAGAAAAGTGAACCCATCATTAACATGTGTAATATGAGTTTTATCCATATTTAATGTTAGTTTGAGATCTCTTTCTAAAAACTGCTGACACATTTTACGAATATCCTCAGCATGTGCTTTACTTCCTTTTACAACTATAACAAAATCATCTGCATAGCGACAGTAAGCAACGGCAGGCTTCCACTGTCGTCCTTTTTGGATAGCAATGTTGCGCTGCCGTTTAATACTATCATTCCAATACCAACGGTCTTTGCGTGCTTTTTTAGACAAGTTCCTTTTATCCAACCATTGATCAAATTCATTGAGCATTAAATTGGATAATAATGGCGAGATTACTCCGCCTTGGGGAACCCCTCGACTAGCTGCGTTAAATAGACCCTTGTCGATATGTCCTGCTTTGATGAATCGCCACAGCAATGTCAGAAAGCGTTGATCACGTATCCGTTTTTTTACACACTTCATTAACAATCGGTGATGCACCGTATCAAAATAGCTGGACAGATCACCTTCGATCACCCAGCGTCCTGAGGTGTAACCACCGTCTTGTAATTGAATTTTCAGTGTGCGGACTGCATGATGAACACTGCGTTCTGGTCGAAACCCATAAGACAAGCGATGAAAGTCGCTTTCCCAGATAGGGTCCATAACCATCAACATAGCACGTTGCACAATTCGGTCTCGTAATGTCGGAATTCCTAGCGGTCTTTGTTTGCCGTTAGCTTTGGGAATATAAACTCGCTTGGCTGGTTGTGGTTGATAGCTCCCTGCTAGTAGCTCAGAACTTATCAATGCCAACTCTTTTAGGAGGTTTCCCTCCATTACCTGCTTGTTTACTCCATCAACTCCTGCTGTTCTAGCACCTGATGATGCTAGCGTGACACGAGCCGCCTCTTGCAACCATGACCGGTTTGCAATCATCCTTAGTAATCGATCAAACTTTCGCTCGCGATTTTCTAAAGACCACTTTGCTAATTTGTTTTGCATTTCTCTGATTATCATAGGTCTTCACCTCTTTATAGGCAGGTAATCTGCCAAACAAATCACTTAAACTGCCTTCCTTCGCCATGTAACAGGTTCTCCCTGTCTCAGACTACTACGAAAGCTCCGCCAGCTTATTGATCATTGGGGTCGCATTCCCTTATCATTTCAATAAACCTTCCCCATTCCACATGCTGGACTCAAGTGTACTGGTTAGGTTGCCGATCGCATTCTTTAACCTTGCGCTCTGCAAGTTGTATCAAGCATCATGAGCTAGTCATGCTCTCTTCATGATACCCTTCCAGCATCCTACATTTATGCTAGAATTTGGGTGAAAGAATCATACATCTATTCTTTCACCAGCTTGAATATCACCTATTAGATCGTGTAGGTGATGGCGACGTTTCAGCCCATAGATACGATTTAATCGGTTCGTGTTCCTCAACCTTCCAATACTCAGCCTAGAGATGCATCTTGGCGTAACGACCTCGCCTCACATCCCGTTTCCCACGGGCTCCGTCACTCTGCTAATGCACAGCAGATCACCGCCGCTTCGGCTCACACAATCCTCATGACAGGATTCAGGCACTCATTTTTTTTTTACTCCTTAGTTTGATGAGCGCATTCCAAACATGCTCAAGCTTCGGCAGCTTCTTCCTTGATGCCTCCAAAGGCTGGGCGCACTGTAGGTAATGTCAGTTACCCATTTCTGCTTTGGCGCAGAGGCGTAAAAGTTCTGCTCCAGCAGATTTTTAGCATACGGGTGATTATGATTGGAATCAGTTGTTGCTTTAAATTTCTTCCTAGCTTTAGGCACTAAACCCATTACTTGCATACGTTTACTCACTGTTTGGCGCTTGATCGGGAATGCATGGTCATCTTTTATTTCTTCCATAATTCTGGTTGAGCCGTAACGCCCTTTATGTTCAGCAAAGATCTTCATTATCAGGTGATCTGCTTTCTGATAATGCTTGTCTCTAGCGCTATAGGGAGTGCGCAACCAACGATAGTAGGATGATGTGCTCACGTTTAACATCTGTGCCATCAGGTCTACACGACAGGCATGACGATTGTTTTTAATGAATGCGTATTTCACAGCTTTTCGCTCGCAAAATACGCTGCCGCCTTTTTTAGTATGTCTCGCTCCTGCTCCGTGCGCTTCAGTGCTTTTCGCAGTCGTTTGACCTCTGACTCTAGGGATTTGATTTTACTTTTCCCTACCTGTGTGCTTGCTGTTTCTGGCATTGCTTTTTTCACCCATGCGTATAATGTCTTGTAATGAATACCTAAGTTCTTAGCTAATTTGCTGATAGGCTCATCTGATTCCAACGCCAGTTTAACGCTTTCTGTTTTAAATTCCTCGCTGTATGTTTGATATCGACCCATTTTGGTTCTCCTGTTCTATTCTTTGGAGTCCCAGTTCGGGGTACAAGATCAGTATTGGAACAACCTGAATTCAGGCAATCTGCTCAAACATATCCTTAAGGATGGTATGGGCGCATAGGCAAAACAAATTCAAATGGCTTCTCTTCCGACTCAGCATCTCCCTCTACAGACAGTGCTTGTTCATGCTGTACATAAGACGGAACTGTGGGATTTACTCTATGAACTGAAGTTAAATATCTGGCTATAATTTCCTGAGAATCAAGCTGTCTCATTACCTCCACTCTACTTTTTATTTTCTCTATCTCAGCATACTGATATGCCGACATTTTGGATTGATCATGATCTGACAAAAACACATAAGTTGAATATCGATACATATCATAAATTGAAAATACTGCTATATACGCTATCAGAAGCTCCTTGTATTGTTCATGATCTTCATATCCATATCTCTTTATTGCTAACATATGTATCTTATGTATATTTGTTCTCATGTAATCTTTTACAGCTTCATGCATCAATCTTGGGTCTGAAGATATAATGATCCTATAATGAGAATCAACATACGAGGAAAGCATTACCAGCTCCTCTTTTGTCATAAAATAAAAAGGCTTAAGTAACTTATAATCAACAAACACATTATAAAATCTAGGAATCATACCACGAGTATCGACCCACCTCTGAGTGCTTGCTAATCTAGTTTTAACAGAAAACATCTGATCAGAACAATGAAAACACCTCTCATTAATCTGTGTTAATGACTCTCTAGCTAAGGATGACAGGCCTCTCTATACCTTTGCTCCTCTTGTCTTTTAATTTCAGCTAAATGTGTCCCTGCTTGATAAGAAAAAGCTCCTATTCTCCCAAAAATCCCTGCAACTGTATAAACTTCTCCTCTAAATGAGCTATTTGTGAAAAACTGCCTCGAAAAATTTTGCCCTTGCGCTCCTAGGAGCCGAAAAACCCTTCCGAACATACCTCCCCCCTTTTTTCCTGTTGCTCATAATAAAAATCTACCGCTGCATACAATGCTGGCATGTATATCTGTCCAGCATCTAAATTGCCTTGCGTAGCTATGTCAACTCTAGTATCACGCAATGAGATTTCTATAACATCCCCTGTAAATTCTTTTGCATCCTCTGCCCTTTTCTCAGCAATAATAGTTTTTAACTGGCTTTTTGTACAGCTGACAAATGAAGGTGCAAAAAATTCTACAGTTCTCAAACAAGATGAAAACTCAGAAAAAGTATGCAAATGTGTCTGCCTTACAGAAACACCATAAACTTTTGGCACAGAATACTGAAAAGATAAGCCAACATCACGCTTTCTGCTAACATCGTAAATGCCAGCAACCTCTTCTCTTATTTCTTTTATTGCTGTTTCTACAATTAAATCATGCTGATCACTTCCTAACTTCCCGTTAATTGGCTGAACATACCCACCCGGAAATGACCAAAAATCATACTGCCTCCTCTTCATTAGCAATACAAAACCATCTTGAGTGATCAGAGGAGAGATTACACCTATTTGATAAAATGGTTCACTCGGCATAATAGTCGGAAAAATACTCCCTAGATTAGAAGCCAATAAGAAATCATAATAGACTTTCTTTGCTTCTAAGCTAAGCACTCCTGTTCCAGTATCTATAACATCTAACCTAGCACTTGTAATTGCTAAGTGCTCTCCATTATAAAAATCTTTCTTTATAAGCCAATATAGAGTATGTAATAGTTTTGCCTTTAATTGCCCAGATAATGATTGATTTAATGCTGGCAACCCTACATATAATTCCTTTGGAAAACAAATAGTCGTATTTCTAGGTAATTTATAATAATAACAGGTGGTATTAGAAGGAAATTGACTAGCTATCGGTGCTCCTCTTAGCATCTGATCTTGAGCAGCCCATGGCAAATGATTTAGCAAATTTATTGTTTCCATACCTACACTTTTCTCATCATTAAACCCATCCATCACTATGTATTGTATACTTTGATATGATATACAAATACTTTGCACAAATTTTATTTTAAGTATTGAACAGTATGCACCAATGTCAGTAAGTAATGTAGACCCCAAATATCGATTTAGAATTAACGGTATCATTTTTAGGATATTATTTTTCACTGTTGTATTTAAAAATAAGTGTAATGAAGAGTGTTTTTACAAAATCTAGGTGGCAATTGCACTGACTGACGCCATAAGTAGTGACTAAATAATTTTAAGGGCACAAAAACTACCACCTTCTTACGAGATGTGCGCATAAGGCATAACAGCCTTAGGCATAGCTACGTTGGCACTGCAAACATAAGCTTTATCTGTTGCACTACTTTCTGTAACAACTCAGAACCATAAGCCACTTTTAGCACAATCTTTCGCCCAGACTTCACAACCTTGACAACTAGGTTGTAGAGATGATACCTAACCTTTTTAGCTCTGGAGCTTTCGAACTCAATCGGCAGAGTCATGCGTAGCAAAACAAAAAGATTATAGGCTAGGGCGCATACCTCAAAATACAAGGCGTTAGCTTTGAAATCTTGGCAAGGCATTTTATCAGCACCAAAATCTTCTTTTAAATCCTTAATTCTATTTTCGGATGCCTCAGCTCGTTCATTATACCAATGAATAATCGCATCATTAGTCATGTTATGCCGATTTGTAGCTAATGCTCGATAAATGTACTTCCCGTCAGTAATGGTTTCTCGGTCTACACATGATGCATCAATGAGATCGAAAGACATCTGCACTTGAATTAATATACGTTGGACTATTACAGTGAACGCATGTTTGCTCTTGTGCATTGAGTGCACAATTCTGCATGTTGACACTCGATCACCTTTCTTACCGTCTTTTCCAATAAATGGCTTCCATGCATCGTCTGAGACTGCATCGATATCTTCTCGCAAATGGGGAAACATTACCATCACGAAAATCTACAGCAACAATCATGCCAGTTTCAGCAATGTGACCAACCATTGGCATGTATCCTTTCACCTTTTTATATGTCCATTTTGCATTTTTATTAGCAGATGCTGTTAATGTGGCATCAATATCTAGAGTAACCCGCTTCTTGCGATGCAGTGATAATTCATTAAGGTAACGCATGGTATCTTTCAGTCCATCAAACCCATCCTGGGTTACAATACGTTTTGACCATTTGCCCAAGGCATCTGCCGTTGGAACATTATCGATGTTAATCAACTGCCGCAAACCTTTATCTGCGCGTATTTTTCCCATGTCATCCAACCAGTCACCACCTGCATGCAACATGTACACCAAGCTAAGCACAAAGTCTGCAGCTTGAAACCCGCGATTGCTATTCGATGCTGGCAGTTCCTTGTTCAATAATTTGTCCAAGCTAATTTGATCAAGCAAATGGGATAAACTTGCTATGCTTGATTGAGGTATAAGCTACTCTGTAGTTTTTTCAATTTTGTAAGGTAACATGATGGCTGAATTTCTGCTTTTCACCCATTGGGTGAATTTCGTATTATGCTTTCAACCATTATACAGTAAGGGTTTGCGATCAGTTAGAGTTTTTCTAAATCGATATTTGGGATACTTAATCGTGTTAGCTATAGTATATAGATTATAATACAATTGGTGATTACCATGGGAAAGAAAGCACATGCTATTTCAGCAAATTTATAAAATTGTTCAAGCAATTCCAACAGGAAAAATCACTACTTACGGGGTCATTGCCAAAGCAATTCACTTAAAAGATGCTCGGAAAGTTGGCTGGGCATTGCATAAAAATCCTAACCCACAGCTTATTCCTTGCCACCGAGTCGTAAATCGTACTGGTCACTTAGCATCCAATTTCGTCTTTGGCGGCAAAGACATTCAAAGGCTACGCCTAGTATCAGAAGGTGTTTTATTTATTAAACTCGATCAAGTTGATTTGACTCAATGCCTATGGATTCCACCGATACCTTTCGCTACTGAAAAATAACCCGAGTGTTAACGACACAACTCGCTCACTTATCAAAGTGAGCAAAGTCACTCAAACCACCAATCGCAGTAACCCTTAAACCTTTTTCAATACGCTTAATCAACCCTGTCAGCACTTTTGAAGGACCAAGCTCTATGACTAGCTGTACCCGCTCCCCCATATATTGAACACTTTTCACCCATTGTACAGGAGTCGACAATTGCGCTAATAAATTTTCCTTTAGTTGCTCAATATTTTCAGCTCTTTTAGCTGTCGTATTGTGGATAACAGTCGTATCTGGCAAAGAAAACGTCACTCCATTTAAATAGCTTGTATATTCATCAACAATCACATCCATTAATGAGCAATGTGATGGCACGCTCACTGACAATACCTTTGCTAATTTAGCGCCTGCATTTTTTGCATCAGCGACTAATCGCCCTACCGCTTCAACATGACCTGCTACAACCACTTGCCCCAAGGCATTATAATTCGCTGGCATCAATACCTGATTATGTCGATGTATTCCACATAAATCGATAACATCGTCATCACTCAAACCAATAATAGCCGCCATAGCTCCTACAGTCGCAGGGACTGCCTTTTGCATCAACTCACCACGTTTGGACACTAACTGTACAGCATCTATAAAAGAGATTGACTGTGCACAAACTAACGCCGTATATTCTCCTAGACTATGACCAGCCATCATTGTAGGAGCTGGAAATTCTTTCTGCTGCCAGATTCGCCATAGTGCGACGCTAGCTGTCAATAACGCTGGTTGAGTATACATTGTTTGCTGCAAACGCGCTTCATCTGTCTGCGTCAACTCCCATAAATCATAGCCCAAACACTCACTTGCTTCTGCAAATGTCTTTAAAACTTCTGGCTCATGCTTTGCAACATCACTCAACATACCGAGCTTTTGAGAACCTTGCCCTGGAAAAACCATGCCAAAGTGATTTGAGTATAGATCACTCACCAATCAATTCTCCAGCATCTTGAAGCACAATAGGTATACGCTGCTGAATTTGCGATGTCAATTGATTGTCAACTTCTCGTATTGCTTCTTCGATAGCATGAATAAATGCTCGACGATCTGCTCCACCATGACTTTTAATCACGATACCTTGCACACCCAACAAAGTAGCTCCATTTCTTACTGAAGGATCAAAACGCATAAAAGCAGAACGAATCACAGGTTTTGCAATAGCCGCTATGGCTTTCGTTATCCAGTTTCGACTAAAAGATCGTCGCATCTGGCTTGCCATCATTTGAACAATTCCTTCTCCAGTTTTCAAAGCAATATTACCGACAAAACCATCACAAACAATCACATCTGCTTTGCCACTAAAAATTTCATTACCCTCAATGTGTCCAATGTAATTAAAAGCATGTGTTGCTTGTTGGCTGTTCTGATAAGAAGCCTGATATGAAGAAAGTAACCCATGGGTTTTCTTCACCACTTCGTTACCTTTGATTTCTTCCTCTCCAATATTCAAAAGTGCCACGCGAGGTGTTTTTTTATGCATAAATTGCTCTGCAACGAGTGAACCCATAATTGAAAACTGAAACAGTTGTTCCGCAGTTGCATCAACATTTGCACCTAAATCCAACATCAACACTTCTTGGCCATCAATATTAGTTGGAAAAAAAGTAGCGATTGCAGGACGAGCAACTCCATCAATCATCTTCAATACAAACTTTGCTGTCATCATCAGCGCACCAGTATTACCAGCACTAACACAGGCATCAACCACACCCGCCTTCAGCAAGTCAAGTGCTATTCGCATAGAGGAATCTTTTTTATTGCGCAACGCGGCAACTGGAGATTCATTCATCTCCACAACTTCACTACTGTGATGAATGTTAATTCGTTGCTTTAGAGCAGGTTCTTTCAAACCCTTCAAATGATCTAAAATTCTAGACTCATCTCCAACTAGAAATAATTTAACTGTTGGATAATGACGAAGTATTCTGAGTGCAGAGGGAATCGTGACTCTTAGACCATGATCCCCGCCCATTACATCAATTGCAATTTTTACAGTCATGCTTTACCGCGAGACTATCCCCATCACCTTTCAAGAGGCCGAAACTTTAACAAAATGAATTTTAGTAAAATTAGATTTAAAAAATTGAGTAATAGCAAGCTATTACGAAAGTTTTTAAATGTCAATTTTGAAAAATTCATAAAGTTAAAATTTGGCTTCTTGACTGGTGACGGGGATCTATAATTAAGCCTCATTAGCTTCATTATCTTCAATATACTCATCTTTCACTGCAGTAACTTGACGACCTTTTCGATCAACACCATCTGCTGTTAAGTGATGACGACGATGCAGATCACCTGTTTCTGAGTTGGTTGTGCGTGCATGATTATCTTTCAATGCATCGTGAGAGCGACGCATGCCACGCTTAGAACGTGTCTTTCTATTCTGTTGTACAGCCATGGGTTCCTCGAATTTATTTGAAGCGCAGTATTGTACCCATCATCATTCAAGAAGTCGAATTTTAACTTCATGAATTTTGCAAACACCTACTCTCCACAAGCATACGGTGAACCACATCCCATATCGAGATTTGCTACTGTATCTACTATTGTTTCTTGACGAGACATATCCAAAGTTTTCTGTTGTAGCTGCTTTGCCGACTGATCGAACATCGATAAACCTGTCTGTTTTTCTAGCTTTGTCATACGCTGCCAATCTTGTTTCCCAGCACGCTGAAATGTTTTCGACACAGCATGAATACAAGGAAAACATTCATCACTACGATGCGACAGTGGATCCAACCCCAACGCTTTAATTGCAGCATATTGCTGCTTATCATCATACGCTAACAAAGGATGCTCCACTCGCCGATCACCGTAGTGCGGACTGCTCTCAATCACAGCAGTTAAGTCACCACGCAAAGCTGAATCAATACGCCTTGACCCTAAAAGGATTGTCGCTTCACAACATGGGTCGCACTCATCTAACCACTCAAGCAGTGGCAATCCTTTTAAGAAACCTGCACACCACTGAAACTTTTTAGAAGGAAATTGCTGTCGATCTTCGACCATCTTAGAAAAGTCATAAGATGGCTTTAAAACAACTGATTGTATTTTATGTTGCTGAAGTAAAACATCCACCTGTTTGACATGCTGTTGCCAATGAACACTTGCCCAGCCTGTATCAACGTAAACAACGACACGATCATTCAACTGGACTTCAATTGCCCATTGAATTAATGACAGATGATTATTTCCGCAATTGCCAAATAGAATATTCATAATATATTGTTTTTATTTACAACTTCTTATTCAACCTCACCTTTTTTTGAGAAAGATCAACGAGTGATACTCCCGTAATTCTTAACCACATATTCATCAATCAAGTGCTTAAAGTCACTGGAAATATTGTCTCCACGTAATATCGTCACTTTTTCCCCATCAACAAACACAGGAGCCGCAGGTGATTCTCCCGTGCCTGGCAAACTAATACCAATATTGGCGTGTTTACTTTCGCCTGGCCCATTAACCACGCATCCCATCACGGCAATCGTCATTGACTCAACACCAGCATACTGCTTTTTCCATTGCGGCATTTTCGCCCGCACATAAGATTGAATGCTTTCTGTCAACTCTCTAAAGAAGGTACTTGTCGTACGCCCACACCCTGGACAGGCCGTAATCGCTGGTGAAAAGGCGCGTAACCCAAGACTTTGGAGAATATTTTGCGCGACCACTACTTCATCAGTACGCGCTTGTTTTGGTGCTGGTGTTAAAGAAACACGAATCGTATCACCAATGCCTGCTTGCAGTAAAATACCCAAGGCAACGCTAGATGCAACAACCCCTTTATGCCCCATACCAGCTTCTGTAAGCCCTAGGTGCAATGCGTAATCACACTGCTTGGCGAGCAATTGATAAACTTGTATCAAGTCTTGCACCTCACTCACTTTACAAGACAAAATAATCTGATTGGTCGACATCCCTAATTCAACTGCTCGCTGTGCACTCGAGAGCGCAGATTGCACTAGCGCGCTATGCATCACTTCTTTTGCTGATCGAGGACTTTGCTGACGAGAGTTATCATCCATCACCTGTTTAAGTAAAGCCTGATCTAAGCTTCCCCAGTTCACACCAATACGTACTGGTTTTTGATATCTCAATGCAGTTTCAATCATTTTGGCATACTGTGTATCTTTTTTGCGCCCGAACCCTACATTACCAGGGTTAATTCGATACTTTGCCAATGCTCGTGCGCAAGCAGGATATTTATCCAACAACTGATGCCCAATATAATGAAAATCGCCCACGATAGGGACATCGTAACCTGCTTCCTGGAGTCTCTCACAAATAGCTGGTACTGCTTTTGCAGCAGCTTCTGTATTAACAGTCACACGAACAATTTCAGATCCAGCATCAGCTAATTGTTTCACCTGAGTAACTGTACGAACAATATCGGCAGTATCCGTATCAGTCATCGATTGCACAACAATCGGTGCGTCACCACCAACCGTTATTTTTCCTACTTGAACTGCTTGCCGTAAACGCCTATTCACTGAACAAGCTCAACAGTATTGATTGCTTGATCTCTCAATTCACGACGCAAGATTTTGCCTACATTTGACTTGGGTAACGCATCAACAAACTGAAGTGTTTTCGGCACCTTGTAGCGAGTTAAATTAGCATAACAATATTCTTTGATCATAACGTCTGTTAGCACATCATCTTTTTTCACAACAAATGCCTTCACAGTCTCACCACTGCCTTCAGCGTTGGGGATGCCAATTACAGCTACCTCTAAGACTTCAGGCATTGTTGAAATCACTTCTTCTACTTCGTTAGGATAAACATTGAACCCTGAGACAATGATCATGTCTTTTTTACGATCAACAATGAAAAAGTTACCTTGCTCATCCATCCTTCCAATATCACCTGTACGCAACCAACCCTCTTTTGTGATCACTTCTGCTGTTTCAACTGGGCGCTTCCAATAACCTGACATGATTTGTGGACCAAACCCACAAATCTCACCAATCTCACCTGCAGGCAACCGATTACCAGCATCATCCATAATCGCTAAATCAGTTGAAGGAACTGGTAATCCAATACTTCCTGTAAAATGCCCTCTAGTCACGGGGTTAATTGTGAGTACTGGACTCGCCTCTGTTAATCCATAACCATCCATAATCCAACCGCCTGTTACCTGCTTCCACTTTTCTGCAACAACTGGCTGTAACGCAGCCCCGCCTGAAATAGAAGTTTTTAATCGACTAAAATTTAAAGTGCGAAAAACTTTATTGTTCACTAATGCATTGTATAGGGTATTAACACCAACAAAGGTTGTAAAAGGCTGGCTTCTTTTCTTCAACAGCTTCGAAAAGCCATCAATATCTCGAGGGTTTGTAATTAAAACTCCCAGCTGCCCCATATAAATAAAGGACAAATGACATACAGTTAAAGAAAAAATATGATATAACGGTAGTGCAACAACGACCGTTTCCTTGTTCTTTGTCAGCGTAGGATTCATCCAAGCAGCACACGAAAACACATTAGCTAACATATTGCGATGTGTTAACACAGCTCCTTTCGAGACACCTGTTGTACCACCAGTGTATTGCAAGAAAGCAACATCATCACTATTCACTTCTACTCGTTTAAACTTTAATCTCTGTCCTACTTTCAAAGCATGAATGTAACTAGTTGACCCAGCAATTCTCCAGCGTGGTACCATTTTCTTAACATATTTCACCACACAGTTAGTTATATATTTTTTAATCGTTGGAAAGGCATCACCCAGCTCAGTTGTAATGACATGTTTAACACTAGTCTCATCCATCACTTCTTCTAATACGGTTGCAAAGTTTTCTAACACAAGCACCCCAGTTACACCCGCATCATTCAGCTGATGCTTCAATTCCCTTGCTGTATATAACGGGTTGACATTAACAACAACCAGCCCTGCCTTTAAAGCTCCCCACAACGCCACTGTATACTGCAACAAATTAGGCAACATGATTGCAAAACGCTCCCCTTTCATCATACCTAAATGTTGCTGCAAATAGCTGGAAAACGCATTACTTAAGCGGTTCAATTGATGGTAAGTGATCTGATGCCCAAAATTTTCCAAACAAGGAGAACCCGAATATTTTTTACAAGCACGATTTAACATATCAACAAGGGATGAATGCATTCCAGGGTGAATCTCCTCTGGCACACCCTTTGGATATAAATTAAGCCACGGTTTTGCTGTCATACTGTTATCCTTACGCTTCAACCTCCATCAATTCAGTGATGGATTTTACTATAAAAAAAAGTATACTCACTCTACTTGAGTATATGCTTATTGCACTTTATCCATGTGCAATGGGAACATAAAAACATACGATACGCATCCGTGCTAAAAATCATAGCACGCACGATGAGTACCACATTCTAAGAAAAATATGGTTGGATGAAAAGGCAAAATCAACGTTATGACAGTTAAAACAACACAAAAATCAAATACACCTTTTGAACTAAAAGGTAGCTTGCATACATTAACCACTCTCAAACTAAATTCACTTGATTTAACTGCTGTCCAAAAGCATATTAGCGAACTACAAAAAAAAGCTCCTAGTTTTTTCAAACAAACTCCCATTATCATTGATTTAAAAACGCTACAGTTCAACGAGAAAAATACCCAGAGTCAAATAAAACCTTTAAAAGACATCTGTAATTTACTACGCGACCATCAAATGATACCCATAGGGTTACAAAGAAACACTCAAAGTGATGAAAAGTTAGCTGCACTGCTTGGCATCAGTCAAATCAATAAAGGCTCTACACTCGATTTACTTAAACAGCCTGAAAATAGGCAACAAAGCACCTCCACGTCTATACAAACAAATAATAAAATGATTAGCACACCTGTTAGATCTGGGCAGCAGATTTATGCAAAACAAGGCGATCTAATCTTACTTGGAATGAGCAGTGCTGGGTCGGAATTAATCGCCGACCATAATATTCATATTTATGGAACACTAAGAGGAAAAGCAATCGCAGGTTTACAGGGTGACACAACAGCACGCATATTCTGCCAGAACTTGCAAGCCGAGCTCATTTCAATTGCAGGTGTGTATAGCCTACAGGAGGATTTCCCACCCGAAGCCATTGGAACAAGGGTTAGCATTGCACTCAAAGATGATGCATTGATATTTGAACCCTTATAACATTTTCGCTACACTGCGCTATATATTTAAACAGTGAGTCTTATTTACGATGACACAAGACAACGCAAATTGCGATAAACAAGATCAAAACCCAAAAGATAAAGCCACAAATTCTAAAGCCACAAACGCTAAAGTAGTTGTAGTAACTTCTGGAAAAGGAGGCGTTGGCAAAACAACTTCAAGTGCTGCCTTTAGTACAGGGCTTGCACTCAAGGGCTACAAAACCGTTGTCATAGACTTTGATGTTGGCTTGCGTAATTTAGATTTAATCATGGGTTGTGAGCGCCGTGTTGTCTATGATTTTGTCAATGTTATCAATGGTGAAGCTAATTTAGCTCAAGCACTCATTAAAGATAAACGCATTGACGGTTTATATATTCTCCCAGCCTCACAAACTAGGGATAAAGACACCTTAACAGAAGAAGGTGTTGAAAAAGTGATTAATCAACTAAGAGAAGATTTTGATTACATTATTTGCGATTCTCCAGCAGGGATAGAAAAAGGCGCAGCCATGGCAATGCACTTTGCAGATAGTGCTATTATTGTCACCAACCCAGAAGTTTCATCAGTAAGAGATTCAGATCGCATCCTTGGCTTATTAAGCAGCAAAACACAAAAAGCAATTGATGGACACAAAATTGACGAACATCTTATGCTAACACGTTACAACCCAACTCGTGTTGAATCTGGTGAAATGTTAAGCGTTGAAGATGTAAAAGAAATTCTAGCCATCCCATTATTGGGTGTTATCCCTGAATCAAAAGCAGTATTAAAAGCATCCAATTCAGGCACACCTGTTACTCTAGATGAAGAATCAGATGCAGGGCAAGCTTACTTAGATGCTGTTGCTCGATTTTTAGGAGAGGATAAACCACATCGCTTCCTAACAGAAGAAAAACGTGGCTTATTCAAACGTCTTTTTGGTAAACAGGGGGCACACGCATGAGTTTCTTATCTAGCATCTTTCAAAAAAAGAAACCCAATTCAGCACAAACTGCAAAAGAACGTCTACAAATTATTATTTCACATGAACGTAGCAAACGATCTGAAGAAGAGTTGCATTTCTTGCCAGAATTGCGTGAAGAATTACTGAATGTCATTCGCAAGTATATCAAAGTGAATGATGATCAGATTAATGTCGAACTTGGCAAGAAAGGTAGTAAGTCTAAGTTGGAGTTAAATGTTACCTTTCCTGAGGAAGGCTAATATAACATTAAAAAAAAGCCCACTTCTAATTAAAAGTAGGCTTTCAGCTCTATATTTTCTCATCATTTACTGATAAAAAGTACTCTTGATTCAACTCTCTATGTTTCAATCTTAGTTGTTTGACTTGATTACGAATAAGTCTCGATTTGCTTTCTAAACAGAGTATAAATGGTGCTCCTGCTAAAGAGTTTAGTACATATAGCATTGGACCAATTGAGCTACTGTAGGCAAAGCGACCACCATGAGACTTCATATACTGTATAACACATTGACTAACAAAGTTGGCCACACAGTTATATCCTTTTGCAAAAATAACAGATGAACTATGATTCATATTTATGATACTAGCCATTGTCACATCGCTAACAAAAGAACATAACTCTAACTTGCGTGATAACTGAGATCTACTTAAAGCAGTAGAAAATCGCAAAGGATTAGCAAGAGCATTCTGCTGATCAATAGCACACATATCAAGCAATATTTCATTCAACGTTATCATTGCGGCACAAGACATCCCTAAACAAAATACAGAAACACCTTTAACACCCTGAACGTCCAAATGCCTTTTATAATGATAAGCAAGTTTAGTATCTGCATTAAGACCGCCTGGCATAGCATCATAACTCGCTAAGTCAGGAATTTTAGCATTCGATACCTCGACATACATATCCCCATTAAAAGCCTCAGCTGGATCCAGTTGCGTTCTTGAAATATTTCCTGAAAATGACATAACTTCTAAAATCAACAAACAAATTGCATTAAAAAGCTCAGGAGACTCTGCAGGTGCTTGATCACCTGCACTATTATGAATACTCTTGACCTCATCAATATAAGGTGTTAGAAGACCTGATGCATCCATTTTAGGAAAAATCCTACATCCATCATAAGATGATGGAGCCCTAGAAAAAAAACACTGATTAGCACTAGAACCATATGTCAAGCACTGTCGTAACGTCTGCCCCCAAGCATCAATATTATGACACCCTTCAGCTGCCTCACCTGCCCCATACAACACTTGCTGGTAAACTACTCTAGTTGCATAGCCAATCACCATATTAAAAACTTCTGGGTATTGCCTTCTTTGAGAAAAACCTGGAATAACAGGCATGCTCAATGGTCTAAATTGATGCTGTGTTAAATTATGATTACACGTAGCAAAATCCGACCGCCCCTCTCTAGAATATAAAACTGCAGCGCCACCCTTATGATTACCTCGGGAAATCCAAAACTTCGCATATAAATATAAATCTGCACACCATGTAGACAAAATAATTGCCGTAGACATCTTGTTATAAATTAATGAAGATAGTTCAGTAGCCTGTGACGCCGATCTTAACTTAGAAATAGTGTTATAACCCATTGGATGAAACGCATCTCCCATCCTATCATCAGCATTATGAAAAATACTATTTTGAGATAAATGCCCGTCCATTAATGCATAATGATCTGTGAGCAAGTTCACTCCACAATAGATTTTATACCCAGCAGACGCATCTCCTTTTACCCGCATAACTCTCATGACTATTCTCCTCTACTCATTTAAATAAATAAAAACTACTAACTACTAAAAAGTTTATCCGGCGTAAAACGATCCCCATGCTTTTCAGCTAACCGCTCTAATCGCGAAACAATATTATCAACCCCCTCAGTTTTTGCATAATTCATCGGACCACCTCTAAACGGTGCAAATCCTGTGCCAAAAATCATCCCAGCGTCTAATAGATCTTTTTCTGCAATCACACCTTCTCTCAAACATGCCATTGATTCATTGACCATTCTTAAGATTAAACGTTGCTCAATTTCATCTGCATTTTTCATAGAACTAACAGCAGCTTTGATAGCCTTTCCTTTCTTATAAGTATAAAAGCCTTTTCCTGTTTTACGACCGAGTTCTTTTTTATCCAGCATTTCTTTAAGGCGCTGAGGAATATTCGATTCGCCAGACAAGTGCTGACTCAGAATATCAGCAACATGATAACAAATATCCAACCCGACTGTGTCTGCCAGCTCAACAGGACCCATTGGCATACCAAAATTTGTCGCTACCTTATCAATTAATTCAGGGGCAATTCCTTCTTCAATCATGGTGACACATTCCATTAAGTATGGCATTAATACACGATTCACTAGAAACCCTGGGCTACTCTTAACAGGTAGTGGCAACTTGCCAATTTGCCCCACAAATGCTTTGGCATGATCAAAAACTACTCGGTCAGTCTCTTCACTTTCAACGACTTCAACCAACTGCATCATCGCGACAGGGTTGAAGAAGTGAATACCCACCAAACGATTAGGTTGCTTCATTGCACTGGCAATTTCTTTCAGTGGAATACTAGAGGTATTAGAAGCCAACACGGCACTTGGCTTTGCTTCTTTTTCTAATGATTGAAATAAGGCTTGCTTTGCTTCTAAATTCTCAAAAATCGCTTCGATAATCACATCGGCCTTAGCAACACCAGAACCTGTTACATCTGGCATTAAACGGTCTAATGCTGCTTGAATCAAATGCGGTTTCTTTAACTTCTTCTTGAACAGCTTATGTGCTCGCTTCATTGCAGGCGCGATATACTGTGCCTCACGGTCTTGTAAGGTCACCCTCATCCCTTTCAATGCACAAAATGCAGCGATATCACCACCCATTGTTCCAGCACCAATCACATGCACATGTTTTGCTTTAAAATCAAATGCTTTTGCTAAAGACTTCATCTTTTCCTGCAAGAAAAAAATGCGTACTAAATTGCGACTGGTTGGGTGAACAAACATATCTGCAATGGACTTGGCTTCATTAATCATAGCCTTATCCCCTTTGCAACCATCTCGAAGCCAATTCTTCACGACTAAATATGGTGCAGGGTAGTGTTTTTCATTCACTTTTTTGCGTAATTCTTTCATAAATAGTTTGGCTATGATCGGACGTACTAGTGATGCATTCATTATTTTTTTGTACCAAACAAGCGGCTTACGTTTTGGCTGCTTTAATGCATAAAAGCGCACAGCATGCTCTAATTGACGAGCTGGCACTGCTTCATCAACGTATCCCACTTTTTTTGCCGCTTTTCCACGTAGTGGTCGACCTGTACAAATTAATTGCAATGCTGTATTTGCACCAATCAATTTGGGTAGGCGCACACTACCACCCCAACCTGGGTGAATGCCTAGTTTAACTTCTGGCAGTCCAATACTCGCTTTATCTTCATCAGCAATTCGATAAGTACATGCCAAAGCCAACTCTGTGCCACCGCCCATACAAAAACCATTAATCATCGCAATACTAGGGACTTTCATCGCCTCTAATTTATCAAATACAATTTGTGCTTGACGAACAAGCTCAAAAGCTTGTTCTTTGTTTTCTAATTTAACAAATTGATTGATATCTGCTCCTGCAATAAAACCATTTTTTTTACCTGATTTTATCACTAAAGCTTTAGCATCACTTTTTGACACCTCATCGATAATCTGATCAAGCTCTTTAATTAAGGGTGCATTGAGTGAGTTGACAGACATATCCTCACGATCCATCACAGCCCAAACAATTTGGTCATCATCTTGATTAACTTTAAAATTTTTATAAGTTGTATTCATAGTATTTGCCACCACTTTTCTTATTTACAGGCTTTTATTAACATTGCACCACCTTGACCACCACCAATACAAATCGATGCGATACCTAGTTGTTTTTTATTGCGCCGCAATGTATTAACAAGCTGCCATACAATTCTAGCACCACTAGCACCAACGGGGTGACCCAAAGCAATTGCACCACCATCGACGTTTAACTTATCAGCGTCAATAGCCCCTAATGCAGCATCTAAACCAAGCCGAGTTTTGCAATATTCTTCAGAACTCCAAGCTTTGACACACCCGATGACTTGTGCCGCAAAAGCTTCATTAATTTCCCAAAAGTCAACATCATCCTTGCTAAGCTGATGACGCTTTAACAAGGGAGTCGCTGCAAACACAGGCCCTAACCCCATTTCCTCTGGCTCTAATGCGCCCCAGTTCACATCTAAAATTTCAGCCATCGGTTTTAATTTATATTTCTTGACGGCTTCTTCGCTAGCTAATAATAAAAGCGAAGCCCCGTCGGTTACTTGCGAGCTATTGCCTGCAGTAATCATGCCAAATTTACGATCAAACATTGCACGTAACTTGCCTAATTTTTCCACCGTCGTCTCTGCTCTCACACCATCATCTTGTGAATAGGTTTTTCCACGAGAATCATAAAGCGTTGAAATATTTGCTAAATGATTTTCTTGCTGAGCATGAGTAACTTTCTGATGACTGCGCACTGCAAATTCGTCAATTTCCCTGCGAGTTAATTTAAATCGATGTGCAATATTTTCTGCCGTTTGTCCCATTCCAATCTTTAAGATTGGATCAGTTAAGCCACAAATTAAAGCAACAATTGGTTTAAGCATTAATCCCAGCGGCATTTTCACAAATAAACTTAATTTAGCTAATGGTGTTTTAGCCCTCATCAAACTGGAAAACCAATGAGCTACCCCTCTGCGATAAATCAATGGTGCACGACTCATCGTTTCTGTACCACCACATAAAACTAAATTATGGCGCCCACTGGCAATGTCTTTTAAAGCACTATCAATTGCCTGCATTCCCGAGGCACAATTACGTTGCACCGTATAAGCTGGAACATCATTACCACATCCTAAGCGTAAACTAATCACTCGAGCAATATTAGCTTCGTTTTCACTGGGCATCATACAACCAATCACTGCTTCATCAATATCAGTTGCATCAACAGACTGCCTTGCTAATAAGTCTTTTCCTGCCGCGACTGCTAAATCACTGGCTGAAAAAGGACCATGCTTTCCTTTGGCTTTCAAAAAAGGCGTGCGCTGTCCATCCACAATGTATACTTTTCGTGTCAATTGACTGGTTAGTGTTTGTTTGGTCATTTAGCTCTCCTTAATCTGCTTTTACTTTTTTTACTTTTGCAGTTGTTTTCTTCACGCTATTTTTTTTAGCCGCTGTCTTAACAGGTGTTTTTTTAGCTATAGGTTTCTTAGTCGCTTTTTCTACAACTGGTTTTTTAATGACTGGAGTCGCTTTCTTTTCAGTTGTTTTTTTTACAACAGCACGCTTCTTCTTCGCAAACTCTGTTGGCTTAAATTCATCTACTTGAATTGCTTGCCAATAAAGCTCATGAGCATGCACAAGTGCCTGATGTTCTTTAGTTGTAATTAACTGCTTATCCAGTGCTTGCTGACATTGACTTAAATAATCAGCATCACGAGAAATTTGACCTGATCTACTCGCTGTTTTTATTTTCAACTGTAAATTTTCTGTTTCTAGTTGCGCGACAAACGCTTTCTCCATTAATCCAGACGAATCTTTTTCATCCTTGCCAACATAGCAGTCTTGAGTGAGTCGATTACGCAGGTGTGATGTTTGCATCATCGACTGAGTAATTTGTGATCCTAAGCGATCACTGGGTAACTGATAATGCCGCCCCCACGGGAAAACAATCCATCGCACAATCTTTGAAATCAGTCGATTCGGGAAATTAGCAAAAAACCCATCAAAGGCTTCACCTGTTTTATACAAGTGATGTTGCATCAACCACTTCACGTAAGGCAAATCAGCGGCTTCTGCTCCATGATCTTGAAAATATTTCAATACAGCACTACTCATATAAAGATGACTCAATACATCACCCAATCGGGCAGACAACCTTTCTTTACGCTTTAGCTGCCCACCTAGCAGCATCATTGATAAATCAGAAACCCATGCCAAAGCAACACTCAAGCGAGTAATCTGTCGATAGTATTTTCTCAATTGAGGGTGACACTTATAAGCGATAAAAATTAGTTTTCCAGCCGTTAATCCATACAAGAAGCATTTCACTTTATTACTAGTAAAGTAGCCAATATGCTTAAATAAAGCACGATCAAAAAGACTCAAACGTTGTGCTTTATCACTTGATTGTAATGCGGCAATTTCTTCTCTAACAAACGGATGACAACGAATTGCACCTTGTCCAAAAATCATCAAATTTCGAGTTAAAATATTGGCGCCTTCAACTGTAATTGCCACAGGAACTGCATCTTGTGATAAACCTAGGTAGTTCATAGGACCAAGCTGAATACCTTTCCCCGCGTGAACATCCATTGCATCATTTTGAACAACTCGACCCATTTCAGTAATATGATATTTTGCAATGGCACTGACTACGCTCGGCTTAATACCCAAATCAACACCTGTCGTACCCAAGCTTCGAGTTGCATTACACGCGTAAGTAAAAGCACCAATTCTTGCCATCGGTTCTTCAATTCCTTCGAACTTACCAATGGACGTATTAAATTGTTGACGTACTTTTGCATAAGCTCCAGTCATCCTATAAGATAACTGCCCCACTGCTGTAGCAACTGATGGCAAAGAAATACAACGCCCAATAGATAGACACTCCATCAACATCATCCAACCTTGTCCACGTCTTTGGGCACCACCAATAATCCAATCTAGTGGAATAAAGATATCTTTACCGCGAATAGGTCCATTCATGAATGCCATACGCAACGGACAGTGACGCTGACCAATTTCAATGCCTTTATGTTTTGCTGGAATCAATGCAACTGTAATCCCAATATTTTTTTCTTCACCTAATAACTGCTCAGGATCATAGAGTTTAAATGCTAGTCCAATCACGGTTGCAACGGGAGCAAGGGTGATATAACGCTTATCAATATTCAGCCGAATGCCTAAAACTTCCTCACCATCATGGGTTCCTTTACAAACAACACCTGTATCTTTCATAGCGCCTGCATCAGAACCTGCTTCAGGCGTCGTTAATCCAAAACAAGGCACTTCCAGCCCTTTTGCTAAACGTGGCAAGTAATGCTGTTTTTGTTCCGCAGTACCATAATGGTGAAGTAACTCACCCGGCCCCAATGAATTTGGCACCATCACATCAACTGCTGCACTGAGAGAACGTGTTGCAATTTTGGTAACAATGATAGAATGTGCATACGCAGAGAAGCCATGTCCCCCGTATTCTTTCCCTATACAGAGCCCAAAAAAACCTTCAGCTTTGATATATTTCCAAACATTATTAGGTAAATCTGCATATTGATGAACAATTTCCCAATCATTAAGCATACTACATAGTGTTTCAACTTGGTTGTCGATAAAGGACTGCTCTTCTTTTGTCAGCGTAGGTTTCGGTAGTTGATGCAATTGTTCCCAATTGGGAGCGCCTTGAAATAAGTCTGCTTCTAACCAAGTATCACCAGCATCTAACGCTTCTTGCTCAGTTCGACTGATGACAGGTAATGTTTTTTGAATTTTATTAATCAATAACTGAGTGACTAACTTTGCACGAAGCCTTGGCATATTCATTAATACAGAAATCACTGTGACGATGAAAGCAGTAGGTATCAGCACCCATAAGGACCAAACCTGACTATAAGTAACCAAAATAAGCAACGGGATTAAAATGGCACTCCAGAATTTTGCAGATAAACGATAAAAACAGCAAGCAAACAGAGCAATGACAAATAAAGCAGTTAAAGAAATTAACATGAGATTCTCCTAATTGATACCCACAACATTTGATAAAACCAGTATTTAGTCACAATGATTTGGCAGAGATCAAACCTGAAAGTCGTCACAATAAAAGCGATGACACCAGTTTTTTCCTATGCTAACTCACTGTATTTAATGTTTCAGCATCTGTGCGATGGATATATAATAAACATCAATTGTGCGCCGATTATAAAAGCTTTCAAGCTTAGTTTCAATGCCGTTTCAGCGCAAATGTAACCCCATCACTTAACGGTAAAAATGAAAGTGTAATTCGCTCATCATTCCATAGCTTTTCATTCAAGGCCCTTAATACTTGAACCCGCTTACTTTCATTCCCACTATTGACCACCTCTCCTTTAAACAACGTATTGTCTAACATCATTAATCCTCCTCTTTTCAGTAAGGTTAAAGCCAGTTCATAATATAATAAGTAAGCACTTTTATCAGCGTCAATAAAAATAAAATCAAAGCTACCCACTTCTTGGCCGGCAATTAATTCACGCAGTGTTTCTTCAGCAGGAGCAATGCATAAGTTTATTTTATGATCAACCCCTGCTTTTTGCCAAAACTCCTTGGCAATAGTCGTCCACTCCTCACTGACATCACAACAAATCAGACGCCCATCTTCAGGTAAGGCACGCGCTATCGACAGTGCACTATAACCTGTGAACGTACCAATTTCTAAAGCTTTTTTAGCTTGCATGAGCTGTACTAACAGCCCCATCAATTGACCTTGTTCTGGAGAAATTTGCATTTGTGGCATGCTGGTTTGTGACTGTGTTACCTCACGAAGCGATTTAAGCAAATCATCTTCTCGATTATGCGCTAACACGTATTGATATAATTCATCGGTCAAGTTAAGTGTTTGATTCGCCATTTACATCACCCTATGCAACCCAAAGTATGCCGCTATCCCTGATAAAAACATTTGCACCGAGATTGTCGTTAAAATCATCCCCATTAATCGCTCCATTGCAATCAACCCCCTTTTGCCTAAAAAACGCATCAAGTGACGTGCTGCCAACATCAATGCTAAGAAAATGGCAATCGCTGTCACCAACACACTAAAATACATCATAACATGTTGAGGTGACTGGGTTACAAAAATCACCACCGTTGCCAAGGCTGATGGTCCAGCTGTAAATGGAATAGCTAATGGGACAATAAATGGCTCACCACTTAAATCATCATGCGATTGATTTTTAGTTGGAAAAATCATCTTCAACGCAATCAGGAAGAGCACAATGCCCCCCGAAATGTTTAACGCCGCTTCAGATAAATTTAAAGCATTTAAAATATGCTTACCAAAAAACAAGAAAATTGCCAGAATCAAAAAAGCAATCATCACCTCTCTCACCAACACCCAAGTTTGACGCTGTGTTGGCACATCCTTGAGTGCAGCCAAAAACATGGGGATATTACCCAAAGGATCCATCACCAACATTAATGTTAATAGTGCTTTATAAAATGTCATTCTATAATCTCTCGTGTTTAGGAACTGTTACTGGTGGTATTGTCGACTATATCGATGCACAGCGTCAACCATCACTTTTACATGAGATGGATCGATTTCTGGATGAATCCCATGCCCCAAGTTAAACACATGCCCAGTCCCTTGCCCAAATCTAGCCAAGATCTCCTGCACCTTGATCTCAATCACTTCAGGAGGTGCGTAAAGTATACTTGGATCTAAGTTTCCTTGTAAGGCAACTTGAGAACCTACCAACTTACGTGCATTAGCAATATTCGTGCTCCAATCTAAGCCCAAAGCATCCGCACCACTGACAGCCATTTCAGGCAACCATAATCCGCCACCTTTGGTAAATAAAATACTTGGCACCTCTTTAGGTAAAGCCGCTAAAATTCGCTTCATTGGGTCAAGTGAATACGTCAAGTAATCTTCACTTGTAAGCAAACCACCCCACGTATCAAATAACATTACACAGTCTGCCCCTGCTTCAATTTGTGCCAACAAGTAATCGATAATCACAACTACCAACTTATCTAGCAATTGAGTCATTAATTGTGGCGATTGATATAACATCGCTTTTGCTTGGCTAAAGGTCTTGCTGCCCTGCCCTTCAATCATATAGCAGGCAAGCGTCCAAGGACTGCCAGAAAAACCAATCAAAGGTACGCGTTGATCAAGTGCTTTCTTAGTCGTGCTCACCGCATCCATGACGTAACTTAAATCATCATTAACATCAATGAGTGGTAATTCATCCACCATTTTTTGATTACAAATCGGGTTGGTAAATTTTGGTCCTTCTCCTGAAACAAAATGCAAACCCAATCCCATTGCATCTGGAATGGTTAAAATATCAGAAAAAATAATTGCCGCGTCTAAATCAAAACGGGCTAATGGTTGCAAAGTCACTTCGCAAGCAAGTTCAGGTGTTTTGCACAGCGTCATAAAATCACCAGCTTGCGCTCTAATTTTACGATACTCTGGTAAATATCGACCAGCTTGGCGCATTAACCATACAGGCGTACAGTCCACTGGTTGTTTTTTAAGTGCTCGCAAAAAACGATCATTTTTTAATGCCATAACTTTATTCCTTGAACCACAATCATAAAAGCAGCCGCCACAACTAACAATAACAAAGAAAGTCGCCCGCCAACCACTTGGAACACCTGCTGACGCTTTTCAATATATCGAATCTTCCACACAATTAACACAGGTAAAACTCCATATAAAATGGCAACTGATATCCCTGCCCAACCTAACGCTGTTAGAAAACCTGTCGGATCATAACTAACGAACAGAAATGGCGGCACGATGGATAGCAATATCGCGTAATTACGTTGACGCCCAACCCATCCAAACCCATCACAGATAAAATCAATGAGCCCTGTTAAAATTCCTAGAAAAGAAGTGACCAAAGCACATAAAGAAAAAATAGCAACCGCATAAGCTACCCAGACTAAATCAAACTGATGCTCCAAAGTATGCCCTAAACCAGCAATTGCACTGCCACGACTCATAATCGCCTGTATACTACCCACACCTACTTTCGGAAACACACCCAAAATTGCAAGCTCCCAAAAAAGATATAAAATCAATGATAATAAACCACCAAACAATAGCACACGCTTCAACAACGAAACATCAGATTGATAATACGCATTTAACGACGGCACAATAACATGAGAAGTAAAAGACAGCATAACAATTGGAGCTGCTAACCACAGTGTTGCATTATTCCCTGCTGAAAAAACCCATTTTGCTTGCACATGAGGTGCAATCATCACCAACAATGTCAAATATGAAACGATCAATCCACACATAAACACACGATTAAAGTAATCTACCAACCGCATACCTGATAGAACCAGCAGTAAAATAAACAAAGTAAAAACGCCCGCGGCAGTCAATGGGTGAACCCCAATGTGCAACGGCGATAGAAAACTAGCCACCAGCTGACCACCTCCAGCAATGTAAGCTGCTGCTGCTGAATAAAGTAATAAAAGAAAAGAAGGCACAGCAATTAGCACACCAAGTGGCCCCAGAAATTGTCGTGAAATAGAGATTAAATTTGCGTTTTTCTGCGTGCAAGCCAGTGTTGCCTCAAGTAATAAGTACACACTAAATGTCATCACCAAAAAACAAATGAAAAACAACGCGATGGCAGCAAAAAAATTAGCCTCCCCCGTTGCCAGTGGCAACGCAAGCATTCCCGCACCAATTTGCGTACCTGCAACTAATAAGATGCCGCCCCACTGCTTTGACTTTTCCATTCGGTTCTCCTACACTCCGCACGACTCAATGTTGCACAAATCTCCATCACCATTGAATGTAGATATACCATATACCTCGCACCCGTAGCTCAGCTGGATAGAGTGTCGGTCTCCGAAACCGAAGGTCACAGGTTCAAATCCTGTCGGGTGCACCAATCACTTGCATAATTGCTCGCCAAAACATGTTGTTCACAAATAGCTTCAATGCTTTCTGTAAAATCACACGACTTTCCTGCAAGCGCTTGCAAAGTGGCATCAATACATGCTGGAATTTGATCAAAACGAATCTCTTTTTTCAAAAAATTCTCCACCGCAATTTCATTTGCCGCATTAAAGTAAACCGCAAATGAAGGATTCGTTGCTAGTACGTTGAACATCAACTTTAAACTCGTAAAGATCTCATAGTCTGGCTCAAAAAATGACAAAGTGCCTATTTTAACCAGATCAAGCATTTCTACTTGAGTACTCATGCGACGTGATACATTAACTGTTTTAGCCAATGCATAGGCAATGGGTGTTTTCATATCTGGCACACCTAGTTGAGCAACACTCGATCCATCGATAAAAGAAACCAAAGAATGAACAATACTTTCGGGATGAATAACTACTTGTAACTGCGTTGGAGCCACATCAAACAACCAAAAAGCTTCTATCAATTCCAACGCTTTATTAGCCATCGTTGCTGAATCAACTGAAATCTTCTTTCCCATTGACCAATTAGGATGAGCAATTGCCTGCTCAGGCGTCACTTGAGCAAGATCAACGGCTGACTGACCTGGTTTAACATAAAATGGTCCACCTGATGCAGTTAATGTCATTGTTCTCAGGTCATTCGGGGAGTACCCAATACGATAACGCTCCGAAAGGCACTGAAAAATTGCATTGTGCTCACTATCAACTGGAAAAATAGTTGCTCCATTAAGTCTTGCTGTTTTCATCATCAAATCACCAGCCATCACCAAAGACTCTTTATTGGCTAACAAAACCTTTTTTCCTGCAGTCAATGCCGCCATTGTTGGCAATAATCCTGCACTACCCACAATTGCTGACACCACAACATCAACTTGTTGGTGACTAGAAACCTCAAGTAAATCTGCCGCCGCTGACAGTACGGTGATATCCTTAAGACCTGCATCATTCAGCTGATCAATCATCCACGCCGCTTTTTTCTCATCACATAACACAGCAAAACGTGGTTTAAACTCAAGACATTGTTGTAGTAACAACTGATGATTTTGTGCGCCGCTGAGTGCAAATATTGAAAACTTATCTGGATGTGCTTTAATCACGGCCAATGTATTACAACCAATCGAACCCGTTGAACCAAGAATGCTCACCTGTACCAGACCCAAGCCACTTGAAGACGCCGAGGATTTAACATCACAAGATTGTGCAGAATCAGATTTAAAAGATCGAGCAATAGTATCGCTATTGGGAGAGCTTTTAGATTTGCCATCTGCCAAACTTGTACCGTTAAATTTCGGCGTCTTCAAGTGGGTTGGGTCTATCATAATAGAAGCAAGCCTAAAGTAAAGATTGGCAATGCAATCAATAAACTGTCCAAGCGATCAAATAAACCACCATGCCCTGGCAGCAATTTTCCACTGTCCTTAACACCAGCAATACGCTTTAACATGCTTTGAAATAAATCGCCAAAAACACTGGCAATTGCTGTTGATAATGTCAATATCATCAGCTGCCAAAGAGGCATCAGGGTAATGTATTGATTTGCGACCCATGTCATTAACACAACACTAAGCAACCCACCCAGCACGCCTTCCCAGGTTTTTTTCGGGCTCACTTGAGGAATGAGTTTATGCTTACCAAAGAAAACACCCGAAAAGTAAGCACCTGAATCTTGCACCCAAACTACTAACAACAATACAAGTAACGTTGTTGCTGGCTGGAATTCAGTTTCAGCAACTAAAACACCGAGCGAGAAGAAGGCACCACTGACTAAGATATAAGATTGAATTAACAACACAGCAGTTCTCAGTGAGTCAGCTGATTTTTTACAGTTGAGATAAGTATTCGGATATTGCAACAACCAAACAATACCAACCAACCAAGCAATACAAACAAACAATAAGATCATCGGAACAGGTAGTACAACTTTAAATTGAAAAAGAGCAAATAATCCTAATATCATCAAACACTGCAACCCAACCCAAAATACACGCCATGCTGTTGATACTGTCTTTAACACACCAACATATTCCCAACTAACAATCACTAGAGCAGCACCAATAGACAGCAACAATAGTAATGGAGCAGCATAAAAAATAAGACTTAATACCACAGCGATTAATACCACACCTGTCAAAATTCTCTTCATCATTGGTTGCATCAGCTAATATCTCCATAGCGTCGATGACGCAAAGCATAATTATTTAGAGCTTGTTGAAATTCATTCTCATCAAAATCCGGCCAAAAACAAGTGGTGAAATACAACTCACTATAGGCTAATTGCCACAACATAAAGTTGCTAACACGCTGTTCTCCACTCGTCCTAATCAACAAATCAACCTCTGGTAATGTATGCGTTGATAGATATTGTTCAAATAATTTTTCATCCACCTCTTTTACGGCAACATTTTGTGATAACAACTGTTGATTCGCATTTAGAATATCCCAGCGACCAGAGTAATTAAAGAAAACACACAATGTCATCACCGCATTATGCTGGGTTGCTTTTTCTACTTGTTCAATTAATTGGCATAACTTATGGTCGATATTATCACGGCGCCCAATGACCTTTAAGCGAACCTGTTGTGCATTTAAATTTTTCTGCTCAGCCTTTAAAGTATTAAGGAAGAGACGCATCAAACCAGAAACTTCTTCTTCAGGGCGAATCCAATTATCAACCCCAAAAGCAAATAAACTCAATACTTCTATTTTTTTCTTTAAAGCAAAATCAATCGCTTTTCTAACTGATTTCTTTCCTGCTTGATGGCCAAATAATCGAGGTTTATGACGAGACTTAGCCCAGCGACCATTGCCATCCATGACAATCGCAACATGCTTGGGCAATGCAACCCTATCAGATAAGATATTTTCTGAATAAGATGAAGTAGTTAAATCAGGTGTTGAAGTCAAAATAATTACACTTCCATTAACTCTGCTTCTTTTGTTTTCAAGTCAGCATCAATTTTTACAATGTAATCATCGGTGATTTTTTGGATGTCTTTTTCAGCTTTTTTAGATTCATCTTCACTGATTTCTTTTTCTTTCAGTAATTCTTTAATATCAGCATTGGCATCACGACGGATATTACGAATAGACACACGACTGCCTTCCCCTTCACCTTTAACAATCTTTGCCAAATCTTTACGACGATCTTCAGTTAATGGTGGTAAAGGAACATGAATCACAGCACCTGCAGAACGAGGATTCAATCCTAAATCAGAGGTCATAATTGCTTTCTCTACCAACGCAGCGTTGCTTTTATCAAACACAGTGACTGCTAATGTTCGACTATCAGATATGGTGATATTAGCCACTTGATTTAACGGCATCGGGCTACCGTAACATTCAATTGTAATATGGTCTAACAAACTAGGATGTGCACGACCAGTACGTATCTTAATTAATTCATTTTTTAATGCCTCAACACTTTTAGCCATACGCTGCTGTGCATCTTTAATTATTTCTTGGATCATTTTTCACTTCTTAAGCATATCAAAACTGGTAGCATTCTAACAAAAGCAGCCTTACAGTTCCAAATGTTTCGATTGGATTTCCTCCGTCAACTAGATATAATCGCCAACAATTGATTTGCAAGCAAAGGAAAAAACATGCCTGATTCTTTAAATACCCGCCGCACATTGAATATTGCTGGTGAATCTTATGATTACTTTTGCTTAAAAACAGCAGAAAAAAACGGGTTAAAGCACATTAGTCGCCTACCTTTTTCACTCAAAGTTTTGCTTGAAAACTTACTCCGACATGAAGACAATACGACCGTCAAAAAGACTGATTTAGAAGCGATCTCTCACTGGTTAAACAATGCAACTTCTACTCATGAAATTGCCTATCGCCCTGCTCGTGTATTAATGCAAGACTTTACTGGTGTACCTGCTGTAGTTGATCTGGCCGCTATGCGTGACGCCATGAAAGCTATGGGAAAAAATCCTGAGCAAATCAACCCACTAGCTCCCGTTGATTTAGTCATTGATCACTCTGTGCAGGTTGATCAATTTGCCGACCAATCAGCCTTTAAAAACAATGTCGATGCCGAAATGCAACGCAATCATGAGCGCTATCAGTTTTTACGCTGGGGGCAAACTGCCTTCAAAAATTTCCGCGCCGTACCCCCAGGAACAGGAATTTGTCATCAAGTTAATGTCGAATACTTAGCAAAAACCGTGTGGCAAAGCACCATTGATGGTCAACAAGTCGCCTACCCTGATACGCTTGTCGGCACCGATTCCCATACCACCATGGTTAATGGTTTAGGCGTCCTTGGCTGGGGTGTTGGCGGCATTGAAGCTGAAGCGGCCATGTTAGGACAACCGATCTCCATGCTGATACCTGAAGTTGTTGGTTTTGAACTGACTGGAAAGCTACCTGAAGGCATCACTGCTACCGACTTAGTATTAACCATTGTTGAAATGCTACGAAAGCATGGTGTTGTTGGTAAGTTTGTTGAATTTTTTGGCACAGGATTAAAAGCTTTGCCACTAGCAGATCGCGCTACCATTGCAAATATGGCACCAGAATATGGGGCAACCTGTGGTTTCTTCCCCGTTGACAAAGAAACCATTAAATATCTAACCCTAACAGGTCGTGATGATGAAACGATTCAATTGGTTGAAACTTATGCAAAAGCACAAGGCATGTGGCATGATGAGACACGAGAAACGCCTGTTTTCACCAGTCAATTAACGCTCGACATGAACACCATTGTACCATCATTAGCAGGCCCAAAGCGTCCACAAGATCGCGTGACACTTCATTCATTACAAGCTGCCTTTGATCAACTGGCTGATGATTTAGGTAAAACTAACACATTGGAACAAGCGGTCCCTAGTAAAGATGGAAAATTTGAAATGCACCATGGTGATGTTGTCATTGCCGCCATCACAAGCTGCACCAACACCTCTAACCCAAGCGTTCTCATGGCTGCAGGACTATTGGCAAAAAACGCGCTCGCCAAAGGACTCAACAGTAAACCTTGGGTAAAAACATCACTGGCACCAGGGTCGAAAGTAGTGACAGAGTACCTTAAGGCCGCGGGTCTGCAACAAGAACTTGATCAACTTGGCTTTAACCTGGTTGGCTACGGGTGCACAACTTGCATTGGCAATTCAGGCCCACTGCCAACCCCAGTCCACAATACAATTGTCGACAATGATTTAGTTGTTTCTGCTGTGCTCTCTGGTAATCGTAATTTTGAAGGACGTGTACACCCGTTAGTCAAAGCAAACTGGCTAGCATCACCACCATTAGTGGTTGCTTTTGCACTAGCTGGAACCACTCGCATTAACCTAACAAACGATGCTTTAGGTCATGACCAAAATGGTAATCCTGTCTATTTACGTGACATTTGGCCAAGCAATGAAGCCATTGCGACAGCTGTCAATGATGTTACCCAAGCCATGTTCAAGAAAGAATACGCAGATGTCTTTAAAGGGGATGAAGCTTGGCAGTCCATTGCAATCAAAGAAGGCACCACCTATCAATGGCAAGCCGATTCAACTTATGTGAAAAACCCACCTTACTTTGAAAATATGAAAGCAGCCCCTGATGCAATCATGCCGATTAAAAAAGCACAAATTATAGCATTATTAGGTGATAGCATTACTACAGACCATATTTCCCCTGCTGGCGTGATCAAAGCAGATTCCCCAGCTGGGAAATATCTGCAAGCACATCAAGTTGCTCCAAAAGACTTCAACTCTTATGGCTCTAGACGAGGCAACCATGAAATCATGATGCGTGGCACATTTGCCAACATTCGTATTCGCAATGAAATGGCCCCAGGCACCGAAGGAGGATTCACCACCTATTTACCCAACAATGAAATCATGCCAATCTATGATGCAGCCATGAAGTATCAGGCAGACGGCATTAGCTTAGTCGTTATTGCTGGCAAAGAATATGGAACGGGCTCATCTCGTGACTGGGCAGCCAAAGGAACTCGACTACTAGGGATTAAAGCTGTGATTGCGGAAAGCTTTGAAAGAATTCACCGCTCAAACCTCATTGGCATGGGTGTTCTTCCTTTAGAATTCACCGAAGAGCAATCACGTAAGTCACTACAACTAGATGGCTCAGAAATCGTTGACATTAGTGAACTCAATGACGACCTACAACCACGCCAAACATTAACGGCAACCATTACAAGAAAAAATGGTGAATCCGTTTCAGTTAATTTACGTTGTAGAATTGATACAGCTAATGAAGTTGCTTACTACCAACATGGTGGGATACTGCAGTATGTTTTGAGAAATCTTGCATAAGGGATGTGCATGAAATAACTTCCCTAAATACTCGGAGTTTTCATATGACCACACTCAACATTGCGATGGCACAAGCCAACTTATTGGTTGGTGCCATAGAAGACAATGCAAACAAAATCATTCAGATGGCAACGCAGGCGCGCGACCAACAAAAAGCCGACTTAATTATATTTCCTGAGTTAAGCCTGATTGGCTACCCCCCTGAAGATTTATTACTGAGAAATGGCTTATACCCTCGAATTTGTGATGCTTTACAAAAAATTAAAGCCACCATACAGGATATCGCCATTGTTATTGGCTTTCCTGATCTAGTAGGCGATACACGCTATAATGCGGCACAATTTATTTACAATGGTGAAATTCTCGGACAATATTACAAGCAACAATTACCCAATTATGGAGTCTTTGACGAAGCACGTTATTTTGAAGCAGGTAGTCAACCGTGTTTAGTGGAGTTTAAAGGCTTTCGCCTATCATTGGCCATTTGTGAAGACCTGTGGCACCCATGGCAAATGAATCAAGCAAAAATGGATGGTGCTGAATTAGTGCTACATTTAAATGCTTCTCCTTTTCATCAGCAAAAAATGCTACAACGCCAAACGATGATGAAAAAAGTAGTCATCAAAAACAAACTACCACTTGTCTATGTCAATTATATTGGCGGACAAGATGACCTTGTCTTTGATGGTGGCTCCATGGTTATCAACCAACATGGTGAGATTTGCGCGCAAGCTCCCTTTTTTGAAGAATGCATCGTGATCACATTATGTGAAAAAGATCAAAACAATCAACTTCAATTGACTAGCCAAACAATGAATGAAGTTCCAGAAACAACCGCAGCCACCTATCAAGCACTCACTTTAGGACTGAAAGATTACGTTAGAAAAAATGGTTTTACTGGAATTTTACTAGGACTATCTGGAGGCATTGACTCCGCACTCACTTTAGCAATTGCAGCAGATGCGTTAGGAAACGAAAATGTTTTCGCCTACCGACTACCCTCTCAATACACTGCTAACATCAGCATGGAAGATGCGGAGCTTCAAACTAAGATGATGAATGTTGAGTTAAAAACATTACTCATTGAACCACTTTATCATCAATGCATTCATACACTGCAAGAGGTCATAACGCTTAATGAAGAATGCTCTCAATCTAACGATACCACGAAAGAAAACTTACAAGCTCGTATTCGTGGTATATTGCTCATGGCTATATCCAACAAAACAGGCAAACTGGTACTTTCCACAGGTAACAAAAGCGAACTAGCCGTAGGATACTCAACATTATATGGTGATATGGTCGGTGGGTTTGCACCATTAAAAGATATCTCAAAAACACAGGTGTATGAACTCTCTCGTTATCGTAACAGCATAACAAGCATCATCCCAGAGCGTGTATTAACCAGAGCACCTAGTGCAGAGTTGCGTCACGAGCAAACTGACCAGGACTCGTTGCCTCCCTATGAAATACTAGATGACATCTTGGAACGCTATATCGAAAAAGATGAACCGTTACAAACTATTATTGCATCTGGTCATGATGCAAGCATCGTTAACGATATCATCATGAAAGCACGTAAAAATGAATACAAAAGAAGACAAGCGGCACCAGGAACAAAAGTGACCGCTCGTGCGTTTGGTAGAGATCGACGATATCCCATTACCGAAGGATATACACGTCAAATTTGATCACAAGTCAAGGGGCAACTATCAACCTGAGAGCTGTCACAGTCTTCAGACGAATGCTGAAAATGACAATGCGCTAAATGCTGATCATCTAAATCTTCGTTCCATAAAACCTCACCATTATCATCACTGGTATCATAATTACACAACAAGGTAGCATCAGCATTACTGTAATCAAGATCTGCTCCTTCAAATTTTGTAAATTTCACTCCATTACCTTCTCCTGTAAAATTAAAAGCATAAATAATACCTGCTTCATTTTTCTTCTCCAAAGCAAAATAATCATACTGATAACCATCATTCACAGTATTCGCTTGCAGATGTATTTTATTTAACGCTGGGCACACTAAGCTGACTTGCTTTGCTACCAATTTAACCGATAGTGCCATCAGCACAATTGCTAGAATAACAACGGGCTTCATTAACCAAATTACACTTCTCATTAGAACCTCTTTTAATATTGAAATGAGCCCACAGCATAATAACCAACCTAATCATCGACAATATTGGATTATTTACTGTGTTGATTCGATTTAAAATGGCAGTTATTTCGTGCATGTCCTGAACCATATCGATATAATCCCACAACATTCAATCATAAGGAACCTCCTAAAAATGCATGCCTTTTTAAATACTGCATTAAAAGCAGCACGTCAAGCCAGCCAAGTAATCGTGCGCGCATTTGATCAACCTGGGGGAATAGATTCAGAAAAAAAATCATCACATGACCTCATTTCTCAAATGGATCATCAAGCAGAACAAATATTAATAGATACTATTTTATATCATTACCCAGATCATGCGATTTTAGCAGAAGAAAGTGGTCTACAGGGTGAAGATAATGGACATCTTTGGATTATTGACCCAATTGATGGCAGTAATAATTTCATTCATGGCATTCCTCACTTTTCAATTTCTATGGCCTACCAATACCAAGGAAAAACAACCCACGCCCTTATTTATGATCCAATCCAACAAGAAACATTCAGTGCATCCGCTGGCTGTGGTGCTATGCTCAATGGAAAGCGCATCCGAGTTGCAGAAAAAAAAGAGCTTGATGATGCCATCATTGCTACCGCACTCCCATTTCGCCAACGTGATCGTTTGGCAGAATACTACCAACAGCTCCAACAAGTATTTGATCATTGTGCTGACATCAGGCGCACTGGAAGTGCTGCTCTTGATTTAGCTTATGTCGCCGCAGGACGATTTGATGGTTATTGGGAGCTTGAACTTAAATCATGGGATATCGCCGCAGGATTATTGCTGATTAAAGAAGCTGGTGGCCTAGTTAGTAATTTAAAAGGGATAGAAATTTCAAGTATCGATCAAATCAGTCAAGAAAAATCTTTTGATATCGCGACAGGAAATCCAAAAATATTCAAGGGGTTAATAAAACATCTTAATCAATCAAACAAATAAACCACGATATTACTTATTGTGTGAAGGCAAGTATACTGCCATAAATGGCAACATTCAAAATACCCATTTCAAAACAACTGATCAATTTGGTTTATTACTCTCACGGAATAGTGTTACTAACAACACTATTTAATCTGCCATTAACCTGCTTACCACTATTAGTCCTTGTATATATCGTTAGCTTAAACCGTTGTATTGAGCAACACTTAGGTAATTCTCGCACCACTGAGATACAATGCCTTGATCACCAGTGGAAACTTACGCAATACAATAGAAACCAACCACTCAAAACACAATGGAAAAACCACTTCATAGCTCCTTGGCTAACGATCTTAAATTTTAAACACAACTGGAACTCCTACCAAACCATTATTATCCTTCCAGACCAGTTGTCTCAATCTGATTTTTGTCATCTGCGCTCACTACTCAAATGGAAGAAAGTCAAACCTCTCGCTGATCATTAAAAGCAATAATATGAGGTCTAGGTGTGAAATTATACCCCAGCTCAACACATGCCTGCATGACTTTAGGATAGGTCAATAGCATCGCCTCACGGTTACTACCTGCTGGCATTAAATAAATTTTATCTGCTGCAACAGATAACTGAGTTGTTAAGGCTTTTATCTCACCCATGACACCATTATCCTCACCATCCCAAACAAACTTAAACTGATAATCGCTATGGTATTGCATCAAAGATTTCATTACCTCAAGATTTAAGCGATATTTATTGTGAATATCTATCAACCCTTGAGTCACCTGCTGTTGCTTCGGAGTCTTGCCATCAAGCACGGGGATACTATTGCTGAGTTTTGGAGAGATACTAACCAACGCAAAAGGATACTTCACCTCAACATGATGACTACCTTCTGTTTCCATAGTAACCAGCAGTTTATACTGTTTGGCAAGATAACTTAACTCATTCAGTAAATCTGGATGCATTGTTGGCGCCCCACCAGTAATCATCAACTCATGAATTTGTGAATTACTTTCAACAATACTCGCCACATCATCCAAAGAATAGCGACCTTTTTCCGCATGAATTGAAGTATACCAACTATCACACCACCCACCCGTTTCACCAAAATAACAACGGTGAGTACAGCCTGTTGTGCGCACAATAATGATCGGGCGACCTAAACGACTCCCTTCTCCTTGCACCGCAGGATAACATTCAATAATGGGTTGCCGCTTTTGATAATTTTGAATTCTTTTAAGCGTCATCGGCTAAAAAAATGGCTGAATTATAAGGGTTTTCAAAAAATTCCACTTGCGTTATTCTCACTCGCCCCGCTGTTTCAGCAACGACAAATGGATTCATTTTTTCGAAAATTTCTTTAGCAAAATACTCACAACTCACATCTGGTAGCACGCGAAGTTGGACTACTCCTTTTTCATCCAATACTTTGAAATCGGCTAACTCAGGATCATCCTCTGCAACGATTAAAGTATGATCAAACACATGATGCATCCATGCTTTAGGCTGCATCCCATCAATGGTATGATTGCTACGTTTTAAGCCACCAAAATCGAACACCCAGTTTCGATAATCAACTTCACCTGCAAACCATACTTTAAATGAAACACCATAACCATGAATGAATCGACAGTGATCTTGTGTCGCTCTCCACTGACGAAAAGCAACACTGAAACCAGAAAACAATTTGGCTGACTGAAATTGTGATTTTTTTTCTTTTGACATCCTCGCAATGGTAGCATAGCCAGTCATAATCGGCTATGATTCGTCCCATGAAAAATTTGCTAATACCTTTCCTCCTACTGACTGGATTATTGCTGGGCTCTTGTAGTCATTTCCGTATGCACTATGTGCCGATAGAGCAAGGACGCATCATTGCCCCACAAACCTTGCAAAAAGTTAAAGTCGGTCAGTCAACGCAAGCCGTGCAGAAATTGATTGGCAAGCCCTTGACGAAGAATTTGTATAATAAAAATCAGTGGCACTATATCTACACCCTACGTGATGACCGCAACCAATTTAGTGGAAAAACAGTGACACTCGTATTTAACAACAATCGACTTATATCGATTACACAAAAATCAATCAAAGCCAGTGATCATCATGTTAAGTAACGAAGAAAAGAAAGCATTAAAAACAAAAACACATGCTCTCAATCCGATTGTTCTTATGGGTGATAAGGGTTTGACCGCCACGGTTGTCGAAGCCATTAAAGAAGCACTGTTTGATCATGAACTGATTAAAGTCAAATTACCTCGCATTGATCGTGAGGACAAAAAAGCATTAATTGTTGAAATTTGTGACAAAACTGACTCTGAAGTTGTGCAGCAAATTGGTTTTGTGGTTGTTTTGTATAAATTATCTGATAAGAAATAGTTAGTTGGTGGTGCAACCCATATTTCAGAAGTTCATCATAGGCATAAAGGTATTAGTTTTCTCATCGTTTAGAAACAATGAAAAACCGGTAATGTATTAAATTAGTTGAATCACACATCACAGGAATTCTTCTTGCTTTGTAAGTTGTTGAATTTCTCTGGGGGATTATACCTCGCAATGAAACAGGCTAACAGATATTAGCCCACTCGCCAAATAGTCTCACCACCTTTATCTTCCAATACAACACCTTGTTTAGCTAATTGATCACGAATTTCATCGGCAAGCTGCCAGTTTTTATCTTGACGAGCTCGGTTTCTTTTTACAATCTCTGCTTCAATTACGGATTCATCTAGCATTGCAGAATCTGCTTTAAAAAACGATTCAACTGGCTGTGATAACAGCCCAATACGCTGCGCCAAGGTATACAACACACTCCCTAACTGTGTTGCTTTGGCAATATCGACTTGTTTCTGCTGATTCACCTCTCTAGCTAGCTCAAACAGTACGGCTAATGCTTCTGGTGTATTCATATCATCACATAACACCGTCATAAATCGACCTTCATAATCACCATGCACTGTTAATTCTTCCGCGTTCAATTCATGTATTTCAAGACCACGGAGTGCGGTATAAAATCGTGTGAGTGCTTGCTTAGCATTCTCCAAATTTTCTTGGGAATAGTTAATACCACTGCGATAATGACTACTAATAATAAAGTAACGAATGACTTCTGCAGAATAATGTTTAAGCACTTCTCGAATGGTGAAAAAATTACCCAGTGATTTTGACATTTTCTCATCATCAACCGTAACAAAGCCATTATGCACCCAGTAATTGGCACAACGACACCCTGTTACAGGCTCAGTCTGAGCAATTTCGTTTTGATGATGCGGGAATTTCAAATCTAAGCCACCACCATGAATATCGAAAGTTTGATTACCAAATGCCGTTGTTGACATTGCAGAGCATTCGATGTGCCACCCTGGGCGACCTGCTCCCCATGGAGACTCCCAACTAGGCTCGCCCAATTTTGCTTTTTTCCACAAAACAAAATCTAATGGATCTTGCTTACTTTCGACTGCAGTGACACGTTCACCCGCACGAAGCTGTTGAATATCTTGCTGTGCTAATTTTCCATAATCGGCAAATTGCTTTACTTTAAAACACACATCACCATGATCTGCAACATAAGCATAGTCTTTCTCAATTAAAGTTTGAATCATTTGAATCATCGCATCAATTGATTCTGTTGCTTTAGGCTCACTCGTTGGAGGCAAAACATTCAGATCACCCATATCTTGATGCAGTGCGATAGTATAACGTTGCGTCAACGCTTCCATACTTTCTTTATTTTCATTAGCTCGTCGAATAATTTTATCGTCAATATCAGTAATATTGCACACATAATTCACTTCATAATCACATGCTTTGAGCAAACGATAAAGAATATCGAAAGAGATATATACTCGCGCATGCCCAATATGGCATAAATCATATACCGTCACCCCACAAACGTACATATTCACTTGTTCAGGATTAATCGGTATGAAAGTTTCTTTCCGCTGAGTCAGCGTATTAAAGAGTTGAATTGAATATTTTTTCATGCTAATTGACTCATCTCGATGGCTGTTCTAATACGTCTTTTCAATTGATCTAACGTAAGTAAGGCAACAAAATCTGCCATTTGTGGCCCAGCAATCTCCCCACTAATGGCAGCACGTAGTGGCATGAAGAGTGCTTTTCCTTTGACGCCTACTTTTTCTTTAACCACAGCTGTAATCCCTTTAAAGCTATCGTCACATACTTGAGCCCCACTCTCTTCAAGCACATCTAACGCTGCTACAAAAATCTCTACGGGCGCTGCCTGAATAACTGTTTCTGCCTCTGCTGAATACTGTAATCTCTCTACAAAAACTTGCTGCGCCCAATGTTGGGCATCTTGAGGAAATAAGATATTTGCTTGAATCACCTTAATAAATTGCTCTTGCTGCTTGGATGAGAGCTGATATGAAATATCTTTTTCTACCCACTGCCAACAATCTTGTATTGACATCTTCATCACTGCTTCTTTTTGATAATAACGTAATTGTGATTCATCAAAGCGTGCTGCAGCGTGACCCAGCTGATCGACAGAAAAATGGGCTGATAGCTCTTCCATAGTCATTAAGTCATTATTAGCATAATGATGCCCTAAGCGTGATAAGTAATTCACAATTGCCAATGGCAAATACCCTTCTTCTTTGAGCTGCATTACATTGCGACTACCATTACGTTTAGACAATGGTGATCCATCTTGCCCGAGAATCAAAGCTGTATGTCCATACTGCGGACAAGGAAGGTTGAGTGCCTGTAAAATTGCGAGCTGTCTTGGTGTATTAGTTAGGTGATCTTCACCACGCAATACATGTGTCACCCCCATCAATGCATCGTCAATACTACTACAAAACATAAATGGAGAAGTTCCATCGCTACGACGTATAATGAAGTCCCCGATGTCCTTGCCTTCAAAACGTTGCGTACCACGTACTAAATCATCAAAACTAAGTTGCTTTTCATCATTAACAAAAAAACGTAATACTGCTGGCTCACCAGCATCGATTTTCTTTTGACACGCATCTTTAGATAGGTGATAACATGTTCTATCATAACGCGGCGGTTGTCCACTAGAGCGCTGTATCTTACGCATAAGATCCAAACGTTCAGCAGAACAGAAACAATGGTAAGCTAAACCATCATCCAATAGTTGCTGATAATATTGATCATAAATCGACTGACGCACAGATTGCTGATAAGGACCACAACTGCCCCCACCTAAATCATGATTTTCATATCTCAACACCTCACCTTCATTCCATAACAGTCCCAACCATGCCATATCAATTTGCAGTTGCTTGACATAACTTAATTTAGAACGTTCAAGATCTGTGTCTTCAATACGCAGTAAAAAAGCTGCTTGCTGTGACTTAGTTAATAAATAGTTAAATAGCGCAGTGCGCGTATTTCCCAAATGAATATAGCCAGTTGGACTAGGTGCAAATCTTGTTTTCATTGTTTTTATCGTTTACTCAATCGTTTTAATTATACATACTATGATATCTTATATGTACTGCTTTCAATAGAAAGCATGATGAAAATGTCGACAAACATCTCATTCTCACGCTATTTCGGTGCAACTTTCATGATCATTGGGCTTTGCATCGGTGGAGGCATGATTGCAATCCCTATGGTGAGCTATCAATATGGCGTTATTACAGCAACCTTTTCAATCATATTAACCTGGTTAGTGACCTTCGCAGCCGCTTGGATTGTCATTGATATGCTTTATCAATTTAATTATGCCATTGATTTACCCAGAATCTCTAAAATAACTTTTGGTAAATTAGGGTCAACGATAACTTGGTTGTTTTATGTCTTACTGATGTACGCAGGATTAAGCGCATATATTTCTGGAGGCGGATCGATTCTAAGCATATTAATCATTCCCCACCTATCCACTCAATTTTCCATCCCCACACTAAACATATTATCTATTTTAGGTTTCACCGCACTATTTTCTTTCATTGTTTGCAGAGGAACTGCATGTGTAGATTGGGTTAACCGCGTCTTTTTATCAGTTAAGCTCATTTCATTTTTAATCGCTGCTGTTATCTTATTTCAACACATCCACATTGAATTTCATCATTTTTCTCAACCTCATTTAAATAATGAAAAAGCACATCACCACCTAGCATGGACAACCATTCTGCCTGTTTTGGTGCTTTCTTTTATTTATCACCAAATTTTACCGACCTTGAAAGCTTATTTAAATTGCTCACGAGCTCAATTAAAAAAACTAACTTTTATTGCAAGCAGTATTCCTCTCATACTATATTTAATTTGGTTATGGATAACTTTAGGGACACTCCCCTTCACAGGAACGCACAGTTTCACACAGGTTGCCGCGGATGGAAATACAGCAGGAGAATTCTTATTCAGCTTAACAACAGTTGTTCACAAGCCTATTTTCACCTTATTATCAGATGTCTTTTACAGTACAGCTGTCACCACCTCTTTCCTAGGAACAGCATTGGCGCTCTATTACTGTAATCGTGACACCTATCAATTACATCAAAAACCAAAGTTAAATTACCTACTAACCTTCTCACTTCCCACACTGGCTGTGTTATTTTTTCCGCAGTTATTTGTAATCGCACTTAATTACGCTGGTTTCTTCGGCGCAGTACTCTTTATTATCATTCCATCTCTACTATCATTGCGCCAACACAGCATTCAGGCAACAACCATGAGTCAATCGGTCAAACTAATCACCCTTTGCCTACTGTGTTATGGTTTTTATGTCAGTGTTGTAACCTTTATTTAGAAAGGCGTGAAGCACATACTCCCTCGATAGCCTCTATTGTTTTTGGCACAGCAGACGTCAACACATCACAGCCCTCATCAGTGACCAACACATCATCCTCAATACGAACGCCAATACCTTGCCACTTTGCATCAACAGCAGCATCTTTAGCAATATAAATACCAGGTTCCACCGTTAACACCACACCCGCTTGTAAAGTCATCCAGCTCTGATCTTTTTTCTTATAAACCCCCACATCATGGGTATCCAGACCAATCCAATGTCCAATATTATGCATATAATAAGGCAAATAAGCCTTCTGTTCGACCAGCTCTTCTACCTCTCCTTGCAATATACCCACTGAAACTAAACCTTTAGTAATTTTCAAACGTGCTATGTGTTGTAACACATCAAACTCAACACCAGGCTTAATCGCATCAATCACAGCAGTTTGTGCAGATAACACTATGTTATAAATCATTTTTTGCTCAACTGAGAATTTTCCATTTACTGGAAAAGTACGCGTAATATCAGAGGCATAATTATGATATTCACAACCCGCATCAATGAGCAACAAATCACCATCCAACAATGGCTGATCATTATCATTATAATGTAGTATACAAGCTCGCTGTGCGCCTGCAACAATTGGAGGATAAGCAACATCTTTTGCACCTTTAGACATAAAGTCATGACGCAATTTAGCCTCCACCTCATATTCAAACATCCCTACTTTCGTAGTACGCATTGCATTACAATGCGCTTGGGCTGAGATTTCAGCAGCTTTGCGCATCAATGCAACTTCACTTTTATCTTTAACCCAACGTTGCTGGTGCAATATGGAGGATAAATGAATCAACTGATCAGGTACTTGAGTTCCCACACGTACTTTTTTACGTAATTGTTCTAGATACTTCATGAACTGAGTGTCAAAGGCAGACCTATGCCCCCAAAAACCGTAGCAAACTGTCAATCCAGTTAACAACAGACTTATTTCTTGTTGGAACTGATTAATAGGATAAGCGTGGTCAAAACCGTACTCATCACAGGCCGCCTCTTGTCCAACAATCGTACCAACCCACTGCTCAACAGCAACATCTTTTTGGCGATTAAAAAGGATTGATTGAACCTGCTTATCAGCATCTTTAAGGAGAACAAAAATGGACTCAGGTTCATTAAAGCCTGTTAGATAGTAAAAATCATTATTCTGACGAAATGGATACATATTGTCGTGATTACGCTCAACTTCTAATGCTGAAGGAATCACCACCAAACTAGCACAACACATTGCCTGCGCCAATTTTTGACGCCTTTGCTTAAAAATAGACTGCTCTCTCATTATTAAGATTCCTTTGTACTCTGTGTACTTTGTACTAAATCACGCAATGATTTCATCGCAACGGCTAACATTGCAAAATCTACATATTCCTGTGAACGAATTTCACTCATGAGCTTTCTCCATCGACTCACTGCTACCTGATGATTTTTCTCCCAATTTCTCAAACATTCTTTAATGTTTGTTGCAGGAGATAATTGCAATACAGACTGTAACAGGTCACGTTGTTTTAAGTCTATTTCAACTTTATAACTGGCACGTGCTAACACAAGCCAGCGATTATCAACAGGATAACGACTAATCATTTCATAAAGCCAATCAAGTTGTAAATCAGCTAGGGTCTTACAATAAATTTTAGCCACAGAGGAAACATTCTGTGACAATTCAAAGCTCACCGCAATAATATTCAACAAGTTATACAGTTTTGGTAAAAGTGCTAAAAACTCTGCTGTTTCACTCACAATACCAAGACTTAAATAACGTTTACGTGTTGCTCTAACACGTTTACGCTGATCACTTGGAAGTAACTGCATTAACTCTAACTGCATGGTTTGAACAGCAGGTTTAAAGCGATCGATTAACATTTCAATTTCAATCGTGGTGCCTGTATTTGCTAAAAACCATACAATACTTCTTCTTAACAATTCAACTGCATCTGCAATCATGCCATGATGAGCCTTAATATCATATTTTTCATGCAAATCATCCACTGTTTTAAAAATTTTTGCTAAATCAAATATTTCTACTGCCACAGCATACGCACTGGCAATGCGCTCTATAGATTCACCTGATTCCATTCTAATTTGATAGAAAAAAGTAATCCCCATATCCATTACAATTGCATTACTTAAAACAGTAGCAATTAATTCTCGGCGCAATCGATGTGTCTTAATTGACTTAGCATAATTTTGACGAATGTTTATAGGAAATGCACGGTGTAAATATTTTTCAAAGTAAGGTATTTCAGGGAGGTTAGATGTTAAAATCTCTTGCTTTAGATTGATTTTACTATAAGCAAGCAATACAGCTAATTCTGGTCGGGTTAACCCTTGTCCAGTTGTCTTTCGTTCGCTTAAGGTCTTATCACTAGGCAAAAACTCAATATCACGATTCAAACGTTGAGCTTGCTCCTCTTTTTGCATGTACTCCGCATACAAAGGAATCGCATGCTTAGATTTGATTTTAGCATATTCTAATGCTCTTCCTTGACGAAAATTCATAACCAGCACTAAATCAGCAACATCACCTGTCATCTTTGCTAACAAGTAATTACGCTGTTTTTGTGTCATATCCTGACTATGTACAAGTTCATTGAGTAAGACTTTCAAATTAACTTCGTGGTCAGAACAATCAACTCCTGCAGAATTATCAATAAAATCCGTATTAATACGCCCGCCAGCCAAATCATATTCAATGCGCGCAAGCTGTGTTAACCCTAAGTTCCCTCCTTCTCCTACAATTCTACAGCGCAATTGTCTCGCATCAACACGAACAACATCATTCGTGCGATCACCCACATCATGATGCAACTCATCACTTGATTTCACATACGTTCCAATCCCACCATTCCATAATAGATCTACAGGTGCAGTTAAAATAGATTGAATTAATTGATTAGGGGTCAACTGATCCTCAGCGATATTGAGAGTTTCTTTCATCTGTTTACTTATTTTTATCGACTTCGCTGAACGTAAGAAAACTCCACCTCCTTTTGAAATATGCTTTTTATTATAATCCATCCAAGTAGAGCCTTGTTTTTCAAATAAACGCATACGCTCATTAAAGCTAATTGACAGATCGGGGTTTGGATCAATAAACACATGCACATGATTAAAAGCAGCAAGCAAACGTGTTGCTTTAGAAAGTAACATACCATTGCCAAACACATCGCCAGACATATCACCAATACCAACCACAGTAAATGGCTCTTTCTGACAATCTTTGCCTAATGCTTGAAAATGTTGTTTTACAGATTCCCAAGCTCCTCTAGCGGTGATACTCATTTTTTTATGGTCGTAACCTTGTGACCCACCTGATGCAAAGGCATCTCCTAACCAAAAACCATAATCTGCTGAAATTTGATTTGCAATATCAGAAAAACTAGCAGTTCCTTTGTCTGCTGCAACCACTAAATAAGGATCATCATCATCATAACGAACAACATTTCGTGGGTAGACCACTTCTGAATCAATAATATTATCGGTGATATCCAGTAACGCTCGAATAAACTGCTGGTAACAATGAATACCCTCTCGATTAACCACTTCTCGAGAAGCATTCACTGGCAAGCACTTGGGCACAAAACCACCTTTCGCTCCAGCAGGAACAATCACTGCATTTTTTACTTTTTGAGCCTTCATCAACCCAAGAACTTCTGTACGAAAATCCTCTCGTCGATCAGACCAACGTAAGCCACCTCGAGCAACTTTGGCAGTGCGTAGATGAACCCCCTCAAAACGAAGCGAATAAACAAAAACCTCATATTTTGGACACGGAGCAGGCATACCTGGTATTTGTTGTGCATCAAATTTAAATGACACATATGACTTATAGCGCCCATCTGATTTACGTTGAAAAGCACTGGTCCGTAATGTTGCACGAATAATATTCATGTACTGTCGTAAAATACGATCCTCATCTAGACTTGTGACTTCACTATCCAATAAAGTTGTTATTTTTTCCTCAAGTTGAATAATACGATTTTCACGATTATCAGTTAACTTCGGACTTAATCGTTGATTAAAATATTTGACTAATAGCCGACTGATCTTAGGATAATTGGCTAAACATTCAGCAATGTACTGTTGACTAAAAGTAAACCCAATTTGCTGACAATATTTGGCATAAGCTCTGAGTAAAGTCACCTGAATCCAACTCAAACCTGCCAATAACACCAGTTTATTGAATGGATCGTTCTCCATCTGACTCTGCCAAACCTTTTGAAAAGCCACCTGAAACTTATCTTTTACCTGCTCAATATCTAACGATTTTTCTGCTGTCATATACTCCATCTGAAACGTATTCACCCAAATGGATACACCATCTTGACGCTTTAAGGGATAAGGTTGTTCACCAATGACTCTAAGTCCCATATTCTCTAAAATAGGCAAGGCATCGGATAAAGGTGTTGTTTGATGGTATCGATAGAGTTTAAAAGAAATCAGGTCCTGTTCATCAGAGAGTGTCCTATAGAAACTAATACCTAACTCAGCATCATCATTTAAGGCTTCTATATGATCAATATCTGTAACCGCAATGCGTGGAGAAAAGGTCTCACGATATCCTGCAGGAAAACTATCAACGTAACGCATAAATTGTGCAACACCACGCTCCTCACCAAAATGGTCTATCATGGCAATCTGCAAAGAGTCTCTCCACGAACGTGCAACTTCAATAATCTTCTCTTCAATCGCCTTGATATCTACAACATTTTTCGTTTTACCAGTATCGTTGCTACTGGATGTATGTAGCCGCACAACATAATTAGTCCTCACCAAAACACTTTCTGTAAAATAAGTAGAAAAAGAAATTTCTTTACCCACAAACGCATCTAAAAGGATATGCTTGATTCGATTCAACACCTGCGAATTGAAGTTATCTTTAGGCACATAAACAAAACAAGAAACATAACGCCCATAAGCATCTGGACGAACAAAAAGCCTCACTCGTTGGCGATCCTGCAAATGATAGACACCCAAGGCAATTCGCTCTAAATCAGCAATGCTGGATTGAAACAGATCGTCTCTAGGAAATGTCTCCAAAATATTCAGCAACGCTTTTCCAGCATGTCCCTGCGGCGGTAGTTTTGCATGCTTAATGACAGACTGTACTTTGCGGCGCAACATGGGGATATCTTTAGGATTATAGTTATAAGCAGACGAAGTAAACAACCCAATAATTCGATGCTCTCCTGTGATATTTCCTTGCGCATCAAACTGTTTAATTCCAATATAATCAGTGTAAGCAGGACGGTGAACAGTAGACTCTGTATTTGTCTTAGAAATAATGAGAATATCTTTAGAAAGCGCCATATCTCTAGCTGCTTCTGGCAAATCTGTATATAAACGCGTTACTTTACTCTTGGTTTCATCCGCAAGCACACCTAGACCAGATCCTTTTATCAAACGTAGCGCAAGCTTCTCCTTTTTACCAACTACCTTATATTCACGATATCCTAAAAAGGTGAAATGATCGGTCAACAACCAGTGAATGAAAGCAGTTGATTCAGAAAAATCTCTTTGATCCAGTAGATCTTTACGTGTTTCCAGCTGATCAAGTGATTGATTAAGACGGTCCTTCATTGCTTGCCAATCACGCACAGTTAATCGAACATCATCAATCACTCGCAATAAAGCTGTTTTAATAGTCTTTAATCTCCCAACATCGCCCTGCCTATCAATCTCTAAATAAATAGGCGCCTCTATCACGGTAGGGGTTGATTCTTTTAAGGTATCATTAAAGAATGGCAAGACATTTTGCAAGACACCTTGTTTATTCCGAACGACTTTAATGCCACCTAGATGAATAATGAAGTGCAAATATAACCCCAGTCGATTAATTGCCATACGCAAACTATCAACCAAAAATGGCATATCATCACCAATTATCTCGATCACCGTATGTGTTGACTGCCAACCATGTTGCTCTGCATCAGGATTATAAACTCGAACTTTGCATTGACCTTGTACACGCTCCTGCAATAACTGCCAGTGTGAAGAAACCAGTCCATACAAATCTTCTATCTCACGATTTCTGAGATCTTCAATAGAAACATTACGAAAATATTGATCAATAAAGCACACAAATGCAACATGATTTTTATCAGAAAGCTGCTGTTTAGAAAATCTGGATAATTCTTCAACAATCCCATATTTATCAATCGATTTTGAGCCGATCGCCATCATTTAACCCTCTCATTTAATGCAATGACTTTAGGGGATGGGCATGAAACAACTTCCACAACTAATCGCCTAAAATGAATTCATTTTTGAACATTTTGCAATCAAAAAATTCGCATAATAGCTGGCTATTGCTGTGGTTTTTTTCAATTAAAAAATTCAAAACCAAACTCATTTTATACGCCAGTTGCTGAAGTTGTTTCATGCACATCCCTAGGAAACTACAAGGAACACACCCAAATCACTTGAAAGTACAAAAGAAGCTCACTGCGCCACCCCCACTTTAACCACTTGTGACACAGTGAACTTACTACTACTTATAGTACAAAAAACGACTGTTCGCAAAAAAAACAGCTCATTACTTTGGCTCGCCCACAAAAGAAATGGCTATACTATTAGGTCCAGAGTGTGTCACCAACACGGGGGTCCCTTCCGTTAACATAACCTCACAATGAAACTGCTTCTCTAGTTGTTTCGCAACACGCTGGGCAAACCGTTCACAGCCTGCATAAGCAATCACAAAGCAAAGGTGTTTGAATTGCTTTGCTTCTTCAACCACTGCTGTCATTAATTTTTTTCGACTGCCTATCTTCCCAAAGGCAAGATGTTTCTTTGTTATTTTTCCTGCATGATTGACTGCTATGATAGGCAGCAGTCTCAGCCACTTAGCTAGTTTACCTGTTGATTTGCTCACCCTCCCTCCTGCAATTGCATATTCAATATCAGCAACAACCGCATAAGTTCTTATATTTCTTTTAACCTGCTCGACATAAGTAATCACCTGTTCTGCTGTATCACCTCGTGCAATGCATTGTGCTGCTTGTTTAACTAATAAGCCAACGCCCCCTGCAACATTCAAACTATCAATAACACGTACTTGTTTTTGATTAAATTGCTTTGCCACTTGTAGTGCATTTTTGCAAGTACCGCTCATACCTGAAGATAGAAATATCCCCAAAGCAAATTTTGAGCGGCTCAATACACGATCAAATGTACGCACAAAATCAAGCTGCAATGGTTGAGAGGTTTGCACTTTATTTTGTTTATTTTTTAACCGCTCATAAAAAGCATCGAACGATAAATTAACACGATCAAAGTACACTTCGTCATTCACAATGACTTGCAGTGGGACACGAATAATGTTGTATTTCACAACCATCTCTTGAGGCAAAACACAGGATGAGTCTGTCACAATCGTAATGTCACGATTAAGATTCAGGTTAATACAGGCTCTATATTGTGCCCACATATCATCTGCTTTGGTTTCTAAAACTTGACCAAATTCCGCTACTTTACGAAATAAACGCTCAGGATCATTGGTATGAATATGCATTTTGACTTTATTTCTGCCACCAACAACCACCATTGAGTCACCCCAATGTGCAAAAGTTTTTCGAATGGATTTTGCCGATAAACTTTCACCACTCACAATAACTTCTGTACAATATTGATAATCAAGATCGCCTTGATGAGAGGCATGAGCACTAAGGCTTAGATCATCAACCGGAACCACACCTACATCATCATGATCTTCATGCAAAGCCTCTTCAACTGCATGAGAAACTGCTTCATTACCAAAATCAGCTTTTTCTAAATAAACCTCAGGTACCTGACCTGATTGAATGAAAGCAACAATGCCTTCTATAAAATTAACAAAACCCTGAGCGCCTGCATCAACGACCTTTGCCTTTGCAAGTTGCTTCAGCTGTGACGTCGTCTTTTGTAACACAACATCTATAATTGCTAGAGACTCTTGTATCATCAGTTCAAAAGTTGCACATTCAGCTGCATGAGAAGCCACCCACTCTCCCCATGCTCTCATCACAGTCACAATCGTACCTTCGACTGGATTCGCAATTGCTTCAATTGCCATTTTAGCGGCTAAATTAGCTGCATCTGCAAATTGTTGTAAAGAGATTTCAACTTCTGCCTCCAGTCCAACACTTAATCCTTGAAAGAATTGCGCTAGAATAGCACCTGAGTTTCCTCTAGCACCATTAAGTGCTCCATCTGCTGCTGATGCAGTAACCACTGCGATTGTTGGATCAGATAAACCATCAAGGGAACGAGCGACACTTTTAAATGTTGCTGCCATATTGCTACCAGTATCACCATCTGGAACAGGGAAAACATTAATCTTATTCAAGTGATCTTGTTTAGAAATCACTTGATGAGCACCTGCTAAAATGGCACTTTTAAGCTTTGCCCCTGTTAATAAATAACTTTCTTTCATGGAAAACCCTTTATTGAATCAGCAATTATACCCACCGCTATTGAAGAAGATGCTGGGCATGTTCAAAGTACAACGAGTATACCGATCACTTAAGAGACTGTCCAAAAATAACTGGAGTAAACTCATTTTTTAATATACCCAGCGTATAAAGATATCGAGCTTTTAATAAAGTATAGCTAACACGGTTAAGTATTGAACACTTTTAACAAAATGATTTTGAGTAGTATTCCATTGAAAAATTTGATTCATAGCAAGGCTATGTTGAAAGTTTTTCAATGAAATAATGCCAAAAACATGCGGTTAGAATGGTTGATACTTAATCGTGTTAGCTATAATGCTATCAAAAGCATGGAGTTAAAAAGCGCCCCCTTCAACAACGTCTTTAAGTAGTTTGGGTATAGGAAATATGAACACCCCTAAGAAAACAAATTACTTACTTGAGTTAACGCACTAGAAATGCCTCGATCAATCGTTGCGGTATGTGTCTTCACTTGCTGTAACAACAGGTTTCCCGTTAGTCCAGCCAAATTGACACGAACACTTGGAGCAAACCACTGTCCTTTAATCATCACAGGAATTCCCCCTATCGTCTGACTCAAACCTTGTAGTGCTAAATTGATATTAAGTAATATCTGATTATCATTCAAATTGAGCTGTCCTTTCCCTTCTGCACTACCCTGATGTCCAGATAATTTGAGCTGCTGTGTGGTAACAACACCATTCAAAATAGCTAAACGACCTATCATATTACCTAAAACAATAGTCTTATCATTAGAACTACGATCACTATTCGTTTTCTTCAACAACTGAAATAATTGAGGCAACTGTTCACGCAACTTGTTTTTTTGCCAGGTAATGTTTTCAATTTTCGCATGCACCGAGCCAGTTAATGTTGATAACCAATCTTTTAAATGTCGCCCTTGTGAAGTTAATTTTAAACGCAAATTGGCAGTACCCGACACAACATCCCTCCCTGCTGTTTGCATTAAAACCTGACTTAGTGCTACATGTTGCACTAATCCTTTTGCAGCATAATTTTTCTTCTTGAGATCAAACACCATATTAGCGCTAACATCGCCATCATAAGCCTTGAAACGTAGTGATGAGAGTCTGAGCTTCTTTCTCCAATAAGATAGTCTTGTCAAGAAGTCAGAAGCATGGTACTTCCCATAACTCAAGTGTTTGATTTTCAGACTTCCTTTTAATTGTATTTTTTCATGCACAGACTGATGAGAAGGCGCTGATGAACTTTGATTATTTTTCGCCTCTTCATCAACACTCACAGGTTTAATACGATGAGATTTAGCGACAACATTCATCAGCAACAATGGTTTCAAAGCAAGCTGATCAATGGCTCCACTAAACTGTATTACTGGCTTTGTAAAATGTGTATAGACAAAATCACCATTTAAATGAGATTTACCAAACTCAAGTTGCAACTGTGTGAGTTTAAGAAATTTTGCTGAAGCCTTAAGATTACTCTTAACCCGCACACGAGACAGCACTTGCTTTGGATCATGTATCGACATACCAGCTTGTGCTAGTAATTCACCTAAATCAAATTGATTACTCACTAAGTAACCACTGATGAGCGGCGCAGTAGTCAAATCCTGAAAATCTAAATTGGCATGCACACGCATACCACCTAATTTCATTCGTAATTGACTCAGCGTCAAGTTGCTTCTATTTCTTTGAAATGCTAGTTGTGATTCAATTGAAAAAGGCACGCTTGCGTGTTGATGTTTCGAATTAATCTCACCTTGAATGCTCAAAGCAGACATCTTAAGCAGTTGGTCAGAAAAAGAATCCACTTTTGAATGAAGCTTAAACTTGATCCTTGCACGAGTATTTAAAGCATCTACAGATGGGTAATGCCGCAACTCTCCTTGGGCATCAATACTGGTTGGCACCAATGCTAGCAACCCTTTTCCAAACTGCTTTTTCATCGTCAACTGCACATTCAAATTGGCCAATTGGTCATGCTGACCAGCCATTTGATTCACCCAATTAACCTGTGCATTTTTTATGAGTAGTTTATTCAATACAAACGAAAAAGAACCTGAGCCATGCTTATTGTAGTCGGTTTTAAAACTGTCAACATGCTGATTACTACTTGCAAGCACAGGCAATGCTGTCAAATGACACCAGTTACAATCTCCTGCCAAGTTTGTCAAAAGATTAAGTTGCACGCCATCAATTAATAACCGTTTAATTTCAATCTGCCTCTTGAGTAGTGGCAACAACTTCACAGTCACATTAATTGTTTTAATGGCTGCGATTACATTAGACTTATTTTTTGTTAAAACTGCTGACTCAGCGTTAACACTATTCATCAATGACACATGATGCACCTTGAAACCAAGGGCAGGGTAAAATGACCAGTCGATATCACCCGAAATAACAAGTGTTTTCCCTGTATGCACACTAACCCAGCTTTGAATTACGGGTTTAAATTGATTCGGGTTAACTAAAGTAAGCAACAGAATAATTGCTAATAGAACAACACTGCAAAAAATTGAGAATACAATAATCAGTCGCCGAAGCAACTTAGCATTGCTTCTCATACTGCATCAATCTCGATTATTGCCAGCAAAATAGCTCAGCAATTGTAATAAATTAATAAACAACCCATAAATATCAATATACAACGCCAATGCAGCTAAAATATAATTGGTTTCTCCTCCCGAAACAATTCGGCTGGTATCGTATAAAATATATCCAGAAAACAGTAATACAAATACACCAGACATCACCATTGACATCATTGGCATATGAAAAACCATTCCCGCCAGTGACACTAAAAACGCACCCAAGAAAGCAACAAACAAAAAACCACCCATAAAACTGAAATTCTTGCGTGTCACCGCAACATAAGCAGACAATGCAAAGAAAATACCACCTGTCGCTACCAATGCAGTAGTCACAAGCTCTGATCCGTTAGAAAAAGTACTAATATACATATTTAACAGTGGCCCTAACACATAACCTGTAAATCCTGTAAAACCAAAAAGAGGCAACAATGCAATTGCTTTGTTTCTCAACGCTTGAACCGCAAAAATCAAGCCAATTTCAACAATTAAAACAAGAAATATATTCGGCATAGATGCCTGAATACTCATGGCCCAAAAAGCCATTAGCCCGCTAAACAATAAAGTCAAACTCAGTAAAAAATAGGTGTTTTTGAGCACTCGATTCATTTCTACGCTAGGCGCTTTTGCTTGAATCCATGTGTTTTGATCGGCCATCAGTGACATTCCCCGTTTATTCAATATCTAATCACTATTATATGCAATGGATGCTTTCATTGCAATTAAGTGCTTACTTCGCTACTTTATACCAACTCATAACTAAGGATTAGCTTGATGAAACTCACCATTCTCTCAATCATTTTAAGTATTTGTTTTGGCAACATACTATTAGCCAATCAGCAAATACAACAAGCAACTATCATTGATAAAATGGTTGTTTTTGGTGATAGTTTATCTGATGTTGGGAAAGACTATCACGCAACTCAATTACTACACCACTTGGATAAAAAGATACCGATTGCCCCCGCATCACCTTACAGCAAGGGTCGATTTTCTAATGGTCAAGTTTGGGATCAATACCTAGCGAATTTTCTGCACCTATCTCAATCAAAAGACCAATATTTAAACTATTCATTTGGTGGGGCGTGGGCAACAAAGCCTCACAACCCCACAAGTGAAAAATCCATGAATTTTATTCCAGACATTAAGGAACAGTTAACAGCTTACATCGGCTACACACACCTTCATCCATTTACCAACAGAAGCCATCACCTATACATTATTTGGATTGGAGCAAATGATTACTTAAGCGGAAACAAACAAGTTGCAGAAGATACTGCTGCTGTTACTAGACGTATTAGCTATGTAATACACACACTGATTAAGTTGGGTGGCAAACAGTTTTTAGTCCTCAATATGCCAGCATTAAACAAAACACCACTTGGACTACAACATCACACTTTAGCAAAGAACCTCAGCAAACTTTCAATCAGAAATAATGTAGACTTAAGGGCAGAGCTCCAAGCAATTCAACTAACCCATCCAGACATCAAGATTATACGCATGAACGTGTTCAAACATCTAAATGCTATTATTCAACACCCTGCCAAATTTGGCTTCACAAATGCAACTGTTGAATGCAACCACAATGGATTTTCATTAAAAAACAAAGCATCAGTTTTCTCAGAAAACCCATCCCTTGCAGTCACATTAGACAGCAAAAAAACCAACCTGTGCTCCTCAACACTAACCGGACAAAATAAATATGTTTTCTGGGATTTCATTCATCCCACGACACACGCTCACTGCTTAGTTGCAAAATATAGCTGTAACGCACTAAGTTCTCATGGAATTTCTTGTGATAGCCCATCAATTCAACAGTGCATAGCACTTGCAGATGGGAGACAACCAAATCCTCATGTAGCAGCCTAAATGTGGGCATAATACTCGATGCAGAACATTATAAGAAAAACTCTCGCCTGATCAAATATCACACCCTCTCAAACGAGATCCTGTGAAAACCAAAACTTACCATCAACCGTTGCAAAATCAGCAATCGCAAGTAATGTTCGATCATCGTTAGAAAAAACCAGAGGAATTCTATTTCTCTCCCAAGGGGGAATACGCCATTGCTGCAGTAATTTCTTTAATGCTTGATGATGTGACTTTCCAAAAATACGTATGTGCTCCCCTCCGCGACGAAACCTTACACTAACTGTCTGCATATCAAAATCACCAGCAACCTTGAGATAACGATTATTGGGCAGCAACAAGGGAGATTTCATATCCCAGTCAACACCCCAGTGAGTAAACCTTACATTATCCGCACACTCCTTATTCAGCAAATACATTCTGTTTGCAAAGCGCCTAACACTATTGTCACCCCAAACCACTTCTGCTTTTTGATCTTCATCAAGCTTCAGCATATGTTGAAGCTGCATAAGTTTTTTTTGACTTGGATACGATGCTCCCTGTGATTTCAACCAATAACGAATCATTTGTAGCTGCTGAGGTGCCGAGAGTTTTTTTACTGCGTCAATCATCAGTAAGTTTGCATCATCAATCACAAGTGGAGCCAATGTTCTCATCAGATGAGAAACCTCATCATTAGCTTGTTGAATATGACTGATGGATCGCGCTATAGTTTGCACATATCCAGGAAACCGTGCAGCAAGTAATGGAGAAATTTGATGACGAAAATAGTTTCGATCAAATTTTTCGCTCTGATTACTATCATCCTCTACCCACAATATCTTATTTTCCTGAGCATAAGACAACAGGCCCTTCTTAGTCACAGATAATAAAGGACGATGGTGAGTTGCAACACCACTCATTTGCTCCAATCTTTGTGTTTTCGAGAATGGCATACTCGATAGTCCAGCCAATCCAGCCCCTCTCAACAGTTGTAAAAAAAACGTTTCCACTTGATCATCCAGATGCTGAGCTGTTAATAGCACATCCCCGGCATCCAGTATTTTTGAAAACGCCAAATAACGCTGTTCTCTTAAAAACGCCTCTAAGCTTGCCTTCTTTGGTTTAATCTCTTCCACAGCAATAGTCGTCAAAGGAATGCCATAACGATCACACTCATTCTGACAAAAAACTTCCCATGTATCCGACGCCTGACTTACTTGATGATTGATATGAATTGCCTGCAATGACGCTTGAGGGTTAGATTTAATCACTTGAGCACATAAATATAACAATATACTAGAGTCTAACCCGCCACTAAAGGCAACATAGACCACTCTATTCTTACACAGACAGTCTTCATAATAATCTTGAATTTTTTTGATTATTTTTGAGAAATTAGCACTGACCATACTCAAATCATTTTTTTAAAATGCTACTACCTTCAAGCATCGTGGGAGCACCATAATCACATAATCTTTTCTGCCTGAGCTTTAATAAGTCATCTAGTCGCATCGCCTGAGCCGAGTCAAGCGCTCCAACTAAGGTGTTTTTAATGGTTGCAGCTGTTGTTTGATAGTCACGATGAGCCCCACCCATCGGCTCAGGAATAATTCGATCTATCAAACCTAAGCGCAATAAGCTCTCCGCATCCACACCCATTGCTTCAGCAGCATCACTCGATTTATCCGCAGTTCGCCACAGAATCGAAGCACACCCTTCAGGTGAAATTACTGAGTAAATTGCATACTGCATCATAAGAACTTGATCAGCCACCCCCAGTGCTAGCGCACCACCAGAACCACCCTCTCCAATTACACAAGCAATCACAGGAACCTTAAGATCCGAAAGAGCAAATAGATTTCTTGCAATCGCTTCCGATTGATTACGCTTTTCCGCGTCAATGCCAGGATAAGCACCTGGCGTATCAATCAGCGTAATCACAGGTAAAGAAAATTTCTCAGCTAACTGCATTACTCTCAATGCCTTACGATACTCTTCAGGTCGAGGCATCCCAAAGTTACGCGTCACCTTTTCTTTTGTATTACGCCCTTTTTCTGTCGCAATCACTACAACAGGCTGATCATCCAAGCGTGCTGTACCACTGATAATAGCTGTACCCCTAGCCGTTTGCCGATCACCACACAATTCATCAAAGTCAGTAAAAACTTGCGGTATTAAATCAATTGCGTGAGGTCTCAGCGGGTGACGTGCCAACTTAACAATTTGTGCAGTAGAAAGCTCTTCAAAGGTTTTTCGTGTCAAACCTTTACATTCTGACTCTAAGCGTTGAATAGTCTCTTTAACATCTGTCTCTGTAGAATTTTCCAGTTGACGCAGTGCAAGCACCTTCTCTTCAAGCTCAATAATCGGCTGTTCAAAATCTAGGAAATTTAAGTTCATATACTCATCTTACTTTAAAATTTTATAATCTTAAAGTAGGATATACCCAAATTACTTGAAGACGCCGAGGCTTTAACATAATGAGCTTGAGCAAAATCAGATTTAAAAGATTGAGCAATAGCCGCGCTATTGGGAAAGCTTTTAGATTTGTATTCTGCCAAGCTCATGTCGTTAAAGTCCGGCGTCTTCAAGTGATTTGGGTATACACAGGAAAGTTTGGATTCCTCGGCTGCACGCAGAATGATCAGAGAACAGTCATAAAACAAGGAAAGTAATCAGCGTGATTAATCACATTAAAAAATTATTCACTCAACACCCAGCAAGTGTAGGAGAAACTTATTTAAGTCACGCTAAATTTGCAGCTTTTCTTGCCTTGAAAATCATAATAACAGGCTTAGCATTACTAACACATGCACTTCTGCCTTTTCTATTTAAAACCTATACAAAAGAGAATTTTCGCAAGATTTCCGATAAATTAAATCATCGCAATCACAGCAATGAGTAACATTGTTATTGGCATGTCAGGTGGCGTTGATTCATCAGTTGCTGCGCTTCTTCTAAAACAGCAGGGTCATGACGTAACGGGTGTGTTCATGCAAAACTGGGACGATAGTGACGACCCTCATTGTCATGCTAGCGAAGATCTCTCTGATGCAAAAGCAGTTTGTGACAAACTTAACATCGAATTAAAAACCATCAACTTTCAACAAGCCTACTGGGATCATGTGTTTGAGGACTTCCTCCATCATTATCGTCACGGCAGGACTCCTAACCCAGATATTCTATGTAATAAAGAAATTAAATTTAAAGCATTTCTTAATTATGCATTAAATACTTTAAACGCCGATAAAATTGCAACGGGACATTATGCTCAATGCCACAATCTAGTGAATACTAATACTCACGAACTTCATCGTGGCCTAGACAACAATAAAGACCAAAGTTATTTCTTATACACCTTAGGACAACATGCCCTACAACATACGATCTTTCCAATCGGAGCACTAGAAAAGCCTGCTGTTCGCCAGCTGGCAGAAAAAAATCAGTTAGTTACAGCAGATAAAAAAGACTCTACAGGCATTTGTTTTATTGGCGAACGTAAATTTAAAGCATTTCTACAAGAATATTTGCTTGCCCAACCCGGAGATATTTTCACAGAAGACGGTGTCCTCGTAGGTCAACATGATGGTTTGATGTATTATACCATTGGACAACGCAAAGGAATCCAGGTCGGGGGGGTTAAATCACACGCAGAACAACCCTGGTATGTGTTAAGAAAAAATATCAAAGATAATGAACTCGTTATCGGCCAAGGTCATGACAATCCTGCACTATTTCAAGTGCAATTAATTTGTGAATCAATACACTGGATTAGTGAAAACACGCCAGACTTTCCTTTAGAATGCACGGCAAAAGTACGCTACCGCCAACAAGATACAGCTTGTGTTATTTCACAACAATCTGAAAAAATAGTGGTATCTTTCAAGCAACCTCAACGTGCCATCACACCAGGGCAGTCCGTTGTTTTTTATCAAGGGAGTCATTGCTTAGGTGGTGGAATTATTTGCTAGGTTGCCCACTATGAAAGCGAAAAAGCTGATCTTTCGACAGGATCAATTGAGCCTCTTTCCGCAAGAAAAAGTCAATACGATCATCAAGAGATTCTGTTGCAAATGATTTAGCAAATGCCAAATAGTGTTGGAAATGACGACTTTCCGAATGTAATAATCCACTATAAAAAGCACGCAACACTTTATCTTCTAGTTTTGGCGCTAAAATAGCAAAGCGCTCACAAGATCGAGCTTCTATAATTGCACTTACAATGAGCGTATCAATCAAGCGAAAAGGTTCTTTTTTTCTCACACTATCCTTCAATGTTTGAGCGTATTGGCCAGCCGACAAATGTTTCATTTTTATTTGACGTACCTGCATAATTTTACTCACTTGCTCAAAATGCCGCATCTCTTCTCTGGCCAATTTTGACAAACGCATACATAGCTTATCGTGCTGAGGATAACGAAAAATCAGACTTAAGGCTGTTGCAGCTGCTTTTTTTTCACAATGTGCATGATCAACCAGCAATAAATCTAAATGAGTTAATGCAGTATCCACCCAAGACTCAGGTGTTCTGCAGTGCAAAAAGTCATCTATATCCAAACCACTTGAAGACACCGAGGTTTTAACATAATGAGCTTGAGCAGAATCAGATTTAAAAGATTGAGCAATAGCACCGCTATTGGGAAAGCTTTTAGATTTGTATTCTGCCGATCTCATGCCGTTAAAATCTCGGTGTCTTCAAGTGGTTTGGATATATGAATCGGGTGCTCATTTTATCAGAATTCTGCCGAGAATAAGTCATCATGATAACTGTCTAAACGCTTCATATAATTCGGTAAATGCTCAGAAAGCTGTTCTGCAACTGGATGAAAGATAGGAATTATCTTTGAATCTTGCCAAGCTCTCTGATGCACTATTGCTGTTAATTGTGCAAACAAAATAAACACAGCAATCAATAGCACACCTCTAGCTGCTCCAAACACAACACCAATCAAACGATCAATCCAAGATAAACCCGTTTTATTAATCAGGTGTGAAAATAAAAATCCTAGTCCAGCACCCACTAACCAAATAACAAAGAAAATAGCCGCAAAACTAATACAAAACCTCACAACAGAAGCATGTATAACTTCTTGAAAGTGTATCGCCATCACAGGCGCATACCTCAAGGCAACAGTCACACCAACCAACCAAGTTAACAATGAAATTAATTCTTTAAAAAACCCTCGAATTAAGCTAACTGATATAGAAATGATAAATACAGCAGTCATACCAACATCAATCCAAGTAAATATTCCCATCATGCTTTATACCTCTTAAAATTAATCTAATGCTTATACTCACATTACTATTGAAGAACACAGCTTTTAACATCATACAGCTAAAAAACCGTTTAGGAGTAATATACCCAAACTACTTGAGGACGCCGGACTTTAACATAATGAATTTGAGTAGAATCAGATTTAAAAGGTTGAGCAATAGCACCGCTATTGGGAAAACTTTTAGATTTGCATTCTGCCGCATTCATGCCGTTAAAGTCCGGCGTCCTCAAGTAGTTTGGGTATATGTATTAGTGCGTACCAAAAAAGCTTCAAATCTCATAGTTTGCATTAAAACAGCTATCAATTGCTTCGCAACTTTCTTAGATAAATGCCAACCTATTGTAACAATATGATAATGATCCACCGTAAAAATATGAATAGGTTGCTTAAATCTCTTCACCAAATTCTGCTGTAATTTTTGCGCATTACTTTTTACCCGAAAGCTACCCACTTGGACACTCCAAACATCTGATTTTTCGACTACTGCCTGCACTGTTGCAGTTGTTTTATGCTCCACGTTAGCTTGAGTATAATGTGTACGTTTAACATGCGCTTTCTTATCCACAGCCAATGATTTAGCTTCTGTTTTCTTCACAGTTCTTATCACTGGAATTGCACTTTCAAGCGCCCCTTTAGTCATCGTCACCTGCGGAGGAACAGCATTTTTTTCAACCTTTATAACTGCCTGGCTGATTGCCTCACTAACTGTCGCATCATGATCAGTAGAATTCTTTTCAACAGGCTGATCATATTTGATGTTGCCCTTAACTGATTGATTTTCAGCAGAAGGCATTGAGTTTTTCAAATGATGGAATTGTACATTCTCTACCGCCACGGGATAATTATCTTGATTTTTCGATATATGTCGATGTGTTGCCCAAGGAAGTATCCCTGCAATGACGACTAAAATCGTCACAAATCCAATTAAGCGTTGTTTTGTTTTGATATCCATATACGTAACGTCCGTTTACACTCATCACCTTTCAAAATACCAAGTTTTATCTTCATGATTTTTGCAAAATTACCCATGAATAATATGCATGGTAAAAGCTTTCGCAATAACTCACTATTACCCGATTGTTTAATCATTGTGTTAAATTTTTGGTATCTTGAAAGATGATGGGTATCACTCAATAAGTTAAACTCCTTTCACTTTCACACAACTCCCTGTTCATTAACTTCATTAATTGCCTTCCAATATAGGCTCTCTGTTGATTTCTTTTCACTACCTGGTCAATCACACCATTTTTCAACAAGAAATCACTGCGCTGAAACCCTTCTGGCAAAGTTTCTCTGACTGTCTCTTGAATCACTCTCGGACCAGCAAAGCCAATTAAAGCATCAGGCTCGGCAATAATAATATCACCCAATGTAGCTAAACTTGCAGAAACCCCACCCATAGTAGGATGACAGAGCACTGAGATATAAGGCAATGAAGCATTAGAGAGTTGCTTTAATACAGCGGATGTTTTTGCCATCTGCATTAATGAAATCAAACCTTCTTGCATACGCGCCCCACCACTACTTGAGAAGCAAACTAAGGGACATTTTTTTTTCAGGCAAAGCTCTACTGCACGATAAAATCGCTCGCCAACAACCGCGCCCATGGAGCCCCCTATAAAACGAAACTCAAATGCACAAGCAACTACTGGCAAGGCATTCAACGCTCCTGAAAAAACGAGCAATGCATCTGACTCCGAAGTCGACTCTTGTGTTTGAATTAAACGATCTTTATAGCGTTTCCGATCTTTAAACTTGAGTGGGTCTTTGGGTAAAATTTCAGAAAAATGTTCTTGCTGACCTTGAGCGTCTAAAAACCACTCCAAACGTTGTCTGGCAGGCATATACATATGATGATCACATTTATTACAAACATGAGCATCTCGAATAAGTTCAGCCTGATAAAGAATTGATTGACAACCTTCACACTTTGTCCAAATCCCCTGAGGAATTCCTTTCCCTTTTTTGACAATCGCACGCTTTTCTGGCTTTGTGACAAGTTTTTTGAACCAGCTCATGTATACCCAATGCTAATGGAAGTGTTACCTTGAGTATCGCTAAAAGAAAACCTTAATTCAAGCATTAAGAATAAAATTGGTGCCCAGGGCCGGAGTCGAACCGGCACGTTCAAAAAGAACGAGGGATTTTAAGTCCCTTGCGTCTACCAATTTCGCCACCTGGGCACACGTAAGATACCTTACCATGTTTCCAAACACATCATGATAAGAATCTATACAGACGACGGAATCATAATGAACTTACAAGCGATCTGCAAATTATTTTTTCAACTTCGTGCTCATACTCAAATCACTTGACGCTTCAGCGTCTTCAAGTGATTTGAGTATAGCTAACACGGTCAAGTATTAATCACTTTTAGCAAAATGATTTTGAGTAGCATGCCATCGAAAAAATTGAGTCATAGCAAGGCTATGGTGAAAATTTTTCAAGGGTATGATGCCAAAAACATGAAGTTAAAATGATTCATACTTAATCGTGTTAGCTATATACTCTCAATATACACTTCACAACCAATAGAAACTTGATCATACAGTGCCAATAAGTCACCCCCTCTCATACGAATACAACCATGAGAAGCAGGCACCCCAATGAGTGACTCTTCATTCGTCCCGTGAATATAAATATATCGCCGCCTACTATCAACCTCACCGCCCTTATTCACACCCTGCTCACACCCTTCCAGCCATAAAATACGCGATAAAATCCAATCTCTATTTGGATAAGCATCACTTAATTCTTCGCTATAAATCTCTCCCGTTGCTTTTCTACCCACAAAAACAGAACCAAGCAGATAGTTATCACCAATTTTTTCATAAATACGGTGCCGCCCAACCGGTGTTTGAAAACTATTCTCTCGACAACCTGCACCATTCTTTGCACTAGAGATATCATATTCTTGTAGTCTTCGCTTACCATCAAGCAATATTAGACGCTGTTTTTCAATATCAATATGAATCTTCATTTTGCTTGCTTCAACACACCATGAATCTGCTCCATCAAGAAACCTCTACTTAAAAAAAAGCGTATGATTTTGCCATGCTCTACCCTCGAGTCTTTGTAGCGCGGATATTTTTTAATTAACACACGCAGTAAAACATCATGCCAACTTTCTTCGTTTTCGCTCAAGGCATTGCCTATAACATCCTCAACCATATCATCGTTGATGTTTTGAATTTTCAATCGATGCTGGATATCAAAACAACCAAACCCTTTATTGATACGGCTACTAGCTACCATTTGCGCGAAACGTTGATCACTTTGCAAATTTTCTGCGCTTAGTCTAATCAAGACTTCATTGATAACATTATCTTCACAGCCTTTAGTTAACAAGCGTCGTCGTAGTTCTAGCTGTGAATATTCACGCCTTGCTAAATAAGTAATCGCATAAGAACAGCCTTCATCAACTGTCATCAATCATTAGAACCTATCACATCTTCTTTTTTTGCTAGTAACTTAGCACGCAGTTGAGACTCAATCTCTTCAGCAATCTTAGGATTATCCTTGAGGTACTGACGCACATTATCTTTACCCTGCCCTACTTTATTACCTTGGTAGCTATACCACGCACCAGATTTTTGAATTAATTCATGTACAACACCTAAATCAATCACCTCACCTAGACGTGAAATTCCTTCTCCATATAAGATATCAAAATTTACTTGTTTAAATGGCGGTGCTACTTTATTTTTTACAACCTTCACTCGAGTCTCATTACCTAAAATTTCATCGCCCTTCTTGATCGCACCAGTGCGACGAATATCCAAACGTACAGAGCTATAAAATTTTAATGCATTACCACCTGTTGTGGTTTCAGGGTTACCAAACATCACTCCAATCTTCATACGAATCTGATTAATAAAGACAACGAGTGTATTGGCACGCTTAATGTTAGCTGTCAACTTACGCAGTGCTTGCGACATCAATCTCGCCTGCAACCCCATATGAGAATCCCCCATATCACCTTCAATTTCGGCTTTAGGCGTTAACGCAGCGACAGAATCAACAACAATCATATCCACGCCACCAGAGCGTACCAGCATATCAGTTATTTCTAAGGCTTGCTCACCAGTATCTGGCTGAGAAACCAACAAGTCATCCACACATACACCTAGCTTTTCCGCATAAGTTGGATCAAGCGCGTGTTCAGCATCAACAAATGCAGCAGTTCCACCTTGTTTTTGACATTCGGCAATTGTCTGCAGGCTTAATGTTGTTTTTCCTGATGATTCCGGGCCATAGATTTCGATCACCCGACCTTTTGGCAATCCACCAATACCCAGCGCAACATCCAACCCTAAAGACCCAGTTGAAATGGCTTCAATATCACGTGAAATCGTTGAATCACCCATACGCATAATTGAGCCTTTTCCAAACTGACGCTCAATTTGTGTCAATGCTGCATTGAGTGCATTTTGTCGATTTGCATCCATAAATCACCTTTGTATTTTACTTTACGCCATCGTACCCTATTTCAACTATTAAAGACAACACTGGGCAGCTCACTTATACAATCAATACAGCCCTGATTTGCAAATTGTTTCAACGCAGCTTTCTCATGTGCCCCATACGTCACGGCAATGCGATCCATTGCTAAAGCCATGGCCATTTGCATGTCATAAGTTGTATCACCAACCATCAGCGCTTCTGACGTATTTAAACCAACCTCATTAAGTATCATCTCTAACATTTGAGGATTTGGCTTTCCTAATGCTTCATCACCACAACGCGTTATCAAAAAAAGATCTTTCAAATTAGGCACTGCATTTAACATTTGCTCAAGTGATCGTCTTGGTGCACTCGTTGCAACAGCTAACCATAAACCCTCATCATATAATTTAGTTAAAGTTTCTAAAACATACGGAAATAATTGAGTAGATTCATTCACCTCTTTAGAAAATTGCTGTCGAACCTTGTCCATCAAACATAGCCGCTCTTCCTGAGTCTTTAAATCAGGGAACAATCGGTCAATCTGTGTGTCACTCGAAAGCCCTATCCCCCCTTTGATTTGTTGCTTATCTGGGATGGGTAGCTTTTGCTCTATTGCTACATTCTGTACAGCTTGCACAATATGAGCTGTCGAATCCATTAGTGTTCCATCCCAGTCAAAAATCACCAACTTATACTTCATCTTAATTTCTCCAAATATGAGCTTAATTCAACCCATGGCGCATCAAATCGATAAGATTTATCACCGAGCACAAATGATAACTGGCATGCATGCAAACATAATCGTTTAACCCCTTTTTGCCGCCATATTTGATTCACATCCACACCAGCATAACGCTCATCACCAATAATAGGATGCCCAGTACTAGCAGCATGAACACGTAACTGATGCGTCCTACCTGTTAGTAACTTAGCTTCCAAAAAACTATGACTGCCAACTATTTTTTTACGCGTGAATACCGTGAGAGCTGCTCGCCCATCTTTATCAACTCGCACACGATGCTCACCAGAAGGAAGCCAGTATTTTTTGAGCGGTTTATCAACACGCTGAGTCTCCTTTTCCACTTTCCCTTGAACCAACAGCCAATAATATTTATTCGCCTTTCCATCGCGCCAAACTTGATGCAATTGACGCAGGGCTGATCGTTTTTTAGCAAGCACCAAACAACCTGAAGTATCTCTATCTAGACGGTGTACCAGCTCTAAGTAATACAAATCGGGTCGAGCTTGGCGCATAATTTCTAACACGCCAAAATACCGCTCTCCACTCCCATGAACCGCTAACCCAGCAGGTTTATTGATCACAATTATTTTTTCATCTTCATAGATAATTGCAGCTTTTATTAAAGCTCTTAGCCGTAATGAAGCATCATTTCTGACGGATGCTTCAGGTTCAGTTGCTGTTGTCTCATCCATATATATGGGAGGAATACGCACCACATCACCCTCTTTCAAATGGTCACTGGCTTTCACTCTCCCCTTATTGACTCTCACTTCTCCTTTACGAATAATTCGGTAGATACGACTTTTTGGTATGTTCTTTAAGTGCTTCATCAAAAAGTTATCAACTCTCTGCTCCACACTCGACTCGTCAATTGTAACGTAGTGAACTGATTGCTTTTGTTGCTGCATTATGTTAGCCTGATTTTCGAGTACATACATCATACCGACCTTGATAAGAGAAGTCGAAAGAATGCCAGATAAAAGACATTAGTTAATGCGCACTAAAGTAGGTGACGCACTAAAAGGTATGTACTACATTTAATAAAACAAAAGCAATACTGAATAGAATTAAATTGGAATAAAGAAGTGAATCGCAGCATGAATAAGCACTAGCCCACAAACGCAAGTAGCCAAAAGCAGTGACAACTCAGCGCATTAATATATCAATGTGCATCAATGTGTATAACCCACATGTAACCCCACTTTAAATAATTCAGCAGTATGCTTTCTTAAGGATCTGCTACATGAAAAAAATGCTAATTAATGCAACTGACTCCAATGAGTTAAGAGTTGCACTCACCCAAGAAAGTGGCTTATACGATTTAGATATTGAACGTATAGAACAGACACAAAAAAAATCAAACATCTATAAAGCAAAAATCACAACCATAGCTCCCAGCCTAAATGCAGCATTTGTTGAATTTGGTGCCAACCGCCAAGGGTTTCTACCATTTAAAGAAATTGCCCCCCACTATTTTCAATCAAGTAAGACGCAACAAGATCAAAGTGAAGATTCAACAACCGATAGCAATCAAAATCTCGCCAAACAAGCTCTAAAAGAAGGACAGGAACTCATTGTTCAAGTTGAAAAAGAAGAAAGAGGTAATAAAGGTGCCGCTTTGACAACCTATATTTCATTGGCTGGCTCTTTTCTTGTACTCATGCCAAACAATCCTCGCGCAGGTGGCGTCTCCCGACGTATTGAAGGTGAAGAAAGAGACACTCTCAAGAAGAATTTAGCAAAACTAAACATCCCCAAAGACATGGGATTAATCATTAGAACTGCGGGTGTCAGCAAAACAAGCGATGAATTACAATGGGACTTAGATGCGCTTTATCAACATTGGCAAGCAATTGTTGCCGCCTCCAAACAAAAATCAGCCCCATTTCTTATCCATAAAGAAGGTGGCATTATCATTCGATCAATTCGCGACCATTTGCGCCACGATGTTGAAGAAATCATCATTGATGACAAAACCACCTATGAAGAAACAAAACATTACTTAGCACAAGCTAGACCACAATTATTAGCTAATTTAACGCTGTATCAAAACCCAATTCCTTTATTCAATTACTATGAAGTGGAAAAAGAAATTGAAACAGCTTTCTTACGAGAAGTTCGCTTACCATCTGGAGGATCCATTGTTATCGATCAAACCGAAGCCTTGGTTGCTATCGACATTAACTCCTCCCGAGCAACCAAAGGTTCTGATATTGAAGAAACCGCTTTACAGACCAACTTAGAAGCCGCCGATGAAATTGCAAAACAACTTCGCCTACGTGATATGGGCGGACTGATCGTAATTGATTTCATTGACATGACACCATTAAAAAACCAACGTGCTGTCGAAGATCGCTTACATATTGCAACCAATGAAGATCGCGCACGGGTACAAAGTAGTCGAATCTCACGCTTTGGGCTACTAGAGCTATCTCGCCAAAGAATTCATCCGAATTTGAGCGAAGCAGCTCAACTTCCCTGCACCACTTGTCAAGGACGCGGCATGGTACGTTCCATTATGGTACAAGCAAAAACCCTCTTGCGCAGTATCGAAGATGAAGCAATGAAAGCACATACTGGACAAATACAAGTACAGCTGCCAGTGGAACTTGCTACTTATATTCTCAATGAACTAAGAGAACAAATTTTTGCGATTGAAAAACGTCAGGACATCAGTTTATTGCTATTACCCAACCCACATATTCAAGCACCAGAGTATCGCGTTACTCGCATCACAAAACAAAGTAGCAGTCTGAAAGACTTCACACCGAGTTATCGTTTAATTGAAGCACCCAATGTTGAGATGACTAAAACTGAAAAAAGCAAGCCTGCAAAAATTGAAAAGCCTGCCGTAACAATGACCCCAACAAAGTCATCACAGAAGAAAGCGGCCATCAAGGCTAGCCTCATTAAGCGCCTATGGAAAAGTATGTTTGGCACTAGCAAACCTCAAGCAAACCGCAACAAACAGCAGGCAAGCGGACAATCTAGAAATCGTAATCAACGTGGTGGACAACAGCGTCGTCGTAACAACTATCGTGGACCACGTAATCAGAAAAAATCATAAGGCAGCACAAAACACACCCCTACCCCCACCAAGGCAGGGAAATCTCGCACACAATAACAATGCAATGATGCAATATAAATTCTTGCACCACGCCCACGCCAACCTACAATATAAATGACCTACACGGCCTTCACATGGAGTGTCGTCGTCGTCGAACCCTATCCGATGTTGAATTAGGATTAATAGCATCGATAGTCCTTCTAATTGAAGTAATGAGGGAATCCATGTCAATTTCAGGTGGCCATCTGAGTCGTAGAGCAACTGCGACGACCAGCCATTTAATGTTAGATAACATATCCATCAAATCGCGCACACTCAGTCGATCATGATGAAATTTCGAGTGGCAATGATTTTTAATCGTGGCAGCGTAGATTTTCATTGACCGGCCTAATTGCATATACGCATTTTTAAGCCTTTTGGGTATCGTAAATATCATATGTTGTTTGTTACCAGGGAAAGCGCAATCATATAAAACATACCGCACACTATGATTAATTTGTTCACACTGTTGAACCAGAACCCCCAATAAGTCATCATTTATTGTCATCATAGTGACGCCTCCTAAAGTTAAAGTGTATAGGTTCAGGTGGTTTGAGACAAACAAGCATCTCGAGAATTATCTTTCCCAATGTAAGCCAAAGGAGTTAAGCCTGCAAGAGAAAAATGCGGTCTGTAATCATTATATTTAGCGACAGCATCTTTAAGATCATTGCGAATTGCTCCCAGTGGAACTTGCTACTTATATTCTAAATGAACTAAGAGAACAAGTTTTTGCGATTGAAAAACGTTAGGACATCAGTTTATTGCTACTACCCAACCCACATATTCAAGCACCAGAGTATCCCGTTACTCGCATCACAAAACAAAGCAGTAGCCTGAAAGACTTCACACCGAGTTATCGTTTAATTGAAGCACCCAATGCTGAGATGACTAAAACTGAAAAAAGCAAGCCTGCAAAAATTGAAAAGCCTGCCGTAACAATGACCCATTGCCTCTATCAATCATTTCACATTACTCTCCCTGACCAACACTCTGCACAATCAAGCTAACGAATAGAGGCTATCAACGGATGATAAACCGCAAATAACATAGGGATTCCGATGGTTAAAATCAGACCAATCAGCCATTTTCCCGTTGACTTCAACTCATCCATTCTTTTTTCAAGACGAATAGAATCTTCTTTGTATTCACTTTTGAGCTCATTTGATTCCCGTCTAAACTCTTTAAGCACATCTTTCATCGATTCTGTCAACATACCATTCACCTCGTCTTTCGAGTATATATTTCCAATCTCAGCATCTAACGCCATGCCAACAATTGCCTCAGACAAATCACGGTTAACTCCGTTAACTTCCATCATCTTAACAGATTTCAATGAATCCATCAGTATTTTCATTTTCTATACTCCACGCGATCAAGCAGTTATCTTAATCACGGAGCTTCGTAATTCAATACGGTAACGAATCCCTATGACTTCTTCTTTGGCATATACAAGTCTGTGATCGTTCCCTCAAAGATCTCTGATGCCATCATCACCGATTCAGACAGCGTCGGATGAGGGTGTATCGTTAATGCAATATCCTCAACATCACAACCCATTTCAATCGCTAAAGAAACCTCTGAAATTAACTCACCTGCATTCACACCTACAATTGCCCCACCAATTACACGCTTTGTTTTATTATCAAATAGTAACTTAGTAAATCCTTCTGGGCGATTGACACTGAGTGCACGACCTGACGCCATCCAAGGAAACACACCTTTACCATAATCTAACTTTTGTTCTTTGGCTTCTTTTTCAGTCACTCCCGTCCACGCAATTTCTGGATCAGTATAAGCAACTGACGGGATGCATTTTGGATCAAAGTAATGCTTTTTCCCTGCTATCACTTCCGCAGCCAAACGACCTTCTGGCACAGCTTTATGCGCTAGCATAGGATTTCCACAAACATCACCTATCGCATAAATATGTGCAACATTAGTCCGTTGCTGTTTGTCAACTGCAATAAATCCTTTGGCATCAACACTCACTCCAGCTTTCTCTGCGCCAATCATGTTACCATTAGGCGTTCTACCGACAGCAACTAAAACCGCATCATATTTCTGACTATCACTCGGGGCTTGCTTGCCTTCAAATGCAACATGTATACCATCTTTTTTAGCTTCAACTTGAGTGACTTTTGTTTCCAACATAATAGCATCATATTTTTTACTGACCCACTTTTGCAGTGGCGTCACAACATCTTTATCTGCCACGGGAATCAGCTGATCAGCAAACTCAACCACGGAGACTTTCATTCCTAGCGCACGATAAACTGTCGCCATTTCTAAACCAATAATACCACCACCAATCACCAGTAAATGACCTTTAGTGTGCTGTAGTTCCAAAGCACCCGTGGAGTTGAAAATGCGTGGGTCTTGCGGAATAAAAGGTAAGCTCACAGGTTTCGACCCTGCTGCAATAATTGCCTGCTCAAATTTCACCAAAGTTTCTTTGCCATCATCATGCTTCACTTTAATCTCATGCGGAGAAACAAACTCACCCCAACCGTGCACTAGTTTTACTTTACGTTGCTTTGCCATCATTTTTAGACCACCAGTGAGCTTGCCAACCACACTTGATTTCCAATCACGAATTTTATCTATATTTAATTTAGGCACACCAAAATCAACACCATGCGCTTTCACTTCTTGCGCTTCATCAATCACCTTTGCTGTATGCAACAATGCTTTTGAAGGAATACAACCCACATTCAAGCAAACACCGCCGATGTTTTCAAAGCCTTCGATCAAAACAACCTGCTTGCCTAAATCACTGGCACGAAAAGCAGCAGAATACCCACCTGGCCCACTACCTAAAACAACAACCTGTGCATTGATTACTTCTGTCATATTTAATATTCCTTGTTACTTCATTAGCCCAACAACATCTTGTAGTGTCGTCGTTAAAAATTGGGTGAAATGTGCCGCTTGAGCTCCGTCAATCACTCGATGATCATAAGACAAAGACAATGGCAACATCAGTCGTGGTACAAATCCTCCATCTTGCCACACTGGCTGTTGCGATGATTTTGACAACCCTAAAATAGCAACTTCTGGAGCATTCACAATCGGTGTAAAGGCTGTACCACCAATACCTCCTAAACTAGAAATGGTAAAACACCCACCTTGCATTTCTTTCATCGACAAACCTTTATCTCGTGCTTTTGTGCTTAAAGCAACTAACTCTTCAGCAAGTTCAAAGACATTCTTTTGATCAACATTTTTAATCACTGGCACAACAAGACCGTTGGGTGTATCAACAGCAACACCTATATGATAATACTTCTTTAAAATTAGCTGATTACCACCTGGATCTAAAGAGGCATTAAATGTTGGAAATGCTTGTAGTGCTTGCACAACTGCTTTCATAATAAAGACTAAGGGTGTCAAACGAATCCCTTGCGCTTTTGCTTTTTCTTTATGTGCTTGACGACAAGCCTCTAGCATGGTGATATCTGCTTGATCAAATTGGGTCACATGAGGTACATTCAACCAACTACGCTGCATATTTTGTGCAGTTGCTCGTTTAATTTTATTTAAATCTTGTTTTTCGATCGTGCCGAATTTAGCAAAATCAATCGCAGGCATAGCTGGAATTCCTCCACCACCGACCCCAGAACCTTTGCCCCCCTGCTGTATTTGTTGCTTAATCACTTGATGCAAGTCATCTTTGGTAATGCGGCCTTTATCTCCTGTTCCGTTGATAACACTTAAATCGATTTCCAAATCCCCCGCTAAACGGCGTACCGCAGGACTCGCATAAATCGTATTGCTCATAGTGGATTTAGTGATTATTTTTTCACTAACAACACTCTCTTTGGTAACCTCTATTTCTGATACTGAAGCTGAAGCTGGGGCTGGTTTTGGATCATCACTAACAACAGAACCTGTTGCTTCAGCCACCTCCATCATCATCACTAAAGAATTTTCAGATACTGTATCGCCCACAGCAACTAACCAGCTTTTAATCACACCTACTTGAGGTGAAGGCACTTCCATCGTTGCCTTATCTCCTTCTAATGTCATCAAGGGATCTTCTAATTGAACACGATCACCAATGGCAACATTAAGCTCAATAATCTCTACATCGCTAGCACCACCAATATCAGGTACTCTTATTTCAATTACATTAGTCAAGCTGCTCTCCTATAGATCCATCGGATTCGTTTTTTCGCTATCAATTACATACAGTTGTTGTGCTTTGTTTAAGCAGGATTGATCGATCAATGATTGCTCCACCAATGACTTAACCGCAGCATAAGCAATCCAGTTAGCATTCACTTCAAACTTTTCACGCAATTGCGCTCGTGTATCAGAACAACCAAAACCATCCGTCCCCAATACTGTATATGGCTGTAAAATTGCTGGACGAATTTGTTCTGCATATTGTTTCATATAATCGGTGGCGGCAACAATCACGCCTTGTTCGCCTGCCAAACAATCTTCCACGAAAGATTGTGCTGATTTTCCGAGCAACTGTTCACGCTGGACACGCGTCACGTCACGACCTAATTCGTTAAAGCTGGTGACGCTCCAAATATTACTTGCCAACTCAAAATCTTGCTGTAACTTTTCTGCGGCATAAATCACTTCTGGAAAGATCGCACCTGAACCAAGCAATTGCACGGTTGCATTATCTTGACGTTGATAACAATACATACCACGAACAATATGATCACTTAACTCAGACTGATCTGCTATGCTCTCTGCTGGCATCGCTGGGTGAACGTAGTTATCGTTACCACAGGTAATGTAAAATAAAACATCTTCTTCACACTCAACCATACGATATAAGCCATGACGAATGATGACGGCAAGCTCATAACCAAAAGCAGGATCGTAAGTCACTGCACAAGGCACGGTGTTGAATAAAATATGGCTATGCCCATCTTGATGTTGTAAGCCCTCTCCAGCTAAGGTAGTTCTTCCTGCGGTTGCACCGATTAAAAAACCACGCGCACGCATATCTCCAGCTGCCCAAACTAAATCACCGACACGTTGTGCACCAAACATTGAGTAATAAATATAAAATGGAATCATCGGCTTACCATGGTTGGCATAGCTTGTCGCTGCTGCCATCCACGAGGACATTGCGCCGGGTTCATTAATCCCTTCTTGTAAATACTGCCCGTCTGTTGACTCTTTATAATACATCAACTGACTGCGATCTTCGGGAGTATACTGCTGACCAAATGGTGCATAAATACCAATCTGTCGAAATAAGCCTTCCATCCCAAATGTGCGTGATTCATCAGGAACAATGGGGACAATACTTTCTTTCAGCATCTTATTTTTTAGTAACACACCTAGAATACGAACAAATGCCATCGTTGTTGAAATTTCACGCTCACCACTACCTGACAATATTGCTTTGAAATCCGTGAGTTCAGGTACAGATAACTTTTCATCATATCGCGCAATACGTTTTGGCAAGAAGCCACCCAAACTTTGACGTTGTTGCTGCAAGTAATAAGCCTCACTGCTATTTTCATCGGGTCGATAAAAAGACAACTCTGACACTTGCTGATCACTCAATGGCAACTGCAAGAAGTCACGAACCACTTTCAACTCATCACTGGTCATGGTTTTCAAATTATGCGTGGTGTTTCTACCTTGCCCTATTTCTCCAAGACCATAACCTTTAACTGAGTGGGCAAGAATGACCACAGGCCCTTGACGATAGTTGGTCGCATGATGATAAGCGGCATGAACTTTATCAGCATCATGTCCACCACGATCCAGTGCTAATGCATGCAATTCATCATCAGAATAGTCTTTAACTAATTCGAGTAATTCAGCAGATACACCAAAAAACTGTTCTCTAAAATAAGCACCGTCACGAGCAATAAAGCTTTGCAATTCGCCATCAACACAATCCATTAAACGTTGATGCAATGCGCCAGTTTCATCGCGTTCTAACAAACGATCCCACTTTTTACCCCACAGCACTTTTATCACATGCCAACCAGCACCTTGAAAGATTCCTTCAAGCTCTTGTACAATTTTACCGTTACCACGAACAGGCCCATCCAGACGTTGTAAGTTACAGTTAACTACGAAAATCAAATTATCTAGCTGTTCACGTGCCGCCAGTGCAATATTGCCCAATGATTCAGGCTCATCCATCTCTCCGTCACCACAGAACACCCAAATATGACGCTGCAAATTTGGTTTAATCAATTGACGATTTTCAAGATAACGCATAAACCGTGCTTGAAAAATTGCTTGCAGTGGCCCCAGCCCCATCGATACCGTTGCAAACTGCCAAAAATCTGGCATCAGCCGTGGATGAGGATAAGAAGAAATACCTTGCTTACCATTTGCCTCTTGACGAAATAGCCCCAACTGATTTTCACTCAAGCGCCCTTCTAAAAAGGCACGCGCATAAATCCCAGGAGAACTGTGACCTTGGATAAATAATAAATCACCCAAGTGTTGATCATTTTTAGCATGAAAAAAATGATTAAAGCCCATCTCATATAAAAGACTACTCGAAGCATAACTAGACAAATGCCCACCCAACGCTTTATCTTTGCGTGTTGCACGCAGCACCATAACAATGGCATTCCAACGAATCATTGCTTGAATCTTTTCTTCTAACACTCGATTACCTGGATAATCGATACCCTCTGTTGATAACAGTGTATTCACATAAGGTGTTGTCGTGCCTTTGAACGCGATCGAGTCAGCACCAGAAACTTTTTTAGCCAATTGTGTAATAAGCTGCTGAGCATAGGCAATACCCTGATGATCAACTACTTCAGCCAAAGACTCCAACCATTCTTGCATCTCCAGCGGATTAATTTTTTCATGCGTTTGGTTCATTTCTATCCTTAGTAGATTCTTAAGGTATATACCTATATCCCTAAATAACGACGATTAGTGCAATCACAATGATCCAAGCAACCAGTGCTCGCTCAATAAATCTTTGCATTGTTTGTGCAGTTTTCTCTTCATTAAGTGCCAAATACAATACTTGGTTAGCATAATCATCACTATGCTCTAATCCTGTCATCAAATGGACCAACCAATAATTAAAACTTGCTGCAAAATGCCCTACCAGAGCATAACTCAATCCAACCACACGTACTGGTAGCCAACTCAATATCCGATAGCAAAACAACAATGGTTTCACCATACTTTCTACCACGCGATTATCGTGCTCTTTTTCAGCTAAATATTCCCCCAACTGAACCATCAAAAAAGAAACGACAGCACCAATCATTCCAAATAAAGCAAAGTAAAATAAAGGCGTGAATAAATAGTCTTGAGCTACACGCGTAATCATCGACAAATCTTCTACCCCCAATTCCGATTTTCTATCAACTAAATTATCAATACTTCCCTTGATTGTTGCATATCGAACAACCACTAATAACATGAATGTAGACAACAGAATAGTCAATAAATCAAATAGCACTCCACTCAGTAAATACTGTATCACAACCACCAGAATCACCCATGGCATTAACAAAACAGATAGCATCAACCAAGCGTTAACGTGATAGCGAGCACCTTGCTGAATCATCCAATCAAAATACCAAAATAGTGTCATTCGCCGCTGTAATGCTTGCCCAATTTGTAGAAACCACTCACAACCAATCGTCAATAACAAAACAATTAACGTCATATTAGCAACCCTTCTTTATACCTGATCCAGTCAAAGTAATTACCAGGATCCCATTTTCTTTCGGGTGCAATATCCTGATGACCAACAATACGATCAACGTTAATGCGAGGATACGCTATTTGAATGCTCTTGGTCAACTTGATCAAAGCATCATATTGTAGTGCTGTGAAGTCAACATCATTCGTGCCGATTAGCTCAATGCCAATCGAATAGTCATTGCAGTTTTCTCTCTGCTCAAACACAGACACACCTGCATGCCAAGCGCGATCATTAAAATTAACATACTGCGTTACCTTCCCAAGGCGATCAATGAGGCAGTGTGCGGAAACTTTTAACCCACTTAAATCAGACAAATCAGCGTCGTCAGCATGCAATAAATCTCCCAAGAATAATGCATCAATACTGCGACTATCCATCAAGTTACCAGCAGGAACAGTCATGGCATGAATAACCAATAAATCCACAACACCCTCAGTAGGACGAGCATTAAAAAAAGGAGATGCCAATCTCCTAGCGTCACTCAACACACCGTCAACGATATCCAGCGTAGTTGAAGATGACGAGTTTTTATCAAAACATATACTCATCAATTCTTTCTCAGTGCGTCGACATTTGCTACAGGTGTTGGGTAACGCATTACCACAATATAAGAAGAAAAGATAAAACTTAACATCGTCGTTGCTTGAATCATATAGTCCGCACGATGTCCAATTAAGGCTGCGTGGGAAGATGCCGCTGCTAAAATTAATGCAAACTCACTACACTGCCCTAAACGAAATCCGAGTTGCTTAGATATTGACTCTGTCTCAGAGAAGCGTTTAAACATCAGTCGATAGAGAACAGGTTTCATAAAAGTCAAAATCGTCGCTAAAATGGCTGCTGGCAAAATCACACTGGAAAGGTAAGTCAAATTAAAGCCTGCACCAATTGAAAAAAAGAACATAATCAGAAAAAAATCTCGCACTGGTTTTAAGCTTTCTGCAATGTATAAAGCAATGGGCTCAGATGCCAAGCTAACACCTGCGACAAATGCACCAATCTCAAAAGACAAACCAATACGACTAGCTAAGTATGAAACAATTAAGCACCACGCAATGGATAACAAAAACACATACTCATGAATACGAGAAAACCGACGAAACAAATATACCAACACACGACGCTGAAATACATAAAGCAAGCCAACCCCTGGAACTGCCAGTGCAACACTATGAAGAAAATGAGACCACTCAATACCACCTTGTCCAACCGCATGTACCGATAATAACGCAACAATTGCAATAATATCTTGAAGCAGTAATACAGAAATCATTACCTCCCCAATATGCTGGTGATGTAATGCCGTTGTTGGCAACAATTTCAAGCTAATAATTGTACTAGAAAACATCATGGCCAAACCAATGACAGCGCTTTCAACACGAGAAAACCCACATAAATATGCAATAACAAAACTAATCAAGAAAAAACTACCTGATGTTAACAGAGTCACCCAAGTTGTTTTTTTCAAAGAAGCAATCATCACATGTGGCTTCATATGTAGCCCAAGTAAAAACAACAAAAAGATAATACCCACATCACCAATGTGCTGAATCAACTCAGCATTATCAATCAACTTCAACCCAGATGGTCCAATAAAAACACCTACCAACATATAAGCAACCAACAATGATTGCCGTGTATAAAGAGCCAATGTTGCCAAAATGGCAGCACCAAAAAATAAAATAAAGAACGAAAAAAGAAGTGCATTTTCACGCATAAATAATCAACTTATTGTGTGGAGTATATTCATCAGCTAAATTATTACGTGAAATTAAGTCTCAAGCAAGCCCATACTTAAGAACTTTTCCCATATTGAACTCAAAATCATTGGATTCAAAGAACAACACCTCAATGGAGTAATGCTACCATCTGTAAAAGCGGTGATCATATCATAACAATTTGCTCGACTTTCCAATCAAAATCAATACAATACACAGCATGATAGCTAAATATCTACCCCTTAAGGCATTACGAATTCCTGATATACAATTCTCACCTGTATTTATATGGAACAGCACTTTTTTGTGCATACTGCTCCTTGCAAGCCTTCTAAACTTACACGTGTGGCACTTTGGAAAAAAGCAACAACAGATCACACAATCTCAGATCAAAGAAGAAAACACAGCAGTTCAAACACTTTCAATCCCAGACGCCCATTTATTTGGAATCATGAAAAACTCTAATGAAATTATTATCAGTCAACTTCCTATTAAGATAGAAGGTGTTTTTTACGCTAAAGAGAATCCAATTGCATTATTATCAATACGCGGAGAAGTTGCTAAAGTATACCATTTAGGTGATCGCATCCTCGGTGTGTACATACAAAAGATAAACCCCAACTCAATTATATTACAATCTGGAGAGCAGCTTTCAAAGCTAGCGATGCCAAGCAGTAAGTTACAGTTCTTGCCACCACCCACTTCAAACGAAATAGGAGCAACAGATGAAAAGTAGCATACTACATATTGCCGTTCTCGTCTGCAGTATTGCACTACTGAGCGCATGCAGCACAACCCATCCTAAGCAGGCCACTCCAGAAGAATCTTTACACTTCAGTAAAGAAGACTATTTACTGGGTAACTACAATGAAGCCTATCAACATGCTCTAGTATCTGCAGAAGCTGGAAACGCTCAGGCTCAGTATGATATTGGTTATTTTTTATATTACGGGCTTGGCGTAAAACGAGATCAAAAACAAGCTGTCGTTTGGTTTGAAAAATCTGCGAATCAAGAAGATAAGTCAGCTGTTGCTGCACTAGGCATGATTCATGAAAGCACGCAACATCAAGCTGAGAAAGCCACATCAAAACCTCAGAAAAAACAAACCAGTGCTCGTAAAACAAGCAAACTAGAAAAAACCATATTACCCATCAAAAAAGCAACTGCTAACATTCGTTACTATACTGTCCAACTAATTGCCAACCGTGACCGTAAAGAACTCACTGAATACTTATCACGATTCAAGCTACTTAAAACCAGCCACATCACACAACAGCAAAGAAATGGTGAAGCATGGTTTGTTGCCACCACAGGTCAATTTAAAGACAAGCATGCCGCAGTGGCCCATTTAAAAACATTGCCTAAAGGTATACTTGCTAATCACCCTTGGGTCATTTTGATCCGACAGAGATAGCCATAGGCATATACCCAAACTGTAACCTCTCACACATCATTCCACGCGAAGTCGTGGAATCCATGCCTTCAACGCAAGCTCATTTACAAAGTGAATGATGGACTCTACGACTGCGCGCAGAACGACATATACCCAGCCCCTTTAATCAACCGACAACGCATCAGCAATATCAATTCTACTAACCGTCCCAGCACCTAGAATCATCAAACAAAAAGCACCCACCGCTAATGCAATAAATGCGTAATAAACACTCATAGTATCTAGTTGCAATTGAAAAACTGTGACTGCAAAATACTGTAAAGATAGGTTTAAATGATTAATGATTGCCATCAAAGTCATACTCATACTCACAGCAACGAACAAGCTCAAAACAACACAAAACACAAATTGCCATAAATAAACAATAAGAATCTGACCTAACGATGCACCAAAAGCTCGTTGTAAAGAAATCTCGGCACGGTCACGCTCTAACCATAACAACAACATGTTACCCATACCAAACAAGCTACTCAACAAACTCAACACGCCAACCCAGTGATTTAAATGTGAAATCAATGTCCCTAGCTGATAGCCCTTTTGTAACCGTTTATAGGCATTATTTGCAACCACAAGAGCATTTTTTTTCGGATCAAAATGATATAATTGCGATAGTTGTGTAAGTATCTTTTGTTGAATCTGTGGTGTCTTTTTCCAAGATTGATTCGTCAATAACGTTAAACGCCCTGTCTTTGCAAAATCTCCTCCAAATGCCTTCGCTAACGTCAGAGGGATAAACAATTTAGGTGCAGGACGTCCTGCATCTTTTGCGATCACACCAACCACTGTAAATGGCACACTATTCAAAGTAATACTTTGCTTTAATACGTGAGGGTAACGCTGAGGAAACAAAGATTTAGCCAGTGCTTTACTTAACAAAACAACCTGATTTTTTTGTTGCAGATCAATCGAAGTCAACCAACGCCCAGTAATTTTCTGATAACTAAGACGTTGTGACATCACATCAACAGCACTTACAGAAGCCCACGATGTATTATTCTTCACTGCATTGAACCCGTGAAACAGTGATATTGGGAACTTTAACTTTTCTTGCTATGCTCTCAATCATTGGATTATCTTTTAACTGCTGAAGGAAGTGCGAATCAAGTCTCAACGAACTATCCACTTGCTGATGAGATAGCTGAATAAATATTTCACGAGAAAGCAAACTGCCTCGAGCTTTTTGGGTAAAGGTATTTGAAATAGCAGTTAGGGTAAAAAAGATAGCTAAACTCATGACTAAACAAATACAAATTAACAGTAATTGCTGTCGATCACGTCGTACTGCCTGTAAAAACATCACCCAACTCATCGCAGCAACTCAATCGGAGAGGATGTATCCAATACACGGCGCAATGGGAAATAAACCACTAAGATGGTTAGCATCCACGCCATCAATAAAGCAAATAAAGCGATCGACCAATCAATCGAAGGGATTCCGATCGTTTTGTGTAGCACCGCAAAGCTTTTACTTTGTAGTAGCTGTAAGGCAAACTGTATGACACTCAATGCCGCAAAAAATCCTAAGGTTACATAACCTAAACTCTCCATCAAGACCATCAACACTAACTGCCATTGACCGCTGCCCCAGCATTAACCTCAATGCCAACTCATGCTGTCTTTTTTGCAATGAAAGCAGTAGAAACTGTAGTAAAATACACAACCCAAAGGCAAATAATGTTAACGCAATCACTGCAAAAATCGTTGATAAATTATGTACACTGGCTTGGAATCGAATCAGCATTGGAACATCTTGTAAATTGAAAAATCCTGATCCCTGGATCATGTGGATTCATCTGCCACATAAAAGCTAGTTTATGACGTAACAATGGCACCATTCTATGCAAATTTGTGCCTTTGTTGAAAGCGCAATAAGTATTGATGATATTGTTGCTGGAGAGGAACCAAGCTATTTAATACACTACTAGGCATGTAAAAAAAACTAAGATCACCAAACATGGCATCTGTTTTAATCAAACCGATAATTGTATAAGATATTCCATTAATATCAATTGATTTGCCAACTGGGGATAACTTATCACCCCAGAAAGTTGCTCTAGCTTCACCACTATAATCGTCCAGCACCACCACATGACGATGTTGTTGAATATCTAAATTGTCCAATATCTCTACCTATAATAGGCAACTGCATGAACTGTGCGTAATGAGAACTACTGCCAAACACAATCATTTTCTCCTGATTACCTGCCGCTTCAACCTTCATAAAACCAGATACTGTACGAGTAATAATACGCTTTAACTGTGGAAAAAAATGATGTAGCTGCTGTTGATTAGTTGCCTGACAATGGAATACGCTCACCAATAGAGTGCCTAGAAGTATTTTTTAGTTACTCTCCCTTCCATAACATACAACATCGGCGCATTCATTTGATTCAATTTTTGCTGTGCAACGTGATGTATACTTTGCGAAATTGCTAAGAAGCATAAAGCAAGCGCAGCGGTCCAAAATGGGGTAATCACACCCAGTAAAAAACGCAATTTCATAATTGTGCCAATAAGCAAGTAGTTCGTTAATCATCATTCAAGGTAGGACACAGCCACCAACTGGTCACCTACTTTTAGCCCCTTTTGCACTACAATCTGGTTGACGTCAGCCAACCCTAACACTACTTTTGTTTTAACCACTTTTTGACCCATTAAACGATACACAACCGATTGATTCTTATCATCAAACTGCACCAGTGATAAAGGAACGACAACTTGCTGTTTTAATTGTTGTGTCACCACAGAAGCTGATCCTTGTGCACCATTTAACGCTGAATAATGAGGTGGAAACTTCAAGTGGTCGATCTTTACTTCAACACCATACTGATAGGGATCGTTAGGCTTAAACAAATCCTGATCACTTGATTTGAGAGATACTTGAACTATCACTGATTTCCCGATAGATCACTGAGCAAAGAAACTGCACTGACCTCACCAATAATCATTTGTTTTGGAGAAGCATTCAGCGTAATCTTTGCAGGCATTCCGACCTTTACCTCCATGACTTTCTTGCTGGCTGACCAATGCCACGAAAAATAATCGAATGCATATCGGCAATGAGAAAACAAGTTTTGAACCAGATTGAGAATTGCTAACTTGCGATACACTATCACCTTTGCGTACAAATACCTTAATGACCTTACCAGCAATCGGACTTTTTCACAAGCCCACTGATTAAGCCATTGGTTAAGCCCCTTGATTTTGCATTTGACAAATCAGGTTTTGCATTTAGGTAATCAAGTAGCTGTTGATTATATTTAACACTTTGCTGATCAGTTTGTACAACACTACGTGCATTATAACAATCCACTTTTCTTGCTAACCCCGAACACTGACTGTGCTGTAATGCAAGATCTGAGCGCAGTTTGCCCTTCTGCCACTTTCAAAGCATTCTGGTACTGTAGCGTGTCTACAATGGTAGGAGCGGTTGCCACACTCATCAACTTCTGTCCCACATCTACTTCTTCTCCAGCCTGCACAAATAAATCAGCCACTCGACCTGGAAAAACAGTTTTCACCGATGCATATTTCTCAGGCGCTATAATTGTCCAGCAATCGCAACTCGATGCTTCACATCTCCCAACTTAACAGTATAAGCTGCCGTCATTGGTTTTTTTATTGATTTGTCCAAGCATAGCCAACAAACACCAACAAACACACAATCAATAATAACAAGACACGTTTTCTATTAAGCAGTAACGATTTGATCATTTTCTATTCTTCCATCTTTAATTTCTATATTTCTTGCATAATGCTTGGCAACTTGCTGGTCATGCGTAATGATTACAATACTGCGATCTGGAGACTTTAGCTCATCAAATATCTTCATCACCGCCTCAGTATTTTCACTATCTAGATTACCTGTAGGTTCATCAGCAAATAATAGCTTAGGTTGGTTAATGAGTGCCCGCGCAATACAAGCTCGTTGTTGCTGCCCTCCTGACAACTGGCTTGGCTTGTGGTTACGCTTATCTGCCATATTAAGCTGTGCCAACAAAGACTCAGCATAAGCTAGGTTCTCTTCATTTTCATGTCCACCTGTGGATTGAAAACGTAGTGGCAACAATATATTTTGTAACACAGTGAGGTAAGGGATCATAAAAAAACGCTGAAAAACTATACCAATCATTTGGTTACGATAATGACTTAACTCACCTGTTTGCAAACTGTCCACTCGTTGATTACCCAATCGATATTCACCCGAGCTTGCTTGGCTCAACAACGCTAAGATATTTAATAATGTACTCTTTCCCGAACCAGACTGTCCTAAAATAGCAACATTTTCCCCCAGAGAAATCTGCAAATTAATTTCATGAAGGACCGTTGTTTTTTGATAGCGTTTACTCACATTTTCACAATGAATCATAGACGATTCCTTAACCCACCACAGTTGCGATTACTCATAATTACTATATCGACCTCACATTGTTTTGTCTGTGGTAACAATTCAGCATAGATCATATCAATATCCGTCGTATGCATAAAGACTTGATCCTCACTTCCCAAGCACTTAACTTCCCATTCGATCGCACGCTCACCTTCGTAAATCAAAACAATATCAGCCTCTTTCAATGCCTGCTTTAGTGCGTCAACATGAATATCAAGACGCATTGTATTTGAAGCAATCTCTACAATTACAATTAATTGACGAGATGGGTTCACTTGCTTCATGGCCTCAATGGTTTTAGCAATCGCTGTTGGGTGATGAGCAAAATCATCATAAACCCGACAGCCAGAATCAAATGTTTTAATCAACTCCAGACGCCGCTTAGGTGCTTGAAATGATGCCAACGCTTGTGCTGAAAATTCAGGCTTCACACCAACATGATAAGCCGCTACCACCGCACCTAAAGCATTCTCAACATTGAATTGTCCACACAACTGCCAGTTGATCGCTGTATCTTTCTCCTGAGAATTTGAAACAACAAACGACTCTCCCGTTACAGACGCTTTAACCTGCCAATCCTTACCCAAAACCACCTGCTCAGACCAACAACCCTGCGCAATAACGTCCTGAATTTCCCTTTTTATCGGATAAATGATCTGCCCAATTTGAGGCACTGTGCGCAACAAATAAGAAAACTGAGTTTGAATTGCGTTCAAATCAGCAAAAATATCCGCATGATCAAATTCTAAATTATTAATCAGCAATGTTTTGGGATGATAATGCATAAACTTCGAACGTTTATCAAAAAATGCACTGTCATACTCATCAGCCTCAATAACAAAAAAGTCAGAATCTCCTAATGCGGCAGAAACTCCAAAATTCTCTGCAATCCCTCCAATTAAGAAACCAGGCTGATACTCACAAGTGGATAAAATCCACGCCAACATACTCGCTGTGGTTGTTTTTCCATGGGTTCCAGCAACTGCTAACACCCACTTATCTTTGAGCACATGATCATAAAGCCATTGCGGTGCAGAGCAAAATGGCACATTGTTATTTAATACGTACTCAACCATCTGATTTCCACGAGAGAGTGCATTCCCAATTAAAACAAGATCGTTATCACTGCCAGCGGAATGAGTCAAATGTTGTACTACATATCCTTCATCATAAGCAATATCATGTGACTCAAGCTGCTCTTTCATCGGCGAATAAATACGTTCGTCAACACCTGTCACATCATGCCCAAGTGATTTTGCTAATATAGCAACGCCCGCCATAAAGGTGCCACCGATACCTAAAATATAAATTTTCACGATTGGGTTTCTGCCTTTAGTTTGATATGATTTTACCATAAAATTATCGAAGGTATCTTCCTCATGCCAAAAAATATTTTCTATGCACAATCTGGTGGTGTTACAGCAGTGATCAATGCAACTGCCTGTGGTTTGATTGAAACCATCCGCAAAAAGCGTCAAGAAAACCCTGAGCAAATAGGAAATTTGTTCGCTGGAAAGAATGGAATTCTTGGCGCCCTCAATGAAGAACTCATCGACGTAAAACAAGAAAGCGATGAAGCAATTGCAGCATTGCGTCACACCCCAGGAGGTGCTTTTGGTTCTTGCCGCTATAAACTCAAAAGTTTGGATGAAAGCCGTGAAGAATATCAACGATTAATAGAGGTTTTTAAAACACATAATATTGGTTACTTTTTTTATAATGGTGGTGGAGATTCGCAAGACACTACGCATAAAATATCTCAAATGAGTCAGGCAATGAACTACCCTCTGAGTTGCATTGGACTACCCAAAACAATCGATAATGATTTACCCATCACAGACAACTGCCCTGGATTTGGTTCTGTTGCAAAATATGTTGCCACTTCAATTCGAGAAGCAAGCCTTGATGTTATATCAATGGCAAAAACATCCACAAAAGTTTTTATCATGGAAGTCATGGGACGACATGCAGGTTGGATCGCTGCAAGTGCAGGTCTGGCGCAAGAGGAAGTCGGAGATGCACCCCATATCATACTGTTACCCGAAATCACTTTTGATCAAAGCAAATTTTTACAGCGCGTACAGGACTGTGTTGACTGTTATGGTTATTGTTGCATTGTTGTCTCTGAGGGTGTAAAAAATGACGCAGGACAATTTCTTGCTGACTCTGGCATCAAAGATGCTTTCGGTCATGCACAGCTAGGTGGTGTAGCACCTGTTATTGCAGCACTAGTCAAACAAGAACTCGGATTAAAGTATCATTGGGCAGTTTGTGATTATTTACAACGCTCCGCACGACACCTCGCCTCGAAAACTGACGTTGACCAAGCTTATGCACTAGGACAAGCTGCTGTAGAAAAAGCACTTGAAGGCATTAATGATGTGATGCTAACCATTGAGCGTCAGCAAGCTAACCCCTATCAATGGAACATTGGTACAACAGAGTTAGCATCTGTCGCCAATGTTGAGAAAAAAATGCCTCGCGATTTTATTAGCCAAGATGGCTTCCATATCACTCAAAGTTGTCGTGATTATTTATCGCCTCTCATTCAAGGCGAAGACTTTCCAAAATTTAATAATGGACTACCCAGCTTTGCACGATTAAAATTGGCTTGCGTAGAAAAGAAGTTAGGATAACAGATATACCCAGTGTCTTGCATGATAATGGGCATGTACTACAAAGGAAAAAGAAATGCCAGAAACCCCAATGAATCATTTACTTCAGGCCATTGCACTTCTTACACCGCAGTCATCTTGGTACCATCCCTTCAGCACGAACCACTCTAAACAGCTAAAGCATGCTTGGACAAGAGTATGCTCTTATACTTCTGTGACTAACAGTCGGTGGGAATGGCCGTACACAGCAACACTCTCTGAAGAAAAAAAAGCATTTTACGCCAAATATTACCAAGCAATGTCTTGGATTGCAGAAAAATGGGAGCAATCTGGAGATAGTCCATCAACAGATAATACCTATACAGCCATACAAAAACTAATCGACTGCTCAACCAGAGCAAGCGCACATATTATTTTGCTCAACCTTCATAATGATAAAAGCGATAGCAATGGTGAGCTTTATAAATCTATCAATCAAATGCACTATGCACTATTACAAGCTATCCAAGACATAACACATGAAAGTAGTGGCAGAGAGCTGAGCATACCAACACTTGAAATCTCCTCACAAGAAAACACACCAACATTCAGTAGATCAGCCACAATACTACAAACTTTATTTAGTGCAGTCGCAGGCTTTACAAATATTCCCAGCCCAAAAATATTTCATCGCCATTTTGCAGCAACTATGGATAATAAGTGGAGATCTATTATTAACTATCCAGCCTATGCCAATGCACGCTGGTGGAAGAAGTATCGTTATGATGCGACACTCACTCAAACAAAAATACAATACTGCTATCAATTTATTGCCAACATGGAAGAAGTCGCCTCAAACTATTACAGCAATGTTGCATCTCATGATGAGACACATACAATCGAATGCTTACTTACAGCATTATGCCAGCTGATTGATTCCTGCATTAAAACTAGAATGCAGCTAGTTCTGCTTAATAAGCAATATAATAAAACTGCAAATAATGGCACGCTACAACAGCGTATTAAGCAATTACATAACGTGCTATTGAGTGCTATCCATCACTTCAACAAGCAATGGTATTGTAATGGCGAATTCGATTTACTGTCTAGCTTTAGAGAAGTGGAATCCGCATCAACACCTGAAACGCCGCCCCCTACTGCAAGCTTAGTGTCAGATGACAGTCCAGAAGTTCCGCTCACTATTGATCCGTCCCAAACAGAGATCGCAAGCTTTCCAACAGATGCTCGCAACCTCAGCTTTCATGCTGAACCTCATGATGAGGGTGATACTGACAGATCATATCCTAGCACCCCCACCTCTGCATCCTTTGATCCACGTGACTATGCAGATCTGGGGGTTGATCACCACACCACTGGAGGCAGCCTTCCTCTATCTCCAGGTAACACTTTCTATACACCTCAGCGAACATCAGCACCTGGAGGATGGAAGCGCAGACTATCAGGTTTTCGACAAAGCCTAAAACAGGGTGCTTCTGCCGTTGTAGAGGGTGCTTCTGCCGTTGTAGAAAGCGCAAAATCAGCAGCATCAGAACACCAAGCCAGAAAAAAATATAAAGAGGATTTAACTTACCTCTTACTATACTTAGTCACACTGCGATATAAACCCGATCCGCACAGGAGAATACACAGAATCAATAAACTTCAGGAATATAGAGCACTATTCACAAAAACAAGAGGCACAAACCGTAGCTCAATAGAAGACCAAGCAAAGAGCATATACTCGAAATTTATTACTACTCCCCATGCTTATGGACTTACTAGCGTGGTTATTCCTCAACAGTGTCCTTTCACAATGAGTCAAATGGAAGATCTTAACTACATCCCAGATCCAGAGTAAAAAGTCACCCTAAAATCACAAACTATAATACATATCAAACTCAAGCGGATGTGTTGCCTGATTAAGCCGATCTACTTCAGACTGTTTCAGTGCAATATGAGCATCAATTAAGTCTTGAGTAAAGACATCACCTGCTAATAAAAACTGACGATCTGTTTTTAACGCATCTAATGCATCCTGTAAAGTGACTGACATGCTTGGATGTTGATTTGGATTTTGATACAAATCTCCTTCTAACGCAGCACCCGGATCAATTTTATTTTGAATGCCATCCAATCCTGCCATTAACATGGCTGAAAAAGCTAAATATGGATTGGCTGTTGGATCAGGGAAGCGAACTTCAATACGACGCGCCTTATCATTATTAATAAAAGGAATACGAATGGCTGCCGAACGATTGCGTAAACCATATCCTAATGTAACAGGTGCTTCAAACCCTGGAACTAATCGCTTATAACTATTAGTTGATGGATTTGTTAGTGCATTCAATGCCTTGGCATGTTTCAAAATACCGCCAATATAGAACAAAGCAAGTTGAGAAAGGTTGGCATACTGATCTCCAGCAAATAAATTCTCACCCGCTTTAAATAATGACTGATGAACATGCATGCCGTTACCGTTATCTCCAACTAAAGGCTTGGGCATAAAGGTTGCTGTCTTACCATACTGATGCGCTACGTTATGCACAATATATTTAAATGCTTGAAGTTGATCTGCTTTTTTCAATAAAGGAGCAAATTTAACGCCAATCTCACACTGACCTGCTGTCGCCACCTCATGATGGTGCACCTCAACTGATTGCCCAACTTGTTCTAAGAGCTTACAAATATGAGAACGAATATCTTGATGTGAATCAACAGGAGGCACAGGAAAATAACCACCTTTCACCCGTGGACGATGCCCTGTATTTTTATCGTCATAGTCAGCTGAACTATTCCACGCCCCTTCTTCACTATCAACTTGGTAGCCTACTGAATGCATTTGGTTTGACCACTTCACTTCGTCAAATAAAAAGAATTCTGGTTCTGGCCCCATATAACACGTATCAGCGATACCTGTTTCTTTTAAATATGCTTCAGCACGTTTTGCGATGGAACGAGGATCTCTAGAATAAGACGATTCACTCCCCTCTTTTGAGCTTGCTTGACCACCTGGCTCTACAACGTCACAATTAATCACCAATGTCCTATCTTCAAAAAAAGGATCGATGAAATGTGTATTCACATCAGGCTTTAACAACATATCTGATGCATGAATTCCTTTCCAACCACGAATAGAAGAGCCATCAAATAATTTCCCATTAAGGAGCAAAGCTTCATCCACAGTTTTCGCATTCAAAGTAAAATGATGTTCTTTACCCTGTAAATCAGCAAAACGTAAATCAACGAACTCAATGCATTCATCTGTGATATGTTTCATCAATTCTAATGCAGTCGCAGGATTTTCTACCATCTTCATTCCTTATCTGTATTTCTTTTCACTGTAATCGTCACGAGAATCTCATCATCTCTCTCTTTTATATGATCAACTTGATGTCCATTGATACGGCACCATGCTGGAATATCATTTTTAACCCCAGGGTCTGTACAACTCACAACTAAGACATCACCATCTTTCAGCGTTTTAATTTTGTCTTGTGTACGAATAACTGGCATAGGACATAACAATCGCCTAGCATCTAATTCTAGGGTTCTCATTTGACATACCACTCATCTGGAATTTGGTCGGGTAACAGGGGCGTGACAGTCAGACTCATGATACCTTGTTCAGGGCTTTTAATTTCAACTACCACTTCATCAGCGGATTTTCCTTGACCAAATCTTGCCACCAGTTGTGCTGCTAATGTTAAGTCTTCATCAGTTGGATTGCCATCAAGCAAAGTCAATGGCCCCGCATGACTCACAGATTGTAAGTAAGTAAATTGTTTACGATACCCCATCAGAAAGTTATTCTCACCCTCTTCACGTGACACAATCAATTTAAACCGAGAATTTGGGCGAATATGACGACCAACTTTCAACAACATAATATCATCAAGTTCGTATTTCTTTTCACCACGATGCTGCCATAAATCTGCTAACTTTTGACTATAGCTTTCATCTGTCAAGAAGCAGCAACCACCTGCTGGTTGCGCCCAATCAGTAAAACCAAACCGCTCAGCAAGCTGAATTTGTGGCTTACGACTACGACCTGAGAAATCGTGTAACTTTTCACGATCAACCCATCCCTTCTCTTCAGGCAAAGTTGATGGTAAGTTTTTTGCACATAGCGGACGTAATAAGCGATCATCTACACCTGATTTCTTAGACACAACAGGCATCGTTTCTTTGCGTTGTGATTTGGGGCGTTGCCCAATCACTTCACCAGTAATGATAAAATCAAAGCCGTTTTCCTCCATCCACTCTTTGGCACGAGAAACCATGAAAATTTTGCAGTCTAAGCAAGGATTCAAGTACGCACCATACCCATGTTTTGGGTTAATCACGACATCTTTATAAGCTTCAACAATATCAACAATATGTAGCTTAATCCCCAAAGTTTCCGCTACCCACAGGGCATTGTTGCGTTTTTCTTTTTCTTTGTCTTTTTTTCGGATTGCATGAGTATGTCCCTCTACGCAAAACCCCGTAAAGAAATTAATGCCTTCAACATGAACACCTTGTTCCATAATTGTTTTGGCAGCCAACATGGAATCCAAGCCACCTGAAATTAAAGCGACTGCTTTCGGTTGCTTACTGGAGGTAGTCATAATAAAGTATTCTAGAATTAGTTATTTAGGGATGTGCATGAAAGAACTTCAGCAACTAGCGTATAAAATGAGTTTAGTTTTGAATTTTTTAACTGAAAAAACCCACAGCAATAGCAAGCTATTGTGCGGATTTTTTGATTGCAAAAAATTCAAAAATGAATTCATTTTAGGCGATCAGTTGTGGAAGTTATTTCATGCACATCCCTTAGATTCTATGTCAGCAACCACTGATTGACAATAAGTTTCTTTAACAAAACGAGCAAAAAACAAAGCAAGCAGCAAACAAACAGGTAAAACAATCATTGCAACATGATAGTCTTGGGTACTATAAACATGTATACCTGCTTTTATTGTCCCAACCCCCAACATCCAGCCAATAAATGGTTGTAATAGCGCACCGATCAGTACTGATGCCATATTCGCGAATGCCATTGAAGTACCAGCAACTGCTCGTTGATTAATTTCACTAGACAACGCATAAGAAACTGCCACACCTGCATTACTAATGCCATAGGCAAACAACAGGAGAAACAAAGTAATATAACTAGTGTTTCCTGGCAAATAAAGCACCAAAGTCATCCATAAAAAACTCAAACAAGCAGAACCATAAAACAAGGGTTTGCGACGTCCAATCAAATCAGAAAGCCATCCTGCCAGTGGTCCACCAAAACCCCAGCCAAGGAAAATCATGCTCACTGCAGATGCGGAAACTTCCACAGACAAGTGATACGTTGCACTAAGATAAGACACTCCCCACAATTCAGCAAACGCTGCCGTTGGCGCATAAAGAAAACCAACGAATAATCCGTTATACCAGCTCTGTTTATTACGCAATACAGATTTCAAACTGGTACGGATACTTGCATGGGCTGGTAGAGACTGTGTTACAGCCACAGGTCTTTTTCTAGCAACTAATCCAATCAAGACACCGAGTGCTATCAATAACGCACCTATACACATTAAACTGTGTCTCCAACCCAAATGTGAAACCATCACAGATAGAGGACCTTCACCCATTGCCGCACCGAGCATACCTAAGGCCTGAGTTAGGCCAGCAATCAAACCAAAACGTTTCCCTGAAAAGCACATACTTGCCAACTTTAGTGCACCAACAAATGCAAACGCGGCACTAAAACCCATAATAAAGCGACTGAGCTCTGCAACCCATAGTTGTTCAGTAGAAGCAAACAAAAGACAGGATGCTCCACATAGGATAGGTGTAATGGTTAACAAAACACGTGCTCCAAAACGATCAACTAATACACCCACAGGTATTTGCATGCCAACATAGGCATAATAGAAAAATGCAGACAAGGCGCCTAAGCTTAATGCATCCACATGAAACGCCAGCATCAAATGATCGACCATCACGGCAGGTGAAACTCGAGCAAAATACTCAAAGAAAAAATAAGCCGCACCCAAACCCCAAATTAGCCAAGGGTAATATTGAATTGCTGTTTTATTCACAGTCGAGTGCTGCTTATTATGTTAAACACAACGCTATTTCCTTAGTAAATACCAGCAAGCAAGTTAGTGCGATCTTTCGTCACTGCGAATCGCCAAAAAATCGTTGCCTACCTCTGCTCTCGCATTTGGTACTCTTTGGCTCGCCATGCATGTTCATATAAATCGCTAGTAGTCTTAGTCCTTGCCATGGCAGCAACCTCAGTAATGTGCTCAAGCCCATACATAACCCAAGTCAGAATGTGCATAAAACCACTACTATAGCGTCTATTACTCTCAGCCACAGTAAAATAATCATGATTATTAACATCAAAAATCTTTGATTGCAATGACTGTAATAGACGAAGCAACTCACTCCTTGCTTTTTTAACCACAGCTACCACACTATTATATTGTTTCTCCATACTAGGAGACACTCGAGGAAAATCTTCCTCTTTAGCCAATACAAATTCTGCTATCAAATTACTCATATATTTTTCAATCAGCGGTTTAGTTATGCTGTGAATATTATTAATATACCTATTAACCTCCAATGCAGCAAAACGAAAGCGTCGAGGTTGTCCACGTCGCATTAACCAGTTACGACTCGTTTGCTTAGAATAAACCAAAAACAAATCTTCATATAAATACCTCCTATCGCACACAAGTTCTTCTAAAATAGTACAGCGATCAGAAAACGTCTTAAACGTGTCCCACACCTTAACATCATCACCATTCCACCTGAAACCAACCGTTCTGAAGTTCCTATCATTAGATAGTGCTCCAGCACTTCTCGACAGAGAACGAGGAGTATCGTCGTTTACAACAAAGCTTGAACGACGACCACTACCAGCAACACTTGTCATTGAACTACTTCTCGACAGAAAAAGAGGAGTATCATCGTTTACAACAAAGCTTGAACTTGAACGACGACTACTACCAGCACTCCTTGTCATTGAACTACTTCTCGACAGAAAAAGAGGAGTATCGTCGTTTACAACAAAGC
>CBDBBL010000018.1:0-237752 GCA_965203125.1 Gammaproteobacteria bacterium | reverse complement strand
ATCAAATAACCCTATAGTTCCTGCATTATTAAACAGGATATCAATCTTGCCGTAGTCCTTTTTTAAATCCCTAGCTACCGCTTCCCAATCTTGCTCTTTTGATACATCTAAAGGCAAATAGACCGCATCAAGATCACAAGCAGTTCTTTTACCTTCATCATGTAAAATATCTGTGATGATGACGGTTGCTCCCTCTTCAACCAACAATTTAGCAGTCACTGCACCAATGCCTCTAGCTCCACCAGTAACCAATGCAACTTTATCTTTAACTCTGTCCATTGTCTTCCTCATCATTAATACCACCTAACAACCCCATAGCAACCGCCGAACCAATGGCAATACAGTCTTCATCGACTTCAAACCTAGGTGAATGCAAAGGGCAGATTAACAGAAAAAAAACAAGCATGAGCAAACTCAAACTCCCTAGAATAGAAAAACATGCACCATAAAACAACATTAAATGTAATATAGCTAAGCACCATCAACATCTCTTCCAACAGTTTCTTCGTCATCAGAGTCATACCCACTAGAATAACCAGAGCTAGGCAAACTATCAGGATTATAATCACTATCAACCGCACTCACCGACTCTGACCCATGATAGCAACTTCTTTTGATCTGCTCATACGGAAGGCTTTCCAAACTATCTCTCCTGCTCAACAGTTCGGAGCATTCCGAATCACTCTCGACCTCACCAGCAATCAATATATCATCACTACCCACCTCATATCGGTACACACTTTGTTTTGCAAAGTCATCCGTGTATTCGATACTTGGTATGTACATTTTTACCAGTTGCATTTGTAGAGGAAATAAAATACCTCGTGCCTCCGCACTTAAATTAGGCATTTCAAGATACTGACCAATTAGGCGAGCTGACGGAAAATGATATCTCAATACATCAAGCAAACTCAACACAATAGAACACCTCTGATCAATTCGATACAACTGAGCAATTGTATCGGATATCAGAATGGGTAAACTTTGACTGATGGAGTCTGTCACAACAATACTAACAACATCAGCAACCTTAATTGCAGCAAAGATATTTTTTGCCTCTCCCTCTGATAACAATGACCAATTATAATTGATCTCAGCCAACGAACATACAATACGAGAAATCATACCCCATAATACTTTACCCGTTGCCAACTGCAAAAGAAATTGTTCCACCACCTTAGGCGATGGAATATAGCGTTTTAAAAACCAAATCACTTTAGCCGCCATCTCTTTCTCATTGTGAGTAGAGCAAGGATTACTAATATAGCCCAGCAATAATGTGATGCTACTATTAATAACTTCTGTTATTGATGGAAATACTTGATAGTCTACACTTAAAGTGGCACAAAGCTTTTGCTGTAGAATACGAGCTAAGATATCCAAAGACTGTGCATATTGTCTCATAATACATGCTGACATCCTTTTCACAGCAATGTAATCCATAGCAACCATTGCCTGCACAGCACGAATTACATTATCTTGATATCTATTAATAAACAATGAAAAATCACCTCGAACTATTTGGGCTGCAAGCATCTCTTTTGCTGACTTAAACTGGTGATCATTAGAGAGTGACTGAACTTTTTGTGTCACCTCAAAATCCCAGTAGGCACCACTTTTGACCGCAGCTCCATCTGAAACTAATCCACGATAGAAAGTTGGATGATAAAATGGTTGGCTAATAAACAAATTCGGAAAGGCGTGATATTCCATCTCATTAACACACGGCTGCTCAATCCACTTGCTATAATGAAGAGAGGCACCACTATTCACTCCAAACCAAGCACTAATAAAATTCCCACGCTCCTCAGCATGATAATAAAGCGCAAGATTAATCATACTAAGGTCAAAATCGATGCGCATAATTTGATGATGTTTATTAACGACTAGATTGCCTCTATGTAAATCATCTTCCCCCATTAAATAAGAAACTAATAGTATCTTTGCAAATCGTTCCATATTTCCAGGAATACGCATTAAAGCATCAAACTCAGGCACTGTATTAGGAAAAGGCTTCAAACCTTCAATCATAGAAACGCACACACCTACAATTTCCCTATCTGCTCCAACTTGTTTAATCACCACCCCATGCTGAGGAACAATATCAGAGCCTAAAATCGACTCATAAATAATCGCCATCAATACTTCATAAATACTGGCAACTGGCTTACCATTTTTATTTGGCTTAAATACCCCAGAGCGATCAGACAAGAAATAAAGCGAACGAGTTGCACCAGTCCCAGCAGAATCTCCCTCCATATTAATAGAAATAGATTTTACCGTATTATTACGGTGGTTGAACAAATAATAAGTTTCCAAACTCTCCCCTCTCACCCCCTTTCGACACCATAGCGACGATTATAGTAAAAATAAGCTATAGAATCGAACAAGATTTGAGAGTCATTTTCAAACCCCGTAAACCCTCAACTGAGCTTTAGACCTATATAAGTGAAAAGCTTACTAAGAAAAAAGGCGCTATTTCATTTATGGGGTGAATGGTATCATTTGTTTATTCGCAATTTCTTACAATACAAGACATCTATTCATTAATCATCTGCAACTGTACCGTTGCATTTTAAATTGTTTTGGCAAGAATAAACTAAGCGCTTGCTCGTCTTCCACTTGATACCAGAAATCGCCACGTGTTTCTAATTGGAAATATTCCCGCCCTGATTTAATCGGCAGTTTTGCAGGAGGTCGTTGCAAATGGGTCACAGCAACACCAGGCAGTGCTGATGAAAGAATGGCATCAATTTGTGTACTCGCCCCTATCTTAATTTGTTTTTCAAACTGCTGTACCCAGTGTAGGTCATCACAAACATAATCCACTTCTAAAAAGAAATGTTGTTCTTTGAGTGCCTGTGTATCAATATGATCAACTCGGTACATCATATCACTTTCGCGTCGCCACTGAAGTGTTGCCATTTGTTCTGGCATACAATTCGTTAGTGCCAATTCTACTTTTGATAACACATCACCCAAAATATGACCAAGTTTATCTTGCCTAAATACAGGCAAAGAGGAGAAAGAGTCTTTTTCAAGGAACGGAGATAACTCACCTAACAATGCTAATAAATATTTAAACAAGTCACGAGGATGTGTTTGCTGTGCCATCAAATCATCCATCAATAGTTGATATTTTGTTAGTGTTTGTTGCAGTAGAAAATGAATCAAATCATGTGTAGCAACCAACTGCCCTGCTTGTGATTGTTGGCGGCGCTCTTGTACCACTCTTTGTTTTGCGACAATAAGATCGTACAACTGTTGTGTTCTATTAAATAAAGCTTGGTTAGCCTTAACTTGCAATAAAGGTGGATAAAAATCTCGATCTAATTCAAAATGCCCTCTACCTTGATGATAAACACGAGCAATTTGAATCCATTGTGTTTCTGACTGCTCATTAATATTAGCTTTCAATTGTAGATTGGGGCGTCCAAATAGTACCTCACATTCACGGCTATGATCATATTGATCTTGTATTTGTTGGTAGTCCGCACACCATGTTGTTTGCTCTTGATAAGAAGGATACCCATTAATACCCGTTGCTAATTGGTTTGCAGGCAATAGCATATAAATATTAATCGCATTATTGGTCATATTTTCTTGCTGATCAACAACCCTTGAATCAATCAATTTCAACGACAACACACCTGTGTCAGTTTGACTTAAATCAACCCACAGTCCATTTTCAAAACGTGCAGTAAACCCATTAACACGAAAAACACCTTGTTGTAATGCCTGGCTATCAATATCAATATGATCAATCCCCCATTGGAATGGAGATAATTTCTTTAATAATTGATTTTGTTGATCCAGCAAATAATTTTCTAGACAATGAAAGTGCTGGGGTCCTAGTAAAGCACCTTCTGTGAATAATGGTTTCTCTATCATATTATTTAGCCCACTGTATTTGATTGTTTTTTACTTGGATCTTTAAATGAATCGGCAGAAGTGGCATACGCTGTTTTAGCGGCTTAATAAGTCGCCAATGTGCTTCACCTGGTTGACGAAAAATTGCCAAAACACCAAGATAGTGAGCTTGCGGATATTTTGCTAAATCCAGCTCTATTTCTGAAGAAGGACTCACAGTTGCTTGGCTCACATTAACTAATGTACTCCCCAATACATGGTGATCTGTTTGCCATAAATCTGCAAATGTTGCATTCTCAAATCGTTGTGGGTTGCGCAACTGATAAACCTTAATCAGTACAGGCAGTGATTGACCTTGCGTATCTTGGTTCATTTCTCCATTTGCTTGAAAACTCACATGTAGTGGTGTTGTACTACAACTTGCTAGTATCAGCACACACCCAATAATCAATACATTTCTAAATGATATCATCATAACTCCACCTTACCGCTCACGTGATTTCATATAGGCATTAATAAACCCAGGTGCTAATACTTTTTGGTAGCGTAATTGGCTATTATGCTTTAAATCATGCAATGTTTGCGCCTGCTCTTTTTCTTTAGCTAATGTTCGTGTTAATCGCGTCATTAATGATTCTTTTTCCGCGTGTTTTCCATTAATCGTATTAAGCGCTTGAACACATACTCCATCTAAGCCGGAAATCAGTGCCAATTGATGATCAATCAAGGCATTAAGCAATAAAGAAAAGTAATGTTCTCCTCGTTTTTCATCAAATAACCAGCCGTTTAATGTAAGTTCAATATCTTTGCTTTCAAATAACTCTGCTAGTTCTGGTAAAACACGCTCATGTGTTAAACCAAATTCTTGACTAAACTGTAACTGTCCCTCAGTTAAACGTGTGATTCCTTGTAGAATAGATTTCATTACTGGTCTATCTTTATCTATGGGCTGCATTAGTAATATACCTTTAATATCATCAGGGCAATGTTACAACACTAACATAGCTAGAAAAATACAGGCAAATACACGAGGTTGACTCTCAAGAAAAAACTTTCAAAACTGGCATATATACACAAATAACTTGAAGATACCGAAGCTCTAAGTGGTTTGGATATATCATAATATCGAGTAAATAATTTGCATAAAAAAAGCCCTTGTTGAATTTCAACAAGGGCTTTTGGAATAAAAACCTGGCGATGCCCTACTTTCACATGGGGAGACCCCACACTATCATCGGCGCTAAGTCATTTCACTTCTGAGTTCGGGATGGGATCAGGTGGTACTAACTCGCTATGGTCACCAGGAAACTGGTCGTCACTAACAATTAAGTTAATGACTAAATTTGGTAGTTATGATGTAAAGCACTTAATGGTGCTGATTGTATCTTATCTCTGAGCTATTTGGCGTTATATGGCCAAGCCTCACGGTCAATTAGTACTAGTTAGCTTCATACATTACTGCACTTCCACACCTAGCCTATCAACGTTGTAGTCTTCAACGGACCTTTAGGGATATCGAGTATCCAGAGAAATCTAATCTTGAGGTGGGCTTCCCGCTTAGATGCTTTCAGCGGTTATCCCTTCCGAACGTAGCTACCCGGCAATGCCACTGGCGTGACAACCGGAACACCAGAGGTTCGTCCACTCCGGTCCTCTCGTACTAGGAGCAGCTCCTCTCAAATTTCTAGCGCCCACGGAAGATAGGAACCGAACTGTCTCACGACGTTCTGAACCCAACTCGCGTACCACTTTAAATGGCGAACAGCCATACCCTTGGGACCTGCTTCAGCCCCAGGATGTGATGAGTCGACATCGAGGTGCCAAACACCGCCGTCGATATGAACTCTTGGGCGGTATCAGCCTGTTATCCCCGGCGTACCTTTTATTCGTTGAGCGATGGCCCTTCCATACAGAACCACCGGATCACTAAGACCGACTTTCGTCCCTGCTCGATATGTCTATCTCGCAGTCAAGCACGCTTCTACCTTTGCATTCATCGTACGATTTCCGACCGTACTGAGCGTACCTTTGCGCTCCTCCGTTACTCTTTGGGAGGAGACCGCCCCAGTCAAACTACCCACCATACACTGTCCCAGATCCGGATAACGGAACTTGGTTAGAATCTCAAATATACAAGGGTGGTATTTCAAGGTTGGCTCCACGACAACTAGCGTCATCGCTTCAAAGCCTCCCACCTATCCTACACAAACAGATTCAAAATTCAGTGTAAAGCTATAGTAAAGGTGCACGGGGTCTTTCCGTCTAACCGCGGGTATACTGCATCTTAACAGCAATTTCAATTTCACTGAGTTTCTGGTGGAGACAGTGTGGCCATCGTTACGCCATTCGTGCAGGTCGGAACTTACCCGACAAGGAATTTCGCTACCTTAGGACCGTTATAGTTACGGCCGCCGTTTACTGGGGCTTCGATCACTAGCTTCGCTTACGCTAACCAGATCAATTAACCTTCCAGCACCGGGCAGGCGTCACACCCTATACGTCCTCTTACGAGTTTGCAGAGTGCTATGTTTTTGATAAACAGTCGCAGCCACCTGATCACTGCAACCTCTAATAGCTTACGGAGCAAGTCCTTCACCATCAGAGGCACACCTTCTCCCGAAGTTACGGTGCTATTTTGCCGAGTTCCTTCACCAGAATTCTCTCAAGCGCCTTAGTATTCTCTACTCGTTCACCTGTGTCGGTTTGGGGTACGGTTTCATATAACCTGAAGCTTAGAAACTTTTCTTGGAAGCATGGCATCAATCACTTCCTGGTTCCGAAGAACCAGTTCGTCATCACGTCTCGACATTAATGTGTGTCCGGATTTACCTAAACACACTGTCTACCGGCTTAAACGACCAACCAACAGGTCGCTGACCTAGCCTTCTCCGTCATTCCATCGCAGTTATATGAAGTACAGGAATATTAACCTGTTTCCCATCGACTACGGCTTTCGCCCTCGCCTTAGGAACCGACTAACCCTGCTCCGATTAACGTTGAGCAGGAACCCTTGAACTTTCGGCGTGGGAGCCTTTCACTCCCATTATCGTTACTCATGTCAACATTCGCACTTCTGATACCTCCAGCATGCCTCTCGACACACCTTCAACAGCTTACAGAACGCTCCGCTACCGATTACATTAAAAATGCAATCCCGCATCTTCGGTGCACAATTTGAGCCCCGTTATATCTTCCGTGCAGACCGACTCGACCAGTGAGCTATTACGCTTTCTTTAAAGGATGGCTGCTTCTAAGCCAACCTCCTGGCTGTCTATGCCTTTCCACTTCGTTTCCCACTTAATTGTGACTTTGGGACCTTAGATGGCGGTCTGGGTTGTTTCCCTCTCCACGACGGACGTTAGCACCCGCCGTGTGTCTCCCGTGCTTGAACTTCTTGGTATTCGGAGTTTGCATCGGTTTGGTAAGCCGGGATGGCCCCCTAGCCGAAACAGTGCTCTACCCCCAAGAGTTATACACGAGGCACTACCTAAATAGTTTTCGCGGAGAACCAGCTATCTCCGGGCTTGATTAGCCTTTCACTCCGATCCACAGCTCATCCCCTAATATTTCAACATTAGTGGGTTCGGGCCTCCAATCAGTGTTACCTGATCTTCACCCTGGCCATGGATAGATCGCCCGGTTTCGGGTCTACTCCTAGCAACTATTCGCCCATTTAAGACTCGATTTCTCTACGGCTCCCCTATTCGGTTAACCTTGCTACTAAAAGTAAGTCGTTGACCCATTATACAAAAGGTACGCAGTCGCAAGACTAAATCTTGCTTCCACTGCTTGTATACATACGGTTTCAGGTTCTATTTCACTCCCTTAACAAGGGTTCTTTTCGCCTTTCCCTCACGGTACTAGTTCACTATCGGTCAATAGGTAGTATTTAGCCTTGGAGGATGGTCCCCCCATGTTCAGTCAAGATATCACGTGTCCCGACCTACTCGATTTCACTTCGATCACATTTTTATATACGGGGCTATCACCCTCTATGGCTGTCCTTTCCAGAACATTCTACTAATGTTGATCAAAGCTTAAGGGCTGGTCCGCTTTCGCTCGCCGCTACTAACGGAATCTCGGTTGATTTCTTTTCCTCTGGTTACTTAGATGTTTCAGTTCACCAGGTTCGCCTTCATAACCTATGAATTCAGTTATGAATATCCTACTTATGTAGGATGGGTTTCCCCATTCGGAGATCTCCGGGTCAAAGTTTATTTGCAAACTCGCCGAAGCTTTTCGCATGCTATAACGTCCTTCATCGCCTCCTATTGCCTAGGCATCCACCGTATGCACTTATTCACTTGTCCATATAACGCCGAATAACTCATTATAATTACTTACAATAATAAATCCGGCATTTACAGATTTCCAAATTTTTCGCTGAGTATGAATACAATATACCAACTAAAACTATATGTTATATCATTGCTGATATAAATATGTTTTGTCGCGCTTTACATCATTACCAAATTTTTAAAGAGCTAAGTCATCATAGACAACTTAATTGATTAAAACAAATCAGTTCATTCAAGAACATGATAAATAACCTATTTAGATTATTGTTCTTATCCTAGAAACATCAAGATGGTGGAGCCGAGCGGGATCGAACCGCTGACCCCCTGCGTGCAAGGCAGGTGCTCTCCCAGCTGAGCTACGGCCCCAAATAATAGCGACCAAACACTTACGAATAAGCATTTGATAATAAAGTGGTGGGTCTGGGTGGACTCGAACCACCGACCTCACCCTTATCAGGGGTGCGCTCTAACCAACTGAGCTACAGACCCTTAAGCTACACTTCAATATATGAAGTTTGCCAAGGATGATCAAACATAAATGTTTGATGAAGTAATTTGTGTGAATACCTACTACAAGTCTAATCATATTAAGGTAAGGAGGTGATCCAGCCGCAGGTTCCCCTACGGCTACCTTGTTACGACTTCACCCCAGTCATAAACCATACCGTGGTGGGCGGCCTCCCGAAGGTTAGCCTACCCGCTTCTGGTACAATCTACTCCCATGGTGTGACGGGCGGTGTGTACAAGGCCCGGGAACGTATTCACCGTGACATTCTGATTCACGATTACTAGCGATTCCGACTTCATGGGGTCGAGTTGCAGACCCCAATCCGGACTGAGAGCAGCTTTGTCAGATTAGCTTCACCTTGCGGCTTCGCGACCGTCTGTACTGCCCATTGTAGCACGTGTGTAGCCCTGGCCGTAAGGGCCATGATGACTTGACGTCGTCCCCACCTTCCTCCGGTTTATCACCGGCAGTCTCCTTAGAGTTCCCACCATAACGTGCTGGTAACTAAGGATAAGGGTTGCGCTCGTTACGGGACTTAACCCAACATCTCACGACACGAGCTGACGACAGCCATGCAGCACCTGTCACTGCGTTCCCGAAGGCACCAATCTATCTCTAGAAAGTTCGCAGGATGTCAAGGCCAGGTAAGGTTCTTCGCGTTGCATCGAATTAAACCACATGCTCCACCGCTTGTGCGGGCCCCCGTCAATTCCTTTGAGTTTTAATCTTGCGACCGTACTCCCCAGGCGGAGAACTTAACGCGTTAGCTTCGCCACTAAGCCTCATGGGCCCAACAGCTAGTTCTCATCGTTTACGGCGTGGACTACCAGGGTATCTAATCCTGTTTGCTACCCACGCTTTCGCACCTCAGTGTCAGTATTAGCCCAGACAGTCGCCTTCGCCACTGGTGTTCCTTCCGATATCTACGCATTTCACCGCTACACCGGAAATTCCACTATCCTCTGCTATACTCCAGATTGCCAGTATCGAATGCAGTTCCTAGGTTGAGCCCAGGGATTTCACATCCGACTTAACAATCCACCTACGCGCGCTTTACGCCCAGTAATTCCGATTAACGCTTGCACCCTTCGTATTACCGCGGCTGCTGGCACGAAGTTAGCCGGTGCTTCTTCTGTAGGTAACGTCAGCCCCAACTGCTATTAACAACTGGTATTTCTTCCCTACTGAAAGTGCTTTACAACCCTAGAGCCTTCTTCACACACGCGGTATTGCTGGATCAGGCTTTCGCCCATTGTCCAATATTCCCCACTGCTGCCTCCCGTAGGAGTCTGGGCCGTGTCTCAGTCCCAGTGTGGCTGGTCATCCTCTCAGACCAGCTACAGATCGTTGCCTTGGTAGGCCATTACCCTACCAACAAGCTAATCTGACATAGGCTCATCCTAAAGCGCCAGGCCCGAAGGTCCCCAGCTTTACGCCGTAGCGCTTATGCGGTATTAGCTCGAGTTTCCTCGAGTTGTCCCCCGCTTTAGGGTAGATTCCTATGTATTACTCACCCGTCCGCCACTCGTCAGCAACTAGCAAGCTAGTTCTGTTACCGTTCGACTTGCATGTGTTAAGCATACCGCCAGCGTTCAATCTGAGCCAGGATCAAACTCTTCAATTTGATCTTTAGTAGCTTAAGGCTACAATTCTAGCTCGATGGTCACTGCATTAATCTATAAAATTGGAATTTTATGGTTAATACTCACATCGATATTCTTTTCTTATGATTAGAATTCTCGAAGCAAGTACCCACACAAATTACTTCTTGAGCCTCAGCATCATTCAACGAACGACCCAAGACTCAATAAATCCTTGATGGATTTGTCTTAATCAAATTTTTAAAGAGCATTCCTGACATCTGTCAGGGGCTGTGCAGTATATCCCATCTAGAAATACTGTCAACCTTTTTCGAAACAAAAATTACTATAAAATCTTTCCTGTTTCGCTCGCCTCAGTGAGTCGAGAGCTGTGCATTCTACAGTCTTACAACGGAGAGTCAATCGCTTTTCTCAACAAAAACCACTTAACTTCACAACACACTGTTTATAAAGAATTTTCATATCACAATACTCATGAAAGAATCGTCACCTTTGCAAAACGCCGCTTGCCAATTTGCACAATCAAATTCTCGCCAAGTGCAACTATCATCTTCTGATCCTCAACCTTCTTGCCATCGAGCTTAACCGCTCCTTGTTTAACCATCCTCATACCTTCAGATGTACCCTTCACCAAGCCCGCCTCTTTAAGCACCAAGGCAATGGACACACCTTTCTCACCCGGCGAACAATTCAGCCTCACCTCAGGCATATCTTCTGGAATTGCATCATGCTTAAAGCGTGCAACAAAATCCTCATGCGCTTTATCAGCACTCACCTGATTATGAAAGCGAGCTATGATCTCTTTGGCAAACATCACCTTAATATCTCGTGGATTTTTGCCTTCAACGACCGACTGTTTCAGCTTTGCTATCGCCTGACTGGACTGGAAACTTAATAAATCAAAATATCTCCACATCAACTCATCAGATATCGACATGATTTTCCCAAACATCATTTCAGGCGCATCAGAAATGCCAATATAGTTATCTAGTGACTTGGACATCTTTTTCACCCCATCCAACCCTTCTAGCAGTGGCAAAGTAATCACCACTTGCTGTGCTTGCGCATGTTGGCGCTGCAACTCTCGCCCTACCAATAAATTAAACCGCTGATCCGTTCCACCCATTTCCACATCTGCCTTTAGGTGCACAGAATCATACCCTTGAACCAGTGGATATAAGAATTCATGCAAAGCGATTGATTGTTCTTTTTTGAAACGTTGACTAAAATCATCACGCTCTAACATACGCGCAACCGTATAACGTGATGCCAATTGAATCATATCACTGGAACTTAATTTCTCCATCCATGATGAATTAAATAATACACGTGTTTTATCTTTATCTAATACTTTAAATACTTGTTCCGCGTAGGTTGCTGCATTTTGTGCAACCTGCTCATCAGTTAATGGTTGACGGGTTACATTCTTACCTGTCGGATCACCAATTTTCCCCGTAAAATCACCAATCAAAAAGCAAACTTGATGCCCTAGATCTTGAAAAACACGCATTTTATTGAGGATCACCGTATGTCCAAGATGTAAATCTGGCGCCGTTGGATCAAAACCAACCTTCACAAGTAATGGTCGCCCACTTGCCAGCCGCTCTTTCAACAAGTCTTCTGCAATAATGGTATCCGTACCACGTTTGATCAATTCAAATGCTTGATTAATTTCTGTCACAATATGCTCTATCTAAGGTAAAATAAAACTTTATTATAAGAGCGATGAAACAATGGGCAACTATTTTATTGGTTTAATGTCTGGCACCAGCATGGATTCTATTGACGCTGCCGTGGTTTCCTTTGACCCTCAATTACATCTTATCACAACCCATAGTGAAACAATCAATACAGATATACTCAAGCACTATCAAACCATCGTGAATACACCAACAACCACCATCGTACAACTGGCTGAGCTGGAACAACAAATCACTCATGCCTTTATCAATGCCACACTGGCATTATTGGATAAAACAACGATCACCTCCAATCAAATCACGGCGATTGGCTGTCACGGGCAAACGTTATGGCATCAACCCACAGGCGACCGTTTATCTAACTGGCCATTCAGCTGGCAACTCCTCGACCCCAATCAATTAACGGAACACACACAAATTACCACAGTCAGTGATTTTCGTCGACGCGATATCGCAGCAGGAGGACAAGGCGCACCACTTACCCCGAGCTTCCACCAGACATTTTTTCATAGCAAGCACCAGGATCGTGTTATTCTAAACATCGGAGGTATTGCTAACATCACTTACCTCAACAAAGAGAACACCTGCGTTATCGGGTTTGATACAGGGCCAGGGAATACACTGCTTGATCACTGGATACAGCAACATCATCAAACACCTTACGACAAAAATGGCAGCTGGGCTCAGCAAGGAGAAGTACAAACACACCTACTAAAAAAATTGCTGAATGATCCCTACTTTCAGCAACCCAACCCCAAAAGCACAGGTCCAGAATATTTTAACATCAACTGGCTTGAAGAAAGGCTGGGTTCACTAGCAAATTACGCACCGGAAGACATACAAAGCACCTTAGCAGAGTTAACCGCACAATCAATAATGCAAGCCATTCAAGCCACTCAAAAAACAGTCAACGCTGAAATCTACGTCTGTGGCGGCGGCATACACAATCAAGACTTGATAAAGCGTATGAAGCAGATTGCTAAAGAGCAACCCATACACTCAACTGAAACACTCGGTGTTGCACCCGATTGGGTAGAAGCCGTTGCATTCGCTTGGCTTGCACAACAAACCTTACAACATCACCCAAGCAATTTACCAGAAGTAACTGGCGCAACACATCGCGTACCGCTGGGGTGTGTGTGTTTTAAATAGCCAACATACCCAACTGCGTTTGGGTCTATTAAATAGAAAATGAAGAACCACAGCCACAGGTAGTTTTCGCATTAGGATTTCTAATCACAAACTGCGCCCCATTTGCATCCTCACGGTAGTCAATCGTCGCATCGGCTAGATATTGATAACTCAGAGGGTCGACTAACAATGTCACCTTCTGTTCTTGATGATCCGATACAGCTTGCACTATCACCTCATCATCTTCTTTGATTTTCTCTTCAAAGGCAAAGCCATATTGGAATCCAGAGCAACCTCCGCCTGTAATATAGACTCGAAGTTTTAATGCCAAATTCTCTTCTTCTTCCATCAAAGAAAACACCTTATCCGTCGCTGCTGACGTTAAATGCAACGACTCTTCTTCAGCGTTCAGCATTTCTTCAGGCAAGTCTATATCTTTCATTTCTGCCATATACTTTTCCATGATACTATTCGTAGCTATTAGTTCATCATAACAAACGAAAAGGAACTCGCCAATGCGTTGGATATTAGCTTTCCATATTATTTCAATGGTTGCATGGTTTGCAGGGCTTTTTTATTTGCCGCGTTTGTTTGTTTATCATGCCATGAGCAAAAACAAACAAACGATTGCAACATTTAAAGTAATGGAAAGAAAGCTGTACTTTGGCATTACATTACCAGCCGCTATTCTCACAACAGTCTTTGGACTGTGGTTGCTGAGCGCCCACTTAAACTACTATCTTCATGCTAGCTGGATGATCTATAAATTAATTACCGTTGGCTTACTGTGGATTTATCAATTTGCTTGCGGATATTATTGGTGGCAATTTCGACAAGACAATAATCAACATAGTCATGTGTTCTTTCGTTGGTTTAACGAGGTGCCAACTGTATTACTGACTATCACTATCTGCCTCGTCATGGTCCGATAAGCCAGACATATGCTCCCCCCCCACAATGCTCGAAGTATCACCAAAACAAGAATGGGAAGTATCAGAATTTGATTCCTCGGCACCCTGACCACGAGCAAAATTGCTGCCTGGAGACGGGGATAATGAGCTTACCTGCTTTCTCCACTCTGAAAAACTATCGTCATCACCACACATCGTGTTTCGCCTAGCTGGAGGATGGGATGCCACACCATCATAACGATCCACACAGCGCTGCAATGTGATATGAGTCTGTTGGTGTGCTGTAATCTCTACATCTCTTTTGGCGATACTTTCTTCTAATTTCTCAATAGCTGCATCTCTAGCCACAACTGCATCACCCAGTTTGCGCTGATGTGAGTATAGCGCACGAAGTCTGGACTTTAATTGATCATTTTCTTGTTCCAGCCTATAAGAAAGACTCGCACGCTCTTCCAAGTGCTGCTGCCCACATAACTCACGCATAGCTGAAGAACTGCTTCTTTGAAAACTAGGCACAGAAGCGAAAGGTATCAAGCCTTCCTGAACTGATCGACGAATATCTGCTAGGTATTTATCTGAAGTGTATTGCGCTTGCAAAGCTCGAGCTGCCATGTCTTGTCCTTGGCTATACTCGGATAAAGTGTGCAACCCACTTTGTAATGCAGCTATACTTTCTTGTGATCTTTTATGCCTAGTATGCAAAGCTCTCTCAGAAACCAAAAGAGTATCTCTCTGATGCGTTAATTCAACATTAGCCGCTGTCATGCTCACAACTTTTTCATGCAGTTTAGCAAACACACTGGCCAAATCAGACAAATTAAGCATCTGCCTCTCACCACCATAAGTCCTAGAACACTCTTCCAACAAATCTTTAACAGAGCCATCCTTTCTCGCCATAATACCTTCAAGCTCTAGACGTTTTCGCTCCAACTCAGCAATACGAGTTTTCTTACCCATTATTTCTACCTGACTTAATCATACATGTGGGTGTTAATATCGTAAATACCACCACCAAAAGGGGAAGCTAAAGGATCATTTTCAGGATCATTCTGTTTGCTAACAAAATCACGTATTTTCTGATCAGTTCCACAAAAACCAAACCTATTATAGGTTTCCACATGCACAGCAACCCCATCTTGCCTCTCCTCTACAAACATAATATTTCCACGATCAACACCCCACACACCAACCATGCTCGCCCGAAATCTTTCCGCGCTAACTTGCTGGTTCTCACGAGTAATTATGCGATCACCACTCACTCGCTTCCCCCAACTGGAAGAACGATTAGGCCATAACTTAGTGATATTCTGATTGGCACCATGTGCCCTCAAAATTAATTGCCAACCCCAAAAACCCCAAAAATGATAGGGAAAAACTTCGAACTTTATATTTCCTCCAGATCTGAGCAAACTACCATTAAAATTCTGATCATACTCAAAACTGTTCTGATGAGACCTTCTAGGAGTCCAGAGATTTTCAAGGACAAATAAAGCGCCAGCTGCCAAACCTATCGGTGTCAAAATAGGTGCTGTGATAGAAGCAGTTAATCCAGCAATCAATGATGACGCACCAAAACTTGATGCACTTAACATAAGTGCGCCTGCAGATCTCCAAGAAGATAGCGTAATAATATCTCCTACCACCTCTTGTCCGCTAATTACTGCTATTTTCATTTTCATGCTGAACACCTCCAATTTAAAACATGCAATAAAGAACTATTCACTAAGAAACCCAAGCACAGTGAGCACTCCCAACAGAATTTCCTCCACACTGCAATTTTTTCCCACTACGTGCTGCCGTAACTTCATAACTATTATGATTATTTTGTATCGTAATATGACTTCCAATATCTGGAGAAATATCAACCTTATGTCCACCACCAACATGCATTGGATAATAAATCAAATGATTATGATCGACTCCATGTTCAACCCACTGTATTCTTAGATTATGAAAAAAATTCATATTATTAACCACATGAATTGGACTAGAAACAACACCTGAGCGCACCTCTAGTGTAAACTGCGCTACTCGCTGCTCATCATTACTACCTGTAGCTGTTACTGTAATATCATGATTACCCACATGTAAATCATTCTGTCCATTATAGGCAATAGAAAGCGATGTCTTATCCTCGTTAACAGTATGTGTAATACCCGACGGTAGACCAGTAATCGTTAATGACTTTATAGTATTCAAATCAGCAGGTGTCACCGTTGCAATTATCTCATTATAGCCACCTTCTCTATTTGTAATATGAGGTGGGTTGTGAATATCAACCGTTGGTTTCCCAGATGCATAAGACACAGTTAAAGTACCAAGTGGGCTTGTTAGTGTAGAATCACCAGCACGCGGTATTTCTATCTCTGTTTTATATGTATTTGGAGCCAGTGAAGAGCCCTCCGCGTGATCTCCATTATAATGCAACGTGATCTGTTTATTATTCATAGTAAAATGATATCCATGATTTGCTGGTTCATTAGCCCCTGCCAGAGTTGCTACTGTTTCAGTACCAGCGCTATTCTTGATCAAGATACGCGTATGCACCAAATCTAACGAGTTATCACCATCGGTGATCGTTACTGTATCCACATTCGTATTTGAAATTCCATATGTTACCTCACCACCTAATGGCGGAATTGAGTCGGTTGCATGAACAATCAAATCAAAGTCCACTGTTGTCGTATGAGCTTCATCACTTCCATTTTTTGCCGTAATCATCAGAACATGAGTCCCTGCCGGCAAGGGAACAGTGCCGTCATATCTCAGCGTCACTGTACGATTCTCTCCTGATTTTGGCTCAAATCTCAACGAATCTATTTGATCATCCGATAAAGTACCACCACTTCCATTAGTTAATGTCACTTCCGTAATATCTGCTTGATGAGGTGTTACAGATATATCAGCTAAGTTCAATGCACTTTCTTGAGGAGATCCCGTTGTCACCTCTACACCAGATGTTCCGATATTACCAAGTAAGTTGATATTTGGCGCTCCTGATTGATGCACTACGTTTAAGGTGAAGGTGCGGCTTGTTGATTCTCCATTAACTCCTGTCGCCGCTATCGTAATCGTTTGCTCTCCATCCGGGATGATATTGTTTCCACTGGGGTCATAGGCAATCGTTACGTTCCCACCTGTACTTCCTGACAGCGGTTTCGTAATCGTTAGTCCACTGATGTTACCCGTCGTCGTCACGCTCACGTCGGTATCCAGTGTGCCATGACTGGGCACACTCACTGTCGCCACCGTCGTTGCTGTTAGTTCTGTTCCACTCGTCAGATTGAGGGTGTCACTATTGTCTGTCAACGCTTGTGATAGGGTCACCGTCGGCGCTCCTGATTGATGCGCGACGTTTAAGGTGAAGGTGCGGCTTGCTGATTCTCCATTAACTCCTGTCGCTGCTATCGTAATCGTTTGCTCTCCATCTGGGATGATATTGTTCCCACTGGGGTCATAGGCAATCGTTACGTTACCACCTGTACTTCCTGACAGCGGTTTCGTAATCGTTAGTCCACTGATGTTACCCGTCGCCGTCACGCTCACGTCGGTATCCAGTGTGCCATGACTGGGCACACTCACTGTCGCCACCGTCGTTGCTGTTAGTTCTGTTCCATTCGTCAGATTGAGGGTGTCGCTATTGTCTGTCAACGCTTGGGATAGGGTCACCGTCGGCGCTCCTGATTGATGCGCTACGTTTAAGGTGAAGGTGCGGCTTGCTGATTCTCCATTAACTCCTGTCGCTGCTATCGTAATCGTTTGCTCTCCATCTGGGATGATATTGTTCCCACTGGGGTCATAGGCAACCGTTACGTTCCCACCTGTACTTCCTGACAGCGGTTTCGTAATCGTTAGTCCACTGATGTTACCCGTCGTCGTCACGCTCACGTCAGTATCCAGTTCGCCATGACTGGGGACACTCACTGTCGCCACCGTTGTTGCTGTTAGTTCTGTTCCATTCGTCAGATTGAGGGTGTCACTATTGTCTGTCAACGCTTGTGATAGGGTCACCGTCGGCGCTCCTGATTGATGCGCTACGTTTAAGGTGAAGGTGCGGCTTGTTGATTCTCCATTCACACCTGTCGCCGCTATCGTAATCGTTTGCTCTCCATCCGGGATGATATTGTTCCCACTGGGGTCATAGGCAATCGTTACGTTACCACCTGTACTTCCTGACAGCGGTTTCGTAATCGTTAGTCCACTGATGTTACCCGTCGCCGTCACGCTCACGTCGGTATCCAGTGTGCCATGACTGGGCACACTCACTGTCGCCACCGTCGTTGCTGTTAGTTCTGTTCCATTCGTCAGATTGAGGGTGTCACTATTGTCTGTCAACGCTTGTGATAGGGTCACCGTCGGCGCTCCTGATTGATGCGCTACGTTTAAGGTGAAGGTGCGGCTTGTTGATTCTCCATTCACACCTGTCGCTGCTATCGTAATCGTTTGCTCTCCATCTGGGATGATATTGTTCCCACTGGGGTCATAGGCAACCGTTACGTTACCACCTGTACTTCCTGACAGCGGTTTCGTAATCGTTAGTCCACTGATGTTACCCGTCGCCGTCACGCTCACGTCGGTATCCAGTGTGCCATGACTGGGCACACTCACTGTCGCCACCGTCGTTGCTGTTAGTTCTGTTCCATTCGTCAGATTGAGGGTGTCACTATTGTCTGTCAACGCTTGTGATAGGGTCACCGTCGGCGCTCCTGATTGATGCGCTACGTTTAAGGTGAAGGTGCGGCTTGTTGATTCTCCATTCACACCTGTCGCTGCTATCGTAATCGTTTGCTCTCCATCTGGGATGATATTGTTCCCACTGGGGTCATAGGCAACCGTCACGTTCCCACCTGTACTTCCTGACAGCGGTTTCGTAATCGTTAGTCCACTGATGTTACCCGTCGTCGTCACGCTCACGTCGCTATCCAGTTCGCCATGACTGGGGACACTCACTGTCGCCACCGTCGTTGCTGTTAGTTCTGTTCCACTCGTCAGATTGAGGGTGTCACTATTGTCTGTCAACGCTTGTGATAGGGTCACCGTCGGCGCTCCTGATTGATGCGCGACGTTTAAGGTGAAGGTGCGGCTTGCTGATTCTCCATTAACTCCTGTCGCTGCTATCGTAATCGTTTGCTCTCCATCTGGGATGATATTGTTCCCACTGGGGTCATAGGCAACCGTTACGTTCCCACCTGTACTTCCTGACAGCGGTTTCGTAATCGTTAGTCCACTGATGTTACCCGTCGTCGTCACGCTCACGTCAGTATCCAGTTCGCCATGACTGGGGACACTCACTGTCGCCACCGTCGTTGCTGTTAGTTCTGTTCCACTCGTCAGATTGAGGGTGTCGCTATTGTCTGTCAACGCTTGTGATAGGGTCACCGTCGGCGCTCCTGATTGATGCGCGACGTTTAAGGTGAAGGTGCGGCTTGCTGATTCTCCATTCACACCTGTCGCCGCTATCGTAATCGTTTGCTCTCCATCCGGGATGATATTGTTCCCACTGGGGTCATAGGCAATCGTTACGTTACCACCTGTACTTCCTGACAGCGGTTTCGTAATCGTTAGTCCACTGATGTTACCCGTCGTCGTCACGCTCACGTCGCTATCCAGTTCGCCATGACTGGGCACACTCACTGTCGCCACCGTCGTTGCTGTTAGTTCTGTTCCATTCGTCAGATTGAGGGTGTCACTATTGTCTGTCAACGCTTGGGATAGGGTCACCGTCGGCGCTCCTGATTGATGCGCTACGTTTAAGGTGAAGGTGCGGCTTGCTGATTCTCCATTAACTCCTGTCGCTGCTATCGTAATCGTTTGCTCTCCATCTGGGATGATATTGTTCCCACTGGGGTCATAGGCAACCGTTACGTTCCCACCTGTACTTCCTGACAGCGGTTTCGTAATCGTTAGTCCACTGATGTTACCCGTCGTCGTCACGCTCACGTCGCTATCCAGTTCGCCATGACTGGGCACACTCACTGTCGCCACCGTCGTTGCTGTTAGTTCTGTTCCATTCGTCAGATTGAGGGTGTCGCTATTGTCTGTCAACGCTTGGGATAGGGTCACCGTCGGCGCTCCTGATTGATGCGCGACGTTTAAGGTGAAGGTGCGGCTTGCTGATTCTCCATTAACTCCTGTCGCTGCTATCGTAATCGTTTGGCTCTCCATCTGGGATGATATTGTTCCCACTGGGGTCATAGGCAACCGTTACGTTCCCACCTGTACTTCCTGACAGCGGTTTCGTAATCGTTAGTCCACTGATGTTACCCGTCGTCGTCACGCTCACGTCGCTATCCAGTTCGCCATGACTGGGCACACTCACTGTCGCCACCGTCGTTGCTGTTAGTTCTGTTCCATTCGTCAGATTGAGGGTGTCGCTATTGTCTGTCAACGCTTGGGATAGGGTCACCGTCGGCGCTCCTGATTGATGCGCGACGTTTAAGGTGAAGGTGCGGCTTGCTGATTCTCCATTCACTCCTGTCGCTGCTATCGTAATCGTTTGCTCTCCATCCGGGATGATATTGTTCCCACTGGGGTCATAGGCAACCGTTACGTTCCCACCTGTACTTCCTGACAGCGGTTTCGTAATCGTTAGTCCACTGATGTTACCCGTCGTCGTCACGCTCACGTCGGTATCCAGTGTGCCATGACTGGGCACACTCACTGTCGCCACCGTCGTTGCTGTTAGTTCTGTTCCATTCGTCAGATTGAGGGTGTCACTATTGTCTGTCAACGCTTGGGATAGGGTCACCGTCGGCGCTCCTGATTGATGCGCTACGTTTAAGGTGAAGGTGCGGCTTGCTGATTCTCCATTCACTCCTGTCGCTGCTATCGTAATCGTTTGCTCTCCATCCGGGATGATATTGTTCCCACTGGGGTCATAGGCAACCGTTACGTTCCCACCTGTACTTCCTGACAGCGGTTTCGTAATCGTTAGTCCACTGATGTTACCCGTCGTCGTCACGCTCACGTCGGTATCCAGTGTGCCATGACTGGGTACACTCACTGTCGCCACCGTCGTTGCTGTTAGTTCTGTTCCATTCGTCAGATTGAGGGTGTCACTATTGTCTGTCAACGCTTGGGATAGGGTCACCGTCGGCGCTCCTGATTGATGCGCTACGTTTAAGGTGAAGGTGCGGCTTGCTGATTCTCCATTCACTCCTGTCGCTGCTATCGTAATCGTTTGGTCTCCATCTGGGATGATATTGTTCCCACTGGGGTCATAGGCAACCGTTACGTTCCCACCTGTACTTCCTGACAGCGGTTTCGTAATCGTTAGTCCACTGATGTTACCCGTCGTCGTCACGCTCACGTCGGTATCCAGTGTGCCATGACTGGGCACACTCACTGTCGCCACCGTCGTTGCTGTTAGTTCTGTTCCATTCGTCAGATTGAGGGTGTCACTATTGTCTGTCAACGCTTGGGATAGGGTCACCGTCGGCGCTCCTGATTGATGCGCTACGTTTAAGGTGAAGGTGCGGCTTGCTGATTCTCCATTCACTCCTGTCGCTGCTATCGTAATCGTTTGCTCTCCATCTGGGATGATATTGTTCCCACTGGGGTCATAGGCAACCGTTACGTTCCCACCTGTACTTCCTGACAGCGGTTTCGTAATCGTTAGTCCACTGATGTTACCCGTCGCCGTCACGCTCACGTCGGTATCCAGTGTGCCATGACTGGGCACACTCACTGTCGCCACCGTTGTTGCTGTTAGTTCTGTTCCATTCGTCAGATTGAGGGTGTCGCTATTGTCTGTCAACGCTTGGGATAGGGTCACCGTCGGCGCTCCTGATTGATGCGCTACGTTTAAGGTGAAGGTGCGGCTTGTTGATTCTCCATTCACTCCTGTCGCTGCTATCGTAATCGTTTGCTCTCCATCTGGGATGATATTGTTCCCACTGGGGTCATAGGCAACCGTTACGTTCCCACCTGTACTTCCTGACAGCGGTTTCGTAATCGTTAGTCCACTGATGTTACCCGTCGCCGTCACGCTCACGTCGGTATCCAGTGTGCCATGACTGGGACACTCACTGTCGCCACCGTTGTTGCTGTTAGTTCTGTTCCATTCGTCAGATTGAGGGTGTCGCTATTGTCTGTCAACGCTTGGGATAGGGTCACCGTCGGCGCTCCTGATTGATGCGCTACGTTTAAGGTGAAGGTGCGGCTTGTTGATTCTCCATTCACACCTGTCGCTGCTATCTTAATCGTTTGGTCTCCATCCGGGATGATATTGTTCCCACTGGGGTCATAGGCAACCGTTACGTTCCCACCTGTACTTCCTGACAGCGGTTTCGTAATCGTTAGCCCACTGATGTTACCCGTCGCCGTCACGCTCACGTCGGTATCCAGTGTGCCATGACTGGGCACACTCACTGTCGCCACCGTCGTTGCTGTTAGTTCTGTTCCATTCGTCAGATTGAGGGTGTCACTATTGTCTGTCAACGCTTGGGATAGGGTCACCGTCGGCGCTCCTGATTGATGCGCTACTGCAATCTGAAAACTACTTTCAGCATCTACTCCATCACCACTATCAGACGCAACTATCTTTACGGTATAATTGGTTACATTTATTATCGAGCCATTATAATTCAACGTAAATGTAGCCGTATCCCCCGCTCCACTGCTATTATAACAAAACCCTTTTTCTGTGGCATTACAAGCAGGAATAGTCACATAATTGGCATCATCTTCATCACTTTCTTTAATAGAAAGAGTGGTACTGTGCTGATTCGTTCCCTCCGCATAATCAACAGAACCTGCTGCGATATTAGAAGACATAGTTCCAATAGTTACCGAAGAGTCACTGGGCACTGTAATTACTGGCGCCCCAGTATGAGATACAACTAGATTATAAGTTTGAGATGCACTATCTGTATCCCCTGTCCCTAAAGCAGTAATAGTTATTTGATAAGTTCCTGCACTATCAGTAGTAGTTCCATCATACTTTAATGTAATTGTTTGTGAAATCGAACCAGAAACACTGCTACTCGTGCTGTAGTAGAACCCCTGATTACTACTTGCACTACTTTCCGTAATCCCTAAATCAGATGCACTACCACTTGGGGAAGTCAACGTGACAGTGATACTCGTCAAATGGGCACTGTGATCTGGAGAAGCAGGGGCCTCCACTGTTCCACCCGTCATACTTGTATTGGCCGTACCACTCACAACAGTTGGCAATGGATCTGGCACATTGATCACTGGAAGCCCCGTATGGTTCAATGTGATATTCGTTGTTCCATTATTTGTGGCGCCACTGCTATTCGCAACGACAAATACTTGATAAGCGCCAGCAGCTATTAATGTGCCCTTATAATGAACTGTCAACGTTGCTGAAGAAGTTCCAAGACCAGTAATGGTGTAGTAAAAACCTTTATGAGTCGCAGGAGGTAAAGTATTTGTACTTAAATTAACAGTGTTACTGTCTGGTTCAGTCAGTCTTACTTGGTCAATACTAGAAATGGCAACACCACTCACCCCATTAATAGATACAACATAACTGCCAGAGCTACCACTGGTAAAGGTATGTGTGCTTGGAGCACTAATGTTCGGTGCAGATGTTGCCCCACTAACTACTAGAGTAAAGTTCGTTGATGCTGTACCACTCCCATCAACTGCGGTTACAGTAATTGTGTAAGAGCCATTACTTAAACCTGTAGCACCACTGTAACTAAAAGAAAAACTTCCAGCCAGAGAAGCACTCAAAGAAAGACCATTAAAATTTCCCGTGCTTGGTATACTCTGTCCACTAACCCCGTTCCCAGAAATAGTAGCTGTAATACTCGTAATATTACTGCTATCATTGGAGTATACAAAACCATCTGTTGCGAAATTCTTAGATACTCCAACGAGAACAGACTGCGAGGATACAGTAAAAAATTCAGGCGTCGCAAATACAGAACTAACAAAGAACAGCAGTACTACAGACACTAGAAGCCTGCAAACACCCTTCATTAGCTCTCCTGTAAATAACACCCGTCCTCCTCCATCTTTAGTAGTTAAACATCAGTATCATTAAACTTATTCCCAGAAGAAATAATATTATTCCCCGATGAAAAATAATCAGCACTCAAAGCCGATGGATCTAGCGTGCCAGACAAATCACTGTATAATTTTGCAGTAGTATTACGCACAGTTATACTCCCTGAGCTATTATTTCGGAAAAACTTCGTGCCTCCCACCGCATTATTAAAATAAAGCCCCCCTGTGTTTTTATAAAAAGAAAGGGCCAAACCATCAACATCAACTGTATTACTGCTTCCTGTATTAACAACACCTTTAATCCGAATATTTGCTACAGCTTTATCCGCTCTCAAGTTGAAAACACCGCCACTAATTGCCACATTAGTATTCCCAGTGACATTAACACCCTGTAACAAAGGTTGTGTTTCTTTTTTAGTCAACAGATTCAATGTAACATTATTAATTGCTACATCAGCCCCTCCTGCCACTTCAATTCCTGTTAAATCACCTGTAGCAACTTGATCACTAACACTTACATTCTTGATAGACACCCTCTCTCCAGCAGATGTCGCATCAATCGTTATTCCATCTGTCGCAGATGCATTTGTTAGCTCTAATTTAAATCCTTCTAGCACACCTCCAGTAGAGCCTTCTTCCCCTGAGGATTGCACATCAATTCCTTTAGATTGAGCACTGATTAGTGTCGGAGCACTCACCCCACCATCTGAGATAGAATGAAACCCTTCGGTTACACCAATAATACTCTGAGATCCAGTCAAAACATGCCCTGTAGTCGAGAAATCAACATTGTAGGATCGCCCACCCTCAAACAAATAAGCCGCATCATTATAACCATTGTTATTATTATCATGCGCTTCCCGATCCTTAGCTTGAGTGTAGGTAGAGACAACACCAGCACCAGTAGGAATAGAGCTATAGCCAATAAGATAAGCATGAGCAAAGTTCTGCTCATCACTTATTCTATTAAGACGTTGATAACCTGACCCTAAACCAGCATCAGTTGTGTTTACATCTAGATTACGATAAATTGGCGCTGTTAATTGAGCTCTCAAATCACGATCTTTCAAATCATGCCCAAAGCTAAATACAGCACCGACAAGCACACGGTTGTGATCTAAATTATCAAAACGATCCTCCAAGCGAACCTGCACATGAGAAGAAGCTGCATAGTTAAGCTGCATCTTTTCACCTTGACGCGAACGTGTATCACTTCTACCAAAATGGTATAGTCCTATTTTACCACCCCAATCACTATTTATAGGATGATAACCAAAGGATAAATCTCCTCCATATTGCATCTGCTCTTGGAAGTCATAAAAACCATAGGTGACATTATAAGAGTTATCTCCATTACTCTGGATATCCCGGTAATCCTCATCCCCACCATCATGAACATATCGCCCATCAACCATGTGACTTGAACCAACTGGCACATACCCATTCACAGCCACAGAGAATGCACCTTTATAATAATCAGCACCTGGGCTTAATACAAAATAACGCTCATTCGCAGCCGTTTCTGCAACATCTGCAAACAGGTATCCACCAATGACATGATGATTTCGAAGGGCTCTTTGTCCAAAACCTAGACTGAATATACTGGGGTTTTTGGTTTGAGAAAAATGATTGTGTTCCAACTGTAGATCAAAGAAAGTGACTTTATCTTTGCTCGCAAACAAAGGCTCAAGCACACTACCCCAAAATGTAGTTGTGTTCCCTCCCTGGATAAGCGCAGTCAGCTCAGGCCTCAAAGGAGAAGCCAAAATGCTTGTCGCACCACATGCTAGCAAAATTGCAACACGCTTAGACGATGTTATTCTCACAAGAGCACCCCTATAAAACTCAAGCCTCAGCTCAAATCATCCATAAACACTGAGGCATATGAAAAACTAAAGCCCTATCAGTCTTTGTGACAAGATTTCTCACAATGCTTATGATGCCCACAAAAAATGTACTTCAACAGTGCACCAATTGCTAGAACAGGCAACATTAAATCAAGGAAGCGCCCAACCACCATTAGACTCGGTGCTAGATGGTGTGGAAGAACAACACCTAAAAAAGCAAGCAACACTGCCAAAAATAAAATGACTGCTGGATATATTCTTTTACACATAGGGAACCTCTATACAAAAATTACGCGAGCATACTAACAATAATACTTGGTTTTTTCAACACACACCAACAAAACTAAATTTCACACTCGCTCTTTCTTTTCTTTTTGCTCATCAAACGTTTTGCAATCAATACACTGCGTCGCTGTCGGACGCGCCTCTAAACGCTTGACACCAATATCAGCACCACACAGCTCACAATACCCAAAATCATCCGCTATAATTCGCTTCAACGCCGCATCAATATTTTTTAACAACTTACGTTCACGATCTCTTTTTCGCAATTCAACACGGAATTCTTCTTCAACGGCAGCACGATCAATAGGATCAGGCAAAGCCGTCTCACCATCTTTCATATCTTTAACCGTAAGATCAACGTCTTCCATCAACTGCTGGCGCTTTTCCAACAGCATCTTTTCGAAATATGCTTTCTGCTCCGCACCCATATACTCTGTCGTTACTTTGTTATTCATAAGCTAACTCCAATTTTAGAAGCCCTGTATCAGCAGGCCTCTCTATTTGCTCAACATCATCCTGAATAAAGACCTCGCGCCCAATCATGATGAACACAGCTCGGGGCGACACTTTATAGCGAAAAGAATCGATACGCAAGCATGCCTGGTCAGATATTATAGACCAATGCCACTTTAGTTACTGTATTCGTCAGGAAAGTATTGGTAATCTCAGGTGGCTGACTACTGTAGTGCTCAAATTGAAAAGAAAACTGCACGGACAAGCTTTGCATTAGTTGCGTAGTCAGGGCTGTGGTAGCTTCTGTATAGGTTGCTGGCTTACCAACATCAACACTCACCGTTTGACTCAACTTCGCAACTTGATTCACCTGCCAGTTCAGCGCAGTATCAAAATCAAGAACAGAATTATTCTCTATCACATTAGTTTGTATTGTTTTCGTACGCCTTACCCCCAAACCAAATTGAGCTGTCCACTCAATCCCTTTTTCTTTATTTTGATATAAAGCACGACCAGCACCTAGAGCAGTGAGAAGCGTATAATCAAAGGCACTAAAACGATCTGACAATAAATCTGCTCGACCATACAGATAGTTCTCCATTTTTTGCCCAAGCAGATAACGTGACTGCCCCTTAGTCTGATAAGATTTCTTGGTCAGCTGCTCTCCATTATTGGCAATGTTAAAGCTAAAATCCAAGAAATTCTGCCACTGCTTTTCTTGCTGCTGTAAATCAAGATCAACCTCCAGCTGACGGTTTTTTGATGCGCCAGTATCCAGCTCACCTGAAAAACCAAGCGTCGACCCTTTCCACGCAGCTGGTAAATGACTCGCTCTAACCACAACCATACTCATAAGCAAGAAAATCAAGAGAAAGCATTGCATCATGAACCAACCATCACTTTACTTTGCGTAGAGTTCTTAGGGAGATATAGCCCACCTGTACGACCACAACCAACCAAAAGCAACATCGAAACTGAAACCAACAAGACAAACAGTATACGCATAAACGCACCCCCAACTAAATTCAAATCCAATTTTACGCACACCACCACGAGGGTCAACTATTTTTTAAGCCTCCATTTTGTTATGATATGCCCAAACCACATGAAGACACCGAGGCCTTAACATAATGAGTTTGAGCAGAATCAGATTTAAAAGATGGAGCAATAGCACCGCTATTGCGAGAATTTTTAGATTTGCATTCTGCCGAACTCATGCCGTTAAAGCTTGGTGTCTTCATGTGATTTGGGTATGAAACCATCATGACAATACAAAATCACCTCTACCAAACCTATGGTAACCAGCGCATTAGTTTTTCGACTTTTATGGAAACCGCACTCTATCATCCAACCCTCGGGTTTTATAGCAATGGCGCCCTACCCATTGGTCAAGAAGGCCACTTCACAACCGCACCTGAAATATCCCCTACATTCTCTCAATCACTCGCTCGCTTCATCATCAAACAACACGCTTTATGTGACCACAAACAAACAAGCCACTCCAATCACTTGAAGATACTAGAATTCGGAGCTGGCCTGGGAACCATGGCAACTGATTTATTACTTTACTTAGAACAACAACAAAGCTTACCAACGCATTATTACATTATGGAACTCAGCCCATTTTTACGCCAACAACAACAAAAGCAGTTACAGAATCGCGCACCCCAACTGCTCAAGCTTGTTAGCTGGATTGATACACTTCCAGAGCAATTTGATGGCATTGTACTCGCCAATGAAGTGCTAGATGCCCTACCTTTTCATCTTATCACCCATCAACAATCACAGTGGAAAGAAAAAGTAGTACAAATCGAGAAAGATCATCTGAAGTGGAGCACACAGCCACTTGATACTCAGTTGCAAAAACAATTAAACACAATCACCGCAACCCTGCATCAACCCATTGAGTCACCCTATCACACTGAAATTCACACTCACATAGCTCCATGGGTTGCAGCCATCAGTCACATGCTCAACAGTGGACTGGTCATATTGATTGACTACGGCTTTGAGCAAGCAAGCTTTTATGCACCAGAACGCCACTCGGGAACTGCACTTGCTCACTACCAACATAAAGCACACGATGATTTACTGGCAATCCCTGGACAACAAGACCTCACTTGCTTTGTCAACTTTACTGCAGTTGCTGAGGCAGCACTGGCAGTTGACATGCAAGTTGCCAGCTATCAAACACAAGGGCATTTTTTGCTCGACTGCGGCATCACAGATGAAATCAATCAAGGCGCAATTGACTCAACCACCATCGAAACCTACAATCATCAACAGTCCATTAAACAACTTATCTTCCCCGATCAAATGGGGGAGAAATTTAAAGCAATGGTATTAACAAAAAACCTGTCCGAATTAACCCTCAATGCCACTCATGATCTGAGACATTTATTATGACATCGAATAATACGACAACCATTGAGCTGCAAAAAGAAGCTATGAAATTCTCTGTTGCTCATTTTACGATCTTCTCTGCGACTGAACGCGAACGCCTACATGGACATAATTACACTGTACGTTGCCAAATAACCGCTGGCATCGATGATAATGGTATGACCTTTAATTACAAGTATTACAAAAGACGACTCATTGAGCTTTGCAAGTTTTTAAACGAATACACATTACTTGCAGAAAACTCACCTCACACACAAATTGAACAAACATCATCTCACTGCTATGTACATTTCAACCATGAAGTCATCCCATTTCTCAATAAAGATGTCAAATTACTGCCGATACGCAATATCACGGTTGAAGAACTCGCACGGTGGTTTACTTTGCAGATTTCACAAGACTCGCAAACTCAAGATGATAGCGTACAACAAATCGATATCAGCATCTTTTCTGGACCAGGACAAAGCGGCAACTCTCAATGGAAACAGTTATCATGAAAACACTCATCATTACAGGTGCCAGCCGCGGTATTGGCTTGGCAACGGCACAGCATTTTTTGACGAAAGACTGGCAAGTAATCAATCTTTCCCGCTCAGCTTGCTCACCACCTCAGTTCAAAAGCTCAGTAGTTAACGTTAGCGTTGACTTTACCAGCACCATGCAAATCAATGCCGCCATAAACACCCTAAAGGAAAAGCTATCAGCCACACCTAATCAACAAATTTGTTTGATTCATAACGCACACCATTATTACAGCAATCACAGCTTTGAAACAGATGCGTCACAAATGGCAGATAGCTTACATGCCAACTTGATTGCACCCGCACTGCTCAATCAAACCGTGATTGACCACATGGGGAAAGCATCTAGCTTATTATATGTTGGCTCAACCTTATCGCACAAAGCGATTGCAGGCGCAGCAAATTATATTATCAACAAGCATGCGACGCTGGGGCAAATGCGCGCCACCTGTCAAGATTTGATCAAATATCCCAGCATTCATACTGCCTGTATTTGCCCTGGCTTTACTGAAACTGAACTATTAATCTCACATATGGGCAATGATCAATCACGCTTGGAAGAAATCAAACAACGTGTCACCCAACAACGTCTGATCACACCACAAGAAATTGCCAAGTGCTTATATTTTTGCGCGACCAACCCAGTGATTAATGGTGCTGTAATCGATGCAAATTTAGGGCAGATTGAACATTAAGTGTTCTAGCTTGCAGAATCGCTTGCTGTAACTCTTTTCCCAACAGACCTGTCGCTACAATTTTCTTCACATCAGTCGAGCAATACGCCAATAACAAAACATCTGCCAAGGCTTGCAATTCATCACTCCATTGCAATAAATGCATCATCGTCATGAAATTATCATGCCCTCTCAACACAGAAAATTGATTAAATAGATGCAACCATTCAACAACTTCTGCTTGCATAGTCATGTGTTTCTGTTGTGCCAGACCTACAGACCTTGCCAACTTCGTCAGTTTGATTGGCACTCGAAATCGTTGGCATAACGCTTTAATTTGATCGACAGCTAACAAGCTTGCTAACACAACAAAACGATCATCAGCACTTGTGGTACCACCCAGCACTGCCCGCCAATCAATCTGCGAACTTAACTCAGGCATTAACCTAGACAACGCCCCACAAGCCGTCAACACCTCAAAAAATCGCCACGGCGCTGGCATAGCCAGTGCCTTATACCACTCCTGCCATACTCTTTCTGCTACCAGAGCATCAACCTCACCTGACTTAATCATTGAATCTGCCAGAGCTAATGTTTCATCATCTATCGAAAAATCAGGCAACATCGCTGCAAATCGCGCTAAACGCAAAATTCTCACTGGATCCTCACTAAAACGAGAAGAAACATGACGTAATCTTTTACGCTTAAGATCAGCTACTCCCTCAAAAGGATCAATAAGCTGTCCATACTGATCTTTTGCAATCGCATTAATAGTTAAGTCACGACGTGATAAATCTTCAGCTAAGGTTACTGTTTGATCGGCATACACCTGGAACCCTCGATACCCATGAGAAGTCTTACGCTCTGTACGCGCCAACGCATATTCCTCTTGAGTTTTAGGGTGCAAGAAAACTGGAAAATCTTTTCCAATCAAGCGATACCCCTGCTGAATCATCTGTGCAGGATCACTACCTACCACAACCCAGTCTCGCTCTTTCACAGGTAGCTCAAGCAATTCATCTCTCACCGCTCCACCCACTAAATAAGTTTCCATTCCATCTGCACTCATGCTAAAATATGCTCGCAATTTCTCGGGGACAAGGATAATCATATAACATATCTTCTCAATCAGCGAGAAGATGATAAGGGATGTTAATTTATGAGAACAGTATGTTTTATTGCGCTTCAATACATTTTACCGCAACGCCTGATTACTTGGCTAATGGGAAAACTGGCTCGTAGCGAACAACCATGGCTAAAAAATAACTTCATCCTCTCATTTAAACAACGCTACAAAATTGATCTGAGCGAAGCACTGGTTAGTGAAGCAACTGAGCATGCCTGTTTCAATGATTTCTTCACTCGTCAGCTGAAGCCTGAAGCACGCCCTATTGACAGTCAAACTGGAAGTGTTGTCAGTGTTGCTGATGGCGAGATCAGCCAGTTTGGCTCCATTGATCACGACACACTGATTCAAGCCAAAGCCCAACATTTTACACTCAATGCACTACTTGGAAACGATAAACTCTTAAGTGAAAAATTTCTAGGCGGTCACTTCATGACCACCTATTTATCTCCAAAAGATTATCATCGAGTCCATATGCCAGAAACTGGCACACTGAAAAAAATGACTTACGTTCCTGGGAAATTGTTTTCAGTGAATCATGCAACTGCAAGACATGTTCCCAATTTATTTGCACGCAATGAGCGTTTAATTTGCGAATTTGATAATGGGCAACATACCTTTGTTGTAATTTTAGTTGGCGCCATGATTGTTGCTAGTATTAAAGTGCCTTGGCACGGACTCATTCGTGAAGGATATGGGCATAAAAAGCAAATGCAAACCTGGGATTACAAAGAAGCATCCCAAGCAATCACTTTGCAAAAAGGTGAGGAAATGGGACAATTCTTACTCGGATCAACTACAGTATGCTTATGGCAAAAAGATGCTATTCAGTTTGATTCCACTATAACGTGTGAACAGGCAATTAAAATGGGAGAATCCATTGGCTCAAGCATCTGACTTAAGGAACTGTCCATTAATAACTTTTGCAACTGGCGCATAAAATGAATTTAATTTTAAATTTTTTAATTGAGAAAAACCACAGTAATAGCAAGCTATTGCGCGGATTTTTCGATTGCAAAAAATTTGACAGTGAATTTATTATAGGTGATCAGCTGTGAAAGTTATTAATGGACAGTTCCTAAGCATTGTCATTCTCGCTGCGGGGCAGGGTACCCGCATGAAATCTGACACACCAAAAGTATTACACAAGCTAGCAGGAAAACCAATGCTCGCGCACATTGTTGACACCGCAAAAACACTCAGCAAACATCTGTTTATCGTCCATGGTGATAATGGTGCAAAATTAAAAAAAGCAATCACCCAAGCTAACATCACATGGGTTCATCAAGCACAACAACTTGGCACTGGACATGCAGTACAACAAGCATTACCTCACATACCACCACATCATCGAGTATTAATTCTAGTTGGTGACATGCCACTGATCACCACTGATACCCTACAAGCACTACTCAACATAGCGACTGAACCAAGCAACCATCAAGCCACTGGCTTAATCACAGCCCATGTTGATACACCCACAGGATTTGGCCGCATCATCCGCAACCAAACCCATAACAAAGCAAGCTGCATCACTGCAATTATTGAAGAAAAAGATGCCAACACAGCACAAAAAGAAATTAAAGAAATCAATACTGGCATCATTACCGCCCCTGCAACACAACTACAGCAATGGCTACCCAACTTAAGCAAGCAAAATGCACAACAAGAATACTACCTCACCGATATCATTGCACTTTCGGCCCAACACACCGCTGTATTTAGCTATTCATGCCCAGATCAACACGAAGTCAAAGGCATCAACACACGAGAACAATTGATTGAACTTGAACGCCACTATCAACGCACGCAAGCTCAACACTGGTTGAGCCATGGTGTCACCATCCAAGACCCTACCCGTATCGATATTCGAGGCAATATTCAGATAGCGCAAGATAGCATGCTAGACATCAACGTCATCTTAATCGGTAACACTCAGATTGGCTCACACTGCCAAGTTGGTGCTAACAGCATCATCAGAAACAGCCAGATTGGCGACCATGTTACTATCCACCCTTTCTCTATCATTGAAGATTCTGTCATAGAAAGTCATTGTGAAGTCGGGCCTTTTGCACGCATTCGCCCTAACACACACTTAAAAGAATCAGTAAAAATTGGCAACTTTGTAGAAACCAAGCAAACCACACTGGGCGCTCACAGCAAAGCCAATCATCTAGCTTATCTAGGCAACGCTACCATTGGAGAAAAAGTAAACATTGGTGCGGGCACGATTACCTGCAACTATGATGGCGCACATAAACATCAAACTGTCATTGAAGATCAAGTTTTTGTCGGCTCTAACAGTGCACTCGTCGCACCTATCACCTTGAAAAAAAACAGCACTATCGGTGCAGGCTCTGTCATCACTCAATCAGTTGAAGAAAACAATCTTGCACTGACTCGTAGTAAGCAAAAGCAAATCGACAACTGGCAGCGGCCTAAAAAGCATCCTGAAAAATGACCCACTGGCTATTGTATGTTGGACTAAGTGCTATTGCATTCCTCTCAGGATTTATTGACAGTATTGCTGGTGGTGGCGGTCTTTTAACGGTGCCTGCCTATCTTTACGCAGGACTACCTCCACACGCAGCATTAGGCACCAACAAGCTATCTGCCACAATCGGCGTATCTCAAGCTGCTGTTGTCTTCATTAAAAAACGCATATTCAAACCCCAATTATGGATTGCCACCATGATTGCATCTGCCATTGGTGCTATCATAGGAACACTACTCGTTGATTTATCCAGCACAGGCTTTCTCAATCGAGCTATCCCCATTATCTTGCTAGTCATTGTCTTATATTTAATGCTTGCTCCTAATAAAAAAATCACAACCACTTCAAATGTAAGAAAACCATGGATTACCCCCATGACAGGAGGAATCATTGGGTTTTATGATGGTTTTCTAGGCCCTGGAACAGGTGCCTTTTGGGTCACAGTTCTCCACAAGTTTCTTCATTTCGATTTACTAGAGGCCACCGCTATTACCAAACTCATGAATTTTATTAGCAACTTTTTCTCGCTACTAGTATTCATGATTGCTGGACATATTCATTATCCATTAGGGATGATGATGGCTATCTTCTTATGGCTAGGATCACATTTAGGCGCACATTCTGCCATTCGCTTTGGTAGTAAACTCATTCGACCATTGTTTTTAAGTGTCGTCACCATTATGCTAGTGCACTTATTATGGATACAGTTTTTCTCATAAGGAGCAGACACCGATGCAACATTTCAATATCATTCAACAAATTTGTATTTGGGCACTGCCTGTATTATTTGCCATCACTTTACACGAAGTGGCGCACGGATGGGTTGCCAAGCAATGTGGTGACAATTCAGCATGGATGCTGGGGCGGTTGAGCCTTAACCCAATCAAACACATTGACCCACTGGGCACTATTGTTGTCCCTATTTTACTGTTATTTCTAGGCGGTTTTGTTTTCGGCTGGGCAAAGCCTGTTCCCGTCAACTATAATGCCCTGAACAAGCCAAAACGAGATATGGCATTAGTAGCCTTAGCTGGCCCTGTATCCAACTTACTCATGGCACTATTCTGGGCAATGGTTATGAAGCTAGGTATACTTGCACAAACACAACACGCAACATTTGCAGTCGCACTCATTTATATGGGGCAAGCCGGTATTATGATTAATCTGGTGTTATGCCTACTCAATTTAATTCCGATCCCACCACTAGATGGCAGCCGAGTTGTTTCAAGTCTCTTACCTAGTCGTTATGCCTACACATATAGTAAAATAGAACCTTATGGGTTTTTTATTCTACTTGCACTGATTGCAACCAAGCTATTGAGTATTATTATTTATCCGCCGATGGCGTTTCTATACACTGCTATTCTGAGGCTATTTGGAATTATGTGAGCATCATGTACTCGGAATGACGGGTGAGCAGTTACAAAATTACTTAACAATCTTAAGTGAAGGCTTACGGCTATCCTTAGATGGCTTCTTAAGCTTATCATCAGATGATGTTGTTTTCTTTTCTACCATAGCAATAGGTTTCAACTTACGATCAACACTATCTTCTTTAGCATCGTCTATTTCCGACTCCAAATCAAACACCATTCCTCGTCCGTTTTCCTTTGCATAAATTGCCATCACCGAATTAATTGGCACGTAAATATTCCTAGGCTTCCCTGAAAACCTCGCACTGAAGGTAACAGAGCAATTCGCAATATCAAGATCTTTCACTGCCATCGGTGCTGTATTCAAAATGATCTGCCCATCATTCACAAACTCCATCGGCACATCTACACTAGGTAGTTTGGCTGAAACCTGCAAGTAAGGCGTTAAATCATTATCAACAAGCCATTGCCATAACGCACGTAAAAGATAGGGTTTACTAGAAGTCATCCGACTCTCTAATTTCCTGCTCTGTTTCCGTCAAAGATGCCTTGAAAGCATCTAATTCAAACAACCGATCAGCATATTCAACCACTACTTGTGCTGCATCAGGTAGCACAACGCCAAACTCAGGTAAACGCCATAACATCGGTGCTAACGTACAATCCACCAGCGAGAGTTCTTCGCTCAAAAAGAACGGCATTTCTTTAAAAACAGGCGCCAAGCTAATCATTTGATCAATAAATAACTTTTGTGAAGATTTCTTCTCATCGGCAGAACCATGATACATTTTATCAACTAAGCTGTACCAATCCTGCTCAATTTGATGAATCATTAATCTAGATTTTGCACGCGCAACGGGATAAACAGGCAATAAAGGTGGGTGAGGAAAGCGCTCGTCCAGATATTCCATAATCACATTTGGCTGATTCAACACCAAATCACGATCAATCAACGTAGGAAGAATACCTTCACTGCTCATCTCTAACAAGGCTTGAGGCAACTCACTTGGGTCAACCTCACTAATCTCAACATTCACACCTTTAATGGCTAGAACAAATCGAACACGATGTCCATCAATAGAAGAATCAGTAAACAAGGTCATTGCTGATCGCTTAAGAACGGCAGTCATAGACTTACTCCAATAAGAAAAACAAAAGAGGCTAACCAACGCAATTCGTTAATTAGCCTAGTATTAACAATCTGTAACGAACGAAAACAATTAACGTTTCGAAAATTGAACCGCACGACGCGCTTTGCGCAAACCAACTTTTTTACGCTCAACTTTACGCGCATCACGAGTCACAAAACCAGCTTCACGCAAAGACTTTCTCCAGCCTTGGCCTTCCACATCACCTGCTTCATCATACTGCAACAAGGCACGAGCAACACCTAAACGAATTGCACCAGCTTGACCACTAGCACCGCCACCACGAACAGTGACTACAACATCAAATTGATCTGAAACATTCAACAACTCCAATGGTTGCTTAACAATCATTCGAGAAGTTTCACGTCCAAAATAATCTTCAATTGTTTTTGTATTAATGACAACTTTTCCAGTTCCCTTACGTAAAAAAACACGCGCCGCAGAACTTTTACGACGACCTGTACCATAGTTTTGTGCAATTGCCATGTTTTATCCCTCGACCTTTAACGTCACTGGCTGTTGTGCTATATGAGGATGTTCAGAGCCTGCATACACTTTTAATTTTTTGAATGCCTGACGACCTAATGGCCCTTTAGGCATCATACCTTTCACTGCTTTCTCAATCACAGTAGTTGGCTTTGTTTCAAGCATCTTTCCTAATGTTGTCAACACCATACTGCCTGGACGAGTACTATGACGCCAATAAGTTTTTTGAGCTTTTTTATCACCCGTTACTTTAATCTTCTCAGCATTAATAACAACGATATTATCGCCAGTATCTGCATGTGGTGTAAAGATCGCTTTATGTTTGCCACGAAGTCTTTTTGCGATAAAGCTTGCAAGACGCCCTAGCGTTTCATTTTCTGCGTCAATCACACACCACTCGCGCTTGACTTCTTCACTTTTTGCGCTGAATGTTTTCATCGCAGCTCCCAATAAATATATTAATCAATCTACCTCAATCAATGAGGCCACTTAAAATAATGACGTTGAATCTTATACCTGAGAGAAAAAAATAGCAAGAAACTTCAAGCTCCAAATACCGATTTAACTAAAAATGGTGGAGGCGGCGGGATAAATTGACACTGATGTCAATATAGACGAGCTTTGCTCGCCCGTAGGGTGAGGCACATGGATGTGCCGAATCAATCGAACCCGCGGGACGCGGAGTCGAAGCTACTTCACAATTCTTTACTTCAGAATTCAAAAACAAAAATGGTGGAGGCGGCGGGAATCGAACCCGCGTCCGTACACTCTCCGCCTTAGGATCTACATGCTTAGTTTCAGTTTATTAATTTAACCAAACATCACCCAACTGTCAGGGATACATTCAGCGAGCCAGAAATTTAACACACCATGCTTGGCAACACCGTATGCGAGTTTATGAAATATAACTGTTGCACTTAAACCATAAACAAATCAAGGCAACAGAGAGCTGTAACGGTTTAAGTTACGCGGCTTGCGCCATCACTCCATAATCACTTTCGTTTGCAATTATATTTACTGAAATCAAGTTTTACGCGGTTTACTTCATTGCGCGACATGCACCTGAAGGGTTATAAGCCTACGTCGAAGCCAAAAGTCGCCCCCAAAGGAAATTTCATCACAGGAAAATATCCCGTGTACACACCTATTATAACTCAGACTACCATACATGTCATCTTTTGAAGCAGCGCTCTCATGAAACAAATCACACTTGATCATCATCACCATATTGGATTTCTGCCTCAACATGAAGTTGCTTACGCTATTCTACCCATCAACACCCACTTGAAACCTCACCTTCAATACATGACATTATTAGCACAATTAGAAACCGAGCAAAATCTTACTGCCAACACGCTTAGCATTGATTACATCATCAAAGATGAACAAGCTCATATTACTTATGCCAATCGACAGACCATCATACAATATCAGCAAGCATTTCGCCGTGCTGGCATCAAGGTTAATCAACTCACAACAACAAGCGAACTGAAAGCTCACCCAACTATTAACCTATTACCTTGGAGAAAAACACAGCAATACGCACAGTTAATAAAACAAGGTTATATCTACCTAAGATATAGTTTATGCAGCCTTTTGATAGTACTTTTCATTCACTTCTCTTGGAGTACGCACCTCAGGAATAATACAAAACAGTTCGAACGAAAACACCCCAACTTCCAGCAACAGCAACTCAAAACACAACAAATCAAACAACTACAAACTCATAAATATCATCTATTGCAACCTCTCAAACACATTACAGCCAATCATCAAATAATACGCAGGTGGATTGCCATCATCCAGACACTATGCAATCACCCCCTCCCTAACGGATATATTCAAAATATCCAAACAAAAAATAATCAATATTTAACCATCAAAGGGGTGACAGCAGGAGACGCACAGGCGCTCGACCAATGGCAGAAAAACTTCAATTCAACATCAATGACAATAACAAGCCACCAAGGCAATCAAACCTATTTTACTCTTAGAATTAAATCATCATGACACAATCAAAGACCTCTCATTGTTTATTAATCGCAGGCCAATTGTTTATATTATTATTTCTAATCATTTACTGCCTATCTTCAAACTGGCAAAATCAGCAGCTCCTTAACCAAAAAGCACAGCACGCCACCCAACTACAGTCGCTTACAACATTACAGGCAATGCAACACACACTAAAAAAACAAATCAAAACCCTGCAAAACATAAGCACAGTCTGGTTAATTAACAAACCAATAGCACAAAATGCTACCAGCATACAACTGATCAATACAGTGCACATGACTGGGTGGCAAACAATCAGCAGTCAATTCAAAAAGCACAATCGATTAACTTTAAATCTTCAAGGAAAATCAAATGCTTTACTACCATTATTGAATCAACTGCTGGCAACAACTCCACGTGTCGAAATAACCCAGTTTTCCATAACTCCCATAGCATCACACCCACATTTTTTACAATTGCAACTCACACTACAATGGAATACTCAATGAAAGCAGGCATTACCATACTATTATCATACTTAGTGATCACTGCTTACAGCACAAATAGCATCAACCCACTACCCCGCTATTTACAAAAATCACCTCACACATCTCAAGACCCTTTCAACATTCCGACTGATGACTTACAGATAAAAACATATCATCTACATTACCAAAGCACACAATATCTGAAACAGCTCATTACCCAAAACCATTTACTCCGAAAAAATGACACACTCATCGGTGATGACCAACATCATCTATTATGGATAAAAGCCAATCAATCAACACAACGCACTATCGCGCAGTTAATCCACGTGATTGATCAACCCACCCAACAAGTCAAAATTAAAGCGAAAATTGTCGATATCAACACTGATTACTTAAAAGATATCGGCATTAACTTCGGCACCAAACCACAAGTCATCTCAGATGGAAAGCAGTTTTCCACCTTAATGCCCAGTAGTTTTAACACAGGCAGCTTTAACTTTGCCATCGGCAAAATTGGCAACAACGCATTACTTTGGCTACAACTAACTGCATTAGAGAAAGAAGGTCATGGCGAGGTGATCGCCAGCCCCATTCTATTAACAGAAAACCATCACCGCGCAGACATTGAATCTGGCAGTGAGATCCCTTATCAAGAACATACTGGGGAAGGCAACACCACAACCACATTCAAAAAAGCAGTCTTACGCCTAAGCGTGACACCAACGATCAAAAATAAAAATGCGGTTTCACTTAAAATCACCATGAATCAAGATAAAGTCAGCCCATTAACCATCGCAGGCGTCCCTGCCATTAATACACACCAAATTAATACAGAAGTTCTCGTACACAATCAACAAACCATTGTATTAGGTGGAATCCTTGAACGTAATCAAGCAAAGATCACTGAGCGTGTGCCATTCTTAAGCGCGATTCCAATACTTGGCAAATTATTCACTCATCAAACCACTGAACACAATGAGAGTGAACTACTCATTTTCATCACTCCGAAGATTGTACCCTAAGGAGTTGTTCATAAACATGCTATACCCATCGCCATTCAAGAAACCGGAGTTTTAACAAAATGGATTTTAGTAAAATTAGATTTAAAAAATCGAGTAATAGCAAGCTATTGCAAAAGTTTTTAAATCTCAATTTTGCAAAATTCATGCAGTTAAAGCTCGGTTTCTTGAGTGGTGATGGGTATATACCCAAATCACTTGAACCTATACAGAAGACGCCAACTTCTTGAAGGGCGGTGGGTATAAAGCTACAATACCTTATATGACAACAGATCACATATTTATGGTCGGGCCTTTTGGCGCAGGGAAAAGTACCATTGGCGCAGCATTAAGCAAAAAACTCCACTATGACTTTATTGATCTAGATCGCGAAATTGAAGAGCAAAGCGGTGTTGAGCTTGATTGGATTGTCGACAAAGAGGGAATTGAAGGCTACCGTCGTCGTGAACATGAGTTACTACAAGAATTGATTGCATTTAAAACCCCGACAGTCATTTCAACAGGTGGTGGCACAGTCTTAGATAAGAATAATCGGCAGTTTATTCGTCAAGGGTTTGTCATCTATCTCAAGGTTGAACTAAGCGCACAACAGCAACGCACAAAAAAACGACAAGAAAAAAGACCCATCTTACAACAACAATCATTGACTAAAACCAATCTCGAACGTGAGCCATTTTACCGTGAGGTTGCAGATATCACATTGTTTACCGATAAAGCGTCTCTCAATAAAATCATTACTGATATCTTGCTTCATCGTCAAAACTTTGGTACAGAGGACGGGTTGTTTCAACGATAAATAAAAAAGTCGTGGCGCCCAAGGACTGTAATCCTCAAGCGCCACTGGCCAATAACCAAGGAGTAACTTGATTATGGTTAGTCCATGGCAATCGCACCGAGATATTGCTTACAAAATTTGCGCTAATATAGGCAATTATAGCTAACACGATTAAGCATCAACCATTCTAACCGCATGTTTTTGGCATTATTTCATTGAAAAACTACTCAAAATCATTTTGTTATATGAAGGTCTTTTGTTTTTCTGAAGAGCTAAATTGAAAACATGCCCATTGTTAACAAACAAGTTATCCAGCCCTGATTCAATATTTCCAGATCCAACAAGAACTATATGGGGCTGAGGTTGGTAAAAGCTTCATCAGCAAGGTGACAGATAGAGTACTGGAGGAGGTGTATGCATGGCAAAGCAGACCCTTAGAATCAATCTACCCTATTGTATATTTTGACTGCATGGTGGTCAAAGTAAGACACGAAAAACGCATTATAAACAAGGCAGTGTATGTTGCCTTGGGAATAAGTTTATCAGGACATAAAGACATATTGGGGCTGTGGATTAGTGAAAATGAAGGTGCTAAATTTTGGCTGAGCAATTTAACCGAAATGAAAAACAGAGGATTGAATGATATTTTGATTGCCTGCACTGACGGCTTAAAAGGCATGTCTGAGGCAATAGCTACTGTGTATCCAAAAACTGACCACCAACTATGCATTGTGCATCAAATTCGCAATAGCCTGAGATACGTGTCTTACAAAGATAGAAAAGAACTGGTAGGTGATTTAAAGCCGATTTATACAGCAGTTAATGAAGAAATGGCACAAAAATCTTTGCTAGAATTTGAAGAGAAATGGGATAAGCAGTATCCACATATTGCAAAATCTTGGTGCGCCAACTGGGATAATCTGGTAATCTTTCTTCATTATCCTGAGGAAATTAGGCGGGTTATCTACACGACTAATGCTATTGAGTCACTCAACAGCCAGTTGCGTAAGGTGACAAAAAACAAGCGTGTATTTCCTAGTGATAATTCGGTGTTTAAAACGCTTTATTTGGCGATAGAAAACATCATGAAAAAATGGACTATGCCAGTGAGAAACTGGAATGAATCGATGGCTCATTTTACGGTTAAATTTTCTGACCGTTTTGAGGGGCATCTATGAATGAATTTACACAGTTAGCTGGAAAGGCTCAAGCAACTCAACAAAATGATAGCGTAATATTGAAGTTTTATTTTATTCATGATACTCCCCAGTAATCATTGCGTGGTTTTATGTGAAATAATAATAACTTAGTGATCTAATGCTCTTGGCATCCAATCTGCAATAAAAGCCGTAGCATATGTATAATATTTCAAAGTATAAGCAACAAAAGTGCCTTGTGGCGTGGTAAATTGCTGACTATTAACAATGACACCATTGCTTTCAGGATTAAGTGTATAGGTAACACTGTGTAAGTATTGATTTAATACTGTAGTGCACTCTTCACTTTCACCGTCAACACGATCTTGAGGATTGCGGTGGCGTGTAGCACGATATTCAATGGATTGATTAGCGCGGCAAGTCACAACGGTAATCGTTGGTTGTAATCCTATGGAGGTAATATTAGCAAGTAATTTTGTAAAGAATGTTGTCTTTGGTGTGTTTTGAGAGTCAGCGATACAGCTAGAATCATTGCTGGCACAACGGGTATTCAGCGTATATTGTAAGAATCCGCTATTAGGGGTCTTGATCCACTGGGGTGTAGGATCAGGCATTGTTTGAGAATTCATTGAATGGACACTAGCAATACGATCTTTAACAAAATAAAAGCCATTTAAAAAACTTGATAAATCTTGTGAACAGTCGGATTGTATTTTCACTTTTTGCCCATGCCCATGTGGCGCAAATGAACAAACCACTGTTTCCATACGCGCTTGCACATTGATCATGCACAACAAAAAGCTACCGAGAGTAATCAGCATCATTTTAAAAAGATTGAATCGAGATAACATCTTGTTGACGACCTTATGTTTTTTATTTACTAGTTGCATCAACGCTACTAGCGATGGTGTACACCAAGTATGTTTTACCATCTTGCACTGTGGTGTTGACATTAATAATCGCTCCTTGTGAACTTCCATTTGCATCATTAGCAATGAGCGGGTTGACTTGATCTTGGCATTGATCAAAGGCGTGTGCGCTAGCATTATTGCCGCTCATAGCGCTGGGATGAAATTCACAGGAAACCACTTTGATATGATGAGCTGCTAATGTGGTTGATAAGCAAACTGAGGTGAGCATGGATAAAAGTATGGCTTGTTTTTTCATCATTTATTTCCTTTGTTGATGTGGACAATCTGACGATTGGCATCGTCTTTGTCTAAGATTGTGTAGACGAAATAATTACCCTGTGGAGTAATTAACTTTTTTTACTGATAACAACACAACCGTCGGTTGCGGGCAACTACCCGGACTCCCCATGTAATCAGTATATCGATCTGAAAGATTACACGGTGATGGAGCTGGAAGCACTCCATCAAGCGTGTTTTCACAAGTTTCATTGGAGTTAGTGCTAGCATTGTTTATTTTGCAAGTCACTATTTTTATGGATTGTGCTTGACTAAAAGAAAAAACGGTCATAGCAAATAGCATTAATATTAATTTTTTCATTTCAACCCTTTGTATTTAAGTTCTGAGCGTATCAACCTGCATATTTAACATGCTTAATAAATTCTAACAGCAATAATACTGAATTACCAACAAAAACTGTCAATTTTTCGCTTGCCGTGATAATCCAGACAATACTTTTTTATTATTAAAAGCGATATATTAATGCACAAAATCGTCGTTTTATGAAAATCACTTTTTTCAGTTTTTGTCAGCAACTTTTCACATTCTGGAGTCGATGCAACTAGCTCGGTTCTGTCGCAAACGGAAGATGATGTGTTAAACTGGGTGTAAAATCGCAGGAGTGAGCAGATGGCAAGCGACTTTGCGGGAAGACATTATCCAAAAGATATGGCGTTATGTGCAGTGCGCTGGTATGTAGCATACTCGTTGAACTATAGAGATGTAGAGAAACTGCTTTCAGAGCGAGGAGCCACACCAGATCACTCAACAATTCAAAGATGGGTCGTGAAATACGCACCGCAATTAGAAGCTGAATTTCGCAAACGCAAAAAGCAAGTTGGCAAAAGTTGGTGAATGGATGAGACGTACAGTGCGCCCAGCCTTTGGAGACATCAAGGAAGAAGCTGCCGAAGCTTGAGCATGCTTGGAATGCACTCATCAAACTAAGGAGTAAAAAAATGAGCGCCTGAATCCTGTCATGAGGATTGTGTGAGCCGAAGCGGCGGTGACCTGCTGTGCATTAGCAGAGTGACGGAGCCCGTGGGAAACGGGATGTGAGGCGAGATCGTTACGCCAAGATGCATCTCTAGGCTGAGTATTGGAAGGTTGAGGAACACGAACCGATTAAATCGTATCTATGGGCTGAAACGTCGCCATCACCTACACGATCTAATAGGTGGTATTCAAGCTGGTGAAAGAATAGATGTATGATTCTTTCACCCAAATTCTATCATCATGCCACAATCTCTTTGTTTTATACCCATCGCCTTTCAAGAAACCGAGCTTTAACTTCATGAATTTTAGTGAAATTAGATTTAAAAGATCGAGCAATAGCAAGCTATTGTAAAAGTTTTTAAATGTCAATTTTGCAAAACTCATGAAGTTAAAGCTCGGTTTCTTGAAAGGCGATTTGATGATTACTAAGGTATATACCAGTTACTTACTTAGCGTCAGCATGCTGTTGAATTGCTCATTCATCAACTGGTTCATTTTATCCATACTCTTCATTTGAGATTGCCAAGCTTGGTTAAAGTGCTTCTGCCATTTATGTTGACGTTCTCGTAATTTTTTAAGCTGTTTCTTTGATAGACTTGTTGGTTGTACGCCATCATTGCTATATGAAACTACTTGATAGCTACTCTGCCCATGTTTACCACTATGGGTGAAGCTTTGTTGATAAATAATCGGCACATGCGCTTTCTGCAAATCTGATATTCTTACCCAGCCAATATTCCCTGCCTTGTCAATTGTGATTCGCAGCCAATGCTTTTTAGCAAATCCACTGTGAATGGTTTGGTTTGTTGGGATGGTTTTAATAACTTTGGCATTTTGATCAGCACTAGCATAAACTTTCAGCTCTTTAAGCATAGGTGTTGCAATATTATTTTTCACAGCTGAAGCTTTCTTCTCTGAGTGATCACCTATTTGCTACAAGCTACCGTGCCAAATAATAGTGTCACCCCCATAACTACACAGGCTAATTTTTTCATATTATCAATCCCATATATAATTTAATATTGTCCACTATTATCCTTCATTACAGGTAAAAATCAAATCTGTTCCTCATGAATGCTTCAGCCGCTTATGTGAACGCCCTTGCTTAATCGCACTATGCACTTCTGTTTCACTCGCATCTTGATTATCATGCCTACTGGCATCGCTTAAATAGCGCGTTGACGATCTTTTCGTTACTACCATACCCCCTGTCGACTTCAAGTAATGCACTTCAGCTTCTCGGTAGCGATCTTCATCATTGATTCCGCCAATATTATTGTCAAATGTAATATTGCTGTTGGCAATGTCACAGGTAGCACCACAAGCAACACTTCCTCTCATGTGCCTATATTTGATCCCGCTACTGGTAAAAAAACACCACCTATAGCTAACCCACTTGAATTAAAAAACCTAGCGCGGAATGATAAGAAGAATCCTGACTCAACTAATTTATCACACTACTGACGATTGATACCCGATACATGGAAGTATCGAGCCTTCCTTCCGCTGTCTTGGCTATAAAGATCTCAAGTAGCATGCTACAATACACCAATGATTACAAACAACAGCATTAGTCAAACCAGCTTGAATGCACTGGGAATTTGCACAGAGCCCGACAAAACAACAATCACTCGCTTTAAAAATCAGCTTGTTTACTGCATCGCTAAATTAGATCGACTGATTGCATCACAACTTAAACAAATCACACAACACAATGACCTGCAACGCTTACAATCCGCATGGATCGGACTTCAATTATTAACGCATGAAGCAAACCATCCTGATGCTGATAATATTTTAATCAAAGCATTGCCTATTACTTGGAAAGAAATTGCGAAAGATACGCAGAGCAGTCTTGAATTTGATCAAACCACTCTATTTGAGAAAGTTTACGAAGATGAATTTGGCTCCCCTGGAGGGAAACCTTTTGGGATAATGCTGGTTGACTACTCAGTGAATATTAGGGGACCAAACCCAGTGTTTAAAACTAATGATATTGCTATTTTGAATGTTTTAGCCGAAATTGGCTCCGCCAGTTTTTGCCCATTTATTTTACAAGCTACGCCACAGTGTTTTGGCGTGGATGATTATAAAAATTTTAAAGTCACTTTAAACACAAAAGAGCTATTCACATCTAAACCTTATCAAAAATGGAATAATCTTAGAGAAAATAGCTCATTAAATTTTTTGGGATTAATGGCATCAAGCACACTAGAAATCTCTCGAACCAGCCAGATACATGTGACCTATGTTTTTATAGCCACCGTCCTGAAAGCATACATAAAAAAACAATGGCTAACCTCATTACAACAAGAACACTTCAACATAAATAGACAAACTTATTTAAGCAACGTTATCACAAGAAATCAAACAGACATACTTAAACATCTAGGATTTTTTAGCCCAACATCCCTCGGTAGCACCATCCTATTCGATAACACTGCAACAACCTTTCATGCTATTAGGTCAGAAAATACACCATACACATTAGGGGACATACTCAGCGTAGCACATTTTGCACACTATGTTAAAATGATAGGGAGGCATGAAATTGGACAAGTCAAGTCCATACAAGCACTCCAACGTAAATTGAACAATTGGGCAACTCGCTACATTTCTCCTCAAAAATCGACATCAGCACAGGGCTTTTGCCAACATCCTTTTTCGCATATATCTATAGAAGTTAAACCAGATATAAACTCCACATCACATGTTCAATGTACAATTTCATTAACCCCTCACACAGAAAACAACAGCACTCATTCCCACATAACTCTAAACACACAAATATGAGTCCATAACTCCCCAGATTTTATGCATAAAAAAACAGCCCTAAAAAGGGCTGTTTTCAATACAGAGAAAATTTTAGTTTATTAATTAAAATCCACCAAAACCATATCCGTGTTGATTAAAAGCACCTGTAGATGCATCAGCAGTAATTGCATCTTCAACAACATGTGCATTTCCTTCAGCATCCATAACACGAGTTTGCAAGTTCAACTCACTCACATCACCATGCTCTACAACAAGATTAACTATGTTATGACCTGTACGATCCTTACATTTTTCTAATCTTGCTTGAACACCAGAAACGCTACCAGCCACATACGAAGTTGCTCTTCCAGCAGCTCCTTCAACAATACGCCCATCTTTGTCAGCAAGACGATTATCAAGCACACCTAGCTCTACAGCGACACTCTCTTCTCCATGAGGAAGAGCAACACCATATACTGGAGCAGATATACCAGACGACTTACGCCCAAAAGATTGTACCGAAGAAGGCGCAACAAAGTAATCTTGAGAACCTTCAACATCTTTAACAGTAGCAGAACCGACACCCGTCATTCTTTCACCGTCAGACTTTTTAATTAAAATATTTAAATTCATAAACAATAACCCCCTAAAAAATTTCTATAGAAATGCTCTTGATCCCATAGGCCATAGACATAAGAACCAATAACACATTAACTTTACAAAGAAAATATAACAATGTCAAGCCCCATCGCCTGAAACATTATCTAAGCGTGCAACCATTCTCAGACTTGTTGACAGCGCTTCTGTTTGCAACCAAGGCTTCAATTGAATAATTGCATTATAAGCACCCGCTGAACCAGGTATTTCAGCAACCTCAACGTCAACTGCCGACAAAGGAAAACGATAAAGCATATCTCCCTCCATTTTTCCTGGACTAACATAACGTGTCAACCAATTACGCAAATCCCTCTGCAAATCGCCTTTTGTTTCATATGAGCCAATTTTATCACGCCCTATAGCTTTAACGTAATGAGCAAATCGTGCCGTCAACATTGTATAAGGCAACCTTGCCGAGATTGCAGCATCCTCATTAGCCCCAGCATCCTCATAATTCTTAGGCTGATTCGCAGTCTGCGCACCAAAAAACACCGCGTAATCTGTGTTTCTAAAATGACATAGTGGCAACATGCCTAACTTAGAAAGCTCAGCTTCACGCCGATCGGTAATGCCCACTTCAGTTGGACATTTTAAATCAACATCACCATCGTCCGATGTAAAACTATAAGAAGGCAATCCAGTTACTTTACCACCACCTTCAACACCGCGAATTGCAGTACAAAAACTATATTTCGAAAAGGCTTCCGTCATCTTTGCACCCATCACCCACGCGGAACTCATCCAGCAATATTGCTCATGCGGCAAATCAAGCGCTTTGCCTGCGGCATTACGCTCAATTTCTTCATAGTCCAAGTCTTCCGCAGGATTCGACTCTTTATCATACGGCAAACGAGCCAAAGTACGCGGCATCGTTAAAACAATAAAACGTGCTGCATCGGTATCACGGAAATTACGATAATTAGCATACTCAGGACCCATCGTCATTTTCTCTAAATCTTTTGGTCGCGACACATCTTTCCACGTATCAAACCCAAGCAGTTGACTACCTGCAGAAGTAACAAATGGCGCAAAGCTTGCTGCCGCAACATCAGACATCTTCGTCAAAAATTCAATATCTTTCGGATTATTAGCAAACTCATAGTCACCCACTAACACACCATAAGGCTCACCACCTGGCGTACCGAATTCATCTTCGTAGATTTTTTTAAAGGTTTGCGATTGATCAAAATCCATCGCTTTACTTAAGTCTTTATGCAACTCTTTTTTGCTCGCTGGTAATACGCGCACCTTAACATCCTTGCCCACATCTGAGTTTGACACCAAATAATGTAGCCCACGCCAAGAACCTTCCAGCTTCAACAAATCAGCATCATGTTGAATTTCTTTAACTTGTTTAGCAACAATGGCATCGATTTTTTTAATGGCATTATCAACCGTTTTTGCCAAGCTTTTATCCCAGCTAACCACACCATCCATTGCCTGCTCAGTTAATGTTTTAAGCAACATTTCAGCATGATCTCTCTCAGTATGCTTTGTAACTGCAATTGCCTGTTCTAATAAGCTATCCTGATGAGCAAAATCAGCAGCTGCTTGCTGTGTTTGTTTATTTGTCATAATTTACTCCTGACTTATTTGTCTTCTTTGGATTTATCTTCTTCAGGTTTATCTTTTGGTGAAACAGCATCAACACCGAGTTCTTGAGACAATTCTGCAATTTCATCCGTACTTTGCAACACTTTTTCAAGCAACTCTTCTAAATCTTCTGACCGATCCGCTTTACCCAGCAACTCCTCTAGCTGTGTTCGTGCATCTAAAAGTTTCTTCAATGGCGGTACTTGCTTCGCAATATTCTGCGGATCAAAATCTTCCATTTTTTCAAAATTCAGGCTGACATTCATTTCTTTATCACTAGATTCATCTAAGGTGTTTTTCACCTTCATCTTGACACCTGGCTTCATTCTATCCATCACATTGTCAAAATTATCATGATCAACGTTGATAAATTTGCGTTCCTTCAGTGACTTCTGATCCGAACCTGGATTATTACCAGCTAAATCACTCATAACCCCCACAACAAAAGGAAGCTCCTTTTTCTCACGCCCTTCTCCTGTATCGACTTCATAGGTTACGTGAACTCGCGGCTTACGATTTTTTTCAATTTTCTTGTATACGTTACTCTTTGCCATTGCATCCTTCCTTCTATTATTCATCCCCGAGAGAGTTATACCCAGACTACTTGAAGATACTGTGCTTTAGCATAAGGAGTTTGAGCAGAATCAGATTTAAAAGATGGCGTAATAGCACCGCTATTGCGAAAGCTTTTAGATTTGCATTCTGCCGAACTCATGCCGTTAAGGCACAGTATCTTCAAGTAGTCTGGGTATATATAACACCCATCTCATTAAAATTCAACTTATCATCAAAACACAAACCATTAAAACATTGGAGGAGGCGGTGGCCCCATGCCACCAAAACCACCACCCATTGGAGGCGGACCAAAGTCCATCGGTGGTGGCCCCATACCACCAAAGCCGCCGCCCATTGGAGGTGGTGGAGGACCAAAGTCCATCGGTGGTGGTGGCGGTGGCGGCATACCTCCACCTGGAGGTGGTGGTGGCATCATATTATCCGCATGTTGTCCTTGCTGCCCTGCCGCAGGAACACTCGCAACGGGTCTAAAATCCTCTTTACGAACACCTGCAACACGATAATAATCTTCTTGAGAACGCTGCTCAATCAACATTTCTCTCATCAATTCAGGCAATGGCAAATCACCCCAACGCGCCAAACGCTGCAAACTATATCCGATTGGAGAGTGCGGTTCACTAGCAATGAAGAACTGTGCTAGCTTTTCAATCTGTGTTAATGCAGTTTGCCTTGTGAGCTTACTAGACTCGGATTGTTGGTACTCACCAATCACAGCCACCGCATCTTTCCCACCCTCTGCAACTGTCTCTTCAGATGATAAACCCGCATCAACGTGAGCATTTTGTTGATCTGGATAGATTGCCTTCAGCGCGTTACTAATTTCATCAAGCGCCTTTCGTAAATTCGCCAACGATGGTGAACTATCTGCAGCCACTTGTTCCAAAACTTGAGAAAATCGCTCAAATGATTCAATCGCTAATGCCACATCTTCTTTAACTTGTGTAACAAATTCAACAGACGTTTTTTGTGCGCTTGATTTAACCTCACTAAGCTCCAATGCACCTTGAGATAAACGGCGTTTCTTCTCATTAGGCTTAAGCTTTTCAAGTTCAAGCGCTTGCAGATACTGCCAAGTATTGCATGCCTTACCTTCTGTAATCGCAATATGATAGATCGGCGCGATAAGCGTGCCTGGATTATTATCGCCACTTAGCGCTGCAATACTAGTCAAGGTAAAGGAAAAGCCTTCCTCCTCATCCTGAGGGTGAAGTGCCTGCCCAAACTGCTCTAACAGCTGACTCAATAAGGAAAACCCTTGAACCAATCCTTGAAACTGTTGCTGACGCACTAATGCCTCGACGTACCATACTGCCAATTCAATATCTTTAGTTTTTTCACAAAGTAGTGTGGGAATTTGATCCAACAGACCTTGCCACTGCTGAGCATCAACCTCAAAACTGCCCGCTTCTATTGACTTTCTCTCTTGGTTGCGTGCTGCGTTACGTAAATCTTTCAATTGAAAATAAGGTGCCTCAAAATCAACATCTTCACGCAAATCTTCACCTGCTGGCATATCAACAGATATCGGACTTAACAGCTTTTCATTATCCATCACAAACCTTCCAATCAAACAACTTGCAAAATATAGCATATAATTAATGAATTATCGAGCTGGTGTCTTCACGTATGCTAGGTATATAATACCAAACCATGAGCGATCAATTATTAAAGTTATTCAACAAAGAACTGAGCTACATTCGCCACCAAGCAAGTAGCTTCGCCAAAGCCTACCCAAAACTTGCTGGGCACCTCAACATGACTCCGGACAAAGTTGAGAACCCAGATATTTCTCGCCTGATTGAAGCCGTTGCACTGATGAATAGTAAAACACGCGAAGTGCTAGAAGATCAATTCCCCCTAGTCGCAGAAAGCTTGCTCAATACACTCGCACCACAATTTAACAGCCCGATCCCACCGATGGCAATCATTCAATTTAACCCGTCGCCTAGCGTGACGACCGTTCTGCAACTTAAAAAAGGAAGTGAAATTGAATCTCGCCCTGTTAATGGCAGTCCTTGTCGATTTCAATTAGGGTTCGATACACCCATCATTCCTTTCACAATTTCCCAAGCATTATTCTCTCCACACAATCAGCATACCCCGATGATTGGCAACTACACACAAGCAAACAGCACATTATCCCTCACAATCCAAGCCACTTCACACAATATCAAACTCGAAACATTACCGCTCACTCGCTTACGAATCCATCTAAAAGGTCAAGTAAGTCTTGTCTATCGGCTCTATGAAACATTACTAACGGATACTGTGCAGATTGCCATTAGCAATAAGCGACAAACACAAGTTGAACCACTGACACTATCTCATTTGCAAGCAGCCGGTCTCGATCACGAGACGCTATTACTGCCTCATGATAAACGAACCCCCGCAGCACACACACTACTTACCGAACTACTGACATTTCCTGAAAAATTTCTCTTCTTAGATATCACACTACCTGAAAGTATCTCAGACAAAATATTCAATCAAGCATCTTCCAGTAATGAATTTTGCCTGCATTTTTATTTCCAAAAGGCACATAGCGAACTTGAGCAATATCTTAGCAAAGAAAACTTTGCGTTAAACTGCGCCCCCATGATCAATCTTTTCTCGCATCGCTTAACACCCATCACAATCACACATCAAACACCCGACTACCCACTCACCCCAGATCATGACAATCCAACTCACAAAGAAATCCACCAGCTCACTCAAGTCGAGATTACGAACTCACAAGGCGAAAGCAAAGAAGCGTTGCCACTATATGCACAGAAATTCCAACATCTAGCCAATGACAACACTCGATTCTACCAAACACATCGCCAACAAGGAGAACCCATTGACGGAGAAATTGATCACGGTTCCAATGTTTCTATTGCATTAGTCGACACACAACTTGACTTGGCTAATAAAGAAACTCACGTACTATCCGCCACTGCTTTATGCACCAATCGAGACTTAGTCAATCAACTTCCTTTTGGTGGCTCAGAACCAAGACTTAAACTCAGTGAAGGCAAGCAGTCAGTGAACATTCAGTGCCTAACCAAGCCAACCAGAACCTTGCGACTCAACGCCCATCAAAATAGTCTATGGTCAACGATTGCACTGCTACGAATCAATTTTAACAGCCTCTTGATCAACCATGATATTGAACAGCTAAAAGCATTTTTCTCCCTCTTCAGTCACCCAAGCAATACGCTATTAGAAAGTCTATCTCACGCTCTCATCAGCATTGACAGCCGCCAAACAGTTGCTAGAAACCCAAACAACACCGCTGGCACTACCAGTTTCTGCCAAGGCGTTGAAGTCATACTAGAGCTCGATGAAGAGCGACTCGTTGGTCAATCTGCATACCTCATTGCTAGCGTATTAGAACGACTTTTCTCACTTTCTGTGACTCTCAACTCCTTTACACAGTTAACCGTTAAAAATCGCGGTAAGAGAAAAATACTGTATCAGTGGGCACCTAGGCTAGGCAGTAAAGCATTATTATGACCCAACTCCCTCATCATCATGTTTTAGCCCGACTCTACGAAACGCCTGCACAATTTTCGTTACTGCAAGCAATCCGTTTAATCGACTGGCAACATTTCTATCTAGCACAACAACACCCTGAGCTTGCAAAGAAAGTGAATGGACGAGATTTCTTACCCGAACAAGAACAACTTAACTTCATCAGTGAGAACAATTTAACCCGTATTCCCACAGATATTGTCAAACTCAGGAAACGACAGGCCAATCGACCCGATGTCATGCAAGTAAGTTTTATGGGGCTAACAGGTGTCAATGGTAGCCTACCCATTTACGCTACTGAAGAACTCTTATTTGCCATACACTATAATGAGTTTGCGCTCAGGAATTTCTATGATTTATTCAATCATCGCGCCATCTCTTTTTACCATTTGGCGCAACGCAAATATCGCGTATTTCTCGATTATGAAACCACCAGGCGCCAATCTAACACCCTAGAAGCAGATGCGTTCACAGTAGCCCTACAGAGTTTAATTGGCACAACAACGTCACAAAATGAGCAAACGCCATCACCCGACAAAATCGTCCACCCCGACACCTTTTTATACTACGATTTCTTACTGAGCAGCGAAATCCATTCTGCACAAGGGTTACAAGATTTACTCACTGATTACTTCTTCAGCAATCACTCCCATATCAGCATTCAAATTCTAGAACTGCAAGAGAAGCAACTCAACTTACCTACAACACAACAGCTCAAACTGCCCAGCACATCAGATATCAACGCCCAATTCAATCAGCTAGGCGTCGATACCATGCTTGGAGAAAGTTACACCGAATGTCAAAGTCATTTCCGCATTCGTATTTCGCCACTGGATGATGACTGGCTATTACAATTCTTACCCACAGGGAGAGGTTATACTGCATTGGTTGAGCTCACCAAACACTACATCAGCCCTCAACTAAGTTTTGACATTGAGCTAATCAAAGCTTACGCAAGTACACATGATTTATATTTAAATAGTGACAACCCAGCTCGCCTAGGCTGGAATACGCATACAGCTACAACTGATAAGACCGCGGCAACCTTAGAACCGATTGTTTTATCTGTTGAGTAACTTATAATTAGAATGTAATCGCGCATGGTATATTAAACACTTGCTGACACCTTCCAACAAATAACCTCATTTTTTCTTTCAAAACTCCTGTCATCTGCGAACCATATAACCCAAAACCTTGATAAGAGCTCGAAAAACCATCTACAATCTCACGATAAACTTCTTCCCTCATACTTAAAATATGAGCCGCAACATGATTAACCACATCAATAAATTGCCGCAATTCGTATATTAACCCTAGCAAATGATTTTGAGGTTGGCACCCAGCCTGCCCATAATTGATTAAATCTAACATATCCTGCGCTTGACCCCTCAAACTCAGCAAATCCTTTCTTCCGATCCTCATAATACCCCCTCCAATTCTATTCAAAAAAGCCCAATACTCGTTTATAATAACATCAATGCGTAAAAAAACACAATTTGACGTCATCGTTGTTGGTGGAGGACATGCTGGTATTGAGGCGGCAGCAGCTTCAGCACGCATCGGTGCTAATACACTATTAATCACCCATAATATTGACACGCTCGGACAGATGTCATGTAATCCAGCCATTGGCGGGATCGGCAAAGGACACTTAGTTAAAGAGGTCGATGCGCTCGGTGGACTGATGGCTCAAGCCATTGATCAAGCAGGGATTCAGTTCAGAACACTCAATGCACGCAAAGGTCCCGCCGTTCGTGCCACACGCGCACAAGCTGATCGATCTTTATACAAAAGTGCCATTCGACGCCTATTAGAACAGCAAACCAATTTAACGATTTTTCAAGCCGCCGTTGATGACATTAACATCAAAAAAAATACAGTCACAGGCATTGTGACTCAAACAGGCATCACCTTTTCTGCCTCAAGCGTTGTGCTGACAGTGGGTACTTTTTTAGGGGGCTGTATTCACACTGGTCTTAAACAAAGCGCAGGCGGGCGTTCTGGAGATCCACCAGCCATTGCCCTAGCACAACGCATGCGTGCATTACCATTTCGTGTCGATCGCTTAAAAACAGGCACACCACCACGTATTGATAGCAGAAGTATTAACTATCAATCGTTAGAAGCACAGTCAGGCGATCAACCAATCCCTGTGTTTTCCTTCATGGGAAAAGCAACTGATCATCCACAACAAGTCAACTGTCATATCACTTATACCAACCCAACCACTCATCAAATTATTGCTGATAATTTGCATCAGTCTCCCATGTTTAGCGGTGACATCGAAGGGGTTGGTCCGAGATACTGTCCATCCATTGAAGATAAAATTCATCGCTTTGCAGATAAAGATCAACACCAGATCTTTATTGAACCTGAAGGGTTAGATCGCTTTGAAATTTACCCTAATGGTATTTCAACCAGCCTACCTTTAAACGTACAACAACAGTTTGTACAATCGATTAAAGGGTTTGAAAATGCCTGGATTACACGCCCTGGATACGCCATTGAGTATGATTATTTTGACCCTAGAGACCTGACTGAAAGTCTAGAGACCAAAATCATCGATGGATTGTTCTTTGCTGGACAAATTAACGGTACAACAGGTTATGAAGAAGCAGCAGCACAAGGAATCATTGCTGGCATTAATGCAGCACATCGTGTGCAGAAGAAAACAGCTTGGTCTCCTCGTCGTGATCAAGCTTATATCGGTGTACTCATTAATGACTTAATCACCAATGGCACTCAAGAACCTTACCGCATGTTTACCTCTCGAGCAGAATATCGCTTACTCCTTCGCGAGGATAATGCCGATCAACGACTCACACCCGTTGCTCACGAAATGGGACTGATTGATCAACAACGTTGGGGTTGTTTTTGTAAAAAACAAACTGCCATCACAAGCGGCATGGAAACACTCAAAGCATATTGCATTCAACCCGACTCACCGTTAGCAGCTGCGCTAACACCACTATTAGGGCAAGCCCTGACCAAACCCATCTTTGCCAATGAGCTATTGCGTCGTCCAGAACTGAAGCTCAGCAATCTAGCAACATTGTTAGATGCAACGATGTCAGATGATGCAATCGTCATTGAGCAAATTGAAACTCAAATCAAATATGCAGGCTACATCGCACGCCAACAAGAGGAAATCGACAAACAGCAGCGCTATCATACCCTCAAGTTGCCTAAAGACATCAATTATGACCAAGTGAAAGGACTCTCCAATGAATTGCGGCAGAAATTAACAACAACGAAGCCAGAAACCATCGCACAAGCAAAACAGATCGCCGGCATGACGCCTGCGGCAATATCACTACTATTGATTTACCTGAAGAAGCAAAGTGGAAAAAATCAGGCGCCCACATGAACTTAATCACCATCGGCATCAATCATAACACCGCACCCATCGAGTTAAGGGAGCAAGTCTCAATGAATGAGGCCAACACGATCTCTATACTCGAGTCCATCAAAACAACTCACGCAAGTAACGAAGCAGTCTTAATATCCACTTGTAACCGCACCGAACTCTATAGCACCAACATTGAACCAGAGGCTGCCTTTGCATGGCTTGCCAAAACACATCAACTTGACCCCAGCCTATTAACTACTCATAGTTATGTTCATCGCGATCAAGCTGCTATTGAACACCTCATGCGTGTTGCTTGTGGCTTAGACTCCATGGTATTAGGAGAACCACAAATATTTGGGCAAGTTAAATCTGCTGTACAACTGGCAAAAAAACATGGACTCATTGGAAAACGCTTTAATCAATTAATGCAAACTGTTTTTAATGTCAGCAAACATGTGAGAACTCAGACAGATATTAGCCGCTGCCCCATGTCGATTGCTTATTGTGCAAGTTTACAAGCAAAACAATTATTTGGACCTCTCACAGAAAAACAACTCGCCAACAAACATGCACTACTCATTGGTGCTGGTGATACCATAGAGCTTTGCGCCTTCCATTTAAAAAAACTAGGCATCAGAAAATTCACCATTGCAAATCGCACACTGGAGAAAGCCCAACAACTCTCTCAAACCATTCAGCATCCAACACAAGCAAAATCAAAACCAGTGGCAGAAATTCAAGCCAAGGCCATTCAAATTGCTGAAATCCCAATCACATTACCAGTCATCGACATTGTCTGCTCCGCAACCGCCAGTCAACTTCCCTTACTTGGTAAAGGGTTATTAGAGCGCATCATGCTACAGCGGGACAAGCAACACCCCCTCATGCTGTTTGATTTAGCTGTTCCACGAGATATTGAACCTGAAGTAACCGAAATTGACCATGTGAGTTTATATAATATCGACGACCTACGTGCCATTGTCCAAAAAACACAACAACATCGCTCGGGAGCAGCCAAACAAGCCGAAGGCATGATTGCCGCAGAAGCCACACAGTATATGATGCAACTGCGCACACTAGATGCTGTTGACACTATTAAAGCCTACCGACAACAAGTCCGTCAATTAGCAAATCATTGTTTGAACAAGGCCCAATGCTCACTCAAAAAAGGCACAGATCCAGCTCACATAATACAACACTTATCGACTCAATTATCAAACAAAATATTGCACGCACCCACGCTGGCACTCAAAGAAGCAGCAAAAATTGGCGATGCTCAATTATTACAAAACGCGAAACAATTATTGGGATTAGACGCTCATGACACCTAAAATCGAACTTAAGCTACAGCAGTTTCAACATCGCCATGAAGAAATCAGCGGCCTACTGAGCCAACCAGAAATCATGAGTGACCAGAACCGTTTCCGTGAACTATCCAAAGAGTATGCAAACTTAGAACCTATTGTCACTTGCTTTTCACACTATCAACAAACCTGTGAGGAAATTGCCTCCACTGAAGAAATGCTAAGTGACATTGATACCAGTGATGATGTGGAGATGAAAGCACTGGCAAAGGAAGAGCTTCTACAATTACAGTCTCAACAAAATGATCTAAACACTGAATTGCAACGCCTCTTACTTCCTCAAGATCCTAACGATGAATGTAATATTTTTCTTGAGATTCGCGCAGGAACAGGCGGTGACGAAGCTGCTATCTTCGTTGGTGATTTATTTCGCATGTATAGCAAATATGCCGAAAGACAGCGTTGGCAGCTTGACGTTGTCAGCGCAAGCGAAGGTGATCACGGTGGCTACAAAGAAATCATCAGCCAAATCAGTGGTGATAAGGTCTATGCACAATTGAAATTTGAATCAGGCGCACATCGTGTACAGCGTGTACCAGAAACAGAATCCCAAGGCAGAGTGCACACCTCGGCATGTACCGTGGCAATCATGCCAGAAGTGAAAGCGGTTGAAGCGATTGAGTTAAAAAATGAAGATTTGCGTATTGATACTTATCGAGCATCAGGCGCTGGTGGACAGCATGTCAATACAACTGACTCTGCTGTACGCATTACGCATATCCCTACTGGAGTCGTTGCAGAATGCCAAGACGAAAGATCACAACATAAAAATAAAGCCAAAGCGATGTCACTACTCAATGCAAAAATACTCGCGGCAGAACAGAACAAACAACAGCAATCACAAGCAGACACAAGACGGAGCTTAGTCGGTAGTGGTGATCGTTCCGAGCGAATTCGCACCTATAACTATCCTCAAGGTCGAGTAACGGACCACCGTATTAACCTCACGCTGTATAAGCTACCAGAAATGATCGAGGGTAATATCACTGAGTTGCTCAAAGCACTGGCACGAGAGCATCAAATAGATCAACTCACCCAGTTGCAATTATAGTGGTCTCAAAAGTTCGCTTTTAAAAGTGAAAGCGAATATAATCCGTTTTTCAGACCTTAAAGCGAACATTTGTAATGCCTGCCAGTCATGGTACTTACAACATTTTGGTTTTGATCTGTATTATATGGCATAGCTATTTGTTCTTCCTAGCTATGCTAATGGTGCAAAGCCAACGCTAGAAGTTGGTAGGTAGTAACTTTTCAATTTCATACCAGCATTGGATAACAATAAAACACGTTGTCTGCATTTCATAACTATATCATCACGTTGAGAGGTGCTAACGATATGATTTAGCCCTTCAATCACAGATAGAAGGAAGTGAATATTTTTTTCTACTACACCCAGAGCTGTATCATCACTAAGTTCTTTTAATTTATATAAAATTACTCCGCACATGCTCAGTAACTGACTGAACACTACACTTTTGTCCTGTAATGTTTTAAGCTTCGCAATTTCATTTTCAATATCTTGGTCAGAAAGGAAGTTGATGTTTATCGATTTTAGGGACACACTAGATAATATGTATAGATCCACTAATGCACCACAGGCTATATTAGGTTCTGTCGCAAAAAGACACTGAGGTGAAGAGGTAACTATATCGAGGACGCAATTATGCTGCAAGCGAATAAAATTGCTCCCAAACAGTCATTCCATCAGAGTTTTTCATCTGGCCTTTTTTAAGCATACGGTGAAGTTCAATTCCTGCCAAAGTATCGGCAGCATTTGAAAATGATTTGAACCAAGTGGAAGTTTTCAAAACTCGCTTAATTCCTCGGTGGTCTTGCTCTACAATAATATTGAGATACTTATTCTGCCTAATATTAATCACTAGCATCCATAAGCCAGCAACCCAATATAGTGCATTGATATGATTCAGTGCTGAGGTGTTGGAACCACTCTTATCAATGTTCACTGTCTCAGGACTTCCATGTGAATTGATCGCTTTTTTGAAGAACTTTAGTACTGCTTCTTTATCTCGTTTTTCACTGAGCATAAAGTCAATTGTCTTACCTGACTTATCAACAGCTCGATACAAATAAGTCCATTTTCCACGTGCCTTGAGTAGAGTAAGAGATAGGGCGTAGTCGAACTATTTCCCTATCTCTCCTCACCGAACCGTACGTGCACCTCTCAGCGCATACGGCTCTCCATTTAAGTGTGACGCATCGCCATTGCAATTTCATGATAGCGTGATGTAACTGTGCTCCTGACTTCTTCCCGTATCAAATACGGGTTGCTTTCAGGATTACGCCAGCGAAATGTCATTTTACGACTGGTTACCAATCGTCGTAACGACACTTTGATATATTTTCCATTTTCACTGTGACCAGACAGCTGCCAAGTTTTTGCTTTGCTTTCTTCCGGTCGATTCACCCATTTGCGCATTAGCGACTTGACACTAGTTCGGTATTTCCGAGCTAGCCAGTGCGCTAGTTTCCAGAATATTATTCTGTCAATTTTCTGGTACACAATAGCTGTGAAATCAGTGTGTTGGTAAAAATTTGCCCAACCAATAATTTTGCGATTGAGCTTCTCTATCATGGCAGTTTTATTCACGCTATGATTACTTGTAAGCTCTTTGCTCACGCTTAACGCAAATGCTTTAGACTTACATTGAGGAATCGTTGTTACAGTCCGCATTCTTCCTTCGGATCCTCGCTTACGTATCAGGCGGTGACCTAGAAAAGTGAACCCATCATTAACATGTGTAATATGAGTTTTATCCATATTTAATGTTAGTTTGAGATCTCTTTCTAAAAACTGCTGACACATTTTACGAATATCCTCAGCATGTGCTTTACTTCCTTTTACAACTATAACAAAATCATCTGCATAGCGACAGTAAGCAACGGCAGGCTTCCACTGTCGTCCTTTTTGGATAGCAATGTTGCGCTGCCGTTTAATACTATCATTCCAATACCAACGGTCTTTGCGTGCTTTTTTAGACAAGTTCCTTTTATCCAACCATTGATCAAATTCATTGAGCATTAAATTGGATAATAATGGCGAGATTACTCCGCCTTGGGGAACCCCTCGACTAGCTGCGTTAAATAGACCCTTGTCGATATGTCCTGCTTTGATGAATCGCCACAGCAATGTCAGAAAGCGTTGATCACGTATCCGTTTTTTTACACACTTCATTAACAATCGGTGATGCACCGTATCAAAATAGCTGGACAGATCACCTTCGATCACCCAGCGTCCTGAGGTGTAACCACCGTCTTGTAATTGAATTTTCAGTGTGCGGACTGCATGATGAACACTGCGTTCTGGTCGAAACCCATAAGACAAGCGATGAAAGTCGCTTTCCCAGATAGGGTCCATAACCATCAACATAGCACGTTGCACAATTCGGTCTCGTAATGTCGGAATTCCTAGCGGTCTTTGTTTGCCGTTAGCTTTGGGAATATAAACTCGCTTGGCTGGTTGTGGTTGATAGCTCCCTGCTAGTAGCTCAGAACTTATCAATGCCAACTCTTTTAGGAGGTTTCCCTCCATTACCTGCTTGTTTACTCCATCAACTCCTGCTGTTCTAGCACCTGATGATGCTAGCGTGACACGAGCCGCCTCTTGCAACCATGACCGGTTTGCAATCATCCTTAGTAATCGATCAAACTTTCGCTCGCGATTTTCTAAAGACCACTTTGCTAATTTGTTTTGCATTTCTCTGATTATCATAGGTCTTCACCTCTTTATAGGCAGGTAATCTGCCAAACAAATCACTTAAACTGCCTTCCTTCGCCATGTAACAGGTTCTCCCTGTCTCAGACTACTACGAAAGCTCCGCCAGCTTATTGATCATTGGGGTCGCATTCCCTTATCATTTCAATAAACCTTCCCCATTCCACATGCTGGACTCAAGTGTACTGGTTAGGTTGCCGATCGCATTCTTTAACCTTGCGCTCTGCAAGTTGTATCAAGCATCATGAGCTAGTCATGCTCTCTTCATGATACCCTTCCAGCATCCTACATTTATGCTAGAATTTGGGTGAAAGAATCATACATCTATTCTTTCACCAGCTTGAATATCACCTATTAGATCGTGTAGGTGATGGCGACGTTTCAGCCCATAGATACGATTTAATCGGTTCGTGTTCCTCAACCTTCCAATACTCAGCCTAGAGATGCATCTTGGCGTAACGACCTCGCCTCACATCCCGTTTCCCACGGGCTCCGTCACTCTGCTAATGCACAGCAGATCACCGCCGCTTCGGCTCACACAATCCTCATGACAGGATTCAGGCACTCATTTTTTTTTTACTCCTTAGTTTGATGAGCGCATTCCAAACATGCTCAAGCTTCGGCAGCTTCTTCCTTGATGCCTCCAAAGGCTGGGCGCACTGTACGTCTCATCCATTCGCCAGCTGTTGCCTACTTGCTTTTTACGTTTTCGAAACTCAGCTTCTAATTGTGGTGCGTACTTCACTACCCATCTCTGAATTGTTGAGTGATCTGGAGCGGCTCCTCGCTCTGACAGCAGTTCTTCTACATCTCTGTAGCTCAACGAGTACGCTAAATACCAACGCACTGCACATAACACGATATCTTTTGGATAATGTCTTCCTGCAAAGTCGATTGCCATCTGTTCGCTCCAGTGATTTTTCACTCAGTTTAGCACATTGCCTCTTGTTTGCGACAGAACCATTTTTACAGGGTTTTAATCACTAAAGCAAGTCGTTGTGCGAAATATCTCGGTGCGATTGCCGTGGGGCTTTTATGATTAATGACTGCTTGTTCATTAGTTAAAAAATGTCATCTTTTGTTGTTGGAATTGATTTCAAGTTGAACTGTTTTTCGCTATGATGTCGGAAAGTTTAACTTGGAAGAAATATCGTGTTAGCTCAAACGATAAAAAAGATAACAATTGTGTGTATATCATACCTAAATAAGCCTGTTAAAATGCCGACATCTTTAAGTAAGGTAGGTATGTTTGGGGTTGCTTTATTACTGGCTAATGCTTGTATGGCTGATGTTCAATACTGGCAGGTAAAGCCGAGTGATCGCTTGTGGCAGATTGCAACACAATTGAATAACAGCAAGGCGGTGACTACACAACAAATGATGGTTGCATTGTTTAAGTTGAATCATACTTTGTTTTTGAAAGATAATATTAATGGATTGCAGAAAAATGTACAGCTACGCATACCCACATTAAGACAAGCTCGACAGGTGAGTGATATTCAAGCATTGCGCTTAATTCGTGAGCAAAATCGTCAATGGAAAGGCTTCGGTTCAAAAAGTAAAGCCTCCTCAAGGTATAAGGGTACAGCAACTTTTGAAACGATGGTTAAACGCTTGCTTCATAGTGAAGATGGTTTTGTAAACCAGTTAAAGACGCAAGTCGCTGAATTGTTAGTCCAGCAACAGCACAATACGTTGATATTAAACAAGCAATCTGTGCAAGTGGAGGCAGTTCATCACCGTGTGGCACAAACGCAGCAGCAGCTTGAGAAGATTCAAGAGATGACATCCTCGCAAATGACAAAAGTGCATACGCTGGAAGATAACTGGCGTTCACAGTTGGAGATGCAAAAGCAGCATGGGCATCAATTAGCTAAAAAGCTGATGGTTATTCAACCAAGGATGACGCAATTACAAGATAAGGTGGCGCAGTTACATCAAGTAATTCTATATGGTGGTGGTGGTGCGATTGGGTTCCTATTGTTGTTGTTGCTTATGCTATGGGTGAAAACGCGGCGTATGAAAGCATCGTTGGAAACAGTACCTGTGGCGATGAATTCTGTTGAGACACCACAGGTCGCATCACCTGATGATGATTATGATTATTTAGGTTCTAATGAGGGTGTTGGTGCAAAACTAGATTTGGCAAGAGCCTATATTGAAATGGGTGATTATTCTGCGGCTAGAGATGCTTTGCAAGAAGTCCTTCATTCTCCAAAGAGTGACCTAGCAGAGCAAGCAGCTCAGTTGCTGGAGCAGATTAAAGAGAAGTGAAAATTGCCTGCTTAATTAGTTATAAAGGTAGTGCTTATCATGGCTTTCAGCGGCAGTCTTCGAGTGATCTGCCGACAGTTCAGGGGCTTCTTGAGCAATCATTGAGTATGATAGCGAATCATCCGGTTAAATTATATTGTGCTGGGCGCACTGATGCGGGTGTTCATGCGATAGGGCAAGTCATTCATTTTGAAAGCAGTGCAAAACGTGAGTTGTCAGAGTGGACGACAGGTGGTAATGCAAAGTTACCGTGTGATATTCGTATACTCAAAAGTGTCGCTGTTGTAGATGATTTCCATGCGCGGTTTTCAGCGCAATCTCGACGTTATTGTTATCGAATTTTTAATCAGCGCATTAATAGCGCGCTTGATTTCGAGCAAATGACACATATTCCATATCAACTAGATGCAGAAAAAATGCATGAAGCTGCGCAACACCTTGTTGGGTTGCATGACTTTAGTGCTTACCGTGCGACGGGTTGTCAATCGCATACTGCCCAGCGTTGTGTCGAAGAGATTGCGGTGAAGCGTGAGGGTAATGTGATTACCCTTGAAATCGAAGCCAATGCATTCTTACATCACATGGTGCGTAATATTGTCGGAGTGCTGATTGACATTGGGCAAGGGGTTCAGCCTTTAGATTGGGCTAAAACAGTTCTAGAAAGTCGTGATAGAAAGCAAGCAGGAGTGACTGCGCCACCACATGGTTTGTGTTTTGAAGCAGTGCGTTATGAGAGGTCATTATTCACTCCCACTCAATCGTAGCAGGAGGCTTTCCTGAAATATCATAGACCACGCGGGAGACACCAGAAACTTCATTAATAATACGGTTTGAAACTTGCCTTAAAAATGAATGAGGCAACTCTGCCCAGTGTGCAGTCATAAAGTCGATGCTTTCTACGGCTCGTAGTGCAATGACGTAATCATAACAACGCTGATCTCCCGTCACACCAACCGACTTCACTGGAAGAAAGACAGCAAATGCTTGGCTGACTTGATCGTATAGGTTTTCCTCTCTGAGGGATTCAATAAATATCGCATCTGCTTGTTGCAGTATATTGACATACTGTGTTTTGATCTCGCCTAAAATACGTACACCAAGACCTGGTCCAGGAAACGGGTGCCGATAGAGCAGGTTGTGAGGTAATCCAAGTGTTAGTCCTGCTTTTCTGACTTCATCTTTAAATAAGTGGCGTACAGGTTCTAATATTTTAAGCTTCATTTCTTTAGGTAATCCGCCCACATTATGGTGTGATTTAATCACGTGTGCTTTACCATGTTTTGTTGCTGCGGATTCAATAACGTCTGAATAGATAGTCCCTTGGGCGAGCCATTTTGCTTGTGGAATTTTTTTCGACTCTTCTTCAAAGATTTCAATAAAAATGCGACCAATCGTTTTTCTTTTGAGCTCTGGTTCATCAAGACCTTTTAGTGCATCAATAAATCGATTCTTTGCATCAATATGAATTAGGTTAAGGTGCAGGTGTTGTTGAAAAAGTGCGATGACTTCAGTGGCTTCATTTTTTCGCAATAAGCCAGTGTCAATAAAAATACAAGTTAATTGCTTGCCAATTGCTTGGTGTAAAAGCATGGCAACGACTGAAGAATCAACACCGCCTGATAAACCAAGAATAACATGGTCATCCCCGACTAATTTTTTTGCTTCTTCAGTTGCTTGTTGAATCATTTGTGTAGGCTGCCAGGTAATTGGGCACTGACAGATATCCAGTGCAAAGCGCTGTAATATTTCTAGGCCTTGTGGTGTATGTGTTACTTCGGGGTGGAATTGTAATCCAAACCAAGGTTTAGATTGATGTGCCATCGCTGCAATCGGTGCGTATTTTGTGGTAGCGGTGGTCGCAAACTGTGGAGGTAATTCGCTAACATGATCGCCGTGGCTCATCCATACATCGAGCGTGTTGGTGGTGTTTAATAATAAACAAGGATGCTGAGCCTTTAAAGTTGCCGCGCCTAGCTCTTGATGTTCGCTAACCGCTACTTTTCCACCCAGTTGGGTTGCCATAGTTTGCATGCCATAACAAATACCTAGAATGGGGATGCTCATGTCGAAAATAATGCTGGGCGCTTGTGGGGCATTGTCGCTGGTGACACTTTCTGGTCCACCTGAGAGGATGATGCCTGCTGGGTTAAAAGCTTGAATATCTTTAGGGTCACAATCAAAAGGGTAGAGTTCGCAGTACACGCCGATTTCGCGAATACGTCGAGCAATGAGTTGTGTATATTGTGAGCCAAAATCAAGAATGAGAATGTTAGACATAATGCACTCCTAGGGAAGTATCTATTAATAAATTTCACAATTCTCATCTAAATTAAAATCATTTTCAAATGTTTTTCAATCGAAAAATCCGCGCAATAGCTTGCTGTTACTGTGGTTTTTCTCAATTAAAACATTTAAAACTAAATTCAATTTATTCGCCAATTGCAAAAGTTATTAATAGATAGTTCCTAAATGCTGTAGTTTGGTGCTTCTTTTGTAATCATCACATCGTGTACATGGCTTTCTTTCATGCTTGCACTAGAGATGCGAACAAACTCAACTTGTGTGCGTAGCGTGTTGATATCTTTTGCACCTGTATAGCCCATTGTCGAGCGTAATCCCCCCATTAATTGGTGAAGTACCGTGACTGCACTGCCCTTGTAGGGTACTCGACCTTCAATGCCTTCAGGAACGAGTTTTTGTTGATGATTCATATGATTGGGTTTTTCTTGGAAATAACGGTCTGCAGAGCTATGGTCGCCGCTCATTGCGCCAACAGAGCCCATCCCTCGATAACTTTTATAGGCGCGCCCTTGGTAATAAATAACTTCACCAGGTGATTCTTCTGTTCCTGCTAACAAGCTACCAATCATAACGCTAGATGCACCTGCAGCAATTGCTTTGCCAATATCCCCAGAGAATCGAATGCCACCGTCGGCAATGATGGGTATATTATATTGATTAGCAATACGTGCAACTTGGTCAACGGCGCTCGCCTGTGGTACACCAATACCTGCAATGATTCTGGTTGTACAAATTGAGCCAGGTCCCATGCCGACTTTTAACCCATCCACCCCCGCATCAATTAATGCTTGTGCAGCATCGGCAGTGGCAATATTGCCACCAATGATGGCAAGGTTTGGATAAGCCTTGCGTGTTGCTTGAATACGTTCGAGCACCTTTTTAGAGTGCCCATGTGCTGTATCGATAATAATGACATCAACTCCTGCAACAATTAAGTGCTCGATGCGTTCTTCAGTTTCTGCACCGACCCCGACTGCTGCGCCGACACGCAACTGACCTTGCTCATCTTTGCTTGCATTTGGTTTTTCTTTTGCTTTAAGAATATCTTTGACTGTGACCATTCCGCGTAAAGAAAACTGCTGGTCGACGACAAGTATTTTTTCAATTCTATGCTCTTGCATCAGCGTCATGATGGTATGTTTATCTGTTCCTTCAGCAACAGTCACTAATTGATCTTTAGATGTCATGACATCGGCGACCTTTTTACTCATGTCCTTCTCAAAGCGAATATCACGATTAGTGACTATGCCGACTACTTGATTTTTGCCTGATGTTGAGTCCATGACGGGCATACCAGAAAAGCCGTGAGACTGTGTTAGTTCTTTTAATTTGCCGACTGTTGTTTCAGGTGAGATGGTAACGGGGTCTTGAATCACGCCGCTCTCAAATTTTTTGACTTGACGGACTTGTTCAGCTTGTGCCTGAGTAGACATGTTTTTATGTAAGATACCGATGCCGCCTTCTTGTGCCAAAGTAATGGCAAGTTTTGCTTCTGTTACGGTATCCATCGCGGCGGATAGTAATGGCATTTTCAAGCTGATATGACGTGTTAACTGGGTAGTTAGGTCAACTTCATTAGGAAGGACTTCAGAATAACGGGGGATGAGCAGTAAGTCGTCGAAAGTGAGTGCATCGTGAGATATTTTCATGATAATGTCTACTTTTCTCTGCCATTGTACAAGAAGTTGTGGCGAATGTTGAGTGTTATTTGTATGGTGTATAGGTTCAGGTGTTTTGAGACAAACAAGCACCTCGAGAATTATGTTTCCCAATGTAAGCCAAAGGAGTTAAGCCTGCAAGAGAAAAATGCGGTCTGTAATCATTATATTTAGCCACAGCATCTTTAAGATCATTACGAATTGCTCCCAGTGAATCTGCAAGTGAAGGCTTGGCATAAAACTCTTCTCTAAAAATTCGGTTACCTCTTTCAACACCTCCATTTTTCTTTGGACTAGCTGGCGGTAAAACATACAACGGTATATTCAGCTGTCGACAAGCATCCTCAAATTCAGCCATGAACTCTGATCCTCCATCAACCTGTATCGACAAGATCTCGAACGGAGCTTGCTCTATCAGCTCGAGTAAAAACTTTCTAGCTGACTTACTGCTAGCATTGGTGTAAATCTGCGCTCCAATGTATTTGCTTTTACGCTCCCATGCCTGAAAATGCTTCACCGTTACTCCATTGTGGCGTACTGTCATATGATCTACTTGAACATGCTCACCTAACTTCATTTGTTCATATTTTTTGAACTGCCAAGGCTTAGCATAACTTTTAGTGAAATTACGTTTCTTTTTTGCCCGCTGTGCTGATAGAGATTTGGTGATCACGCCTTTTCTTAGTAAGTGTTTCAATATCCTGCCTACTGTGCTTTCACTCATCTGTAACTGATGATCTCGTTTCAATATATGGGTTATTTTAAACTTGCCATAGCTGCTGTTTTCTCTGCGAACACCAAGCACTAACTGTTTTTCTGCCTCACCCCATTTCGGTTTGTTTCGCCTAATCCTAGCTTTTGATGGTGGTAGTTTACCGCGTTCTAAATCGATCAATATTTTTCGAGATCGATAATACGTTGCTCTTGAGCAACCTACAAATGAAGGGATTTCTTTCTCATTGGTGCCTGCTTTTTTCAGACGCTCCCACTGACTGACTATCGTTTGATATTTTTTTCGGTATTCAATTAAAACTTCTTGTTTACGTCCATATCCATATAGTTTATAAATCGACTTGTGCAGTCCTTTGATTTGCATAATGACCTCGTGTTTTGGTTTATTTCAACTCAATTCTCGAGGTCTTTTTTTATTTTTGCAAATTTGTCTCATTTCTATCTGAACTTATACAATGGAGCTAAGGAGTGAGTTGGAAAATTGGTAGTGGTCTTCACGGAAGGGTGACACGTGCAGTTGATTATGATCAAACGCATCAGTGCTGTGTTAGCTATAATGACGGGAGAGTTACGGATTTCAGACTAGAGGCTGAACATAGATTATTGAAAAATATGATCTTAATTATTGGCGCAGAGGTTGGGCAGACTTATTTGTATTATTATTTTTGGATTTTCTTGCATGATTTAGGTAAATTGAACTTACAATACCGTAGGCGATATGAAGAAGGCTTTTTGTTTAAAAGGTTAGAGCGCTGTATTTTTTCTATGCTTGCTAGAAATAAGCTCAACTTGAATAGTGTTTTGTAATATGAGTTGTGGTCATACTTTTTGTGGGAGGTTGAGATGGTTGTTAACCAAAGGATATTTATTGATTGTCTTCAGAGGTTGCGTAGTTATCGTGACAGCAGGCGATTGATCTTTCGAAATGGTCGATTGTTTAAGAAAAAGCAAGAGGCTAGTGCCTATATTGTTGCGAGGGTTGAAAACTTTTCAGATGCAACCAGTGATCATGATAGATGTAACCAGTTAAGAGAATATTTAAGGGAATCTTTGGGAAGATTGGCAAAAATGAACCACTATCATAGTAAGTCATCTGGTAGTGGGAAATTGTACAAGATACTACACCAGCTTTGGTTGGCGACAGGTGGGTGTGAGTGAAATCCATTTTAACCATCACAGCACTCAACACGAAAATCAAACAGCAGTTGGGTGAAAATTTTTCAGGTATTTGGGTTCAAGGTGAAATATCGGGGTTGGTGCGTGCGAGCTCTGGACATTGTTATTTTAGCTTGAAGGACTCTCGATCCCAGGTGCGTTGTGTGATGTTTCGTGGTAATCAACCTACTAATCAATCGTTGTTAACGCAAGGCAATGAAGTGTTGATATATGCTAGTGCAAGTTTGTATGAAGTCAGGGGAGACTTACAATTGCTTGTTCATCGCGTAGAACTCAGTGGAGAGGGATTGCTTAGGCAGCAGTTTGAGCAGCTCAGGCAGAAGCTACAAACACAAGGATGGTTTGATGAGCAATATAAGAAAGCATGGGGTGAGTTGCCAGAGAAAATAGGTGTGATTACTTCAGAGCGTGGTGCGGCATTACAAGATGTATTGAAAGTGTTGGCACGCAGATCTCCTTGGGTTGAAGTTAAGCTATATCCAACTTTGGTACAAGGGCAAGAAGCACCTGTGCAGATTGTTCAAGCGATTGAGTTGGCAAATCAGAGTAATTGTGATGTGTTGATATTAACCCGTGGTGGAGGTGATATTGCTGACTTACAAGCATTTAATAATGAGAAAGTAGCGGCGGCAATTTTTCACAGCAAGCTGCCAATTATTAGTGGTGTTGGTCATGAAGTTGATATCACCATTGCGGATTTAGTGGCTGATTGTCGTGCGGCAACACCCACGGCAGCGGCTGAGCAAGCATCACTTGATAAACAGCATGTACGTAGTCGTTTGGATTATTTATTGCATCGCTTACAGCAGTCGATGTTAAATAAAATACAAGAATCGATGCAGCAGTTGGATCGACTGGAGAGTGAGCTGTTGCAGCTAAAAGAGCAATGGGTTACCGCGAAGTTACAGCAATTGACAAATTATCATACGCGATTATATTTGCAGCATCCTAAACGAAAGATACAACAGCAGTTAAGTGACTTAAGCGCGTTACAAATACGCTTGGAACATTTACTAGAAAAAAAACTGATAGGTTGTCAATATCGTGTGCAGCAAGTAGCGAACAGTCTGAATCAATTGAGTCCGCTTAATACCCTCTCAAGAGGGTTTTCTGTGGTAACGAATCAACAGCAGGTCATTATGACCAGTGCAGAGCAAGCACAAGTTGGTGATGATATTAGTATTCGTTTAAAAAAGGGGCAGTTAGATTGCAAAGTGATCAAGACTATATGCAGCTAGCGCTGGAACAAGCACAGTTGGCACAATCGATTGATGAAGTTCCTGTCGGAGCAGTGTTGATTAAATCAGGGGAGGTGATCGCGAGTGGATTCAATCAACCCATTAAAGAGCATGATGCAACGTGTCATGCTGAAATAATTGCAATTCGATCGGCAGGTAAAGTGCTAAACAATTATCGCCTATCAGATTGTACGCTGTATGTTACATTGGAACCCTGTTTGATGTGTATTGGTGCTATAGTTCACGCACGCATTAAACGTCTTGTTTTTGGTGCATATGATGCCAAGACCGGAGTTGTTGAGAGTGTGTTCAATATAGATGATCTAACTTGGTTGAATCATAAAATCAGTTGTGAAGGTGGTATTTTAGAAGGAAAGTGCGGTAGAATGCTCAGCGATTTTTTTAAAGAAAAACGCAATACTCGAAGATAAAAAGCTCGGGTCAAGTCTTTACAAGACAGGAGATGACTATGCATCATAATCAAGCTAACCAGACAGATGAAAGTAAGGTTACGAATATATCAGGATATCTATTCGTTGATATCGATCAGGTTGAAAAATTACAAAAATCACTCAAAATGCGCTGTCAAGATTTACAGCTTAAAGGTACCATTTTGTTAAGTTGTGAAGGGGTTAATATTAACTTGGCAGGAGAAGACGGGGGAGTTCAGTCGTTCATGCGTAACTTCAGGAAAGATGAGCGATTTAGTCAGATCAAGTTTAAGCTAAGCTATTCTAGTTTTGTGCCTTTCCAGCGTTTGCGCGTGCGCTTAAAGAAAGAAATCATTTGTATGAAACAGGCAGAAGTTAAACCTGTCCAGATGACAGGAGAACACTTATCTGCGCAGGCATTCAAAAAAATGTACGATGATGGTGTTGATATGACTGTTTTGGATACTCGGAATGATTATGAGATTGGTTTTGGTACATTTAAAGATGCGGTCAATTTAAATATTAAACATTTTTCTGATTTTCCTCAAGCTAGTGATCAATTACCTCAATCTGCGAAAGAGAAACCATTAGTCATGTTTTGTACAGGCGGGGTGCGTTGTGAGAAAGCGGCTGTCCCTTTGATGAAAAAAGGGTTCAAAAAAGTTTATCAATTAGATGGGGGTATTTTGAAATATTTTGAAGAATGTGGTGGTGCTCATTACGAAGGCGATTGTTTTGTCTTTGATGAACGTATGGTGCTGGATACTAATTTACAAGAAACAGGTGCAACACAGTGTAAAGTATGTTCGTCACCGGTGACTCAAGAGGAGCAGCAGTTGGATGCATTTGTGGAGGGGCAATCTTGTCAGTATTGTCTTCATGTTGCCAAGGGTGACCCCAAGTGGCGAATTAGACAGAAGCAACTTAGCACTCCTAACACTCAACAGGAGTGTAACTAATGCCAAGATTTAGTATTAAGCATTTCCTGCAGATGGAATCATCTGGTGGTATTTTATTGTTCTTAGCAGCAGTGCTCGCAATTGTTTTAGATAATACGTCGGCAAGTGGTTGGTACCAATCATTATTATACTCGAATATTCACCTTCACTTAGGAGTGTGGTCGTTTCATGAGTCACTGCACCTGATTATTAATGATGGACTGATGGTCATTTTCTTCTTGCTGGTTGGCTTGGAAATGAAGCGAGAGTTGTATGAGGGTGAGCTGAATACTTTGAAGAAAGTGAGTCTGCCAGCGATCGCAGGTTTTGGTGGTATGCTGGTCCCTGCGTTGATTTATCTGGCGGTGAATGCACTGTCTGGGCAGTATCATGGACATACGAATCTTTTGAATGTACGTGGGTGGGCGATTCCAACAGCCACTGATATCGCATTTGCTTTAGGGATTCTTTCATTGCTGGGTTCTCGTGTTCCCACTAGCCTGAAAATATTTTTAACTTCACTGGCAATTTTTGATGACTTAGGAGGCATTTTAATCATTGCTTTATTTTATTCTGAATCGCTAAACTATTATTACTTGTTGGCGACAGCAGTAACCAGTGCATTATTATGGGGAATGACACGCTTTTGTGTTGACCGATTATCTTTGTATGTTGCTGTGGGATTCTTACTGTGGTTTTGCATTTTAAAGTCTGGGTTGCACCCAACACTGACTGGTGTATTACTTGCCTTGGCAATTCCCGTGAAAGGAAAGAATAGTAAAGGATCTCCACTGAAACGGTTTGAGAAAATGTTGCATCCTTGGGTTGCTTTTTTGATTTTGCCATTATTTGCATTTGCGAATGCAGGCGTGTCCTTTTCTGGGGTGCAATTGCATGAGTTATATCATGCTGTGCCACTGGGGATTGCTTTGGGGCTGTTTTTTGGTAAGCAGATAGGTATTTTTGGTGCAGTTTGGTTAGCGGTTAAAACAAATATAGCTGTTTTACCAAGTGATGCAACATGGCGAAAAATATACGGCATTAGTTTGATATGTGGCGTTGGTTTTACGATGAGTTTGTTTATTGGTAAGTTGGCCTTTGAGGACGTAGCAAGTCATGTGCAATATTTAATGTTTGTACGTATTGGTGTGTTATTGGGGTCACTAGTTTCTGGTTTGTTAGGGTATTTTGTGTTGCGTATGGAATAAAACAACTAAAAAAATAGGTTTAGAATAATTGTTAGCTATATAAAGTAGGTTGCATCAGTTATGCTGGAAGGAATAAGAATTCAGACAATCAATCCTGAAAACAGAATTAATTTCTTGGACGCTGTGTTGTCTTGGTTGTGGAGTGAGTTTACTTTAAAGAAATGCATGAACAAGTTGAGATCAGGTTTTGGGGTCGGATCTTTTTGGCACAACAGAAATTATATAATACGAGCTTTCAATCAGTATCATGCGCTTGTTGTTACCAATCGTGAAGGCGAGACTATCGCTTATATGACATGGAGTCCTTACAGTAATCATAAAGCGGTCGATGTTGCTATCATTGAAGTTAAACCTTGTTATCGAAGACATGGCATTTTTACAGCAATGTTGGATACGTTGAGTAGGGTTCATCCTGAATTTGTTGTATTAACAGCCAGTGTTCTCGATGAGTCGAGAGTAGCTTTTCATGGAGTAGGATGGCGCGTAGTAGAAGCGAGGCAGCAGTATCCGTTATTTGAGAGTCCAACTGGATTGACCCAGTTTTACAAAATAACCACACCTGTTCAGCAAGGGTCAGATCGATTTCCAGCTGGTTATGCCTTGGCAGTATCGGTAGAGGATTTTTATCAGGTGAGTCGTAATAAAAGCAGGTATCAGCCTACGATAAAATATTACCCTTTACGGATGAATGACAGCGGGACATTATCGAAAGTTATTGTTGCCCCTTATCATTCGGATGGTTACTTTGCGCTTTATTTTCAGGGCAGAGTGCTGACAGAAGGAAAATTGAAGCATGTCGTTGAGCAACCGCTTCCTGTGCAAGGAAAGTTAATGGTGTTGTCTGAATTAAAGCTGATTGATAAAAAACTATTACCTAATCGAGATCTTGTGGCTTCACGCTTAGACAGTAGTGGAAGATGCGCTCATGGTGGAGGCGTGTGAGTTCTCGGAGTGATCAAAACTTGCGAGTAATAAATTTTATCGTGATACTGAATCGATGATGGCGAAAAACCTAGAAAAGAATAGCCGGTTTGAGTATGCAATTGACTTGATGGAAAATACAAGTCAGAGCCTGTTTATTACAGGGAAGGCAGGTACTGGAAAATCAACACTGTTGGAATATTTTTGCAAGCATACGAAGAAAAATCCTGTGTTGGTTGCACCAACAGGAGTTGCTGCTTTAAATGTTGGTGGGCAAACGATCCATCGATTTTTTAATTTCCCCATAGATGTCACACGACAAAAAATCATCGAAAAGGAAGTTAAGCCAAAACGTAATACGCAAAAAACCTTGAAACAATTGAAGACGCTGATCATAGATGAAATCTCAATGGTCAGAGCTGATTTACTCGACTGTATTGATATTTGCTTACAGATGTATGGTCACGATGCGTCACAAATCATGGGTGGGGTGCAAATAATTTTTGTTGGCGATCTACATCAGCTACCACCAATCGTCGGGCGACAAGATGAGGAGATATTCCAGTCACATTACAGTACGGCTTATTTCTTCGGGGCGCATGCCTTCCAATCACTGCAACTAACCTATATCGAGTTAAATAAAGTATATCGGCAGAAGGATCGCGAGTTTATCCATTTGCTCAATAGAGTGCGCGACAATACGATAACTACGGCAGATATAGATCAACTAAACACACGCTATGACCCAAACTTTACTGTGACTGGCAAAGAATTCTATGTGCATCTAACGACAACTAATCGAAAAGCCGATGAAATTAATCTACAGCATCTTGAATCATTGCCCAGTCAAGAAAGACAGGCAAAGGCACTGATCACAGGCAGAATGAATCAAGAATACTATCCCACAACTGAAGAATTAAGTTATAAATTAGGCGCACAAGTGATGTTGCTTTCCAATGATCACAAAAAACAACAATGGGTGAATGGTTCTATTGGTGTCATCGAAGATATTGGAGAAAATGAAGATGGCAGCACTTACCTCTTGATTCAATTACAGGACAATAAAAAGCGAGTTCGGATCAAACGTTATACATGGGAAGTCTTTGAGTTCAAGCTGGAAAAGAACAAGATCGTATCAAAATCGGTAGGTACATTTACCCAGTACCCCATTCGACTAGCATGGGCAATTACAATACATAAAAGCCAAGGAAAAACCTTTGATCATGTTATGCTAGATGTTGATAGAGGCACCTTTGCGGCAGGACAAATGTATGTGGCACTGAGTCGATGCACCACCTTCTCAGGAATGGTACTAAAAACACCGATTAAACGACATCATATTAGAACCGACCAAGAAGTTGGTCGTTTTTTAAAAGCGTATCAGGCAAGCCAACCAATTATTTTATCACAAGAAGCTTCTGGTCATATTGAGTTACTTGAAAAGGCAATTGAAACACAAAAGAAAGTTGAAATAGCCTATGTAAACCTCGATGGGAATGAAATCCACTGCGTGGCACAGCCAATTCGCATGATTAAGTTTCGTTATGAAGGAGCGGCATATCAGGGATTAAAGGCAAGTTGCGAAACACATGGCAAAGAGCATTTGTATCAAATTGAAAACGTTAAAAGTTGTGAGCTTGTTTAGGTATAGCTAGCACGGTTAAGTATTGAACACTTTTAACAAAATGATTTTGAGTAGGATTCCATTGAAAAAATTGAGTCATAGCAAGGCTATGTTGAAAGTTTTTCAATGAAATAATGCCAAAAACATGCGGTTAAAATGGTTGATACTTAACCGTGTTAGCTATATGCTTCGAAGCAAGCAAAGTCTCCCTATCTTTTGGTGGTTTTTAGTCTTGATGATAGGGGGCACTTTAATGATCTTCGATCGTAATCGCATTTTATTATGCCTGCCACTTTGAAATTCTTAAGTACTAAATTATCAGCCACGCTATCCCTAGCATGACTGATAACCTGGAGGGGATGTGTCGACGACACATCGAGGCGTAGTTTGGACTACAGCGTTTTATTTGCAATACTGTAGTTTTACAACTCCCGTATTGACCAAAGCGTAGCTTATGTCATGCTCTGACCATGAGCCGATCCACCAACACCAGCACCAATACTCAAACCAGCATTACCATTAACGTTAATGATGTCACTTATCCCGTCACATACCTGATAGGACATGAACAAATCGGTGAGTTATTTGAATTAACTGCTCGATTTATCAGCACTGACTCACTATCCCAGCCTACTGATCACACAAAAAATACACTTGCAAGCTTAACCATTGACGATGCTAACCTAGCTCAACCACGCGTCATTTGCGGCATTATCTCTCATACCGAACAAAGATTGATCGATGCAGAAAAATCAATCTACCACACCACCGTCACCATCATGCCTCGCTTATCATTGGCAGAACCTTGCTTAGGCACTCGCGCTTATGTCGATCAATCGATCATCGACGTTCTCTATCAACAACTTGAGTATTGCGGCTATCATCGCAGTCAAATTCATTTTCATTGTCAGCAAGACTATCCTGTTCAATCATTAATCCTGCAAATCATCAATGAATCTAATCTACGCTTTATACAACGACTTTGTCGTGAGTTTGGTTTGTTTTTTTGGTTTGAATCGCTCAATCAACAAGAGCAACTTCACTTTGCTGATTATAATGGCGCATTGAAGTCTCACCCCATCATCTTACCGTTCAAATTTGCCGATGGACTCAACACCTCCAACCAGTCTCATTTTGATCGCATGCGTGAACGCCATCAAATGGTCACCCAGCATTTTCATGCGCGTGTCGTCCATCATTTCAACCAGCCCCAGCCTTTAGATTTGTACGCTAACACCATCGACACACAACCTTATGATGGCTCTCAGCCACTCAAACAGCACTTTTATGGTAATCAAGCCAGTGCTGAACGCTTTCTTGCCAATCAAATCGCCATGGCGAGCCTGCAAGCGTATGCAGTCGTTGTTGAAGGTCAAGTCTGTTGCGCGACTGGTGAATGCTTACAGTTAGATGCCTCTGCTGCTCCACAATTTTCGGACTCAAGCGGTGATTATGCCATTGCGCGCATCAACCATCACTATCAAGTAGCGACTGAAAATAATGATGACGAGATCAACATAACCCCTTATCGTCAAAAATTAACCCTCCACCCCATGCGCTACCGCCTAGTGAATGAATGGTTGCAACCACCACCGATGCCCAGTGCGCTCACGGCCATTATCCACAGCGATTTGGAACATGCGGACCTCACTCAACATGGACACTACAAAGTACGCCCTCATTATTTTGACTGTGATGCCGATGATAAGCAGTCGCCGCAACACCTGCCACCGATCACCAAAGCAAAACAACTCGGTGGCAATCCAGTTGATGGACAAGCCATCGGTGCTCACTTTCCACTACAAAACGGCACCGAAGTGTTGATTGACTGCATCAATGGTGACCCAACCCAAGCTTATATTATGGGCGCGGTGAGTAATGCAGCACAACCGAGCGTCACCACCTGTCACAACCCTTATGAAAACCTCATCAGAAGCCATCAGGGACAAACTTTATTGATGGACGACACGCCCACGGCACCTAAGTTGTCATTAGGTACTGCTCATGATGAAAATCAATTACTAATGGATGCTACACCACAACAACATCAATTAAAAATACAAAGCAAAAAAGGCAGCATTCATCATCGCGCCCAACAAAATATCGAACACCAAAGTGATGCCAATATCATTCACCAGATCGATGGCAACCATCAACATCACAGTGTGCAAGATCAAATTCAACACAGTGGTGGCAATCTGCGGACACAAGCCAATACCCTGCAACAAAAAGCACAAGGTGATATCAAAACTCAAACCGATGGCGATCATATTGAACAAGCAGCAGGCACTCATCAACTCGAAACCATACAGGATATTGCCCAACTGACTCACGGTAAACAACATGTCAGTCATAGCATGCAATCATCTCACCTGATTCAAGCGGGCAATCAAATCACCATCCAAGGCAGTGGCGATGCACCGTTGCATATTGGACAAGGAAAAAGCGGGATTTGTTTACTCCCCAATGGCACAGTACAACTTTATGGCAATAGCATTGCACTCAATGGCGCAGTGAGCAAGCAAGGCAAAACCAATTTTTTACCAACTGTAGGACAAGCGCATCCATGGCAAGCCGTAGATGCAGTACAACTACCAGAAGATATTGCACAACTCACCCTCGGTGCAGACGGAATCACCGCTCAAAATCATCAATTAACGATACAGCTTAACCATAAGCTACCACAAAAAACAAATGACCTATCATCTTTGAATTACCGCTATCAAATCAAACAAATTGATTTTAAAGCATCCCAATCAACTAGCGCGACGACATGGAAAATCGTCAGCGAGGGTATCATCAGCGATGGATTGATTAAAATCAGCGATGTTGATCTGAACCAAAGCATGCAGATTCACCTCACAGAAAGCAATCAACCAACACCTCAGTTCAGCGTGCATTGTATTGGCATTGACCAAACAGCTTGCTTGCCAACCAACCACATACAAATAGAGGCAGATGATGCAAAATGTCAGAAAACAGTGGATACGCATAACAATCAAAGCAAAATAGAACGCACCGTCACCCTCACGATTTTACCTGCACCAACGCATCGTGATTACCGCATTGGTGAAGCACACAGCTTTGCTCAATGCTTGCAAGATCATGGCTATCAACTGACTGATTCTGATCATCAAGCACTGCAAGCCAGTGAATCTTATTACGACATCGCACAAGTCAACAACAATCGCTTCCGTACGACTTTATTATCATCCAAAGAACTGGCACAACTCAAAGCCATCGGCAATGTGACGATATTCATTCATGGCTTTAACGTACCCTTTGGAACATTTGCTGCTCAAAGTGAAAATGATGATACCCAATATGATTTATATCGAGAAGAGCAACAGCGCAACGGTGACGGCGCGCATAACTGGTGGCTCAATATTGAAAACAGCCTCAACCAAGCCAGCGGAGAATTTGACGGCAAAGATTACAGTCAATACGGCAGAATCATTGGCATTGCATGGCAAGGATCACCACGCAGCGTCAATGATTACATGGCTGACGTGCAATATGCCAAATATCCAGCCTTGCTGGCAACTAAACTCATCGAGCAATTGCTTGAGCAGAAAATAGAAGTTAACATCATCGCTCATTCTTTAGGTAATTTGGTGTTGATGAACATCCTAGAACAACTCGGTAAACAAGACAAATATACCAACGGACTCAACCATGTATTCATGTGGGAAGCGGCAATACCTGACAACAGCTTTGCGACAGAGAAGCCTAAAGACCCGATTGCGGCAAAGTATTACTACTTTCCGAATGCCTACAAAGCGATGAAAAAAGTGACCGTATTATATAGCCAGCATGATAATGTGTTGGGGGCGATGGAACACAGTGATAGTATCGTACAGAAATTTGAAGATCAAAATGCAGGGTTTGCGATTGCTATCACCGAAGCGGCTATTTGGGAAACCGACAAGAGCATACTAAAAAACAGCAATCAAGCAACCAGCCTATATAATGCAGCCAATCTGATTCGCTACCCACTGAATGAAATCATCACTGACTGCAAACAACAACAGAAACTATATCCTGCATTTATCAAAGCCTATGCACAAAAAGCAGGAGAGCGTTATGTGGATATCAACAACAATCAAATTGATACTGATCTTGAAACCCAAGTCAGCGTACTCAAACATTTTTACCCCAAAGCTTTTGTAAGCATTAGCAAACTCATGTGGTTATATCTATCCAACAAACTCGATTGGTTATGGGAAACGCCCACTGCATATACTGAAGCACAATTCACCATCAAAAAAGCTGAATTAATCGATGTTATTAATAAAAACTATGAAGAAATGATGGGCAAGCAGTTGGAAGATGGGAGTTATCAACCCAGCAAGGAATGGTGTCCGATACACGAGCGTGTCGCCTGTTTTATGATGACTGCGTTCTTGTGTCCGCATGTTGAGCCTAGAGGGGCTATGGGATATCACGGTGCTGATATTCTGAATGGAATGACAAAAGAAATGTATCAATCGAACCAACTAATTCCAGCTAACCAAAAAAACTGGCTTAAAAGTCATTCTGATATGCACTACCCCAGTGCTGATATGATGAAGCATGTTTATGAATACTTTATCATTGGAGGAAAAGGTAAGGGTATGAAAAATTTGGCAGGTATACAATAAAATGAATCAGCTCAACCGTCATTCCCGCGTAGGCGGGAATCCAGTTCATTATATCATTAAAAAAATCCTTTTATGGTTATTAATTTTAACTCCAATATTGCTTACTTGTCGGCATATTTGGCTCAACTCTCGTTATGGAGAAACACAAGTCATTAGCATCAGTAGTGATGGCAACTATGCCATTTCAACCAATGATGCTCGTGGTGCAATCTTATGGGATATTAAAAATAGAACATCAAAAGTCATTGATTATCCAGCAAACATATACAGCGCTTATTTCATAAAAAATACGCACAACTTCATGTGGCAAAATGACAAAACTAATGAAGTCTACATCCAAAATATCAATGGCAAAATCATCACACATTTTAATCCAAAATTCCCCACTTATGGACAAATAATAGACAGCAACTTATCTAACTATTATGGAAATAGTGAAGACAGTAAAATATATCGATTCATAATGGCAAGCTGACATCAACTATCAACATGTTATCTGGTGATTTTTTAGGTGCACAAAAATTAATCAATCTATCTTTACACAAAAACAAACTGCTAGCTTCCAGCTTTGATCATGTTCTGCTTTATAATCTAGCAGGAAAGCAACTGCACGATTATCAAAGAAACCTCTCCAAAACAATTGCCATCTTCAGCCCCGATGGGAAATATGTATTGAGTGGTGATGAAGGTGGATCCACATACGTATTTAATACGGAGAATCAATCTGAATACATACTATGGGGTTTAATCGAGGGCGATCACCCATCTGATATTAATAATGTTAAAAAGAAATGGTTACATGGAAAAGTCATCTCGCAACCAAAGGCTTTTGATGCAGTAAATGCTGATGCCACTTTGAGTTTAAAATTCATTGACAGAACACACTTTCTGCGCTTTACAATAGATGTTCCCTACGTCATCCTCTACAAACTAGGCAACCCAAAACCACTCAAATACATCAAACTCGGCAAAAATCCAATGCCAAGCGTTACCGACTACACTCGTGATCAATCCATCGATACTTCGTGGAAGAACCATATCCTTGTAACGGGCAAAGCATGGGACAATGGTATTATTGTGTACCGCTATGATCCTAAAACACAAACACTGAAAAAAATCTGGCAACCTTCAGGATCGTTTTGGTATGCGATGAGGCAGTGGGTTGAGAAACTCTTAAATACCTATCATCCTAGAACCTAAGTTTCTGTGGCAAGCTGTCGCCAGATAAACAAGCAGCGCATGACCAAAAGGAGCAATCAAAGTTATACGAGGAAATCGGCAGGCTTAAGGTAGAGCTTGACTGGTTGAAAAAAAAATCTAAATTTGAATTGTAGGGGTAAGAAAATGTTAATTGCCCCTACAGATCATAAGATTTCAGTTGCTAGACAATGTGTGTCAGGTTTGGTTATCGCAAAACAGTTTCAGTTTGTGTGAAAACAACAATAGCGTAGTTCCAATGATGATAGCTAATATGCCAATGTGTGAGAATACATGAGAAAATGCTAAGTGTGTGAGTCTTGGGTCATCTGAACCTGATTGAATCGTTGTTGATTGAGATATCAGGCTGGCTAAAGCATCAGATATAGAAGTTGCAAAATACCAAACACCCATCACTAACCCGACCATATTCTTAGGAGCAAGATTAGTCACCATAGATAAACCAATCGGAGATAAAAATAGTTCACCCAGTGTTTGTAAAAAGTAACTGGTAACAATCCAGCCCCATGAAATGATTCCTGTATGGGTATAATGACTAGCGATGCCTAGTAGTAAAAAGCCAAGTCCTGCAAAAATAACCCCAAATGCAAATTTTGCAGACACAGAAGGGTTACAGTTATATCGATCTAAACCTATCCACATTTTAGAAACGATGGGGGCAAGTAGAACGATAAACATGGGATTAAGTGACCTAAAGAATTGGACAGGAATAACCCAGTGATGTAGTGATCTATCAACATTGTATTTAACAAATATTGTCATAGATAGCCCAGCTTGTTCGCTGATCATCCAAAACACAATAGAGACAATGGTAAGAAACAAACAAATTAACAGAGGTCTGCTTTGTTCTTGAGGCAGTTGCATCATTCTCATGATGACATAAGCAATAAAACCACCACCGAGAACGATGAGAAGTATATTAGCAACTTTAGCGTAGTGTAGAGAATAATCGCATAATATAAATACTGCTGAAGTTATAATAATGGTCAGCGCCAGCTTTTTCAAAAATGTATTTAATCCATTAGAAATTGAAACAGTGTTGCCTAAACTAGGGTGTTTCTTTCTAATGGTGAAAATGATGATGATGTTGAATAATATGGCGATTGCTGATGTAAGAAAGGTTAGTTTCCAACCTATCAAATGAATGAGAAAGGGAGTGCAAAGTGGGGCTAGAAATGCGCCAATATTGATGCCAGCATAAAAGATAGAGAAACCACCGTCTCGCCTAGAGTCATTTTTCTCATAAAGTTCACCGATAATGCTGGCAATATTAGGCATGTAAAAACCACTACCCGTTATAATTAAGGCAAGCGATAAATGAATGGTGTTAACTGGTAAGAGAGCAAGCCCTGTGTATCCAGCGCAAAGCAGAGTAACACCCAGTAGGATTGAATTATTAATACCGATGATATTATCTGCGACATAACCACCAATTAATGGAGTGAGAAAAACTAAAGCAGAAAACACACCGAATAATTGATAGGCATTAGCATCTGAGAAGTGTTGCTGAGTAGTTAGGTATAAAACTATTAACGCACTTAATGTGTAATAAGCATAGCGCTCCCAAACATTCGATGCTGAGAGGCTATACAGTAGGCTCGGTTGCTTTATCTTCATAGTCGTTGATTTTATTATTTTTTGTCAAACGAATACAACCTCGGGAAAAACTACCAGTATAGGGAAAACCATGAGGCTGAAATTTGTTTAAAACATATTGTATGTCTTGATCAAGATTTGGAATGTTGCCCGCATACTGAATATCTTCATTCATTTCTGGTTTAGTGTGAAAGTATTCAAATTTCACATTATTCGCTAACGTTTCCATCACTGTACCTTCAACACCTAAATTCTTCTTACGTATTTCTGCTAAGAACGTATTGAGTATATGTTTAATTTCGTCTAAGTCTTCTAGGGTGGTTGATAGCTTGCGTGATTTAGGTGAAAAGAAGAAAGTTGTTGGCATTTGTAAAGAGTAGTAAACAGGAGAATTATCAAGCTCATCAAGCAAAGAGAAGTGTTTAGGTACGAGTATGATTGGAGCAGACTCTAGATGATAGCTCTCTAAATATGCTTGTTGAATTGTGCTTGTTGGACATAGCTCCTCATCAACTGCTGCACCGAAACCAACAGCCACACCTAACCCAATCAATAGTAAATATTTAGCAGTATCAGTCAAATATGGATTTGGCTTCAAATGTTTTTGTCTTTGAGCAAGAGATAACGCATAATCGTAGAAAATCTGGTTTCTTTCTACAGCGGAACTTTTCCACACCCTTTCGATAAAAAATGTATATAAGGCTAACCAAGAAGAATCTTTTTTATTTTTGAGTGCTTGCTTTACTTTTGTGATCCAATGCTTAGAGAAAAACAGCATTTCCACCTCCCAACCATCTCCGTTACGGGCTGAGTATTTTGCAATCGACTTAAAGAGGCTCCAGTGTTCTTGAAGGCTTTTCGGAGTGGTTTCCATGAAATTGTAACGACTCTTTAGTTTTTTATGTTTCAAGTGATTACCAATATTTGGGAGCATGTAAATGGCATTGGCACCTGCAGTAACACTAAATATTTTTATTGGGTGATAAGACATGACAATATCTAATTCATGCCATAATGCACAAATACTACCTGCTTTGGCAACAGAAAGCGGAAGCAACTCTTCTCCGCAAACTAAAGATTCTTGAATTGAATTTTTAAGTACAATCCCTGATGGTTGCCCATTATCAGGATATCCCAAATCTTCTTGTAATAAATTGCTAATTAAAGGGTCATCAATTGCAATCATCTCGCCATCAGCGCTTGGAAGATTAAATTTACCTTTATCAACAATCAAATCCCCATATGAATAACGAACTCGGTATAAAGGAAAATTTTCACTAGGATCTATGTCATCGATAATTTTTGTAATCTCAGGATTTACTTGCATCACTTGGCTTCTAATATCTTTCCAAAAAAGGCGTTCTACTTTTTCTTGATGTATTTTTTTCATAATAGATACAGCCACTACTAATCTTTATTTTATATCACCTTACCCCATCATTAAAGATGATGCAATTTTATAACTCAATTTTAACTAGATATTTTTATATATCATTTTTTACACATGGAATTCATGATACAAAATAACAATGCTATTTATTTAGATATATTATGCTATTTATAAAAATCTTCACATACGTTTTACTACACACATTGCAAATCTGTGAGAAGAGCATGAACAGGGAAAGGAGCAACAAACCGTTGGATACGTTGCGAGCAAGGATGATATAGGCAGAAGGAATAGCCAAAGAATGAACAGCGTGTCCAACCTAAATAATACACAAGTGTAACAGGTGAAAAAATGAGAACAGAAATGAAGTGGCTACAACAGCATGGAGTCAGCAGTAGCGAGAGCATCGCAGTGGTATTGGGTGCAGTGGAGAAAGTCAGAGCTGGTGAGTATGTAGGGTCAGTAAGATATCAGAATGAGTGTCGATTAGCATATCAGTTAGTGGAATCAATGGGTAGTTAAGCAAGTTATGAAAACGAGATTAAAAAATTGCAATCAAAAAGGAGCAAAAGATGTATTGGAATAATTTAGTAAAAGCAGTAGAAGCTGGACATTACAAGCAAGAATCACAAGCTGATTTGGATCAAATAGCTCACAAAGTAGGTGGGCGTTATTGTAGAACTGAGCAAGGGCTGTTTCCCGTAAAAATGGCAAGCAGAGAAATCCATCTAACACGTAGAGAGGCAGAATGTTTGTTATTAGTAATGAGAGGAAAGAGCATGAAAGACACAGGAAAGCAACTGTCATTATCAGAGCGAACAGTGGAGTATTATCTAAATAATGTGAAAATAAAATTTAGTCAGCCAAAACTGAAAGATTTAAAACAAGTAGCGTGGAGTTGCGGTGTAAATGATTTAATCAATAGAGATCAATTAAAGCATTTAAAAACAGCAGGTTAAACGATAAAAACTCAAGTTCCGTCGTCCTCGCCAAAGTACAAACGGAACCTGAATAAGGAGATTTCTGACATGTTTTGGGTCTTTCCAGGCAATTGTCACAATTCAAACAACGAATGTCACTATAAATAGAATCGATAGACGGGGTGGAGGTCGTCAATCAACACACAACTCGGAGAATCAGCATGCCCTCACAACCTCAACATCACAGATTCTATGCCATCATCGACAAGTCCAGCATCCAACTCTCAGCCAAACAAAGTCATTTTTTATGGCATTTCCTTTCCGAGAAGAATTTAGCCATTATCGCAAAATCGATGGAGATCGATACCCAGCATGCTCAATCGATTCAGCATCACTTAATACAACAGTTCAATGTAACAGGAGCGATCCAACTCCACAAAGAACTGGTTAAACAACACTGTCAAATTGGATGTCGCTATCATTAACCCTCTCAACCCTTATTGACCAAAGCTTAGCTTATGTCATGCTCTGACCATGATCATATCCACCAATACCAGTACCAATACTCAAATGATCTTGTACCCCGAAATGGGACTCCAAAAAATAGAACAGGAGAACCAAAATGAGTCGATATCAAACATACAGCGAGGAATTTAAAACAGAAAGCGTTAAACTGGCGTTGGAATCAGATGAGCCTATCAGCAAATTAGCTAAGAACTTAGGTATTCATTACAAGACATTATACGCATGGGTGAAAAAAACAATGCCAGAAACAGCAAGCACACAGGCAGGGAAAAGTAAAATCAAATCCCTAGAGTCAGAGGTCAAACGACTGCGAAAAGCACTGAAGCGCACGGAGCAGGAGCGAGACATACTAAAAAAGGCGGCAGCGTATTTTGCGAGCGAAAAGCTGTGAAATACGCATTCATTAAAAACAATCGTCATGCCTGTCGTGTAGACCTGATGGCACAGATGTTAAACGTGAGCACATCATCCTACTATCGTTGTTTGCGCAATCCCTATAGCGCTAGAGACAAGCATTATCAGAAAGCAGATCACCTGATAATGAAGATCTTTGCTGAACATAAAGGGCGTTACGGCTCAACCAGAATTATGGAAGAAATGAAAGATGACCATGCATTCCCGATCAAGCGCCAAACAGTGAGTAAACGTATGCAAGTAATGGGTTTAGTGCCTAAAGCTAGAGCGACATGGGTTGATATCTTCTATGAGTGCTAAAGGTTGCTGCTATGATAATGCTGCGTGTGAAAGCTTCTTCCATTCTTTAAAGGTGGAGCTTGTTTACCAAGAAAATTATGTCACTAGGGAGCAAGCTAGATCATCCATCTTTGAGTATATTGAAGCCTATTTTAATACGCGTAGGCGTCATAGCGCCATTAATTACGTGACTCCAGATCAATTTGAACGTATTATTCAGATTGATAAAGTCGCGTGACTTTCATGTCCCATTTTGGGGGGCAGGATCACTCATTAAGATACCTTCAACAGGGTTGGTTGTCATGAATTTCTTGCTTATCATCAGCTGCTGATACTTTAGCTCCCTTTGGTCAATTTCTTTGCGTAGCTCACTAAGCCTCCTTTGCAATGTTCTAATATGACCTTCGTAAAACTGTCTAGGATATTTTTTCATCAGTTTCTCGAGTAGCTCTTTTGCCGTGATGTTTGGAATCTTCTGTTATTGTAGCTTTCTTTCGATTAAGCAGTTTAATAGCATGCTTATGCTCATATCGAGTTGTTGCTACAAAGCCATCAATCAATTTATGCTTTGTTTTCCAGTCACCAGAGTGATATTTTTCTTTAATGCTTTCTAACATTTTCTCCCGAGCTTGTAGACTCATCAGCTTTGCCATCAGCGCCTCCTTAGTACACACAAACTCAATCAAGTAGTGTGATTTTAAATGAGGCAACAGACCCTAGATAGTGTCATTTAATTTGATGCAATGCGAATTGAGGATGAGTTTCTGTTGTTTACTAAAAACTCGGCATTTTCGTCTGTGGTGAGTATCTGCTTATTGTATTTAGAGGAAGGTAACTCAATAGTTTTTATCAAAATTATGTTTGAGAGTTTTAGTGCTCGCACCATTGTTGCAAAAGCTTTCGAACTGATATTTTGCAAAAAGTATGATACTAAAATCCTGTATCTTCATGTGTGATGAGTATATAATGTGGCGCAAATGAATAGGCTAGAAATTAGCAAGAGGTCGTTGGTATGACGCTAGCAGCGTTGTGGGATTTAATTTGGATTATAGTTAAAATTCTTGGCATTGTTGTGCCATTGATGGTGTGTGTGGCGTTATTAACCCTTGCCGAGAGAAAAGTGATTGGTTATATGCAGTCGCGTATAGGACCGAACCGCGTTGGCTTTAAGGGTTTGTTACAGCCTCTGGCAGATGGACTCAAGTTGTTTTTTAAAGAGTTGATTGTGCCTAAGGCATCCAATCATTATTTATTTATTGTTGCGCCAGTATTGACGATTGCTCCTGCATTAGCAGCATGGGCAGTTGTTCCATTCTCAAAAGGGGTGGTGCTTTCCAATATTAATGCAGGTGTTTTATACTTGTTTGCGATGACTTCTTTGGGGGTGTATGGCACATTAATTGCAGGGTGGGCATCTAATTCAAAATATGCATTTTTTGGTGCAATGAGAGCGGCTGCACAAACCATTTCTTATGAGATTGCGATGGGCTTTGCATTAGTAGGTGTGCTGATGGCTGCTGGTAGTATGAATTTATCTCATATTGTATTAGCACAGCAAGGTGGGTTCCTTCATTGGTTCTGGTTGCCGTTATTTCCTCTATTTGTTGTTTACTGGATCTCTGCGGTGGCAGAAACTAATCGCGCACCATTTGATATGGCAGAGGGTGAGTCTGAGATTGTCGCTGGGTTCCATGTTGAGTATTCTGGAATTATGTTTGCAGTTTTCTTTTTGGCAGAGTATGCCTGTATGATTTTGGTATCTATGCTTGCAGCATTATTGTTCTTAGGTGGTTGGTTATCTCCGTTCACCAACGTGCCTGTCTTAGGTGTATTGTTTTCATTTGTGCCCGGATTTGTTTGGTTGGTTTTGAAGACAGGACTATTTTTGTTTATTTACTTGTGGATTCGCGCTACATTTCCGCGTTATCGTTATGATCAGATTATGCACTTAGGGTGGAAAGTTCTCATTCCAGTAACCTTAGTGTGGTTGGTAGTGGTCACATTGATGATTCAGTTTCATTTAGCGCCGTGGTTTAGAAATATACACGAAATAAGTTCTGCAATTGGTGCATAAAATGAGTTTAGTTTTGAATTTTTTAATTGAGAAAAACCACAGAAATAGCCAGCTATTGCGCGGATTTTTTGATTGCAAAAAATTTAAAAATGAATACATTTTAAGCGATCAATTGTGGAACTTATTTCGTGTATATTTCTGGGTTAAGATATCACTATGAATACAATAAAAAAATGGATTAAAAGTTTCACTTTATTTGAATTATTTCAAGGTCTGCGTATTACGTTGAAGTACTTCTTTAAGCCAAAAGTAACCGTTCAGTACCCTGAAGAAGAAACCCCTGTTTCTCCTCGGTTTCGTGGTATGTTAGCGTTGAGACGTTATCCGAATGGTGAAGAGCGTTGTATTGGTTGTAAATTATGTGAAGCAGTTTGTCCTGCCCAGGCAATTTTTATCGAAGCTGAACCACGTGCTGATGATGGTACACGACGGACAACACGATATGATATTGATGTTTTCAAATGTATTAATTGTGGTTTTTGTGAGGAAGCCTGTCCTGTTGATTCCATTGTCTTGACTGATGAAAGTCACTATCACTTAGAAAATCGAGGTGAGAATATTTTTACTAAAGAAAAGTTGTTGGCAATTGGAGATCGTTATGAAGCAAAGATTGCTGCAAATCATCAAATAGATGCAAAGTATCGTTAAGGTAGTAAGGTAGTGTGAGTATATGTTAAATGTTACCAATCTCGTTTTTTATACATTTTCAAGCGTTCTGATTGTAGCTGCTTTTATGGTTGTGTTTAGTCGCCATGCAGTGCAGTCTGCTCTATTTTTAGTGCTTTGTTTTTTTGCCTCTAGTGTGCTGTGGATATTATTACAAGCTGAATTTTTAGGGTTGGCATTGATTTTTGTTTACGTGGGTGCAGTGATGACATTGTTTTTATTTGTTGTCATGATGATGAGTATGGGAGGTAGTCAGGAATCATCGAGAAAATGGTCAGCTTCTTTGCCAGTGGTGCTATTGGTGTGTGCTTTGATTTTTGGGATTTTACTGGGTGTTTTCTCTCATAGCCATTTTGCAGTTAAGCAAAATATTTTTACAGAAATTGCTGTTCACCATAGTAATACACAGGCGATAGGGCATGTTTTATATACACAGTATGTTTTAGCCTTTGAGCTGGCGGCAGTGATTTTATTGGTGGCTATGATTGCTGCGATTAGTGTGACTTTTCGTGGCGCAAGAAAGCGTAAATCACAGCAAATTAGCGAGCAGTTAAAAGCGAATAAAAAAGATCATTTAACTTTAGTGGATATGGAGCCATAAATATGATGAATCAATGGTTGAATGCACCACTAACGATCAATGCTTACCTGATTGTAAGTAGTCTTGTTTTTGTGATCAGTTTAGCGGGGATTTTGTTGAATCGTGAAAACTTGATACGTGTGTTGATGTGTATTGAACTGATGTTATTGGCAGTGAACTTAAACTTTATTGCCTTTTCAGCGTCATTACATCAAATTATGGGGCAAATTTTTGTCTTCTTTATTTTAACAGTAGCCGCTGCTGAGTCAGCGATTGGGTTAGCAATTATTGTTACGTTATATCGCAAGCGTCATACCATTGCAGTCAAAGATTTGAGCTTGTTGAAAGGTTAGTAAGCTTGCGAGTTTATAGTTGCTCACTCGTTATTTTGCGCGAAATCGCGGAGTCTAGTATTCAAGTTTCTAGGGTGAATATAGATTCTGGGGCTACGCGCAGGATGACACAATGAGTAGTTATGTTACCGTATTACTTTTTTCTTTGGTTTATGTTAGATTGAAATTGTCAAATGACGAATTAATGTCATTTGCAGGAGATGGTTATGTATCAAGTTAGAGCAGTTGCGAATTGGTTTATTCAGAAAGGAATTCTCGAAGGAAATCCAATTGAGCAGATGAAGCTAATGAAGCTGGTTTATGTTGCTCAAGGGTTGAGTTTGGCAATAAACCCTCAGGAACCAATATGTGATGCGGTTGTTGAGGCATGGAAATATGGGCCTGTTATTCGTGATTTATATCATGAAATTAAAGTGAATGGAAATCGGCCTATTTCTAAATTATTACCTCAGGATGAAATGTTGATAGGGCTAGATGATGATGTTACCGAGTATGAGGACCCTACTGTGCCAAGTACGGATACAAAGATGATAAAGATATTGCAGGCGGTATGGAGATCTTTTGGTAAATATACGGGTATCCAACTTTCTAACTGGACACATGAGGAAGAGAGTCCTTGGGATAAGTTTTGGAATAAAAAAGGTGGTAAGAATGTTCGATCAACGGTAATTGATGATAGTGAGTTGGCTGGATATTTTAGCAAGTTTTTGAAACCAGATGATGTGGAGAAAACTGATTAATGAGCTTGAATGATAAAGGGCAATCATTGGAGCTTTTAGATGATCATATATCGATTGTCGATAGTGCTAGCGTTGACTCAGATAGGGAGACAAAAGAGTATTTGCAATCTGTACGTAAGCATGATTTGGATAAGCTTGGGTTAGAGAACCAACGTTTAGAAATGGAAAATTCCAGAGTTGATTTGGAAAATGAACAATTCAAAGATAACAAAGATGCTCGAAAAAAATGGACATCTAAGATTTTTTATTTGGTTGGGGGCTATTTATTAGTTGCTACGACTTTAATGTGCGTCAATCATCATTGGTATTTTCACATAGACGACAACGTCATGATGACATTTTTAGGAACAACAGTTGTGAATACCATTGGTTTATTAATGGGAGTGGTTAGATACCTCTTTCCTGCAACAAAATAGTGTTCAATATAGCTCAACCCTTGAAGTAACCCCACTTTTTCGCGATACTGTCGCCAATTCATAATAACGTTAGGTTAATCGATGAAATCACTTCTACTCATTGCGCTATTAACACCTCTTCTAAGCGCAGTGATTGCAGGATTTTTAGGTAAAAAACTTGGAGATTCATTGACGGCAGTTATTACCATCATCTTGATGACTGTTTCAACCGTGGCAAGCATTATTCTTTTCTACCAGGTCACACACCACAATTTGCCTGCACATCGTTTTCTATTGTACCAATGGGTAGATGTTGGACATATCCACCTACGTGCGGCAGTTTTGGTTGATCATCTGACGGTGATTATGCTGTTGGTGGTGACGCTTGTTTCAACGCTGGTGCATTTATACAGTGTGGGGTATATGCGTGGAGATCTTGGATTTGCACGTTTTTTCAGTTATATGTCGCTGTTCACTTTTATGATGTTGACATTGGTCACTGCCGATAACTTTTTGCAGCTGTTTTTTGGATGGGAAGGGGTTGGCTTGGTGTCTTATTTGTTGATTGGATTTTGGTACCACAAAGATTCTGTAGCGGTGGGAAGCTTTAAAGCTTTTATTGTCAACAGAATTGGTGATGTAGCATTTCTCTTAGGGATTGCGGCTGTGTTGAAATATGCAGGTTCATTACAATATACCGATTTATTCACCGTTGCACCAAAATTAGCACATCTCACTGTTACCATCTTTCCTCACTTTCTGAACTGGCACTGGTCAGTGGCTAGTATGATTTGTATTTTGTTGTTTATTGGTGCGATGGCAAAATCAGCACAGATTCCATTGCATGTTTGGTTGCCAGAGTCGATGGAAGGGCCAACGCCTATTTCTGCACTGATTCATGCGGCAACGATGGTGACAGCTGGGGTGTACTTGGTTGCTCGTTTATCACCACTATTTGAGTATTCAACGACTGCGCTCAATATGATATTACTGGTGGGCTCTACAGGTGCTTTATTTTTAGGCTTGGTAGGGATTGTGCAGAATGATATTAAACGTGTGATTGCCTACTCAACCATGTCGCAACTGGGTTATATGATGGCTGCTAATGGCACATCTGCTTTTTCGGCAGGTATTTTTCATTTGGCAACTCATGCGGCATTTAAAGCTTTATTATTTTTGGCAGCAGGTTCTGTGATTGTCGCTTGTCACCATGAACAAGATATGCGTAAGATGGGTGGGTTACGTCGTAAAATGCCAATTACTTATGTTACTTTCTTAATTGGTGCGTTGGCACTAGCGGCTGTACCTCCTTTTGCAGGTTTCTATTCTAAAGATGCGATTATTGAAGCTGTTTCAGTGTCACACTTGTGGTCAAGTGGATATGCTTACTGGTGCTTAACTTTGGGTGCATTCGTGACAAGTTTATATATTTTTCGTGCGTTCTTTATGACTTTTCATGGTGTCAATCGCAGTGATGATACAGTGAAAGATCACATTAAGGAGTCTTCTTGGGTGATTACTGTGCCGTTAATTGTGTTAGCGATTTTATCTGTGGGTTTAGGGGTAATATGGGCAGTTCCTTTGTTATATAGTAAGCATGCTTGGTTAGCAAATGCAGTGATGGTGTTGCCAATTCATGCGAGCTTTTTACATGTTAAAGCGCAGTTCCATGGTGTATGGAGTCTTGTTCTAGAAAGTGTGCAACATCTACCATTCTGGATGATGCTTTTAGGGGTTTTTGTGGCATGGTTGAGTTACTGTATATGCACCGATATTCCTGCGAAAGTGAGAAAGCATTGCCAGTGGGGGTATGCATTATTGAGTCATAAGTATGGTTTTGATGCTTTCAATCAGTTGGTATTGGTGCGACCGATTAGTCGGCTAGCCAATTATTTATTTTATGTGGCTGATATGAAATGGTTGGATGCTGGTATTATTAATGGAGCTGGGCGAGTTTTTAATAAGATGTCTCTACAACTGAAACGCTTGCAGACAGGGTATCTTTACCATTATGCATTGATTATGGTGCTTGGGCTGTTATTGTTATTGGTGGGAGTTGTCGTATTATGAATGCGTTAGGAAATCATCTTTTGTTGAGTTTGCTTATTTGGTTGCCCGTGTGTAGTAGTATCATCTTATTAGGGTTTCGCGGAGAATCTCGTCATCAAAATGCACGTTATTTAGCGTTGATGACAACGCTGATTTCCTTAGCACTTTGTGGTGTTATGTGGCATGGTTTTAATGTGCATAGTTGGCATATGCAATATACAGAGCAGCTCACTTGGCTGAGTAGTTTTGGCATTCATTACGGACTTGGGGTTGATGGCATTTCGATGCCGATGGTGACCTTAACTTGCTTTACTTCTGTTGTGGTTATTTTGGGTAGTTGGCGCATGGTCCATGAGAAGGTGTCGCAATATTTAGCCATTTTCTTATTAATGCAGGCAATGGTTGTGGGTGTGTTTTGTGCCACAGATGCGATGTTGTTCTACATTTTTTGGGAAGCGATGTTGATTCCAATGTATTTGAGTATTGGAATTTGGGGAGGAAAGAACCGTTCCTATGCTTCTATTAAATTTTTCTTATTTACCTTTCTAGGCTCATTGTTCATGTTAGTGGCACTGTTGTATTTACACTACAAGACGGGCAGTTTTAATATTGCAGAATTTTATCAAGCACATCTAACGATGAGAGAAGAATTTTGGTTGTTTTTGGCCTTCTTTTTAGCCTTTGCGGTGAAAATGCCGATGTGGCCATTTCATACTTGGTTGCCTGATGCCCATACTGAAGCACCTGCGGGCGGCTCTGTTATTCTAGCTGCTTTAATGCTTAAACTTGGAGGCTATGGTTTCTTACGTTTTAGTTTGCCTATTGTTCCGCATGCTTGCCATCAGTTTGCTTGGATGATGATTATTCTTTCACTGATTGCGATTGTTTATATTGGATTGATTGCGATTGCGCAAACAGATATGAAGAAATTAATTGCTTATTCCTCGGTTGCTCATATGGGCTTTGTAACCCTGGGTTGTTTTATGGCCTATCTGATCTTTTTCCACGTAGATCAAGGGAGTGTAATCAACGCAGACATGAGCCTCGAGGGTGCAATGGTACAAATGATTTCACATGCCTTTGGTGCAGGAGCGATGTTTATTGGTTTTGGAATGTTATATCAACGCATGAAAACCCGTGATATTAATGCGTTTGGTGGAATTGCAAAGTCAATGCCGATTTTTACTGCATTTTTTATGGTATTTGCGATGGCGAATGTTGGGCTACCAGGAACCTCTAGTTTTGTTGGTGAATTCATGATCTTATTGGCAAGTTTTCATGTGAGTTTTTGGGTGACGCTAATGGCTGCTTCAACTTTAGTGATCAGTGCAGTGTATACTTTATGGATGTTTAAACGAGTCTTTTTTGGTGAGGTGAAGACCCAAGAAATTGCTGGATTATCTGATATATGTGGTGTTGAACTGATTGTCTTCATTTTATTGGCAGGTATGGTGTTTCTGATAGGATTATATCCTCAGCCGTTATTAGAGGTGCTACATAAAACGGTTGCACACATTTTAACTTTAAGTATGCGTTAGGAATAACTGAATGAATGGATTACTCGCGTTACCTGAAATTATTATTTTAATCGGTGCTTGTAGCATTTTGATGTTGCATGTTTGTTGCCAAGAGAAAGTGCAACGTTGGATTTACCTCCTAGCTCAATTAACACTTGTGTTGGCATTTTTCAGTGTGTGCCAACTCATGAACGTGAATAAACAATTAGCCTTTCATGACTTATTTATTGTTGACCATTTAGCGGTGCTTTTAAAGTTTATGCTGTTATTGCTGACTGGGTTTGTGTTTGTGTATTCTCGTGATTATGTGATTGAGACCCTAGGAGTGGCAACGAAACAGGGAGCCGTTGGTGAGTATTATGTGCTTTCTTTATTGTCCGTACTGGGCATGATGGTTTTAATTTCAGGTCAAAACCTCATCACATTATTTCTAGGATTGGAGCTGTTGTCTTTGCCTATCTATGCATTAGTTGCGTTGAGGCGAAAAGATGATCGAGCTTTAGAGTCGGCAACTAAATATTTTATCATGGGTGCATTAGCTTCTGCGCTATTATTATATGGCTTCTCTTTAGTGTATGGGAGTTGTGGTGCGTTGGATTTATCGAAAATTGCTAGCATCATAGCCACTAAGCAGTTAATGCATAACCTCATGTTGCTCATAGGGCTAGTGTTTATCTTGATTGCTGTCTTATTTAAACTAGGTGCTGCTCCATTTCATTCTTGGGTGCCAGATGTTTATGATGGTGCGCCTATGAGTGTCACTTTGTTTGTTGCGAGTGTTCCTAAACTTGCTGTATTGGCGATGTTGTTTCGTCTGCTTGATGATGCATTGCCGAGTTTGAGTATTCAGTGGCATGAAATTTTGATTTTAATCTCAGTGCTTTCTATTGGACTAGGGAATATTGTGGCACTTAGCCAAAAAAATCTAAAGCGCCTGTTTGCTTATTCGTCGATTGCTCATATTGGTTATATGCTGTTAGGTTTTGTGGCAGGAACATTGCAAGGATATGCTGCTTCTGTTTTTTATATGATTAGTTATGTGATGATGACAACAGCAGCGTTGGGACTGTTAACGATCATGAATCGTCGGGGTGTTTGTATTGAAACCATTGACGATATAAAAGGATTGAATCAACGACATAGCTGGTTTGCATTTTTATGGTTGCTTATTTTATTTTCAATGGCTGGTATTCCACCATTGGTTGGGTTTATGGCTAAGTTAAGCGTGTTAGAAGCTTTGGTCAATGTGGGTATGATTTGGTTGGTTGTGGTCGCGCTTTTATTTGCCATTGTGGGTGCTTACTATTATCTAAATCTTGTGAAAGTGATGTATTTCGAAAAAAATGATACTGATCCCATGCCAATCAAATTACCTTTGGATGTGCAAATTGCGATTGCTATCAATAGCATATTACTATTGTTCCTAGGTATATTTCCTAGTGTTTTATTTAATGCCTGCCGCATGATTTTCTTAGGGTAAAATTAGTCAATGTTTTCTTCAGTGATATACCCATCACCATTCAAGAAACTGGATTTTAACTTTATGAATTCTGCAAAATTAAAATTCATTTTGTTAAAGCTCTGGCGTCTTGAATGGCGATGGGTATAGTGAGTAGAGATATGCAGGTTAACTATGGAATCTAAGAAAGGATTAATCAACGGGAAGTGGGTCGGTTCGCTTTCGGGTAAGACCTTTACTGTTAAAGATCCTGCAAATAATAAAATAATTGCTCAGGTAGCTGATATGGCAGAAGATGATGCTATTTGTGCAATTGATTCTGCTCAATCATCATTGAATGCTTGGCAAGGTGCGACTATTCAAGATCGTTCAGAGTTGTTAACTCGGTGGATGCTGCTGATTGAGAACAATAGTGATTCATTAGCGAGATTGTTGACTCAAGAACAAGGCAAACCTCTTTCAGAAGCTAAGAAAGAAATCAAATATGGTATGGCTTGTTTACAATCGTCGATAGATGCAATTAATCAACTAGTTGGCCAACTTCATGATCAAGTGATTGTTAATAATCAGACCGGTATGCGTTATCAAACGAGCTATCAGTCAGTGGGTGTTGTTTTGTTAGTGACGGCTTGGAATTTTCCAGTGTTGCTTGCTTTAAGAAAGTTGGGGGCGGCGTTGGCAGCAGGGTGTGCTACATACTAAGGCACTGCACATAACACGATATCTTTTGGATAATGTCTTCCTGAAAAATCGATTGCCATCTGCTCACTCCTGTGATTTTACAAACAGTTTAACACATCATCTTCCGTTTGCGACAGAACCCTCTAGCAAATAAAGGTATAATAAGTCGCCTGTATTTCAATATTAAGTATTTGACGCAAATCCACGAATTTATAGACATGCTTCCAGTGTAATTTCCATGCCCAGTATAATCTTACCGGACAAGGCTTAGCTGTTCTATTATGCCAGGATTATGTCCAAGAATGCCAACCTCACCACCAACAAGAAGTTGATTGTAGTAGATAAGATCCCTTACCCCCTCAGAAATACGCAACTCCCTAGCTCCGTCATCAGCATTTTCGTTAAGAGTTGTTATTATATTTACTCTTTCCTCTAGTGGTTTTTGTAAAAAAATCGAAAATTGATATCTAGCATGATTAGCAGCGGTTATATAATCGTTCATGAGACTACAAATCTCAGCCGCAGTCGTTGAAGAACTAACATCAACCAAAATTTTTCTTACAGCTCGAATGTTTCCATGAAAAGCTTTCAAATAAAAATCTTTAAACAATTGTATGATTTCTTCATTTGGAGGGGCGTCAGCGTCAAAATTGGGCACAATACATTCAGATAAAAGATCATCTATGAGCAAACTCTTCATATGCCTTTCACTAAAGTATTCTGACATTCGATGCTGATATGACAAATAATGTATAAAATGACTGTTCGATCCCGACGCAACAAAACGAACTCTACCTTTAACGTCAAAACTATCAAATATCTGCTTTAAATTATCAAAAAAATTAGAATCATGAAGATCAACCCTATTTATTTCATCTATAACGATAAGCAGTTTCTTGTTTTTGTGATTTCTTAGCCATTGTATTACAACATTCCCAAAGCCTAAATGACCATCATAACTATCCCCTAAATTTTGACGATCTGTTAGTGTACTTTCTGCAGCACCAACTGAAGCACTTACCCCAGCTACCGATAGCCCAATAGCCCTACTTTGCTCATATCCTCTCCTGCGCCGTTTTTTCCATGCCCAAGTAAAAGGGGTAGTATAAGGTCTAGCATTATCCCAATACCTGAACCTATCGGCTAAATAATCAGAATGCCGTTTAACCCCTCTATAACATGGCTCCAAAAAACACAACCAACCACAACTTTCATAGTATTTCTTTAAAACATGCTCTAAGAAGTAAGTCTTACCTATGCCTCGATGACCATTAATAAGAATCTTTGCGTTCGATAAAAGATCATTGAAGAGATCTGACTCTATCTCAATCTCTCTATCCACTTCACCACTTCTAATTATAAATTTGCGCAATTGATTAGACTCCAAGCCTCAACATTGTCATTATATAACACTAACAATCTAATTTTCAATAACTGTATGTATAGGTGTATAGGTGTATAGGTTCAGGTGCTTTTTTTGCACCAACGTTGATTGTTGATGCAACTCATGAGATGGATATCTCCCAGGCAGAGCTATTTGCGCCTATCTTGGTAGTTTACCGTTTTGACAGTGAAGAAGCGGTGCGGCTCGCGAATAACACTGAATATGGTTTAGCCAGTTATGTATATACACAAGATAAGGCAAGAATGGCACGTGTTAGTGAAAGACTAGAAACAGGTATTGTTGCAGTTAATACTACGGCATATAGTCATCCAGATATACCCTTTGGTGGCATGAAGCAGTCTGGAGTTGGACGTGAAGGTGGAGTATATGGTGTGGAAGAATTTCTAGAAAAGAAGGCAGTTTGTACAAAGAGTATGTGCTTATCTTAATTGTGCGTAAATACAGTGTCGATTTCTTCAAGTATATGCCATACAATAAAAATGGTGAGTAAAACAAAAGGCTTGAGAGGTTATTGTTATGAGTGCTGAAATACTAAAAAAAAATGATGTGATACAGGTTAAGAACCCGAGAAATCAACGTTATGTTAAAATAGATCGAACAGCAGGTAGAATTTTAAGTACAAAGAAATCCCCCGGTCCTTATGCTAATACTCCAATTGCTAGGCATCGCAAAGGTAGTGTTTGATGTTCATTCATCCTGCAGGTGAGTTTCCAGGTGATTTTATCAATGTTAAACGATTAAAATTTTCTCCGAGAACTGGGTTCTTTATGATGAAGATTGGCGGTGAGACTGAAGCAGTGAGGAAGTCCAAAAAGTCGATAGAAAATTTTTTAACCAAAAATAAATTTAAAATGACTGATGCGAGCAAATATAGTCAAGGAAGTTGTTTGCAAAAAATTGTACAGCAAATTTACTCTGTTGGCTTTGGTGTTGTAATTTTAGCTGAAAATTATAGCTCCTCTACACTGGCCAATATTTTTTATGAAGTTGGTTTGTTTGCAGCTCAAGGTAAGCCTGTATATATTTTGACTCCAGATGCGAAGTTAGTGCCATCAGATTTTGCTGGTATCAATGTGCTCGTATATGAAGAAAATAATTTAAAAGATAGATTACAAGAAATATGTGAAAATATTTTTGATGATGCAAATTTTTTAGTGCAAAGTGCAATATCGGATGTGCCTCATGATTTGCAAAAATCATTATATCTTTTGATGTTGGCGTACTTATTGGTAGGGGATGAAGTTAGTGATAGTTTTCTTGATGGAGATCGCATGACAAAAAAGACATTATTTGATGAAATCATATATCGATTTCATGAAAATAAACAGCTTGTAACTTATCAACCTTTAGGTGATTGTATCGAAAGAATGAAAAAATTGAAGAAATAAATGAACAGATCTCAGTTACAAAACTACCTTAATGATTTTCTGGACGTAGATCAAATCAAAGACTATTGCCCTAATGGGCTACAAATAGAAGGCAAAGAAGAGATCAAGAAAATCATGACGGGAGTTACCGCTTGTCAAGCGTTGCTGGATGCCGCGGTAGCACAGAAGGTTGATGCGGTTTTAGTGCATCATGGTTATTTCTGGAAAGGTGAGTTAGCCGCGCTGACAGGGATCAAACGGCAGCGCATTAAAACACTGCTTGAGCACGATATTAATCTCTTTGCCTACCATTTGCCATTAGATGTACATGCTGTCATTGGAAATAATGTGCAATTAGCACGGCAACTTGAATTTTGTGATGTCGTCCAATTTGACCAAGGTGACGGGGTGCAATTGGGGTTCAAAGGGTGCTTGTCAGATTCACAGTCTCCACAGAGTTTGCAGTGCTTTCTCAGTGAGCAACTTCAACACTCTGTGCAGCATATATCAGGTGGGAAAAAACAGATACGTACCATTGGATGGTGCACAGGGGCTACCCAAGACCTGATTGAACTTGCTGCATCACATCAGCTAGATGCTTTTATCAGTGGAGAGGTATCAGAAAGAACGACTCATTTAGCAAGAGAGCTAGGGATTGATTATTTTTGTGCAGGACACCATGCGACTGAACGCTATGGTATTCAGGCCTTAGGTCAGCATTTAGCGGAAAAGTTTGATTTGACTTGCCAGTTTATTGATATCCCTAATCCAGTGTGATAAAAATACGACTCCTCCAATTATAAGTTCCACTATGACAACAATCAAAACAATCATTGGTCGAGAGATTCTTGACTCACGTGGGAACCCAACTGTAGAAGCTGAAGTGATACTTGAGTGTGGTGTGCGTGGTTTAGGTGTGGCCCCTTCAGGGGCGTCAACGGGTAAAAAAGAAGCGTTAGAGTTGCGTGATCAAGATAGCAATCGTTATGCGGGAAAAGGTGTTCAAACTGCTGTATTTAACATTCAGCAGATAATTGCACCGTTATTGGTAGGGAAAAGATGCTGCTGAGCAAAAAGTAATAGACCAGCTGATGATTGATGAAGATGGCAGTGCAAACAAAGAAAATTTGGGTGCTAATGCTATGTTGGCAGTATCTTTAGCGACTGCTCGTGCGCAAGCCAATGCTGAAAGGCTGCCATTGTTTAAGTATTTATCAGCTGCTGAACAATATATGATGCCTGTGCCGATGATGAATATTATTAATGGTGGGGCGCATGCGGATAATAATATTGACTTTCAAGAGTTCATGATTATGCCAGTGGGTGCGCCAAACTTTAAAGAAGCATTACGCTATGGTGTTGAAGTATTTCATGCGTTAAAGATGGTGTTAAAGCAAAAAGGTTTAAACACATCTGTTGGAGATGAAGGTGGTTTTGCACCTAATTTACGCTCTAATCTTGAAGCACTTGAAATGATTCTATTGGCGATTGATCAAGCTGGTTTTAGGCTGGAGAAAGATATTGTGTTGGCGTTAGATGTTGCCAGTAGTGAGTTTTATCAAGAGGGGCGCTATCATTTGCACGGGGAAGGTAAACAGTTTGACAGTCAGCAGATGACTGATTTTCTTGCGAGTTGGGTTTCACAGTATCCCATTGTTAGTATTGAAGATGGACTTGATGAAGATGATTGGACTGGCTGGCAGTTATTGACGCAGGCACTTGGAGATAAAGTTCAATTGGTGGGGGATGATTTGTTTGTGACTAACCCAGCTATGTTGCAACAGGGTATTGATCGCCAAGTTGCTAATGCAATTCTTATTAAGCCTAATCAAATTGGCACTTTAACGGAGACACTACAATCGATTAGACTGGCAAAACAACACCAGTATCGCACTGTTATTTCACATCGATCGGGTGAAACAGAAGACACTTTCATTGCAGATCTTGCGGTTGCAACCAGTGCAGGGCAAATTAAAACGGGCTCACTTTGTCGTAGTGATCGAGTGGCCAAATATAATCAATTACTGCGTATTGAACAGATGTTAGGTGATTGTGCAAGTTATCATGGCATGCGGGTTTTATTGTGATTCGTAAGTTAGGGTTGTTGTTCGCTATAGGTGTTTTATTGTTGTTGCAATACGCGCTGTGGTTTGGCTCAGGCGGTATTCTACAAATATGGCAATTACAGCATAAAGTTGAATATCAGCAGAATAAAAATGATAGACAACATCAAGTTAATGATGGATTGATTGCGACGATTAAAGACTTAAAGCATGGGTCGTTGTATATTGAAACGATGGCTCGAGAAGATTTGGGGATGATTAAGCCCGATGAAACGTTTTATCGTGTTGTTTCTAGTGACCATTAAGTTATTGGATGCGATCAATAATAACCTCGATAACAGACTGTAGTGTGGTTGTGGTTTGTCGAGTGTTTACTGTTTCTAATGTTTGCAATGCTTTGTTGGCATAAGATACAGCGATTTCTTTACAATCATTCAGTGCGTCAGTTTCTTTGAGTATCTTTATGATAGGGTTTAATTGGTCGCCATTTTTTTGTGAAATCGCGTCTCTAATGATGGCTGCTTGTTTGCTTGACCCACTTTCCATGGCTATGATTAATGGTAAAGTCAGCTTGCCATCTCGCAAATCATCACCTGTGTTTTTGCCCAATTTTTTTGATTGTGTGCTGTAATCTAAAATGTCATCGATCATTTGGAAAGCGATGCCAATATAATGACCATATTTTTTTAAGGCTTGAATCGTTGGCTCATCTTGTGTTGATAGGGTAGCAGATAGTTCGGTTGCAGCTTCAAATAATCGTGCTGTTTTTGCTGTGATAATTTGCAAATATTCTGCTTGAGAAATAAAAGTTTGCTTATGAATTAATTGTAACACCTCTCCTTCAGCTAGTTGTTTAGTTGCCTGTGCAAGTACTTGATTGACCAGAGGAGACTCGATTTGATTCATGGTTTCAAAGGCAAGTGCATAGAGGTAGTCTCCCACTAAAATGGGTGCGTGATCTCCCCAGTTTTGATTTGCTGAAGGTTTTCCTCGGCGTAATGTTGATTCATCGATGACATCATCGTGTAATAGGGTTGCAGTATGAATATATTCGATGATCGCAGCGAGACGATGGTGGTGCGGCGTTATTTCTCCAAGTGCTTGAGCAGTTAGTAGTACTAGTAGTGGTCGAATACGCTTTCCTCCAGCGCTAATGATGTAGTCTGCAATGTCGTTGATGAGAGCAACTTCTGAGGTCAATTGACTGGTAATGAGTTGATCAACGGCATCCAAGTCTTTCGAGACGGTTTTTGTAATTTTTTTTATGCTCAACGGAAGTATCTTTATTTACGATTATGAATGTTAATTGTAGAACCTTTTCAAGATGAGATAAAGCTTGAAATAACTATCATGATGAACTAAAATCCGACACCTTAATATTTAGGAACATGAAAGAAATAACTTTAATACTTGATCACCTAGGTTGAATTCATTTATGAATGTTTTGCAATCGAAAAATCCTCGCAATAGCTGACTATTACTGTGGTTTTTCTTCATTAAAACATCCAAAGATAAATCCAATCTATGCGCCAACCATCAAAGTTATTTCTTTCATGTTCCTTTTAGCGATTTTTTAGGAGTTATGCCATGTACGCAGTCATCAAGAGTGGCGGAAAACAACATCGCGTTAAAGCGGGAGATGTCATTAGCGTTGAGAAACTAATGGCTGGGCAAGGTGATACATTAACCTTTGATCAAGTATTAATGATTGGTAATGGTGATGATATTAAAGTAGGTGCGCCACTGATTAGTGGAGCAACGGTTATAGCAGAAGTTGTTGAGCAATATCGTGATAAGAAAGTTCGTATTATGAAGTTTCATCGTCGTAAGCACCACATGAAGCGACAAGGTCATCGTCAATATTTAACAAAAGTTCAAGTCAAAGAAATTAAGGGGTAAATAATGGCTCATAAGAAAGCAGGTGGTAGTACCCGGAATGGACGCGATTCGAACCCTAAGTATTTAGGTGTAAAGCGTTTTGGTAGTGAGAAGGTTCGTGCTGGTAACATTTTAGTTCGTCAGAAAGGAACGAAATTTCACCCAGGAAAGAATGTTTATATGGGCAAAGATTTTACCTTGCATGCAAAAATTGATGGTGTGGTGAAGTTTGCGGTTAAAGGCGAGAAAAATCGTCGTTATGTGATGATTGAAGAAATTGCTCACGTATAATTGATTGCTACAGATTTACGAAAAGCCCAGTTTGATACTGGGCTTTTTTTTGTTTTATGTGCTCTCTACTTTTTTCTTCAAGTGGTTTGGGCATGGCGTCGAGTGGAAATTGAAATATGAAATTTGTTGATGAAGTGACCATTAAAATACAAGCGGGTAAAGGTGGTGATGGTTGCTTAAGTTTTCGCCGTGAGAAATTTATAGAATATGGCGGGCCTAATGGTGGCGATGGTGGTGACGGTGGTAGCATTTATCTGCAGGCAGATGAAAATATCAACACCCTCGTTGATTATCGATTTAAGCGACAGCATAAAGCACAAAATGGTCAAACTGGACAGGGGAATCAGTGCACTGGTAAGGGTGGTGATGATCTTGTATTACCTGTGCCTGTTGGCACGATGGCTTATGATCAAGGAACGGAAGAGCGCATTGGTGAATTGGTTGGTCATGGAGATAGGCTGTGTGTTGCCCAGGGTGGATTCCATGGGCTGGGTAACCTGCGTTTTAAGAGCTCAGTGAATCGTTCACCAAGACAAACAACAAAAGGTACATTAGGAGATGAGCGTGATTTACGTTTAGAGTTGCGTGTATTAGCCGACGTTGGCTTGCTTGGATTACCTAATGCGGGGAAATCAACCCTGATTCGTGCAGTATCTAGTGCAAAACCTAAAGTAGCTGATTATCCGTTTACCACGATGTATCCAAATTTAGGAGTGGTAAAAGTAGGTGCTGCTGAAAGCTTCGTGGTTGCAGATATTCCTGGATTGATTGAAGGGGCTTCTGAAGGTCAGGGTTTGGGTCATCAGTTCCTGCGTCATTTGCAACGTACTCGACTGCTATTGCATATCGTTGATGTATGCCCTTTTGATGGTAGTGATCCAGCCGATAATGCCAAAGTGATTGTAGATGAGCTAAAGAAATACAATGAGGATTTAGTTCAAAAGCCATGTTGGTTGATTTTTAATAAAGTGGATTTGTTGAGTGAAGAGCAGTTAGAGGTTGTCGTATCAAGCGTGATTGATAAGCTTGATTTTAAAGGTGAAATGGCAAAGATATCTGCTTTGCAGTCAGTGGGGACTTCTGGCTTATGTCAACAGGTGTATCAGTGGTTAACACAGTTGTCATAAGTGTGTATACCCATCGCCTTTCAAGACACCGGAGTTTTAACAAAATGATTAAAAAATCGAGTAATATAGCTAACACGATTAAGTATCAACCATTCTAACCGCATGTTTTTGGCATTATTTCATTGAGAAACTTTCACCATAGCCTTGCTATGACTCAATTTTTTCAATGGAATACTACTCAAAATCATTTTGTTAAAAGTGTTCAATACTTAACCGTGTTAGCTATAGCATTGAATTATTAAAAAACAAACTTGAATCCACGAGAAATGGTTTGAAAGCTTCTGGTGATTGTGGTTGAAGTAGCATGACTATAAATTCTTTGTTCAAAGTGTTAGAAATGACAGTGCTTGTGTGACAAACTTCTGTGGTTGCTCAATATAAGGCATATGCCCGCAGTCCTTAAAACAAAAATACTGCGAGTCTTTAATTTCATGAGCTAAGGCCTTGGTGTGTCGTTGGTCCAAGATTAAGTCTTGGTCACTACTCATAACCAAAGTATTGCTGTTGATCTCTTTTGCCCATGTTTTTGAGGAGAAATCTCCAATGGCGGCGAATTGCCCTAAATAGCCTGTCAGCGAAGTAGGGTGTGGGTTGTTTGCAGCATATTTTGCCAGTCCATCGATCATCATCGGTTTTTCAAGATATTGATATGAAAAACCCCACGGTGACATCAGTTTTGCACATAACTCTGCAGGCGTACCATTTTTTAATAGTTCGAAATACGCTTTAATAAAAAAGTGAAAGCAGGTTTCTGTTGCCATTGCGGTATTAGAGAGAATAAGAGATTTAGTAAAGCTAGGGAATTGATGGGCGACTGTCTGAGCAATGTATCCACCCATGGAGTGCCCTAAGATAGCCGCACGATCAATGTGTAAAAATTGCATTAATGCAACGGTGTCTTTTGCCATTTGTTCAATGCTGTATTTTTCTGATGGCACATCACTTTGTCCCACACCACGGTTGTCGAAAGTCAAAACAGTATATGTGTCAGCTAGGCGGGAGACGATGCTGTTCCAGATAGAATGATCAGCACCAAACCCAGAAATAAGTACAAGCGGATCGCCACTACCTTCTAGCTTATAAAATAAATTGATGTCGTTGAGTTGTGCAATTGGCATGGATATAGTCTCCAAACAAAAAGACACGCAAATGCGTGTCTTTCGTTAATAATTTTTTAAGCTGTATTATTATGCAGTAGCAAGTGCTTTGATTTGAGCATTTAAGCGACTTTTAGTTCTGGCTGCTTTGTTTTTGTGAATTAAGCCTTTGTTTGCCATTTTGTCTAAAACAGGTATTGCAACAGTAAAGGCTTCTTTTGCTTTTTCTGCTTGCTTGTCTTCAAGCGCATTGATGACACGCTTAATATAAGTACGCATCATAGATTTTAAGCTGGTGTTGTGTTGGCGACGCTTTTCTGATTGTCTTGCGCGTTTTCTTGCTTGTGGTGAATTTGCCACTATGTTTCTCCATTACGATGCATAAAAAATGAATGCGAATTCTAAATGTGTTGTTTTCCTTTGTCAATCAGTTTTGAGTTATGTATATTCATCGACGATGAAAAAACTATTGAAATCCACATCTTTGTTTTCACTCATGACACTCATTTCCCGTGTTTTGGGTTTTGTGCGTGATATGGTATTAGCTCAGGTATTTGGTGCTTTGTTTGGGTTGGATGCTTTTTTAGTAGCGTTCAAAATACCCAATTTTATGCGTCGATTATTTGCAGAAGGTGCATTTTCTCAAGCTTTTGTGCCAGTGCTGTCTGAATATAAATCACAGCAAGATTCTGGAGAGATTCAGCAGCTGATCAATCATGTGTTTCGTAGTTTGGCGTTTATTTTATTTTGGGTTGTTCTATTAGGAGTGATTTTTGCGCCGTACTTAATTCATATCTTTGCGCCTGGTTTTAAAGACGGTGCACGTTTCTTGTTGGCAGCACATTTGCTGAAAATTACTGCACCTTATTTATTGCTCATTGCCTTAACTGCCTTTTTGGCTGCGGTGTTAAATACTTATGATTGTTTTGGCCCACCTGCGTTGACCCCTGTACTGTTAAATGTAGCGTTAATTATTGCGGCTGTTTTTTTTCGTCATTATTTCCATTACCCCGTTGAATCACTCGCTTGGGGGGTGTTAGTAGGTGGTGTGTTACAGTTTTCTTGTCAGTGGTATTTCGCAAAAAAGCGAGCGTTGTTACCTAGGTTGCACTTAAAGAGCAACATAGGCAGAAAGCAATTGCGCTGGTATCAGTATTTCACAGGAGATTGGCAAAATGAAGGAGTGCGGCGTATTCTGAAATTAATGGTGCCTGCTTTGTTTGGTGTTTCCGTAGCGCAAATTAGTTTATTAGTTGATACGATTTTTGCTTCCTTTTTGCCACAAGGCAGTATTTCATGGTTGTATTACTCTGATCGACTCACTTATTTCCCTTTAGGCATTTTTGGTGTGGCACTGGCGACCGTTGTGCTGCCTCATTTATCGAAAAAGCATGCAGAAAAAGACCAGCAAGCATTTGCGGAAAGTTTGGATTGGAGTGTCAGGATGGTGTTGTTGTTAGGGGTTCCTTCTGCCTTAGGATTGGGCTTGTTGGCACAGCCACTGATAGCGACATTGTTCCATTATGGGCGCTTTAATGCCTACGATGTTTTAATGTCATCACAAAGCTTAATTGCTTATGCATTGGGTTTGCCAGCATTTATGCTAATTAAAGTGTTGGCATCTGGATTTTATTCCCAGCAAAATATCAAAACACCTGTGAAAATTGCGGCGACCGCATTGGGAGTTAATTTGATATTGAATGGGTTGTTGATTGGTCCTTTGCAGCATGTTGGGCTTGCGTTAGCAACGTCGATTTCATCTTGGGTCAATGCCGTTTTATTATGGGTATGTCTATATAGAAAAGGCGTGATTAAAGTGCAACGTGCATGGTTGCTTTATTTGCTTTGGTTGGGTGGTGCTTGTGTTTTAATGGTTGCATGGTTATGGCTTCTCAGGCGTCCAGTAAGTGATTGGTTGCAGCTAAGCTGGCACTGGCGTGCACTACAGTTGTTGTTAGACCTTGGTGTGGGTGGTGCGCTGTATCTTGGTGTGCTGTATCTTGCCGTACGTTGTCGGGTGAATTTAGGGCTTATACGGTGAAGTTGATTCGTGATTTACATAGGCTTAAGCCACAGGCTGATCAGTTTCCTGTGATTGCTACGATTGGTAATTTTGATGGTATGCACTTAGGGCACCAAGCACTACTGCAGCAAATGAAAGAACAAGGTTTACAGTCAGGTTTTCAAACTTTAGTGATGATGTTTACCCCGCACCCTAAAGCTTATTTTCTGAAGAAACAAAATAAAGCAGATACGGTCATACGCCTAATGCGGTTTCGTGATAAGTGGCAATATTTGGATAGAATGGGCGTTGATCGATTGTGTTGCTTGCGCTTCAACCAGTTCTTATCGATGATCCCGCCACGTGAATTTATTGAGCAGTATTTGATTGCGATGTTGCAAGTACGTCATTTGTTGGTAGGGGATGACTTTCGTTTTGGTGTGGATCGACAGGGTGATTTTAACTTATTGCAAACCATTGCTAATGAGCGAGATGACTTTGAGGTAACGCAAGTCTCTGGCGTATCGCATGATACTAAGCGTATTAGTTCAACAGCGATTAGAGTTGCGTTGCAACGAGGTGATTTACTCTCTGCACAACAAGGGTTAGGGCGTCGATTCTCGCTATGTGGTTGTGTTGCGCATGGTGAGAAATTAGGTAGAACACTGGGTTTTCCCACCATCAATATTCATTTGAATCGACCGGTTGCTCCTTTGTTGGGAATCTACGCCGTGAAAGTACAAGGATTGTCAGATCAAAAAATTCTGGGAGTTGCCAGTGTCGGCACACGTCCAACTGTCGGTGGTACACGTTGTTTATTAGAAGTTTATTTGTTTGATTTTGATCGTGAGGTTTACGGTGAGCAGGTCGAAGTGATCTTTTATCATAAAATACGTGATGAAGAATGCTACGAGTCACTGGAGAAATTAAAGCATCAAATTGAAATGGATGCAAAAATGACTCGGGAATATTTTTGTTAATTCGATCCATTAAAAATGATAGGTTGACCTATCAAAAATGATAGATTATCCTATCATAAATAATAGGGGGTTAAGTAATGCAATGATTAAACGGGAATTTATACAGAAACTTTTGCAGCGATTTCAACAGCTCAACCCATTGATTCATGTTGTGATTGGTCCGCGACAAGTGGGTAAAACCACAGGCATTAAGCAATTTCTCCAAGAATATCAAGGGGGGCACCACTATGTGAGTGCTGATCGCGTTTTAAATGAACACAGCTCATGGATCTTGAAACAATGGCAAGCTGCGAAAATCAAAGGGGAAGATACATTACTGGTGATTGACGAAATTCAAAAAATTCCTGATTGGTCAGAAAGCATCAAAAAGTTATGGGATGAGCAGAGTGATAAGAAGCAACGAATAAAAGTCATTCTATCGGGTTCTAGTTCTTTATCATTGATGCAAGGAATGACCGAGAGTTTAGCAGGTCGGATGGAAATCATTCCTGTATATCATTGGGATTATATCGAATCAGAGCAATTGGCAGGGCTTTCTGTGGATGATTATTTGCGTTATGGAGGCTATCCAAAAAGCTATGATTTTTTGCAAGATCAAACACGATGGCAACAATATTTGCGTATGTCTGTGATTGATAGCGTCATTGATAAAGATATTTTGCGTTATGCGCAGGTAAAAAAACCGGCCTTGTTTCGTCAAGCTTTTGAAATTGTTTGTGCTTATCCAGCACAAGAGATCAGCTATCGAAAGTTATTAGGACAACTGCAAGATAAAGGTAATACCGATTTAGTGAAATATTATTTGCGTTTATTTGAAGGTGCTTTTTTAATTAAAACATTACAGAAATATAGCAATCAAGCGTTTAAGGTCAAGAGCTCATCGCCAAAATTATTGCCGTTGGCACCCTGCTTTTATAAATTATTTAGTCTGAGTGAAGATAAGCTACCTTTTGTTTTTGAATGCAGTGTGGGAGCTAAATTGTTGCAGGTTGCTGATGCGATTTATTATTGGCGTGAGGATAAATACGAAGTTGATTTCGTGATGAAATGGCGCAATCAATTGATTGCGATTGAAGTGAAATCAGGGAAACAACAACGCATGAAGACTTGGAGAAGTGGGCTGGACGTCTTTCAACAACGTTTCCCTGAAGCAAAGCCTGTTATTATTTCGCGTGACAATTATCGTCAATTCGTAGAAAATCCTCATCAATTTTTCACTTGTTTGTGTAGCTAAAATGAAAGAACAAAAATACCCTGTTAATTTGCCTAAGACCAGTTTCCCTATGAAAGCTAATTTGGCACAGCGTGAGCCACAAATGCTGAAAAAGTGGGGTGATTTATATCAGCGTGTGCAAGCACAAACTAAATCAGGTGAAAGCTATACCCTGCACGATGGTCCTCCTTATGCCAATGGGGATATTCATATTGGACATGCGGTCAATAAAATCTTAAAAGATGTGATCGTCAAATCCCAGTGGTTGCAAGGTAAGAAAGCGACGTTTATACCTGGGTGGGATTGTCATGGGTTGCCCATTGAGTTGAATGTTGAGAAAAAACATGGCAAAGCAGGGCATAAAATTGATGCAAAGACTTTTCGTCAAAAGTGTCGAGAGTATGCTGCTAAACAAGTCGATGGACAACGTGAATCGTTTAAGCGCTTAGGTGTATTGGCAGACTGGGATAATCCTTATGTTACCTCTGATTTTAAATATGAAGCCAATACTGTACGTGCGCTAGGTAAGATTTACGAGCAAGGTTATTTGCAGCAGGGGTTTAAACCCGTACATTGGTGTGTGAATTGTGGCTCTGCATTGGCTGAGGCTGAGGTTGAGTATCAGTGATAAAATTTCTGATTCGGTCTGATGTGAATATTTGAGTTTGATTTGGAAGATGAGAAATTGACTAAAACATTTTATTGAAAAGCTGGATGCTTCTTTGAGAAAGCATCTATTAACGGTTTAAGTCAAGGGCAAGAAGTAGGGGTTAAGCGATTGAGCATGGGGGTATGGACAACAACGCCATGGACACTGCCAGCAAATGAAGCTGTGGCAGTAGGTGAGGATATTACTTACATATTTTGTAGAGAGTTGAATACAGAAAATTGTATGATCTATGCAAAGGATATTGTCGAAACTTATTTTAATGGTAAAGGTAGTGAGCTTATCTTTGCAGGGCAGAAGCTTTATGGGTCTATATTTGAGGTGAAAGGAAAAAAGCTTGCAGGTTTAAAGCTGAAACACCCATTCCTCAATAAAACAGTGCCAATTATCTGTGCAGACCATGTCACTACGGATGCAGGAACAGGTGCAGTACACACCGCACCGGGGCATGGGCAAGAAGATTACCAAGCTGGATTGAAGAATAATTTGCCGATTAACAACCCAGTCAAAGGCAATGGTGTTTATGTCGAGGGCACTCATGAAGCATTAAATGGAAAGCATGTGCTTAAAGATGCCAATGAAGCAGTGATAGCGCTACTCAAAGAAAACAATACCTTGATTCATCATCAGCAGATTGAACACAGTTATCCACACTGCTGGCGACACAAATCTCCATTAATTTTCCGTGCAACACCACAATGGTACATTGCCATGGATCAAGTTGGAAAAGACGGTAAAACCTTACGTGAAAAAGCACTGTCTGCCATTGAGGAAGTAACTTGGCAGCCTGCGTGGGGCAAAGAACGTATTCGTAATATGATTGAATCTCATCCCGGCTGGTGTGTTTCACGTCAACGTGCATGGGGTACACCCATGCCTCTGTTGATTCATAAAGAGACTGGAAAACTGCATTCAGAAACAGCTGAACATATCGAAATGGTTGCACAAAAAATTGAACAATCTGGCATAGACGCGTGGTTTGACTTAGATGTTAGAGAGCTATTGGGTGACAAAGCGGATCAATATGAAAAGGTGAGTGATACTTTGGACGTATGGTTTGATTCAGGTGTGAGTCATTTTGCGGTGACTGCGCAGCGTGAAGGTATGAGTATGCCAGCAGATTTATATTTTGAAGGCTCAGATCAACATCGTGGTTGGTTTCAATCATCATTGTTGACTGCTTTGGCGATGGGGCTGGATGCTCCTTATAAAACAGCAAGCACGCATGGTTTTGTAGTGGATGGGCAAGGTAAGAAAATGTCTAAATCACAAGGGAATGTGATTTCGCCAGATAAGGTGTGTAAAACGCTCGGTGCAGATATTTTACGTCTGTGGGTAGCATCCAATAATTTTAGTAAAGAGATGACCGTTAGTGACGAGATTTTAAAGCGCACTACTGATGTCTATCGCCGTATTCGCAATACGGCAAAATACTTGCTGGGTAATTTGTATGATTTTGATGTTAAGCAGCACTTGGTTGCTGAAGATGATCTATTAATATTAGATCGACACATGTTGCAACAATGGTATGTTTTGTCAGTACGCATTACTACTCATTACCAGGAGCATAAGTTTCAAGAGGTTTGTCAAGAGCTACAAAGTTTTTGTCGCAATGAGCTGGGTGGTTATTATTTAGATGTGATTAAAGATCGCTTGTATACTTGCCAAGCAGATAGTTTGGTTAGGCGCTCCTGTCAAACAGTGATGAATATAATATTGCATGGATTAGTACGGGCAATCTCACCGATTTTAAGCTTTACTGCAGAAGAAATCTGGCAGTCTATCGGTTATCAGGATAGTGTCTTTTTATCTCGAGATGACGAAGTTGTTCAAGTTGAAGGGGCGGTAAGTGACTTAGGCACTTTATTTGATGACATGAGACCTCAGGTAATGAAGCAGCTAGAGAGTGCTCGTGCAGAAGGTGTTATTGGTTCGTCGTTAGAAGCTAAGGCTATGATCTCACTAAACCCTTGTATGAAAGAAAGCAAAATGCTTCCACAGTTATTTGATGATATGCTGAAGCAAGATGAACTGAAGTTCTTTTTCATTGTTTCTGAAGTAGCTATAGATGACAAAGCAGATAGTAGTGAGTTTCATGATGGTCAACCGTTCACGGTAACTATTTCCAAAAGCACACATCCTAAATGCGAACGCTGTTGGCATCATAATGAAACCGTAGGTAGTATTGCTGAACATCCAACCATTTGTCAGCGTTGTGATGACAATTTATATGGTCAAGGTGAGGTTCGTCAGTATGTTTAAGAAAACTTATGGTTATTTATTGATCAGTATCTTAATTTTCACGGTTGATCGAATCACCAAAGTGTGTGCGCTACAATGGCTCACACCTTACTCACCCAAGCTGATTTTCCCAGGGTTGAATTTCACGCTAGTATTTAATCATGGCGCAGCTTTTAGCTTTTTAAGTGAGCAATCAGGTTGGCAGCGTGTTGTATTATCAGTCATCAGCTTGGTCGTGAGTGTGATACTGGCTTATTTAATTCATCGCTTGAAACCAGAACAACGGTTACAAGGTGTTGCGCTGTCGTGCGTTCTCGGTGGTGCGCTAGGCAATTTATGGGGGCGATTTTTGCACGGTTTTGTCGTAGATTTTATTGATGTTTATGTGCAGTGGTCGGGGAGTCAATGGCACTGGCCAGCTTTTAATATTGCCGATAGTGCAATTTGTATTGGTGTTGTATTGTTATTAGTCGATAATTGGCGACAGGCAAAACAAGCAAAAGCGAAATTATTATGAAAATTACCTTAGCCAATCCTAGAGGTTTTTGCGCAGGTGTTGATCGTGCGATTGCGATTGTTGATCGAGCATTGGAGCTTTTTGGTGCGCCGATTTATGTGCGTCACGAAGTGGTGCATAATCAATTTGTGGTCGATGACTTAAAAAGTCGTGGAGCTGTGTTTACTGATGAAATTGCAGATATTCCAGTGGGTGCAACTGCAATCTTTAGTGCGCATGGCGTATCACAGCAAGTTAGGAAGCAAGCTACTGAGCGACAGTTAAAGGTGTTTGATGCCACCTGTCCATTGGTGACTAAAGTGCATATGGAAGTGGCGAGTTTCTCACGGAAAGGAATTGAGTGTATTCTGATCGGGCATGCAGGACACCCAGAAGTAGAAGGAACAATGGGGCAATATGATAACTCATCAGCAGGTATTTACTTAGTAGAAACCCTTGAAGATGTGAATAGCTTGCAGGTTAAAGATGAGAGGAATTTAGCATTTGTGACTCAGACGACATTGTCTGTTGATGATACGCAAGCGATTATTAGCGCATTGCAATCCAAGTTTTCTTTGATACAAGCTCCAAAACGAGAAGATATTTGTTATGCAACTACTAACCGTCAACAAGCAGTCAAAGAGCTGGCAGCAAACTCTGATGTGGTTATTGTCGTAGGATCTGTGAATAGTTCAAATTCAAATCGCTTAAAAGAACTGGCAGGGCGCTTAGGGTGTGCTGCTTATTTGATTGATGGTGCAAGTGATCTTGATAAAGCATGGTTTAGTGATCGTTGTGCTGTGGGTGTAACAGCTGGAGCTTCTGCGCCTGAATTGCTTGTACAGTCAGTTGTTTCGCAATTAGTTGAATGGGGTGGTAAGATGACAGCGCCGATGCAGGGTGAAGAAGAATCTATCGTTTTTGCTTTACCTAAGGTATTACGCTAGTATTTGAGGTGTTTTATAAAGTTACGATGTAACTACTCACTGGTCATTTCGCGCGAAATCGCGGAGCCTAGGCGTGATTTGCACGCAAAACTCACTAAGTGAATTTGTGGATCCTGCGGCTTCGTGCTGGATGATAGCGGGTTTGGGTGGTTACGTTACAGTGATGGAGAGGTGTGATATGGCTGGTTTCTGTCGTGAGCGTGATTTGAATCATTCTAGTATAAGGATTCCTTTATGTGGAAATACTCAATTTCCCACATGGAGGGGCGAGGGCTGTCGATATAATCCTGATGAGATCAAGAGAGATTATTATAAAAGTTTATCAGGGTTCTGGCCTCATATTGATTATGCACTAGGTATGATGCCTAAGTTTTATTTAGCTGCTGCTGGATGGCAGATTTTCGCAGATTATGCTCAAGACGTACAAAAGTTATCAAAAAATACGTTGGGATTTTCATTATATACGGGACTAGGTGGGTCTGTGGGCGTGTTTGTAGGTAATGCACTGACGCATTTATTACGTTGGTTAATTGCTTGGTGGCGAGAACGTAAATTAAGGAATCAGCTGATATTTTTAGTAACTGATGATGGTGATGTCGATGATGAAGAGTCATTAAGTGCTAGTACGAGTACAGGTGATATTAGAGGGGTTCATGTTAATCACCATCGTCTATCAACCGCGATCATGGATTCTTTGTTTTATGCTATTGCAGCTTTTGTAACGGATGGTATTTGGCAGTCTTTGGTTAATTTATTTAGTCACTGTAGTTTGCCATTACAGTTTGTAGGCGTGGGGTTAGGTTCTGGAATTGCTTTTTTCATTATTGGGGTTATTGCTGCAGGATTATTGCAAATGATCATAGGGCGCTTTACTGAAAGAGTGATTGTTGAAAAAGTGATTGTTAATGGGAAATTGAACTGGGCATTTATTCGCTCACATTTTGTGATTTCATTATGGAACGTGGCGATGGCATCGGCTTTTTTTATTTTTTCAACCAGTGGTTATGTCTTTAATGCTAATTCAGAAGATATGCAGATTTGGTGGTCAGGGTTATCAGAACTATCTGGTTATGCATTGTCTCAAGCCATTGAATTGGGCATTAAATGGTTGATGATTCATTTTGGAGTGATGCCAAAGTCGCATTTGCCTGAGTTGCAACTTCAACAGGCAGGTCTGGTGTTGTAGTTAATTTTATTGAAATAAAACACGATCTTTTAAGGCGCGTGAGAGTGTATTGCTATCAAAGTATTCCAACTCGCCACCCATTGGGATACCTTGTGCAATACGAGAGCAGGTCAGCGGGAGGTGTTTGCTGATTTCTTTGATGAGTCCTGCGGTAGTCTCTCCTTCAATGGTTGCGCTGGTTGCTAAAATTAATTCTTTTAGTGCTGGATCATTGAGTCTTTGTTTTAATTGAGGAATACCTATCTCATCAGGCCCAATGCCATCGAGTGGAGAAAGTTGACCTTTCAATACAAAGTAACGACCTTTGAATGAACTGCTTTCTTCGATAACACAAACATCGGCAGGGGAGCTAACTATACACAATAGACTGGCATCACGTCGCTGATCTAAGCAGATTTGGCACTTGTCGTGTTCGGTATAGGTGAAACACTGATCACAATGACCTATATTGGTCATTGCGTCTGTCAGTGTTTCTGCTAGTGCTAGTGCTTGTTCTCTTTTTTTTCCCAGCAAAGTCAGTGCAATACGTTGTGCAGACTTTTTGCCAATGCCTGGCAGAATGGTTAGAGAGCGGATGAGTTGGTCAAATAAGGGCAGTTCATCTGCTATGTTGGATGGCCTGGTCATTTACCAAACATCTTGGATAAGTCTCCTATGTTAGGCATGTCCATCATTTTTTGCTTGGCAGTGGATGCCACTTGCTTGGTTGCGTCATTGATTGCGCTTAAGATCAGTCCTTCTACAACTTCTTTGCCTTCTTTGAAGGCATCATCACTGATCGTTAGTTTACGTAGTTGATGTTTGCCATCCATTTCAGCATTGACTTCTATTCCAGCAGCACCTGCTTTGCCTTCAACAATTACTTTGTCTGCTTCAGTCTGCATGGTTTTTAGTTGATCTTGGAATCCTTTTGCTTGTTCCATTAATTTGCTAAGGTCAGGCATGCTCATGATTTTTCTCCGTAAATTGAATTGATTCGGGCACTATTTTTGCCTCGAATTCGTTGATGATATCTTTTATGTGGGGATTGTCGTTTATTTTTTCTATGAGTTGACTGACAAACTTAGTCTTTTTTTTTTCTAGCTGGTTGTTTTCAATCTGGCGTGGTGTTTCTTGAGAGGATTCTGTCGGTTGATTGATCAACTGAATGGAGACAGTACAATCTTGTTGAAAGTATTGACTGATTGCCTGACTTAGGCGCGTTTCTTGCTGTGTAGTTTTCAAGGCGGCTTGTGTTGGTTTTAATCCCAGTGTGATTTGCTTGCCTTGCTGTTTGATTAAGTAGCATTCTTTAGCAAGTGCTAAGGTGGGTGGAGATAATGGTAGCTCAGTGATGAGTTGATGCCAGTTTTCTATATTCAAACTATTTGAAAAGCTTGAAGAAGATGCTGTGGTTATTTGTGGGTCTGGTGACGGCTGTGAGGTGGTTTGTTTTTCTGTTGTTGTGCTTTGCTGTTGATGACTTTGTGTGGGTTGATGTATGACTTTGGTTGGTGGTGTAATGGGTGTCTGTTTGATGGGTGTGTTAACTGATGCTGGTGAGAAGTGAAGTAAGCGTAACATTAACATTTCAAAGCCCAGTTTCTCATGGGGTGCTAATGCTAAATCACGTTTACCAATGAGACAGCTTTGATAATAGAGCTGTAGTTGATCGGGGGAGAATGCGTCAATGAGTGAAGTTAAGGTAGCAGGTGGCGTGAGTTCTGTAATTTGTTGATACTTGGATAGCTGATAAAAAGCACTGAGTAAATCATCAAGGACTTGGGTGAAGTTTGCGCCTAATTGTGCGAGTGTTGTAATAGTCTCAAAAATTTTCACTGCGTTTCGATCAGATAATCCACTCAGTAATGATTGGATTTGTTGTTGATCAATGCTGCCAAGCATAGTCATCGTGGTGTCAGTGTTGACTTGACCTGCGCCAAAAGAGATTGCTTGATCGAGCAAGCTGAGTGCGTCACGCATGCTGCCATTGGCTTGTGTGGAGATTAACTCAAGTGCTGTGTTCTCGAAAATAATACTTTCGCTGGTTAAAATATGTTGTAACTGAGTGCTAATTTGTTCAGGATCAAGATTTTTGAGATGAAACTGCAAGCATCGAGACAAAATAGTAATGGGTAGCTTTTGTGGATCAGTGGTTGCAAGAATAAACTTCACATGTGCTGGTGGTTCTTCTAATGTTTTGAGTAAGGCATTAAAACTATGGTTTGATAGCATATGTACTTCATCAATTAGGTAGATTTTAGTACGGCCTTGCGTGGGTGCATATTGAACGTTATCCAGCAGTTCTCGAGTATCTTCAACTTTTGTTTTTGAGGCGGCATCGATTTCTAATAAATCGATAAACCGACCCTGATTAATGCTTATGCAAGTGTTGCAACGGTTACAAGGTGTTGTGGTGAGTCCATGTTCGTTGGCAGTTTCACAATTTAAGCATTTGGCGATAATGCGAGATAATGTGGTTTTCCCCACACCACGAGTACCTGTTAGTAGATAAGCATGATGGACACGATTTTGCTCAATCGCGTGTTGCAGTGTTTGTACAACATGTTGTTGCCCGACGACTTCTTCAAAGGTTTGTGGTCGCCACTTACGGGCAAGTACTTGATAGGGGTTGCTCATGGGTGGGGATTATACCCAAATTACTTGAAGAAGCCGAGACTTTAACAAAATGAATTTGAGTAGAATCAAATTTAGAAAGCATTCCCTAATTGTAAGATGGGTAGATACATGCCAAGAAGTAAGGCGGCGATCATTAGTCCTAACCCAGTCATTAGTAAGGGTTCTAATAAAGTATCTAGGCGGTTGATGTGGTGATCAATCTCAGCTTCGCTGAGTAAAATGATTTTTTCTAACATCTGTGGTACTTGATTAGCATGGATGCCAGTAATCAATAGCTGCTGATGATTGATGGGTAATGTAGATTGTTGGATAGCCGTGGTCAATTCACTGCCGTTGTTTAGTGCGAATTGTAATTCCCTTAGTAATGGGCTGATGTTGGGATCGCTATGTGTTTTCTTGATTAACTGAATGGCTTGGTCAAAGGAGAATTTTGCGCGAAGTAACTGTTGTAGATTTTGATAAAAATAAGTGTGTTGTTGTTGGCGATGAAAGGTGCGAAAAACTGGAAGTCGTATCAGTATATGATGACTAATTTTGTATATTCTACGATATTTTTTACCAAGGAATCGAAGAAAAATGATTGATAAGCTTGTTGAGGTAAGCACAAGTATGCCATGAGTGCTCAACTGTTGTTGTAGATTGAGCATCCATTGCGTTAATGGTGGCAAGGTAGCGTTAAGTTGATGATAGATCGCGCTGAATTTGGGTAAGGTGACTTGTAGCAATAATAACATGAGTGACAAGGTTCCTAATAGAATCACAATAGGGTAGGTCAATGCTTTTTTGATTTTTTGGCGAATACTGTGATTGCGTTCTGTGCGTTGAATGATTGATTTTAACTGTAATAATAGCGTGTTACTTTCCTCGCCAATTTCAATCAGTGCCAGATCAAGTTTATCGATCATTGGGTATGATTTTAAGGTGCTGTGGAGTGATTCTCCAGCATGAATGGCAGAGAACAGTTTGTTCACCAATTGTCGTATTGAGTTTTGGTTAGTGCTATTGCTTAATAACTGCAGTGCTGTGGGTAGGCTGATACTGCTTTCTAATAAACTGTGTAATTGATAGAAGAATTGTTGTACGAATGTGGCGGTTAGTTTACGACGTTTTGCAAATAGAGCATGCTGCCAATAGGGTGTAATACTTATTTTTTCATAAGCGTTGGTGATCAATTTGCTGCGTAGGTAAGTGGCATCAGGTGCCATTTCAATGGTGTCTTGACGCAAGCCATCACGATTGACCGCTTGCCAGTAAAATTTCCTCATATTCCTAGCACACGATTCACCTCATGAGAGGTGGTTAGTTGTTGATCAATTTTCATTTGTGCGTGTGATCTTAATGACATCATCTGGTCGTTCATTGCGTGTTGCAATAATGCTTTTTCAGAATCACCCTGTAGCATGCTGTGACGCATCTGGTCATTGATTGGAAGTACTTCAAATATGCCTGTTCTACCTTTAAAGCCTTGGTAGCAATGTGAGCAGGATTGTTTTTCTGCTATTTGGCGTTGTTTTGTACAGTGTAAACACCGCTTGCGAATTAATCGTTGCGCGATTACCAACTGTAAACTGTTGACTAAATTAAAACGATTAATATTCATCATTTGTAAGCGCGTGAGTGTTTCAACAGCAGAGTTTGTATGTAGTGTGCTCAGGACTAAATGTCCAGTCTGTGCAGCATGGAGTGCAATTTCAGCCGTTTCTAAATCACGAATTTCACCGATCATCATGATATCAGGGTCTTGACGTAGGCTAGCACGTAACAAATTGGCGAAGTCTAGTTCAATAGCAGGATTAACGCTCATTTGATTGACGCCTTCTAAGTCGATTTCAATGGGGTCTTCGATCGTAATGAGATTTTTTTGTGAATGGTTAATGTGGTTTAAAGCACTGTATAGCGTGACTGTTTTTCCAGAGCCAGTAGGACCAGTAATTAATATCAAACCTTGTGGTTTTGCAAGTGCTTGGCGGAATAGTTGCTGTTGAGTATTCGTTTGTCCTAAGTTTTCTAAATCCAGAGTTTGAATTTGATTGTTTAATATTCTAATGACGCATTTTTCTCCGTAGTGTGTAGGGCAAATGCTAACGCGATAATTCTTTTTGTGATGTTTTGGATCTAATCTGCCATCTTGGGGTAATCGTTTTTCTAGTAGATTGAGGTGCGAACTTGCCTTGATGGAGGCAAGTAAGCGCTTACCTATTTCTTTGTTGAAGGTTTGTAGGGTATGCAGTAATCCGTCACAGCGCAATCGGGTGCGATAGCTGTGTTGATTGAAGGGTTCAATATGGATGTCAGATGCATTTTGATTGTTGGCTTGATTGAGGAGTTTTTCTAAAGTCATACATCAGCATTGTAATGAGAAATAAAAACTGAAGAAATACAGTGAGATCAGGTCGATTTTCATCATGGAAATGTTATAATTTTTGGAGTTTACAATGAAGATAGTAGGTTTGTATGACGAAGCTAGCATTGGATAAAGTCACTTGGGGTGATGTTCGTGAACGTGTAATGCAGCTTAACCCAGAGTTGGCAAAAATCATTGATGAGATATCACCCGATGATCGTTATTACTTATATACCGCGACTTATCCTTATGGTGCTGAGATTGGGCGAAAAAGCAAACTATACATACCACAGCATAATAGTCGCAAATTAATCCCTATTGACTCTCCTGATATTCCAGCGCAAGTTAAAGAAGATTTAATGGCAACGGCCAATTTCAATCCATTATTGATGCCGATTCGACGCAATATTGAAGTTTTCACCCCATTAAAAAATAGCGTGGTAAGCTTTGGAATTGTACCTGCAGGGGCAGTTTTAAGTGGACAGCGATTGTTAGATATTTCCATGGGATGCGCTCAGAATTTTCCAGTCGATTTTTATATGACCTCCGGAGCTAGGAGTGTTATTTCTCTTCCTAAGCTTACTAATACGAATAATATGAGAAAAATGAGTAAGCACTTAGGAGGGCGATTTTCAATACCGTCTTCTATACAGGATTACTGGAAACTTTTTAGTCAGGTTTCGTTGTTCTCTGATGAGCCTTGGGATACAGAGCTATTATTTTTTCCTCGGCGGTGGTGTGAAAAAGTTATCTCAGATGACATGTCCTGGGTAGGATTTAGTCATTACCTATTGAAAAAGAATTGGTTAGCAACGTGCTTTTGGAGAAAGCTGTTTTATTGGGAGCTTGAGCTATCTAAAATTATTGAAGATCAAGCATTGCAATTGTGCCCTTTTGTGTTATCAACCGTCAAGCATTTACTAATGATTTCCAGCAAAGGCATGCCAGGGTTTTCACCGCTTATTGATGATAGCGTCGCTCCAGTTTCTTTTTTACAGAAGGCTTTTCTTGAAGGTTATGAAATTAGGCAACAACCGATTTTACTAGGTGCTTATAGTAATGTGTATGCTGACACTGAAGCGCCACAGTATTATTCATTAAACTTCCCGACCATGATTAATTATTTTGAGAAAAAAAATCAACGAAAGAGCTTATTAACTGACTTAATAAAAGTTAAAGACGTTTTGTTGCGCTTTTTAAGTGCATTATTAGTGCACAAACAAGAAATGGAAGTTTCAGGGAGTACTTCCATTCATCAAGTTGTTGCCGTGACAGAGTTTGACTTTTTCCATCTGGATGAAATTGTTGAAGAAAGCATTTACTCAGCGTGCACTCTCTACGAAGACCGTGGGTTCAAGCTAGCACAGAAAGCGCATTTCACCCATTTGCCTTTAACCGAACGTTCAGCATTTTTTCATGGATGTGTGCGTATTAGCACTTAATATTGCAAATAACTGCCGACAAGGTCAAAGCTTGCTTCTTCCGACTCCGATTCCGATGATCTTAGTTCATCTAATGGAGGATAGGTTCCTCTGTGTTGAGTTTCTTTATCCTTATGGTAGATAACAATACAACGATCCTGTCTTATTTCTGCACAGTTAATCGTATTGTAGTGCACAAACTGCCATTGACCTGCTTGTAAATGTTTGCCGTAATCTATCATACGTAAGACACTCGGCATATCGCATGATTGCGTCCTACCACGAGAAAGTTGCGCGGTAAGTTGGTATGAACCATCTACAAAAGATGTTAGTTGATTACATTGATGTGTTTGTTGCGGGGTGTCCAATAATATATCAACAGCCAAATACCCACTGGGTGATACATGAGAAAATAGTTGCTTGAGTGTGGTTAATTGATTGTCAAAGCTGTACTCGGATATTCCTGTCCACAACCATAGTATTTGAGAGTATCGAGCATGAAAGTGTGTTGATAAGTAATCCTCTATTCGGCTAGGAATTAGTGTTGATCCACAGCTATATGGTAATGTTGGGGTCACAATCTGCTGTGACTGTGTTCTTTGAGGTGTGCAAGGATACATTTGCAATAATTCCCGCGCATAATAGTTCATGAAAGGCCTAGAGACGTCGACAGCTGTATGTTTGCGACTATCAACAAGCGCATTATGATGTAGATAAGATAATACCCTGCCAAAACCACAGCCTACCTCAAGCGTAGGCACGTTGCGAATGAGCCTATTTTGTTGCAGAGCAGTTAAGTCTGGGCAGCGGTGTATTCCAGTTCTTTCTGCGTATATTTGTAGTTCTTCTATTGAATATACAGTCATGATCTCTCCCTCATTTGAATCAATTAAATATGACAAAAATAACTAACAGATCGTGCTCGTTGTCTTAATATCGGTTTATTATACACAATAATACAGCGCAATACCTCTCTTCCTTCTGGTGTTGCTGTGACATAAGGTATTTTTTGTAGGCGTTGACAGCCTATGTCAGCACTATAGTTTTCCATGGTCTCTATATCTGGCATATAAAAAACTTTAAGCCCTTTATCTGTCATATGTGAAATTTTCCAGCCCCACCCTGTGTCGCAACGAACACGGTTCGGATAATAATGAGTATCAATCAATATATCAACCGCAAGATATGCGTGATGATGAATCGATGGCTGTACGATTGAAAAAAGTTGCTGTAATAAGTGGCATTGTGCTTCAAATGTGTATTCTGAAATAGCAGTCCATAGCCAAAAAATTTGTTGGTAGGTAGTATTTGTTTGTAGACATAGATTAACGAATTCTCTGAAATCTATGATTCTGACTATTGGTTGATCAGATACTGGTTGTATTGTGCCAGAAGAGGGACTGGTTTGTGGGCTTTGGATATCAGTTCTTGGTGTTTTTTGATATATCTCTTGCGTAAATGTTGTCGTACAATTAATTCCAGTGAGGTGTTGTGGGCTGACAAGTGGGCTTTTAATGTGAGTTGGACCATCTGCATTTTTTTCAAGTTGTGGTTGGGTTAAAAATGACATCACACGACCTACGCCACACCCTACTTCTAATGTGGGCAAGTCATGAATTAATCTGGCGTTATTTAAGGCTTTCAAATCGGGATATGATGAGAATCCAGTGGTTGTCGTTTGTTGCCTGAGTAGACTAGCTGAATAAGGTGCATTGTCCTTTGTGATTTTAGGATCATTTAAAATAAATCGAGCCAACTCTCTACCGCGTAAATCCAAAATCGATGGCACTTGTCTCTCCGAAAACTTTATTGGCACCAATAATAGGAGATAGTATGAATTTGCATAGTGCACATTTTGCATGCAAAAAATGCATGTAAAAAAGACACTATGCAAAATTTTTGAAGATTTTATTATTGCATCAATGTTCAAATTTAATTGCCAATTGATTGACTGCTATTTTGACAATGCCATGAATGGATTGAGTGATATGTGTGATTCAAATGAATTTGGGGTTGATTAATAGAGACGACAACGATGTTCTATTGATTCTCCCTAAGTGTTGGTGAGGTTGGCATGAAGCGTGAAACATTTTGCCCCCTCAAGTGTTTTGCTGGAATGTTAAGGATAGATTAAAGCCTCTTCGGAGGCTTTTTTCTTTGGCGGTTAATGAAAAAACAAATGTGTCATGTAGATTGCAGCAAGTGCACCAGTCATGTCTGCGATCAAACCTGCAAGCACAGCATGTCTAGTGCGGCTAATACCAACTGACCCAAAATAAACCATCAAAATGTAAAATGTTGTTTCAGTACTGCCCATTAAGGTCGCAGCAGCGTGTGCTAAATAGGAGTTGCCGCCGTTTTGATGAGCAATATGTGCTAGCGTTGCTAGCGTAGCACTGCCAGAGAATGGGCGAATCAATATCATCGGTATTAGCTTGCTAGGAATGCCCAGTAAATTTAATAATGGTGCGAGTAGTTTTGTTAAAAGGTCAAATCCGCCTGCTGCACGAAACATTCCAATTGCGACGAAGAAGGCAACAAGGTGTGGTAGAATTTTTACGGCGAGTTGGAATCCATCTTTAGCGCCATCGGTGAATGATGCAAACAGATCAACTTTTTTATAGGTTGCGAAAGCAGGGATGCCTCCAACTAATAATAAGATCAGACTATAGGAAATTAGATTAAGCCAATGCATTAGCGAATCCTAAAATAAGGGAGCTTCCCTAATAGTTTGACTGCGCTAATGCCTGCAATGGTTGAGCAACATGTAGCTAGTAGTGTGGGGATGATGATGATGGTTGGGTTAGAGTCTCCATTGGCAGCTAAAATAGCAATGGCTGTCAGAGGGATGAGTTGGATGCTGGAAGTGTTAATTGCTAGAAAGGTGCACATCGCGTTACTTGCTGTTCTTTTATATTGGTTGAGTTTCTGCAAGCTATTCATTGCTTTTAAACCAAAAGGAGTTGCAGCATTGCCCAACCCTAGCATGTTAGCAGACATGTTCATGGTCATTTCACCGATTGCAGGGTTGGTGGGGGGGATGTCTGGAAAAAGATAGCTTAAGATGGGTCGGATACAGCGTGCAAGCTGTTTAATAAGTCCTGATTTTTCAGCTATTTTCATTAGCCCTAGCCAAAGTGTCATGATGCCGATAAGGCTGAAGGCTGTTTTAACAGCTAGACCTGCAGAACTAGTGATTGATTCGGTTACAGCGGCTGTTGTTCCATTAACGAAGCTTAAGCATATTGCGCTTAAGATAAGGCCTAGCCAAATGATATTTAACATGTTATCCCTAGGTGTGATGGGTGTATACTCAAACTCATGCGTTTAGCGCACGGTTTCTTCAAGCATTTTGAGTATATATCATAAAGGTTAAGTGTTGTGTGAATCAAGTGTGGATAAGAAGATGAGTACGCTACCTGTTATTTTAAGTGTTGCTTGGTTGGTTGTGATTCGATTTCTAACACTGTTGCGTGAGAAGTAATCTAGATGAGCAGTAGTCAATGGATAAGCTAGGGCATTTGTGCTTACTGAGCCATGAGGAAACCCAAAGAGAGAAATTGTTCTGCCTGCTTCGTTGTGAAGTGTTAAAGTGGTATCTTGATGGTATCGAATGCTTTGTAAGTCATTGATAATTTGTAACTGTTCAAATTGATTGTGAAACTGTTTGAGCAGTGAGAGATTGTAAAGTGTGTGATCTTCTTCGTTGCCAGTGGCACAGCAGATGGTCACTGTTTTTACTTGTTTTTTTGCCAAGTAAGTTAGCCCCTTTTCTAGATCGGTTGTTTCTTGATCACAATTTTGGATGATTGGAGTTTGCTGTGTGTTTCCTGTGAAGGCTGAGTCCATATCTCCGATGATTAGAGAGGTGTTGATCTTCAGTGCTTCGGCACATTGATAGCCACCATCAAGTGCTAGGATAGACTGTTCTTTTGAAAGGGTTGATAGAAACTGTCGGCAATTGTTTGCGCCGTTGCCAATAATAATCCAATTTTTCTGGTTCATGGCTTCGATAGCTTTAAAATAATTTCCCACTCTTGTGGTGTCACAGGGGTGATTGAGAGCCTAGATCCTTTTTGTACAACTCTCATTTGCTCAAGTGATGCAGTATTCTTTAATGTTTCTAGGGGAACTGGACTGGAAAACTTCTCAACAAATTTGAAATCTCTCATCATCCATCTCGGGTTCTCTGTTGTGCTTTTAGGATCATAATATTTAGAATGAAGATCCATTGCGGTGTGGTCTGGGTAGGCTTTGCTTATTACTTGCATGATGCCCACAATGGCGGGTGGTTTACAGTTAGAATGGTAAAAAAAAGCAAGATCGCCAATCTCCATTTGATCGCGCATCAAGTTCCTTGCTTGGTAGTTCCTAATGCCGTCCCAGTGCGTTGTTTGTTGCTCTGATTGGATTAAATCATCAATGCTGAATGCTTCTGGTTCTGATTTCATTAGCCAGTGTTTCATGGGATATCCTCTTGTGTTTGTATTGTCTATTTTATCGTAGGGTGAAAAAATGTTCTTGTTTTTATTGCATTGATTAGAGGGTGGGCTTAGTGGTTTATTACTACGGAAGGCTTTTAATAGTGCATTGATTTAAATTGTTATTTTTCTTTGGTTGTACTATTGCTTTGTCAATATAAAGCCAATAGATTGGATATAAAGTAGCTGATATCTTACGCATATGATCATCCATATCTTAATTATTTTTAGGATATAGTTGATTTTGTGTTTTTGTTCATGTATAGTTGCTTCCAAGTTAAGGGATGACTTGATTTGTTTGAAAGGGGAGCATTTCAGGTTTGACCGTTGGGAGTGGGGCTGGTTGCCGTTACCAGAAATAGCCAGCAATTGGCGATTAGAAAGCGGTAGTGATTTAGGCATCTTTTTCAAGATGTGTTCGAATTGGGGGAGCAGGTCGCGTTGACAGGATGTTGATGCGGCCTCATTTTTTTGTCTGAATTTCGTTGAATACAGTTTGTGTTATCAGTATACTCCTGTGAAATTATTTTGACGACATGAGGACTGTGAGCGTTGAGCACTTTTCTACACAAAACGCTGGATGGGCCTGAGCAAGAAATGCTGGGTGCTGCGGTAAATAGACGATTGTCGCCACGTAAAATAAGTTGGAAGCTTGCGTGGGTTCAGTGTTTCTTTTTGATGCTTGTTGCATTTTTTTGTGCTGTGATAACACACTCTACATTGGTTGTGAAAAGTGTTGTTGGTGGTGGGATTGCTACCATTGTTCCAAATTTATATTTCATTTTAAAATTTTCGACGGTGAGTGATGTACGTTCAATGATGAGAAGTTTGTATTTTGCTGAGATTGTGAAGGTGTTGATGACTGCATTATTGTTTGTTTTGATGGTTCGATCTTATGTATTCAGTGTTCCATTTCTCTTGCTTGGTTTTTTTGCTGCATATCTAGCTTATTTAACAGCACCGTTGTGGGTATACTCAGATGTTTTGAGTATGTTTAGGAGAGTCAAATGAATGCAAGCATGACATCAGCACAGTATATCGCCCATCATTTAACTTTTTTAACGATGGATATGCAAACATGGACATTAGGGCATGGTGGTTTTTGGACGCTTAATTTGGATACATTGGTTTGTTCAATACTACTAGGTGTGCTTTTTCTATTTTTCTTTTGGATTGCTGCGAAAAAGGCAGTTAAGAAAGAGGTGAAAAAGGGGGCGCCAAGTGGTTGGCTTAACTTTGTTGAAATGTGTGTGGAATATGTAGATAAAACCGTTAAAGAATCATTTCCTGAAGTGACTAATTTGGTTGGTCCTCTAGCATTGACAATTTTTGTCTGGGTATTTCTGATGAACTTCATGGACTTGATTCCAGTTGATTTAATTCCATACTTGCTTGGGCATGTTGGGGTTGAGCATTCTCGTGTTGTGCCTACTGCAGATTTGAATTTAACATTTGGGCTGTCTTTTTCAGTATTCTTCTTGATTGTTTTCTATAACTTTAAGTCGAAGGGTGCTAAGGGTGTTGCTGTCGAAATGCTGACGAAGCCATTTGGGATTTGGTTTTTCCCGTTTAATGTATCTTTTCGTATTATAGAGGAAGTGACAAAACCGATCTCTTTGTCTTTTCGTTTGTTTGGTAATTTATTTGCAGGCGAACTTATTTTTATTTTGATTGCTTTGTTGCCTTATAAGGTGCAGTGGTTGCCTGGTGGAATTTGGGCTATTTTTCATATTTTAATTATTACGCTACAAGCATTTATTTTTATGGTATTGACGATCATCTATTTAAGTATGGCATGTGAGTCGCATTAAACGTGTGAGCGTTTGGGTTTAACTAACTAGGCGAAAAGCGCCTAAAAAAGGAGAAAGTGATGCAGCATTTAGCATTAGTGGCACAATTACAATCATCTAGCGTGATTGCGGTTGCAATTTTGATTGGTTTGGGTGGTTTAGGTATCGCCATTGGTATGGGTTTACTTGGTGGTAAGTTCTTGGAAGGAACAGCTCGTCAGCCTGAATTGTCAAATATGTTGATGATTAAGATGTTTATCGTTATGGGGCTGTTAGATGCATTTGCGGTTGTTTCTGTCGTAATGGGTTTCTTGATTTTATTTAGTAACCCACTGTTGAAATCTATTGGTGCATAAGCACTTTTTAAACAGGAACTAAAATGAACCTAGGAACTGGCGATGGATATTAATGCGACGCTTATAGGTGAAATGATCACCTTTGCAATTTTTGTTTGGTTTACCATGAAATATGTGTGGCCACCGATTATGCAAGCCATGCAAGAGCGTGAAAAACGTATTGCAGATGGGCTTGCTGCGGCTGATCAAGGTGAACGCAGTCTTGAGCTTGCAAAGGCTCAGACAGAAAAAGTGCTCAGCGAAGCAAAGCAGCAAGCAAATCATATTGTTGAAAAAGCAAATCAGCGTGCTAATCAGATTGTTTTGGACGCTGAAGAAAAAGCGCTGAAAGCGGTAGGCAAGGTCAATGCAAAAGCACAAGCTGATATTGAGCTGGCAAAGCAAGCGGCTAAAACAGACTTGATGAATCAAACAGTTGAGTTGGCGTGTATTGGTGCGAGTAAAATTTTACACAAGACGATTGATCCTGCATTGCAAGGTGATTTAATGGATGAATTGATTGACCAATTAAGTGAGCAAGGCAGTGGAGCGTAAGCATGTCTGATAAACAGATGATGGCAAAAATAGCACGACCTTATGCGAAAGCTATTTTTGAATTAAGTTGTGATGATGATTCATTGCAATTATCTTGGCTCGAGAGTTTGGATTTGCTTGCAATGGTTGCTGTGGATAAACAAATAGTACCTGTTTATCAAGATCCAGCTGTGAGCTCAGAACAGTTACTTGAATTATTTAAAGATATTGCAATAAATGTAAAGATGACGTTGTCAAGTTCGATACTTAATTTAATGAGTTTATTAGCAGAAAATAACCGTTTACATATCTTGCCTGAGATTGCAGTACAATATAAACAGCGCTTGAGTTCAATGAATAAAGAAAAAACTTGTGTTGTGACGAGTGTCGCAATGTTAAATGAGCAACAAAAAGAGAAGTTGCAGCAAGCACTTGAAAAACGTTTTTCTTGTAAGGTGAGCTTAGATTATCAGCTTGATAAGTCTTTGATTGGTGGCGCAGTCATTCGTGCTGGAGATCAAGTAATTGATGGATCAATACGTGGAAAATTGGCAAGTTTACATTCGGGATTAAGTACAAGTTTATAACAACTATTATAGAGATTAGAGGATACCATCATGCAGTTAAACCCATCAGAAATCAGTAACGTGATTAAGTCACGGATTGAGTCACTAGATGTAGCACCTAAAGCGCGTACAGAAGGGACAATTGTTAGTTTAAAAGATGGCATTATTCGCATTCATGGACTGGAAAGTGTCATGAGTGGTGAAATGATTGAGTTTGAAGATGGCACTTATGGGCTTGCGTTGAATTTAGAGCAAGACTCAGTGGGTGCTGTTGTTCTTGGTGAAAGCGATCGATTGGCCGAAGGGCAGCGAGTGAAATGTACAGGGCGTATATTAGAAGTTCCTGTTGGTGAAGAATTATTGGGTCGGGTTGTTAATGCCCTTGGGCAGCCTATTGATGGTAAAGGTGCTTTGGCAACAACACAGACTGCACCGATTGAAACGATTGCGCCAGGTGTGATTGATCGTCAATCAGTCGATGAGCCGTTGCAAACTGGGTTGAAATCCATCGATGCCTTAACGCCTGTTGGTCGTGGGCAACGTGAATTAATTATTGGTGATCGACAAACAGGGAAAACAGCCATTGCCTTAGATGCCATTATTAATCAAAAAGATACTGGGGTTAAATGTATTTATGTTGCGATTGGGCAAAAACAGTCCTCAATTGCAGACGTGGTAAGAAAACTAGAAGAACATGATGCGATGAAGCATACTATTATTGTAGTAGCGAGTGCATCAGAAGCGGCTGCATTACAGTTTATTGTGCCGTATTCAGGTTGTGCCATGGGCGAGTTTTTCCGTGATCGTGGTCAGGATGCATTAATTGTATATGATGACTTAACCAAGCAAGCTTGGGCGTATCGTCAAATTTCCTTATTACTGCGTCGCCCACCAGGTCGAGAAGCTTATCCAGGAGATGTGTTCTATTTGCACTCTCGTTTGCTAGAGCGTGCATCACGTGTGAGTGCAGATTATGTGGAAAAATTCACTCATGGTGAGGTAAAAGGTAAAACAGGTTCGTTAACAGCATTACCTATTATTGAAACACAAGCAGGGGACGTGTCTGCATTTGTGCCAACTAATGTGATTTCAATTACGGATGGACAAATTTTCTTGGATACTGATTTGTTTAATTCAGGGTTCCGTCCTGCTATACATTCTGGATTATCGGTTTCTCGTGTGGGTGGTGCAGCACAAACTAAAATAGTGAAGAAATTAGGCGGTGGAATGCGTTTAACGTTGGCACAATTCCGTGAACTTGAAGCCTTCTCACAATTTGCTTCTGATTTAGATGATACAACTAGGCAGCAACTAGAACGCGGGCAGCGTTTAATGGAAATGTTAAAACAGCATCAATACTCACCACAGAACGTAAGTGAAATGGCGATTAGTTTGTATATTGCTGATAAAGGTGTGTTAGACGAAATTGCACTGGATGAAGTACGTCGTTTTGAGTTAGCATTCATTGCTTATATGAAATCTGATCATCCAGCAGTTTTAGTTGCGATAGAAGAAAACCCTGCCTTAACAGCTGAAATGGATCAGAAAATTAAAGTAGCAGTTGAGCAGTTTAAGGCAACACAAACGTGGTAAGACTTTTAGGATAAATTGTTAGGATATAGGTGGCATGGCAGGCTCTAAAGAAATTCGCAGTAAAATTGGATCGGTGAAGAATACGCAGAAAATTACTCGAGCAATGGAGTTAGTTGCTGCGAGTAAAATGCGTAAAGCTCAAGATCGAATGAAGCAATCAAAACCCTATGCACAGAAAATTCGTCAAATGGTTAGCCACATTGCTAAGGCTCATAGTGAGTATCAGCATCCATTCTTGATGCAAAAAACAGAGTTGGATATCAAAAAAGTAGGCTTAATTGTTGTCGCGACAGATCGAGGGTTGTGTGGTGGATTGAATGTCAACTTGTTCAAGAAAACGATACAAAAAATGCAGTTGTGGCAGGAATCGGATGTTGAGATTGAAACTTGCTTAATTGGTCGTAAAGCAATGGCGTTGTTTAGTCGCTTGCAAGCAAAAGTATTGGCGCAGGCTGATCACTTAGGTGATGCTCCATTATTAAATGATATGATAGGAGTCATTAAAACAATGCTTGATCGCTTTGAGTCAGGCGAGTTAGATGCTTTATATATAGCAAGTAATGAGTTTGTGAATACGATGAGCCAGCAACCTCAATTACAGCAATTGTTACCAGTTGTCCCTGATGAAAAAGAGACACAAGCTGGTTATTGGGATTATTTGTATGAGCCAGATGCAAAACATTTGTTAGATGTCGTCTTGAAGCGCTATGTTGAATCTCAAGTTTATCAGTCTGTGGTAGAAAATGTAGCTTGTGAGCAAGCAGCACGTATGGTTGCAATGAAGAGTGCGACTGATAATGCTGGTGAAGTCATTAAAAACTTACAGTTAGTGTATAACAAAGCAAGACAGGCGGCGATTACACAAGAAATTTCAGAAATTGTTAGCGGTGCGAATGCCGTTGAAGCCTAATTATATTTAAAGAGGATATAAGTAAATGTCAGTTGGAAAGATTACAGAAATTATCGGTGCAGTGATCGATGTGGAATTCCCACGAGATGCGGTGCCAAAGATTTATGATGCGCTGATCATTGAAGATAAAAAAGCCGAAGATAAGTCGATTACCTTAGAGGTACAGCAGCAATTAGGTGATGGTATTGTGCGTACGATTGCAATGGGTGTGACTGATGGGTTGAGTCGAGGTTTAATCGTTAAAAATACAGGCGCACCTATTACTGTACCCGTGGGTGAAAAAACACTCGGGCGCATTATGGATGTTTTAGGTCAACCGATTGATGAAAAAGGTGATATTGGTAGTGAAAAACAATTGCCAATCCATCGTGTTGCTCCTAGTTTCACAGAGCAATCAGGTGGTAATGAGCTGTTAGAGACTGGTGTTAAGGTCATCGATTTGCTTTGTCCCTTTGCTAAAGGTGGTAAAGTAGGTTTGTTTGGCGGTGCAGGTGTTGGTAAAACGGTCAACATGATGGAGTTGATTCGTAATATTGCGATTGAGCATAGTGGGTATTCCGTTTTTGCGGGTGTGGGTGAAAGAACCCGTGAAGGAAATGATTTTTACCATGAAATGAAAGATTCCAATGTGTTAGATAAGGTGTCCCTTGTCTATGGGCAGATGAACGAGCCACCAGGAAATCGTTTGCGTGTTGCCTTAACAGGTTTGACGATGGCTGAAGAGTTTCGTGATCAAGGTCGTGATGTGCTGTTATTTGTCGATAATATTTACCGTTATACTTTGGCAGGAACAGAAGTATCAGCATTATTAGGTCGTATGCCATCGGCAGTAGGGTATCAGCCAACATTGGCAGAGGAAATGGGTAAATTGCAAGAAAGGATTACCTCGACAAAAGATGGTTCAATCACATCGATTCAAGCGGTGTATGTGCCTGCAGATGACTTAACTGACCCATCACCTGCAACGACGTTTGCACATTTGGATGCAACGGTCGTATTGTCACGTCAAATTGCTGAGCTGGGTATTTACCCTGCAATTGACCCGCTGGACTCTACATCTCGTCAACTTGACCCACAGGTTGTTGGTGAAGAACATTACCAAGTTGCGCGAGATGTGCAAAACACATTACAGCGTTACAAAGAGCTGAAAGACATTATCGCAATTTTGGGTATGGATGAGTTATCTGAGGAGGATAAATTGTCAGTGCGACGTGCGCGTAAGATACAGCGTTATTTCTCACAACCATTCTTTGTGGCAGAAGTGTTTACTGGAGCGCCTGGTAAATATGTGCCGCTCAAAGAAACTATTCGTGCCTTCAAAGGGATACTTTCAGGTGAGTATGATCACTTGCCAGAACAAGCATTTTATATGGTAGGAACGATTGATGAAGCAATCGAAAAAGCCAAAACAATGAAGGATTAAACTGCGATGGCAACGAGTATAAATCTTGATGTTGTTAGTGCCCAAGAGTCTTTGTTTCATGGGCAGGTTGCAATGATTAGTGTCACTGGCACAGCAGGTGAATTGGGGATTTTACCTGGGCATACCCCCTTGCTCGCAAGTTTAAAGCCGGGGCAAGTTGAGTTAACTTTACCTAGTGAACAAAAAGAATTTGTTTATATATCTGGTGGTATGATCGAAGTACAAAAAAATATCGTCACTATTCTTGCAGATACTGCGATACGTGCGGAAGATATTGATGAAGTTGCTGTGAAAGCTGCTAAAGAAAAAGCAGAGAAAATGCTGGAAGATAAACAGTCTGAATTGGAGTATGCGCAGGCATTGGTTGAGCTTGCAGAGGCGGTAGCGCAGTTGAAGGTTGTTCATGAAATGAAAAAGAAAAGAAACTAACCTGTTATTTTTTTAGCCTATGCGCTCTCTAATTTGACGCAAACAAGGAAAGTAAGTTGATATTATTTTATAATAACCTTGTTTTTGTGTCATGAGTATTTTAGTCTAAAAGCATACGGGAATAAAATGACCTGTTTATTGGGGGTTGTGAATAAAGGAAAGTTTAGAGAGGATGGGTTAGTCGTGGATTATTTGATTCTGATATGTGTTTGTGCAATCTTATGAGAGGCCTTAATGTGGTAAAATTAAATGATTTACCTGCTGGGTGTGATATTTTTTTGAGTACAACAAAAGAGTCTTTTCAGGATTATTATCAATGGAATTACATTAAGCGAAATAAATTAGCATGGTTGATTAATCGTTTTACTGTTTATTCGCAAAAATTTTGTATTTGGTGGTTGTATAGCTTAGGTGGTGAATTCATTGATTTCATAGCATCTTGTACACATGCGGCAACCTATGTTGGTTATGATTATTATTGTAGTGATACTAGCATGATTGATCTTTTGCCGAACCAAAAAGACAAATCTGTTCTTGCGGGCGCATCAGGATGTGTTTATCACAGAGAGGTTGATGTACAGCGTGGGTTTGCTGTTATTCCTGTTTTTGGTGGAAGTTTGTTGATGAAGCATAAGCTTAATCGTGTGCTCCATGATCATGAAGAACAATGTGTTAATTTTTCAGAGAAGGATTTACTCTTGACGCTTTTCCGCAGTTTGTTTGGAGTAGGAGAGACGCTGAATTTTTGGGAGAAATCTCCTTCGGGGTCTGAGGATCATGTTAGCTATTGTTCGGCCTTTTGTATATCACGGTACATTTATGCTGCTCACAAAGTGATTAAGGCACTGGGGCAAATGATAAATAGAGCGAATGGTAATAGAGCGTTATACAAAAAGGCTGGTGCTATTATGGCTGCTCATGGAATTGAGCTCACATCTAAAGATGACCTTCTTGGGTATTTAAGTGTAGTGAATTCGCAGTTTATACCATTTCAGCAAGAAGTTGCACGCCGAGGTGGATTGGTTGCTCCTGCAGAGTATGCCCTTATGGCTTTACAGTATCCAGTTCTATTTAAGGTTGTGGAGTGGAGAAAATAGAGTTCTGTCGCAAACATGAGGGAATGTACTAAGCTGAGTGAAAAATCACTGGAGTGAACAGAGGGCGATCGACTTTGCGGGAAGACATTATCCAAAAGCTATAGCTAACAAGATTAAGTGTCAACCATTCTACCCGCATGTTTTTGGCATTATTCCATTGAAAAACTTTCACCATAGCTTGCTACGACTCATTTTGTTCAATGGAATACTACTCAAAATCATTTTGTTAAAAGTGTTCAAATACTTAACCGTGTTAGCTATATCGTTTTATGCACAGTGCGCTGGTATGTCGCGTATTCTTTGAGCTACAGAGATGTGGAAGAAATGATGTCAGAACGAGGAGCAGCGCCAGATCACTCAACAATCCAACGTTGGGTAGTGAAATACGCACCTCAACTGGAAGCTGAATTTCGCAAAGGTAAAAAACAAGTGGGCAAAAGCTGGAGACTGGAGAATGGATGAGACGTGCATCAAGGTGCGTGGAAAATGGACTTGTTTATATCGAGCTATTGACAAGTCAGGTAATACTATCTCAACACAATCAGATTTAAAATCTATACGAAGCTAAAAAAATAGCGGCTCGAAGGAGTTTCGAGTCGCTATTAATAGGATTACCCAGTTTTAAGATGGGCTGATAGTTACCAACGCTTGTTGTAGCTATCATTTCCGCGATCATTATTTCTACGGTCGTTTCCACCACGAAAGCCGCCACGACGATTGTTATCACGAGGTTTATTTTGGGCAATGCTCACTTTCATATTTCTGCCGTCTAACTCTTCACCATCTGCTTTTTCAACAGCTGATTTTGCAGACTCTGCATCAGCAAAAGTAACAAATCCAAACCCTTTTGAACGGTCTTGATTGTCTCTTTCCATGATGACTTTAGCGTCAGTGATTTCACCAAATTCTTTGAAATAATCTTCTAGATCGTTATCTCTCATTTTGTAGCTTAAATTACCAACATAAATCTTATTTTCACTGGATTTATTATTGCTTTTGTTTTCTTCACTCATTATTTATTTTCTCACTACGAAAAGCTTTCGCTTATCATGTTATTAAACACATCTAGCAGTGAAACACAGGAAAACTAAAAGAAGCACACCAAGAGACACAGTAGATTCGAGCTGATATTATAACGTTAGTTATTGTTGATTTCCAACTAAATTGCATACTTAGTTTGATCATCGATACTAGCGGCAGAAAATCCTTTTTTCCTGAGAATGCAGCTGTCACATTTTCCACAAGCAAGACCTTCAGAGTTAGCCCGGTAACAAGAAATTGTTTGCTGATAGTCAACGTTGAGTGCCATACCTCTTTGGATAGTTTCTTTTTTACTTAATTGAATCAGTGGTGTTTCAATGGTGATGCCGTTACCTTCGATGCCCATTTTGGTGGCGAGATTTGCCATGGTTTGAAACGCATCAATGTATTCAGGTCGACAGTCTGGGTAACCAGAGTAATCAATCGCACTGACACCGATAAAAATATGGTGTGCTTGTATAGTTTCAGCTAGTCCGAGTGCTAGTGATAAAAATACAGTGTTTCTAGCTGGAACATAGGTGATGGGAATGTCTGTTGAGCCTTGATGATCAGGCACATCGAGCTCTGGATTGGTTAGTGCTGATCCGCTTAGGTCGGATAAAGAAAGGTTAATGATATGATGTTTAGCGTGATAATGTTTAGCAATCTGTTGGGCTGCTGTGAGTTCAGCGCAATGTTTTTGTCCATAGTCGAAGCTCAGTGTATGGCATTCATATCCCTGACTTTGAGCAATGGCTAAGCAGGTGGTTGAATCAAGCCCACCTGAAAGTAGCACGATGGCTTTTTTTTTAACTTCTATTGGAGCTGTTTTCATTATCTGATCTTATGGTCATTAATAGTACAGGTAATAGTGTAAACACGCCGAGACCAATACAGAGTAATACCTCATAGCGCATGATGTGTGCCTTTCCGATAAGCTCAGGTGGAATGAAGCCTGATATAATAGTGAGTAGGCATCCACTTAATCCGAGTGCAACAGTAATGATTAAACCCAATTTTTTTCCAGGTATTACAAAGTGCTTTTCTTGGTTGGGTGGTTGTTGTCGCAATTTCCACAAGGCGGCGAAAAGCCCGCAGTATACGACCATGCTTAATTGTGCGGTTAAGGCGGTGAATAGCCAATAACCGCTCATTAAATTAGGTAGCAAAAAGAACACGGCACATAGTAATGTGAAGAAGATGGCTTGTAACAACAATGCTGCGACAGGTGCGCCTTGACGATTCTCATGAGTGAGTATTTTAGGCAGGATGGCGTCATGACCAGCAACACTTAAACTTTTTGCTGGACCTAGTACCCACGAGCTGACTGCGCCTAAGCCACCAATGATAATAAATAAGTCGATGAGGTAACTATATGCGGATAAATGAAATTGCGTGAAGAAAATATGAAACGCTTGTATAGAGCCTGTCACTAGGTTGAGCTGTTTGCTGGGCACAACAAGCGCAAGCCCGAGTGAACTAAGGGTCAGAACGAGCAAGATTAGTATGGCAGAGTAACACATAACTTTTGGATAAGTTCTTCTTGGATTTTTTGCAGAGTCCGCATGGATAGTTGATAAATCTAAGCTAATTAAACCAAAGACAATAGCACTGAAAAAGGCAAGGTTATGTGATTGATGTGTGTTGGGAAGTAATTGCGACCAAGAGAAATGAATGGCCAAGGGGTAGCCTTTGAATAACCAAACTCCAGTGAGAATGATAATTAACAACATTGGGATTAGAACCCCAAATAGTGCGCCAACTTCACTAATGAGTCCAGATAACTGCATGCCAAAACAGTTAAGCAATGTGATAGCCCAGAATAGAATCAAAATACAGCAGACCATCAGGTCTCTGTGAGTGCTCAGAGATGGATTGATCATGTCTGCCGCAACACTGACGATCAGCAGGAGAATGGTGGGAAACCAAATCAAGTTGTAAATCCATTGAAACCAAACTAACAATGTACTAACTCGTGTTCCAAAAGCGGCTCTAACCCAAACGTAAAGTCCACCTTTCTCAGGTAAGGTGGTGACTAATTCAGTCGTTGCTAATGCATAGGGGATAAAGAATAAGCAAGCCGCGACGAGATAGAATGTGATGACTGCATAGCCATTAGTGGCGCCAAACGGTAAAACTCGGATGCCGCCAGTGGCGATTATATTGATCATAATCAGGCTGAAAGCGCCTAGTTTTTTCATGTGTGGTCGATCAGGTCAGTGGTTAAAGTGCGGATTATACCAAGTAGTTTGGGTATGTAAATTAATTTGCTTTTGAGAGTAGCCCATACTGCACATCTCGTGTTGTTTTGTGATGTGTGGTTAATAAGCCATTATCTTGAATGCACTCATCTAGCGATAATGATTTTTCTGCTTCAAAATATATGAGTGTTTGCATCGCGATTTTTTTACAAATTTTATTTAAGCAAGGTAGTAATAAATCTTGATTAAAAGGTGGATCAAGAAAAACAATATCGTACTTCATAAGATCAGTAGTTATGAAGCTCTCGGCAGATGACTGTATGATGTTGACTGTTGACTCAGGTTTGATAGCTGCTAATTTTGTTTGATAGTATGTCAGTTGTTGGTAGACGGTCTTAGATTGATCAACCATGGTGACTGTTTTAGCGCCACGTGAGAGTGCCTCAAATCCTAATGAGCCGCTGCCAGTAAATAAATCAAGACAATGCGAGTTGTGGATATAAGGTGTCAACCAGTTAAATAAAGTCTCTTTTGTTCGATCACTGGTTGGTCTTAGCCCCGTTTCACTGGGGAACTTTATTTTTGTGCCACGAAGGTAGCCGCCAATAATACGAATCGTATTATTATGAGAATTTAACTGGTTGGCATTGTGTTTGTTTTTCATGCTCGTTAGAATTCTTACAATTTTAAGGTATCGTTGAATTCTATCATGTTTAAACGTTTTAGGCGTAATAAATCTCAAGATCATTCGGAAGTGTTGCAGTCATCTACCCCAACGGCTGATCCAACCTCAAGTAGTGATATAGTCATTTCACAGCAAGTATTGAGGCAAGATTTATCGTCATGCTCAGAGCCAAAATTAAAGCAAGAACAAGCACAGCTTTCTGTTGAGAGACCAAGTCGTTTTTTTTCGCGATTAAAACAAGGGCTCACAAAGACAAGGCAGCAGATTGGTGCAGGCTTGTCCCAGTTGGTGTTAGGTGATAAAAAGATAGATGAGCAACTATTAGAAGATATTGAAACAAAACTGTTAGTTGCAGATATTGGTGTTGAAACAACACAGTCTATCATTGCTTCATTAAAGCAAGCCAGTCAGCGCTCTGAATTGTCCGATGTTGTTGCATTATTTTCACGATTAGAACAACTGCTGTTGGAGCAGATTGCACCACTAGAACTGCCGCCGATGGTCGAAAAAATCAATTCGGTGCAGAATACTTCAAGCTCTAAAGAACCCTTTGTTATTTGCGTGGTAGGTATTAATGGAAGTGGCAAAACAACGACGATTGGTAAGCTGGTGAAGCAGTTAAAGGCGCAAGGGTTGTCTGTATTACTTGCAGCAGGAGATACGTTTAGAGCGGCGGCTATTGAGCAATTACAGACTTGGGGTGAACGTTCGGATGCTCCAGTGGTTGCACAGCAGCAAGGTTCAGACAGTGCATCAGTTGTGTTTGATGCGATTTCTTCAGCGAAAGCCAAATCAATTGATGTGGTGATTGCTGATACTGCGGGTCGGTTACACACACAACATAATTTGATGCAAGAGCTGAAAAAAGTTAAGAAAGTGATGCAGAAGTGTCTCCCTAATGCGCCACATGAAACCATGCTGGTCCTAGATGGTAGTACAGGGCAAAATGCCTTGGTGCAGGCCAAGAAGTTTCATGAAGCGATTGGTTTGGATAGTATTACGATGACAAAATTAGATGGTACCGCAAAAGGTGGCGTTTTATTTGCACTTGCTCGTATGTTACCTTTGCCGATTAGGTTTGTTGGTGTTGGAGAGGCAGAAGATGATTTATTGCCGTTTTCTGCGAGTGATTTTGTTAAAGCTATACTTAACACAGATGAAGATGTTGTCACATGATTGAACTCAATGCAGTTGTGAAACACTATCCGAACCATGATGCGTTGCGAGGTGTTTCTTTATCTATTGATCGCCGTGAATTTTGTTTTATTACGGGGCACTCTGGTGCGGGAAAAAGCACTTTGTTACGTTTGATTGCCTTGCTGGAAACGCCAACTCATGGGCAAATTATGATTTCTGGACGTAATGTTGATCGTCTGAGTGCTCGTGAACGTTTGGAAATGCGTCGAGCAATTGGTGTGACCAGTCAAAATCCGAAACTTCTACTTCAAGATTCTTGTTATCAAAATGTGGTTATGCCACTCTTGGTTGCTGGATTTAAAGGTAAAGAGCTGGCGAAGCGAACACGAGCGGCTCTAGATATGGTAGGGTTGCTGGGAAAAGAAAAGGTGAAAGCAGTCAGTCTTTCTTGCGGTGAACAACAGCGGTTGGGGGTTGCCAGAGCCATTGTTCGTAAGCCAACAATTTTACTGGCAGATGAGCCTACTGGAAACCTAGATCCAGATTTGTCCCAAGAAATTTTGGCATTGTTTGAGCGTTTAAATCAATTTGGGGTGACCGTGATTATTGCATCACATGATACGCATTTAATTCAGGAGGTGACACATCGTGTGATTACACTGAAAGAGGGATTAATCTCCACCACCACTGAAGAAAGCGAGGTTTAATTACATGTCTTTGGCAGAATTGAAATGTAAAACTTCTCTCAATAGTCGCTTGCTATGCCTCAAATTTTTAAATTTAATTCTGCCCAAAACCATTTTATTAAACCACCGCTTCTTTCAGTGGTGATGGAGATTTTTGATGAAGAAGCGTAGTTTTCTTGGTATGCATTGGCTTGCGTTTAGTCATGCGGGCAAAGAATTATTTCGATCTCCAGTGTCTAGCTTAATGACGGCACTTGTTATTGCCATTGCTTTATCTTTGCCAACGGCTTTTTATGTGTTGATTAAGAATGTAAGAACGGCAACGGTTGGCTGGGATAATCATGCGCAGATATCTGTTTATTTATCTTCAAGTGTGGCACAACAAAAGGTACAGCAACTATTGCAGCAAATTAAAGAATTTGAGCAAGTGAAGGCAGTCCGCTATATCTCTCCTGCGGCAGGGCTTAAACAGTTTAAATCAGAGTCTGGACTGGGGGACTTGGTGGATCAGCTGCCTAAAAATCCATTGCCAGGCGTTATTTTGGTTGAGCCAAATGTAGATCGTGCAATGACAGCTTTTCCAGAAGCTCCTGTTACGTCTCAAAGCTATCAATTATCTGGTTTGATTTCTCAGCTTAAATTATTGCCTGGTGTAGATCAAGTTGATTTGGATGTTGCTTGGGTGAAAAAATTATATGCACTATTAGCCGTTGGGGATCGATTGACTATTGCACTTGCATTACTGCTGGGTCTAGGTGTGTTATTGATTATTTGTAATACCTTACGGTTAATGTTGCAGGCAACGACTGAAAGGATTGAAGTTTATTACTTAATAGGTGCAAGTCATGCTTTTATTCGTCGACCATTTCTTTATATTGGTCTGCTTTATGGGTTGATAGGTGCTGTATTCGCTTGGATGATTACTAGCTGCTTTTTTTATGCATTACATGGTGCGGTTACTCATTTAGCAATACTTTACCAGAGTGACTATCGTTTGTTAACGTTGAGTCAAACGGAGACTGGGTGCTTGTTTATTGCTAGCTGTTTTCTAGGTATGTTGGCTGCATTGATTGCGGTGAAAACTTATTTATCAAATAATTTGTTTAAGGTGATTTAGCTAGATGTATGCCTAATATATACCCATCACCATTCAAGAAACCGAATTTTAACTTCATAAATTTTGCAAAATTGAAATGTAAAAACTTTCGTAATAGCTTGCTATTACTCGATTTTTTAAATTTAATTTTTCTAAAATTCATTTTGTTAAAACTCCGGCGTCTTGAAAGGCGATGGGTATAGTTGAAGATATCGAGTTTTTAGTGAAATGATTCTGAGTATCAGTCTATTTTAGCTAAGTTGAACTCCAGTATTACTATGCTATAATTGGGAGTCACGATTGAGAATGCAATTTTTGAGAAGGGACTAGTAAGTTATGAATACAGCTACGTTACAACTGATGCCATCAGCGATTACAAGTGGTAGCATAGAGTCGTATATCCATAAAGTGAATCAAATTCCACTGTTGACGCTACAGGAAGAAGAAGATCTCACTCGACGTCTTTACTATCAGCAAGACTTAGAGGCTGCTCGTCAACTGGTTATGTCACATTTGCGTTTTGTTGTGAGAATTGCGCGAGGTTATTTGGGGTATGGACTCAATCATGCAGACTTGATTCAGGAAGGGAACCTTGGTTTGATGAAGGCAGTTAAGCGCTTTGATCCAAATAAAGGTGTGAGATTAGTGACATTTGCATTGCACTGGATTAAAGCTGAGATACATGAGTTTGTGTTGAAGAACTGGCGCATTGTTAAAGTATCAACAACAAAAGCACAACGTAAGTTGTTTTTTAATTTACGCAAGGCGTCTAATAAGCTTGGATGGCTAAGTCAGTCAGAAGTGACGGGTGTTGCTGAAGATCTTGGTGTTACTGAGAAAGAAGTGCGTACGATGGAAATGCGTATGAGTGCGGTAGATATGGGATTTGATCAGCCAGCAGACCATGATGAAGAGCGCATACCAGCACCTGCGAATTTTCTAGAAGATCAAAGCAGTGATCCAGCGAATTTATTAGAGGCAAATGATGATCAACAGTCGCTTGCAACTACCTTAAATTCTGCGCTAGATCAACTGAGTGAGCGTGAGCGTGGTATTGTGACTGCAAGACACTTGATCGAAGCTGATGTTAAACGGCCAACGTTACAAGCGTTATCAGCTGAATATGGTGTTTCTTTAGAGCGTGTTCGTCAGATTGAGAAAGAGGCTATGCGGAAGCTTGAGAGCTTGATCTCCTCTTGAGTGGATATGGTTTTTTATAGAGAGATCGGATTGTGAGATGATAGGATGCTATGAGTAAAAAAAACCTTTCGTGTTGTATTATTGGAAAAAGCTTTCTTTCTGTGCGATGTGCAAAATATTTGCTGGCGCAAGGATTTGTTATACATAGTGTTTTTTCTGATGAGGCTGAGTTGATTGAATGGGCTACATCAGTGAATTTAAACATACAGGTTTGTACGACTTTATCAGTATTTCAGCAAAGTTTACTTGATCAGCAGCCTGACTATTTGTTCAGCATTGCAAATCCTCATGTGTTGTCCGAAGACATGCTTAATATTCCAAGAGGTTTAGCGATTAACTATCACGACGCTTTGCTTCCATCTTATGCTGGTGTGCATGCTACTTCATGGGCAATTATGAATGGTGAAGAAGTTCATGGGATTTCTTGGCATGTGATGACTTCTGATGTTGATGGAGGGGATATACTAAAGCAGTGTGAGGTAAAAGTTGATGTTGATGATACGGCACTGAGTTTAAACCTGAAATGTTATGATGTTGCGTTCTTAAGCTTTCGAGGGTTAGTTGATGAGCTAACACAAGGTACGTATATTGCGTTGCCTCAAAAATTTAATCAGCGTACTTATTATGGGTATCAAGATCTGCCTCCTAATCTAGGGTTGGTTGATGCTCGTTGTGATGCTGCTAAGATGTATACATTATATCGAGCTTTATCGTTCGGGAATTATGTGAATCGCTTAGGTGTCATTAAATTTATGCTTAATGGTGTATTATATTCATTTAAGCAAATGTCAGTTACGAAGAAATTGTCCTCAAAGCCAGCTGGCACTGTCGTGAAAATTGATGCTGGTGTTATTCATATTGCGACGAAAACTTATGATATCACGATTGCCAAGATTTTAGATGTATTAGGAGAGAGAATACAAGAAAAGAACATAAACGAGGTTTTGTTTTCAGGTAATTCCAAATCTATAAGCATAGATGCAATCGATTTATCTATGTTGCCTTATTTTACTACGTATGTGAAAGGTATTATAGAAAAAGAGAGTGGCGTTGTTCAACAACTTGAAAAATCTTCTCCTATTAAATATAACACTTGTTGTCGATTAGATAGTAAAAATCCAAAAAGAAACTCGGTATCTCTTCCTTTGAGTGCTGAGTTACACAATCATTTGCAGATTAATGGAAGACAGATTAGATTACAAGATCTGATTTATACTGCTTGTTTCATTTATTTGCATTGTTGTGATGATAATTATGGCAATATGATAGGTGTATGGGCGTCCTGTGGGATTAGTGATTATTCTTCACATTTCTCCACTTGTTCTCCTTGTGTTATGAGCTTTGATGATGATACAACAGCAGAAGATCTGGTGTGTCAGCTACATGACTATTTTAATGACTTAGACTCTCAGTTGCCTTTTCTTAGGGATGTGATATTGCGTTATCCTCAGTTATCTGCTTTAGGAAATCGATCAAATCTCGTTGATCCTCCTGTAGTATTCTATGCCAATCAAGCAGAAGATAAAGTGTTTTTGCAAGCTCATCAATTAGGCATCTCTTCAGGTTGTGATGAACGCTCTTTGTGCTTGACGGCACAAGAAGACTTAGTGAATTACGAAGAGTTACACGCACTATCACTTAGAATAGCAAACCTTTTACGGGTGATTTGTAAGAATATCTATACGCCCATTTATAAACTGCCTTTACTGACAAGCATAGAAGAACAGTTGTTGAATTTGAATCCAGTGCATACCAATTACAAAATGACAGATGTCGTGAGTAATTTTAGGGACATGGTAACTGGTTTTTCAAACAATATAGCGATTATAGAAGATAGTCAGCGCTATACTTATCAAGAGTTTGATCATTATTCAGATTGTGTTGCGCATCACCTTATAACACAAGGTGGTATGAAACAAGCTGTTGGTATTTATATTAAACAGTCTGCTTTTGTTATTATTGGAATGCTTGGGATTTTAAAGGCTGGAGGTGCTTACGTCTATATAGACCAAAACTACCCCGAGGGCACATTAGAGAATATTGTTGAAAGTTGTGATATCAGCTTTATTTTGTCAGATACGCTAAATTTTCCTGCTACTTTAGTTAAAAAATATAGCTTGCAACTGACTAAACTGGAATCTTTACTGTCCTCCAATTTATGTGATGCAGTTAATGATGTTAAACGACATGCAACCGATTTGGCTTATATTACCTATACATCAGGGACAACTGGTAAACCCAAAGGTGTTCAAATTACTGATCAAGGAATTATTCGGCTAGTTAAAGATCGAAACCATGTGTCAGTTGTAGACACTGATGTTTTTTCACAAATGCATAACTTGTCTTTTGATGCGGTGACTTTTGAGATTTGGGGAGCTTTATTAAACGGTGCGACAATAAGAATAATTAGTCAGCAGAAGGGACTGTCTGATTTAACTTATTTAACAGAGGCATTGGAAAAATGTACTGTTACTTTTATGACTCCTTCTTTGCTTAACAGTCTCATAAGACAGACTCCTTGGTGCTTTAAGAATTTGCGTTATCTGGTTTTTGGAGGAGAAAGTGCTCAAGTGCAGTCAATTAATCAATTGTTTGATTACATACAAATCCATGGTTATGACGTGCAGTTGATTAATGGTTATGGTCCAACAGAAAACACGACTTTTTCTACTTATTACAAAGTGGACAAATTATGTAAAAAAGAGCGAGTACCTATAGGTAAAGCCATTAACTTTACACAAACTGTCATTGCAAATGATAGACAACAGCTATTGCCATCAGGGTTGACAGGCGAGTTACTATTAAGTGGTTTAGGACTGTCAGTAGGATATGTGAATGATCAATATTTAACTAGACAATCTTTCATAAAGTGTGTTTTTAGAGGTTGGCATAATATTTGGTATCGTACTGGGGATTTAGTTTGCGAATTACCCGACGGCAATATTGATTTGATTTCTCGCCTAGATCGACAAATAAAATTGCGAGGTATGCGTATTGAGTTAGTTGCAATTGAAGAAGTAATAGCTAGCTTTTCTATGGTTGATCAAAGTGTTGTTATATTGAGAAATGATACAGGTAAGAGTGCTTGTTTAGTTGCTTATTTGCTATTAAAGAAACAGGATGAATTGGTCTTTTCAGCAGAGGATTTACGGCAGTTTATTGCTCAGCGATTACCTGATTATATGGTGCCAAAGGTTTTTATTGTTTTAGATGAGTATCCTTTAACAAAAAATAAGAAAATTGATTTTGAAAATCTGCCTAGGTCAAATACCCAAGTAAGAAATATCATGCGATCAGTTGATAATAAGGTGGAGCAGGTTTTACTGAAAATATGGTGTGAGGTTTTTGCGAATGACCATATTGGAATACAAGATAATTACTTTGATTTAGGTGGTGACTCCATATTAAGTATAGAAATTATTGCAAAAGCTCAGGAGTATCATTTATTTTTTACTAATGTTGATTTGTTTAAACAACAGACGATTAAAAAATTAGCCCAAATTATTCAGGTAGGTAGTCAATACGAAGGCAATATATCGACAGTAGCCACTACCTTTCCACTGACTCCTATTCAAAAGTGGGTGATGCATCAAGATCTCAATAACATCCATGGGTTCACACAAAATATCGCACTGTACTTCGATTGTGATATAGATGAGCATTTATTAGAGCAGGCCATGTTTCAGGTTATCTCTAACCATGAAGTTTTCAAACTGATTTTTAAGAAGGATAAACATAACACATGGATTCAAGCTAAATCGCCTTTGAATTTGTTATTCAAGTTACGTATTACAGATGCTAACAATGGTGTGGAGGGTGCATCTCTGAGTCATATTTGTAGCACACATTTAGCTGAATTGCAGAGTTGTATCAACATCGAGAAAGGTCCTTTAATTGTTGCTGAATGTGTGAAAACGTGGCGGAAGAAAATATTATTAATCAGTGTTCATCACCTAATTATTGATGGTGTGTCTTGGCGTCTCTTACTAGAAGAATTAGATTCTGCTTATCAGCAATTGCAAGATAAGTATGCCCTAGTACTACCACTAGAGAGAACGACATATCAGCAGTGGCAATTATTATTGGATAAGAGCAGAGACGGTGAAGAATTTAAAAAAGCTGCGGATCACTGGAGTACAATTAAAATTAAACCTTTTTGTTTGCCTTATGATAAAAAGATAACGCAACTATATCATCTTGAAAACGATGCTGCACAAAAAAGAGTTGCTTTATCCGTGCGTGATACCGCTGTTATTTTACAGCAGTTGCCAAAATATTATGAAGTAAGTTTGCAAGAGATTTTATTAGCTACATTTTTTTATGCCTGTTATCGACTTTCAGGGCAATCAAGAATTAATTTGAATATAGAAGGTCATGGGCGTGACTGTTTACCAGAATGTGATCTTTATCGTACGGTTGGTTGGTTTACAACCATTTACCCTGTACAGGTTGAAATACAGCAAGATCAAGTTTCTGTCATAGATTTTTTAGAGAACACTAGGCAGGTATTACGTAATGCAAAGGAATATGGGAAGTTTTATTTATTGTTGAAATCTTTACAAAGCAAAGATTCGTCTCAAGATCATATGTTATCACCAACAATTAGTTTCAATTTTCTTGGTCATTTTGAGCGCTGGATGAGCAAAACTAACTTGTTTTCTCTTGAGAAGAGTGGAGTGCAGTTTATTAGTGATGGTTCTAATGCTAGATCTCATTTAATTGATCTATCTTGTTGGATTATGTCTAAGAAGGTACATATTTTATGTCGTTATAGTAAAAAGCATTATCTAGCGAAATCAATATCTAAATTGATGGCGCATTATATAGAAGCATTAAAATGGTTAATCAACGATATTACAGTAGCTAGTAAACAATTGAACACCGTCATCGATAATTCAGAAATTAAACAACAGATCTCTGGGTGTCAATTGCCTTTATTACCTGCGCAGCAAGGTATATTGTTTTATTATTTGCATCACCCCACTTCGAAATGTTATCTAACACAAGTTTATTGGCATGAGTATCGTGCTGTGAATATTGATAAAATGGAGAAAGCATGGTGCTTTATTATTCAGCGACATGCTTTTTTAAGAGCTCAATTCCTTTGGGGAAATAGCTCAATCCCTGTGCAATTTATTCAAAACAATGTTGATTTTCGTTTGAATTTGATTGATTTATCAAGTGAAAAAGCAGACAAAAAGAAAATTTTTGAAAAATATTTGCTACAAGATAGACAGCAACTGTTTGATTTATCTAAACCATTGCCGATGCGCGTTAATTTATTTAGGTTTTCACCTAATCGTTATATTATTTTATGGACACATCATCACATTATATTGGATGGTTGGAGTATGAATAATATAATAGCTGATTTATATCAGTATTATAATGCAGCAGGTAATACGGATATTGAGGCGGATTTTCCTCCTTTACCCAAGGTAGATGCATACTTTAATTGGTTGAATAAGAAAGATCAGTATCAGATGAAAGCCTTTTGGGTTCAATATTTATCAGGGTATGAAACATGCGTGCCATCTTTTTTACTTGCTCATAGGAATGATCAAGTAGAATCAGTTTTTAAACAAGTAAGAAATGTGTTTAATACAGGTTTTAGTACACAATTACGAACATTTGCTAAAAATTACCGTTTGTCTTTAAACTCAATTATGCAGTTTGCTTGGGCTCTATTAATGAGTTATTACAGTCGTACTGAAGATCAGGTGATTGGCATTGTTGTGTCTTCACGTCCAGCTGATGTTGACGCAATTAATGATCAAGCTGGATTGTTTATTAATGTATTGCCTTTCAGATTACGTTTATTAAAATCACAAGGTATTCTTGAGCATCTTTATGCTGTGCAACAAGATGTGATGAATTTTTCAGAGTATAGTGCAGTTAATTTAATTGAAATTTGTCAGTGGTTGGACAAAAGAGGCGCTTCTGCTAGTAATCTATTTGATGCGTTATTTGTGTTTGAAAATTACCCTGCCCTCAGAGGAGGTCAAGTTCAAGAGTTAACGGTTTGTGAGTTAATGCATTATCCTGTTGCGATAACAGTGTACCCTAGAGAAGAAATCACTTGTATATTGAATTACGATGTAGGATTAGTTGCCAACAATCGAGCGCAAGAAATTATCGATCGATATCAAGTGTTGTTGCAGAATATCATGGTTCATGTAGAGGATCAGGTGCAAAATTTATCTTTTTTGCGACCAGAAGAAGCGCAACTCTTACTGAAAACATACAATAATACACTGATAGACTACCCATGCCATCATGTTATGGCTGAGTTTGATCGTGCTGTAGCGCAACAGGCAGATGTGAACGCATTGATCGGAGTAGGGCAGCCACCATTAAGCTATTTTCAACTCAATATGAAGGTCAATCAAGTTGCACGCTTGTTGAAAAAAATGGGTCTAAATCATGGGGAATTAGTTGGAGTTAAAGTGCAATTGAGTACAGACGCTGTCATTGTGGTTTTAGCTATTTTAAAAATAGGGTGTGCCTATGTGCCAATGAACCCTAGTGATCCATTAAAGCGTAGGGCTCAAGTAATTAATAATGTGCAACTATCACATTTGTTCACTGATGATATCAACGATGTGCACAATAACCATGAATTGTGCGCCACTGTTGGTAGTGAGTTAATTTTACATCACCTCAGTTCTTTTATAACACAAGCAAATACAGAAAGTACAACATATTTATCCACCTCTGTATGTGCAGAAGATATCAGCTATGTTATCCACACCTCTGGTACAACAGGTACTCCAAAGGGAGTTTTATCGCAACATATGGGGGTCACAAATGTTGTTAATAGTATTTTTAATACGATTGATGCTCAACCAAGTCAGCGTTTGCTAGCATTGACTGCTTTAACATTTGATATTCATGCGTTAGAAATATTGGGGGGAATGATGAGAGGGTTATCTGTATATATACCTCCTGCTAATTACTTGATGCAAACCAACGCATTGGTTGAATATATTGATTCAGTACAGCCCCACATAATGCAAGCTACGCCGACTTTATTAGAAGTTTTATTGCAAGATGGTTGGCAGCCACAATATGACTTAACGTTATTATGTGGTGGAGAGCCACTGTCTAAAACTTTAGCAGAAAAATTATTGCGTTATCCCGTTCGGCTATGGAATGTTTATGGTCCAACAGAAACCACTATTTGGTCTACTATTCAACCAATTACAACAATAAAAGATACGGTAGCTCCAATTGGAAAACCAATTGCAAACACGGTAGTCTATGTGTTGGATCATCTGATGCGCCCTGTAGCTGCATATTTACCAGGAGAGCTGTATATTGGAGGTGTGGGGTGTGCTTTAGGTTATTTGAATGAAAGTGTGAAAACTCAAGAGCGTTTTATTGAGCATACTATCTGTGGTCAATCACAGCGTTTATTTAAAACAGGTGATTCAGTTTATTGGAATGATCAGGGGGAGTTGACTTGGGTTGAGCGTATGGATAGTCAAATCAAACTGCGTGGACATCGTCTTGAGTTATTAGAGATACGTAATGTATTGCTATCTTACTCAGGTATAGAGCAAGTGGAGCTTTTATTGATGCAAGTTAATGCTGTTGATCAATTGGTAGCATTTTATGTTGAGAGTTCTTCTGAGCCACAGGATAGCAAGAGTTTTCATAAAGAAGTTAATGATTATCTTGCATTATATCTTCCCAGCTACATGATGCCTTCTACTTACGTTTCAGTAAAAATCATTCCGCGTACCACCAGCAATAAAGTGGATCAAGTAGCACTTCATGAGCTTTTTTTAGTTGAAGATAAGGTTGTTTCTTCTAACAAAGTAAGTAAGCCTGTAGAGAAAATGATCGTTGATATTTATCAAGCATTATTGCATAAAGCTGACATTGATTTAGAAGATGATTTTTTTTCATTAGGTGGAAATTCATTGTTAACGATATCTTTATTAAATCATTTGCAAGAAAGATTTAATTGTAGGTTTAACATTGCTGATGTTTTGCGCTCACCAACTCCACAGAAGTTAGCAAATTTAATAAGATATTATGATAAAACACAACAGGTTGAGCTAGATCAATCTTTTCTTCTTTTGTTAAAAGAAGGTGGTGATAAATATCCTCTGTTTCTAATTCATCCCGTTGGTGGAACTGCTTTTTGGCTTGACTCACTAGCAAGACATATGCCTGATAATAGAACAGTTTATGGTTTTATGGATCCGGGGTTATTAATGAATAAAATTACATTATCTAGTCTTGAACAAATGGCAACATGCTACATTGCAAAATTGAAAACCATACAAAAAAAAGGCCCTTATTACTTAGGCGGCGCTTCATTAGGGGCAACGCTTGCTATGGAAATGGCTTGTCAATTACAAGACGCTGGAGATCATGTTGCTTTTATTGGTTTATTAGATGGTTGGGCATACTACCCCAAGACGGTCTCAACACGTTCATTTATGAAGCAAAATATGTGGCGTCAATATGAAGATATGTATAAACAGCTATCTATTTCTGACAATGATTTGACACCCTTTATTGACCTGCATTGGCAGCGTTCACATTTACTGGATAATTACCAAGTGAAAGAAAATGATTTTCCAGTTACACTGTTCAAAGCTGAGACAACAATAGATGTCTTGAAACCCATTGAATCTTCATCTAATCAATGGGATAATTACTGCAGTTCATTAAATATTATTAATGTCTTAGGTGATCATGAGACGATGTTTTATTCTCCACAAGTTGAAAGCTTAGGTCAAATCATGACAGAAGTGTTAGATCAATTGATTGTTTCTGTGAAGTAACTAGGATAATGAGTGGTGTGATATTTGACATGAGCTGGGCAATCTGAAGGAATTAATAATTTTTATATTAAACAATGGCTTATTGGAGGTAAACTATGCCGGCATGGGTATATGTTAATATTGATCTTAGCGTTAATTTAGGAAGAGCTGTTACGGCGATTACATGTGGTCATGGGGATGTGGATTGTTTATTTATTGGTCCTGCATCTATTTATTTTCCTACATTCCCACTCTCCTTGGGTAGCATATTGAAGTTTTATGGAGTTGATGACTATTGGATTAAAGGCTTATCAATGTCGGTAGATGATATTAATAAGTTAACGATTGATAAAATGGTGGCAGACATTGAGTGTTATCGTAATGCATTGGGCTTAGGTAAAGTCATTGTTTGCGGCCCTTCTGCTCTTGGTCTTGTTGCTCAAGCTTATGGCTGTAAATATCCGCAGAATACAGAGGGAGTTCTCACTATTGGGACGCCATTTGAGATGAGAAATTTGTTCCAAGAAGGCAATCAGTTTCTCAAAGATAATTATACGAATGACTTTGTGAGTACAGCTAGCTCACTGCAATTATATGCTGATCATGCTGCCGCATGTGTAGTTTACGATGAGCGCGACCGTGATATGGCTTGGGAGTCCACAACGGAGCAATACATCAGTGAATTAAAGCGTGATGAAATAAAGTATTATAGATGTTCAGAGACTGCTGCACAAATGTACCGTCCTTGGGCGAGTTTTAATATTGATACTAGAAACGTTTTTTTTCGAGAAATACTCAACTATAACACGGAATATTTAAAACATTTACCTGTGCCAATGCTTGCTTTATTAGGATTGCATGATGGGGTTGTACCCTGTTATTTAATAGCTGATAATCAATGTTTAGCACCAAAAAACTTTTGCTATTATATTTTTGAAAATTCTGCTCATATGCCGCAAATGGAAGATGCAGAAAGGTTTTATAGTGTAATTGCTAGTTGGTTGAATAAGATTAGGTATAAATGAAGATTTGTCAGCTAATCATTTAGATTGTTATTTGATAAACTCTAAGTTTTCTTAGAACATTTATGGATAGTGGAATGGAAGATATTGATTATGCAAGGCAGGTCGCCTTACAAATTACAGGAGATCAAAGTAATAACAATGCCTCTATCAAAGAGTGTATCAATGTTATATGTGAACATTTCGATCATATTCTGTCTAAGCTTCCAGGTAGTGTATACTGGAAGGGTAGTGATGGGGCATATTTAGGTGGTAATGACAATCTCGCGTATCTTGTGGGTTTATCTTCAAGATCTGAACTTTATGGAAAAACAGATGAATTCTTTGCTAAGAGTTTAGGCTGGAATGAACAGGTCGTTAACTCTTTTCGTGAGGATAATAAGAAAGTGATGAATGGTTGTTCTATAATTAATCGCGAAGAACCAATGTTTCGAGATGCTAATAACAAAATGATTCATCAGTTAACAACTCGTGTGCCATTAATCAATAAAAAAGGTAATATTGTAGGAGTTTTGGGCACATCTATTGATATTACAGATTTAGTCAAAACTAAACTTTCTTTGAAAAAAGAAAAAGAAAAAGCAGAAGTTGCATCATATGCGAAGAGTAGATTTTTGGCTACAGTTAGTCATGAGTTAAGAACACCACTGAATGGTATGCTTGGTATGGCACAAGTTTTACTCAATTCACGCTTAACAAAAGGACAAAGAGAGCAAGCAAAAATTATTTTTAGAACGGGTAATGATCTGCTGTATTTAATTAATAACATTTTGGATTTTGCGAAACTAGAAGAAGAGCAGACAGGGGTTTCATCTGAGGTTTTTCATCTGCAAGATGTTTGTAATCGGTTGATGATGTTATTGCAGCATGATTTAAGTGCCACTGTGAAAATGACTGTGAAGGTAGATGAGAGCTTAGCAAAATCATATTTCAGTGATGCTAGGAAAATACAGCAAATACTCATTAATTTATTAAGTAATGCAATGAAATTCACCTCTGCTGGTGAAATTAGCTTAACAGTTAATTTACATCGTCGTGAAAAATCATATGATATGGTGTGTTTTAGAGTGGCAGATACGGGTAGTGGTATTGCAGAGTGTGAACAAGAAAAAATCTTTGATCGTTTCTATAAAATAGAAACACCACAACATGTAAATCAAGAAGGCACAGGCATTGGTTTAGCTGTTGTTAAGAGTCTTGTTGATATTTTGAATGGGAAAGTGAAGGTGTCGAGCAAGCTTGGAAAAGGTACTTGTTTTGATGTGATCATTCCATTGCAGCATGATTCTCAACTATGCGATGATACTCCGATACAAGTTGGAGAAACTGAGGCATCACAATATTGTGGAAAGATACTGCTTGTGGAAGATAATCGTATTAATCAGATGGTTGTTTCTGAAATGTTGAGGAATACTCGTATAGATATTGATTCTGTTGATACGTTTGCTCAAGCAATGGTGTTTATACAAGAGAATAGCTATGATCTGATTTTATTAGATATTAATTTGCCAGATGGGAATAGTTTGGAGTTATTAAGTGCTATAAATGTGGCCGAGAGGTCATCTATGCCGCCCATTATTGCTGTTTCTGCAGGTGTGGCTGAGTCAGACATGAAGGTGGCAGAGAAAATTGGTATTAAGGGCTATATCGTCAAGCCAATTAAAATGCAGGAGTTACTTAAGGTGCTTGCTCCTTTGAAGCAGAGTTGAGCTAATGACGACGTTACTGAAATAGTGACAGCGTGAGATAACTGTTAAATAATGAATATCGGTATTTTCGAGTATTTCCATCTAACTGTGTAAATTCATTCATAGCTGCCCCTCAAGTCGATCAGCAAATTTGACCGCAAATTGTTCATTGGTTATTGCTACTTTCTTTCCCAAGAGTTGCAGTGGATAAACACGTTTGATTTGCTAGATTTATTTTCGGATACATTCTTTTTATTTCTGCTGAGTAGTGATTTCTTTTTGCATCATGTTGTAAATTATTTTCACACTCAGCCAAATTAAGTAGTCGGCACTGAAAAATCACCAACACAATGAAAAGTATAAAAAAATAGAATAAATACGGAGATATTTTCGACCGAAAATGGTAAAATCTGAGCAAGATTTACGGTCGAAATGGAGCAAAAATGATCAGGAATGCAACCCAGCTACCAAAGCAAGGAAGTTTCTTTGATATCGGATCACAACTTGATGAAAAACATCCGTTAATTGCTTTAGCAGAAAAAATTGACTGGGGATGCATAGAAAAGGAGCTATCACAATTTTACAGCACTGAAAAAGGCAGGCCAGGCAAGCCAATACGATTAATGAGTGGGTTGCTAATGCTTAAACAACTGTATGATTACAGCGATGAAATGTTGGTGTCACAATGGGTGATGAACCCATACTTTCAAAGATTTTGTGGTGCGATAGGGTTTCAAACTCAATTACCCTGTGATAGCAGTGAGCTAAGTAAATTTAGATCAAGGATAGGCTCTGTCGGGGTTGAGGTCATTTTTGCACAATCACTCAAACTACATGGAAACGCAGTGGAAGAAAAAATTGTACTGGTTGATACCACAGTACAAGAAAAAGCGATCACCTATCCCACCGACAGCAAATTGGCAATTAAAATTATTAATCGCTTAAACAAACTAGCAAAACATAATGGCGTAAAACAAAGAAGAACCTACATCAAAGAAGTCAAAGAATTGCGATTGAACTGTAGGCACTTTCGGCATGTAAAAAAACGAGCTAAAGCAAAAAAAGCATTAAAACGATTACGTACAATAGCGGGTGCTTTAATGAGAGAGCTAGCAAGAAAGCTACCTGAAGCAACCGAAGTTGAACAACAAGAAAACTTCAAGCTGTACCAAAAAGTGTTATCACAATCGCCCAAAGACAAAAATAAAATATACAGCCTGCATGCAACCGATGTGTATTGCATAGGCAAAGGAAAAGATCATGTGGCCTATGAATATGGTAAAAAAGCATCCATTGTAATGACACAAAAAAGCCAGCTAATCATAGGAGTTGAAAGTCACGATGAGCACATGCATGACTCTAAAACACTCAAGCCAGCTCTGGATGCAGCGCATAGAAATCGCCATAAGAAAATAAAAATGGCGGTAGTAGATCGAGGTTATCGTGGTGCACAAAAATATGTGGCAGAAGAGGGAATTGAAGTGTTGCTGCCAAAGCCACCACTGAAGAAAGACAATGCTTATCAGAGAGATAAAAAACGAAAACTTTGTAGAAATCGAGCAGCGATTGAGCCAGTAATAGGACATTTGAAACATAGTTTTCGCTTAACGAGAAATTGGCTTAAAGGAAGCCAAGGAGATGCGATTAATTTATTAATGGTAGCGTGCGCGTGGAACTTGAGAAAATGGATAGCCATTTTCTTTTTACCCATTTTATTGGGGGTTTGTTTTTTCTAGATGGGTGGAGTAGCTCAAATTTGAGCACTATGAAAATCATATAGGCAAATATACTCAAGGAACACGTGCTAACATTGGCTTTTTTCAGCGCCGACTAAGTAGTAAAAACAAATGTTTTTCCATGGCATACGCTTTTGAAAAATGCTTGCTCGCTCTGCGCCACTTTTTTTCAAGCATATCGCAAGTGCCTTTATAAACTAATGTTTTAAATAACTGTCGTGACTTATGATATTTTCGTTCGTTGAGCCAGCGATGTACTTGGTGCTTTTTTTGCCAGATCACCAACATAATACGCAGTAGTATGAGTAAGGTGATTATGACAAGACAGGCTGCCCATAATGTCATGCTAATCGTAGTGTGTTGGTAGCTGATGACGACATAGCCTTGATTGAGTTGCATTATGATCCCAGCCCAAACGGTCAGTATGAATAGTGTTAAGTAAAGAAGGAGTTTTTTCATGCTGCAATGCTCTGAGTCATTGTTTGATTTGGTGGTGTATCAGTAGCGTGAAGTTGCTGTGCATTATCTTTTTCTAATGGTTTCGATATGCTGGATTCCTGTGTTCTAGCCTGTTCTATCGGTACTGTACTAGTAGTGTGCTGTCGTACTTTAATGCTGGATAAATGCAAGGATAATAATTGTTTAATTTGTTGATGTAGTTGTACTGTCGATTTTTTTTCCTTTTGCGAAACTTCGCAATGCAGCTGCTATTCCAGGTGTTCCTGCACACAGCGCATACACAATAGAAGTGATGACTCGAGTTAAATTAGCCGATAGTCCCAGACTTCCAAATATAGCACTATGCGCCATTGTAACACTTCCTATAATTCCTAAAATTACAGGGGCAACACAAATTGCACCTAAATAAGTATACCTATCTGTTATCTGTGTAACCATTCTATGTTTGATTTTTGTAATCGTGGTAAGTTCTTCTAGACCACGGTGTGTCCAATAGAATATTAAAGGAAAGGTTGCGATTGCGCCTAATACGGAACATACAAATGAAATGTTATACCAAGCATGGCTAGTAGCTTGTGTCCATCGACCCAATAAAAACATCGCATGAAAAATTGCATCTGTAGCACTGGCGGTATATCCAATACTAACGAGGATAACAATACAAATCCTGAGTTGTTGCGTGTAATCAGCATGAGAACAGGCATGACACCAATCTTGGTATACAAGCTTGACTCGTTTGGTAAATTTTGCTGAGGCGTCTACACAGTTTATAAGTCGTAATCCAAACAATAAAAAAGCAATGGGTAATGCTAGAGAGCTGTTAAATCCTAGCATCGCGGCGCCTTGATAACCCGCAGTAAAAAATGCTGATGCTGATAGTAATGACAGCACCATCAATAGAGTGTCTATTAAATTACTTGGTTGACAAGAAAATGAAATCAAAGTTTGATAGGTAAACATGGTGTACACTAGAGAAGCCCCTGTGCAAATTAAGTAAGTAATCCAATGTGTGCTATGATGTAAATTGAATATTCTATCAATGTTGCTGCTACCAGTCATTGCAATGGCATAATAAAGTATGCCATTAAATAGTGATAATAAATAAAAGAATGATTTTTTGTGATTCATTGTGCTGGCTTTATTTGATATTAATGATTGTCTGATGAACATCATAGTTATAGCTAACCTAATATTGATATGATTTTCAATACGGTGATACAAAATATTAATAAGTTATATCTGATTTTTCAAAGAGAGTATTTTATCGGCGTGTTCAAATTTAGATGATACTTGTTTTAAGTAATGAGCTTTTTTGGTGTCATTTTGTAATTGACTCTCACACTCAGCCAAATTAAGTAGTAAAAACAAATGTTTTTCCATGGCATACGCTTTTGAAAAATGCTTGCTCGCTCTGCGCCACTTTTTTTCAAGCATATCGCAAGTGCCTTTATAAACTAATGTTTTAAATAACTGTCGTGACTTATGATATTTTCGTTCGTTGAGCCAGCGATGTACTTGGTGCTTTTTTTGCCAGATCACCAACATAATACGCAGTAGTATGAGTAAGGTGATTATGACAAGACAGGCTGCCCATAATGTCATGCTAATCGTAGTGTGTTGGTAGCTGATGACGACATAGCCTTGATTGAGTTGCATTATGATCCCAGCCCAAACGGTCAGTATGAATAGTGTTAAGTAAAGAAGGAGTTTTTTCATGCTGCAATGCTCTGAGTCATTGTTTGATTTGGTGGTGTATCAGTAGCGTGAAGTTGCTGTGTATTATCTTTTTCTAATGGTTTCGATATGCTGGATTCCTGTGTTCTAGCCTGTTCTATCGCCACATTACTAGTAATATGCTGTCGTACTTTAATGCTTGATAAATGCAAGGATAATAATTGTTTAATTTGTTGCTGTAGTTTTTGCAGTCGCCGTTGATTTTGTATAATCATTGGCTGCCAATTGAGAACTGCTAGCTGTGATAGCTGTGCTAATAGTTGGTTCTGTTGTAAAGACTTATTGAACTGTGTTTTTATCAGAGAAACGGATTGTTGCAAGCTATGCTGAAAGAGAGGGTAATTCTGGTTCATGATTGCCCATTGTGCTGTCATGAGGTTCAGTTTCAACTGGGTTGCAGGATAATTGATTTGATTGGAGGAGAAATAGAGAGGTGTATCGGTGTGTTTGATAATAAACAGCTGACTCATGAGCTGTTTGCATGTTTGCAAGAATGCTTGCCATCGTGATGGTTGGTTATGATTGGTTGTGGTTGTTTTTGTATTGACTGATTGAGTATGGGTGATGAGAGGGTTAGGCAACTCCTCTGTTAAGGTGAGTAAGTTATTGAGTTTGGTTAATACCATAGAGGGAGAAAGGTTTTGTTGGTTTGAAATAGTTGAGATGGTGGTTGCTAATTGTTGCTGTAGTGGTCGAGTGTCAATGGTGCTCATGGGCGTATTGAGTGTTTTGAGCTGTTTTTGTGCTGCTTGAAGAATGATTAAAGTGCTTTGGTGATGCCATAAGGTATTTTGCAAGTTTGCGCTATTGATTAATTGTGTGATAGCAAGTAATCGATGAAATACGTGATTTTGTGTGAGCAAATTTTGTTTGCGTAAATGTTGTAGCGATTGTTGTTGTTGCTGTAACTGTTCTTGCACAGAATGGGTGTGTTGGTTTAATTGATTGCTGAGTTGCTGTTGGTTCGACTGTAGCTGATTGATGAACAACTGCTGTTGTTGATTGAGGTGAAGCAGCCAGCCAGTTCCACAGATGATTAGTAGTATCAATAACCACTGTATCCAGTGGTATGTTGTCTTATTTGAGGGCTTGATGCTGATGTTTGTTTTTTGCTTCGTAGTGACTTCTTTATTTTTCTCGGACATCGGTATCAATCCTTTGTGAGTGTGAGCGTTGTTTATATGATTCTATCATGAGCAAATGATTAAGAATAGACTGGTTGGAAGGTGTTTCAGATAGCACTTCAATTTGTTGAAATTTTTCTGCACGAGCTTTTGCGGCAATTCGCTTGCTGGCAGTCAATAAACGGCATTGTTTGAGTTTGTTCATGAGCGTGTGAGGTAACATTTGATGCAGGTGTGTAAGTTGTGTCATGCTGGTGATGATGACCCAATCTTGTTCCGTGAAACTGTCGATCTCATTGAGCTTAGATGCACTGATCACAGGTAGGGTGCGTCGATAGCAGTTGATGGCATGATAATTTGTCTGTGTTTTTCTCAATTGTTGGCTTAGCCAGCGTCTTCCACCGACACCCTTTAAGATAATGATTTGTTTGTATTGGGAGAGCTGGTTTTGGATGATAGGGTAGAGTGCTTGGATACCACACACTGATTTCTTATTCCTACACAGACTCAGTTCTGGAGAGAAATGGACGGTCAGTTGTTGTTGTTCTAACGCATGCTTTGTAGCTTGTCCCACGCTGGCAAGGTGATCCTGATTTTGCAGATAGGGCTTGAGCCAGTTAATGGAATATTTTACAGCGTATGGGCTGATAAAAATATAGAGTTTTTTTTGATTCGTTATTTGTAATGATTTTAGTTCAGTCTGCTTAGGTGGGATTGGTCGAAAATCAATGGTCGGAAACACAATGGGTTGTATCGGATAGATTTGTGCGTGTGATTCTAGTTGTGTTGCAAGTTGTATGGATTGCTTCAGTGGACGAGTAATAAGCGCTTTACGCATGGTGTGTTTTTAGCAGATCACGCCCGCCTTTCTTGATCATATATTGCGCGACTGATACTCCAAGTGATTTTGCCTCATTGAGTTGGACTGATATGGAGGAAGACAGTGGAACAGATGATTGGTGAGCAAGCTGTGTTTTTCCATCTAAACTATGAATGCGAACAATTAGGGTGAGTTGTTGCTCTTCAATGGTCGCAAACCCTGCGATTGGTAGGTGGCATCCCCCCTCAAGTTGATGATTAAAGGCACGCTCTGCGGTGATGCAAATAGTGCTGTCTGCGTGATTAATAGGTGCGAGTATATCGAGTATTTGATTATCTTCCTGGCGACACTCAACACCAATCGTGCCTTGCCCAATGGCAGGTAAGAAATGGGTGAGATCATCCAGTAATTGACGAATACGACCTTTGAGTTGGAGGCGCTCTAGACCTGCAGCGGCAAGAATAATGGCATCAAACTTACCTGTATCTAGTTTGTGGAGGCGTGTGCCGATATTTCCTCGGAGTGATTTGATGATTAAATCAGGGCGAAACTGTGTCAGTTGTGCAATGCGGCGCAGACTTGATGTGCCAACAACAGCTTTTTTCGGTAAGGATGCAACTGAATCATATTGATTGCTGACAAAGGCATCATAAGGATTATCACGTTGGCAAAATGCACCCAGTGTTAATCCATCAGGTAATTCTGTAGTCATATCTTTCATTGAGTGGACAGCAATGTCTGCGCGATGGTCTAAGAGTGAGGTTTCTAATGTTTTTAAAAACAACCCTTTTCCGCCAATATTATACAGTGGTGTGCTTAGTTTTTCATCGCCCTCTGTACTCATGGGTATTAATGTGATCTCTAGAGCAGGGTTATGTTTTTGTAAAGCTTGTTGTACAAATTCAGCTTGCCATAGTGCAAGCGGGCTTTTTCTGGTTGCTATTCTGAGTTTTTTCATCGAGAGTCGTGTTTGATAGTGTCAATCAGTAGATCTTTTTCTTCCCAACGTTGATTGATCCACTGTTGAAAATGGTTGCGAAACGCTGAGTCGTTATTATAGTCACCAATCAAATCTGTTGTGATTGGAATGACTTGATAGTGTAGGGTGATTTTGTTAATTCTCCCACACAAGAAGTTCCAAGTATTGGGCTTATTGTGGTGATAAACCATGGTGACATCCACAAGGTGCTTCACCATGCCATCCATAGCAGCTAATACAAAGGCAATGCCTCCAGCACGCGGTTTCAATAAATGAGTATAGTTTGATTGTTGTCGTTTGTGTTTTGCTGAGGTGAAGCGTGTTCCCTCAGCGTAATTACAAATAGAAATGGGCAATGTTTTAAATTTTTGACAAAATCGTTTTGTGGTTTCTAAATCCTGACCTCGTTTTTCAGGATGTTTCTGTAAATAGGCGCGAGAATAACGTTTCATGAAAGGGTAACCTAACGCCCAGCATGCGATACCTACGATAGGGATTTGCCAAATCAGTTCTTGTTTCATGAAAAAGCGTAGCGGAGGTGTTTTTTTACGCAAGAGTTCACCCATGAGGAGGATATCAACCCAGGATTGATGGTTAGCCATGATGCAATACCAGTTATCTTCAGACAACGTTTGTTCCCCGACCACTTCCAGTTTAGTTTTGCAAGTAAGCTGGAATATCCAATGATTTATAAGTACCCAAAGCTCAGTTAAGTGTTTATAGAGTGCGTTGCGAACGGCGTGACGCCAAGATGATTTAAGAACTAGGTATTGTAATGGAAGCAGTAAAATACTGAGAATAGCAATGCTTGTGAGGGATAGTGTGTATAGTATGATACTAAGAAGTGCTAATGGGTATCTATACCCATCACCATTCAAGAAACCGAATTTTAACTTCATAAATTTTGCAAAATTGAAATGTAAAAACTTTCGCAATAGCTTGCTATTACTCGATTTTTTAAATTTAATTTTTCTAAAATTCATTTTGTTAAAACTCCGGCGTCTTGAAAGGTGATGGGTATAGTCAGCATGGTTTTTGTACGCGTTCCTTAATTTTAGTTTGAAATTATAAGCACTTGATTGCGATATGTCGATTTATCTAGCATACTTATCGCAGAATACAACGATTAGAGGTGAATTTATGGCAGGATTAATTGTTCTCGGAGTACTACTAGCGATACTTATTTTAGGTGGCTTATTTACAGTGGAGCAACAAACAGTTGCTGTGGTTGAGCGACTGGGGAAATTTAAGCGTATTAGCCCAGCAGGACTCAATTTCAAAATCCCACTGATTGAGCAAGTCAGTGGTCGCATTAGCTTGAAAGTGCAGCAATTGAATGTCACCGTTGAAACGAAAACACAAGATAATGTCTTTGTGAAAATTATGGTTGCCGTACAGTTTCATGTGTTGACTGATAAAGTGTTTGATGCTTTCTATCGATTATCTGATCCAGCAGCGCAAATTCAATCGTTTGTCTTTGATGTCGTGCGTGCACAAGTGCCTAAAATGCAACTAGATGGCTTATTTGAAAATAAAGATGCGGTGGCGAATGTCGTTAAAGAAGAGTTGAGTGAGACCATGACTGGTTTTGGCTATTACATTGTGAAATCATTGGTGACAGATATTGATCCAGATGAAAAAGTGAAAAATGCAATGAATGAAATTAATGAGCAAAAGCGCTTGCGTATGGCAGCACAAGAACGTGGCGAGGCTGAAAAGATATTGAAAGTGAAGCAAGCGGAAGCTGAAGCGGAAAGTATGCGTTTAAGTGGACAGGGAGTTGCTGATCAACGTCGTGCGATTATTGATGGACTTAAAGAAAGTATCGAAGAGTTTCAGCAAGGTGTGCCAGATAGTTCTGCGAAAGATGTGATGAGTCTAGTGTTAATGACGCAATATTATGACACCTTAAAAGAAATTGGTGCTAAAGATAAGAGTACGACTATTTTGTTGCCACATAATCCTTCAGGGTTGCATGATTTAGCATCACAAATGCGAGATGGTGTGATTACAGGTAATTTAACGGCGCAAACAACCCAATAATCACGCTATTGTAAGCAACGATGATATCAGTATCATCGTTGCATGATGCAGATTACAGACGCACACGCTTAAGTGGGCACATTTGATCATTTGATCCTGTTCCCCAAAATGGGACATGAAAGTCACGCGACTTTATCAATCCAAATAATACGTTCAAATTGATCTGGAGTCACGTAATTAATGGCGCTATGACGCCTACGCGTATTAAAATAGGCTTCAATATACTCAAAGATGGATGATCTAGCTTGCTCCCTAGTGACTGATGTGCTCACGCTTAACATCTGTGCCATCAGATCTACACGACAGGTATGACGATTGTTTTTAATGAATGCGTATTTCACAGCTTTTCGCTCGCAAAATACGCTGCCGCCTTTTTTAGTATGTCTCGCTCCTGCTCCGTGCGCTTCAGTACTTTTCTCATGTCTTTTCACACATAGGCTGTTTTGCAATTGTAATCGGCTTTATTTTACTGCTGTTCTCACATAAATTGAGATTGTTCTATGAGAATAAATAAATGTAGTGACAGTAACTGCATATCCCCTCACCATTCCGCACGCCATCGCGGAATGATGAGAGAGCTGGTTGATTCAACTAATTTGTCACACTACCTATTAACCATTAAGATGATAGCAAATCAGTTTGGATTATGCCTATGGGTCGCAAAGCTAAGAAAAAATATCGCCGTTCTCATCAATCATCACAGCGTATTGTTCAATCGGCAAACATTGTGACTACTTCGAGAAGACATGTGAATATAGATCGTGTGAAAAGTGCTAGTTCTGACTATGTATTAACAATGGATCAGGTACCGATTATTCCTAGTAGAATTACTAGGACAGCAGTATCAAGGCTTGAGGTGATACATCACTTTCAATACTCAGAAAGCACATGGGTGACACCTCAAATCGATAGAGAAATGGAATTACCACCACAAGCGTTCGATAGAGACTTACAACGATTGGTGTCTGTTCGTTTATGTCAATCCCCTTCGGATGATTTTATTGTCGCAAAGATAGATGATCGAGTTGGGTGTGGTTTATTTGCCAATCGAAAATTTCGAGCAGGTGAAGTGGTTTTAACTTATGCAGGATTACATCAGTTAGGTGCGATATCAACTGGAGACGACTATCCACTGGGAGGAACTGCTGATTCCCATATTAGTGCGAAAGATATTGGTGGATTGGCAAGATTTATACAACATATGCCGAATAATCAAGATGACGCTTTGCAAAGGCTCAATCGTTATCACCAGCATCCTGAGCAAATGCCTGCCATGTTCAAATATACTGCCGATGGTTATTTCCTAACTGATGCACAAAACAGTTTTCCGGCAACAAGTGCAATCAGTTACGAACAATATGCACAATATATGTTTCGTCAAAACGCTGATTTTAGATTAAATTCAAGCGAGTATTTTAGCTTTTCATCACGGGTGCAGCAGCATCAACATGTTGCTTGGGCAAATTTAACTTTTATATCTGTACCTGTTAATGGTATTCCCGTGTATTGCTTCATTGCTTTAAGGGATATTGAGCAATATGAGCAATTGGGTTTTGAATATGGTTATGGGTACTGGGCTGGTCGTAAGATGACACCTTGTTTGTTTGATAAATCAGGTAGGTTATTAACCCATGAGGTGCTAACCCATCAAAAAAAGTTTGCGTTTGTTGAGGTAAAAACAGCAACTGATCAGAGTATCCACTGTTACTATTCGATGGATAAATTTAAGCAACACAATTTAAAGCAGCTTCCTGTCGCTTTGAACCCTCAAGCAAAGCTAATTTCACTGTTTGCTTTACGTAAGCAACTGGTCAAACTTAGAATCTTACCACTTGATTATGCGCCGATTGTGTCAGAAAATAGTATCACGCAGATCTTAAGAATGCAGTTAGGTGACTTGATTAAATCGGCAGAGTTGTATTATTTTGATCCATTAGATAAGCAGAGTGATCAAAGTTATCGTGTTGATCTAATCTTGACAACTTCGACATTGATCCAGTGGGCGCAGCTGTATGCTTTATTTGAACCGTTGTGTAAGATTTGTAAACGATTTAGATTAACACAAGAAATCGTGATTCGAGGTGTGAATATGCACTTAAGAGAGATGGAGTCGATTTTGCAAAACCTGCCGATGAAGTTAGCTTATGTTAAGAGGCATTATCAAAGACCAGAAGCATGTTCATGTGATGCAATGTGCTACCAGCAAGGATCATACACAATGCTTGATTTTATGAATGTTTATCACCCTGACCCTGCAAGAAACCCAGTTGTTTTTTACAGGTTCTAAATTGCTTAAACAAGTTGGTTGAAGAAGTGACAAGGTAGATATCTCCAACTGCGATGAGTAGATTGATCAATTTTTTAGAGAGAGTACAATAAGATGACAACTTATTTAAAAGACTATCAAGTGCCGAATTACCAAATCAGCCAAGTTGAGTTGATTTTTGATTTAGCCGAAGAACGTACTTGTGTTATTAGTCAGTTAAAGTTAAAAAGACAAGCGCATACACCTGCTCATGAGCCACTGTTTCTTAATGGGGAACAACTTGAATTACATATGCTTAAGCTCAATGGGCAAGTTTTATACCCAAATCACTTGAAGACGCCGGACTTTAACGGCATGAGCTCGGCAGAATACAAATCTAAAAGTTTTCCCAGTAGCGATGCTATTGCTCAATCTTTTAAATCTGATTCTGCTCAAGCTCATTATGTTAAAACCTCGGCGTCTTCAAGTGATTTGGGTATAGATGGTACTGATTATCAGGTTGATGAGACAGGTTTAACGATTCTGAATCCACCCAGTGAGTCATTCTTATTGGAAACGACAGTTTTTATTAGTCCGAAGACTAATAAAACTTTAAGCGGGCTGTACATTTCTAATGACAACTACTGTACGCAATGTGAATCACATGGTTTTCGACGGATTACTTATTTTTTGGATCGTCCTGATGTACTGTCGTATTTTACGACCACAATTCGAGCAGATAAAAGCAAATTTCCCCAGTTGTTATCTAATGGTAATCAAATCGATGCTTGTGATCTTGCTGATGGGCGTCATCAAGTGGTTTGGCAGGATCCATCCTTAAAACCTTGTTATTTATTTGCGTTAGTTGCAGGTGATTTTGATTGTTTATCTGATCAGTTTATTACTCAGTCGGGACGTAATGTTGATTTAAAGCTCTATGTGGAGAAAGGGTTTTTAGATCAAACACAACATGCAATGGCTTCTTTACAGCGTGCAATGCGTTGGGATGAGGAGAAATATGGTCGTGAATATGATTTAGATATTTACATGATTGTTGCTGTGAGTGACTTTAACTTCGGTGCGATGGAGAATAAAGGGCTCAATATTTTCAATACCAAATATGTTTTAGCGAATGCACAAACTGCAACAGATGCAGATTTGATTGCAGTGGAAGGTGTTGTTGCACATGAATATTTTCATAATTGGTCAGGTAATCGTGTCACTTGTCGAGATTGGTTCCAATTAAGTTTAAAAGAAGGCTTAACCGTTTTTCGTGACCAGTCTTTTACCGAAGATCAGGTTGGGCAAGCGGTGACACGGATTGATGATGTTAAGATCATTCGTAGTGCACAGTTTGCACAAGATGCAGGACCGATGGCGCATCCCATTCGTCCTGATCATTTTGATGAGATTAATAACTTTTATACGGTGACTGTATACAACAAAGGTGCGGAAGTGATTCGCATGTTGCATACCTTGCTGGGGCAAGAAAAATATCGTCAAGGGACTGATTTATATTTTTCTCGTTTTGATGGGCAAGCGGTGACGACAGAAGATTTTGTCGCTTGCATGTCCGAAGTATCAGAATTTGATTTAACACAATTTGAACGCTGGTATCATCAGGCAGGAACGCCGATTCTGACGGTGACAGACCGTTATGATGAGGCAACACAGTATTACCATTTAACGATTGAGCAGCATTGTGATAATACAGCAGATGGTTCTGAAAAGTTGCCGTTTTTTATTCCGTTGCGTATTGGGTTGTTTACTCATGATGGGCAGCAAATACCATTGATGTTGAAACAGGGAAGCTTAAGTGACTCCAATGTATTACATGTGACGCAGGAAGTGGAAACGTTTATTTTTGAGTCGGTTGATGAACAGCCCATTGTTTCATTAAATCGTGGTTTTTCAGCGCCAGTTAAAATGAATTATACTTATTCAATTGATTCACTTTTATGTCTGATGCAGCATGAAACAGATGGGTTTAATCGTTGGGATATTACTAATCAATTGCTGATAGGGGCAATTCAGCAAGCAAATGATAGCTTGAAACAAGGTGGGGTTGTCCAAATTGATCAGCGTATTATCAATGCTTACCAGTGCATTGTGGATGATGATACACTTGACTGTGGGTTGAAAGCGCGACTGTTAACATTGCCGACTTTAGCAGAGTTAATAGCTATGTTTGATCAAGTGAGGTTGGAATATTTAGCTCAAGCATTAGATCATTATCAGCAAGCAATTTCGATTGCTTTAAGGTCCTCATTATTGGTGTTAAGTCAGCAAAATAAGACAGGTACTGCTGAGTATGATAGTGATCAAATTGGGCTGCGGGCTTTAAAAAATGCAAGCATGAAGTTGCTAGCAATAGCATCGACGCCAGAAATTAGAGCGCATTGTGTTGATCAGTACCAGTGTTCACGTAATATGACTAATGAATTTGGGGCGTTAATAGCATTGAATCAAGTGGCTTCAGTCCAAAGGAATGAACAGTTAGCGCATTTTTATCGACGCTGGCAGAGCCAAGCACTAGTGGTCGATAAGTGGTTGTCATTACAAGCAACTGCTCATGATTCGCTTGAAGGAGGCAGCGCGTTGAGTCGAGTACAAGTATTATTGGAACATGAGGCATATGATGCTTGTAATCCAAATAAAGTGCGTGCTTTGGTGGGACAGTTTTGTGTTAATAATCCAATCGCATTTCATGTGATTGATGGTTCAGGCTATCATTTTCTGCAACAGCAAATCTTGGAGGCAGATCGTTTTAATCCACAACTGGCAGCTCGGCTGGTAGAGCCATTGATTTACTGGAGGAAGTTTGATTTGCCACGACAGCAGCTGATGAAGCAGGTGTTAGAGCGGATTAAGCAAAATCAAGGATTGTCCAATGATGTGAAAGAGGTGGTCACCAAAAGTCTGATTTCAGCATGAAATGGGTGTTGATTTGCTATTGTATTATTTTCTCATCATACAGTTACGCTGCGCCTAAAAAACTAACTGAGAAGCAGACTCAGTTTATTCAAAAAATGGTGCCAGCAATTTGTGCAACTAATGTGAAGTATCACAAAATGCACCAATTGATTTTACATTATCAATCGTTATGGCAAGCCAACAATCATTTGAATTCAGTAGAGAAGATGTGGTTGTTATCATTAGCGGCACGTTTTAATCTACCATTTGTTGGAGTTAATCGTCGTTTATTTCAGCAGTTAAGTTTAAGAGTAAACATCATTCCTGCTTCTTTGGTGTTAGCGCAAGCGATTAATGAGTCAGCATGGGGGCAGTCACGGTTTGCTAGGCAGGCACATAACTATTTTGGTCAATGGTGCTCTCAGCCACAGTGTGGTTTGAAGCCGAAAGATCGTTCTAGTCAGTGGCGTTTTGCAGTGCAGAAGTTTCCAACAAGGCAAGCCTCCGTGGCTGCTTATTTTTTAAACTTAAACCGTAATTCAGCGCACAAACAATTGTGGCAGATTCGTCGAGACTTCTTGAGTGAGAAGAAGACGATGAACTTGGGTGTGCAGATGGCGGTAGGATTGAGTAATTACTCTGAGAGAGGTGTTTGGTACGTATCAACGATTCAGCACATTATTCTGCAATATGATTTGGGTCAGTATGCACAATGTATACCCAAACCACATGAAGACACCAAACTTTAACGGCATGATCTCAGCAGAATACAAATCTAAAATCTTTCCCAATAGCGGTGCTATTGCTCAATCTTTTAAATCTGATTCTGCTCAAGCTCCTTATGTTAAAGCCTCGGCGTCTCCAAGCGGTTTGGGTATATTTGAGCGTCCAGTGTCTTCACGTGCAGTGGGTATATCATCGTTGTGAGATAATGCTTAGGGTGATTTAAGCATGTAGTTGTTTTAATCAGGATTATTATTTCTTAGGATGAACGTCAGTTTCCCCGAAGAGGTGTTAAGTCGAGACAATGAATTGGCTTTGCGCCTTTTCTTTTGTCTATACCCATCGCCTTTCAAGATGCCGGAGTTTTAACAAAATGAATTTTAGAAAAATTAAATTTAAAAAATTGAGTAATAGCAGGCTATTGCGAAAATTTTTACATTTCAATTTTTCAAAATTTATGAAGTTAAAATTCGGTTTCTTGAATGATGATGGGTATATATGTTAAAGATCACTTGTCTTGGGTAAAACTTAAATCCAGTATTTCAAGTAGAGAACAACCCTTCCAATGAGCTTCTGATACCATGGGCGTTGTTGTAAAGACATTAAGGTGACTTCATTAGACTGTGTTAAATCTTGGGTATATTGTTGTGCTATGTGGTTGATTGAGGTGGGTTGTTCAATAACAACATCGATTTCTAAATCATGCAGTAAGCTTCTATGGTTTAAATTGCTAGATCCAATCAGTGTCCAGTGATCGATGATCATTGTTTTTGCATGTAAGATGCTAGGTAGGTATTCAAAAATTTTAACGCCTGAGTGCAGTAATTTTGCATAAAATGCTTTAGATGCCCATGGCATGACAAGCGTGTCTGAATGTCTTGGTAGTAAGATTTTTACATCTAACCCGCATTCGGCAGCATCACATAGTTTCTGCATTAGAAAGTTATCGGGAATGAAATAAGCATTTGTAATCCAAATTTTCTGTTTTGCTCGTGCAATACGCTTGAGTAAGTTCTTATATAATACACGTCGTCGGTGTCGTGTGTTGTTGAGGCGAATCTTGTTTTGTGTATTAATATGTGAGAATAGATTACTGACTCGTTGCTTTAAAGTGGTGTGATCCCAAATGGATTCGAAAGCGTTTTGTAGATCAGATAAGTCGTAGCCAGTTAATTTTACACCGGTGTCTCTCCAGTTTTCACCGCCTGTTTGAGTGCTTAAATGCTTGTCGCTAATATTTAAACTACCGACATAAGCAATATTTTGATCGATGACACAAGTTTTTCGATGATTTCGTGTGTTTATTTTTAGTAGTAGGTAGATTGCTTTCAGTAGAGAAGGAAGCTTAACAACGGTGCGACTCCACTGCCATAATCGCCAAGGAAAGGGGTGGTAAATCCGAGTTTGAATACCTGACTGCTCCATTTGACGGACCCACTTCCCACTCCAGTTGGGTGTGCCTGCACCGTCAACTAATATACGGACTTGAACATTTCGTTTGGTAGCAGCAATTAGGTGAGTAACCAGTTGCTTCCCAATATTTTTATATTGAAATATGTAAGATTCCAGTTCAATGCTATAGGTTGATGAGTCGATATCCTTCAATAGCGATGAAAAATAAGCATTGCCGTCATGAAAGACGGTTTCAACTTTTTGCATCTTCTCGGCTTTCATCTTCTTCTGAGCAGATACGAAGTTTATTATTTTTGACAAAAGTCATAATTGAGCGATAAAGTTTGGGGTTTGATTTTTCCAGTTTGGGGTCTAATACGACACATTTATTGCCATCTTTCATAGCGGGACGAAGTTTCGGGGAATAAATAATACGATTACGGCGAAATGTTGAGAGTTGTCCGCTCATGCGTTCTGCCCAGTCGCTGGGCCTGAAAGCTTCACCAGATTCAGTTATTCCTTCAATGACGACTGTGCTGGTTTGTGTGTTTTCAGATTTATCTTTTGTGCTTTCTGTCATGGTTTTGGTATAGTTGTGCACATTCTGTGCCTCAGTCGAATAAGTGTAACAGTTGAGGTGCGACAAGTTAAGGGAAATTCATGTCTGAGTCAGATAAAAAGGTTAACAGTGAACAGTCGATAGAGAATGAATCGAAATCAAGATTTCGACATCGAGGTAAGGGTATTTATTTGTTGCCAAACCTTTTCACAGTTTCTGCGATGTTTTCTGGGTTTTATGCGATTATTGCTAGTTTTCATCATCCAGAAGGCACACAGCTCATTTGGGCATCGGTTGCTATTTTTATTGCAATGTTACTTGATAGCCTTGATGGACGTGTTGCGAGACTGACTAATACGCAAACTGCATTTGGGGCAGAGTTGGATAGCTTGTCAGATATGGTTTCTTTTGGAATAGCGCCTGCTTGCTTAATGTATGTTTGGGGGTTAAATGCGTTGGGTAAGATTGGTTGGTTAATTGCATTTGTTTATGCGGTGGCTGTTGCTTTGCGTTTGGCAAGATTTAATGTCACAGAAGAAACTTCAAAACGTTATTTTCAAGGGTTGGCCTGTCCAGCTGCTGCAGGTGTGTTGGCAGGTTTAGTCTGGGTATTAGAGAGTTTTCATATTCATGTTTCTCCTATTTTTGTAGTGATGTTAGCGGTGGTGCCGATATTTTTAGCCATTATGATGATTACTTCCATTCCATATCGAAGCTTTAAAGATTTGAATGTGAAACAGCATGTGCCATTTATGACGATGTTACTGGTGGTGTTAACGCTTATTTTTATTGCAGTTGATCCGCCTGTTGTGTTGTTTATTGTTTTCGTTGGTTATGCAATTTCAGGACCACTGTTTTATTTCAAGAACCGCAAGAAAATGATAGATGACGTAGCTAAAAAATGAATTTATTCATATACCCAAAGCAGTTGAAGATACTGCTTTTTAGCTTCATGTTTTTGGTGTCATTCAATTTAAAAAAACTCACCATAGGCTTGCTATGATTCGGTTTTTTAAATTCAATGCTACTCAAAATCATTTTGATAAAAACTCGATATCTTCAACTGCGCTGGGTATAGATAGGAAGTCGTTGAAAACTGATATTCCTAAAGGCGATGAATATATTTCAGGAAAAGGTGATTTCTCAACCATTCCTCCTGAAATTCGCAAATGGAATTGGGGTGCATTCATGCTAACGTGGATTTGGGGGTTGGGTAATAATGTTTACCTGAGCATCCTATGCTTCATTCCTGTGATTGGTTGGATAATACCCTTTGTCTTAGCCAGTCGAGGCAGTGTTTGGGCGTGGAGGAATAAACATTGGGGCAGTGTTGAGGAATTCCAGCGAGTGCAGAAGAGGTGGGCTTTTTATGGTGTGATTTCAGGTGTGATAATGCTGTTGCTAATGATTGGTTTTTTCTTGGGTATGTTTCATTTCTTTTTTGATGGGACGTATTATAACTTATATAATACCAAAGAATTGATATTGACTACTTTTCAATCTTAATGCGTAAGGCATGAATATCTGTGTTCATTAGCTCTCCGAGCGCATGATAGATCATTTGATGTGCTTTTATTTTATTTTGTTTCGATAGCTGTTTGGATTTAATGGTGAGGGCAAAGTGGCCTCTACCAGATTTCGCACCTGCATGTCCAATGTGTTGGTCACTCTCATCTTCAATATGTAGCTGTTCTGGTGCTAAAGATGTTTCAAGACATTGCCGTATTTTGTGGATGCGTTCAGTCATTTGCTATACACGTTCCTTAATATGTTGACTTAAGTACAGTGCCTGCCCGACACCAAAAATCAGTGTCAGTATTAAGGTGCCAAATAGTTTAAAGTCTACCCATGTGTTTGTACTGAAGTGATAGACGACGTATATATTGAGCGCCCCCATGAAAACAAAGAATGCAACCCAGCAGAGATTGAGCGTTTTCCAGATTTTCTTAGGTAGTTCAATTTGGCTCGACATCATGCGATATATAAGATTTTTCTGCATAAAGTGACTGATAAGAAATGCCAGTGCCATGAGCCAATAAATAGCAGTGGGTTTCCATTTAATGAAGAGTTCATTATGAAATAATAGTGTTGCACCACCTAAAATCACAACCGAGGCTAAAGTAATGAGATGTACTGGTTCTAATTTTCGATAGCGATAGTAAATCCAGCCTACTTGAAGAATGGATGCTACAATAGTGACTGCCGTTGCAATGTAAATACCGAGCCATTTGTAACTGATAAAAAATAGTAAGATGGGAAAGAAGTCAAACAGTAGTTTCATGTGTCTTAAATTGCTTTATGTTAACTCGACGTTAATATACTCGAAACAGATGAAAATGTCGATTTTCTAGCATAAGAAGTTAGGGCAGAATTGGAATCAAAAAGTTGAGTAATAGCACGGCTATTGAGAGGTTGTTTGAGTTCAATGTCTGCCGAATTTCTGAAGTTAGAATTCGACATTTTCATCTGTTTCGAGTATATACTCACCTATGGCTAAAATACTAACGATACATCAGCAGAACCCACAAGAACGTTTGTTGCAACAGGTTGTGGATGATTTGCATGAGGGTGCAGTGATTATTTATCCGACCGATTCTGGTTATGCGTTAGGCTGTGGTGTTGGGCAAGCAAAGGCAATAGAACGTATTCGTCAAATAAGACAGTTGGAAAAGAATCACTTATTTACGCTAATTTGCCAGGGTTTTTCACATTTAAGTACCTATGCTAAAGTCGATAATCATACATTCAAATTTCTCAAACGACATACACCAGGGGCTTTTACATTTGTACTTAATGCGACAAAAGAGGTGCCAAAGAAGTTACTTCATCCTAAACGTAAAACCATTGGGTTACGTTTGCCTGATCATCAAATTTGTCAGGCATTGGTACGCCAGTATGGTGATCCATTAATGAGCGTTTCATTGTTGCACCATGACGATGGTGTTGTGAGTCATACGGGGGATATAAGGACATCTATGTTGAAGCAAGTAGATTATGTGTTGGATAGTGGTTTTTCTGAAATTGAAGCAACAACAGTAGTGGATTTTACTTCAGATTCATGTCAGATTATTCGTCAAGGAAAAATGCGTATTAGTCAGGATAGTCTACACTGACAAAACGAAAGGTTATACCCAAATTACTTGAAGACACCGAGGTTTTAACATAATGAGCTTGAGCAGAATCAGATTTAAAAGATTGAGCAATAGCATCGCTATTGGGAAAACTTTTAAATTTGCATTCTGCCGAGCTCATACCGTTAAAGTCTGGCGTCTTCAAGTGGTCTGGGTATATATTAAGGGGGGCAGATGAGGGCTTTTATTGGTGTGTTATTGATGGGGTGTTTTGCACTTAGTCAGGCCTCGATTGTGAATCTTGATGCTTCTTTGAGTAATAAAAATCAATATGTTAATAGTCTCTTTGAGCAGGGTGTGCGTAATTTAGATCGTTATCAGGACAGTATTTATCAGCAAGGAAGTGATCATGTTGTTTATTCGTTGCAGAATTTCAATCGTACTTTAGATTATTTGGTTGAGCTTTGGAATGGGAAAACGCCTGAGGGAACAAATAGTAAGGATAGGGCACTTATCCAATTTATTAAGAGATATGTGATTGAGCATAAGTTAGTGATGTATAAACCACAGCTAGAATATGTGGGTAAATCAGGAGCTGCTCCAACTTATCGTATTTTAGGTTACCAACATTATGATTTATCTCTATACCCAAAGCACTTGAAGACGCCGAACTTTAACGGCATGAGTTTGTCAGAATGCAAATCTACAAGCTCTCGCAATAGCGGTGCTATTGCGCCATTCTGTAAATTTGATTCTGCTCAAACTCATTATGTTAAATCCTCGACATCTTCAAACGCTTTAGGTATCAACGATAACTCGGATGTTAATGTCAGGGAGTTTCTGAAATTATTTCTCTTGGGCGGACATTTTGTGGTCAGAGATGTTGAGGATCGATCTAGGTCGGGGTTTTTGAGATCGTTTCGGCAGCAATTGTCGCGTGATCAACATCATAATCTAGGTAATTCCCATTACACTTTGGCGGTTAATTTGCATTCGAGCAATTATCTGCGTATCAATCAGTCAAGTGCAAAGAAAAACGATGGTTTTTTATTGTCGTTTTTAATTGGCCCGACAACCGTTTGGCAAGGTAAGCCTGATACTTTTTTTCAGCTAGAAGGTTGGCAGCCAAGTATAAAAGGTATGAAAAGGCATCAGTTTGATTTTGAAACTTTTCAAAAATACCGCTGGAATATCTCTACGTTCGGTGCTTGTGCGTACAGTGAAAAGCGTGGAACGGCAATATTTCTTGCGAAAAAGGGTTGGCAGCCAGAGGTATCAAAGAACACGGTGATGCCACCTTACCGAGGTGCGGAAGTGGCGCAACATTGGTTGGGTCGAGACTTGGTGGTAAATTGAAACGGTCATTTTTCTATACCCAAACTACTTGAGGATGCCGAGATTTGGGCGTAGTTTCTAATCAATATGTTGATACTTAATCGTGTTAGCTATACCCATCGCCATTCAAGACGCTGGAGTTTTAACAAAATGAATTTTAGTAAAATTAGATTTGAAAAATCGAGTAATAGCAGGCTATTGCGAAAGTTTTTAAATTTCAATTTTGCAAAATTTATGAAGTTAAAAATCGGTTTCTTGAATGGTGATGGGTATATATGCCCGCAAAAATACAACGAGTCTTGGATGTGCTGGAAATGAATACAAAGAAAAATTCAGCAGAGTATGTGTTGTTTGCAATTTTACTAGCAACACCTTTTAGCGGAATTGGCACGGATTTATATTCACCTGCTCTGCCCAGTATGGCACATTATTTTGGTGTCTCTAGTGCATTAATAAAGTTAACAGTCAGCTTTTTCTTCTTAGGGAATTTTTTTGGGCAATTTATTTTGCCGATGCTATCAGACATGATCGGCAGGCGACCTATTATTCAATATTGTAGCTTTGTCTTTTTAATTGCTAGCATTGCTATTAGTTGTACTCATAATATTTATCTTATCATTGGGTTTCGCTACCTACAGGGTGTGAGTGCAGGTGCTGTCAATGCAGTATTAAGGGCTCAATCATCAGACACCTATCAAGGAGAAAAGCTACGGCATGTGGGTACTTACATGACCATTGCTTGGGGTGTAGGTCCTATTGTAGCTCCATGGGTTGGAGGATGGCTCACGTATACATGGGGTTGGCAGTCGTGTTTTTATTTTTACGCGATTTATTCATTGGCTATCTATTTGTCCAATGGAGTTGTGGTGCAAGAAACCAATCAGCATTTAGTTAAGTTAACGATTAAAGATATAGTAGGACGTTATTTAACAGTGCTGTCAAACACTTCATTTATTTTGAGTAGTGCTATATTAGGATCGCTTTATTTCTTACTGATTATATTTGGGGTATCAGCTCCATTCTTAGTTCAAAATATTTGGCACGTTTCACCACTACATTATGGATATATCGCTTTAATGATTGGAGCAGGGTATGTTGTTGGTACACTCGGTTATCGTCTTCTTAATCCATGGGATGGTAGACGATTACTGATGCTAATACTGGTCGCTTTATTTTTAACGATTGTGATTGGGATAGGAATTGCTCATGTTATAACTGCTCAGTTAACCTTGCTGACTGTCATTGCTTTCTTGGTTTGTATGTTCAGTGGTATGACGTTTCCTGCCTTTTTTTCTAGAGCAATTGCCGCATTTCCAGATATGGCAGGAGTAGCCAATGCAGTGATGGGATCTTTAGTGTACCTAGTGGCTGCAATCTTATCATCAACGCTTGGTTTATTGCACATTGCGTCTCTATCGGAATTGTTTATTGTATATCTAGTTGGGATCATGCTGTTGTTGAGTCTTTTTTGTGCTTGGGTTTGCAAAGGTGGGAGGTGAGAAACAATTTTCAATGATGGTTGGGCCGCTCCTTAATCCACCATCTTTTGATACCCCTGCGGCGGTGTACTATCTTTCTCAAATAAAAACTTAACGAGTTCTTTCTTGAGAAAGACTTGAGCTTTTTGATCGGATAAGTCTAGACGATATTCATTGATGAGCATGGTTTGTTGGTTCAGCCAAAGCATCCATGCAGGTTTTGAAATTTCCTGTAAAATGCGCTTGCCCAGCTCATCAGGAAAAGGTGCTTTTTTGAGTGCAGGGGAAGATTTGTTTAAATAGGTACATTCAATGGTATTCATAACTGTGATAAAACCTTTTTAATGAGTTGTGGTATTCCGACCGTGATGTTTTCCAAACAGTACCAAACTCCACCATCAAACGGTAGCTTTTGATGATGAATTGGAATGATTATGGGGGTTGCAGTGAGTTTGATGTGGGTGAATTGATGCAGTAAGGCAGGCAGTTTTACTACTTGGTTATGTTTGACGTTTAGGTCACCTAATAGCTTGTGGGTTGTTTCAATGGTGTCAGTTTCTGGTAAGCTCCAAAGTCCTCCCCAAATTCCTTTGTGGGGTCGTTTGTGCAAGAATATTTCAATATGTCCTTCTTGACTTTTGCGTTTAAATATTAATAAGTAGCATGATCTTATATGGCGCTTGATTTTCTTCTTTGCGCTAGGAAGCTGAGCAGTGGCTTTGTGAAGGTGTGCGTAGCAATTCGTATGAACTGGGCATTGCTGACAGCTAGGATTGTTGCGAGTACAGCAGGTTGCACCCAAGTCCATAATGGCTTGCGTGTAATCATTCGTATGTTTTTTTGGCATGATTTCAGTAGCTTTCCCCCAAAGTGTTTTATTGACTTTGCTGCTGCTGGGGTCGCCGAATATACCATAGTAGCGAGATAAAATACGTTTGACATTGCCATCTAAAATCGGTGTGGATTGATTGAAACAAATTGCGCAAATAGCATGTGCGGTGGTGAGTCCAATTCCAGGCAATTCAACAAGCTGTTGCACTGTGGTTGGAAATTGATTCATATATTGTTGCCGAATGATTTTAGCACAGCGATGCAAATTACGTGCTCTGGTGTAATAACCCAATCCTGCCCATTGTGATAGCACGCTATCGAGAGAAGATTTTGCCAAATCTTCAATGGTGGGAAAGTGCTGTAAGAACTTTAGAAAATAAGGCAGTACGGTCTTGACCTGTGTCTGTTGCAACATGATTTCTGACAACCATACTCGGTAAGGTGTGATCTGTTGACGCCAAGGTAGCTCAAGTCGACCATTTTGGTTATACCATTTGAGCAATGCTGTTGAGAATTTTTCTGACATCTGCTGTATTTTACATTACAATGTGCGATCTTCACAATTGATATTAATATATGACATCATCATCTCGTGCTTCCGTTAAAAAATTGGGTGTTTTTTCTATTGTGATGATGACCGTTGGTTCTGTCGATTCGATTCGGAATTTGTCGACAACAGCATTATTTGGTAGCAGTTTGATTTTCTTTTTCTTGCTTGCAGCTGTTTGTTTCTTGCTTCCTAGCGCATTTGTTTCTGCTGAATTAGCGTCAAGCTATGAAGACAGTGGAGGGATTTATTTATGGGTTAAGGAGGCATTTGGTACAAGATGGGGTTTCTTGGCAGTTTGGGCGCAGTGGGCAGAAAATATTTTCTATTATCCAGCAATTTTAGCATTTATGGCGGGTACGATTGGTTATTTGATTTCTCCTGAGTTAGCCAATAATAAGTACTTTATTATGACCGTTGTATTGGCCGCCTTTTGGGGGGCAACTTGGGTTAATTTATGTGGTATTCAGGCATCGAGTCGATTGGCGAGTATTTGCGCCATTTTTGGATTAATTGTACCGATGGTGTTAATTATTGTGCTCGGTGGCGTTTGGGTGTTGACTCATCAGCCGTTGGCCGTTGATCTTCATTTTAGGAATTTAATGCCTGATTTACACCAGAAAGCAATGTGGGTGCCTCTGACAGCGATTATTTTGTGTTTTTGTGGTATGGAAATTGCCACAGTGCATAGTAGTGATGTACATAATGCCAAGAAAACTTACCCGAAGGCTTTGCTGATTTCTACGATCATACTATTAGTCACCTTAATGGGGGGGTCGCTGGCGATTGCATTGGTTGTACCGACTGCTAAGATCAGTCTAGTAACAGGGATTATAGAAATGGTTGCCATTTTTTTTAATCACTACCATTTACATTGGTTGTTGCCGATTGTTGCGGCCTTGGTTGTTTTGGGTGTCTTTGGTACAGTCAATAACTGGATTATTGCACCAACACGTGGGTTGTATGTGGCTGGGCTAGATGGTTGTTTGCCAAAATCACTGCTAGTTGTCAATAAAACACAAGCTCCCAGTCGTTTGCTGATTATTCAAGCAGTACTAGTGACTTGTTTGACGATGGCATTCGTGTTAATTCCTACTGTGAATGGTGCCTATTGGTTTATGACGGTATTGTGTACGCAAATTTACATGGTGATGTATATAATCATGTTTTTAGCTTGCTGGGCTTTAAGAGTGCGTTACCCGAATAAAGTGCGTGATTTCAAAATCCCAGGTGGACAGGTTGGTTGTGTAGTTTTTGTGTTGTTAGGGTTGATTTCTGCAATCGGCACCCTAGTTGTGAGCTTTATTCCACCTGCTCATATCAATGTTGGTGGGCATGATCGTTATGAGTTATTATTAATCGGTGGTTTATGTTTGATGTTGTTGCCAGCCTGTGTAAAATTTAAAAGGAAGTAATCAGAGTGAAAAGTATATACTCGAAACAGACGAAAAGGTCGAATTCCAACTGCAGTAATTCGGCAGAAGTCAGCTCCATAAGCTCTCCTAATAGGGATGCTATTACTCGAGTTTCTGAATCTGATTCTACTCAAATTCCTTGTGTTGGAAAATCGACATTTTCATCTGTTTCGAGTATGTTTGCAGTGTTAAAAGGTGCCACTTTAGTCTTGTTATTGGCAGTAAATACTATTTTTTGGACTATTCCATTATGTGTGTTTGCTTGTTTGAAATTGATCATGCCTGTGCGTAGGTTGCGGAATGGGTTGAGTTATTTAGCAACAAAGATGGCAAATGGCTGGAGTCGTGTTAATAATTTTTTTGTCAAATATAGCTTGAAAACACGTTTTGAATTGTTCTTTGGTGAGGGTTGCCTTGAAAGTTTAAGTCTTAATAAATGGTATATGGTGACGGCTAATCATCAATCTTGGTTAGATATTGTTGTGTTACAGAAAGTGCTGTTGGGTAAGATTCCGACGCTTAAATTTTTTCTTAAAAATGAGTTAAAGTGGGTTCCTGTGATTGGTTTGGCATGGTGGGGATTGAATTTTCCGTTTATGAAGCGTTACTCCAAAGCATTGTTGCGCAAGAAGCCACATCTTCAAGGTAAAGATGTGTTGGCGACAAAGAAAAGTTGTCAACAGTTTTTGAGCTTACCTTCTTCTGTAATGATCTTTCCAGAGGGGACTCGTTTTACTCAGGAAAAACAGCAACGAAATCATTTTTCAGCTCAGCATTTATTAATGCCTAAGGCGGGTGGGATGGCATATGCTTTGGAAATCATGGGGAATAAGCTGGATAAAATGATTGATGTGACCATCGTGTACCCAGATAAAATGAAATCATTGTGGCAATTCTTATGTGGAAAAACATCGGTGATTCAAGTTTATATTCAAGCGTTTGATATTAAGTCATTCCTAATTGGTGATTATGCGAATGACCAAGTATTTCAAACACAGTTTAAAGCGTGGTTAAATCAATATTGGTTACGCAAGGATGCACTCATAGCAAAAGGTGGATTATAGTGAAAGCGGTTGTTCTAAGTGGTGTTGGGTTATATGTGCCAGAGGATACGATTGATAATCATGAGTTAGTTGCTAGTTTTAACCAGGCTGTTGCTCAGCATAATGAGCAATTTCCTGATGATCAAAAGCCACTTTCTGATGCTGGATTTATCGAAAAAGCATCTGGCATATGTTCTCGACACGTGATCGATAAAGCAGGTATTTTGGATGTTAATCGCATGCGCCCTTGTTTATCCACTCGTAATAATGACGAATTGTCGATACAGGCAGAAATGGCAGTTAAGGCAGCGCGAGCTGTCCTAGATAAACAGCAGCTTACAGGTGCTGATATTGATGGTGTCATTGTTTCTTGCTCTATGTTACAACGTGGATATCCTGCTGTTGCAGTTGAAGTGCAAGCAGAACTGGGAATTGATGGTTTTGCTTATGATATGAGCATGGCTTGCTCTTCTGCAACTTTTGGACTCTCATCAGCATATCATCATGTGGCATCAGGCCAAGCTAAAAGAGTATTAGTGCTTAGTCCTGAGATTTGTACAGCGCATTTAAATTTCACCGATCGTGACACACACTTTATCTTCGGAGATGCGTGTACAGCTATGTTGTTGGAATCAGCTGATTTGACCACAAGCTCAAGTCCGTTCCAAGTGATTGATTGTCAGCTAAAAACCGTATATTCCAATAACATTCGTAATAACTTTGGCTTCTTAAACCACTGTGAAAGACCACCTCGTCGTACAGAAGAGCTCTCGATTACACAGCAGGGTCGGAAAGTTTTTAAAGAAGTGGTTCCGATGGCTAGTGAGTTTATGAGACAGCAACTACAGAAGTGTAAGATTGAGGCAAAAGATATTCAGCGCTTATGGCTGCATCAAGCTAATAGTAATATGAATCGTTTGATTGCGACAAAAGTACTTGGGGTTGAACCAAGTGAAATGCAAGCGCCACAAATCCTAAGTTGTTATGGCAATACAAGTTCGGCGGGTTCTGTGATTGCATTTCATCATTATCATGATGATTTTTCTGCAGGTGATTATGGGGTGTTATGTTCTTTCGGTGCTGGGTACTCGATCGGTAGTATTATTTTGCAGCGGGTTTAGAAATTGAGGCTATACCCACCATCTTTCAAGACGCTGGAGTTTTAACAAAATGAATTTTAGTAAAATTAGATTTAAAAAGTCGAGCCCTAGTCATATTCTGGGCAAGCTATTGTGAAAGTTTTTAAATCTCAATTTTGCAAAATTCATGCAGTTAAAATATACCGTTAAAACACCCGTATCTTATATAGGAACCTATCAGGTTATTCTATCATCACTCACGATATAGGTAACGGTGTTGTTAGGTTTTTCTGTAATTGAAGTCATAGTTGCTGTAATCATTATTACGCTTTCGATAGAAAGTGCGGATGTATTATTGCTGAAGTCACAAGATAATCAAATTGATGCACGACAAAAGTTGATGCTTAATATGGCTGAGCTGAGTATTGATGGTATTCATGCCCACATGCCAAACAATTTTTGTGGTATAAGCACACAAGTAGTTCCATCGCTGGTTAAGGTGCAACAGTGTGAGTGCTGGAATGGTAGTTGTCAGATAAATTTGCGTGCTGGCAAACTACAGGTTGAGCTACATGTGTAATATTAGGTTTCAGGGTGGTCATACTTTATTCGAGCTGCTGGTTGCTATGATGTTGAGTGTGATTGTCTTTTTGATAATCACTTCACTCAGTGTTCAGGTCTTTCAGCAAGTTGGCAAAATTAATCAAGACAATACTTCTTTGCAAGATGTGATGTTATTGAGTCATTATTTAAAGCAATTATCACAACATTCAAGTTGTCGCATACAAGGTGAGCCTGTTGTTCATGGTGTTAGTTCAATGAATTTCTCAAATAATAAAGTATTGTTACCGCTTTGTGTGCAAGGAAAATGGCAATCTATTTACGCTTATATGGGTAAAACCTCTATTTCAGGACATAAAACTGCTTTGTATTTTAAGATGAACCACCTGCATTCGCACGCAGTGATTCATCTATTTGACGTGACAAGATTGCAATTTCTTTATGGCATAGTAACAGCGGGTCATCTTGATTTTGAAACCGCAAGCACTGTGAAAGAGTGGCGTAATATACACTGGGTGTTGTGGCAGTTTATGCTTGGAGGCCAGCAATGGCAGCAGGTAATTGCTGTATGAATCAGAAATCTAATGGATTTGCGCTACTGCTTGCGCTAGTATTTGCAGGTGTCGTTGCAGTGACTGTATCCAGCGTATTTGCAGATAGCATTTTGTTGAAGCAGCTAGTGTCAATCTCTATACCCATCGCTTTTCAAGACGCCGGAGTTTTAACAAAATGAATTTTAGTAAAATTAGATTTAAAAAATTGAGTAATAGCCAGGCTATTGCGAAAGTTTTTAAATGTCAATTTTGCAAAATTCATGCTGTTAAAATTCGGTTTCTTGAATGGTGATGGGGATAAATAAGGAATGAGATGAAAGGTAAAACAGCATTCATTACAGGAGCGACTCGAGGAATTGGTCGTGCCATTGCGCTTAAGTTAGCAGCTCAGGGTGCTAATGTCGTAGTGACTGGTAAAACAGCGCAGCCACATGCAAAGCTCCGTGGTACGATTCATACGGTTACGGAAGAAATTGAACAGCTGGGTGGCAATGCTTTGGCGATTCAGCTTGATGTGCGTGATTGTGATCAAATACAGGCGAGAGTTGAGCAGGCAGCTGATCATTTTGGTGGTATTGATATTTTAATCAATAACGCCAGTGCGATTTCATTGACAGATACTGAGTCAACCACAATGAAGCGTTTTGATTTGATGATGCAGGTGAATATGCGAGCAACCTTTGCGTGTGCTCATGCTTGTTTGCCTTATTTGAAGATGTCAGAGTGTGCACATGTTTTGACGATGTCGCCGCCGTTGAATATGCAAGCTAAATGGTTTGAAAAACATGTAGCATACACGATGTCTAAATATGGGATGAGTATGTGTACGCTTGGGATGGCGGCAGAATTTAAACAGTGGGGAATTGCAGTGAATTCACTATGGCCAGCAACAACAATTGCAACGGATGCGATCGCAGTTAATTTCCCAAAAGAAATTTATCAATGTTCACGTGATCCAGCAATTGTTGCAGATGCAGTGATGAAAGTTGTCTCTGCAAAAGATTGTGAATTAACAGGGCAGTTTTTAATTGATGAAGCGGTGTTGAGTCAATACGGCATGACTGATTTTTCATCCTATGCTGTGGATGCGACTAAAAAACCTTATAAAGATTTATTTTTAAACTGATACTCTAAAGCCAGCAATCCACTGCATACCTGTGCTGATATGTAGATGGTTTGGCATTGGCTGTGTGTCTTTGAAATCTAATGACATGACCCCCAGTCCTGCATAAATTGAACTGCTGATACCTTGATGCTGATAAATTTGCCGTGATAGTTTCATCTTCGCTGACTTAACATTAAGCTCATTAAATCCAGGGGAGGAGAACGCGCCCTCGAATAGTATCGCGGTTTTTTCAGTCAGTTGCTCACGTGCTTGAGCGCCGAGTTCCAGCGTATAATGGTTATAACGTCTTGGGGTGATATAAGATGCAATTTCATAATCGAATCGCATGCCTGTTAGTATGGCAGTGGGTGAAAGTGTTAAGTGATGCGTGGGGTGAAATTGGTAGCCACCACCGATGTGATATAAGTTGAACTTAAGTTTACTATGAATAGTGGTGCCAATATGAATAAGTACGCCATGTGTCATTAAAGCTTGTTGCAATGTTGAGGTATGCTTCATTTGGTTCAGCTGTATTCCAATAAACCCAAAGGTATCTTTCCAGTTTGCTTGCAGGTTGAGGTTGCCCATGTTTTGGTGGGTGATACCTAGCTCAGTCAATGTTGGGCGATTTGGGCTAGATGTGCCTGGGGTGCCGCCGATAGGAGTTTGTACAAACCCCTTAATGGGACTGTTTGCAAGTGATGCATCGAATATAATGTTAGTTGGTTTTTCCATAGCAAAACAGGGTGTGCTGAAAATCAGGCAAAGCATAAGAAGGGCTTTCTTTGGGTGGAAGTGTTTCATGTGAGCAACGCTTGTTAACTTAATTTCTGACAGTTCCTGAGTAGCTCATTGTATAGCTAACATGATTCATGCTTAACCGTGTTAGCTATAGCGTGATTTCCAGTATTGTACAGGCGAAAGAACTTTGCCAAAGTACAAAGATGAAAGCAAGCTTAAAGATTGATCAATCGACGTATCCTGTTAGTCAATTTAAACTCTGCAACGAAGAAATCTCTGCAGATTATGCCATTGAGCTAACACTGTGTGTGCAACATCCTATTGCATTGCAACAGCTTCAAGAATACTTGTCATCTTATGCTGTGTTTCACTTAGAAACCTTCGGTCAACCTGAGGCTTACTATCATGGTATGATTGCTCAAGTCACACTGGATCCCCATGAGACAACTGAATCAGGTATTCATTACGCCGTCAGTATCAAATCACCACTGCGACTATTAAAAGATAGCAACTACCACCGTACTTTTGTTAATCAAACGATCAGCAGTATCATTCAGCAGGTATTGAGCAATTATCCACTATTAAAGGCGCAGGCACACTTTCAAATAACCCATAGTGATTGGCAACAAGACTTGATAACACAGTTAGCTGATGAATCTGATTATGATTTTTTACGACGTATTTGTGCTGATCACGGCATTGTCTTTTACTGTCGCCATTTTGCCGATTATTTTGAACTATGGTTCAATGACCAGCCGATTAATGATCGATCACAAAGCTTATGGTTTATCAACTCGAATGACCTTGCGGCTAACCATGAAAAAATTACCCCAAGTATTTGGGATATACAAAGTCGACAAATCGATACGTTACCAAAAAAAACTCAGCTTCATCAAACACACTTCTCACGACCTCATGTTGATTTAACAGCCAATCATCAAGAAAAAAATCACAAACAAGAAAACGTCTCAACCAGTGACTCGAAAAATGTGATTTATGGCAGTGACTACATCGACAAAAAACAAGGAGAACAACTGGCTGGAAACTATCAACGCGCGCACCAAACACAAGCCCAGCAACTGACTGCAAAATCAAATTGCCTTAATTTACCCATGGGTAGCTTAATCACCATAGAAGCTTGCCCGACGCTCAGTATCAACGGCACATGGCGTTTAATTGGGTTGAGCCAGCAAGGTAGCGATGCAGATCTTGACCATCAAGCCAACCGTGGCAATGATTGTAGCCAGCTTACGATGATTAAGGCAGAACAACGTTATCAAATGATGCCACAACAACAGCCGAAGAACTCCAGTAATGCTTGGGGGAACATTCATGCGATGAAGACAAGTGCTTCACTCACTGAGCAGGGGCATTATTATCTTGAATTACAAGAGGATGAGGACAAACAGCGAATTGGGGCAGATCGCTGTGGTATTCGTCACCTCATGGATCATCATGGATCGAATCACGGCAAACACCTCTCCTTGCTAACAGGTACAACGGTACTAGTGGATTTTGAAGCCAGTAATGCCAATCGCCCCATCATACTCGGCGCCTTTCCTCATTCACAACAACATAGTGTGGTGACACAAAAAAATCGACACCAACATCATTTGCAAACCCAAAGTGGACATCAACTGTGTTTAGATGATCACAGTAAAAAAAGCAAAATAACCTTACAGACAGCAGAAAAACAACATCAAATACAACTCGATGCGAATGAACAACAACATCGTGTTATGCTCAAGACCTCACAAGGCACACTGGCTGAAACAGCGCAACAAAACCACATCACAACAACCGAAAATAACTTCATACAACAAGCGAAGGGACAACATCAACTAGCGATAGAAGGTGATGCAAGTCAAGTGAGTCAAAAAGGTAGTCAACACAGCGTGGCAAACAAAGACATTAGCCAACGGAGCGAGCAAAATAGTACGATAATCAGCAAACAGCAACTACAACATCAAATTGAGAAAAATCATCAAATCATTGCTGGAGATGGAATCAGTATGGACAGCCAGCAGGGCAACCTGATTGTCAGTGCAGACCAAGGAAACCTATCGATACTCAGTGACCTCAACCACTGGCTACAAGCAGGCAAGCAAATCAATATTCACAATGGACAGGCACGGCTTCAAATCGATGGTCAAGGACTAACCATTAACGGCAGCCAAGTGGAAGTGATCGGGAAAATCAGTGGAGGAGAACCGCTGACGAATACACAAAAAGCGGTGTCTGCTCAAGGTAATGCCCAAGGTAAAATGAATTTAGGTGGGCAAGGGAAGGCTGCGGAAGCCTCCGTGCTGTCCTCGTCCCCATCGTTGAGTGTATTGCCCAGTTTAAGTGTAGGTGATCTAAAGTTGAAACCTGCCTCAACAGTATTGACGAATCTGTTTCCTGTGCTATCACTAGAGTTGAGTGTGATTTCTCCAGTGACTGGTGTGATTGTTTTTGAAGATAAGCCATACATCTATAAGACAACCTTGTCTGGTAGTATGAGTTTGCAAAAACAAGGGACGCATCCCGCTGGCAAACTTGTTCTAAATCAGTATAAAATATCGGCTAAGAATATGTTGGGTGATTTTTTCTCAGGGATGACATTGCGACCGACTAGTCATGAGCAGTTAATGATTGGTAGTAAAGTTACTGGGGAATTTGTTAGTGATAGTATTACAATGGTTGGGTATAATCTAGTTTTTATAGCATCTCCAACATCCATAGACAAAGTTTTTGACAGTTGGAAAATTAGTGGTGATATAGCATTTTCCGCTACACTTAAACCGCAAGATAAAGATCACATCCCACCTATAATGTTACAAAAAACATCGGCAAAAAGCTTAGTAAAATCTAACTGGAAAGGTATTCAATTAAGTGCCGTAATCTCGAGTGTTGCTATTATAGGGAAAGAATTATTACCTGTTGTTGATGAAATTGCTCTAGGTGCATTAATTGTTGTATAGGAGTTACTGATGAAGATGAAAAACTATATTTTCAATTGTATATCAATCTTAATGTCGTTATGCCTGCTATATGGAATTTATGGTAGTATTGATATAATGCATACTTTTGGGTGGCATTACTGGGGATCCATATTGTTAAACAATGTGGAATATTTTTCTCCCTTCTTATTGGTGCTATTTTTCAGTTGGCGTAAAGAAACAAACGGAGTTATGTTGACATTGATCATTGGCTCTGTTTATTCGTACGTAGTGAACCCGTTTACTTCATATTTTAATATGATAATGAAAACTCTACCAAACCAACTAATTGCTCCAGATTCCGCGCTTGGTTTTTTTTCAGGCATATCCGCTTTATCACTTGCTACTGTTATGGTATTGGCTGTAATTTTGTGGGTGATGCAGTTTAGAAGTAAATCAGCTTAAGTACTCAAGGAAGTTGCTGAAAGAGAAAGTTGAGGCAATTTTTCAGGGGAGCCAACCCCGAAAGTTTTGCCAAAAGGGACGACGTTGTATCGAGTAATTGCTCGTCAAGATGATGTTAATGGACGATACTGGGCGTATGAACTGCCAAAAAATAAAATGGAATGGAGAGCAAGCTATGCTGTCGCCGATCCATGGAATTCCAATGGGTATTATGTGACATATACTTTTCCTGAAGATGTTCCAATATGGGAAGGTGTAACAGCTACACAGGACTTGTCTGAAGAAAGCTTTGATGGAGAAATGTTACGAGGTGGTAAAACACAGGTGTTTGTACCATCGGCATGGCAAGATGTCCCTGAAGATTTAGAAATGATGGAAACAAATTGGAGTAATTAAAATGCAAGATACATTGATGGATGAGTTATTACGAGAAATTGATGGGTATATAGCATTAATTAAGAAAGCTGTTGATGCAATGAGTGCGGATGATGACTCATTGCTCAATGAACTTGGGTTAGGTCGTAAAAAGTCAGGGTCGCTACCACGTATTCAACAAAGTTTACAAGGCTGGCTTGATAGAATGATAGATAAGCGTCAAGTATTGCAAGAAAGCTTTGAAAATTTAACGATCACATCAGATGCTCAAGAGAGACCGCGTATTCCTGGGTTAAAGTTTTTTAGGGTTCTTCATAGACCCTTAGATGAATTCTGCTGGGAGGTGACGATTTATACAGATGAAATTAACCAGCAGTATGATGTGGTGTTTCGCTTATGTAAGCAAGTGATGAAAAAATACAATATGTCATAATCAGACAAGGTTCGTCAGTTAATAAAAGACCCATAAAATGCTTGGTTTTTCGCACATCTTTTGAAATTTTGACACTATGAATAAATCATAGAAAGTTGCGATAATGAGTTTAATCTTCCCTATGCAGTGATAATGATAACTGCTATGATGCAAAGCTAAAAGTTCTCACAATAGCGGTGCTTGCAAATCAATATCCACAACGGACAAGCACAGCTTCAAATCAATGAGCAAGGACTAAGTGAAACGGCAAGCAAGCGGAATCTGCTTTTTTATGTTGAAGCTTTGATTAATACGGACTGGGTTCAAGTGGCTTCTTGTTGGGTTTAGATATGTTTATCACTGTGAGTTATTATAAATGAGAGATTAGAAATGAATGAAGTAAAGAGGTTTGTAAGCTCAGCTGAAAAAGGTGTCAAGGTGCCAATATTTGTTGTAGTGTTGTATGTCATGACAACTATAGCATCATTAGTGCTGACCAATAAAATTATTGTAATTCATGGCTTCTTAATTTCAGCGTGTTTAATTGTGTTCCCATTGATATTTTTTCTTGGAGATATTGTTGCTGAAATATATGGGTATCGTGTTACTCAAAAAATAATCTTCTATTCTTTATTAGGAGCCGCTATATTTTCTGTATTAATGTTTGGTGTGATTCAAATTCCATCTCCTAATTTTTATAATAACTCTAAAGCATATCATCAGGTTTTTGAGATGAGTATGAAGTTTATGGTTGTTGGTTTTTTTGCGATTTGGATAGGAACAATTGTAAATTCTTTTATGATTGTAAGATGGAAGTTTTTAGTAGCTGGTCGCTATTTTTGGTTAAGAAGTATTGGGTCATCAGCGGTTGGTGAGCTTGTGAATTCGCTAGTTGCATTTCCTTTAGGGTTTGGTGGTATTTTGACTATAAAGCAAATAGTTAATTTATTAGTAGTATCCTATGTCCTTAAATTAATTTATGCCATTATTTGTGCTCCAATTGGAGGACTGATAGTTTATTATATAAAGGTGGTTAAAAAGATTGATTATACAAGTAATACAGTTTCTTTTAATCCATTTTCTGCGCTTGTGGAGGAAGATAACTAGTTATGGCTTTTGAATTTGTTGCGCAGGGGGCTGTGGAATCCTCTGAGTTGTCTTCATTTTGTTAAAACTCCGGTGTCTTGAAAAGCGATGGGTATACATTCCACATCACTGAACAAATGGCAAAACAAATCCTCGTAATCCTCAGTGATGCTCAATCCCGTCAACTGATTGAGAAATTTGCAGAAAAATACTTTCAACAGTTACCGACGCCAAGCAAAGTACAAGTGACCGTAGAAGGTGTCACCAACTTGGGGTTAATGGTGTTGATTACAGCATTCGCCGTAGGCATAGGCGATGCAGCGATGGCAGATGAGATGTCACATGGTCTTGAATTTATACAACAGAGATTATACTGTAATACTGATAACTGCTATGATGCCTGGCTTCACTTAAGCAGCCAAATTGAGGCACACAGTAAGTGCTTGTATGATTTTTCTGGTAATGCTTCCTCCTCTCTTGTGGAAATTTTTAATTTTTCTTGGAAATGTATTCAATTCGCAATCGTTATTTCCAAAGGGCAGGCTGTTTTGGAGGGTTCTTCTCTCAACGGCATTTATCAAGAATTATTAATTTGGCTTCCTATGAGAGCAACACCTCGATTAATAGATTGTTGGGCGAAAGAATTAACGTTATGAGGCAGAAGTTATGAAGAAAATCGGAATTGTTGATGTTACGACCATTGGGTCTACTATTTGTCAGCGCCGTATTTGTGAGTTAGGCGGGGTTGATGGCAATCACCCAGAGTTTATTGTGCACTCTTTGCCTTTTAGTGGATATAAGCAAGCAGTGTTGTCTTGTGACTGGAAAAAGACAGCGCAATTGCTTAATAGTTCTATTAAATTTTTGGAAAAAGCGGGTGCTGACTTTGTTATTATTCCCGCAAACACACCTCACTATGCTTATCAAGATTGTTTGGATCATGTTAGTATTCCTGTTATAAATTTATTGGAGATAGTTGCTAAGCGTTGTAAACAACTGCATCTAGGTCGAGTTTTAGTCTTGGGCACTAGTTTGACTACGAAATATGGGTTATATAATGCACTTCTAATGCAAAATAATATACACGCAGTATATTTGTCGGAAAGTGATAATGAATTAGTACACCAATTTATTATGCAAGAGTTAATACCAGGAAAAGTTACATCTAGAACCAGCGGATTAGTGTTAGAGAAAATACAGCAAGTCGAGTGTAACGGCGTTATTCTTGGGTGTACTGAATTACCAGAAGTATATAATGAGGGGTTGGTGGGGAAAATATGTGTTGATACGACAAGATTATTAGCAGACTTTGCCTTTAATACAGCAACAGATGCATTTTAGGAGATGTAGTATGAGGTCAAACCCATTGCACCGCTCTGGCGTGAAAACGCCTAAGTATTTATCCTTACTATCCGTGAGTTATGTTATGGTGGTTTTCTTAACTATTCTGGCTGAAAATAGGATGGTGATGATAGGATCATTTTTTGTTGCTTGGTTGAAGAATACCGAAAATCTTGATGTGTATGATTTGAGTACAAAGTTCAATCCATTTTCAACTCGCTGAGAATAATATACAAGACTAAAACTGTTTTTTTCGGCGTCGACTAAGTACTCAAGGAAGTTGTTGAAGGATAGAAGGAGTTACGTGACTCTTTCTGGGTAACTAGGTAGGTCGGAGTCCAGTTCATGCCAGCAAGCTTTAGATCCAACAAAGATGTTAGCAATTGGTCTTGCCATGGGGTCTTGATCAAACATTCCCAAGGATACACCATATACATCAGGGTTTCCCTGGTACATGCTAAGCAGATGTGTTCCACATTGACTACAGAAAGTTTTTACAGCTTTGTTTTTGTAGTTATACTTGCTCAGATAGTATTCACCACTGACCCATTTAAACTTATTGCTATGTATTAGTGTGCTGGTTCTGAATGCATCTCCGGTCCACCGACGACACATTGAGCAATGACAGTTATATACAGGTATAATATCTATTTCTCCATGATACTGGTATGTGATTTTTTCGCATAGGCAGTGGCCAGTTAGTTTAGTCATATGATGTGCCTTTATTAATTAGGTTGAGTGTTGGTAGTTATTTTTATTATACTTTCTTCAATATGCCTTTTGTTGCAATGATAGTTGTTGGGAGGTATGAAAGCAAAAAATAATTGTAGCTTGACTGATGTATTCGGTTAGGTGTGTTGTTTCAGAAGGTATGAGAATGTTAAAAATACAATCAAAATCACTTAGCCTGCCAACTTTGGCGTTTGCGTGTTTGAGTATGGTTTATATGACTTTAGTGCTTTGTTCTGCTGTTTTAACAAATAAGGTAGTAGCATTTGATCCAGCAATTACTTTGGCTGGTGTGTTAATTGTGCCCTTTATTTTTTGTTCAGCAGATATAATGTCTGAACTATTCGGTTATAAGCATACATTTGTTGTGATTCAGGCAGCTTTTTTCTTTCAGCTATTATTTGCTACTATCTGTGTGATAAGTATAAATCTACCTTCACCTGCCTATTGGCAAGGAGAAAGTCATTATAATTTCGTATTTTCTCCATTGCTTCGAATGAGCTTCGCATCTTTCTTTTCTTATGTGGTGGCAAGTACGGTGAACTTATATTTGATCAGTAAGTGGAAAGTACTTTGGAAGGGGAGGTATTTTTGGATTAGAAGTATAGGTTCCTCAACAATAGGTGAGTTGATTTATACAGTCCTTATAATTTTATTAATGCAATATAATAATTTTCCTGACACAACTCTTGTGCGTATGATTATTACTTCTTACTTGATTAAGGTCTTGTTTTCGATAGGTTGCTCCATTCCTGCTAATATCATAGTAATTATTTTACGCAAGGTGATTCCTGAAACAAATATTACAAATATGTCTCTAGACTTTAATCCATTTAAAAAAGAAAGTGCTTCTTAGTATTATTAGGAAGGTGTTTGTTATTCATTTCAGTAGATATCCTTTTGATCTTGATCTCGGAAAAATTAGACCTGTGGATGGAACTATATTGTATTTTATTACAAATACAGTGGGGCTAAAGTCCCCACTACGACGACTACTTAGTCTACTCTAAAACTAGCGTATTGATGTTGTTTAAGTATATAATCTACCCTATCACAGAGGTGTAGACTCAACATGGATCAAGATGATGGGTTTTTATCTGTGTTGAGTAGATACCCAGAGGAAGAATAAATGCCTATTTACCCATATCATTGCCATGCATGTGATCATCAGTTTGAAAAGCTACAAAAGATTTCAGACCCTTTATTAACAGTTTGTCCTCAGTGTGGAGAGGGCCAGTTACAGAAGGTGGTGACTGCGGCAGGATTTCAATTGAAAGGAAGCGGTTGGTATGTAACCGATTTTCGCGATAAAAAAAACAATGCTGCTGATCATGGTAAGTCTGATGCCACTTCAGAGGCTGGGTCGGATACTGGCTCAAACAGTAGTGCAGATAATAAGTCTGATATGCCAACTAAAGTTAATGCTGGCGGTGATCAAGGCAGTCAGTCGAAAAAAAGCAGTGAAGTAAAAGTAGCAAGTACAGGGTCAAAATCCTCTGAAAATCCTGCAAAAAAAATCAAGTCAAGCGAATGAAAGTGAAGTCATTATTTCGTCGCTACTTTGTTGCAGGCCTAATTTTTTGGTTGCCAATTTTAGCAACCGTTTGGATTGTGCGCTTGGTTCTAAATTTATTAGATCAATCATTTGCATTGTTACCTGCTACTTATCATCCGACTGTTTGGTTTGGAGTCAAGATTCCTGGGCTTAGTGTGGTGCTGGCGCTGTTCGTTTTGTTTTTCACAGGAATGATTGTATCTAATGTCATTGGTCGTTATTTTGTAAGATTGTGGGAGCGAATACTTGACAAGATTCCTTTGGTTCGCTCGATTTATGGTGCAGTAAAGCAGGTGTTAGATACCTTGTTTAATCAGCAAGAGCAATCATTTCGTCAGGTCGTTATGTTGGAGTATCCACGTAAGGGTATTTGGAGTATTGCTTTTAAGACAGCTAAGGGTTTTGACCAAGCTCAAACACATGTGGGTAAGCAGCTGTGTACTATTTTTGTGCCAACGACGCCTAATCCAACTTCGGGATTTTTTATGTTGGTGCCAGTTGATGAGGTTCACCCATTGAATATTTCAGTTGATGAGGCATTGAAAATGGTGATTTCTTTGGGTGTGGTAATGCCCAATTCTCAAAAGCCAGCACGTAAAAATTAAGGAATAATAAATAATGAAAAGAACACATTATTGTGGGAATGTTTTAGAAACACTAGAAAATCAAATGGTGACTGTACAAGGCTGGGTTCACCGTCGACGTGATCATGGTGGTGTGATTTTTATTGATTTGCGTGATCGCGAAGGATTGGTGCAAGTCGTTGTTAATCCTGATCAAGTGACTGCGTTTCGTGTTGCAGAAACTGCACGTAATGAGTTTGTAATGCAAGTCACAGGGATGGTTAAGCCGCGTCTAGAAGGTACCGTAAATGATCAGTTGCCTACAGGTAAGATAGAGATTGTGGCTGAAAAAGTCGATATTTTGAATGCATCAGAGCCAGTGCCATTCCGCATTGATGAGCATCAAGAAGTGAGTGAGGATGTGAGGTTACGTCACCGTTATTTGGATATTCGTCGTCCAGAGATGATTAATCGATTACGCTTTCGTGCGCGGTTAAATCAATTGCTGCGTAACTTTCTTGATCAGCAGGAATTTATAGAAGTAGAAACACCGATTTTAACTAAAGCAACGCCAGAAGGCGCTCGTGATTATTTGGTGCCTTCTCGTGTGCACCCAGGGCAATTTTATGCGTTGCCACAGTCTCCGCAAGTATTCAAACAATTATTGATGGTCAGTGGTGTTGATCGTTACTATCAAATTGTGCGTTGTTTTCGTGATGAAGATTTACGTGCAGATCGTCAGCCAGAATTTACTCAGCTGGATGTTGAAATGTCTTTTGTTGATGAATCTGATATTCAAACATTGATGGAATCGATGTTAAAACACGCCTTCAAAATATTGATGAATGTAACTTTGCCTGATTTTCCACGCATGACGTATGCAGAGTCAATTCGACGTTATGGCATTGATCGGCCTGATTTACGTATTCCACTAGAGTTGGTTGATGTGGCTGATTTAATGGCATCAGTTGATTTTAAAGTATTTGCAGTGCCAGCAAATGACCAAGCGGGGCGTGTTGCTGCTTTAAAAATCCCAGGCGGTTGTCAGTTAAGTCGTAAGGCAATTGATGATTATACTAAGTTTGTAGCTATTTATGGTGCAAAAGGCTTGGCTTATATTAAAGTCAATACCTTGGCTAATGGGATTGCGGGGTTGCAGTCGCCGATTTTGAAATTCCTTCCTGATGACGTGGTATTGGCAATTATGGATCGTGTATCAGCTCAAGATGGTGATTTAGTATTCTTTGGTGCCGATCAAGCGAAAATTGTTAACGAAGCTTTGGGGGCGTTACGAGTTAAAGTTGCTGAAGATTTAGACTTGGTAGAGGCAGGTTGGAAGCCGGTGTGGATTATTGATTTTCCAATGTTTGAAAAAGATGACAAAGAGGGGCGTTGGCAAGCATTGCATCATCCTTTTACTGCGCCCAATACAACGGATGTACAAGCAGTCTCAGACAACCCTGGTGAAGCATTATCTCGTGCTTATGATATTGTTCTCAATGGCTATGAGATTGGTGGCGGATCCATTCGTATACATGATCGACAAATGCAACAATCTGTATTTGATATTCTTGGTATTGATCATGAGCAACAACAGGCTAAATTTGGGCATTTATTGGCTGGATTAAAATATGGTGCGCCACCTCATGGTGGTATTGCCTTTGGTTTAGATCGTTTAGTGATGTTGATGACAAGTACTCAGGCGATTCGTGATGTAATTGCTTTCCCTAAAACGCAATCAGCTGCCTGCCCATTGACTGATGCGCCTAGTGATGTCGATATGAAGCAGTTGTTGGAGTTGAATATCAGGGTAAATGCTAAGCCTGTCGTATGAGTAAAGTTTATGACTGGATAGTTGTGGGTGCAGGTCCAGCTGGGATTGCTACTGTTGGCAATTTGTTAGATGCTGGCGTGGAAAAAGATCAGCTATTATGGCTTGACCCTTATTTTGAGGTGGGTGATTTTGGTCGTCTATGGTCTGGGGTATCAAGTAATACTAAGGTGCGTTTGTTTGAGCAATTCTTATTAGCTTGCCAATCTTTTCATTTCAACCAAGCTCCTCGCTTTCCTTTGCAGGACTGTGAGCCAGAAGCAACTTGTTTGCTGGGAGAGATGAAAGCACCGTTATTGTGGGTGACAGAGCAGTTACAAAGTCAATGCCAGCATCGCTCTGCTTTGATTACAGAGCTGCAACAAAATGATGATGATTGGGTGTTGGTAACCGACCAGAATGAAGTTTTTAGAGCTCATCATGTAGTGTTGGCAACGGGTGCTGAAGAGAAGCAATTAGATGGCGTTCCACTTGCTCAAGAGGCACAGGTCATCCCATTAAAGCAAATTCTAAATGAATCTTGCTATCATCAATATTTCTCACAGCACGATCGAGTGGCTGTTTTTGGTGGATCACATTCGGCAGTGATTGCATTAAGACACTTAATAGAACTGCCTGTAATGCAGGTAGTTAACTTTCATCGCCAACCTTTGAAATATGCCGAGTATCTTGAAGGCGGCATCTTATACGATAATACAGGGTTGAAGGGGAATGCTGCGACATGGGCAAAACAGTATTTAGAATTCCCGGATTCTGCTCAGTTTCCATCAAACTTACTGCGTGTGCAGTCGACGCTAGAAAATATGCAGCATTATTTGCCACGGTGTAATAAGGTGGTTTATGCCGTTGGGTTTAATGCTAGGAGATTGTCTGCGGGTTGTTTGTTGGAGCATAACCCGCAGACAGGAGTAATAGCGCCCGGTTTGTATGGTGTTGGGATTGGCTTCCCCGAGCAAAAAACTGATCAGTATGGTGAGACGGAATGGCGAGTTGGCTTGTGGAAGTTTATGGAATATTTGAAGGTTGTTGTACCACAGTGGGTGGCTGAATAAAATAATCATTAATATCTGCTTGGAGGAGTGATGCGAGTTATACGTTATAAGTCGAAAAAAGGTGCTTTTACTAAATACCACACATTGCCAGATTCCATTTTGGAAGGATATTTGTTTGCGTTAGCAAGAGTGGCAAAAGATCATTGTGCAGCAGGCGAAGTTTTTTCTAAGGCTACCATAGCAAGAGCTTATTCAATGCAAGAGTCTGCACCGTCTGCATTTAAAAGTAGAGATGTCAGTAAGCGCCTTTCAAGGGGTAAAGCCTGCTTTTCTTACAATAATGCTGCGGTAGATGTTTGGTTGCAGCAAATGCAGCAGTCGCATCATCTTCAAGAGCTTCTAGGCTCTATTCACTCTAATTCATCTCTTATGCTTGAGTTTGAGCGCAATTGGCTCATGTATTATTTGGTGGACTTGCTGTTTTATCTTTTTAGTTTTTGCTTTCATGGTGGGCACCACTTTGGTTTTGGTACGATTTCAGCGGTTCTTGCAGATCCCAATCGAGGTGAGGGTGTTGTTAATCCACTTTCTATCGCTTCTTGCCTGCGAGGGTTGTTGTTAGATTTTGGATTAGGGGCATTTTCTAGCGTGAGAAACGTGTTTAATATTATGTTTGCAAATAATCAAGGGCTTTGTCTTTTTCAGTGTTTTGAGGAATCCAAGTTCGAGCCGTTTATTGAGTTAATGCAGTCTAGTCCAAGTGCTTTTTCATCTCCAGTTGGTTATGTGTTGAAGTCAGGATCTTCTCATCAGTGTGGAGTAGAGAATGTAAGTCATGTATGTAATGATTTTTTGAAATATATGGTGCCGATCTTTCGGCGTATTATAGAGATTGAGAGTGCTTTAATCTTGACTTCTTCTGGTGATCTGAGTTCACCAGTTGTTACATCACGGGTTGTTTCTGCTAGGGATTATTCGAAATTACAGTGGTTGACGAGACAAATCATTCCAGCTGAGGATTGTTGTGATTTGATTCCAGATAGTGTTTTTTCGTTGATAAGTGATGCCGTTCAGTTTTTAGAATTCATTCAAGAGTGGCGGAGGGGGATTTATCAGGCAGAGCATGCGCCAGGTGCAAATAGCGCTTTGAGAGTTTTGCAGCAGAAGTTATTGTTGTTGTTACAAGTTGGCTATCATGAGCCGCTGGGTGATAACTGTTTTAAGAAAGATGCGTTTGATGCGCTGCTACATATATGTAATGCCTTGACTGGATATGCCTATAATTTATCTTATCGGTGTTCTGGTGCTGATGGGCTTTCTGCTTATGATGCACAAGAAGTATATCATCTAAAATTGCGTGAGCGAGCTGATGAAATTTGTGGTGACTTTCGAGAGATGGTGGATGGATTGAAGGATACTTGTGATTTGATTTTTCGCTCTGAAGTCTTGAATGGCATGGAGCTAGCGATGTTACACGCCTTGTTAGTTGATGTGAGGACGATGGTGTACTTATTTGCGTCATTAGCTCAACACTGTCCAAATGGAGATGGCAGTTTTCATCAGTTCATCCCTGACTATCACCAAAGAATTAAGGAGGCTTTTAGTGGTAGAAGTGATAAGTCCCACGATGATTATCTTTCTTTAAAAGATACTAGCGATGTAACACTTAAAGAGGTGTTGGTGATTGATGGAAGGTTCTTGGCATCCAATTACGCGAAGATAGTGCATATTGCCTATACTATGCTTTCTAGTATGGAAGATGATGTGCTTTTCTTGAGGGTTTTTGAGGAGCAAACTAGAGTCTATCAAAATAGTCAGTTATATCAGTTAAGTTTGAAATTTAGAAGGGGTCGAGGGTTATTGCCTAAATAGCACTTGTTTGTAATAATGCTGACAGATTGATAAGGATGCGTAGTTGATGAAATTTAGGTGTGTGTTGATTGGGGTGTTATCTTCCTTGGTTTTATTGTTGAGCTCATGTTCAAGCAATACGCTTTACGGAAAAAATAAGTTGATTGACCCCAGTCGTAATGATTATTTGTTGCAAGATCAAATTGCTACGCCAGCTCAGGGTATGTTAGGTGTGGATCGAACGCAGTTAACCCATCAATACCCAATTCCTGCCAAATTGCAACCTAAAGCAATATCAAAAAACTTGACGATTGTCCCTAACGACATACATTTGAAGCCACACGAAAGCTTGTGGCAAGGCTTTAAAAAGGTGGTGACGCCACTCGGGATTGACTATGGGGATGAAGGGGTGCAAACCCTTAAGAAGCAGGCTGTGCTAGTCTTACATGAAGCACAGTATCAAGCTTATGGTCAAATTTGGCAAGCGTTACGAAAAACACCTTATCATATTATTGCAGATAATATTCAAGCAGGCACTTATACCATTACAGTTGGAGGGTTACCTAAACAATATCAAGTTCTCGTGATGGGTAATGGTTTACTGTTGACACATGTAACTGTTAAGGCAGATGATCAGCAGGCACGACAAATACTCAATATGATTGTTAAATACTTTCCGAGAAAGTTGCATAAAAGAGGCAGCAAGCAGTGATTAAGCACAACTGGGCAACGTATTTGACATGGTTGAGAGTGATCTTAATACCAGTATTTGTCATTACTTTTTATTTGCCGTTTGCTGATGCGCATTTGATTGCTGTAGTACTGTTCGCGATTGCTTCCTTCACTGACTTCTTGGATGGGCTATTGGCAAGAAAGTTAGATATGCAAACCAAGTTTGGAGCCTTTCTAGACCCTGTTGCAGATAAATTAATTGTTGCTGTTGTTTTGATTATGATTATTGCTGAGCCTTATGGGCACTGGTTGGTTTTACCTGCGATTGCAATTATTTCCAGAGAGATTATTGTTTCTGCTTTGCGAGAGTGGATGGCTACGATTGGTGAAAGTGCATCGGTGGCGGTGAATTGGTTAGGTAAATTAAAGACAGTTGTACAGATGGTTGCCTTGGGTTTTTTGCTTTATGTGACACCTCAATCGTCGATTTGGTACTGGTACATCGGCGCAATTCTATTGTATATTGCTGCAGGACTGACTGTGTGGACAATGATTTTATATTTAAAAGCGGCGATGATGGTGGATATACTCGACTCTGATGAAAATATTTCCATTGACAAATGAGTCGTTTTGACAATAATACCATTTCCTATTCGATGCTTCATGAGTGTTGAATTGGTGCTAGCGGGAATAGCTCAGTGGTAGAGCACAACCTTGCCAAGGTTGGGGTCGCGAGTTCGAACCTCGTTTCCCGCTCCATTTTCTTTTCGTTGGATCAATTTCATTGAATCAGCGGCTGAGTGGCAGAGTGGTTATGCAGCGGCCTGCAAAGCCGTGTACGGCGGTTCGATTCCGCCCTCAGCCTCCAATTAAAAATCGATATTCTCCTCTGCATTGGGTATAATTCTCACCAATTAAAAAGCGAGTAATACCATGGCAGATACAATACACCATAAATTGATTATCTTAGGTTCTGGTCCTGCAGGCTATACGGCGGCTGTGTATGCTGCCCGAGCTAATTTGAATCCAGTAATTATTACAGGGATGCAACAAGGTGGGCAGTTAATGACGACTACGGATGTTGATAACTGGCCAGGCGACATTGATGGACTTCAAGGGCCTGATTTAATGGCTAGGATGGAGAAACATGCTGAGCGTTTTAATACACAGATTATATTTGATCACATTCAACAGGTAGACTTTTCGAAAAAACCATTACAACTAACGGGTGACTTTGGTTCTTACACTTGTGATGCCTTAATTATTGCCACGGGTGCTTCGGCGAAGTATTTAGGGTTGGACTCTGAACAAGCTTATATGGGAAAGGGTGTATCAGCCTGTGCAACGTGTGATGGTTTCTTTTACAAAGGCAAAAAGGTAGCTGTGATTGGCGGTGGTAATACTGCAGTTGAAGAGGCGCTGTACTTGTCAAATTTAGCCAGTGAAGTGTATGTTGTTCATCGTAGAGATCGATTCAGGAGTGAGAAAATTCTTGCGGATCGCCTCATGGAAAAAAACAAGAGTGGTAACGTGACGATTTTATGGAATCACCAGTTAGATGAAGTACTCGGTGATGAGAAAGAAGTGACAGCAATGCAGTTGAAGCACGCACAGACGGGTGTGATGCAAACGCTTGATGTTGATGGTGTGTTCATTGCGATTGGACACCAACCCAATACACAGATTTTTGAGAAACAGCTGAAGATGGAGAATGGTTATATTCAAATTCAAAGTGGCTTGCATGGTAATGCAACGGCAACTAATGTTGAGGGTGTGTTTGCTTGTGGTGACGTGGCAGATCACGTTTATCGCCAAGCAGTGACCTCTGCAGGGTTTGGTTGTATGGCAGCTTTGGATGCTGAACGTTACTTAGATGCTCAACCATGAAGTTTGATCTGCTGACAACCGATGGGGAGGCAAGGCGAGGACGTATAACTTTTGATCGTGGGGTGATTGAAACTCCCATCTTTATGCCTGTGGGTACGAAGGGAACGGTGAAAGGATTATCTCCTGAAGAAATTAAAGCGACGGACGCTCAGGTTATTCTGGGCAACACTTTCCACCTGTGGCTGAAACCAGGCATGGATGTCATTAAAGCACATGGTGATTTACATGATTTCATGAACTGGGATAAGCCAATTTTAACTGATTCTGGTGGTTTCCAAGTATTTAGCTTAGGACATTTGCGTAAGTTGGAAGAAAAAGGTGTCACTTTCAGATCGCCTGTTGATGGCAGTAAAGTTTTCTTGGACCCAGAAACTTCCATGCAGGTACAGCGTGATTTAGGGTCTGATATTGTCATGGTGTTTGATGAATGCACACCGTTCCCTGCCAGTCGGTCTCAAGCTCGTGAATCTATGGAGTTATCATTACGTTGGGCAAAGCGTAGTAAAGTGGCGCATGGAGATAATCCTGCTGCATTATTTGGTATTGTCCAAGGCGGCATGTATGCCGACCTTCGAGAGAATTCGCTAGCAGGATTGCAAGAGATAGGCTTTGATGGGTATGCGATTGGTGGTTTGTCTGTAGGTGAGCCAAAAGATGAAATGTATCGCATGTGTGGAGTGGTTGCACCATTGTTACCAGCAGATAAGCCGCGTTACTTGATGGGTGTTGGAACGCCGCAAGACTTGGTTGAAGGCGTTGTTCGTGGGGTTGATATGTTTGATTGTGTGATGCCAACACGTAATGCACGCAATGGATATCTGTTTGTTCGTCAGGGTGTGGTTAAAATCCGTAACAGTCGTTATCGATTAGATAACAAGCCTGTGGATGAAAGTTGTGATTGTTATACCTGTGAAAACTACTCTCGTGCTTATCTGCATCATTTAGATAAAACACATGAAATGTTAGGGGCAAGATTGAACACGATTCATAACTTACATTATTATCAAGCGTTGATGAAACAATTGAAATTAGCGATTGAAAAAGGTAGATTAGCTGACTTTGTAGATCAATTCTACGAACAAACCAGTTATAAAAGGATAAGCGCATGAAATCATTCTTCAGTAAAATCAATGTAGTATTGTTTAGCAGTATTGCTTTGTGTTCTACAGCATTGGCTGCTACGCCACAAGCACAACCTAGTTTGGCTGAAGGCTTGAAATCTATGTTACCGATGTTGATCGTTTTTGTGCTGATTTTTTACTTCTTATTAATTCGTCCACAACAAAAACGTCAAAAGGCACATCAAGCTTTGATGATGGGTATTAAATCTGGTGATGAAGTAGTCACTAATAGTGGGATTTTAGGGAAGGTCGTGTCGGTAGCAGATGACTACATGCTACTAACGATCGCTGAAAATGTTGATGTTAATGTGCAGAAAAGTGCTGTGACTACAGTGTTACCTAAAGGAACGATGAAAGCTGTCAAATCTCATTAATAAGATAAGTGTAAAATGTAACTGCTCGCCTTGCGTCATCCTACGACTTCGCACGGAATGACAGGTGAATAGTTACCATAAAATAAGGGATATTCAATGTTAAATCGCTATCCAGCTTGGAAGTATGTTTTATTGATTGCCATGATTGTTTTTGGCGTGCTATATGCATTGCCCAATGTTTTTGGCGATGATCCTGCTGTGCAAATATCGCATCAAAACTCAGCCGCTAGTGAATCGAAAGTTGATGTTACTCAAGGTGATTTAATGGTAGTGAGTACTAAAATAAAAACGATTCTGGAAAAAAAACATATACTTTATAAATCAATACAGATAGAGAAAAGTGGGCAGTCTGTTGGTGATTTTCTCGTGCGTTTTCATGATGCTTCGGCACAAATAAAAGCTAGAGATGCTATTAAACAAGCGTTGGGTGCTAATTATACGGTAGCACTCAATTTGGCAGCGCGTACGCCACATTGGTTAACGATGTTGGGTGCTCATCCAATGAAGCTTGGACTTGATTTGCAAGGTGGCGTTCATTTCTTATTGAATGTAGATAGCAATGCATTGCTAAAAACGCGTCAAGAAAGTGATATGCGTCAAATGGCACAGGCATTGCGTAAAGATAATGTTCGTTACGCGGCTATCCTACAAAAAAATCCGCAGAGGCATTCGACACAGTCTCAAAGTGTTACTACAGGCTCTCAAATTATGATTGGGTTTCGTTCACAATCATCGATGGCAAAAGCACTTGAGGTTTTAAAACCACAGTTTCATAACTATTTGTTTAGGACGAGTGTAAAAAATTCTCGTATGCAAATTGTTGCGGTTTTAACCAATGAATCGATTGTTGCAACACAAACTTATGCTGTGAATCAAGCGATGCAGGTACTGCGTAAGCGAGTTGATGCATTAGGAACCAGTGCCGCAATCGTGCAGCGCCAGGGTGCTAGTAATATTAGTGTGGATTTACCCGGTGTTCAGGATGCCGCGCGTGCGAAGAACTTGATTGGTAAGACAGCAACGTTAAGCTTTCAATTGGTTGACACAACACATGATGTTCAGGCAGCTGTTGCTGGAGCCGTTCCGTTTGGCAGTAAGTTATATCACTTTGATGGGCAGCCTGTGTTATTGAAGTCTCAGGCTATTTTAACAGGTGATTCAATTACTTATGCTGATGCAAGCTTTGGTGAGAATGGTAAGCCTGATGTGAATATTCGTTTAGGCGGTGGTGGCGAAAGCTTGTTTAACCGCGTGACTGGGCAGAATATAGGTAAGCCCTTAGCGGTTGTGTATGTAGAAACTAAGCCAGTGAAAAAGAAGATTGGTGGCAAGGTCGTGACGATTCATCAGCAACATGAGAAAGTGATTAATATTGCCACGATTCAATCTGCGTTGGGCGGAAATTTTCAAATTACAAGTTTATCTTCGCAAAAAGAGGCGCAAAACTTAGCGCTATTATTGCGCTCGGGAGCGTTGCAAGCACCACTAACTTTTGTGGAAGAAACCACGGTAGGGCCAAGTTTAGGGAAGGCTAATATTGATAAAGGGTTGTTGTCCATGGAGGTCGGGTCTTTATTAGTGATTATATTTATGCTGCTGTACTATCGATTCTTTGGTTTGGTTGCCAATATGGCGTTAATTTTAAATGTGGTGTTTATTGTGGCAGTGATGTCGTTGATGGGCTTTACTATGACACTGGATGGTATTGCAGGGATTGTCTTGACCGTTGGCATGGCGGTGGATGCCAATGTGTTGATTAATGAGCGGATTCGAGAGGAACTACGTAATGGTGTTTCCATTCAAGCTGCTATTTTTGCAGGTTATGAGCGTGCATTTGCGACCATTGTTGATGCGAATGTCACCACATTAATTGTTGCCGTTGTTTTGGTGGCTTTAGGTAGCTCTCAAGTTAAAGGGTTTGCGATTGCGCTCATCATTGGTTTGTTAACTTCAATGATAACAGCCGTTTTCTGTACCAGAGCTGTCATTAATGCGGTTTATGGTGGGAAATCTGTAAAGCAGTTATCAATTGGTATAAAAGTCTAAAACAAAATAGGTTTAAACTGTATGGAATTTTTTAAAGCAAAATCAGCGATTGATTTTATGGGGCAGCGTCGTTGGGCCGCTATTTTCTCTGGGCTACTATTTATATTTTCATTGGGGTCTTTAATTGTTCATGGATTGAATTTAGGCTTAGACTTCACTGGTGGTGTGCAGATGCAACTTCACTATCAACAGCCTGCAAATTTGACACATATCCGAGAGCAGTTGGATACTGCTGGCTTATTGCATGCTGGAGTGCAGAACTACGGAACTTCACATGAGGTTTCAATCAAGCTGCAGCCTAAAGCGCATGAAAAACAAGATCAAGTGAAGCAAGCTGTGCAGCGTGCGTTGCCACTGGGGAAGATTGTGCGCATGGACTATATAGGGCCACAGGTAGGAAAGGCTTTAGTCACTAACGGTATATTGGCTATTATTGTTTCTCTATTGGCAACCATGCTTTATGTTGCTGTTCGTTTTGACTATCGTTTTGGCGTAAGTGCCACAGTTGCAATGATTCATGATCCTATATTGGTGTTAGGCATTTTTTCTTTTTTTCATATTGAATTTAACTTGATTACGTTGGCCGCGGTACTGACGGTTATTGGTTATTCCCTAAACGATACCATTGTTGTTTATGATCGAGTGCGTGAGTGCTTTCGTAAGGTGAGGAAGAAGACAGCTATTGAAGTGATGAATTTATCAATTAATCAAACGCTTTCAAGAACGATTATGACGTCTGGGTTGACGTTGTTGGTTGTGATCGCTTTATATCTTTATGGCGGTGAGGTTTTGAAACCCTTTGCTTTGGCATTGATGATTGGTATTTTAATTGGTACCTACTCCTCAATTTATGTGGCAGGTTCGTTGGCACTTATGATGGGATTGGATCGCAACAGTTTGTTGCCCGCTAAAAAAGTGGCGATTGATGATATGCCATGAATTATGTAGTCATTACGATTGATGGACCTAGTGGCTCAGGTAAAGGCACATTAGCGCAACGTATCGCCTCAGAGTTTGGTTTTCATTATCTTGATTCAGGTTGTGTGTACCGTTTGGTTGCACTCCATGCCGTACAGTCAGGTATAGACTTCTCTAATGAATTAGCATTAGTAGCGTTTATTACTAATTTTCAACTGAATAATGTTAAAGTAACTGCAGACAAGCGCTGGAAACTAAGTTCTGAAGGCTTGCCAGAAACGCGTACAGAAGCAATCGGTATTAAAGCATCAGAATTAGCAAAATATCCAAAAGTGCGTACTGCACTGCTGGATTGGCAGCGGTCGGGGTGCTGGTCTGCTTCACCAGGTTTGGTGACAGATGGTAGGGATATGGGGACGGTGGTTTTTCCAGATGCTGTGTTGAAAGTGTTCTTAGATGCCAGTTGTGAAGTGCGAGCGCAAAGACGTTATCAGCAATGCTTGCAAGCGGGAGATAGCAGTGCTACACTCGCGAAAATTTTGAACAATTTGCAACAGCGTGATCAGCGTGATCGTAGTCGACTGGTGTCTCCATTGAAAGCTGCAGATGATGCGATTGTGATAAATAGTAGTGAGTCATCCATTGATGAAGTGTTTGCCCAGGTATGCACGCTCATAAAAGAAAGGGGAATAAAGTAATCTTGAAATTACTTTGTTTAGATAAAAATTAGCCTTGTTTGCTTCTTAATGTGAACAAGAGAGATATAAATTATGATAGAAAATTTTGAACAATTACTGAACGAAAGTTTAGAAAATACAAGCTTTAATAAGAATTCTTTAATTAGTGCAGTGGTCACACAAGTTCGTCCTGAAAGTGTTATTGTTAGTGCAGGAATGAAAGCAGATGTGCCTATCCCTAAATTTGAGTTTATGGATGGAAAAGGTCAGCTAGAAATCAACGTTGGTGATCTAATTGATGTGGTTGTGGTTACCCCTGAAAATGGATTTGGTGAACCTAAATTATCGCGAGAAAGAGCACGTCGTGCAGCAGCATGGCAATCTTTATATGATGCATTTGAAAATAATGAAAATATTGTTGGGGTAGTTACGGAGCGAGTTAAAGGCGGTTTTGCTGTGATGATTAGCTCAATTAAAGCATTTTTACCAGGATCCTTAGTTGATATGCGTCCTGTACGTGATCCAGCATGCTTAGAAGGTCAAGAACTTGAGTTTAAATTAATTAAATTAGATCAAAAGCGTAATAATATTGTTGTTTCTCGTCGTGCTGTGGTTGAGCAAGAAACTAGTGTAGAGCGCAAAGAATTCCTAGAGAATCTTGACGAAGGTCAGATCGTTAAAGGTGTGGTTAAAAACTTAACTGACTACGGTGCTTTCGTTGACTTAGGTGGTATTGATGGTTTGTTGCATATTACAGATATGTCTTGGAAGCGCATTAAGCACCCGAGTGAGATTTTGAAAGTGGGTGATGAAATTGACGTTGCAATTTTGAAATTTGATCGTGAGAAAAATCGTGTGTCACTAGGAATGAAGCAAACGGGAGATGATCCGTGGGCTGCAATTATTAATCAATATCCAGTAGGAAGTCGTGCAAAAGGTCGTGTGACTAACCTAACGGATTATGGTTGTTTTGTTGAGATTGAAGATGGTGTGGAAGGTCTTGTTCACATGTCTGAAATGGATTGGACCAATAAAAACATTCATCCAAGCAAAGTGGTGCAATTAGGGGGTGAAGTAGATGTGATGGTGCTGGAAGTAGATCAGTCTCGTCGACGTATTTCTTTGGGGATTAAACAGTGCACAGAAAATCCTTGGCAAGTTTATGCAAGTGCCCATAAAGAAGGTGATCGAGTGAAAGGACAGGTTCGTTCTATTACTGATTTTGGCTTATTTGTTGGATTACAAGGAAATATCGATGGTTTGATTCATATGTCTGATATTTCATGGGCGATGAATGAAGAGGAAGCAATTCGTAGCTATAAAAAAGGTGACGAAGTTGAGGCAATTATTTTGTCTGTTGATTCTGAGCGCGAACGTATTTCTTTAGGTATTAAACAACTGGATGAAGATCCGATGACTGACTTCTCTGATGGGCATCCAAAAGGAAGTTTAGCTAAAGGTAAGGTGACTCACCTAGATGCTAAAGGTGCAACACTTGATCTTGGTGATGATCTTACAGGTTATATTAAAGCATCAGATATCAGTGTGGGTAACATTAAAGATGCACGTGAATACTTGACGATTGATGAAGAAGTTGAGGCGCAAGTGACTGGTTTTGATCGTAAGAGCCGTATGGTGGCGCTATCAATTAAAGCGTTGCAGCGTAGTAATATGACTGCTGATGCGCCAGAGTCTAGTACTTTGGGAGATCTATTTAAAGATCAACTTCAAGGTAAAGACAAAGCTTAAATAAGCAGTTTCTTTCTTTTTTAAACGGGCACTTGCATAGTGCCCGTTTTTGTTTTTGGTATCTTCATCTGTATTGGATGTATTTTTAGTAACTTTGTGTATAGAATGAGCGAATGAAAAAGTTACTCTCTTTTATTGTTTTCATAGCGGTTGTGGTAGTTGGTTTCATATTTGCCAATTTAAATGCAAGTGTTGTTGCGCTGAATTATTATGTGGGGACATTAAAGGTTTCCTTAGCTTTGTTGTTAGCATTAACTTTGTTGTGTGGTGCTTTGATGATGTTGCTGGTGCTATCTTACCCGCTGACGATTATGAGATTAAAAGTATTGCGTTTAAAAAGTCAATTAGCCAAAGCTAAAGAACGTTTACCCTCTTAGAGCGAGATCGTAAGCAAGTTTTTTATTAACCAAAGGTGGGCACCAAAAATAACTGGTATATTGAATGGACGAGAACTCAAAAATACCATCGATGATGTTATCTTCATTTCCAAGCATCCGATTCATCTGTGCTTCAAAAGGGTAGAATGATTGAGCAAAGGCACTGAACATCAATCCTCCTTTTAGTTGATCATTGATCCATGGCATTGAACGGCGCCACATAAACGCTTGTGGTGAGAAGCTTTCTTGAGCCGTGCGCTGTACGTGAGCAGAAGGCTGGTTGTCATCGAACTCATGATTATCATCTAAACTACGACCTACTAGCTTTTCTTTGTGATTTTGAGTCATGTTGTCGAGCTGGTCAAATTGATGTTGCCACTTCTGTAATACCCAGCAACTACCACTGTGCTGTAATCGATCTTCGCTTTGTACGAAAGCCGTTTTGCTAATGTCTTTTCCTTCGGGGTTTTCGGTGCCATCTTCAAAACCAGATAAGTCATGATTGACTTTGTTATCATTAGCCTTTTGGGGTAGGTGATCATTTGCTCGTGTAATTTCTTCAAGCTTAAAAGCGGTTGAAAGTGTCTTGATTAGTTTTCTAGCTTGATGAAAAAGCACGCCAGCATCATGACCCTGCAACCAAATTGCAAGGTCATGATTTTTGCTGGGTAATATTTTATCTTCATTCTGTAAGGCAGTGTGCTTTTCAAAGATATTTGTTTCTTGTTTGAGCAGGTTGCTTCCTAGCCCTAAAGTGCATTTTTGATAATCGAGCATAGGTGCTAGTTGCAGTAGCGTCTGTTGTGCATCATCTTGTTGTTGACATGAGAAGATCAAATAATATCCGTGGGTAGGGATATTATTGATGATACTGGGTTGATGTGTGGGTGTTGTCATTGATTAGCTCCTTAGAAATTCAGCGATTCTTTTGACAGCTTTATCTAGCATATCTTGGCTTAATGCAAAGGATAGGCGCATAAAACCCTCACAGCCAAAGGCACTGCCTGGGACAACTGCGACCCCATTGCTCAGTAATTCACTTGCAAACTCAACATCTGTGTTGATGTTTTTCTGCTGCATTGCTTGACGAATATCGACAAACAAGTAGAAAGTGCCTGTTGATTTGTATGGGGTGATGCCAGGTATAGACTCAAGCTGTTGATGTAGCATGTCGTGACGTTGCTGAAATGCCTGACACATCATCTTGACGCATGATTGGTCACCAGTTAGTGCAGCAGCACTAGCTGCTTGTGCGATGCTGTTGGGGTTTGATGTGCTTTGTGATTGTATTTTTTTCATGAGTTGAATTAATGAGCTAGGACCAGCAGCATAACCGATTCTCCAGCCTGTCATAGCGTAACTTTTTGACACGCCATTGACGATCAATGTTCTTTCTCTGAGTTGTGGTTCTACCATCAGAGGATTCACGAAAGGTTCTTTTGACCACAAAATAGGTTCATAAATATCGTCAGAAATAATCCAAATATTAGGGTGTTGTTTTAATAAATCAGTGAGCTCTCTTAATTCCTTTGTGTTGTAGCTTTGGCCTGTTGGATTAGAGGGGCTGTTAACAATAATGGCTTTGGTGTTGGGTGTAATAGCTTGTTTTAGCGTGGTTGCGGTGAGTTTGAATTTCTGCTCAATCTGTGTTGGTGCGATAACGGGTGTGCCACCTGCCAAGCGAACCATGTCTGGATAGGAAACCCAGTAAGGTGCAGGAATGATTACCTCATCTCCCTCATTGAGGAGTGCTTGTAATGCATTATAGATCACCTGTTTAGCGCCTGTTGAAGCAATGATCTCGTTTGCGGAAAAAGTGAGTTGATTATCACGTGCAAATTTATGGATAATTGCCGCTTTTAGTTTTGGTGTTCCGTCAACTGGCGTATAGTTGGTATCTCCTGCTTTAATTGCATCGATGGCGGCCACTTTAATATGTTCTGGGGTGTCAAAATCTGGCTCGCCGACACTCAGTGAGATGATGTCTCGACCTGCCTGTTTTAATTGAGCGGCTTTGGCGCTAATTGCCAGTGTTGGGGATGGTTTGACGGATTGAGCTCGTTTGGAGAAAAGACTTGTCATAATGCACCATTTCGTAATATTATCTTTGTACATGATACCTTAAAGATTGGTAGATGTATTCATTTTGGAGGGGGTATGTTGTTCAGCTTTTTTTTTAATAGATTCTATTTATATAGGCGGAAATTGGGTGTGCCAGTTATATTGCTAAGCAGTTCATCTTGTGATCGAGCTGACTATAGTGTTGGGAGAAATGAATATAGTGAAGTTAGTTATATTCGCCGCAAAATCATAAGGTTAGAAGAAAATGTTAAGGTTAAGCTAGTTGAGCGTAATCAGCATGCTGGTTTAGCTTCAAGGAATTTTAAGTTTAAGGTTGCGGAGAGTGGTGATTTAAAAGTTATTAATTTTAAAGTTGCGATACAAAATATAAGAACAAAAGCGTGTTTCTGTACTAGTTTGATATTTCACGTTGATCATATGATGAGTGATAGTTTGCATGTAGAGTGTCTTGGCTTGATTTCAACTCCCTCAGGTCGCCAATACTTCTGCTTTCGTATGAAGTATGTTGACGAAGATACTGGTTGTGTATCTAGATGCTTAAAATATTGCCTAGCTAATGACGGTAGCTCTGGTTGCGATGATATGAAGAAGGATGAGATTTCTTTAGATGAATTGCGTCAATTGACAGTATCCCCTGCAACAGATAGGTTGCGCTCTGAATGTTTGATAGGTAACCATGGTGTAGAGCCTATTTGTGCTGATAGTTTGATCGAGAGAAAACAAAGATTGGAAAAAGTTTTTTGTAATGACAAGAGCGAGGGGCTGTTACGTTCTGCGAGGTATATGCTTGCTAAACGCAGTATGGATAAGCATTTCTTATCACCTAAGGTTCTTGATCGGTACGGAAGTCTCCTATTATTAAGTGACGACGATAGAAGGCAGTATAAGCTTAGGTCGGAATTGCTGAAATGCTTTCAAGTTATGCAATCACACTTGCCTGATTTGGTGCAAGTATGGGAGCAAGGTAATTATGCATGTAGCGGTGGTTGTTTATATTTATACCCTTCATACTATCCATTGATGCACAAGCCAGCAGGGTTTGCGAATAGCGATGCAGAGTTTATTTTGCAGGTTAGAGATGTTAAAGCTCTTTATGATCATATATTTTATAGTAAGGCTTTGTGTCGGCGAAGTATAAACAACATTCTTGATAAATTGAAAGAGATTGTAGTGTATTGGGAAAATTATCAATACACGACATATAATCATTTGAAGGGGTTCGATAAAGATTGTTGGCCAATTCATATAGCATATTATTTTTCAGTTCCTATACACTGGCGTAACAATCTGAATAAAGTATCTAGCAGTGCTTATAAGATATTAGCGTTGATGGGTAAATTATTCGATTAACACTCTGGCAACCCCACTTGAATAGCTAGCCCGCCCAGTGAGGTTTCCTTGTAGTGATGGGCCATATCAGCCCCTGTTTGCTTCATAGTTTCAATGACTTTGTCCAAAGACACTTTGTTACTATCTGTTTCTGCTAGCGCTAGATGGGCAGCATTAACAGCTTTAACTGCTCCCATAGCGTTGCGTTCAATGCAAGGTATTTGTACTAAGCCGGCAACGGGGTCACAGGTGAGCCCTAGGTTGTGTTCCATGCCAATTTCTGCAGCATTTTCAATTTGAGTTAATGTGCCGCCTAATACAGCGCATAATGCGCCTGCTGCCATCGAGCATGCAACGCCAACTTCACCTTGGCAGCCGACTTCTGCTCCGGAAATGGAAGCTCCCTTTTTATATAGAATAGCAATGGCACCTGCGGTTAAGAGAAATTGACGAATACCTTTTTGGGTGCCATCACAAAAGCGTTTGTAGTATTCTAATACGCTGGGAATAATGCCTGCAGCACCATTGGTCGGTGCGGTGACAATGCGGCCACCTGCAGCATTTTCTTCATTCACCGCCATGGCAAAGACATTAAGCCAGTTCATGACTTCGCTGTGATTTACATTTTTTGGAGGGATCTTTTGTGATACTTGGAGTTTTTGATAAATTTCAGGTGCGCGACGTTTTACTTTGAGCCCGCCAGGTAAGATGCCATCGCTACGACATCCTGTGTGAATGCAGTTTTCCATGGTGGCAGCAATCGAGTCTAAACGTTGATTGATTTCTTGGTCTTGATGGATGGTCTGTTCATTGTAACGCATCACCTGATCGATTGATAAGTGGTGTTGCAGGCAGTGTGAAAAAAGTTCAGTCGCTGTGTTAAAGGAATAAGGTACTTTGATATCCGTGGCACCTGTGTTTTCTTTGCCAAAATCTTTATCTGTTACAATAAATCCACCGCCAATTGAGTAATATGTTTCTTCTGCAATAAGCTGATGATCAGCATTAAACGCATTAAGTTTCATGCCATTACTGTGTTTGGGAAGTGCTTTTTCTTTGTGTAGTAAGAAGTCTTGCTTTATATCAAATGTGATAGGATGTGTTTTGTTTAAAATAATTTGATGTTTTTTTGTGATTTGTTGAAGTTGTTGAGGGATACTTGCTGGGTGGACTGTGTCTGGAAGTTCTCCAGACAACCCCATTAGAATAGCTTTTTCAGTACCATGACCCTTGCCTGTTAATGCTAATGATCCATAGGTGTCGACCTGTACCCTTGATACTTGAGATAATGGATGTAACTTGTTGTGGTTTATTTTCTGAATAAATTCAAAAGCAGCTTTCATCGGCCCTACTGTGTGTGAGCTAGAAGGTCCGATTCCGATCGAAAATAAATCAAAAATACTAATGTGCATGATCACCCCTTATGCCTAAGGAGCTGTCAGTAAATAACTTCAACGATTCATCACCCAGCTTATGCTCATCTTTGAAAATTTAGCAATCGAAAAATCCGTGCAATAGCTTGCTATTACTGTGGTTTTTCTCAATCAAAACCTTCAAGCCTGAACACAATCTGTGCGCCAATCGCTTAAGTTATTTGCTGGCAGTTCCTAAACCACAGCATATTCATTGTAGCAAAAGCATGTTATACTCACCACCATTGAAAACGCTGATTTTTACCGCATGCTTTTGATAGAACACAAATTCAAAAACTTTCGCAATGGCCTGTCCGTGATATCACAAGGGATCAATTATTCAAGTTATTTCTGTGTAGTTCTTTAGGGTAATACTAATGAAGTTTTTATTATGTAGTCTTTTTTTGTTTTCTATGGCAGTAGCGGATTCGAATATGTATACCGCCACTTTTCCTGTTCAATCGAGTGTGCAAAAAGTTTCAGCACAGTTAGCTAGGCGTGCACTGATACAAGTCTTAATAAAGGTAACTGGGAACGCCAATTTGCTTTGTGATTACCAGTTGAATGCTTTGCCAGATGATTCCCTAGCATCGCAGTGTAAGGTTTCAAAGTCTGATGATGATCAAGATCAAAGTGATGCTGCCTTACAGAATAACCAGGTTTCTGAGCTACTTACTAATCAGGTTCTTGTGCAGAAAACACTGCGTGACTTACTAAAGCATGCGCCACAACTTGTGCAGAATTTTACGGTGAGTCAAGGGCTACTGCTTGTTCAGCTGAATCAACAGGTAATTAGTCGTGCATTAGAGAAAATGATGTTACCAATTTGGGTGGGAAAGAGGCCTTCGTTTTTAGTCTGGGGGGTATTAAGTCAACAGGCACGATTATTTGTGGGTAATAATCCTATCGTCACTGCGCAGTCGAAATTAACTACAGCTGGATCAACAACACTATCTAAGTTGCTAAGTGATAGTGCGACACGCTATGGCATTCACTTAACGTTACCTTTATTTGATTTGACTGATTTACAAATTATTTCTAAAGATCAGATTTGGAAGTTTGATGTTAAAAAAGTCTTGCTAGCCAGTCAGCGTTATCAATCTGTGCATGTCTTGTTTTTAAGATTGTATCCACTGGCGGGAAATAATCAGTGGCAAGGTCAGTGGGTGGAGTATAAGAAAGGTGTTCAGGTTGCTATTGGTAAGCAGTCTGGAAGGAACCCTCAGGAAGTTTTAGACAGGCTGTTTGGTCATCTTTTGAGTGATATGGCTCCGTCACACGTGCAAGTATTATCAGATAATGTTGCTAAGCCTGTGAGTTTGGTTGTACATGGTGTTGGTGATTTGAGTGCTTATACTAATATCCTGACTTATTTAAAGAAAATCAAAGCAATTAGAAAAGTTGATGTGGGGCAAATTGGCAATCAGCAACTACAGCTGCGGTTACTAGTTTTGGGTGGAATGAATCGCTTAACACATTTATTGACAGCAGATGATCATTTTCAGTTGCAGTCGTTACCAGTTGCAGGGCATGGTGATGTGACTTCTGGAGCAAATAGTGGTGAACTAAATAGTGATGTGGCAGACTTGGGTAAGCAGCATCAAGATGTGTTGGATGTCCTATGGCACAACAGTTAACGCTTAACCTTAGTCATAGAGAGTCAGCAGCATTTGAGAATTTCTATACCAATCAATGCAGATTGAATGGAGGGCAGTCGGAGCTTGAGCTAATTGTTGAAATGCTCAAGCAGTTCTTGAAAGATCAGCATCGTTTCTTATATTTATTTGGAGCTCTTTCTACGGGGAAAACGCATTTATTACAAGCGGTGAGTCACGTGCTGCAAGGTGATTATTCACGTACTTGCTTTTATCTATCATTTAAGACGAAAAATTTAGCGCCAGATGTATTTGAAAACTTAAATGACTTTGATGTCTTGTGTTTGGATGATTTGGATGCGCTACCGTCATCACGCGAATGGGAGGAAGCGTTATTTGACTGTTATAACCAGCGTTTAGATGATAATAAGCAATTATTGATTGCATCGAAATCATCACCTAAAAATACCACATTTGAGCTTGCAGATTTGAACTCAAGGTTATCTTCTGCGATTATTCTGAAAATGCCTAATTGTAGTGATCGTGACAAACAAGCGATATTGATTGAGTGGGCTAGGCGACATTCGTTAGTGATTAAGCTTCCTGTTATAACATATATCTTGCAACGTTATGATCGTGATTTGGGAGCGTTGTTTGATTTGTTGGCGTATTTGAGTGAGTGCTCGCTACAAATGAAGCGAGCTATTACACTACCTTTTGTGAAGCAAATGCTTGATGTTAAAACCTCGGCATCTTCAATTGATTTGGGTATAGGTTGAAAAAATCCTGTATTTCAAAATAAACACAAATTGCTATCGTAATGCTTTTTTAAAGAGAGCTGTTTTGTGAATACTATTTTGTTGGTAAAGGAGTCTAGAGCGGGAGAATGTCGAGTTGCGTTGGTGCCTTGTGATGCTCAAAGATTGATTGAAGAAGGGTACGCGATTCTAGTTGAAAGTGATGCAGGATTAGCTGCGGGTTATCCAAATGAGCTGTATCAACAGATAGGGGCGAAAATTGTTGATCTGGATGATCAGTGTTTAGCAAGTTATATTTCATTGTTTTCTCAGGTTGATATGATTGTTCGGGTCAAAAGAGCTGATCGAATTCGTGAACAATTAGAAGCTCAAGCGATGAAAGCAGGTACTCTGATGATTGGGGCATTGGATCCTTTTGAGGTTAATTCGACACACATTGATGAATATCATGCTGCAGGCATTTTAGCATATAGCATTGATCAGGCACGCCTGCCTGTTCATGATCCGATGAATGTATTAGCTGCTATGAGTCGTTTCGCAGGGCAATTGGCATTGCAAGATGCGTGTGCTAAACATTCACAGCAAATTAATAAAGTGGTGATCATTGGATTGGGTGTTGTTGGTCAATCGGCACTTGAGGAAGCACTTCATTTGAAGCTGCCTGTTTGGGCAGTGGTTAGTACTGAAACTCAAGCGAATTCACTGAAAAAGTTGGGTGTTAATATTTGTAAAATTGATCGATCTTTAACGTTAATCATGCAACAAAAAGCAATCAATCAGTTGATCATGGAAGCAGATATTGTTATTGCCTCGGCTCGTCGAGCAGGACAACGCGCACCATTATTAATTCCTAAATCTTCTTTAGACGTCATGAAGTCACATGCAGTGGTTGTAGATATGGCGATTTCAGAAGGAGGTAATGTTGAAGGCAGTCGTCATGATGAGACAGTCGAAACGGCTAACAACGTATTGATAACCAATGTGAGTGGATATCCAAAATCAATACCACATGAAACTAGTGTGTTTTGGAGTCGTGCTAGTTTAGGGTTTATTTTAGGGCTGGCGAACCCTTCGATTATTGTCCCGTTACAGCCATGTTAATTGAGAGGAGTTTTGTGATGATGAGAAATCGAGAAATAGTGAGTGGTGCGTTGTGTTTTTTAGGTTGTGTTTTATTAGTACCTGCTTGCTGGTTGTTGGGGTGCTCTAAAGTTTTTTATTTGGGAGCAGTTGTTGGCTTGATTATTGCTTGCTCATGCTTGGTGCTTGCTGCTTTCCTAGAGGTTTATCCATTGTATATATCGACTGTCAATGATAGAAATCATAGTCAACAGCAATTGTGTTATGCAAAGCATTTTCAATTGCTGGGAGCTTCGTTGTTTTTACTTGCGTCTTGTTTGTATTTACCGTTAATTGTCAATCGATTGGTTCTTGGTATGTCGGTTGCAGATTATGGCACATGGGTGTTTCGTTTTGGATCATGTGCCTACTTGGCGTCGAGTTTTTTATGTTTGAAAACAATACTGGCGAATGTTGAAGAAAAAGAGAGTTGGTTGAAGAGTGAGGCGATCAGTGTTATTGCATTGATTTGCTTTATCTTGGGTTCGTTATTTTATATTGCAGGAGGTGTTGTGGCTCAAATGAAGATTAATCCTGCATGGATTATGGCGATGTATTGGGTCTTAGGGAGTGTTGGGTTTGCAGTAGGTAGCTTTTTGTTTTTGAGGATGATGATTGCTCGAAATATGGGTGAGACAGTCGTTAATTATAAACTAGGCAGGGATTGACTGCGCGCATCCATGCGCTTGCCCTGCGGGTGACGCTGCGCGTCATCTAAAAATATCATCGTGATATTTTTATCGAACCCTGTATCGGGTTCGCTTCCCTGCAAGAGATTGCTGGTGAGTATGTAGATTGTGTGGGATTTTGGCTTCGAATAGATTTGAAGTGGCGGAGAGGCAGGGATTGACTGCGCGCATCCATGCGCTTGCCCTGCGGGTGACGCTGCACGTCATCTAAAAATATCATCGTGATATTTTTATCGAACCCTGTATCGGGTTCGCTTCCCTGCAAGAGATTGCTGGTGAGTATGTAGGTTGTGTGGGATTTTGGCTTCGAATAGATTTGAAGTGGCGGAGAGGCAGGGATTCGAACCCTGGGAAGGTTTCCCTTCAACGGTTTTCAAGACCGCCGCTTTCGACCACTCAGCCACCTCTCCGCGGGTAAGTGAGGTTCGAAGGTTATCGAAAAATTTGGCTGATGGGAAGCGATTTTTTTGCTAAGCTAAATCGTATTGTTCATAAGAGATTAAGCTGATGACTGTTCGCACCCGTTTTGCACCGAGCCCTACTGGTTTTTTACATCTAGGTGGTGCGCGTACAGCACTTTATGCTTGGGCGTACGCGCGTCATCATCATGGGCAGTTTGTCTTGCGCATTGAGGACACCGATATTGAACGCTCAACTCAGCCTGCAATTGATGCTATTTTGGAAGGCATGGAGTGGTTAGGTTTGGATTATGATGAGGGGCCTATTTATCAAACCAAGCGTTTTGAGCGTTATCACCAAGTGATTCAACAACTACTTGATGAAGGGCAGGCTTATTATTGTAGTTGTTCAAAAGCACGTTTGGATCAATTGCGCGAACAGCAAATGAGTGTCGGTGAAAATCCTCGTTATGATGGTAAGTGTCGTCATTTGAATCTGCAGTGTAATGTACAAGGTGAGTCTTATGTTGTGCGTTTTAAAAATCCGCAAGAAGGGCAAGTGTCTTTTGATGATTTAGTGTTGGGTAGTATCGTGTTTGATAATGCACAGCTGGATGATTTTATTATCCAGCGTAGTGATGGTGCACCGACCTATAATTTTACCGTGGTTGTGGATGATGTTGATATGAGCATTACCCATGTGATTCGTGGTAATGATCATGTTAATAATACGCCAAAACAGCTTAATATCATGGGTGCACTCAAAGTTTCACCACCAAAATATGCCCACTTGCCGATGATTTTAGGAGATGATGGTACTAAATTGTCTAAGCGTCATGGTGCATTAAGTGTGACAGCTTATCGAGATGAAGGTTTCTTACCTGAGGCGATGTTAAATTATCTGGTGCGTTTAGGTTGGTCTCATCAAGATCAAGAAATCTTTGTGAAGCAAGAGATTGTACAATTATTTGATTTGGCGCATGTGAGTAAATCAGCAGCGGCCTTTAATAGCAGTAAGTTACATTGGGTTAATCAACAACATATTCAACAATGTACGGCAGATCGTTTGTTGGATATGATGCCCAGCAGTGTTTTGCTCAAAGATAATCAGTTAGCCATTATTGATTTATATAAATCTCGTTGTGAAACTTTGCTTGAGTTAGAAAATGCTTGTGCCTTGTTTTCACAAGATGAAATTAAGTATGACGAAGAAGCTTGTGCAAAGTTTATAGATGAGAAGACCAATGAGCTATACGCCTGCTTGTTATTACAGCTAGATTCGTTGCAAGTATGGGAAGCTGATCATATTAAACAAATGGTAAAACAAATGCTGAAGCAATTTGCTGTAAAATTTCCACAAGTGGCACAGCCTTTGCGAATCGCTTTGACAGGTTCTGCTAATGCGCCAAGTATTGATCAACTCATTGCAGCTTTGCCTAAAACGCTTGTGACGCAACGATTGGTGAGATTTCAAAAAAATGTGCTTGACAGTAAGCAGGTCTCGCCATAGAATTCACAACGCTTCTAAGGGGCTATAGCTCAGTTGGGAGAGCGTCTGGCTGGCAGCCAGAAGGTCGGCGGTTCGAGACCGCCTAGCTCCACCAAATGATTTTTGTCAAGTCAATAGGAAGTCGCAAAGAACTTAGGTCCCCATCGTCTAGTGGCCTAGGACACCGCCCTTTCACGGCGGGAACAGGGGTTCGAACCCCCTTGGGGACGCCATCCTTCTTGTTAGGATGGTGCTGGTTTCTTTTATCGATAGTTTTTTCTTGAGCCTATACCTATCACCTTTCAAGACGTCGGAGCTTTAACAAAATGAATTTTAGTAAAATTAGATTTAAAAGATCGAGTAATAGCAGGCTATTGTGAGAGTTTTTAAATTTCAATTTTGCAAAATTCATGAAGTTAAACTACGATTTCTTTAAAGGTGATGGGTATATGTCATTACAGCAAATTAAAATTGTATTAGACCGTCCTTCTCATCCGGGTAATATTGGAGCGACAGCGCGTGCCATGAAGAATATGGGGTTGAGTCAGCTTGTTTTAGTGCGACCTAAGCTATTCCCACACCCTGAGGCGACTGCATTATCTGCGGGTGCAGAAGACATATTAAAGCAGGCCAGTGTTGTCGATTCGTTATCAGAGGCGGTTTCAGATTGTACATTGGTTGCAGCAACGAGTGCTAGGATGAGAACAGTGTCATTGCCACAGCAATCGCTAGATGTTGCCACTGCGCAGTTGTTGCAAGAAACGCAGATAAGCAAGGTAGCTATTTTATTTGGTTGTGAGCGTACAGGGTTAACGAATGCTGCACTTGATTTGTGCCAGCTACATTTATCGATCCCTGCTAATGAAGATTATAACTCTTTAAATTTAGCGCAGGCAGTATTGTTAATTGCTTATGAATTACGTCGTCAAGACCGCTTGCTTAAGTGTGAACACGCTCAATCAGTTGTGGTGGATAATGTTAAGCCTGACACGCTAAGCGAATTAGGAAATCAATCACAGTTAGAAGGTTTTTTTCAACATTTGGAGTCAATGCTGCAAGTTGTGGGTTTTTTAGATCAGGGTAATCCGAAGTTTTTAATGCGGCGTTTACGTCGGTTGTTTGCTAGGACACGTTTAGATAAAAAAGAAATCAACATTTTGCGTGGATTGTGCCGACATATTATTGATAAGGTTCGCCTGTGATTTACTTAGATTATATGGCAACGACACCATTAGATCAGCGAGTGTTGGAAAAAATGCTGCCATGGATGCAGCAGACGAAAGGATTCGCAAACCCAGCGTCTAATCATGGTTTAGGTTATCAGGCAAAGTCAGCAGTGAAGAAAGCAGCAGGGCAAGTTGCGCAGCTATTATCTTGTGTGTCTGATGAAATTATTTGGACCTCAGGAGCAACAGAATCGAATAACTTAGCATTGCTCGGTGCTGCTGAATTTTACCAGCGTAGAGGACATCACGTGATTACCATGGCTACCGAGCATAAAGCCGTGTTAGATGTGATGTCTGTACTAGAGAAAAAAGGGTTTGAAGTGAGTTATCTCAAGCCGAATCGAGATGGTTGTTTAAACTTAAAACTGTTAGAGAAAGCAATTCGTGTTGATACCATATTGGTTTCTGTCATGCATGTAAATAATGAAACAGGTGTTATTCAAGATATGAGTTCAATCGCAGATATTGTTAAATCTCACGGGATATTACTGCATGTTGATGGAGCCCAGAGCGTGGGCAAAATAGCTGTTAATTTAAAGGACATCCCGATTGATTATTTATCGTTCAGTGCACACAAGTTCTATGGTCCTAAAGGTGCGGGTGGTTTGTTTGTGAGGCAAAAACCAAAGGCACGATTGAAGCCGCTAATTTATGGAGGTGGGCATCAGTTAGGGTTGCGTTCGGGTACGTTGGCGACTCACCAGATTGTTGGTTTGGGTGAGGCAGCACAGCTTGCGAGCCAGTGTATGCAAAAAGAGCAGTTAGATATATTGCAGTTGCGGCAGCAGTTTCATAGCTTGATCACGAGCGAGCTGGATGGTGTGACTTTGAATGGATCGATGGATGATCGTATTGCTGGTAATTTGAATTTATCATTTGATGGTGTTGATGGTGAGGCCTTGCTCTATGGGCTGACTGAAAAAATAGCAGTTTCATCAGGGTCAGCTTGCAATGCAGCAACCGTTGAGCCATCTTATGTGTTGCGTGCGTTAGGGTGTTCTGATCTAGAGGCAGATCGCTCTATTCGTTTTTCGTTGGGAAGATTTACCACGTTAGACGATATTAAGGCGGCAAGTGCTCATGTGATAAAAACAGTTAAGCAGTTACGTGATTTAGTGCCAGATGAATGTGGTTGGGGTGATGATGTATAGTGATCGTTTGTTGTCTTATTTTTATTCGCCACGTCATGTGGGTGAGTGGGAGCAGTCGGAGGATGTACGCCCATATCATTTGAAGACACTACGTGCTGGTTGCTTAGGTAGTGACCGAGTTCAATTTCAATTATTGGTTAGTGACCATAAAATAGTTGATATTTGTTATAAAGCATATGGCGGTGTTGTATTAATTGCGTTGGGAGAGTGGGTGTGTCGAATGTTAAAGGGTGTGGACTTAAAGGCTGCCGAGCAATTGACAGTGTCTTATATGATAGAGCAATTAACATTGCCTAGAACAAAGCGACATGTTGCATTATTAGTAGAGAGTGCGTTACAGAAGATGTATATACCCAAACTACTTGAAGAAACTGGACTTTAACTGCATAAATTCGGCAGAATAAAATCTAAAAGCTTCTCCAATAGCGGTGCTATTGCCCAATCTTTTAAATTTTATTCTACTCAAATTTATTATGTTAAAGTCTCGGCTTCTTCAAGTAGTTTGGGTATACTTATTAAATCACACAAAGTAATCAAGGATCTAAAAATGCATCAAGCAATGATTGTTAAAGATAATAAGGGGCTTGAAGAGCTGAACCTAGCATTAGAAGATGAATGGTATGTGACAACTGTGACGCCAGGAAATGATGGTTCATTTTTTGTTGTTTTAACGGATGTTGACCCTGATGATATGGGGTTGTTCGATGATGATTTTGAAGACGACGATGGTGATGATGTGGGTCGTTTTGTAGAGAGTATGGAAGAATAAAGGAGTATAGTCATGACAATAGAAACAACATTATCAATTATTAAGCCCGATGCCGTGAAAAAAAATGTGATTGGTGAAATTGTATCACGGTTTGAGAAAAGTGGGCTACAAGTGGTTGCGATGAGGATGATGCATTTAACTCGTGCGCAAGCAGAGGATTTTTATGCGGTGCACAAAGAACGACCATTTTTTAATGATTTGGTTAACTTTATGATCAGTGGTCCTGTTGTTGTTCAAGCACTATGTGGTGAAGATGCAATCATGAAGAATAGAGACTTGATGGGCGCTACTAATCCGGCAGAAGCGGCAGTAGGCACAATTCGTGCAGATTTTTCAGATTCGATTGACGCCAACGCAGTACATGGCTCTGATGCAGTAGACACGGCAAAAGAAGAAATCTCATTTTTCTTTCCAGAGCTTTAATGGCAACTGATAAAGTTAACTTAATGAACTATGACCGCGCACAATTAGCGCGGTTTTTTGCGTCTATCAATGAAAAAAGTTTTCGTGCTAACCAGGTTTCCAAGTGGATTCATCAAGAGGGCATTACTGATTTTGATCAAATGTTGAATTTGAGCAAAGCATTGCGAGAGAAACTCAAAACAGTAGCAGAAATTATTGAGCCGAAAGTGAGTGATGCTCAGTATTCAAAAGATGGTACGTGTAAATGGCTCGTGCAGTTGGATGATAATAACTGTGTCGAAACTGTTTTTATTCCAGAGGGAAACCGAGGAACGCTGTGTGTTTCATCTCAAATTGGTTGTGGCTTAACTTGTAGTTTCTGCTCGACTGCAAAACAAGGATTTAACCGTAACTTAACCCTAGCAGAAATTATTGGGCAAGTCTGGGTGGCAGTACAGCGGTTGGCAAAGAAATTCCCTGATCGACATCGTGTGGTTACCAATGTCGTTATGATGGGCATGGGGGAGCCGTTACTTAACTACGATGCAGTAGTGAGTGCAATGAACTTGATGATGGACGATTTTGCTTATGGTTTGTCTAAATATCGGGTCACTTTGAGTACGTCGGGTTTAGTCAAGCAGATGGAGCAGTTAAAGGTTGATAGTGTTTGTGCGTTAGCAGTTTCTTTACATGCGCCATTTGATGAACTGCGTAATGAGCTTGTGCCGATTAATAAAAAATATCCGTTAGAAAAATTGATGGAAACCTGTCGTCATTACTTTGAAAAAGAACCCCGACGCCAAATTACTTTTGAGTACGTGATGTTGGCAGGGGTGAATGATCAGCCGAAACACTCGCTTGGGATGATTAAATTGCTAGAAGGTATTAAATGTAAAATTAATTTGATTCCATTTAATCCTTTCCCAAATACTCCTTATCATTGTTCTGATATGGAGGTTATTAAAGCGTTTCAGTACCGATTGGTTGGTGCTGGTTTTAATGTGACTGTACGAAAAACACGTGGTGATGATATTGATGCAGCTTGTGGTCAATTGGCTGGGAAGGTTAATGATCGTACGAGTCGTCAAATTAAATGGCGAGAAAAGAGCTCGAGGATGTCGTAGGCTTTTAGATTGGTTCTGTCGCAAACGCAAAAAGCAAGTTGGCAAAAGCTGGCGAATGGATGAGGCGTACAGTGCGCCCAGCCTTTGGAGGCATCAAGGAAGAAGCTGCCGAAGCTTGAGCATGTTTGGAATGCGCTCATCAAACTAAGGAGTAAAAAAAAAATGAGTGCCTGAATCCTGTCATGAGGATTGTGTGAGCCGAAGCGGCGGTGATCTGCTGTGCATTAGCAGAGTGACGGAGCCCGTGGGAAACGGGATGTGAGGCGAGGTCGTTACGCCAAGATGCATCTCTAGGCTGAGTATTGGAAGGTTGAGGAACACGAACCGATTAAATCGTATCTATGGGCTGAAACGTCGCCATCACCTACACGATCTAATAGGTGATATTCAAGCTGGTGAAAGAATAGATGTATGATTCTTTCACCCAAATTCTAGCATAAATGTAGGATGCTGGAAGGGTATCATGAAGAGAGCATGACTAGCTCATGATGCTTGATACAACTTGCAGAGCGCAAGGTTAAAGAATGCGATCGGCAACCTAACCAGTACACTTGAGTCCAGCATGTGGAATGGGGAAGGTTTATTGAAATGATAAGGGAATGCGACCCCAATGATCAATAAGCTGGCGGAGCTTTCGTAGTAGTCTGAGACAGGGAGAACCTGTTACATGGCGAAGGAAGGCAGTTTAAGTGATTTGTTTGGCAGATTACCTGCCTATAAAGAGGTGAAGACCTATGATAATCAGAGAAATGCAAAACAAATTAGCAAAGTGGTCTTTAGAAAATCGCGAGCGAAAGTTTGATCGATTACTAAGGATGATTGCAAACCGGTCATGGTTGCAAGAGGCGGCTCGTGTCACGCTAGCATCATCAGGTGCTAGAACAGCAGGAGTTGATGGAGTAAACAAGCAGGTAATGGAGGGAAACCTCCTAAAAGAGTTGGCATTGATAAGTTCTGAGCTACTAGCAGGGAGCTATCAACCACAACCAGCCAAGCGAGTTTATATTCCCAAAGCTAACGGCAAACAAAGACCGCTAGGAATTCCGACATTACGAGACCGAATTGTGCAGCGTGCTATGTTGATGGTTATGGACCCTATCTGGGAAAGCGACTTTCATCGCTTGTCTTATGGGTTTCGACCAGAACGCAGTGTTCATCATGCAGTCCGCACACTGAAAATTCAATTACAAGACGGTGGTTACACCTCAGGACGCTGGGTGATCGAAGGTGATCTGTCCAGCTATTTTGATACGGTGCATCACCGATTGTTAATGAAGTGTGTAAAAAAACGGATACGTGATCAACGCTTTCTGACATTGCTGTGGCGATTCATCAAAGCAGGACATATCGACAAGGGTCTATTTAACGCAGCTAGTCGAGGGGTTCCCCAAGGCGGAGTAATCTCGCCATTATTATCCAATTTAATGCTCAATGAATTTGATCAATGGTTGGATAAAAGGAACTTGTCTAAAAAAGCACGCAAAGACCGTTGGTATTGGAATGATAGTATTAAACGGCAGCGCAACATTGCTATCCAAAAAGGACGACAGTGGAAGCCTGCCGTTGCTTACTGTCGCTATGCAGATGATTTTGTTATAGTTGTAAAAGGAAGTAAAGCACATGCTGAGGATATTCGTAAAATGTGTCAGCAGTTTTTAGAAAGAGATCTCAAACTAACATTAAATATGGATAAAACTCATATTACACATGTTAATGATGGGTTCACTTTTCTAGGTCACCGCCTGATACGTAAGCGAGGATCCGAAGGAAGAATGCGGACTGTAACAACGATTCCTCAATGTAAGTCTAAAGCATTTGCGTTAAGCGTGAGCAAAGAGCTTACAAGTAATCATAGCGTGAATAAAACTGCCATGATAGAGAAGCTCAATCGCAAAATTATTGGTTGGGCAAATTTTTACCAACACACTGATTTCACAGCTATTGTGTACCAGAAAATTGACAGAATAATATTCTGGAAACTAGCGCACTGGCTAGCTCGGAAATACCGAACTAGTGTCAAGTCGCTAATGCGCAAATGGGTGAATCGACCGGAAGAAAGCAAAGCAAAAACTTGGCAGCTGTCTGGTCACAGTGAAAATGGAAAATATATCAAAGTGTCGTTACGACGATTGGTAACCAGTCGTAAAATGACATTTCGCTGGCGTAATCCTGAAAGCAACCCGTATTTGATACGGGAAGAAGTCAGGAGCACAGTTACATCACGCTATCATGAAATTGCAATGGCGATGCGTCACACTTAAATGGAGAGCCGTATGCGCTGAGAGGTGCACGTACGGTTCGGTGAGGAGAGATAGGGAAATAGTTCGACTACGCCCTATCTCTTACTCTACTCAAGGTACGTGGAAAATGGACTTGTTTGTATCGAGCTGTTGATGAGTCAGGTAAGACTATTGACTTTATGCTTAGTGAAAAGCGAAATAAAGAAGCCGTACTGAAGTTCTTCAAAAAAACTATCGATGCACATAAGTCCTGAAACAGTAAATATTGATAAGAGTGGCTCTAACACCTCTGCGTTAAATCATATAGCTAACACGGTTATGATAAAAATGGGGTGATCGATGGGGCTCGAACCCACGACAACCGGAATCACAATCCGGGGCTCTACCAACTGAGCTACGACCACCACGGTACTAAAGTTTGGCGCGCTCGGCAGGATTCGAACCTGCGACCCACGGCTTAGAAGGCCGTTGCTCTATCCAGCTGAGCTACGAGCGCACAGTTATCGCCTAAACGCAATATGCCAACCTTAATTTGGTTGGTCGGGATGGAGGGATTTGAACCCCCGACATCTTGGTCCCAAACCAAGCGCGCTACCAAACTGCGCTACACCCCGAACGGATTGCAATCATAGCGATCTATCGAGGGTAGGTCAACCTGAAACAGTCATTTAGAGTGCTAAATAATGTGTTGGATTGTCCGTGCATTGAGACAAACCGCACTCGAAATAAGTTGATAATAAATTCGTCGTAATTAATGTAATAAAGAGTGCGAAAATAATATGTGTGAATACACGGACTTTGCCATTATGCCCCTCTGATATCTCTTGTTTGTTTTTATGTAATTCGTACTGATGCTCAAAGCTGATGATTAATGCAATATAAATAATAGCACTTAACGATAAAATGAAAACCCATGTATACATATGGAAACCAAAGAGTGTTGATCCATATCCAATTGGATCTGTAATATGCAATGCAATTTGTCGTAATGAGATAAAGGCCGTCAGCACGGCAGCAAGTAATGAAAGGCTGTAATGGCTAGGACGCACGTGATAGTGTGCGTTGAGTAAGAAGCCAAATGCAATGCCTAACAAGCCCAAGCGTTGTAGTAAGCACAGTGGGCATGGTAATTCGTGCATAATGAATTGAAAAAAGAAGGCAGCCGATACCATAAGGCAGATGCCAAAAATTTCAACAGCACTGACTAGCTTGATTAGATTGTTGCTTGCTTTCATGAAGTTATTTCCTTTTACAAATAGATAGCGAGGTGATTGGTTGCGTGATGTAAGAAAGTTAGACTGGTGCAGAGTAGAAAGCAGCAAAATATGATCAAACCAGCCTTACGGTTAATCCAAGCCGTAATAGATGCGATTAGGAGTAAGAAAAAAGAGAATAAAATAGCGGGCATGGTGATCCTTATTGATTGTTATACCCAAATTACCTGAAGAAGGTGAGGGTTTAACTGCATGAGTTCGGCAGAATGCAAATTTAAAAGTTTTCCCAATAGCGGTGCTATTGTTCAATCTTTTAAGTTTGATTCTACTCAAATTCATTATGTTAAATCCTCACCTTCTTCAGGTAATTTGGGTATGTCCCAATGAATGGGGTTTTTATTTTGTTTTTTCAAGATAGCATTTGTTTTTGAAAAGTGTTTGCATCCTAAGAAGCCACGATGTGCGGATAATGGAGATGGGTGTGGAGCTGTTAAGATCATGTGTTTGTGTTTATCAATGTGCTGTGCCTGATTTTGTGCATGCCGACCCCACAGTAAAAATACAATACCTGACTGATGTTGGCTAATGGCTTGCAATACTTTTGTGGTGAAGGTTGTCCACCCGATGTTAGCGTGTGAATAAGCTTGATGTGCTTGAACGGTTAATGTTGTATTTAATAGCAGTACTCCTTGTTTTGCCCAGCTCTCTAAGCAACCATGCTTTGGTAGAGAGATTCCAACATCTTGTTGCAGTTCTTGAAAGATGTTTTTTAATGAGGGCGGAGGTGTGGTGGGAGGGCGTACTGAAAAGGCCAGACCATGAGCTTGGTTGATTCCATGGTAAGGATCCTGTCCTAGAATAACAACTTTTAGAGTTTCAATGGGTGTGAGTTTGAAGGCGTTAAAGACATCAGCTTGTTTCGGGAATATTGTAATACCTTGTTGGCGCTCTATACGAATACGTGTCAGAATATCTTGGAAGTAAGGTTTTCTTTTTTCTGTTGCTAAACAGGTTGTCCAAGTCAGTTTGTTGTTTGGCTTTTCCATGGGAATAGTCTATATTGTTTCGATCGAAAAATGAACAAAGGATTGATTATGCACATTGGTGTACCCAAAGAGGTCAAGAATCATGAGTATCGTGTAGGGTTAACACCGAATAGTGTGCGTGAACTGGTGAACTTGGAGCATCAGGTAGTTGTTGAAAGCGGTGCTGGGTTAGGTATTGGGTTCTCTGATCAGGACTATCGCTTGGCGGGTGCTGATATTGGAGATAGTGCTGCGAAGGTTTTTGAAATGGCTGATATGATTATAAAAGTCAAAGAGCCTCAGCCTGAGGAGTATTGCTTAATCAAAGAAGGTCAAATTTTATTTACTTATTTACATTTAGCACCAGACCCAACGCAAACAAAGGCGTTGATTGAGTCAAAATGTGTTGCCATCGCCTATGAAACAGTAACAGGTCATTTTGGAGGGCTACCACTGCTGTCACCCATGAGTGAAGTGGCTGGGCGTTTATCAATACAAGCAGGCGCACACTGCCTAGAAAAAGCTCAAGGTGGAAGTGGTGTCTTACTTGCGGGTGTTCCTGGTGTTGGATCAGGCAAGGTCGTTGTGATTGGAGGTGGTGTTGTTGGAACGAATGCGGTCAGGATGGCGATGGGGCAGGAAGCACAAGTAACTGTTCTAGATAAATCATTAAAGCGACTGCAAGAGCTTGATCTACAATTTGGTTCAAAGTTGAATACAATTTATGCAACCAATACAAGCATTGAAGAGTACGTGTTAGATGCTGATCTGGTTGTAGGTGCTGTTTTAATTCCAGGTAAGGCTGCGCCCAAGTTGCTAACTCGTGGAATGATTAAAAAGATGCGTTCAGGGTCAGTAGTGGCAGATATTGCGATAGATCAGGGTGGGTGTTTTGAGACTTCACGTGCAACGACGCACAGTAGTCCAACCTTTATTGAAGAAGGGATTGTTCATTATTGTGTAGCGAATATGCCTGGTGCTGTGCCGCGCACTTCGACGTTAGCACTTAACAATGCCACCTTACCTTTTGTGATTGATTTAGCTAATAAAGGTTATCGTAACGCACTATTGGATGATCAGCATTTGGTGAATGGATTAAATGTTTATCGTGGTCAGGTGACTTATCAAGCAGTTGCCGACGATTTAGGCTATGAATATGTACCAGTAAAAACAGTATTGAACGGAGAATGATGATGAGAACTTGCTTTACGAACAAACAAGATAGTGTTACTAAGATTTATGCAGTGGTTGCAGCTGCTTTTGATGGTTGGTTGAGCCAACAATCAGAATATGGTGATTTGCTCAGAAATTGGGTGGTGGCAACCAAGTTTCAAGCAAAGGCGGGGGCAACCTTGTTGGTTCCTAATCATGATGGGAAGCTTTGTTGTGTTGTGTTGGTGTTAGCTGATGCAGATGCTTTTTGGGACTATGGTGCGCTACCAAAACAGTTGCCAGCAGGTAATTATCAGTTAGAAATTGATTCTGCTACTTTAGAGAAAGCTGCACTTGTGTGGGGTTTGGGAAGCTATCAATTTAACCATTATAAGAAAGTTTCAAATGATACAGTTGCAAAACTATATTTACCAGAGGCGATGAATATTACATTGATAGAGAGTCAAATTGAAGCAACGTATTTAGTGCGTGATTTAGTGACGATGCCGACTGAAGATATGGGGCCAAGTGAATTAGGTGCTCAAGTTAAGCAAGTTGCTGATCAATTTAATGCGCAATACAACGAAGTGGTTGGGGATGAGCTACTCAAACAAAACTATCCATCTATTCATGCGGTAGGGCGTGCTAGTGATGACGCGCCTAGGTTGTTGGATTTGCGTTGGGGGGATGAGTCACACCCTAAATTGACATTGGTGGGTAAAGGTGTTTGTTTTGATACGGGTGGTTTGGATATGAAGACGCCTGCTGGTATGCGCACGATGAATAAAGATATGGGTGGTGCGGCACATGCACTGGCACTTGCTTATTTAGTGATGGCAAATCAATTGCCAGTTTGCTTGAGGTTACTAATTCCCGCTGTTGAGAATGCAATTGCTGGTAATGCTTATCGTCCAGGTGATGTGATCAAGACGCGTAAAGGACACACGATAGAAATTCATAATACAGATGCTGAAGGACGAGTTGTATTGAGTGATGCTTTAGCTGAAGCATCAACTGAAACTCCTGATTTATTAGTTGATTTTGCAACACTAACGGGTGCGGCAAGAATTGCTTTGGGTACGGATTTGCCTTCCATGTTCACAAAAAAGGAGCAAACAGCAAGAGATTTGTTGGCACATGGGAAGCAGCAAGATGATTTGGTATGGCATATGCCTTTATATCAAGCGTATCGTGAACTATTTAAGAGTGATATTGCTGACTTCTCTAACGCGGCTACTTCTCCGTGGGGTGGAGCGATTACTGCCGCACTATTTCTAGAGAACTTTGTAGAGAAAGAACAAGATTGGATCCATTTTGACATTATGGCTGCTAATGAAGTGACCAGAGCAGGTAGGCCGAAGGGAGGAGAGGCGCAAGGTTTGCGTGCGGCTTTTTCCTATATCTCTAATCGTTACGGTTCTGTCGCAAAAAGATGATGAGAGGAAGATGTCACCATATCGAGGATGCGATTATGCTGCAAGCGAATAAAATTGCTCCCAAACAGTCATGCCATCAGGGTTTTTCATTTGGTCTTTTTTGAGCATACGATGTAGTTCAATTCCTGCCAAAGTATCGACAGCATCTGAAAATGATTTGAACCTAGCACTATCACCAGAATTAACGTTCACTTTACAAGGTGTAGTTCTGAATCAATGGCATATGCATGCATTAATTATTTGCTTGCTTGCATTTTTTTGTTTAAATATTGATTGGTGTTTTCAATTACGGCGTGCTCGTTGAGTGTTTGTAGGCACCTATCCTTCATTAATATCTTGCCATTAACCCAGCTGTGAGTTACTTGATGACTGTTAGCTGCATAAACACATTGAGAAATGACGTTATGCACGGGTTGTGTATTGGGTTGGTTAAGATCTATAGCAATCAAGTCGGCTAATTTTCCTACTTCAATACTGCCAATTTTGTGGTCAAGCTGTAATGCTTTTGCGCCATGAATGGTTGCCATGCGCAGCATATCAATAGCTTTGTGTGCCGTTGGGTCGTGGTTGTGCAGTTTGCCTGCTAGTGCGCTGATTCGTATCGCTTCAAACATGTCCAGTGTATTATTGCTAGCAGGGCCGTCTGTTGCCATTGCGACGTTAATATTTGCTTCAAGCAGTGATTGGACAGGAGCAAAGCCAGATGCAAGTTTTAAATTGCAGGCTGGATTATGTGCAATATGATGTGGGTGGCATTGTAATAGTTCTATTTCTTGAGTTAAAAGTTGGGTCATATGAGCATGGATGACATGATTTTCCATCCATCCGAGTTGTTTTAAGCGTTCAAGTGGGCGCATGTGATGTTGCTTTAAACTTTCTTCAATTTCAGTATGTGTTTCATGCGTATGTATATGGATTGGTAATTGGTATCGGTCTGCTAATGCTTTTGCTTTTTTGAGCGTTTGATTGCTACAACTGTAAGGGGCATGAGGTGCTATTGCCCATGAAATCAGCGGGTGTGATGGTGTCTCGGTTAAGGTTTCTGTTGCCTGCTTGATGCAATCATTGGCGTCTTTGCTACATGCGGTAGGGTAGTCGATTATGAATAAGCCAAGCATGGACCTCATGCCAGTGTTTATGCAGGCATTTTCTGTGATTCGAGGATGGAAGTAATGGTCGTTAAAGCAAGTGGTTCCGCTTTTAATCATTTCACATAGGGCAAGTTCTGATCCGATTTTAATGCTTTCTTCATTAATGAGTTTTTTTTCTGCTGGCCAAATATGATCATTCAGCCATGTCATTAATGGTAGGTCATCGGCTAGGCCACGTAATAGGGTCATTGCGCTGTGTGTATGAGTGTTAATTAAGCCTGGTAGTAGCACATGGTTAGAGAGTTCAAACTGTTGCTCACTTTGGTAATGATGCTTGGCTTGGGTGCTTGGTTTTATGGCAATAATTTTCTCTTGATCAACAACAATAGTTTGATGCTCCAGTATGCTGTTATGTGGCTCGATTGGGATGATCCAGCGGGCATGGATAAGTGTGTCGACAATTTGCATAGATTCAGCGATTCATAGGGTTGAAATTAAGTCCAATTATAGAATAACTTCATCGCAATAACAGCTTCAATCTGTTAGGATTAACTCAAATTTTGTAATAGGTCTATTTCATGTCTGAATTTGCCAAAGAAATCACTAATATTACCGTTGAGCAGGAACTAAAGCAGTCGTATCTGGATTATGCAATGAGCGTTATTGTTGGGCGTGCGTTACCTGATGTGAGAGATGGTTTGAAGCCTGTTCATCGTCGTGCTTTGTATGCGATGAATGAGTTATCTAACTTGTGGAATAAGCCTTATAAGAAATCGGCAAGAATTGTTGGTGATGTGATTGGTAAATATCATCCTCATGGTGATACGGCTGTTTATGATACGATTGTTCGCATGGCGCAACCATTTTCAATGCGTTATATGCTTGTTGATGGACAAGGAAACTTTGGTTCTGTTGATGGCGATTCCCCAGCGGCAATGCGTTATACCGAAATTCGTATGGCAAAAATAACGCAATACTTATTAGCAGATTTAGATAAAGAAACAGTTGATTTTGCGCCGAATTATGACGGCTCGGAAATGGCACCAACGGTGATGCCAACAAGAATCCCAGCTTTATTAGTGAATGGTTCTTCAGGGATTGCCGTGGGCATGGCAACCAATATTCCACCACATAATTTAACAGAAGTACTCAATGCCTGTATGGCAGTGATTGACGATGCAAATATTTCTTTTGATGAGTTGATGGATTACTTGCCTGGCCCAGATTTTCCAACATCAGGAATGATTAATGGTCGAGCAGGTATTGTGGAAGCTTATAAAACAGGGCGTGGGCGCATTAAAATTCGTGCGAAAGCACATATCGAAAGCAGCGCTACAGGCAAAGAATCCATTATTGTTGATGAGCTTCCTTATCAAGTTAATAAAGCACGCTTACTCGAAAAAATGGGTGAGTTAGTACGCGATAAGAAAATTGAAGGAATTACTGCATTACGTGATGAGTCTGATAAAGATGGTATGCGAATGGTCATTGAGGTGCGTAAGGGAGATCATGCGGAAGTACTGTTAAATAATTTGTATGCACAAACTCAAATGCAAGTTGTTTTTGGCATTAATATGGTAGCGTTAGATCAGGGTCAACCGAAGATCATGAACCTGAAATCTATTTTAGAGGCATTTGTTGCGCACCGTCGGGATGTTGTGACACGCCGTACTATTTTTGAACTGCGTAAGGCGCGTGAGCGTGCACACTTGCTTGAAGGGTTGAGTGTAGCGCTGGCTAATATTGACGATATGATTGCGCTGATTAAATCAGCACCTACACCTGCTGAGGCAAAAGTAAAACTGCTAGAGAAAATTTGGCAACCAGGGGCAGTAAAAGACCTATTAGCTAGAGCAGGCAGTGATGCATCACGCCCTGTTACTTTGTCGAAAGAGTTTGGTTTAGGTGAAACTGGATATCGTTTAAGTGAGGCGCAGGCACAAGCAATCTTAGAAATGCGCTTACATCGATTGACTGGGTTAGAGCAAGATAAAATTTTTGATGAATACAAAGCGTTATTGGCTGTAATCGAAGATTTATTAGATATTCTACAGAACCCAGATCGCCTCATGCGCGTCATTCGTGCCGAGTTAGTAGAAATTAAAGAACAGTTTGGTGATGATCGTCGGACTGAAATTATTGCCAATCAACTTGATTTGACTGATGAAGATTTGATTGCAGACGAAGCTGTGGTTGTGACACTGTCACAAAGTGGTTATGCAAAAACACAATTGTTGGATACCTATCAAGCACAACATCGTGGCGGCAAAGGCAAGATAGCAACAACGATGAAAGATGAAGACTTGGTTGAGCATTTGATTATTGCCAATACATTGGATTATTTATTATGTTTCACCAGTCGAGGAAAAGTTTATTGGTTGAAAGCGTATCAATTACCACAAGGGAGTCGAATTGCAAAAGGGCAACCGATTGTTAATTTATTGCCACTAGAGAAAGGTGAGGCGGTTACTACCATGTTGCCGATTCGTGAATTTCCTGATGATCAGTATATCTTTATGGCGACGGCTAAAGGAACGGTTAAGAAGGTTGCGTTAAGTGCATTTTCTCGACCAAGATCCAATGGTATTATTGCAATTAATCTACGAGAAGATGATCGATTGATTGGCGTCGATTTAACCCATGGTGAGCAAGATATCATGTTGTTCAGTGATGCTGGTAAGGTGATTCGTTTTCATGAGGCAGATGTTCGTGCGATAGGGAGAACAGGTGCTGGTGTTCGCGGGATTCGATTGGAAGATGAACAAGCTGTGACTGATCTAATTGTTGCTCCCGATACAGGGGCTATTTTAACGGTGACAGAAAAAGGCTACGGTAAACGAACTGCTATTGATGACTACCCTGTGCGTGGTCGAGGTGGTAAAGGTGTGATTTCTATTCATGTTAATGAACGCAATGGTGCTGTGATTGGTGCGGTGAAAATCATTAATAATGAAGATGTGATGCTGATTAGTGATAAGGGTACTTTAGTGCGTACACCTGCCAATGAGGTTTCTGTTATCGGACGAAATACACAAGGTGTTACATTAATCAAGCTTGCTAAAAAAGAACAATTAGTTGGACTGCAACGCATTGAAGTGATTGGTGGTGAGGATGATCAAGTTGTGTGCGAAGATGATGTGGCACAAGATGAGTGATGGGTATAGGCTCCAGCACACAGGCATCTTGATGGTAGTCATACCTGATGAGGTTGTTTCATTGAACTCATCAAATCTTTTATGCCTGCTTCCCATCTCTCCAAGGTAATATTCAGGAGCGGATGAGTGTAAACTGCTTGATTAATGACCCGATTTTTCATCGTAGCATAATTTGCATACAAGCCCTCAATATTTTTTTTCGACTTTTCAGAGACTCGCCCGACTTGAGTATCTAACAGTTGGCACTCATTTAAACATTCTCGTACATTTAAACGCCCTGGAACAGTCATCCACATAGTAGCTGACATGCCTTGAAAATTTTTAATCTCATCAAAAACCTGTTCATGTGTGTTCATGAATTGAGTATAACGGTGCATTTATTGCTTCTCCCTTCAGTAAATGAATCAATAATTATATAAATGAGCATTTTTAGCAAATTTAGTTGAATAAAAAGGGTAGCATTGTTTAATGTCACCACTCACTCCTCCTGTT
>CBDBBL010000017.1:0-194974 GCA_965203125.1 Gammaproteobacteria bacterium | reverse complement strand
TGCTAATAACATACCAACAAGGGTTGTGAGCAACATCAATGCTACAACACGAGGCTTGCAGAGTTCAAATAATGCTTTTAATTTGTTGGCCATGATTTATTTTGTTACAACTCCAGTGCCTGCAAGTGATTTGGATAGAGGACATTTTTTTAACGTATTTACATGGTGCGTTTTATCAGCCGCTTGTGTTGTGCTACTATCTTGATAATACCACCAAGCTAAAATCCAAGGCAAAATGAAAAAGCTAATCAACCCAGCAGCAATGCACCCTGCTTTACGGTTTGTCATCGTTCTCATTCTACGTATTCCATGTCACATCCTAGAAAATTTTATTTTACCAAAGCGTCAGAGTCTTGAAAGACAATGGGCATGCATCATAAAAGATAAGTTGAAAGCAAGAGAGTATAGAGATGCAAAACCAGCTTGACAAGGTGTTGAGCACAATGTGTGATAGTCAGCAACTTGTGCTGGATCAATTGCAGTTGTGTGATCTTCATTTAACCATGAGTGATGACTCATGGAGGCGCGATGAAAAATCAGTATTACGAGGTAGTGGTCGTACGGTTGCTATTAAATCAGGTGATATTTTCGAGGGTGGAGGCATCAACTTTTCTCGGGTTATGGGAGATAAACTGCCCAAGGCTGCTACTAAAAAACGTCAGGATTTGTCGGGTAATGATTTTGTTGCTACAGGCGTTTCTGTTGTCTTACATCCACTCAATCCATTTGTTCCAACTTCTCACTGTAATATTCGTTTTTTCCAAACAACAACCCAATGTGGGCGGCCAGTTTGGTGGTTTGGTGGTGGTTTTGACCTAACGCCAACCTATGGTTTTCAAGAAGATTGCATCTTGTGGCATCAAGCAGCACAGGTTGCTTGTGAGCAACTTGATGGATCTTGTTATTCACGTTATAAATCATGGTGTGATGATTACTTCTATTTACCACATCGAGATGAGCCAAGAGGAATTGGTGGCATTTTTTTCGATGATCTCAACGAGTATACCTTTGAGCTATGCTTACAGTTTTGTCAGCATGTTATGAAGCGCTATATTGAAACACTAATGACGATTGTTAAACGACGAAATAAGTTGCCCTATAGTAAAGCAGAGCGTGAATTTCAATGCTACCGTCGAGGACGTTATGTGGAATTTAATTTGTTGCAGGATCGTGGCACTTTATTTGGTTTGCAATCGGGAGGGCGTACGGAGTCGATACTAGTGTCCATGCCGCCGAAAGTGAGCTGGGAATATCGCCGACCGATTAAAGCAGGATCAAAAGAGGAAATCCTTTATCGGGATTTTTTAAAAGCGAAAGACTGGTTGGCAATTGCGGATGATCACGGTAAAATCGATAAAAGTAAAAATTAGGTAGCAATGATGTGGCAACAATTACTCTGGTTTGCTTTGGCTGGATTTATGATCTGGTTTGGTTACAAGCGCATTAAAGGTAATCCAGAGCTATTCAGTGGTGAAAATCTTAGTAAAAGTGCGATGACGTTAGGGGTGTTGGCACTCTTTTTAATCGGGGTGATCGCCTTTTGTGTGATGATTTTGAAGGGTTCCTAGTGATACCCAAACCACTTGAAGAAGCCGAATTTTAACGGCATGAGCTCGGCAGAATACAAATCTAAAAGCTTTCCCAATAGCGGTGCTATTGCTCAATCTTTTAAATCTGATTCTGCTCAAGCTCATTATGTTAAACCCTCGGTATCTTCAAGTGATTTTGGTATAGAAGATACTGATGGACAGACATGATCAAAAGTGAATTAAAAAAAGCGGGACTTAAAGTTACAGGTCCTAGAAGTATGGTACTTGCTTTATTTGAAGAAGCAGTCGACAAACATTTGAGCGCTGAATCAATCCTGATCTCATTGCAAGAAAAAGGAGAAAAGGTGGCGTTGGCAACAGTGTACCGTGTCCTAACGCAATTTGTGGCCGCGGGATTGATTATACGACACCGCTTTGATGAACAGCACTCTGTCTATGAGCTGGCACCTGATGAACATCACGACCATATTGTGTGTACACAGTGTCATCAAGTCGAAGAGTTTTTTGATGACATCATCGAGCAACATCAAGATAAAATCGCTAAAAAAATGGGCTACCAGATCACTGATCATTCGCTATATTTATATGGGATTTGTGCAACTTGTCAAAAAATTAATACACCCATCTCCAGTGGGAACAGTGGAACTTCAACAAAGTGAATATTCCAATGCAGCTTGAAGATCAACGGAAAATGACGCCTCAGTTAGCATTAGAGCATTTGCAGCAAGGTAATAGACGTTTTGTTGATAATGAAATGACCAGTTATGATATGACAGTTGTCCGTCTACATAATCGACGTGGACAATATCCATTGGCTGTGGTCTTATCTTGTATCGATTCCCGTTGCGCTCCAGAACTGGTGTTTGATCAGCCGCCGGGTAATATCTTTGTGACCCGAGTAGCGGGTAATATTGTGACGGATGAGATATTAGCGAGCATTGAGTTTGCCACAGCATATGCAGGTGCAAAATTGATTGTGGTGTTAGGGCATCAATCCTGTGGTGCGGTGGCGGCTGCCTGTGAAGGTGATGCCAGTGGTCGATGGGGAGATTTATTGGCAAATATCGAGCCAGCCATTCATCGTTATCGAGAAAGCAGTGATGCCAAGGGAGAGGTTGATGAGGTTGATGAGATTGCTAAAGTCAATGTGAATGAACAAACCCAGCGATTGAGATTGAGTGATACCATTGATGCGCTGATTAAAGACAATCAAGTGATGATGGTTGGTGCTATGCATAATGTATCAACGGGAAAGGTAGAATTTTATAGCTAACATGGTTAAGTATTGAACACTTTTAACAAAATGATTTTGAGTAGTATTCCATTGAAAAAATTGAGTCATAGCAAGGCTATGGTGAAAGTTTTTCAATGGAATAATGCCAAAAACATGCGATTAAAATGGTCGATACTTAATCGTGTTAGCTATACTCATGTAATTGATAAAACATATGCGACTCTTTCATCGGATGTGGGCAAGTATGGCAAGGTGTTTTGCATCCTGTGATCAGTGGTTTTAACTCAATGCGGTTTTTCTCAAGTAAGAATTCAATCAGTGGTTGTAGCTCTATGGAGGAGCATCGAAATTCATGCACCAGTTGTTGTTGATTAATAGGTTGCTTGTCTTTGATAACTGCGAGTAAAGTGGTTGTAGATAAGCTATTTTTCATGTTTCTTAATGCCTGCAATAGCAGGCATAGACCGAATAAATAGGGTGGTTGTAAGTAACATAACGATAACCCAGATACTGGAAGACAGTGGATGTTGCCATAAAGTAGCTGTTTGATAAAAAATGGTTGCACAGGCATAAGCAATTAGAATGCTCCAACTAACCGAAAGGACTGTCCACCGTCGGTTTGACTCTTGCTGTGTGACAGCGATGGTTGATATGCAGGGTACGTAAAGTAGCACAAATAATAAATATGCAAATGCATTAATAGGTGTGTGAAAGCGACTGACCATACTACCCATTGCAGTTTGTGATAAATGGTGTTCTGCCTCGTTGCCCGTAAAGGGGTTGCCGATCAGTCGCGAGCCTACTTGTTTTAAGTTGTTGAGTGTATCATGCCAAGTGTTTTGTAGTGCGGTATGTATGGGGATGTTTTTTACGTTATTTTCTTCTCTGGTTTGGTTTGAATATAAAGTATTTAACGTGCCAACAACAACTTCTTTTGCTAATACACCAGTTAGGAGGCCAACGGTGGCAGGCCAATTGTTTTGATCAATACCCATAGGAGAAAATAATGGGGTCATGGTTTGTCCTGCCTGGGCCAATATAGAAGGCTGATTTGCCTTGATATGAATGTGGTTGAGTGTGCCGAGAAGGATGCAAATGGGTAAAATGAGTTTGCCTGCACGAAGTACGAACCCTTTAAGTCGTCGCCATGTTTGTTTGAATACGGAGGGTAAATGAGGGAAGTGATAATTGCACAACTCCATCATGAATGGCTCAGTGCTTTTTTGGAAGATGACATGCTTCCCAATTAGCCCTGTTAATATTGCGATAATAATACCAACAAGATATAGAGAGAATACCATTAATGCACCATGATGTGGAAAAAATGCTGCTGCAAAGACAGCAAAAATTGCTAAACGTGCGCCGCAAGACATAAAAGGTGCCATGAGTATCGTCAGTAATCGATCTTTTTCTTGAGAGAGTGTTCTGGTTGCCATAATAGCGGGAACATTACAGCCAAAACCAATGATTAATGGCAAGAAAGCTTGTCCAGGTAAGCCGATCCATTGCATGAGTTTATCCATGACAAAGGCTGCACGAGTCATATATCCAGAATCTTCTAAGCATGATAGACACAAAAACATCAATCCAATTTGAGGAATAAAGGTAATGATTGTATTAATACCTAAACCTAAACCTTGGGTTAATACAATGGTGAGCCAGGATGGTAAATGTAGTGAGCTGGCCAATTGAGAGAACCCGGTAACAAAGATGGCATTACTTCCACTATCAAATAGAGGCTGTAAACTGTTTCCTAGCGTGATTGAAACTTGAAACATCAGATACATTAAGCCTAAGAAAAAAGGAATGCCAAGGAATCGATTGAGCGCAATGGCATCAACCCAGTTCGTTAAGGTGGTAACTGATTTCTGTTGGGCTGGTATGTCTTTTGTGGGGATGACTAAGCGCAGTTGATTTCTGATACTTTCATAACGACTGTCAGCAATGGCCAAATCTAAGTTCGTAGGTATTTGTGTCATGAGCTCTTCTATGGACCGTGTACTCATGCCAAGTTGTTCCATGACTTGTTTGGACATATGGTCACATTCTAATAACCGAATGGATAACCACTGTTTCAGTGTGCCGTTGATGGGCTGACTTAAATGTTGCAATTGGGTTTCTAACCTATCACTACAGGTTGTCATGGCTGTTTGTAATGTTGAATCATATTGCTGATAGTGGGTGGGTATGGCCACTTGATCAAGGTTGTTGAGCTGTTGGTGCAGTGCCTGTATGCCCTGCCCCGTTTTTGCACTAATTCCGAATACAGGACAGCCTAATGATTTAGATAAGTGCCTGAGATCAAGCGGATCACTTAAATCTATCATATTGACAACAACGATGAGCGGGATTCCCATTTCAATTAATTGATGCGTTAAATACAAATGTCGCTGCAAGCAGGTGGCATCAACAATATTAATGACGGCATTTAGTTGTGAGGTTGTTGTGTTCGTTGATAAGAGAGAGTGATTGAGTAAGTACTCACAAGCAATTTTTTGATCTACCGCGCTGTTATCAAATACATTGAGAGAGTAAATGCCAGGCAAATCAACCAGTGTTGTCGGAGATGACGTCTTATTGTGAGAAGCATATTGACCTGTTTTGCACTCAGTGGTGACGCCTGGCCAATTTCCTGTTTTGTGGGTATGCCCCGTTAACCGATTAAATAGTGTTGTCTTTCCACTATTGGGGTTGCCAATTAAACAAACTGTTCTGGCGTCAGCCACGAACTTGTTTTAACAATAGGTGACTAAATTCTTGGTGACGTAAGGCAAGTAAAAAGCCATTGATAGAAATGGCAACAGGACCACCTAAGGGAGCTTGACGTTGTGTTTTAAAGGTTGCACCAGGTAATAGGCCCATTGCTAATAATTGTTGGCGGTAATGGCCAGAGCAACTGGGCTTAATGGCAAGTACCTCATAATGGCGATTAATCAAAATAGCTTGGGTTTGTTGAAACATGGTATGAATCAAAGTCAATAATCGCTTAATCATTATAAAAAACACTCGTTATCATCAAATAAGATGAGTGTATTTTAATCGTTAAGTGTGGGGCGAGTCAATGAAAATGAGAATCATTTTTATTTGGAGGGTGTTCTTACACAGTTATTTAAGATAGAGCCTTCTTTTATGATACTACATAACACAGGTGATTCCTGAGAAATATCGTAATTAATCTTGCGACATTTGCGGATTGTTGGTAGCATCCGCTTGTGTAATAAATCAAGGGAGGGGTCCCATGCCTAACACTTTCTGTCTATCAGTAATACTTGTGCTATCAGTATTTTGTGCTTCAATAAGCCAAGCAAAGGCAATCAACATTAAACGTGAAAAATGTGCTGCGTTATTAATCACACTTGAGGATAAAACAAAAGCTAGCAACAGCCATGTATATAATTGTGGTGACAACGGCGTTGAGTGTAATATCAATATTCCTAGCAAACATAAATGGACCATCTACTTTAGATACGGTATTTGGAAAAAGCAGCTTGACATAATTAATCAAGAAGGATACGAACTTCAAGATACTCCTATTCAAATCGATTGTAGCAGTGGTCGCATCTCACAGTCTGGACATAACAGCAAGTTAATTTTGTCTGTACCATTGGGGCTGAAGGGATCAACGCAAACTCAATATATTGTAAACAGATATGGAGATATTATTCCCAAATAGCTAAGCGCTATAAAATAAAAGTGTGTTGAGCAAGGGGGGGGCTGTATCATGAAACTAACGAAAAAAGAATGGTTAGCCGTTATAACAACAGGTTTATTATCTGGGTGTAGTGGCTATTATGGTGGCTATTTGCTTGGAGGAGAGTTCTTAGGGTATTTATCATGGCTATCAAATTCCTTAGGTAATGGTAGAGGCGTATACAACCTTATCGAAGCAAAAAAGCAAAAAAAAGAATCGGCAATTGACAGTACGAGCCAGCTTCATCGTGAAAAAAAAATTGACATATTAACCATGGTTAACTGGTTACTTTCAATTGGATCTGCGGCAGCCGGTGGTGTATTTGCTTGGAGAGGAATGCAACAAATTTCTTGGGTACAAAAGAGTTTTTCACCTCATACTCTCAATGGCTTCCTAACCTTTTCAAATATTGCCGCTTCGAGTGCGCTTAATATCACGGAAGTTGACACCATGATTAGAGCCCGTCCCAGAGTTTCTACACGTCATCCAGAAGAACTTCCTCTTCTCTTCTCAATTGAAAGTCTCGATACATGGAGTATCAATGAAACTCAAGAAAATACAGGGTGGGCAAGTTGGATATACAGGCTCATATTCTTCATCTTAGCATTTGTTGCGATGTATGGATCAACCACTTATCCACTTAACTCGTTTTTCTTAGGGGAAGAAGCAGACGAGCCGATCAAAGATATGAATTCACAGGGGCTATATATGATCCCATCTGTTATTTTAAGCATCCCTCATTTGGCACTCATTTACAATGCTTTTAATGAAGCAACAGGGGGGATAAAAAATTTTTTAAAGATGGCTCTTTTACGTGACTTCGGAACACAAGCTCACAGTTTCGTTACCACCACCAGTGACGTTGAAGATGCAAGTGACGCATCTGATATATTACAGGCAGGAAAGCTGCTTGCATCTGAACGCATTATTGGCAAAGTCCAGCATACAAGGTGCCTAGATAGTGATTTGAAAGCAAAACTAGCTACAGCCATTTCGCAGATTATGGACAAGAAATCCGCTTTTGATGTTTATTTTTCTTCTGCAGAAATCAGCAATATTGAAAGCTTCATCCGAAGCGAACAAAATAGTACTAGCTTTACCTTCGATCAAGAAATACTTAAAGGTCATCGATTCAGAAAATCGAATGCACTTGGTCGCTATATAAGCCTAGTATTTATACTTGTCATGGCATCATCATGTGCCCTCAACTTTTTTGCGGTGTGTGCTGAAGCATGGGTGTACTTACAAATATGGTATTTTCCAACCGAACTAACAGAGAGTATTTATGCCAACTTAATGGGATTGATTGGTGCACTAGGATTTGGTTGCATTTATTTACACATGATCAAACCCGTCGATGCTGCTATGCGCCAGGGAATGATTCAGTGTTCAACTTATGCAAATCACGCCTATAACCACATCACAGAAAAACTAAGAAACTATTGGCGCCGACCATCAAACCAGGCAGGTAATGCTGGACAGTTTGTTTAATTTAAACATGTTAATTTAATGCTTCCAAAATAAACGCAAGCCCCTGCATACCTTCTTGGTGCAGCTTATCATCATTGATGTCCAACCCATAGATTGTGATGACAGCACTTGAGTAAATAGCGAGTGCTTTAGCTAATTGCCATGTTTCCGTGGTAACTTTACCGTATGCGCTGAGAAAGTCTTCATGTGCTTCCATCGGTAGAAAGCTATGTGCAACGGCTAAGTCACTGGCGATATAGCCAAGCTCCATATCACCCCAGTCAATGATGCCGCACAATGTTTTCTTGAGATCAAATACCAAGTGACGTGCATACAAATCACCATGAATTAATGCTAAAGATTGATTTTGAGTAGTCATACTCGGTTTTGGAATTGTTGCGATAAATTGAGACAATAAAGCAATATCTACTTGATCACTTAAGGAAGGGCGTGCACTTATCTTGTCTAAATAAGTTGTGATGTTGAAAAATCGTTTTCTAATTGAGGTGAGTATTGGTGCATCTTGGTGCCAAAAAGTATCTGGATTAACCTGATGAAGATGCTTTAAAAACTGACCCAGTGACCTCGCACTTTGTTGACGTTGCTGTCGTGATAATTCAGTGCAGCATCCTGTTATGCCACTGATGAGAGCATAACCTGCAAATGGATGAGGATACTGTTTACTAGCTTTCCCAATATAGATGGGACTGGGGATTTCTAGTGGCAATTGATGCTGGTGTAGCTGGGGTAATAAGTTAATTTCATGCATCATCAGAGAGACAGCGAGTGGGCGACGTGGAAAGCGAAAGATCCAGCGCTCATTGACTAAAAAAGCGGTGTTATCCCACCCTTTCCCAAAGGGTTGAATCTGTAGAGGTAATAGCTCTGAAAATTGCTCAGTGATGACTTGAGCTGCTTGCTGCTGGTCAATCGAGAATTCGGCGTCCCAAGGGTTGCTCATGGGATGTCTCGGTTATTGGCAAGCTGCACAAAGTCTTCAACGCTAAGCTGCTCTGCTCGTAATGTAGAGTCGATTTCACAGCGTGCAAATTGTTCAGGAGATACCCATGACTTAAGGCTTCCTCGGAGCATTTTTCTTCGTTTTTGAAAGGCAGCACTCACGATATTAGTAAAATAATCATAATGATTAACATGATTAGTTTGACTATGAGTGTTGTGTGGAGTCAGGCGGATAATGCTCGAATATACCTTAGGTTTAGGGTGGAAGGCGGTGGGTGGTACATCAAATAAACGTGAAGCACGGCAGTGATATTGTGTCATCACGGATAGTCGTCCATAAGCACTACTGCCTGGTTGTGCACAAATACGTTCAGTGACTTCTTTTTGTAACATAAAAGTCATGTCAGTAATGCTATTGATCCACTTGAGCAAATGAAAAATCAAGGGGGTGGATATATTATAAGGCAAATTACCGATGACTCTGAAAGGAGCTGAAAATTGATTAAAATCAACAGTTAGTGCATCTTGCTGAATTAATGTGAGCTTTCCCAGTGCTTCACAGCGTAGTTTAACTTGTTCCGCTGCGTTATAATCAATTTCAATCGCCATTAATTGTTTGCTTCTTTCTAAGATGGGAGCAGTCAGTGCTCCTAACCCAGGGCCAATTTCAATGATATTTTCTTGTGGCTTCGGGTTAATGGCAACAATGATCTTATCGATAATATTATTGTCGACGAGAAAATTCTGACCGAAACGTTTTTTTGCATATATCCTATGAGGCATGATCAATTAGTTCTTCGGTAGCCTCTATTTGCAACCATTGAGATAATTGTTGCTGTAATTCAGGGAGTCCTGTTTTTTTACTAGCAGAAAAAAGTTGTACACTAACGAGGCTATTGGACAATAAACGGTTAGAGGCAAGCTGCTTTTTAACTTCAGTGAGTGTTTTAAACTGCTGATTCTTACTTAGCTTGTCTGCTTTATTGAGTAAAATATGCAGTGGTAGCTGACTATCACAGCTCCATTGGACAAGCTGTTGGTCTAGAGGTGTCATGGGGTGACGACAATCCATAATACAAACAAGTCCAGCTAAAGATTCACGTTGTTGTAAGTAATCATTAATGAGTTGTTCCCAGCGTTGTTTCATTCTCAGTGGTACTTTTGCAAAGCCGTAACCTGGCAAGTCGACTAGAAATCCAAGCGGGCAAGTAAAGTAATTAATTAGCTGCGTTCTACCTGGTGTTTTACTGGTTCTTGCCAAGCTCTTTTGAGCAGAAAGTGCATTGAGGCAGCTAGACTTTCCTGCGTTAGATCGACCAATAAATGCAACCTCTTTTTGTGCTAAACTATCGGGGAGTTGGGTTATTTCTGCAACACTGGTGAAGTAACTTGCTTGGTGAAATAGAGTCATATTTCAATCATCTGAAATTCGGCTTTCTTGGCGCCGCATTCTGGGCAAATCCAGTCATCAGGAATATCAGTCCAACGAGTGCCTGCTGTCAAACCTTCATCCTCAGCCCCTTGAGATTCATCATAAACCCAGCCACAAATAATACACATGTATTGCTTAAAAGGTTGCTCTGTTGTGCTTTGTTTCATCATAGCTGAATGCTACAATCGAAAGCCAAGGAATACAAGCGATGTATACCCATCGCCTTGCAAGAAACTGGATTTTAACTGCATGAATTTTTCAAAATTGACATTTGAAAAATTTCGCAATAGCTCGCTATTACTCGATTTTTTAAATATAATTTTAATAAAATTCATTTTGTTAAAGTTCCAGTGTCTTGCAAGGCGATGGGTAATACGGTGCAGATGTGACAGAGTTATTTAAGCGAGCAAATCGAGTTATCCCTGGTGGCGTTAATTCACCTGTTAGAGCATTTGGTGGCGTGGGTGGTGATCCTGTGTTTATTGCCAGTGCAAATGGGTGTGAGCTTAGTGATGTCAATGGTAAGACGTACATCGATTATGTTGGCTCATGGGGGCCAATGATTTTGGGGCATGCTCATCCAGCCATATTAGATGCGATTACACAGCAAGCACAACGAGGCGTTAGTTATGGTGCTCCATGTCAATTAGAAGTTGAGCTTGCTGAAAAAGTATGTCAATTGATGCCCGCTATTGAAAAAATACGCATGGTCAACTCTGGAACAGAAGCAACGATGAGTGCAATTAGACTGGCTAGAGGTATCACTGGGCGTCAAAAACTTGTCAAGTTTTCAGGGTGTTATCATGGGCATGCAGATTCATTGTTAGTTGAAGCGGGTTCTGGGGTGAGTACACTGGGTATTCCGAGCTCACAAGGTGTGTTGCCTGATACTGCTGCGCAGACATTAACTGCAAACTTTAATGACATAGAAAGTGTGCAAACTTTGTTTGATATGTATGCAGATGATATCGCTGCAATTATTGTTGAACCCATTGCTGGGAATATGAACTGTATTGTGCCTGATAAATCTTTTCTTTTGGCATTGCGAAAACTTTGTGATCGACATCATAGTTTATTGATTTTTGATGAAGTGATGACAGGGTTTCGTGTTGCTTTAGGTGGAGCTCAAGCTCATTTTGATATTCAGCCAGATTTAACGACACTGGGAAAAATCATCGGTGGTGGGCTCCCTGTTGGTGCGTTTGGTGGAAAAGCTGAGTTGATGGATCATTTAGCACCTGTCGGGAAAGTTTATCAGGCGGGAACTTTGTCGGGCAATCCGTTAGCAATGGCAGCAGGACTGGCAACATTGAGGCAACTAGAGCGCCCCCGTGTCTATGAGAAATTGGGGCAGACAACACAACGCCTTACCACAGGGCTGCAACAATTGGCAAACAAAGCAGGTGTGCCATTTTCAGTAGAAGCCATTGGCGGTATGTTTGGGTTGTTTTTTAATGAGAATAAAGCTAAGAATTACAAGCAGGCACAACAAGGGTCGCTTTCTCATTTTCAATCATTTTTTCACCACATGTTGCAGCAAGGTATTTACTTAGCACCATCTGCTTATGAGGCTGGATTTGTTTCAACGGTGCATACTTCTGATGTCATTACGGCAACACTATCTGCTGCTGAATATGCATTTGGGCAGCTTTCTTGATGATACGTCTTCTTTACAGGTGCTATACCGCTTGTTGGTATATATTACTACCTTTTGTTTTATTAAGATTGCTACTACGTTCACGCAAAAATCCTGCTTATCGTGAGCGCTGGAAGGAGCGCTTTGGTTATATTGATGCGCTACCACGAGGTCGGCCTGTTGTTTGGGTTCATGCGGTTTCGGTTGGAGAATCTATCGCTGCGTTACCGTTGATCAAGCAGTTATTGGTGCAATACCCAGCGGCTTGTTTAATGATGACAACGACAACTCCGACAGGCTCTGTGCTTGTTCAAGAGTCACTAGTTCAGTGGAAAGGGCGTGCTTATCATGTGTATCTCCCTTATGATTTTCCGTATGCAATCAAGCGATTCTTAAAGGCAGTCAACCCTTCACTTTGCTTGATTATGGAAACTGAATTATGGCCGAATTTATTAAAAGTTGTTAGCCAAGTTTGCCCTATTGCACTGATCAATGCACGCTTGTCTGAACGCTCTTATCTTCGTTATCAGCGTGTTGCTATGTTAAGCCAGTATATGTTGCAGCAGTTGCAGCTTATTTTGACACAAACACAGGCAGATGCAGATCGTTTTGAGCAATTGGGAGCATGTCCTGAGCAAATTAAAGTGGCAGGTAATTTAAAATTTGCCAATCAAGCTCCTGAGCAAGTATCCACAAAATTAAAAGATTTATTCAAAGAAAAAATAGTATTAACGATTGCCAGTACGCATGATGATGAAGAGGCTGTTGTTTTAAGTATCATCAAACAGCTACAGCAGCAGATACCTAACTTACTATTGGTCATTGCCCCGCGTCATCCTGAGCGATGTGATGCCATTAAGAAATTGATCAAACAGCACCAGTTGAGCGTGGTAGAGCACACTGATTATCGGCCCTCTCAAAACATGGTAGAAGATATAGCGATCTATTTGGTTAATACGATTGGTGATCTAAATACAGTTTATACAGCGAGTGATTTAGTCTTGATAGGGGGAAGTCTGATTGAGCGTGGAGGGCACAATGTATTTGAGCCTGCTATGCTAGGAAAGGCCGTATTGATTGGTGAAAGTCATTATAATTTTCAATGGATCGTGGATCAGCTTGTTGCACATCAAGCATGTGAAGTGGTGAATAGAAGTACGTTGCTTGAGAAAGTACAATTTTTACTAAAAAACAAAGAGAAGAGACAGTCAATGGGAGAAAATGGCAGATCTTTTATAATGAAATATCAAACCATAGTTGATGATTATTTAGCTTATTTAGCAATGGATAACTTATTGCTCAGAGAGTACAATTCTAAAGAAGTGTAACTGCTCACCCGTTACTCCGTGTAAAGTCGCGGAATCCATGCATTTTCTGCATGCTACGTTTGCAGAGTGCGCTATAAATACTGCGACTACGCGCAGAATGATATAGTGAGCGAGCAGTTACAAAGAAGTAAGATTGAGCATAGAGAGATTCGTGTGAGTGATGTTTGGGAACAATGTTTATTAGACCTACAAGATCGTATTGACTCGGGATCTTTTCACACGTGGTTGCGTCCACTGCAAGCTGAGTCAGAAGGTGGGAAGCTCACACTCTATGCGCCTAATCGGTTTGTATTAGATTGGGTTAAAAAGCATTATTTAAATGATATTTTGACATTGGGAAAGCAATATCAAAAAGATTTCACAGTTGAGGTTGTGATTGGTGCAAGAAACAAGTCGTCAACGACGTTGGCTAATGAAGAAACTTCAGTGCCTAAACAGCTTGACGAGGCTAAACTTAAAGACCCAGATTTTCATTCTAATTTAAATCCACACTTCACCTTTGACTTATTTGTAGAAGGAAAATCGAATCAGCTCGCGCGTGCTGCCTCACAGCAAGTGGCAGAAAATCCAGGAGAATCTTACAATCCATTATTCTTATATGGAGGCGTTGGTTTAGGTAAAACACATTTGATGCATGCGATTGGCAATATGATTTTACAAAAAAAACCTCAAGCAAAAATACTCTATTTACATTCAGAACGTTTTGTTGCGGATATGGTGAAAGCCTTGCAGCGTAATCAAATCGATGCATTTAAACGTTTTTATCGCTCAGTGGACGCGCTGTTAATTGATGATATTCAGTTCTTCGCAAAAAAAGATCGTTCACAAGAAGAGTTCTTTCATACCTTTAATGTGTTACTGGATAAACGGCAACAGATTATCATGACATCAGATCGTTACCCTAAAGAAATAGATGGTGTAGAAGAGCGTTTGAAGTCACGTTTTGGCTGGGGATTAACGATCGCACTAGAACCGCCAGAGTTAGAAACACGAGTGGCTATTTTAAAAAGTAAAGCAGAACAACTTGACGTCTTACTTGATGATGAAGTTGCTTTTTTTATTGCACAAAACATACAGTCTAATGTACGAGAACTTGAAGGTGGTTTGAAGCGTGTGATTGCACATGCTAACTTACTAGGTGTTGACATAACAGTATCTCTAGCTAAGGTTGCTTTAAAGGATATACTTGCATTACAGGCTAAACTCGTCACAATTTCTAACATACAACAGACTGTTGCTGATTATTATAAGCTTAAAGTGGCCGATCTGAACTCAAAACGTAGAACCAGATCACTCACCTTACCTCGGCACGTCGCAATGGCGTTAGCAAAAGAATTAACAAATAATAGCTTGCCTGAAATTGGAGAAGCCTTTGGTGGACGAGACCATACTACAGTGCTACATGCTTGTCGAAAAATAGAAAAAAAACTCAAAGAAGATACACAGTTAGCAGAACAATGGTCAAAACTGACTCGCATCCTATCTGCTTAGACACTGTTCAAAGTACATTACTGTTGTTAAAATGATGAAAACTTTATAGGGATGTGCATGAAATAACTTCCACAACTGATCGTCTAAAATGAATTGATTTTTGAACCTGTTGCAATCAAAAGGTTCGCACAATAGCTTGCTATTGCTGCGGTTTTTTTCAATTAAAAAATGCGAAACTAAACTCATTTTATATGCCAGCCAGTTGCTGAATTTATTTTATGTACATCCCATATGACATGAGATAAACATGAAACTAAGTATTTCTAAGAATGATTTATTAACCCCCTTACAACGAATTATAGGGGTAGTAGAGCGCAAGCAAGCACTTCCTATTTTAGCTAATGTGTTGTTGCAAATACAAGACGGTGAGTTATTTCTAACGGCGACTGATTTAGAAATCGAGTTAGTTAGTAGACAGGTATTTCCTCAAGATATAACAATATCAACGACATTACCTGCACGAAAATTAATTGATATTTGTAGAGCACTGCCTGATGATGCACAAATTGAGCTGTGTGCAGAGCAAAATAAGATGTTGTTACAGTCTGGGCGTAGTCGCTTCGTGTTAGCAACTTTGTGTGCTGATGATTTCCCTAAAGTAGAAGTAGACAAACAAGATGTAGTGAGTTTTGAGGTTGATGCATCAGTATTTAAAAAACTATTGCAGCGTACTTATTTTGCAATGGCACAGCAAGATGTTCGTCACTACTTAAATGGGTTATTATTAGAGATTAAAGCGGGTAATATGACCGCTGTAGCGACGGATGGACATAGGCTTTCTTTAGATAAAATTGTTTTAAATCAAGATGTTAGTGGTGGGTCGTTGGTTTTCCCTAGAAAAGGAGTCGTTGAGCTTATTCGATTGCTTTCAGATGAGATTGGAAATATAACACTTCGCTTATTTTCTAACACATTAGAGGTGCGTGCAGCACAGTTTAAATTTATTTCAAAGCTGTTAGACACTCGTTACCCTGACTATGAGCGTGTATTACCAAAGAATGGAAATAAGGTTGTTACTTTAGATCGCTTACAGTTAAAAGCGGCATTGCAACGAACAACCGTGTTATGCAATGAAAAGTTTAATGCGATTACTTTTGAATTTAAGAAAAATTTGCTAAGAATCTTTACTAGCAACCCCGAGCTTGAGGAAGCAGAAGAGGTGATTGCTATTGAATATGATGATGAGCCAATTAATCTGACGTTTAATTTTGCATACTTTTTAGATATTTTGAATACGTTGGAAAGTGATTTGATTCGATTAACGGCGTATGATGAGAATAGTAGTATTCTAATAGAGTCAGGTGTTGAATCTGATAATGCTTTATTTGTCATTATGCCTATGAAATTATAAGTCGGCTATTATGCCTGCTCACCTCAATTGAAGATGCCATGTTTTAACTGTTTTAGATGGATATATCTCAATTTCAGTATGAGCAAGAGTCTAGCTAATAAGATGATTTTTAGAGGTTCTTAGGGGTGTTCTACGTGGAACATGGAGCATGCTGAAGATAGTTTAAAATAACGATTACAAACTACTATCGTTATTAGAAATATGATCGTACCGTATACCCAAATCACTTGAAGATGGCGAGGGTTTAACCTAATGAGTTTGAACAGAATCAGGTTTAAAAGATTGGGCAGTAGCACAGTTATTGCGAGAGCTTTTAGATTTATATTCTACTGAGCTTGTGCCGTTACAGTCCGGTGTCTTCACGTGGTTTGGATATATATACAGAGTGTGATTTTTGATGAGTTATTTGAAAAGACTGAAACTTGAGAACTTTAGAAATTTTGATTCTTTTTCTTTGATCCCGACTTCAAGAGGGGGATTAATACATGGTGATAATGGGGTAGGAAAAACAAGTTTATTAGAAGCAATTTATTATATGACGACTGTATCTTCTTTTCGAACGAGTTCTCACCAAGATATTATACAGAGACATAAACCTTATTTTAGCTTGTTCGGAGAGTTTAGCGATGAGTTAAAAGTTGGTATATTAAGAAATCATAGAAAATCACAGGCGCATGAGGATAGTCAAAAAGTTAATGGTAATAAGGTGTATAGGAAGTCGGAAATAGTTGAAAATTTTGCAACGTTAATTATTACACCAGCTGAACAGCGAATAATTACAGATTCTGCACAATTTAGACGTAAGTTATTTGACTGGGGAGTGTTCCATGTGGAACCAAATTTTTTATTCTCTTGGAGAAAATGGCATGAAATGATTAGAAAGCGCAATGCTTGGTTAAAAAGCTTTCAGTTTAAAGGCCCGTTTTCTTCTTCAATATTAGACGAGGTAGATAAATCATTGGTGCATGAAACAGTAAGATTATTGTTTTTCAGGTTTAAATATGCACAAGCATTCAAAAAGACCTTGAACGAATATATTGATGTGTTTTTTCAGGGTCGTTATAATTTCGATGTTTTTTTTGATTATGGATTTGATAACAAAACAAATAGCGCTGTAGATAGCCTGTTGATATCTTGTGGTAAAGCAGAATTGATGCAATTATTGCTAGATAATTATTTGTTAATGAGAGAGAAAGATATTGCACTTGGATTTAGTCGTTATGGGTTACATCGTTATGATTTACTGATTAAAGAGAAAGAAAATAACATATTAGCTAAAAAGCTATTGTCAAGAGGTGAGCAAAGATTGCTTTTAATTGCGTTAAAGCTCACACAAGTTACGGTATTATATAATTTAACAAAAAAGACTAGTATTTTATTAATCGATGATATGTTTGCTGAGCTTGATAAATATGCAAAGGAGCGGTTCTTGGAAGGGCTGTTGCTTGTTTCTGATATGTGCCAGTTATTTTTAGCTTGTGTATCTGTTAAAGACTCTTTGGTGCTAGGACAAGATTTTTTGAATTTAAAAATGTTCCACGTGAAACACTGATGTGAGAGTTCATTAGTTCATACATGGGATAAAAAACTAGATATTTTACATCTTGAGTGTGCAGTATAAGGGGTATGGAGGCAATTCAATATACAAATTTATCATTTTATTTTTTTATATGGAAAGGGTAGGGGGGAGCTATTGACCCTATATCTATCATATAGATTATGAGCCTGCTTTTTTTTATATTTAGTATTGGGAGTAGGTAGGGCTTGTATAGTATACATGTCTTTTTCTTAACGGGTTCAAATACAAAAAATATGATCTCTAATACTTTATCTGATCTTTAGTTTTTAAGTAGGATGTAGGTGTAAAAGTAGGGAATAATGAAAGTCAGAAAAGATACTAATGTATATTGATATTATAATATCTTGTTCGTAAGTTGTTTCTATCTTGTGCTTTTGTTATCTATAGCTGGTGCGCTATATTTATTTTATGCGTTAATAATATTTAATTCCTTTTTTTTCAAGACGTTATGACAATAAGCTTTTTTATATGATAAAGACGAGTTGACATTGCGGAACTCAAATGTGTAGGATTCCGTCACAACTAAGCGGGGCGAAATGACCACTATTTTTGTAAGATAATAGTGGGTTTTGCATGATCTTGTGTATGAGTGATTTTAGGGTTTTTGTCCCTAATGTTAGTGGGTTACTTCGTTAAGGCTCAATTTATTTATGGGTAGGTGAGATTAATTTAATAATTAACTGTTTGATTTGAGGAGAGGAGTAAGAGGAAGGAGTATCTTTTACTTTTCAAAAATTAGTTACATGACTAAGAAATGCTGGAGCATTATTTAGTGGATAAGTGAATTTTTATGAGAAGAAAATGTAAACAATTACTGGGACTGACCTCCGTTTTGATTATTACCATTAGTGTTTTTTTAATGGTCATTTCTTCTATTGATATATCACAGGTGGCAAAAAATATTAAACCACAGTTAATGCCTTACATCACCAAGGTAGAAAAATTAATTATGCATTATAGCGGCAGTAGTGATTCTTCTTGTCTCAATAAGCATGATAAGCAAATACATGGCGACGAGGTGAAACACAATAATAAAAATACTACTTCCTCATCTTTAACCTCTGATGCTACTACTTTTGCTCATCAGCAAGAAAAACGAGAAAACGTAACAACCACCACTGCAGTGATGAACAGTCAGGATAAGGGGCAGAGTAAAACGAGGCAATTGCAACGAGCGGATAGGGCAATAGCGAAACAAAAAAAACATAATGTAATGGGGGTTACCTCGGGTTCCTCTAAACCTTTGAGACTGCTTCCAGTACCAAAAAAATTAAAACATATTGCACAACTGATAAAAGAAGATGCACACGCTAAGCATACGAATTATTATTATCAACGCCACTCTCACGCGAGGAACCCTATAAAGCAACAGCAGGTGGCTACTTCTCAATTCCATAAAACGGATATTTTAAATGCTATACAAGCAATGGACAGAGGCGATATGCCACGATTCCATACCTCCGTAGTGTTTGAAAACCCAACAGGGGGACAGAATAATACACTATGGGGAAGTAGTTTAATTGCGCTTGATAGAGATGCACAGCATATCGATTTCTTAGATATTCAAGCTGAGTATAATGGATTAACTAATGTTAATGATCGACATAGTTATATTATGAGTATGGGTGCAGGGCGTCGCTTTGTTGCCAATCATGATAACGTGATCGGGCAGTATTTATTTGTTGATCAAGCAACGAGTGCCTTAAAGAATAAATATTGGTTGTTAAGCCCTGGTATGGATTTTTCTACACCTGAATGGACTTGGGCTATTAATGCCTATGTTCCTATGGGGGCTAATCACCATCAAGAAACAGGGTTTGCGCAAGATTTTGGTTATGATCAATATTGGAAAGCGCACTATATTAATAGTCAAGATGGCTCAACTATTACAGATCGCCGTATGATTCTTAACGAAAGTATGGCGTATGGCGGTGACCTTTCGTTAAGCTACCACCCTGCTCACCAAAGATTTAGTACAAAAGTAGGTGCTTATTACTATCAGCGTCCTAAACGTGCATTACACTTGAATCAAATTGAAGGTGCAAAAGTACAAGTTTTTTATCATGTAGACCAAAGGCTTAAGTTATCTTTGAGTGATCGTTATGACAATCGAGATCATAACCGAGTTATTCTGGGTGCCAGTATGGACTTGGATGGTGGTAATAGTACAGATGTTGATAATGATGAGAGTGTTTCTGCACGACTGACAGCGACGATTTATCGCAACTTAAATGTTAATGATACATCTCATGGGGTAGGTGCAAGTGTCTACAAGAAGCTGGGAGTTGAGGCCGAGTATGCAAACCATGTTTATTTTGTGAGTAATCGCAGTAATGGTGGTGGAACTGGAGCTGGTTCTCAAAACGACCCTTATACAAGTTTGGTTCATGCGTTAAGTACGTCTGATAATGGACAAGGTAATAACGCGGATGCACATTTTTGGGTTGAGGGACAAACAGGAGCAACTTATGTCTATCACGACACAGGTTCTGATAGCCATCAAATTGATTTGATGGGAAATCAAAGCATCAGTGGTCGCTCCAGTAACTTTATGTCACCGATTCGTGTGAATTTAGCGAATATACAGGACTCCCCTCTTGTGCAAGCTCGAGATGGAATTGATCTTGATGGTAATAATACTTTGAGTGGGTTTAGATTGGTAGGCGCAGGCGATAATAGCAATCAAAGTGGTGTGCTCGTAGATGCGAATGCAAGAGGCTATATCAATTATCTACAAATAGGGAGTGCAGATAAGTCTAAATCATTTGATACAGGTATTCGTGCTACTGATGGTGGGCAGGCTTTTGTAAATAATACAGATGTCACCATTAATACGGACTCTACAACTGGAGACTCAAACCAAGGATTGTATTTAACTGGTGATGGTTCATCAATTAACTTTAGCAATGGCAAGGTGAGTATATTTGCTAATGGGTCACTTGATCCAACAGGAGTCACTTTAGCTGGAGATAATGAAAGCGTCACTTTAACAAATAGTGTAATTAATGTTTCAGCTTTAGCTGGGTTAAATAATTCAAGCGAAGTGATTTTAAAAGCTGTTAGCATGTTAGGTGAAAATGGAAGGGTAAATATAGAAAATAGCCAGATTAACTTAAATGCTGTTGCTGGACTCTCTGAGATATCTGCCTATGGCTTCGAAATAGATGATGGTAGATTATTGGTTGACAATAGTCGCGTAAATCTTAACTTCCAGAGTACGGATCCAGATAATGATGAGCCAGTTGTTTATGTTGCTACGGTTGCAGATGGAGCAACTGCTAACTTTTATAATACTGGGTTCTCAGTAGTTTCTGCACTTAATAATGCATATTTACTAGATCCAGACTTTGAGGGTAGTACTAATCTATCCAGTCTTCATACAACTGTTCCTCAGCAAAATATTAGTGCCTATACAAATGTTGCTGGACAAGCTTTTTTGGATTAATCGATGATGAGTTACATGGGGAAAAATAAAGATAAGAAGTCGCGCATATTGTCTCCTACTATTATTTTTGCATTGTGGTTAGTTATTTGTGTTGTTTTAGCCCCTTTGTCTGCTGGTATTGCTACGCAGAGAGCTCAATTTAATCAGACAGCGGCATATCAAACAATGGTTTCTTTGTCTTCTGCTTTTGGTAGTAATTCTTGGAAGCCATTTTCAAGTGCTGCTAGCGAATACTATTTTGAGCCAGGGCAAAAGAAAATCGCAGCACCTACCGTCGGAGTCAAAAAAAATGGTTCTGCCAAAGTTCAAACCGTTAATGTTACGGCAGTCTTAGCTGATAATACGCAGATTACGCTGGGTAACACAGAAGCGAGTGCGAGTGAATTTCAGCATTTTGGTTTGTATTATCAAGTAAATAAATCCTTACCATTGTCTCGAGGAAAGTTAAGTGTTTATTTTAATGGTAACCAGTTTTTTGCAGGACAGGTAATTAAGTTAAAACTATGTGCTACAGATACAGAAAGTGTACAGGGGATATGTAAAGATATTGATATTGGTGATAGGCCTGATGCATTTGCCCCTGTTTTTGATTCTGTAGAAGACCAAACAATTGCTAACAATCAAGGAAGTGTTGTTAATGCAGGTCGATTAATATCACATTACGAGGGAGTGGCGGTTAATCGTGTTCAAGTCAATATTATGCACAATGGTGAGGAATATAACTTAACCCAACCAGGGCAACCAGGAAAAAATGGATTTGAATATAGCTACGATAATGGGCAAGTTAGATTACATTTAGTTAATCCAACTGATTCAACACTGGGAAATTATCAAGTTGTGACTTCCGCTAGGAATGCTCAAAATTTGTTTGGTAATGTCAAATTTAAGCTAACCGTGAAGCATGCAATAGGTGCTCCAGACTTCACAAACCCATCTAATCCAAGTTTTACTAATGGAGCAGCGGTAACCACAGCAGAAAATGTAGTTACAGCGACAGCATCCAGTGGTATAGATAGCAATACTTTAAGAATCACTCGTGATGAAAAGGGAGAGCAAACTGTATCAGGCATAACGCTACACTACGATACAAGCAACCATAAAATCACTTACACCTACAATGGGACCTCAGTCTATGTGGTAGGTGAACATCAATGGTATATTTGGGCGGGCGCAAACAGTGGAGAAATTGGGAAAACCCTGATCACTTTTACCGTGCAGCATGCAATAGGTGCTCCAGAATTCACAAACCCATCTAATCCAAGTTTTACTAATGGAACAGCGGTAATCACAGCAGAAAATGTAGTTACAGCGACAGCATCCAGTGGTATAGATAGCAATACTTTAAGAATCACTCGTGATGAAAAGGGAGAGCAAACTGTATCAGGCATAACGCTACACTACGATACAAGCAACCATAAAATCACTTACACCTACAATGGGACCTCAGTCTATGTGGTAGGTGAACATCAATGGTATATTTGGGCGAGTGCAAATAGTGGAGAAATTGGGAAAACCCCTATCACGTTTACCGTGCAGCATGCAATAGGTGCTCCAGAATTCACAAACCCATCTAATCCAAGTTTTACTAATGGAACAGCGGTAATCACAGCAGAAAATGTAGTTACAGCGACAGCATCCAGTGGTATAGATAGCAATACTTTAAGAATCACTCGTGATGAAAAGGGAGAGCAAACTGTATCAGGCATAACGCTACACTACGATACAAGCAACCATAAAATCACTTATACCTACAATGGGACCTCAGTCTATGTGGTAGGTGAACATCAATGGTATATTTGGGCGAGCGCAAATAGTGGAGAAAGTGGGGAAGCCCCTATCACTTTTACAGTGAAGCATATTTCTGGAGAGGTTTCTCTTTCATGTCCCTCCATAGGTGAGTTAAATGGAAGCTTACCTTCAGGAGTTTTTAATGGTCGTCAAAGCATAAATATACACACTGTGAATACTGCTGGTGGTACCGCGTCTTGGTCTGGAGAGCTTCATTTATCTTCAGACAGTAGTGTTTCTTATGAAATTACTAAGGAAAAAACGCTATTAAAATCCGCATATAATATGGGTAATAATGATCGAGTTTGTGACTACTTTATTTATCCTATTCAGGTTGGACAGTCTCCCGCTGGCGGTATAGATTTATATATTAAAACATCAAGCGCTCCATCCTCAGCAGTTTGGTACAATACCGATACTCATGACTCGGGAGGTATGTGCTTATTGGGTAAGGGTGGATCCAAAGATCAAAATAAATGGTGTCAGCTAAATTGGCAAGTTTAATGACCGAGGTAGACAGGAGATTCAAATGGAAGATCATCGCAGAGTGACGATAGGAACTAGCAGTGTGCGTATAAGCGAAGGAGTTTGGCGTAAATGCAAATCATTTTTAAAAGATGTCTCTGCGTTTCATGCCTTTTTAGCAGGTTGTCTATCTGGAACAATTATTAGCCATGCTCAAGCAACAAGTGCGACTTGGCAAAAGGCTTGGGATGGGTTTGTTGTTCATCATTATGATGCAGAGAATCCTGCCCCTAGGTGTCATGCTTTTGACTCGATTGAATCTAGTTTGACAGGTGATAACCCCGCTTTTTTTGATACATATACATCCGCAAAAGGAGTGTTGATTAGTTTGGCAAAGCATTATGAAATCAAAAAAGGTGTAGCTTGGGGAGTGGTTGTAGGCAATATTTTTGCTTTGGTTACTAATGTGATAGCAATAAGACGCGACAATACTGAAGTGAGAAGAATAGGAGCGTTTCTTCATATATTTGTAGCAGCAACATTTCTTATTATTGGCATCTTAATGTTGTCAGATGTTATTTTTTCTTCTAGTGTAGCCTCGGCTTGTTCTGTTGGCTTACATGGTTGGAGTGCTGAGCGCTCGGAAGAAAATGTGGTTCAATACTACCTATCATTGTTGCTGACTTATGCGGGCAACTCTTGGAACAGCATGCCGCTTATTATTGCGATAATAAATGCCCTTGTATCCTATCTGTTAGATCAGGTATTTCCTGCTACACGTAGAAGAGGTGAACTATCTGCTGAAGCTGATGGCAGTGATTATGTGTATAATGCTGGTGCTGCTGTCTTTAATAGGGTAAGGTGGTTGGCAGGGGCTGTCGCTACACCTTTTACGCGAGCTGGTCATTCTGGAGATCATACGCAAAGACCACTTATGGGGGGGAGGGATAGGGGAGAGGATGACAGTATCGCATGAGTCATTAATACAAGCTAGAGATAACTATAAGATAGCTAAACAACGTAATGGAAATAACGATGAGGCTAATTATTGTGGCAGTTATCAGTATCTGAATAAATATGTATTAGCCGATACGGAAAGGTACGATGAAGTAGATGATGATGAGAAGGTTCGGCGGGTTTTTAATTTAGTACTTTTTATTGCTAGATCATTGTCAAGGGGTTCTTTTAGCTTCAAGGGAGGCACATTAGGCTATTATAGTCGGCAACACTTGCTACCCTTGTTTAATAGGGAATTAGTTAGATTCTTCGTACCCCTTGTGTTGAAGAAGATTCTTATAGCGGGCAGGGAGCCACTGATTAACAGTGTTGAGTTAAAGCTTGTAAAAGATTTAATGTCGAATAATCAGGTTGATTTTTCTAGTTTATCTAACATGATAGTAGTATTAGAGAGAAAAATAACTTCGTATAATCATCAAGAACGCGTACACAAGCTAGTGTTTTCTTTTGACTCAGAAAGAACAGATTACTTTGGACGGCAACGTTTTTATAATACGTATGCGCTCATCTTTGTCGCCGCAAAATTGGTTGAACATGGTTACAATGCTGGGCAAGTCGAAGCTTATGATTTGACAAAATTAATATTCGTTGTGAGCTATTTTCGGGATATATTTTATGCGTATGATGCCGAAAACCATGTAAGCACAAATGAGGAAAAGCAATTTATTGAGGCTGTTTGGTATGGGCATGTCGACTTAGATAAGAGGATTTTTCAGAACGGCTTACTTTATCGCTATTTGCTGTTTTACCAAGAGCTATATGGCTTTGATGTTGTTGCGTGCTATTACAATTCATCCGTGGAAGCGCTTGTAAACTTTGGTTTTAACGCAGGTGAGCATGTCGAAGCTATGCAGCAACTTAGCGCCGCTAGAGCTGATTTCTCACAAGTAAGATATGATCAAATTATAAAGGCCGATAGTGAAGCTGTAGATGAGAAGATAAAGCAGGCAGGTGGTCACAAGGATGCCGTTATTCCCATTAAGGGTACTGTTAACACGCAATTGAGTAAGCGAACCAATTTGGGAGAAGCTTTTTCCTTGGCTTATTTGAAATATCGTGGGCTATTGACAGGGCTGATACCAGATCTAACATACGTTACGTTCTTAGCAGATCGATCACTTTATTTTGGTACAGTGGAAGAGATGGCTGATAATCATCGATTGCACATGCAATTATATCGTTTTTTAAAGCATTATAGCAGATATAAAAAATCTTTAGATTGTCGCATTGCCATAGATAACTTAACATCAGGACTGAGTACACGAAGTTTGAAAGTTCTTGATATAAAGATAGGGCAAAAGAGTTTCTCAGATGAGATAGAAGCGCAGTACTCAGGTGCGTTCTTTTCTAGAATATATCCAGATGTCTGTATGGGTGTGGGTGATGTAGAAGCTAGTGATACTCCTGGGAGAGGTGGCAAGTGGTTTGGTGATAAATGGAATCATAAATTCCAGAAAAAACAAGCGGCTTCTCATGGCGGGCTATCACACGGCCGTATTGCGAAGTCCCATAAGAAACTAGGTGGGTTCATATCACTGCCGCAAGCTTTATCCTATGGAAAAACTGGCGAAGTATTGAGGCAGTTTTTAAGAGGAGTTTTCTCGTGTCAGTTGTCTGGGCTGTGGTACTTTCTCAATAGAATATATTCCGAAATGGAAAGGGACGATTTTCCTTTAACTTTTGTTGGAGCGAGTATTTTACTTGTCAGAGGGGTTGATCGTGAGAATAGGTTTGTACTGAGATATAAGCTAATAGATTTAGCTCACCCTGTTGATTTGGAGTGGCTTGGGGGGCAAGACTTTGATCAGCGTATAAGAGATAAAGCAAGGATTCTAAAAAACAATTTCCTCCTTGGGTTACAAGAGCTAAAAGATGAGGTGCGTCACATTTATGGGGCGCACTTTATGGCTGATGCCGCGGAGCCTCAAGTGGGCGGGGTGAGTATTACTCGAGATTTGTTGCAGAACGCTAGGAGAACAGGGTGGTATAAACAATTGTATGATATAAGGAGAGTACCTTTTTTGGATGAGCCTCTTGGGGTTGGTTTGTTGAATGGTGTTATGCATAGAAAGTTGCCTCGGTTCGTTGATGATTTAGCCGAACAGGAACAACAACCTTGGACTGAGGAAGCGGTTATGTGTTTGTGCTTTCAAATTCCTCCTCAGCAGCATAACCATAGATATCATCTAATTGGATGCCAAGGGGTTATGCATGGTATTACAGGAAAGCTATCGGCACAAGGGCATCGCAAAGTCTCTTTTCAACGACAGGTCGTTGAGTTAAGTAAGCGTAGGGCCAGAGAGGATGATTTTGCTCCTTCTGCAACATTTTTACTTGGAGATAATGTTTATGGCTTTGGCTTAGGAGCTTCTTATGAGTCAGAGATGCAAACGGTTTTTGCATCAATGGAATATATTAGCGATGTGTTTGCTATTTTAGGAAATCATGATGTTGCAATAGGCAATTCTCCAGAAAAATACACAAAGTTACCAGGGGTTGCTTTTAGGAATACCGCTGAGGAGAGAGTGACTCGGGCATTTCGGCAAGTACAGTATAGTTACAGTGATTCTAACAAGAACAACAGAGTAAGTCCTGATATACCCGTTAATGAGACAGGCACCGGTGGGTATAAGTGGAAAATGCCTTATCGGTATTATGCAGTAGAAACGGAGAGGGCAATTTTTGTTTGTATAGATTCGTGTAGTTTTTTATTTGATAAGAACCAACAAGATTGGCTAGATTTGCTAATGCAAAAGTATGTGGATACAGATAAATGGGTAGTTTTAGTTTCACATCACCCGCTGGTTTCAATCGGAAAACGCAACCCAATCAAGCCAGCAAAAATTGATTTAAATCGTTATGCAAGTGCTTTTGGTCTAGAGCAAAAACCCATGTATGAATCCTTTGGAATAGGACAGCTTTTGTATCAGTACTTCAAGAATAGGGCTTATCGCTTTGATTTGATTTTTTCAGCACATGACCATTTTTTAGCAGTTTATGATATTCTCCTTGCAGGTAAACGTGTTAGGCAGATTGTTTCTGGGGGAGGAGGAGCTCGGCTAAATGGTGTAGAGAAGTATAAGGTTTTTTGGCGAGAAATGTATTTGAGAGGTTTCTTTGCTGAAGACTATAGTCGAGAAGGTGCTGTCCCACACAGTTTTTATTTTGCACGTGATTTTGGTTTTTTTGATTTGTATTTAAATGATGAGCTGTGTAGGGTGACATCTTGTACAGTGTCTGGAGGCAGTCGTACCTTGGTAATCAATAAAAACACATTGAGAGGTGATGTTGAAGTAGTAGAAGCCGTTTAAATGGGCAGGGTATGTCGGTGCTGAGGTAGTTTGTTGTTAGTAATTTTGTTACAATAACTCCTAATTTCAGCACTTGGATTGCACCATGACAAACTACGATTCCTCTTCCATTAAAGTCCTCAAAGGACTTGATGCCGTCCGCAAAAGACCAGGTATGTACATTGGTGATACTGATGATGGAACTGGTTTGCATCACATGGTATTCGAGGTGGTTGATAATGCGATTGATGAGGCATTAGCTGGGTTTTGTAATAAAATCAAAGTGACGATTCACCAAGATAATAGTATTACAGTGAGCGATGATGGTCGTGGTATTCCCGTTGATATTCACGAAGAAGAAGGTGTGTCAGCAGCCGAGGTGATTATGACTGTGCTGCATGCTGGTGGTAAGTTTGATGATAACTCCTATAAAATATCAGGTGGGCTGCACGGAGTTGGGGTTTCTGTTGTTAATGCTTTATCTGAAATCTTAACGCTGACGATTCATCGCAATGGTCAGGAGCATCAACAAACCTATCATTTAGGTGAACCACAAACGCCATTGACTGTACTAGGTAATAGTACGCAAAGTGGTACTATGGTTTATTTTAAGCCAAGCCCCGAGATATTCAAATTGACAGAGTTCCATTACGATATCTTGGCAAAACGTCTACGTGAACTCTCTTTTCTTAATTCTGGTGTGCATATCCATTTAATGGACGAGCGTGACGGTAAAGAAGATATTTTTGAGTATGAAGGTGGTATTCGTGCCTTTGTTGATTACTTGAATACCAATAAGACAGTGGTTCATCAAGAACCTATGAGTTTTACCAAAGCTAAAGACGATATTACCGTTGAGGTGGCATTGCAATGGAATGATGGTTTCCAAGAAAATGTGTTTTGTTTTACCAATAATATTCCACAGCGTGATGGTGGTTCACATTTGGCAGGGTTTAGAGGTGCTTTGACACGATCACTCAACTCGTACTTGGAAAAAAGTGGACTAGCGAAAAAGGAGAAGATATCTGCTGGTGGTGATGATGCTCGTGAGGGTCTGACAGCTGTTTTGTCGGTGAAAGTCCCCGACCCTAAGTTCTCATCGCAAACTAAAGATAAATTAGTGTCGTCAGAAGTACGCCCTGTGGTTGAGTCATTAATGAATGAAAAGCTGCAAGAGTTTTTGCAAGAAAACCCTGCTGATGCCAAAAATATTGCCAATAAAATGCTCGATGCTGCACGTGCACGTGAAGCAGCCCGTAAAGCACGTGAGATGACGCGGCGTAAAAGCACACTGGATCTGGGTGGGTTGCCAGGTAAATTGGCAGATTGCCAAGAGCGTGATCCTGCACATTCCGAAATCTTTATTGTCGAAGGAGATTCGGCAGGTGGTAGTGCTAAACAAGCAAGAAATCGTAAGAACCAAGCCATTTTACCCTTGAAAGGTAAAATCTTAAATGTTGAAAAAGCACGTTTTGATAAAATGCTTGCATCACAAGAAGTAGCAACATTGATTACTGCCTTAGGTTGTGGGATTGGCCGTGAAGAATATAACCCAGATAAAACGCGTTACCATCGCATTGTGATCATGACCGATGCCGATGTTGATGGAGCACATATTCGCACCTTATTGTTGACGTTTTTTTATCGCCAAATGCCTGAACTCATCGAGCGTGGTTATATTTATATTGCTCAGCCACCGTTGTATAAGATTAAAAAGGGTAAGCAAGAATATTACGTTAAAGATGATGACGCTTTTCAAAACTACATGTTACAAATTGCATTGGATAATGCTGCTTTACATGTGAGTCAAGATGCACCTGCGTTATCTGGCGTTGCTTTGGAAGAACTATCGCAACATTATCAGCGTGTGCAAAAAGCAGTTAAACGACTTGCTCTGCGCTATCCTGCCGTTTTTGTGCAAAGTTTATTATCAGTTACTGTTTCACCAACTCATGATATGTCGGCATGGATTAAAGTGATGAATGAGCAATTAATAGAACTTTCTAAACAAGGGCAGCAACTTTTGCTAACGTTAGCTGATGAGGGTCAGCAGCCAGTATTGATTGAAACAACTCATGGATTGCGCCATGAAACGCCGATTGGGGAGCATTTCTTTCAACAGCCTGATACGCAATTAATTGCACAATTTGCTGAAAAAACTACAGGATTATTGACTGAAGGGTCATTTGTGAAAAGAGGTGAAAAACAGCAAGTAATTGATAGTTTTCAAGCAGCTTATGACTGGTTAATGAGCCAAGCACAACGTGGTATTTATATACAACGTTATAAAGGTTTAGGGGAGATGAACCCTGATCAACTGTGGGAAACTACGATGGATCCACAAACCCGTCGTATGCTGCAAGTCTCGATAGAGGATGCTGTAGCTTGTGACCAAATTTTCACAACCCTCATGGGAGATCATGTAGAACCACGTCGTGAGTTTATTGAAGAAAATGCTTTGGCAGTTGAAAACTTGGATGTTTGATGAACTATTCACAGTTAACAGCAAAAAAAATCAATTAGACTGTTATCGTCCATTGAATACGGCACTAGCCAACAATTTGAGAGACTGGTTTCGTGTTGAGTTAACCTATACCAGCAATGCGATTGAAGGCAACACATTGACCAGAGCAGAGACGGCATTGGTGGTAGAAAAGGCACAGTTAGGCGGCAGTTTGGATGATTATCACCAGTTGATTATCACTGCAGTTGATCGCTCACTTGATATTTATCTTGAAGCTGTGACAGCGGCAGATTAAAGATTATACCCAAATTACTTGAAGACGCCGAGGCTTTAAGTAATTTGGGTATATTGAGCTATACTTTCAATTAAGTTCTTAGTAGAGATTAACAGATGAAAACAATAGCATTTATTGGCGCAGGCAATATGAGCTCAAGCATTATTAGTGGCTTAATTAGTAACGATTATCCTGCCAAGAAAATATGGGTTGCAGCACCTAACCAAGAAAGGTTGACTCAAGCAGTATCTCAATGGCAGGTTAATAGCACGACAGATAATATGGAAGCTGTTGAAAAGGCTGATATTATCGTTTTGGCGGTGAAGCCGCAAATTGCTAAACAAGTATTGGCTCAAATAGAAACACAAATCAAATCACGATCAAACTATGTAATTATTTCTGTGATGGCGGGAATTTGTGTTGCTAATATACAGCACTTTTTAGGACAGAAGACCCCCGTTGTTCGCGTGATGCCCAATACCCCTGCATTATTAAAAACAGGAGCGAGTGCGCTGTTCGCTAGTGAACAGGTTTCTGCGGAGGAAAAAAGACATTGTGAGTCAATTTTTCGTTCTGTTGGTTTAGCGCTTTGGCTTGAGGACGAGTCTCAGATTGATATCGTGGCAGCGCTATCAGGTAGTGGACCAGCCTATTTCTTTTTGATGATGGCAACGTTACAACGTAGTGCGATTGCTTTAGGCTTGCCAGAAAAAACAGCACGTTTATTGATACTACAAACTGCGTTAGGATCAGCCAAAATGTCCATAGAAAGCGGGGATGATTTGATGAGCCTGACTCAGAAAGTGACGTCCAAAGGTGGTACGACTGCTGCTGCATTAGGATCATTCCAGCAAGATGGTTTTGAGTCGATGTGTCAAAACGCAATGCGAGCAGCTATTCAGCGTGCTAGAGAGCTGTCTATGACAGCGATTACTGATGAAGGGGGTGTGTGTGACGCTTCTTGAAGTCTGGTTAAACCTTATTTTACTAAGCATCACTGTATTGACTACTGTGTTATGGTGTCGTGCTTTATTGGAGTTTGGGCGTGCTAATTTTTACAATCCAATTTGTCAGTGGATATTAAAATTGACTAGCTGGATTGTAAGGCCTTTTTCTTGGTGTATACGGATAAAACATATCAAACAATACCGCATTGATGCCGCTATATTGCTGGTTTTATTCCTTTTGTTTGTTTTGAAATTAAACGTGCAGTTATGGTTGATGGGAGATTCATTGATTCATTTAGGTTGGGGTATGCTATGGGTTTGTTGTGCCTTATTGCAGTCACTGTTAACGGTTTATTTTTATACGATATTATTCTCTGCGGTTTTGAGCTGGTTTCCCTCACGTCATACACCATTGCATCATGTGTTATTGATTATTTCAGCGCCTGTGTTACAACCGATACAGCAATGGTTAAAACGTAAACACTGGACTGCTGGTTATGTTGATTTATCACCACTGGTGATCATTGTGGGATTTCAGCTGATAGACTCTCTTATCTTGTTACCTACAATGAAAAGCTTGATGATTATGATTTTGCAATAAGATTATAAGAGAGTTATCATGGTGGTTCTGTCGCAAACGCAAAAAGCAAGTTAGCAAAAGCTGGCTAATGGATGAGACGTACAGTGCGTTCTGCCGCAAAAATATGTTGAGATGAAGATGTAACTATATCGAGGACGCAATTATGCTGCAAGCGAATAAAATTGCTCCCAAACAGTCATGCCATCGGAGTTTTTCATCTGTCCTTTTTTGAGCATACGGTGGAGTTCAATTCCTGCCAAAGTATCGGCAGCATTTGAAAATGATTTGAACCAAGTGGAAGTTTTCAACACTCTCTTAATTCCCCGATGATCTTGCTCTACAATATTATTCAAATACTTATTTTGCCGTACATTCATCACCAGCATCCATAAGCCAGAAGCCCAATATAGTGCATTGATATGATTCAGTGCTGAGGTGTTGGAACCACTCTTATCAATGTTCACTGTCTCAGGACTGCCATGTGCGTCGATGGCTTTTTTGAAGAACTTCAGCACCGCTTCTTTATCTCGCTTTTCTCTGAGCATAAAGTCAATTGTCTTACCTAACTTATCAACAGCTCGATACAGATAAGTCCATTTCCCGCGCACCTTGATGTACGTCTCCTCCATTCGCCAGCTTTTGCTAGCTTGCTTTTTGCGTTTGCGAAATTCAGCTTCTAATTGCGGTGCGTATTTCACTACCCATCTCTGAATTGTTGAGTGGTCTGGTGCGACTCCTCGTTCTGACAGCAGTTCTTCTACATCTCTATAGCTCAACGATTATGCTACATACTAACGCACTGCACATAACACCATATCTTTTGGATAATGTCTTCCCGCAAAGTCGATTGCCATCTGCTCACTCCTGTGATTTTACACACAGTTTAACACATCATCTTCCGTTTGCGACAGAACCCCCAACCTTGCTTTTTCTTACAAGCAGCATATAGCACGACGAAGAAATAGTTAATAAAGCACGATTCATCTAAACCATAAAGCACCCCACATATGAATAATGTCTTACATATGCTATAGTTTATGTAACACCTGCGGCTAGTCAATGATGATAATACACGATAGTAGACCAAACATAAAAGAGTTGTATAGGTTCAGGTGGTTTGAGACAAACAATCACCTCGGGAATTATGTTTCCCAATGTAAGCCAAAGGAGTTAAGCCTGCAAGAGAAAAATGCGGTCTGTAATCATTATATTTAGCCACAGCAACTTTAAGATCATTGCGAATTGCTCCCAGTGAATCTGCAAGTGAAGGCTTGGCATAAAACTCTTCTCTAAAAATTCGGTTACCTCTTTCTACGCCTCCATTTTTCTTTGGGCTAGCTGGCGGTAAAACATACAACGGTATATTCAGCTGTCGACAAGCATCCTCAAATTCAGCCATGAACTCTGATCCTCCATCAACCTGTATCGACAAGATCTCGAACGGAGCTTGCTCTATCAGCTCGAGTAAAAACTTTCTAGCTGACTTACTGCTAGCATTGGTGTAAATCTGCGCTCCAATGTATTTGCTTTTACGCTCCTATGCCTGAAAATGCTTCACCGTTACTCCATTGTGGCGTACTGTCATATGATCTACTTGAACATGCTCACCTAACTTCATTTGTTCATATTTTTTGAACTGCCAAGGCTTAGCATAACTTTTAGTGAAATTACGTTTCTTTTTTGCCCGCTGTGCTGATAGAGATTTGGTGATCACGCCTTTTCTTAGTAAGTGTTTCAATATCCTGCCTACTGTGCTTTCACTCATCTGTAACTGATGCTCTCGTTTCAATATATGGGTTATTTTAAACTTGCCATAGCTGCTGTTTTCTCTGCGAACACCAAGCACTAACTGTTTTTCTGCCTCACCCCATTTCGGTTTGTTTCGCCTAATCCTAGCTTTTGATGGTGGTAGTTTACCGCGTTCTAAATCGATCAATATTTTTCGAGATCGATAATACGTTGCTCTTGAGCAACCTACAAATGAAGGGATTTCTTTCTCATTGGTGCCTGCTTTTTTCAGACGCTCCCACTGACTGACTATGGTTTGATATTTTTTTCGGTATTCAATTAAAACTTCTTGTTTACGTCCATATCCATATAGTTTATAAATCGACTTGTGCAGTCCTTTGATTTGCATAATGACCTCGTGTTTTGCTTTATTTCAACTCAATTCTCGAGGTCTTTTTTTATTTTTGCAAATTTGTCTCATTTCTATCTGAACTTATACACTGCATATACAGGGGATTTCACTAGGATTAGAGAGAGAAATAGTGGGCATATGACTGAATTATTGATGGTGGAAAAAATATCGTCTGTATGTTGGTTGGTAAGTGACAAGTTGCTTGATTGTGTTAATGAATCAATGCGTGGAATAAATGGGCTGAGCCCTAATCAGGTTATATTTAGAGTGCTTCTAGCGGTTTCTTATAGCGATGATTTCCTAGAGCAAAAATGGATAAAGTATATCTCAAATAACTTATTTAGAGAGGTTGATACGGCTGTATTGGAAAAAACATTGGTTGCTCTCTCTTTGTTAATTCCTTGTACTCACTACACTAAGGGTCCAGGGTGGTATATCCCCAAAGAACTAAAGTCAGCTGTAAACAAACTTTTCAGGTGTAATTGGGGAGTGATGGGGAAGTTTTTTGACTTAGCAGCAAGGTTGGAAGAACTTGCAAGCCCAAGCCAAGCTGATAGTCAATTGTATGGGACACCTCAATTAAGTCGTACCCCAGCACCTAGTATTCTAGATAGAGGAGGCATCTCTTGTCCTTCGACTCCGCATTCTTTGGAGGATCAAAAGAAGAGAATAAGCTTTCTTTTGCCAGATAATTTAGTGGTATTGACAGAATCTCAGCAAGTGTATTATCGAGATATCTTAATGAGTCAGCCAGTTATTTAGCCAAAAGGGGTTGAGTGGAAGACAATGGCATTCGGTTAACAAGTTGTGTATAATGTCAGGCACTAAAAAATGGCATGAAATTTGTTGGAACAATGAAAGATTTTTGGAGCCCTCTGCAAGAAATTATTGAAACAACATGCGAAGAATTCAATCGAGAATGGCAAACTAGGAAGCGAGTTATAGACACAAAGTTTCTTGTGTTATTTATAATGAAACTGGTATTAAGCAAGAACAACCAAGGCTACAAAATACTACTGAATGAATTATGGGAAAGTAGCGAAATTTCTGCATTCCAAGAACAACCAGTATCAGCATCTTCATTATGTGAAGCTCGCCTAAAAATGCCAGCAAGAATTTTTGAATTAATTAACGAAAAACTTATTGCCGCAAGAGGTCAAGAAAAGACTAGGCAAGAATGTTATGCTCATATTGTATTGGCCAATTTGGCTAGGATATTTGAACAGGAAGCAGATGAAAATTTACCACCCCCAACATCATCTAGTAAAGATTCAAGCAACATCACTAACTGCCAGTCAAATAGTTATTGGCAGGATTTTTGTGGGAAAATAAAAGAGTTCAAAGTCAACTTCAAGAATTGCTTATTAATTGTTAATCGTCGCTTAAGCACATTACTGATTGGACACAAGCAAATAAACATAACTTGGTTGACTAGCTTATTGAAAAGCATTGCTCGTTTACGACAAAAAATAAGACCTGGTCGACATTATGCTAGACAGTCGAGAAAACCAATAAACAAATGGAAGTGTTCTAGAGGGGAGAAGGTTTCTTATGCTTAACCAAATGCCATTGTCTTCCACACAACCCCTTGCGGTATAATTGCGTCCTCGATATAGTTACATCTTCACCTTACCGTCTTTTTGCGACAGAACCTTTTCTACGTATGACTCACTAATTTGTTTTTTAATATTAGAACTTTCTATTTTATAGGGTTGTTTTAGCCAAATCAAATCTGTGAAATTACCCTCTTTTGCCAATTGAGCATATTTTTGTTAGGGTAGTTTAGTGTTCTGAAACATATTAGGAGGAAATATGAAGAAGTTCGTTGTGCTTACTACTTCTGTTCTAGTTGCCAGTATCGCATTTGCTAATCAAATGAGTTCGTCTCATACCCAGCAAATCAAACAGTTGTTGGCAACATACCAATGTCGCACTAATTACACACACATGCAGCTCAAGCAAGAGCTAGACTGGGTTGTCGCACATCCAAGCTACATTCAGTCAATCTGTCATGGGAATAAAAACTGTTTGACAGGCATTATGTCATTACCCTCAGAAGCCAAAGGGTTTTCAAATGTGTTGAACCAACGACAACAATCCATGATTTACTGCAATATGGCGCGTGACGATCAAGCAATGTTGTTGGGTTACTTTAATAAAAGTCAGTAACCCCTTCAGTCATCGCATCGATAATTGCTTCAACATTTTCGATGTTGGATTCTGTCGCAAAAATGTGAGGTGGTGAAGGGGCAACTATATCGTGGACGCAATTATGCTGCAAGGGAATAAAATTGCTCCCCAACAGTCATCCCATCAGAATTTTTCATCTGTCCTTTTTTGAGCATACGGTGCAGTTCAATGCCTGCCAAAGTATCGACAGCATTTGAAAATGATTTGAACCAAGTGGAAGTTTTCAAAACCCTTTTAATTCCTCGATGGTCTTGCTCTACAATATTATTCAAATACTTATTCTGTTGGACATTTATCACCAGCATCCATAAGCCAGAAACCCAATATAGTGCGTTGATATGATTCAGTTCTTATCAATGTTCGCTGTTTCAGGACTGCCATGTGCGTCGATGGCTTTTTTGAAGAACTTCAGCACCGCTTCTTTATCTCGCTTCTCACTGAGCATACAGTCGATTGTCTTGCCTGACTTATCAACAGCTCGATACAGATAAGTCCATTGCCCGCGTACCTTGAGTAGAGTAAGAGATAGGGCGTAGTCGAACTATTTCCCTATCTCTCCTCACCGAACCGTACGTGCACCTCTCAGCGCATACGGCTCTCCATTTAAGTGTGACGCATCGCCATTGCAATTTCATGATAGCGTGATGTAACTGTGCTCCTGACTTCTTCCCGTATCAAATACGGGTTGCTTTCAGGATTACGCCAGCGAAATGTCATTTTACGACTGGTTACCAATCGTCGTAACGACACTTTGATATATTTTCCATTTTCACTGTGACCAGACAGCTGCCAAGTTTTTGCTTTGCTTTCTTCCGGTCGATTCACCCATTTGCGCATTAGCGACTTGACACTAGTTCGGTATTTCCGAGCTAGCCAGTGCGCTAGTTTCCAGAATATTATTCTGTCAATTTTCTGGTACACAATAGCTGTGAAATCAGTGTGTTGGTAAAAATTTGCCCAACCAATAATTTTGCGATTGAGCTTCTCTATCATGGCAGTTTTATTCACGCTATGATTACTTGTAAGCTCTTTGCTCACGCTTAACGCAAATGCTTTAGACTTACATTGAGGAATCGTTGTTACAGTCCGCATTCTTCCTTCGGATCCTCGCTTACGTATCAGGCGGTGACCTAGAAAAGTGAACCCATCATTAACATGTGTAATATGAGTTTTATCCATATTTAATGTTAGTTTGAGATCTCTTTCTAAAAACTGCTGACACATTTTACGAATATCCTCAGCATGTGCTTTACTTCCTTTTACAACTATAACAAAATCATCTGCATAGCGACAGTAAGCAACGGCAGGCTTCCACTGTCGTCCTTTTTGGATAGCAATGTTGCGCTGCCGTTTAATACTATCATTCCAATACCAACGGTCTTTGCGTGCTTTTTTAGACAAGTTCCTTTTATCCAACCATTGATCAAATTCATTGAGCATTAAATTGGATAATAATGGCGAGATTACTCCGCCTTGGGGAACCCCTCGACTAGCTGCGTTAAATAGACCCTTGTCGATATGTCCTGCTTTGATGAATCGCCACAGCAATGTCAGAAAGCGTTGATCACGTATCCGTTTTTTTACACACTTCATTAACAATCGGTGATGCACCGTATCAAAATAGCTGGACAGATCACCTTCGATCACCCAGCGTCCTGAGGTGTAACCACCGTCTTGTAATTGAATTTTCAGTGTGCGGACTGCATGATGAACACTGCGTTCTGGTCGAAACCCATAAGACAAGCGATGAAAGTCGCTTTCCCAGATAGGGTCCATAACCATCAACATAGCACGTTGCACAATTCGGTCTCGTAATGTCGGAATTCCTAGCGGTCTTTGTTTGCCGTTAGCTTTGGGAATATAAACTCGCTTGGCTGGTTGTGGTTGATAGCTCCCTGCTAGTAGCTCAGAACTTATCAATGCCAACTCTTTTAGGAGGTTTCCCTCCATTACCTGCTTGTTTACTCCATCAACTCCTGCTGTTCTAGCACCTGATGATGCTAGCGTGACACGAGCCGCCTCTTGCAACCATGACCGGTTTGCAATCATCCTTAGTAATCGATCAAACTTTCGCTCGCGATTTTCTAAAGACCACTTTGCTAATTTGTTTTGCATTTCTCTGATTATCATAGGTCTTCACCTCTTTATAGGCAGGTAATCTGCCAAACAAATCACTTAAACTGCCTTCCTTCGCCATGTAACAGGTTCTCCCTGTCTCAGACTACTACGAAAGCTCCGCCAGCTTATTGATCATTGGGGTCGCATTCCCTTATCATTTCAATAAACCTTCCCCATTCCACATGCTGGACTCAAGTGTACTGGTTAGGTTGCCGATCGCATTCTTTAACCTTGCGCTCTGCAAGTTGTATCAAGCATCATGAGCTAGTCATGCTCTCTTCATGATACCCTTCCAGCATCCTACATTTATGCTAGAATTTGGGTGAAAGAATCATACATCTATTCTTTCACCAGCTTGAATATCACCTATTAGATCGTGTAGGTGATGGCGACGTTTCAGCCCATAGATACGATTTAATCGGTTCGTGTTCCTCAACCTTCCAATACTCAGCCTAGAGATGCATCTTGGCGTAACGACCTCGCCTCACATCCCGTTTCCCACGGGCTCCGTCACTCTGCTAATGCACAGCAGATCACCGCCGCTTCGGCTCACACAATCCTCATGACAGGATTCAGGCACTCATTTTTTTTTTTACTCCTTAGTTTGATGAGCGCATTCCAAACATGCTCAAGCTTCGGCAGCTTCTTCCTTGATGCCTCCAAAGGCTGGGCGCACTGTACGTCTCATCCATTCGCCAGCTTTTGCCAACTTGCTTTTTGCGTTTGCGAAATTCAGCTTCTAATTGCGGTGCGTATTTCACCGCCCATCTCTGAATTGTTGAGTGATCTGGTGCGGCTCCTCGCTCTGACAGCAGTTCTTCTACATCTCTATAGCTCAACGAGTACGCTACATGCCAACGCACTGCATATAACACGATATCTTTTGGATAATGTCTTCACGCAAAGTCAATTGCCACCTGTTCGCTCCAGTGATTTTTCACTCAGTTTAGCACATTGCCTCATGTTTGCGACAGAACCGTAATTATACATAAGGTTCAAACTGTATACAAAAACGATCGTTTTTTTGCATGCACTCTAAATAGATTAAGCGTTCTCAATTTTAAATATGCTGGGACATGGGAAACCCTTTTTGCAAAAGGGTCAAAGGGTCAATGAAATTTGACAGTCTCAACTTGATTTGTAAAAATAACTTGTACATAAAATCAATATTTACTTCATAGGTCATCCAATGAGTTCCATGCTACATTTTAACAGGAAAGAGATCATCTTGTGAATGATGTCACTAATACTCAACTAATTACCGACATAAGAGAGCTCTTGTCTCAAGCACGCTTGCATGTTAATCGAACAGTAAATCATACAATGGTACATACGTATTGGCACGTTGGCCGTATCATCGTGGAACATGAGCAGTCAGGTAAAGAAAAAGCAGAATATGGTAAACAACAATTGACACACTTATCGAAAAGCTTGTTTACTGAATTTGGGAAAGGGTTTGATGTTACCAATTTGCGTAGTATGCGTAGATTTTACTTATCCTACCCGAACCGAGAGACACTGTCTCCCAGATTAACTTGGAGTCACTATCGTCTTTTATTACGTATTGACAATGAGGAAGCAAGGAAATGGTACGCATTTGAAACAGGTGAACAAGGGTGGAGCGTCCGAGCATTAGAGCGACAAATCAACAAGCTATATTATGAACGATTGCTGAGTAGTAAAGAAAAGCAGGCGGTAAAACAGGAAGGGACTACACACGCTAAAGCACTGCAAAATGATCCAAAACACTATTTGCGTGATCCGTATATTTTGGAGTTTCTTAACATACCATGCGATGCGGTGTTAGAAAGTGACATAGAAACAGCATTGACTGATAACCTGAAAGAATTCTTGCTCGAATTAGGCAAAGGTTTTGCTTTTGTTGAACGTCAACAACGTATCAAAACAGATGGTCAAGATTTTGCCATTGATTTGGTTTTTTACAACTACAAACTTAAATGTTTTGTATTAGTTGATATCAAAGTAGGACAGCTCACACATCAAGATGTCGGTCAGATGGATACTTATGTTCGAATTTACGACGAACATAAAAGAGATCATACTGACAACCCGACAGTAGGATTGATTTTATGTAGCAAGAAAAGCGAAGCGATAGCTAAGTACTCAATACTTACTGATAGTAAGCAAATTTTCGCTTCCAAATATCTCCCACACTTGCCAAGTGAGTCAGAGCTTGTTGCTGAGTTAATGAAGGAAATGAAAAGACTTGGTGAGATAGAAGTTGATGACAGTGGGGAGAAAACATGATTTTTGCTTATGTGAGAGTATCAACACAAGAACAAAATCCTGATAGCCAAATCATTGAATTGAAAAAATATGGATACGATGAGCTTTATATTGAAAAAGCCAGTGGAGTAAAAACCGATCGACCACAGTTTGCAGCGATACTTAATAAATTACGCAAAGATGATATGCTGCTTATTTATAGGTTAGATAGACTAGGGCGGTCTATGAAGCACCTAATAGAACTTGTAGAAGAATTAAATAATCGAGAGGTAAATTTAGTTTCAATTTCAGATGCAATTAATACCAAATCAGCTAGCGGAAAATTGATCTTTCATATTTTTAGTGCGATGGCCGATTTTGAAAGAGAGCTAATCAGAGAACGAACAAAGATTGGATTAAATGCCGCTAGAGCAAGAGGGCGTAGTGGTGGGAGACCGAAGGGGCTTTCGGAAACGGCAAAAAATAAAGCGATAGGCGCATTAAATCTTTATAATCAAGAAAAAATGTCGACGACGGACATTATGAACACCTTGGATATTCGATCAAGAAGGACACTTTATAACTATTTAAAATGGGCAAGAGAGAATCAACGGACGTAGAGATGGCAGAGATAAACTATGATAAGTGAGAACAATAGTGCTTTAGTAAGAGATCTGTTTTACAGTTTCAATTTTGGAGGTTGTTGTTATGGGCTTTTTTAGGCGTCGTAAGGTAGCGAATACAGGTTCTGTGAATATGGGATCTTTATCTGACCGGTATCATTTTACTAGAACCGATGATTTGATGAATATTTCGAGACATTTGATGTCTGGTGTTCGCTCTATTTGGATTACAGCGGAAAGAAGGATTGGGAAAACAACATTTCTTCGCGATGATATTGATCCGTATTTTTTACGAGAAAAGAAGTATGTTTCTTTTTACTGTGACTTAAGATCACACCATGGAAGTATAATAGGTCACATAGCTAGAAGCTTTGAAGAATTTAAAAAAAGAAGAGAGCGTGATCGCATTAGTGTAACACAGGGGGTTAGTGCTGCTGCTGGGATGTCTTCTCAATTTCAAGTCCACAGGGCTAGTACTAGAACTACTGGTGGTACAGTTGAGAGTACAGCCTTTCAACAAGCTCATGAGGGTTCAGATCTATCAACGCTAATTGAAGGATATGCTGAAAGAGAAAATATCAATATTCTAATACAATTAGATGAAGTTCATATTTTGAATGCAGATGATCAAATTAGTGCAGAAGTAAGAAGGCAGTTGAAAGCTATACTGTCAGGACGTAGAGTTAGATTAATAGCGACTGGCTCATGTAGAGAAGCTGTTCTTAATATGATACAAAGAGGCTCAGACCTTGAAGGTGGCCTACATTATGACTTGCAAAAATTTACACAACAGAGTGGTTTTTTAGTAAATATGCTACACTATTTAACTGATTGGAATAAGACAGTAGAGTTAACAGAACTACAAGAAGTGTTTGCGCGATTTGAGTATGTGACAGGGCGTTTTAGAGGAGTTCTTGCAGAATATACATCAAGTTCGGAGGATAAAACATTTAAGCAATTTTCTTATGAACGTCTTGCAGAGGTAAGGACATTGTGTTGGAGTGTTCAGGAATACTGGGATAAATTTAATACTTGCACGAAATGGTTGTTGTATCATTTTGTTCGAGGATACAGATATAGACCGCGTGAAGAAGTGATTAGAAATATTTTTATTGTTGAAGGAGCTGATTGTAGCTATGATGAAGCCATAGCAATTTGTCTCAGTAGTAACGTGCTTGTGGAGCGTATATACACCTACTGTGATAGAGTATATACATATTACGAATTTAGTAATTTTACACTAAAAGATTGGATTATTGATAAAGTGTTTATAGATGCAGTTTCTAGAGGACTTTCTATATCACCATCTCCTCCCAGCTCTCCAAGGGGGATTGCTGCATTAGCTACTGGAAATGGAGGATTTACGCCAACAACACCAAACTTATCTCCAGAAGGTATGAGAGGGCAAGGTGCAACAGGATCCGGCTAAATAATGTCCGGTAATTTCTATTGCCGGACATGATATAAAAGCCCGCCAAATATGGCTTATAGCGATATTTTTACCAGCGATCGTTGTTACGTTTAGGTTTATTCTCCGCAATGCTCACCTTCATTGCTCGACCTTCTAGCTCTTTACCATTTGAGCCATTAACTGCATTTTGAGCTGAAGATTCCTCAGCAAATGTCACAAAGCCAAATCCTCTAGCTCGATTAGGGTTGTTTTTTTCCATCAGGGCAATTGCATCAACCACTTTGCCGTATTGTGAAAAATGATCTTCCAAATGATTGCTTCTTACACTAAAGCTTAGGCTACCAACGAAAATCTTTGTTTTTGGTTCGCTCATGTTTGCAATTTCAGTCAGTTTTCCCATCGCAACCTCACCTTCTTCAAGGTATGTTTTACACAATTATAACTTAAAAGTTAAAATTGCGTGAGTTGCGATAACTAGTTTAATCTGCCACTCCGATGGCATGACTGTTTGGGAGCAATTTTATTCGCTTGCAGCATAATTGCGTCCGCGATATAGTTACATCTTCATCTCAACATATTTTTGCGACAGAACCAAGTGATTTGGGTGTATATCAATGACGTGGCTCTTGCTCTGAAACTTGTTTGATTGGAGTCTGAGTTTGCACGCTGAGACCGCTGAGTTGCCCAAAAACGTTATTGCTTAACGCATTAAGACGGTAAGAGAATAGAAGATAGGCACTGCTACAGAGTAACACACCTGCTGCAAATAAGCGGAACACCGTGATTTGAACAGGAGGTGTTTTCGGATGTTCTCCTGGAGTACGGTGGTCTGCAAGTTGATTGTTAATATCACCATGCTGTCGGCGAATTCTCTCAAAGAGAGCACTACGGATACGTCTTAAATACTGATCACCTTTGGCGATTACGTTATATTTTCCTTGGAATCCTAAACTTAAACAAATGTAAATTAATTCAAGCAAGTTGAGGTTTTCGGCTGGGTCTTGGACAAGCTTTTCTAGAATATTGAAGAACTTTTCACCCCCTGCCGTATCTTGGTGAAATAAACTTAATAAACTGTACATCTTCCAATTATTGCCGTGTGCAAAGGGTAGGTTAAGAATAAACTCATCTAGGGTGGAACACATAATATATCGAGCAACCAGAATTTGATTGTTGGGCAAGTCTAGACGTAATGCGTGTTTTTCAAAAGACTGTATTTCTTTAACGATTTCTTTTTGTAAGCGTGCTAAGTTGCATGATTCATGTAACTGTTTCAGCTGAGCGATCATTGCTAGTAATGTGGTGGCTGCTTCTGTGAGTTGGTTGCAGCCTGTGTTGTCCAGTATGTTGACTGGTGGTAAATGAGAGCGCTTGGGCATTCTCTGTTGCTGTTGTGCTTCTACTTGATTAAGCACGGATTGTTTAATGGTGTTGCTTGCTGTCATTGCACGGCCCACAGTTCGAGTTCTAAACTAGGAAAGTCACCACCAATGTAGCAGGCGAGCCCTTTAGATGTTTTGAAATCTTGATAGAGTGCGTTGCCAGCATCAATCTCAAAATAAATGAATCCAGTGTGGTAAGGTATTTGAGGGGGAGTAACAGCCAGTGGTTTGAGTGTGATGCCCAATAATTGCAGTTTAACGAGCTCTTGTATTTTCTCAATAGGTCCTACTTTGAATTGGGCAGGAACGCGTTTCAATAGTTCATCTTGCCCGATAGGTGCTTTAACGGCCAATATCAGACCTCGATTGTTTTGTGTGACTGGGTCATCAAACAAGCAAACTCGAATACCTTGTTTTGTTGTCTGTAAGGTAAGCTGTATGGCATTTTGTGCAATGATGTTGGCGAGTAAACGGCGTATTGTGGTGAATAATGGGGAGAATGTGCGCGCCATTTCGTTGTGATGATAAGGTATATCATCTAGTGTTTGTCGTCCTGCATAGGTCGTTAACTTTCCAGCAAACTCAATGAGCAATAAATAAAGTGTTTCTGGGTGTGTTTGTGTTGAAGAAGCAAGGTGCTTCAATTTGGGCTTAGTCCCATTTAACAACTCTAGTAGCATCAATAATTCAATATTGCTCATACTACCACTACCGCTAGAGGAGACATGTGATTGCAACATATTAATTCGATGTGTCAGTGACGAGAGTAGTTCATTCACTGATTGTGTCAGTGTGCTAGCACCATGAATGTTGAGTACGGTAGGGACAAATGTTTCGTCTAAAGTCAGCAATCCATCTTTATGACGTTCGCGGATTTTTGCAATCGGAATGACTGCATATTGACTTAAATCGTCGTCATCAAAGAGGAATTGTAATTGTAAAGCGGCAACCTGAATATTTGTTTGGGCGCGTTGTTTACTACTATCATCTGCAACTTGAGTGTCTTGTTGTGTGAAGCGTACAAACTCTCCTTCGTCAGCAGTGGGCGCCAATGTGCGCTCACTTCCCTTGCTCAGAGGTAATCCTAAGTAAACTACGCTGTCTCTAGTGTCTTCAGGTACTTCTATTGCCTCAGGAAGTATACTATCTGCCGTGCTATCAAATAAGGTGCCGTCGGAGAAAATACCGTCACATTGTTTAACCAGTAAGCGTCCTAAAGCAAGATGCTGCTGATCAAAGGTAATCGTGCGGACACCCCATGGATAATTATGAAGATATTGACTGATTTGTGACAAGCGTTTTTCAATGCTACGCTCCTGCTGTTGGAAATGCTGATGACGCAGGAACATACCTTCTAGCCATGCAACTCGTTTTGTGTTGTTCATAAGCCTCCAATCTCTTCAATCAAGGTGTGCATTAATAACTTTTGATCGTAGCATAAGGGGGGGTGAAATGCCATATTAAATCACTGTTGATTGAGTATGGATCCTTGCTATAACAGGGCTTTTTAGCGATACTGTTGAGCAGTTTAATGTTGAGCTGAGTATGAACCCAAATAAGTTATTTAGTTCCCTGCGTGTCATCAACCGTGTTGAGTCGATGTTTCGTCGCATGGGAAGTCAGCTCGCCCGGACCAAAAAAATCTTTTCTCCTATTGGGAATTTTCTCAAGAAACTACGCTTCTTTCATATTCTCTTATTGATCGCGGTCATTGCTCTGAGTGTTTGGGTTTGGTTTAAGGGTCCAGTGTGGGTAATTGGTGACAAGTTGCCACTAACCAATGCGTTAGTCAGACAATTAGTTATTTTAACTTTGCTTGTTCTATGGTTTTTAACCACGTTTGTTGGGCGTAAAACACTTGATAAGGCAGAAGAAAAAACTGATGAGGCAGAGCAACTTAGGATAGCGCTAGAAAAACTCAGTGCGCGTTTCTCGCAAGCATTTGAAATTATACGTTATGGTATATTGGCAAGGGGGGGGAGCTACAAAACACAGCAGGCATTGCCAATATTTATGGTGTTGGGTGACTCTGCAGCGGGAAAATCTGAATTAGTTCGTCATTCAGGGATTGATTTGCCACTGGTGCATCAATCTCATGATTGCTGTCAAGCAGATTTGGAAACAGGCGTTCACTTTGCTTTCGGGCAAAAAGCTATTTTTATTGAAGCAGATGCACGGTATGTTAATTATCAACCCAGCAATCAACCCTCTGATGATCAGTCTGTCGATACTCAGCCCACTGGGTTAGGAAGTAAGAAAGCCAATAATACACTATGGCAAACCATGTTAAAGCAGTTGAAATATGGGCGCAAAAATGAACCGTTGAACGGTGTGCTGATTGCTTTAAATTTAAAGCAGTTGCTGCAAATGAGTCAAGAGACACTCACGGCTTACACGCAGGCATTGAGAGGAAGAATTGACCAAATCAATGAAGCTTTAAATATTCACTGCCCCGTGTATGTGACACTGACTGGTATCGATCATTTAACAGGGTTTACGGATTATTTCCAAGGACTAGATAAGGAAGATCGCAACCAGCCTTGGGGATTTGCGATTGATAAGGGTTCGGCGGTAGATGAAGCTGTATCAACTCAGTTTGATGCATTGATACAACGCCTTAATCAACGGGTATTGAAACAAATATCCACCCATGACCAGCCTTTACATAGTGGCGGAGCATTTAATTTCCCACAGCAGCTGGCACAAGTTAAAAATCGATTAACTACCTTTGTTCATGTGTTGTCACTGGCGCACCAATATCATCAGAATGTTTATTTGCGTGGTATTTATTTTACCAGTGCGTTGCAAAAAGAAGTGCCAGAGAATTATTTGCTGACCCCGATTGCAGGTCTACTGAAGCAAGCGCCTTACTATGCACCTCGCAGTCAGTCGTTTTTCTTGAAAGATTTATTTCATGATATTATTTTGCCAGATGCGAAAACCATTATCCCTTCTCACAAGCGCATTCGTTATGACAAAACCAAACATCAAATCAAACTAGTGGCAGTTGCGTTTATTGCCAGTGTGGCATTATTGACCTTAACACAAAGCTTTTTGTCAAATCGTTCTATTTTTATGCAAATAAAAACGAAGGTAAAACAGTTTGAAGAACAAATGACAACGGTTGAAGTGCAATCGAAAAATGAATGGAGGTGGAGTGATACTTTAGCATTGCTTGATCAACTCAATCACATTCATCAGTTGTTTATATTGCATAATAAAAAAGGTGCTTGGGTTACCGGATTGCTAGTAAACAATAATAGCGTGCTTAGAGATGCGATTAATACGCTTTATTTGGAAAAGTTACACCGACACTTTGTGCCATTTGTACAAGCAACGTTAGAAAAAACCCTGGAAGAACAAATTAAAGCCAGTGATAAGGCAGGTGGGGGTTCGAGTAATCAATTAAGTGATTTATACAATTCACTAGAAGCTTACATTATGTTAGCTGATCCGAAGCGAATGAATGCAACGTTTGTGAGCAACTGGGTGGGAGTACTCTGGCAAAGGAAGCACTACGATGCTGCTGCGAATTACTCATTGAAAGCAAACTTAGATAGCTTATTAAGTTTGCCCTTTTTACCCATCAAAGAAAATGCTAATTTGGTGAAAGAGGCACGTAATCATTTGGCAGAGTTAGCGCCTGCGGAGCGTATTTACTATCGCCTTAAGGGGTTGGTGCTTGGGAAGGAGAGTCAGCAAGTTGGGTTTGCAGCGAGTTATAATGAAAGCTTTGTCAAAACATTTGGGCAGAATGCAACGGCGATTCAGGTGCCTGAATTTTTTACGCCAAAGGGTTACGCGACTTTGTTTGAAAAGTACATTCATCAAACGGTGCAAAATGTAGAGAGCAGTAATTGGGTGCTTGGGAAACATTTCATCGACCAGCCTATCGCAGAGGCGCCGTTGATTCTGCAAGTGAAAGCATTGTATATGGCAGATTACATCCACCACTGGCAGCAAGCATTGAGTATGTTGAAGGTATTGCCGATCAACTCGTTTACAGATGTTAATTTAATGACACAGTTGTTAGCGCAACAAAATGACTCGGCTATTGTACAAGTGTTGAAAACTTTAAAAAATAACACGGATAGTCCCCAATTGCCGACAGTTCGTGCTGCATTTTCTTCACTGAATGCGCTCACTACGGATGCGCAAGGTAATCAACCCATTGGTTTAGGTAAGCTTGAGAAGGCCAGTAAAAAGGCGAGTTCAGCGGGGAAAGAGTCTGCACCAGCTAAGATAGCTGATTCACATCAACAAGGCTTGGGTGGATTAGCAAAGACATTTTCGGCACTTCATGATTATTTAGCAAAAATATCAACCAGTGAGTCAGTGAATCAGGCATCCTTTGATGCGGCAACAGTACGTATGCAAGCAGTGAATATAGCTGCTGACAAATCAAAGACTGCTCAAGGTGGCGCTGCTGATAAAACACAGGATGACCCAATTTTACAGCTAAGAAAACAAGCGAGTAATTTGCCGAAACCACTGTCAATGTGGCTAGATAGTATTGCAGCTCAAAGCTGGAAATTGTTACTAACACATGCAAATCAAACCATTAATCAAGCTTGGCAGCAACAAGTTTTACCACAGTATCAACGTTTAATCTCTGGACGTTACCCCTTTGATTTGCATGGAAAGCAGTCAATGACAATTAATGACTTAACGCAATTTTTTTCTCCAAAAACAGGTGTATATGCTAAGTTTTTTGCACAGTATTTACAGCCATTCATCAAGGAAAAACTAGTGGGTTGGCAATTAAATAAACTGGAGGGGCAGGGGCTGCCTATTACACAAGCAACCGTGGAGCAACTTCACAAGGCTTACTTTATTCAACATGATTTATTTGACGAAAAAACCAAACAGTTTGGTCTAAGCTTTAATTTAAAACCAGTGTCGTTAGATTCAACGATAGCAACCGTTGAGCTGATTATTGATAGCAACCATTTAACTTATCAGCATGGTCCACGCTTCAATACAGCCATACAGTGGCCAGCTCAGAATTCTGGAAACCAAAGTGCAGAGCCTTTGGTGCAAATACAATTTCATCCGCTTAATGGATCCGTTGTGACGCAGACTTACAAAGGTTTGTGGGGTTGGCTAAGATTACTAGATCAAGCTAAAATTGAAGCCACAAACTCTCCTGGGGAATTGTTGGTGACTTTTACATTGAATGGCTATAAAGCACAATATTTGCTCTCAGCAAGTGGACTGGAAAATCCATTCTTGCCTAGCTTGTGGCATGGACTTAATTTACCGAGTAACATCTGATGGCCTTGGTATTGCAACAACTTAATTTACCCGCGCATAGTAGATTGGCAAGACAGACTGTTTTTGACCAGCAAGGTGGTTCGATTGGCGCACAAGAGAATAGTGCTTGTTATTTGCCCAGTGATACTGCCGAGGTACAGCCGTTACATGCGCTACTACACTATCAAAACGGACAGTATCTATTAACGGATTTAAGTGATGATGTTTGGATTAATGATCATCAGCAAGCTCTGGGGAAGGGTAACGTACACGCTTTAGAAAATGGTGACATTGTGCGTATGGGTGATTATGTACTGGAAGCATTGGTTGATGATGAGGAAATGGACGCTAGCTTGGACTTGGCAGGCTTACAAATCAGTCAACAGCAAATGGATGAAGCACCACACCCCACAGAAGGTGACCCGATTGATTTGAATCATCTTTTGGATGATTCAACATCGGAGAAATATGGTAAAAATTTTGCACAAACAGGGTTGCTACAAGGCAATGAACGTCAGCTTCATGGCTTGAATACCAGTCAAGATAGTTTATATCAAACGGTTTCAGGGGTGAGCCAGTGGGACATTGACCAATTCCTGTCAGGGCAACAACACGCTCCTTTATTCACTGCATCAGCTTCGTCTATAGACAATAATCAATGGCGTCCAGAGGAAAACACCCATACAAGCTCAGCATTGGATCATTGGTGGGAAGATAGCACTGATTTCCCTAATGAAGAGAGGGTTGTTGAAGCCTCGGCGTCTTCAAGTGATTTGGGTATAGTGGCTGAGCAGCATCCAGCAATATTTGTTGGTGATACTCAGCAAGTCAAACAAGATGAGATATTGACAGGTCAGCTCCAGAGTAACATTACACAGCAATTGTTGCCAACGGATGAAGCATCATTGACATCACCTCAGCAACCAGCAGAAGTCATTGAAAAAATGAGTCAACTTTTGGCAAATGCAGGGCAACAAATGCTTGGATTGATGCGCGATGGTGGGGCAAGTGTATCATCGTCACCTTCTTCGATTCGTGAACGTAAAACAACGTTTGAAATTACTCAGCGCGAAGCAGTTTCAAGTCACACACAACCTCATGCGATGGTGAATGAGCACACAGTCTCTTTTTCTCAGAAAATCTCGATACAACAGGCCGATCAATTGTGTCATGAAGCGATTGATGTACTCAGCCCTAAATCAGTTGATACGGCATTTATGTCTGCAGAGAAAAAGTTGGGTTTTTTTAAAAAATTATTTTCATCAAAGTGGCAAAGGTATCAGCGATTCCAAGGGGCTTGGTATCAAAAGCAACAAGCACGAATTGCTATGAAACTGCAACAATTGACGGTGCAACAACCTCAGCCTGAAGTTGTGACTGAGCCATTGCTGGTGGAGAATGAGAATAAGCGTAAAAAGAAAAGTAGTAAAAGAAAAAAACGGTGACGAGGTTGAGTTTCGCCGCCGTGTTGTGCAATTTCGAGCTGCGTTAATTAGGCGAAACTTTATGGATGTTGCGGTGGATGTTGTCTCTTACCGCACGACAGATGCACTGCTGAAGCAAGAAATTGATCATCAACATGTGCGATTGCCCTGAGTTACGCCAGCAGATACCTTGCTATTTGTATTTTTTTTATACAAAATACAAGGTATGTTAAAAAGATCGATTGAAAAACATCTTCAACAGGCGATTACACAAGTGCCTGCTGTGGCATTACTGGGTGCGCGCCAGGTAGGGAAAACCACTTTAGCCAAAGTGCTCGGGAAACAGCTTGATGGTATCAAAACCATTTATCTGGATTTAGAGTCGCCTGGAGACCTGCTCAAATTACAAGATGCAGAGAGTTTTTTTGAGCAACATCACGATAGCTTGTTAATTTTAGACGAGATACAACGCAAGCCAGACTTGTTTCAAATATTACGTAGTGTGATCGATATCAACCGCGAAAAGGGTAAAAAATCAGGGCAGTTTTTATTATTAGGCTCTGCTTCAGGAGAGCTACTTCGACAGTCTTCAGAAAGTTTAGCCGGTCGAATTCGCTATCTTGACATGTATGGGCTACATGCCTTAGAGATTGGCGCAAATGATGAGGATTGTCGAAAACTATGGTTACGTGGTGGTTTTCCTGATAGCTACCTTGCTGACAATGATCAGGCATCGATGTTATGGCTAGAGCAACTGATTCGTACCTATATAGAGCGTGATATTCCACGGCTAGGGTTGAAAGCACCCGCCAGCAAATTGCGTCGTTTATGGACAATGTTGGCACACATGCAAGGAGAAACCATTAATATTAGCAAGCTGGCTGGTAATCTAGAGTGGCAACGCCCAGTAGTGAATCAATACTTAGACGTGTTGACGGATTTATTATTGCTCAGGCGCTTAGAGCCATGGTATCAAAATGTTAAAAAACGCCTAGTCAAAGCGCCTAGATACTATATACGTGATAGTGGTATCCAACATCAACTATTAGGTATTGGATATCATAATCACTTGATCTCTAACCCAGTGATGGGCAAAAGTTGGGAAGGGTTTGTGATTGAAAATATTCACGCAGTTTTGCCTGCACGAACACAAACCTATTTCTATCGCACTGCAGCAGGAGCGGAAATTGATTTGGTGATTCAATGGTCAGCAGCAGAAACTTGGGCAGTGGAGATTAAGTACGGCGTTGCGCCGAAAATTTCCAAACATTATCCAAGTATTTGTGATGATATTAACGCAACGCATCGTTATGTCGTTTATGGTGGAAATGACACCTTCTCATTGGGAAAAGGTGTGCAAATGATCTCATTGAAAAAGTTAATGGGAAAAATTGTCAGTAGAGTGTGATTAAGTGGAATTCACTTAGTGAGTTTTTGGATCCTGCGGCTTCGCGCAGGATGACTGGGGGAGTGAGTAGTTATGTTGAAGTAAGTAATTGATAATCAATGTGTGGTGTGTGCTTGTGGGCAAAAGAAAAATAGTTTATTTTGTGCTATAATGACTTGGTGGGCGATCCATTGTGAAAGAAAAATAATTAGGGTGATGAGTATGAAATGTGTAAGGTGGATAAGTGTATTAATACTGATCATGACGTTTTTCAGTGTGAGTGCTGTTAAACCGTTAGTCAGTGTTCACATTACAGGTCAAAAGTCGACTTCCCAGTCGCGTAAATGCATGTACGTTGCTGGTTATAAGTATGAAAAACATCGCAGATTGTTTGATCAGGGGTATGATTATAAGGTTGCATTTTTGATGCCTAAAGGGTTGCTGGTAACGTCTTGTGATGGGGACTCAGGACATCTTAAGCATGGATTGAAGGTGGTTGCTACTAACTTGAATGTGTTGAAACCCATTGGGAGAGCAGAGGTCACCTACGGTTATGATGGCAAAATGAATCAGATTACAGCAAAGTTTTCTAATTGGAACAATGGGGAGAAGAAAGCCATTGTAGAAAATGCGGCTAATATGAGTTCATCTCAAGTCACGTTAGATGTGGGTAAGGTTTATTCACACATTTATTATCTTGATGCTGATCAATCTAATGTGGATAAAGCATCTACCTTAGGTACTTATTGGCATCCATTTGATAAAATGAGCCAGCTGGAAAAAGTATTAGCCATAGATCCGAAAGCAACGATTTATGTGGTGAACAATAGTAAGCCTTACTTGTTAACAAGTTCGATTAAACTAAGCGGCACACAGCAGATGACTGGCGTTAGCTATCAAGATCAAAAGAATCAATACCAGAAGGCAACGGGTTCGAGTCGTCCGCAAATTGAAGTTGCCAAGGGAGCAAGTATCAGTTTGAATGGCAATAATATACTCAGTGGTGTACAAGTGCTACCACAAAAAAATGATGCTAATGAAAATTCTCCCAGTGTCGCGCCCATACTTGAAATCGCTGGGGCAGGTAATAATGTGATGATGCAGAACGTGAGTGTTGGAGAAGTAACTAATGCGCCCATGATTGGATTACAGTTATCTCCTTCTGTTGGTGGTGCAAATATTAAACTGCAAGACTCCACGATTGATGCACAACAAACAGGGGTGTTGATGAAAACCAATGCAACACAGAACTTTTATCCAAGTCTTACATTGAGTGGACATACAACCATTAACGTAGTTGCCAATCAAGCAACACGAGCTGTTGGGATTGAATCAAAAGGCGGAGTGCGTAGTGTGGTCAATTTATCTTCAGCAGCGCAGGTGAGCGTTAGTAATACAAGAAGTCCTCAAGGTGCTTATGGTTTTGTCGGAGAAATGGCGTTGAATTTATCAGGAAAAGTAGCGGTGAATGCTGCTAGTGGCGTGATCAATGGTTTTTGTTTGCTGGGTGATAGTAGCTTGTCATTGCATTCAGCAACGTCATCTGTTGCCACTAAAGGAGCTTGTGATGGGCAGCAGTTTAAGATAGTCGGATGTGACAACCCAAATGATTCAGGTGCGCCTTGTGATAACTATCAACTCTATGGGATTCGTCTTGCACCGAGCGTGGTAGAAAATCCAACGGTGACAGTGAAAACAGAAAATGGAGCGGCGCTTTGTTTGCAAGGTAAGGAAAGTCAGGATCATAATGCGAATATTTTCACTCAAGGTATTTTATTGCAATCCAGTATTCCATCGATTAATTTGGGTGATGTTAATAATGACTGGATGAATTTATATCTTCCTTCCAAGGGTGATGTTGATAAAGTGAAGACATTTGTTGGTGCTAAAGGTGTGCTTGCTCCAAAGCAAGGAGATGGCTATGTTTGCATCAATAACAAGCCTTATGGCTGGGATAATAAACAACTAGATTCCAGATACACTTGTAAATAAATGAGCGGAAAAAGCTAAAAATGAAAAAATATTTATCCTGTATCACCTTGCTGATGACGATATGTTTACTATCGGGTTGTGCCAAATTTGGAGAATACTTCGGTTACATTGATCCTCCAAAGCTACTGCTGAAAGTCAATGCGGGGTCGCAGCTAAATTTAAACGCTGACAAGCAATCATCTCCCGTGGTTCTAAGAGTTTATGAACTTGATAAGGCGGATTCTTTTAATAGTGCAACGCAAGTGCAATTATTTACGGATGCATCCAAAACATTGGGTAATAGTTTATTATACCAGCATCAGATCCAAGTGACGCCAGGTGCGCAAACTAGTTTAAAGATTCCTGTGCAGTCAAACGCTAAAATGATTGCGTTTGTTGCTGGATTTAGCAATGCTACATTAGCATGGCGTCAAGCTGTTAAGTTGCAGAAGAACTGGGGTGACAATCCAATTCAAGTAACATTGGATCAGGATGGATTGCATGTGAAAGTAGTGAGCTCAAAGTGGTTAAATGTTGAAAAATGGACACAAAAAGATGGTGCTAAAGGCAAGTCTACTGAGGGTAAAGGTAGTCAATCATCGGGTGCTGGTGGGTTTGGTTTGGATAAGTTAAAAAGTCTGAAGCAGGGTGGTGTTGGTGGATTGGCTAAATCAGCTGAGGGTGCGGCTGGTACACAAGCGCAAGGTGTTGCTACGACACACGCACAACAATATGTAAAAGATCATCCTCGGCAGCCAGGGCAGGTAGAGGTGCTTGACTCAAATCAGACGCAATCATCTAACACAGCTAGTCAGCAAAGTAGTCAATCGGAAAGCGCATCGTCTTCTAGTCATAGTGAAGGATGGGTGATTGGTGGCGCCGTGGCGATGATGTTAGCGATTGTGCTACTGTAATAGATGGGTATTCGAACACACAAAATAGCAATCATTTGTACGACAGTTTTTTTCGTTGTAGCGAGTGTGCGTGCTGATCTGTATTTGGAGTTGGGGACAGGGTTGGCGAGCATGGTGAATGGTAGCACTAATGCAATATTGCCTGTGCCGAATGTTCCTGCGAATAATATTTATTTGCAAAAACCTACCAATGTAAGTATGCCTGTATTACATGAGTCCATTATGGATGTGATCTATCTACCCTATAACTGGAGTTTGTCTGCTGGTGTGGGCGTTTATCGCTTTTTACCCGCAACCATAAAAGGTCAGGCGGTCATTAGTGCCGATCGCTTAAATTATCAATATGACGCAAGTAGTTTGGCATTGTTGGGTCAGGTGCGTATTGGGCGCATGATTCCACGTTGGCACCTAATGCCTTACTTTGCACTTTATTTAGGCATGGCATTTAATCGCACTACGTTGTTTGCACCTTTAGCAGATGATAGTGTGAGTGGGTTTCTTGGCGGAGAAAAGTCTCGAGGCATTAGTGGCGGTGTTGGTTTAGGGGTTGCCTATCAAGTTTCACGAAATCTTAGTCTTGCCGCGGAATGGACGCATTTGAGTTTAGGCGAGATAAAAACGACAGGAGGAATGCTGAATGGCGATGCGGTGTCGAGTGCGAAAATAGGCAAATTAAAAGTAAATATGCTATTATTGCGGTTAGGTTATTTATTATAAGGGTGAGTTATGTGGAAATTGTTGAGTGCTATGATTTGTTTGATGTGGGCTATCAATGTTTTTGCAGAGGGTATAACCTTGTCATGTGAACAACCAACATCCCCGCTGAAGCTGTTGCAGATTGATGTGTTGAAGTGCACCTTGACTAATAACAGTAACGCTGTGCAGCATGATTTTACTTACCAAATTGACGATGGTAGTGGCGTGCTATCATTACTACATCAGCCCGCAGATAAGCAAGTTGGCCCGAAAGGTAAGTCGATTAAGGTGTTTTTGCCTGTCATTGCGAAAAAAGTGGCTGATAATGTAAAGGTTATCATCACTGCTAGTCATAGAGCTCCTAGCATCAGTGGTCAGGCAGCATTCAACGTTAGCGTATCTCCCTACTGTCGCCCTTTCACCGCCTATGCCACTAAAGGAGAGGTAGCAAATGGTGTTTATCTGCTGGATAACACAGCAGGCACCACCTCTATGAGCGTCGCAGTTGATTTGTCAAAAGCATCAGGAGTAACGCTCGAAAAAACAGCAGATGAAAAACCGCTTACTTGTCAAGGAGATACCGAGGCAACACAAATCCCGTATTGTCAAGATGGTGATGGTTCTGCGATAACTGTTCCTGCAGGTGGGCAGTGCTTGTTGAATTTACAGGCATCTCCAAAAGAAGGTTCTAATGTGGTTGCAGGGCATGTTGACCTGACTTATGCTGTGGGTGATGCTAAAACTGTGCCATTGGATATCAATACAACCTTTGGTTATGACTACTGTCAGCAACGGATTGACCAAGCAAACTAATTGCCAATAAAGGACAAACATGACACAACTTTCACTCAAGGCACTGATTGCCAAGTTAAATACGACGACTAAAGTATTATTAGAAAAGTCAGCAGGGTTTTGTTTAAACAGGACTCATTTTTATGTTGAAATTGAGCATTTGCTTTATCAACTGGCAGAGACCAAAGACACTGATTTTGTGGTTATTCTTAAACAATATGAAATTGACCAATCGGCTTTAATTGCTGATTTGCAAATGGCGTTGAGTCGTTTAAAAACAGGTAACAGTAAAGCGCCTGCATTATCTCCTGATGTCATTGAGTGGGTGCGCAGTGCCTTTTTGTTTGCCAGTTTAGATCGTGGCGAGCAATTGGTCAGAACCAGTCATTTACTGGTGGCGATGCTCAGTGATGATACGTTGTTTCGTAGCTTACGTGGCATTACCCGTCAATTTGATCGCTTGTCTGCTGATCAGGTGCGCGATGATTATGCCGCGATTATTCGTGCAAGCAAAGAAATGGACGGTGTTAGCGCCAACACAGCAGGTGCTGCCAATAATGGAGAAACAGCCGCGATCAATGCAGAGCAGCCTGCTTTAGCGCAATTTACCATTGATTTAACCGAACAAGCCACTGCTGGAAAATTAGACCCTGTGTTAGGGCGTGATGATGAAATTCGTCAAATGATTGATATCTTGACCCGTCGTAGGCAAAACAACCCGATATTAACAGGTGAAGCAGGTGTGGGTAAAACAGCTGTGGTTGAAGGGCTTGCTTTAAAAATTGCCGCTGGAGAAGTGCCTGAAAAATTAAAAAACATCAGTTTAAAGATTCTTGATTTAACCTTGTTGCAAGCAGGGGCAAGCATGAAAGGCGTCTTTGAAGAGCGCCTGCAACAAGTGATCAACGAAGTGAAGTCATCACCCAAACCCATTGTGCTTTTCATTGATGAAGCGCATAACATGGTGGGTGCAGGTGGTCAGGCAGGTCAAGGTGATGCTGCGAACTTATTAAAACCTGCTTTGGCACGTGGTGAACTGCGTACCATTGCGGCAACCACTTGGGCAGAATATAAAAAATATTTTGAGAAAGATGCTGCATTGACGCGTCGCTTTCAAGTAGTCAAAGTTGATGAGCCTAATATTAATGATGCTATTCAAATGATGCGTGGTGTTGCGCCAAAACTACAGCAACATCATGGTGTGCTGATTTTGGATGAGGCGATTGTTGCTTCAGTCAAATTGTCAGCACGTTATATTACTGGGCGTCAACTACCAGACAAGTGTGTTAGTTTGTTGGATACTGCCTGTGCTAAAGTAGCGATGAGTCAACATGCTAAGCCACAACAAATTGAGGCTACTGCTTACCGTTTGGTGCAAATTGAGCGAGAAGTTAAACAGTTAGCGCAAGAGCAACAATTTAATCACGACCATCAAGCAAGAATTGATGGATTGAACGAAGAAAAGATCACTGTTGAGGCGCAATTAAAAGCGTTGGATGAGCAGTTTGAACAGGAAAAAACAGCAGTAGCTAATATTCATCAACTGCAAAAACAATTGATCGCAGAAAAAACAGCAGGATCTAATCAAGATTTAAAAGCACAGCTGCAAAAAGCAGAGCAACAATTATTGGATGCTCAGCAGAATAACGCATTAATATTTGCTAATGTGGGTGAGGATGCAATTGCTGAAGTCGTTGCTAGTTGGACGGGCATCCCTGTTGGAAAAATGGTGCGAGATGATTTTGTTAATGTGTTGCAATTAAAGCAACAATTGGCGGAGCGTGTTGTTGGGCAAGATATTGCGCTGAAATCCATTGCAGAGCAGATTCAGATCGCGCGTGCAAATTTACAAGATCCAAAGAAACCATTGGGTGTGTTTCTGTTAGTTGGTACCAGTGGCGTGGGTAAAACCGAAACCGCTTGTGCGCTGGCAGAACTGCTCTATGGTGGCGAGAAAAACATGACCGTCATTAACATGTCGGAGTTTAAAGAGGAACATAAAGTTTCCCTACTAACTGGCTCACCGCCAGGATATGTTGGTTATGGTGAAGGCGGTGTATTAACCGAAGCTGTGCGCCGCAACCCTTACAGTGTAATTTTGTTAGATGAAATGGAAAAAGCACACCCAGGGGTGCAAGAAATCTTTTATCAGGTGTTTGATAAAGGAATGATCATGGATGGCGAAGGTCGTGAAATTGACTTCAAAAACACGTTGATCTTGATGACCTCAAATGCTGCCAGTGATGTGATTAATCAAACTTACCAAACAGCAATTGATGATGCGTATGCTAAAGCCGAGGCAGAGCAAAAATCTACACAAGAAAAATCAGGAGAAGCAAACGTCAGCATAGATAGTCAGCCTGATGAAGAACCTGAATTAAATGTAGTCGTCAAACTACCTGAAGAAATTACCAATGCTGATGCGCTGATGGGATTGCTCAGGCCACATTTATCACGCGTGTTTAAACCGGCATTTTTAGGGAGAGTGAAGTTATTGCCTTATCTCCCATTAACACCTGATGTATTATTTGACATTACAGGGTTGAAATTGGCAAAAGTGGTTGAACGCATGAAGCAGCACTACGATGCGAGTTTAACTTTTGATGTGTCGGTGTTGGAGTCGATAGTTGATCGTTGTAGTGAGGTAGAAACAGGTGCGCGTAATATTGATCATATTATCGAAGGTCGTCTATTACCTGAGTTAGCGACAGCCTGTTTAGCACGATTGGCCGATGAAGAAGTGATCACAACAGTGATGATTCAATTAGATGAGCAAGGTGATTTTTGCTATCAGTTTGATTGATTGCCTAATTTTTTGTAGGATAAGCGAGGGACTTGTGCTATTGATACTTAATGCAATTGAAGATACAGGCTTTTAACTTCATGCTTTCGGTAGCAAAGAACTTGAAAATTTTCGCAATAGGCTTGCTATTACTTACATTTTTAAGTTCTTTGCTACGCAAAATCATTTTGTTAAAATTTCAGTTTCTTCAATTGCATTAAGTATGGGTGTTTTTTGTGATCGGTTTTTATGGGGAAATATTGTGATAGATGTTATATCGGATGGATTGAATGATTATGATGGACGGGTTGAGTCGTTGTTAGCGAATCAGCAGTTACTGTCGATGGTTCGACAACTTGACTCACGTCAAGTAGGCGATCAAGCCAATAAGTTTAGCCAAGTGGTAGCAAGCTTTTCTACTGACCCAGCCATTCGCTCACAAGTTACACTGATGGCTTTGTTGGAAATAGGTCGTAGTGGTGCTTGGAGATCACTACCAAAAGAGACACAACAGCAGTTCCAGCAATTTTGGCAAGCGGTGAGTCAAACTCAGGTAGCACAGTTTTCGGAATATAAAGAACCACTTAAAACAGCCAATACTCAGCAAGAATGGCAAGGTACCTTTCAATATGATTTACTGATTGATGGTATTCAGGCAGAAAATCAGCGTTTCTTAAAGTTTGCATCGACTGAATGCCCACAAATATCTACTGTAGTTACAGAACAGTTTCAAGAAAGCTTTTCATCGTTATATCAATATGGTTTTGAAATTGCGTTGAAACAGCCGTTGCAAGATACAACAGCACTGTTGAATAAGTCGGTACAATTAACAGTGACAGAATTCACCACTGGCAGTAAAAACAATAACAAATATACTCGCTATATTCATGGAAAGATTGCTTATATTGCTGATACACATGTGAATACTTCTGCAATATTTCCTCATGCTGCTAAAAGTAAAATTTACCAGATTGTTATTGTTCCTGAATTATTTGAGTTGACACGTTGTCGTCAATCTCGAGTTTTTGTAGGACAAACGCCACAAAAAATCATAGAAGCTATTTTGCAACCTTATCAATTAAAAATGAAAGTAGCCGATCAACTAAAGAGTGAGCTAGCAACGGAGCCGACAGTGAGGCCTGTTTTACAAACAGCTTATGAAACGGACTGGCAACTATTGGGTCGTGTTTTGTCTTTAGCAGGTGCGGTTAGCTATTTCGAACATGATAAAGAACAGTATACGTGGGTGATGATAGATCAGTCTGAGGCCTCAACCTTTAAAGAAACAACACCAAAAGTGATCGGCATGTGTCACGGTCAATTTTTGGGTGATCAGTCAGAGCAGCGTTTGTGCGGTGGATATGGTTGGACTAGTGGTCGTGCGTTAGATGCCCCTGAAATGAGAGTCGTGGCGGTTAATCATGATGATCCAACCAAGCCATTTCAATCGGATAAGCCTTCTGCGGCTTCTTTTGTTGCTCCTTATGCTGTATCAGATAATGACAATGCGAAACAATTTGCTACTAATTTGCAAAAACAACAGCAATTTTTGAGTCAGGATATCCTCTTTGACTGTAATATTGCGAGCTTACAAGTTGGGCAACAATTACAAATTGATGAAAAACCTTATGTAATCGTGAGCTTAGTTTTACGTGCAAAACCATTGATTGGGAATGTAACACAACAAGCTAATGCTAATTTAGGGCAACCTTTCTTCTATCGAGTACAAATTCGACCTTTAGATACTAATGTCCTTCCTCGTGCAACCATGCAAGCGAGCATGAGTTTTGAACAGGGGTTGATTTCAGGTTGTGTGTGTGATGAAAAAGGTAGCATTGAACCACAAGCAACGGCGGTTGTGGCAGATGACTATGGGCGTGTGTACGTCAAGCTTGATAACATAGAGACAGTCGGTGATCCTTTGGTTGCACAGGTCTTACAGTCACATACTATTATGGATCTTCCGCACGTTGGTTGCACTGTGCTTTTAAATCAAATGATGGATGGCTCCTTCGTAGTGATGGGGGCAACGATTAACAAAGTAGGCACAACACCCGTTGAGAAAGATCAGCTGGCGCATCAAACGGTGATGACAAGCTCACACCAGCGTGGTGATCAAAATCAAACGCAAAATGCTGTTCAACTAGAGGGGAAAGATGGTGTTTTAGCTTTGTTAGCGGCAACACATAAATCGTCGTTGACCATGGGTGCAGATCAATCGATTAAGCTTGGTAACGAATCAGGTGCTTATATTGAAGTGTCACCAAAAGGTGTGATTACACTACGAGGTAGCAGTGAAGCTCAAGCACAAATTAAAATGGATGAAAAAGGTAATATTGTGTTGCAGGCATCTGACACAACACGATTGACCATGAGTGCTAGTGGTGAATTAATCGTGAAAGCAGCAAAATGTGAATTCACTTTAAGTGACCTGCTGAAAGTGACGGCAGATAAGTTGTTGGAGCTAGAGTCTAAAGATGCGGCGTCATTAAATGCGAAGAATACCGCAGTGACTGCAGAAAATAATATGAGCCTAAAAGCCAATCATGAAATGGCGATGAACGCAGGTGCTGAATTAAAGCAAAAGGCAGAATTGGTTGTGACAAAAGCTTCTGAATTTGAGGTGAAAGCCAATATGAATGTAGTGAGTTAGTAAGAGGGTTAGCACATGCTGCAGTCAAGGGGGAAACAATTACAGTGCACGCTTGTAGCTGATCATTTGACAGCGTTGCGGCAGTTTGCACAACAACGTCATTTGACCTTGACGAGTGTTTTTTCTGCGTTGATTTCGCAACACTTTGGCAAAGATGCCCGGTTGGAGATGATGTTGTGTCATCGGATTGCTGATAAGCCTTACCATAATGATCAAGGTTTCTTTGCGCCGAGTAATCATTTCATCATGATTTCACCTGTGTCAGGGAGCACAGTTACCCAGCAATCGACAGCAATGGCAGCACAGCTTGGGACATTGAGACAAACATTAACGCCAGAGTTGCTGGAACTCAATCGCTCAGAAACAACTGTGACGAATACTATCACGCATCGCATGTGCTGTTTGTCAGATCAAGGTGTGACTGACAATCACTTTGCACTAAACTCTTTTCAGGTTGCACCGAAGGTAGTCTTACACCATATTACGGTTGAGCAAGGGCAATTACAATATTGCTTGATGATTCCACATGACCAAGCCTCATCTTGTGTTGAAAAGCTAACACAACAGTTCACACAATTAAGTCAACAAATACAGCAGCTATCGGTTAAAGAAAGTGCGTGGGACTTCATTGGTAGCAAAGCCAATGTCTTACCAGATGACATCGAACAGCAACGTACGCATCGTGTATTGAAGCAAGCAGAAGCAGAAAAGGAGAGTTTACTGACTGCAATCAAAGCCTTGCCAAAGAAGTTTTGTGATGAACGTCAAGCAGGGAAGGTTAAAAAATCGTTGCTGTTATTGCCCTTAGGGTTATTGGCGTTGAGAAAAGCAATGACGAGCCCAATGGTTCGTTATCGGGTGCCTAAATTTCCACTACACAAATTGAATACGATGAAGCCAGAAGATGCGCAGGCGCATTTTGAAAAACACCAAATGCCTGCCATCCAAGCACAACATCGTGATCAGTTAAACCCAAATGTTAAGCAGTTTAAGAAACTATCACAACAAACAAATCAAATGACACGGCATCTTGGTGAGCATGCCTTTCACCCACAAGTTTTCCCCCACCTAGATCAAGCGCATCAACACTTAAGCAAGGCCTCGGATCATTTAAATAAAGGTAATGCACCGTTAGCTCATGCGAGTTTGAATAGCTATAGCTCAAGTATTTCAGCAGTGACGGGCGTGTTGAAAAAAGCAGCGATACACCCAGCGGCACAGGTTGTGGCGCCTGAGATATCCAATACAGCATCTAGCGTCGTTTCTACCCCTCAATTAAATGAACAGGTGAGTCATCATTCTATAGCCCACCACTCTGTGGGGCACTCAGATCATACGACACAGATAGGGGCATCATCTACAAATACTTCAGAAGCTTCAGGGAGTAGTTTGCAGCAAACAGGGGATAGCTTTCGCAAAAACACAGATCAATTAAATCAGCTCAGCGGCAAGCTTTCTACAGTCAATCCAGATCCAAGTATTGCCTTGGGTGCTGGTTTAAATGCATTAGCAGGTAATGGTTCCGCACAAGGATCTCTCACCCAGCCACCCCAATCATTGAAAAAACAAGTGGATGGTATTAATAAACACATTACACAAGTGTCGGCTTTGACTAATGGATCGATGGGCAGTTCAAATTTTGATGCCTGTGGTACGGCAAAAAAAATGGCTGCACCATTGGGCGATGTGTGTGGTAAGACGAAGCGCTTTTGCAAACAAAGTGTGCCAAGCCTGCAAAATGCTAAAAAAGCTATGGAAGAGGTCAATAAGCGTACACAGCAAGCAGGATCTAATGCAAAAGCAGCGATGACGCCTGACCAAGAAAAGCTGCAGAAAAGCTTGCAAGGTGCGCATCAGCATTTACAGACAATGAATCAACACATGAAAGCGTTGCAGCCACACATTCCACTAGATAAAGTGAAATCTCCTGTAGAAGCAGTTGCACACTTAGCAAAGATGAAACATCCTGACGTGAAACTACATGTCGATGGGTTAAAGTCGGCTTGTGGAAAAATGGGTGATCAGCTCAATCAGGCTAAAAACAATCCATCTTTTCAAGCTATGCAAGATAAGGCGGGTCAAGCACAGAAACATTTGGGTGAAGTGCAATCAGCGATCAGTGTATTGTCGGTATTACCTTGTGATGCAATGTTAGTAGCACCGATGTGGCCACAAATGAATACATCTTTAGCGGCGTTGACTGCTTTGGTTGCCGCTGCTGCTACGGCATTTCTATTGGTGCATCAAGCACCCTGGGCAAGCATGTATATGGAGTTGGTTGGCAGTTTAGCAATGTTGCAAGGTGGTTTAAGTGGTATGCAGGGTGTGGTGATGATGGCACTGATGGCTGCAAAGGCATGTCAACCTGCATGGCAACAATATTTGACTATGACGACGGGTGGTTTGTTAATGGTGAATGGTTTGATGCTCTCAATGCAAACACCCATGCTAAATGGTCCACAAGGCATGTTGTCTGCAGGCATGATGTTGGGTGCCTTCAATTTGATGAGTCAAATGTTACCATTTCCATTTATGCAAGCGCCCAATCTAAATATACCTAACGCTTCATCATTAGGTGGCGTTTCACCATTAATGACGATTCGTAATTTGGTAGGTTTAGCGACAGGGTGTGCTTGTGCTATTTTAGCGAAAAAATTGATCGATAGTTCCCAAGAGATGGCGGTTGCAACAGATCCTGAAGAAACAGGAAAACAGCAGTTGGTGGTTAACGGTGCAATGATTCGATGCACGGGGAGTGAGATCCCCTCTGTCTTGATGATGGCTAAAAAACCAGCAGTGGAAAAAGATGGGTTAGGTGAAGTGTTGACTCAATCAGATTCACATTTGATGCCACTTACTTTTGGTACTTGCACCTTCTTGCCTCCAGAAGGCCCTGTGCCTGCCCCTTGTATGCCAAGTACGCAAAAGTGGGTATTAGAGATGGGTGAGCCAAAAATGAAAATAGCAAGTTCGCACGTATTGACGCATAGTGCGCAGATGTTTTGTGTTCATGGGGGTATGATTTCCATTGAAAACTCTGGCCAACATACTGATGAGCCAGCTACGGTGGATGTCGATTTGCTGCCTAAGCCATCGTTCAAAGACAGAATGAGTGCAAACTTTTCTGCAATAGGGCAAAAAATTAGTGCAATAGGTTCTAGCTTTAGCAGTTCTTTGAGCCGTATGCAGCAATCTGTTTCTGATAAAGTGATGGGTGCAGGCAGTCAAATGACTAATAAGCAAATGGCATTACAGAATAAAGTACAAGCTAGGCAGCAAGCGATGCAACAGCATGCTGATCAAGCAGGTGGGAAAGTCGGTGATGGTTTGCAGCATGCGAGTACGCATTTTCAGAGTTATACAGATTCGGCAAATCAACGTGCACAAGCAGCAACTAGCGCTGTTCAGCGACGTACAGATGCTGTTAATCAAGGAGTTCAATCACATTCACAGCGTGCTACTCAAGCGGTGAGTGATCGAACGCAGTCGGTGCAAGATAGCGTTAAAGCAAGCGGTAATCATGCTAAGAGTTCAGCAGATCGACGTGGTAAATCGTGGGGAAGAAAGGGGAAGTCTAGTAAAGCTCCAACTTCACCAGAAGCACAGGAAATGCAAGAGCTTCACTCTGGTTGGGATGCAGATATCGAAGACAATGCTTAGTCGGATAATTGGCTTTGTCTTTCTCTGTTTTTTACTCTCAAGTTGTACCTTTGAGTCACTGCCACAACAGCATTTTATTGCCCAATCCTCGAGTGTACGACAACACAATCTAGCGGGTGTTAACCACTGGCATGCAACGGGAGTGATGAGCCTACGTGCAAATAAGGCGAGTCAGTTTATCAACTGGTCTTGGCAACAGGACGCACAGCACTATCGTTTGCAGTTGTCTGGTGCGTTAAATTTTGGAGAGGTTACTGTTCAGGGAAAACCAGGGCAAGTGACCGTGTTGCAAAATGGCAAGCGATTGAGTGCTCATACCCCTGAAGCGTTATTAATGCGGTTAACAGGCTGGTGTGTGCCAGTTTCTAGTTTGTATTATTGGTTGAGGTCGATACCGGTAGCAAAGGTGAAAAGTCATGCTAAATTTGATCAATTTGGACACCTGATTCAGCTTGATCAGCAAGGGTGGGCTGTCAACTATGAACGTTTTCACACCATTAAAAGTAGTACGGGGGTTATGATTGACTTGCCTTCAAGAATAGATATTCACAATCAACGGTTAAAAATACGACTGGTTATTACAAAATGGCAGTTATAAGCTATCAAAGTCCAGCAAAGCTCAATCTGTTTTTGCATATCACCGGGCAAAGAAATGATGGTTATCATGAGTTGCAAACCGTCTTTCAGTTGATCGGTTTATATGATGATTTGAGTTTTGAAGTAACATCTGATAAAGCAAACATTACATTAGATAGTTGCCTACCTTTCTCTGTTGAAAATAATTTAATGGTCAAAGCAGCGCGATGCTTGCAGCGTAAGCATGAAATTTCTTCTGGCGTTCGCATGACCTTGAAAAAGAGAATTCCAATGGGCGGAGGGCTAGGAGGTGGTAGCAGTAATGCGGCGACAACCTTGTTAGCATTGAATCGACTATGGGGGTTAATGCTTTCAGAAGAAGACTTGTGCTCAATTGCTGTGACATTAGGCGCTGATGTCCCCGTATTCGTGAAGCAGTGTAATGCGTTTGCTGAAGGAGTTGGTGAGCAACTTTATACGGTTAATTTGCCTAAGCGCTGGTATATTGTTGCTAAACCTGACTGTCATGTGGCGACTGCGCCGATGTTTCAAGCTCCTGGGCTGATCAAAGCAACGCCTAAAATTACTTTGGATCAGTATTTACAAGATGGGATTAATGATGTGCAATATGGCATGAATGTTTTTGAGGAAATTGCCTTGGATAGATATCCTGTAATCAAAGAAACTTTTTCCATTTTATCTCAGTATGGAAAGCCGCGTTTAACAGGAACAGGAGCTTGTGTTTTTTTGGCATTTAATCAGTATGAGGATGCGAAAAATGCACTGACTAAAATTCAATTGGGTGATGCAAAAGGGTTGTATTATTTAGTTGAAGGGGTATAATTCGGAATTCGTTTTATTGGGCCGTCGCCAAGCGGTAAGGCACATGGTTTTGATCCATGCATACCCAGGTTCGAATCCTGGCGGCCCAGCCATCTTTTCTTAAATTCTTCATTGACCCATTGTATTTGTTTGTTAGAATCATTGCTAAGTTAAACGCAAAGGATGCACTGCGTGAATATCAAGCTTTTCAATGGTAACTCATTACCTAGCTTTTCTTCTCGGGTTGCTCGGCAGCTACAAGTGCAATTAGGTCAGGCAACAGTTGATCGTTTCAGTGACGATGAGATTAATATTGAAGTGACTGAAAATGTGCGTGGTTGTGAGACTTATATCGTACAATCAACTTGTCAGCCGACTAATAATAACTTAATGGAGCTGATGTTGTTAGCCGATGCGTTGCGTCGTGCCTCAGCAGAGTCGATTACGGCAGTGATTCCCTACTTTGGTTATGCTAGACAAGATCGTCGTCCGCGTTCATCACGGGTACCCATTTCTGCTAAAGTCATTGCGGATATGTTGGCATCTGTTGGTATCAAGCGCATGATTACCGTTGAATTACATGCAGATCAAATTCAAGGGTTTTTCAACATGCCCGTGGATAATGTGTATGCTAGTAACATGATTATTGATGATATGAAACAACGTCAATATGATGATTTAATGTTGGTTTCTCCTGATGTAGGTGGTGTTGTCAGGGCGCGTGCAATTGCAAAGCGGATGAATGATGCGGATTTAGCGATTATTGACAAACGTCGTCCGAAACAAAATCAAGCGCAAGTGATGAATATCATTGGTGAAGTTGCAGGTCGAGATTGCGTGATTGTCGATGATATTGTTGATACAGCAGGTACCTTATGTAAAGCAGCAAAAGCATTGAAAGATCACGGAGCGAAACGTGTGGTGGCTTACGGTGTTCATCCTGTCTTATCAGGTGATGCAGTGAATAGTGTCGATCAATCTTGTATTGATGAGCTGGTTGTATGTGATACTGTTCCTTTGTCTCAAGGGGCAAAAGACTGCCAGAAAATTCGTCAAATTAGTTTGAGTTCAGTGGTAGCAGAGACAATTTTACGAGTGAGTGCAAAGCAATCAGTAAGTTCTTTGTTTCCTGAGTAATTGTCTTGAATAATTGGCTTGCATTTTCAAAGATATTTGCTATATTCACCCCCTCACGCCGAGCTGGCGTAGCTCAGTTGGTAGAGCAGTTGATTTGTAATCAATAGGTCGTGGGTTCGACTCCTATCGCCAGCTCCATTTTTCTCATTTTCTTCTTTAATACTTGCACCCTATCAGAGCTTTGTTAAAATCATTTCTTTACCTCAGTAGCAAGGATTTTCATGCGTATTGAATCAGAAGTTAAGCTGGATTTTAAAGATGTTTTAATTCGTCCGAAGCGTAGTACATTACGCTCTCGCTCAGAAGTTGATTTAAGTCGTACTTTTAAATTTCGTCATAGCACGCGCTCATGGTCAGGTGTGCCTGTAATTGCTGCAAATATGGACCATACGGGCACATTTGATATGGCAATTAAGCTTGGTGCGGAAAGAATGATGACGGCGCTGGGGAAATTTAAAACCGCTGAACAATGGCAGCAATTTGAGAGTGAGCAGCCATCATTAATTGACACGTGTTTTGCATCAACGGGAATTTCTGATCAAGACTTCGCTGACTTAAGTCGTATTTTAAAAGTTGTTAGTACCCCCTTAATTTGTATTGATGTGGCTAATGGTTATACAGCACGATTTGCTGATTTTGTGAAAAAAGCGCGCGACCACTTTCCTGATCATATCATCATGGCAGGGAACGTGGTGACAGGAGAGATGACCGAAGAATTGATCCTAGCTGGAGCAGATATTGTTAAGGTTGGTATTGGTCCAGGGTCTGTTTGTACAACACGTAAGAAAACAGGGATTGGGTATCCTCAACTTTCCGCTGTGATTGAATGTGCAGACGCTGCCCACGGATTGAAAGGGCATATCTGTGCAGATGGTGGGGCGACTAATCCTGGGGATGTGGCAAAAGCGTTTGGTGCTGGAGCTGATTTTGTCATGCTAGGTGGTCTGTTATCTGGGCATGATGAATGTGAAGGCGAGGTGATTGAAAAGTCAGGTCGTCAATACAAACGTTTTTATGGTATGAGTTCAGCAGAAGCGATGAACCGTCATCATGGAAAAGTGGCAGGTTATCGCGCCAGCGAAGGTAAGTCGGTGGATGTGCCTTATAAAGGTTCTGTGGTTGGTACCATTCAGGATGTTTTGGGTGGTGTGCGTTCAACTTGTACTTATGTGGGTGCTCGTCAGTTGAAAGAGTTATCGAAATGCACGACATTTATTCGCGTGACTCAGCAATTAAATGAAAGCTTGAGTTCTTATAACATTCAAGGTTAAGGAGATGCAGGCAACACTTCAAGAAACATTTGATAAGCACTATCAATCATTGCGAAAATGTTCACTGAAATCATTGTGCCAAGAGAGTGAGCGGTTTGATCAGTTTTCACTGCAAGACGCTCATTTATTTCTAGATTATAGCAAGCATTTTGTGACTGCTGAAACGGTTGCCTTATGGCAACAATGGCTTGATCAGCAACAGTTATCTACTAAACGTTCGGCGTTGTTTCAGGGTGAGGTTGTCAATCAGACAGAAAATCGACCTGCGTTACATACTGCGCTGCGACAAGTGGTTGCAGATGGAGACCTGGTGTCTTTACCGCCTCATATCCAACACGATATTATACAAATGCAGCGGCAGATGCAGCAAATGGTTGAGACAGTTCGTTCACATCAATGGTTAGGGGCAACGAATAAAGCCATCACAACGATTATCAATATTGGTATTGGTGGTTCTGATTTAGGTCCACGTTTTGTCTGTGATGCGCTAAGAACAGCTAAGAAACAACCTACGACTGTACATTTTACCGCCAACTTAGATGAGACTGAGTTAGCAGATGTATTAGCGCAATGCTCAGCGGAAACAACTTTGTTGATTGTGGCATCTAAATCATTTTGTACTGAAGAAACCTTAACTAATTTTGAGCAAGCAAAACAGTGGTTTATGCATCATGATATCCATAATCTTCAACAGCATGTGATTGCAATTACAGCACATCCTGAGCGTGCTATTACACAAGGTGTGTCTCCTTCAGCAATCTTGCCAATGTGGGATTTTGTGGGTGGTCGATTTTCTCTATGGTCAGCGATTGGGTTGCCGATTGCATTACAATTTGGCTGGGATGTGTTTGTTCAGTTACTAACGGGTGCTTATGCAATGGATCGGCACTTTATGCGTCAGCCGTTAGCACAGAATATGCCCGTGATTCTAGCTTGTCTTGATGTTTGTTATGGACGCTTCTTTGCTGTGCAAACGCATGCAATTTTACCCTATGCACATCGCTTGGATAAATTGCCTGATTATTTGCAACAGATGCAAATGGAAAGTGGTGGTAAATCAGTGAGCTTATTACACCAAGTGGTTGATTATCCAACACAGCCGATTGTTTGGGGTGGTGTAGAAACCAATGGACAGCATGCGTTTCATCAATTGTTACATCAAGGAACACACTGTGTTCCTGTGGATTTTATTTTGCCGCGAGATGCTTCTATAGAAATGGCAGCGCATTGTTTTGCGCAAAGCGCGAGCTTATTGACAGGGAAATCAGTTGAGTCAGTTGAAGATAATTCTTTCGTCGCAGCACACCGCCAATATGCTGGTAATCGTCCGTCTAGCATGATTTTATTAGATGCACTCAATGCACAAAGCTTAGGTGCTTTGTTAGCGTTGTATGAGCATGAAGTTTTTGTAAAAAGTGTGTTATGGAATATTAATCCATTTGATCAGTGGGGTGTTGAAGAAGGTAAACGGATGGCGAGTATACTCAAGCCTGCGTTGCAGGGAAATGATGCCACGTTGGAGCATATTGATTTGTCTACGCAGCAACTGATTCACGACTGGCGTTGTTATAAGCCAAAAGATCATACCCATTAGACTTGGGAAAGCTGGAGTTTTAACAAAATGATTTTGCGCAGAATTAAATTTAAAGAGATAAGGAATAGCTTGCTATTGCGAAGCTGTTTAAGTTTTAATTCTGCCAAAATAATGAAGTTAAAAACCAGTTTCTTCAAGTCTAATGGCTATCAAGCGCCGCTATTATTATTGATGCTTGGCTTTATTTGGGGGTCAGGATACTCCTTGGCTCGTATTGCAACAACTCATGGCGTTGATCCATTAGGTTATGCTTTTTGGCAATCTTTAGGACCTGCTATTTTGTTGGGTGGTATTTTGTTGATCCGTCGGCTCAGCAATGTGAGGCATGATCAGTTTGTTCAAGTGAATCGGTTAGGGAGGTCGCTAAGATTCTATGTAATTTGTGGCTTATTTGGTATAGCAATTCCTAACAGTGTGATGTATTTTGTTGCGCCACATTTGCCAGCAAGCTTGGTTGCTGTTTTGGTCAACCTAGTACCAATTGTTACTTATTTAATTGCGTTGGGGATGCGATTAGAACGGTTTCATTGGTTACGTTTTTTGAGTGTTGTATTGTCTATTACTGGAATCATGGTGTTGATAGCACCTAGTTTTCACATTGATTTTCAGGAGGCGTCTTGGGTGTTGTTGACATTACTTGCCCCCCTATGTTTTGCCTTTGTAAGTATCTTCATTGAGCGCGGTGATAGTCCCAATAATAATCTTTTAATACTTTCGTTTGGGATGCTATCTTTTTCAGCTGTTATACTCTGTCCGCTAGTCCTTGTCTCACATCAATTTTATAAGTTACAGTGGCTTGATTTGCCCACCTTTGTTATTTTGCTTGAGATAATACTGTCTTCTGTGGGGTATGTGCTTTTATTTTATATTGTCAAGCATTTTGGCGCTGTTTACTACAGCATGACCAATGGTATTGTGGCGCTGACAGGGTTGTTTTGGGGCAGTATTTTATTTGATCAACACTTGTCTTATGCTGAATATATGGCAACTTTGTTGATTATCAGTAGTCTTGTATTGATCAATTTGGTTAAGCGTGTTAAAAACTGCCCAGAAATAACTTAAAGGATTAGCGTCCAGAGTCTTTAGGTGATTTCTGGACAGTTCCTTGGCTCCTAACAACGCAACACTGAAAACAAATCTTTAGGGTCTTCTATTTGAGGAACTAAGTTCATTTCAACCCCAATGTCAGGGTATTGTTGTATTAATCGATGCGTGAGTTTGAGTGCACAGAAGTCTTCAAGTGCAAACCCTACGGAATCAAAAACAGTAATATCTTCAGGTGATCGATTGATCACTTTGCTGCCTTCAATGAGTTCAGCTAATTCAGCAAAGATGAGTGCTTTAGCCTCTTGCTCGCTAAAGAATTGAATTTCTCCTTCAATAAACGATTGTTCGAAAAACTCGACGACTACTTTTGCTCGAGACAGAATTGATTTTTCTAGTTCTGTTTTTCCTGGGCAATCCCCACCCAACCCATTGATGTGGACACCTGCTTTGACCCAGTCATTGAGAACGACATTGACATGATCTTTACAGGCGGTGCATACGGTAATAATATCCGCACCCTGACAGGCTGATTTTGCATCTTGACAGGGAATAAGCTTGGCATGAATGTTGTGTTTGATTAGATTACGTTTAAAGCGAGACATGGCATTTGCATCAATATCATAATATTGGATAGTGGTAATATTTCTGACTAATAAGTGTGATAAGACTTGAAACTCACTTTGTGCACCTGTTCCAATAATAGCGAGCGTTGAGGCATCTTGGCGTGCCATGATATCTGTTGCTAGCGCTGAAGTTGCTGCTGTACGTAATGCTGTGAGCAAGGTCATTTCGGAAAACAATAAAGGGTATCCATTATCAACACGTGAAAGCTGACCTGTTGCGATGACTGTTTGTTTATTGTGGTTCTTAGGGTTGTTAGGATGACCATTGACATACTTGAATGAAAAGTTTTCATGATCTGCGATTGGCATCAGTTCTATCACACCACCTTCCACATGAAATGCTGGGCGTGGTATTTTGTTAAACGCTTCCCAGCGAACAAAGTCAGCTTTTAATTGAGTGATTAAATCACGCAAGAAATTGCTGAAGCCATGTGTGCTTACTAATTTTGCCATATCTTCGACAGCGAGTACTTTAACCATGTTTACGTTCCTTATTTTCAACTGTGTTGGGTATATGCCCAAACCACTTGAAGACGCTGGACTTTAACGGCATGAGCTCGGCAGAATACAAATCTAACAGCTTTCCCAATAGCGGTGCTATTGCTCAATCTTTTAAATCTGATTCTGCTCAAGCTCATTATGTTAAAACCTCGGCATCTTCAAGTAATTTGGGTATAAAAAGCATTCAGTAAGTCAATGATGACCTGTTCTGTTTTGTGATCTTGATCTAGAGATGGATTGAATTCAGAGATTTCTGTGCCAATTAAACGTGAATCACCCTGTATGTGTTTTTTGATGCTCTGGCATAATTCTACTGAGTCAACCCCTTGCTCCACTGGAGTTCCAACCGCTGGAGCATCTTTAGGATCAATGCCATCCAAATCAACACTAACCCCGTAAGCAACGGTATTTTGTGTCACATGGTTGATCGCTTCTTGTAAAATGATATCAATGCCACGTTGATGAACTTCTTCGATATAAGCAATACGAACGCCAAGGTTTTCTAGTAGTGCCTTCTCTTCTTCTTCGTAACAACGCATCCCGATCATATATAAATTGTCTGGTTTGAGTTTGATTTGATCAGAGCAAATGGTGGTGAGCTGCTTATCTCCGTGCCCTAATAAGGCTGCAATTGGCATGCCATGTATATTGCCTGTTGGGGAAGTATCATGCGTGTGAGCATCGAGGTGTGCATCAATCCAAATGAGCCCTAAGTCTCCAGCAAGTGCGCTAGCAGTACCACTCCAAGTACCGATGCCACAGCTGTGGTCGCCACCAATTGTGGTGAAGCTTGTTTTCTCTTTGACTGCATCAAAACAATAATCTGCAAGACGGCTTGATAAGTCAGTAGTAACGACTAAATCATCTAAAGTTAATGCTGAGTTATCCAATGTCTCTTCGCCTTGTGGATACAAGGGGGGCTCAAATTGATAAGGAAAGTTGAGTTGTGCGAGTAAGGGTGAATTTTGGAGTATGATTGGACCCATGCAAGTTCCGCTATTTTCAGCTGCAATACCAGAAGCAAAGCTAAAAAATTGATGTGAATGTTGACGAATTTTCATGAGTGACCCATGTTTTTTGCTTGAAATTCGGATGATTGTACGAAATTCTACTTTGTTTGTGTATACTTCTAAACATTGAGTGGCCAGAATAACAGGGAATTCGTAATTTTCGGCAAAAACAAACCTAAAAAATATGAGCAAGGTGATGATGCTTCGCAGTCTAATCTTGTGCGTGTGGTTAATAGAGAAAATCATACGATTTCACGCAAAGTAATTCACAATGATGCATTGACGGCGCTTTATCGTTTGATGAAATCTGGGTTCGATGCCTATTTAGTGGGAGGTGCTGTTCGTGATTTACTGCGTGGAGAGCAACCGAAAGATTATGATTTAGCAACGAATGCCCATCCAGAAGAGATTAGGGAATTATTTCCAAATAATAGTCGCATTATTGGGCGACGGTTTAAAATTGTACATGTTTACTATGATTCACATATTCTGGAAATCACGACATTTCGAGCAGCACCTACGAAGAAAAGAAGACAGTGGATAAATTTAGGTAGTGTTTTTAAATCTAAGAGGCGTTCTAAAATACAGTTTGATAATGAATTTGGCTCGATCCAGGAAGATGCATCACGTCGAGATTTTACAATCAATGCGCTTTACTACAATATTGCAGATTTTACGGTGGCTGATTATCATCGGGGAATGCAGGACTTGTCCAGTCGAACGATCCGTCTGATTGGTGACCCTGTTGAGCGTTATCATGAAGATCCAGTTAGGATGTTGCGTGCTGTGCGTTTTCAAGTGAAAACTGGATTTTGTTTGGATACTCAAACTGCACAACCTATTTCGACTTGTGCAGGGTTATTGTTGAATATTCCACCAGCACGTTTATTTCATGAGATATTAAAGTTGTTTTTAGAAGGTTATGCTGTGCATGTATTTGCTCAATTACGTCAGTATGGTTTGTTTTCTATTCTTTTCCCGCAAGTTGAAGCATGCCTAGGTGGAGTATCAAAACAATTTGCAGAGCGTTTCATTGAACAGGGTGCAGTTAATACGGATCAGCGTATCGTAGAAGAAAAACCAATTAATCCCGCTTTTTTTCTTGCTGTTCTTATGTGGCAACCTGTGCAAAATAGAATGCAGCAACTCATAAAACGGGGTTATCATCGTTTCACTGCGATCTATCATGCTATGGATTATGTGATGCAAAAACAGCAGCGTATTATTGCGATTCCGAAGCGTTTAACGTTAACGATGCGTGATATTTACACTTTGCAATATCGAATGGAAAGTACACGCAAGCAGAAAAAAGTACGCAGTATTATGGGTTCTAATAAATTTCGTGCAGGATTTGATTTTTTATTATTGCGGCATCAGGCAGGTGATGTGACGGCATCGGAACACTGTCACTGGTGGAATGCTAAGGTAAATTCAGTCGTTAAAGATGAGACGGGGAAGGAAGTGTGATTGATCGATTTGGTTATCGCTTGGGTGTGGGGATTATTTTATTAGATCAGCAAGATAGGGTGTTTTGTGCAAACCGAGTTTTTCCAAAAAATGCGTGGCAGTGCCCACAAGGTGGTATTGAGCTCAATGAAAGCATTGCTCAAACAGGTTACCGTGAACTGTATGAAGAAACAGGTGTTAAGAGGAATCAAGTTCAGCTGCTCGCAATGACCTCAACATGGTTGAGTTATGATTTACCCAAGAAATTGCAGCGACCACATTCTTTGCCATTATGTGTGGGGCAGCGTCAGCGTTGGTTGCTATTTAGGTTGTGCGTTAAACAGGTACGCATTAACTTTGATCCTGATAAAACTGGCTCTCCTGAGTTTGATCATTATCAGTGGGTAGACTATGATGAGCCTGTTAAACGTGTGGTTGATTTCAAAAAAGAACTCTATGCTCAGGCTTTTGATGAATTGAAACCTTTTGCGAAAATTGGCATCTTCAAGTACGATGACTGTATGCCTATCACCATTCAGGACGCTGGAGCTTTAACAAAATGAATTTTAGTAAAATTAGATTTAAAAAATCGAGTAATAGCGTGCTATTGCGAAAGTTTTTACCCTACATATTATTCATAGGCAATTTTGCAAAATTCATGAAGTTAAAATTCGGTTTCTTGAATGGTGATAGGTATATGTTCCTAGGTGCTTAACTGAATGAATGGTCCTCAAACTGCTTTCCATGCTTATTTAACCCAAATGATGACGGTGTCTGAGATACGTGAATCTTTAGAGATTATACAGCAACGGCACGCATTGAATATTCATTTGATTTTATATGGTGTGTGGTATGCTGTTGCTGGGTTTGGTAAGTTAAAGCAAGAAGATATTAAACAGTTAGCGAGGCGTATTCACGACTGGCACGAGCTGGTGGTTGAGCCGTTGAAACAACTGGATGACTTGTTAACTAAGCAGTCCAACTTGCCCATGAGTAATCAATTAACAACCTCTTTAGATGATGAGCCTAGTGATATTGAGTTGCTCGTTGAAGAAGGTGAGGCAGTTGAGTCAGCTTTGTTAATGGAAAATAGTTTGTGTTTTCCAAATATGCATCGTAAGGACAAAATGCGCTGTGGTGACGCCTGTCAGAATGTGTTTTACTACTACAAGGTTAGTAAAATTATTCCAACATTGTTTGATTGTGATCAATTAAAAAAGATTTTAATGATTTGTTTTGATATTGACCATGTCATACTGGATCATATTTGTCAGATTTATTTTAAGCAAGTGAATACTCACAACCCACATCAGTTAAAATTGAACTTATACCCATCGCCAGTAAAGCCAGCGAGTATATACCCACCGCCTTTCAAGACACCGGAGTTTTAACAAAATGCATTTTAGTAAAATTAGATTTAAAAAATCGAGTAATAGCAAGCTATTGCAAAAGTTTTTGAATGTCAATTTTGCAAAATTCATGAAGTTACAGCTCGGTTTCTTGAATGGTGATGGGTATAATTATTGATAAGGAGTCTCTGGTGAAAACATGCGTTTTAATATTGATTATTGGATTTTGTATGCCTAGCCTTGTGTGGGCGGCGCCAAGTGACTCAACCGTATCTTCAGCAAGTAATGAGAGAGTCATACATCAGTTGGGGAGAGGTATACCTTCTTACTTGGTACTTCGACATGCTTTTGCAAAACAGTCAGTTCCACTGTTGTATGATGATGATAAGCAGTTGCATGTATTATTGAGGAGCTCACGTTTTTTTTCAGGGAATACCCCCAATAATGTGCAGCTAAACTCAGATCGAAACGTTTCGATGCAGCTTATTAATAAAGTGGTTGCAAGTCGTCATGCATGCCGAGTATTGGTGCAGGCGTGGCAAAGTAAACGACATCCAATACCCATAGCGATGTTAGAAGCACAGAGTCGATTGATTGTGAACCACTTAAAGACGCGCCATATTGATGCTGTAGGTGCTGAGGCTGTTAAAGAAACCAAACACTACAATCGCATTGAACTGACACTGTTATCAAAATGTGATAACCAGTCTTATACCCATCACCATTCAAGAAGCCGAATTTTAACCGCATGAATTCTGCAAAATTGAGATTTAAAAACTTTCGCAATAACCTGCTATTACTCGATTTTTTAAATTTAATTCCACTAAAATTCATTTTGTTAAAACTCCGGCGTCTTGAAAGGCGATGGGTCTAGGTGCTGTTCAAACTCTCCTTCCGATTCCTTAACAAAACTGAGTTTCTGGGAAATTTAAAGTTGCTTTGAGAGCAGAGTTGCCAATTTTTGTATTGTATCCCAGTGCATGATGTGTATTGCCTAATTGACATGATGCAGTAAGTGGTACGATTATTTGTAAATGCAGCTGAATCAGTCGACCGATAAACGTTTTAATCAGGCGATGTAATGTTTGCCCTGCGGTTTGTTGAGGAAAAAATAACACACCAGCATCATAGCTATCAAAGTGTAGTATGACATGGATTGTCTGGCATGAATCGAGAACTCTCTTCCCTAATATGGAAGTGCTTCCTAGTTGATAACTTTTGCCGTCCATACTCAGATGATTCGGGCATAACCTTGAGGTGTGATCAAGTGCTTTCCATTGCTGGATGTGTTGAATGACCTGTGTTTTTTTGCAGGATGGGTGATTTGCTAGATGTTGTGAGATGAGCTGTTTTAAATTAGCAGCTGTTTTGATTCGGGCACCCATTAAGCCAGCATAAGCATATCCTTTCCATGGCATATCCAAATCACTTGAAGGCGCCGAGGTTTTAACAGAATGAGCGTGAGCAGAATCAGCTTTAAAAGATTGAGCAATAGCACCGCTTAAGCGTTCGCCTGCGATGCGATTTAATAAGGTATGATGTCGATTGGTTGAAGCAGGCTGTTCTGTGATAGGCCTAGCAGTTCGCCAAGCAGAGAATAATAATTGATAAATACGTTGATTGATTAGTTGCAGGAAGTCTCTTAATTGTTCGCTAGATTGATTGTTGGCAAGTGTTTTTTGCAATAAATAATGAGGAAGCGGTGAATCAACACCAATCATACCCATAAAGTTGAGCGTTAAAGTGATTGGTTGAGATGAGTTTTTAGCTTTGTAAAGTAAAATATCTTGCGCTGGAAAGGCAATGCTTTGATTGGCCTGCAAACGAATATGCTCCAATGCAACACCTTGCTGATTGATTAAACGATGGAGGCATTGATAAAAAGAATGTTGGTGATTGAGGGTTGGTGCCATTAACTGTTCCATGAAAATTTTTTGTTGCTACAGAGTAATTCGATTGTGGTGATTAAGTGGTGGTTTAGTGGAACGCTACAGGTTAATAACCGATGTAAGACCAATCCAAACAAGTAACTATCTCCAATGCCTGAAAACTGTTGGTCATCGAGTTGTATGTTGACACGAACTGTTTGCGTGAATGCACCGTGTTGTATGGACAAAGCAGTATTTGATTCGATGGATTGAATACTGTTGATTTTTTGTTGGGTCAGCAGTGCTGTTTGCTTTGTTGCGGGTTGATGGCTGTGTAATAGACGTTTTAGGGTGGCTAAATCGGAGATGTTTTCATAATTAAACGATAAGTGAGCAAGTAGTTGCCACTGTTGATCACTATGGTGCGTGGCGTTGGATACTGTTGTTGGTTTCATCAATATTTTCCCATGATAGCTGGCAGTATCATGATTAATGGTACAGCTATCATTATGCTGAAGTTCCTCGTGGGGTTTGTTTTTATGATAAGCAAGTAGTTGGCATGAAGCCGTGAACTGAGAAGGGACGTTTGTCGTATCGTTGAGATTAAAACTTAGGTAGTGTGTCATCTCTCCATCCAGTGCAGTACTGCTGTGTTGATAATTGCTTAAAGCTGGTTGTATTGAGGATTGATGTTGATAGCTTGGCTGTAGATTTTCAAAAGCAGATAAAGCATGAGCACTCCAACGATGCCCTGTATTATCGATGCAATCAACTTGCTGTAATGTATGTAGATCGATATCTTGATTTTGACTGATGACTAAGGCGTGTTGATGTTGCTTGAGGTCGATATGTAGTGGTTCACTGCTAGTTTCAAATAAGTTGATGATGGGAATGCAATTGAGTTTGATATCATTTGAATCTAATGCGGTACAATTTAGTTGGTGATCGAAAAGGAGGTTGATTTGGAACTGTTGACAGGTGTTTGTTTCAAGCGTTTCTGGTAGTGTAATTGATAGAAATTGAAACTGTTGTGGGAAGTGAAAATAGTCACGTACTTGATGCATGGCTGTTATACTCGCTTGTAGCGCTTGGTCTCGAGTAGATTGTAATAGAGGTATTGTTAGGTGCTTCTTGGTAATTGGCAGCGTAACTGGTTGCTGATTGTCATTGAGGTAGCTCAGAGACGATCGTTTTAGATATTGATCAATGAGATATTGCCATTGTGCTGCATTGGCGACGGGCAAATCAAAGTATAGTGAAAGTGTCGATAAATCAAGTTGTGATAGCGGGGTGTCGCTCTGAATAGTGATCGTTATCTGAGATTGCGCTTGCTGAGTGGTTGTTGTTTTAATGCTTTCAATTGTCAGTGGTTGTAATATGACGTCTTGCAAGGTTGTGAACGGATAAGTGATGCCGTCCTTGGTGTTAGCTGAGATATTCGTGCCTGCGGCAATGAGCTGACTTTGCTGTAACGTGTGTCTATTTGAGACATGAGATGAATCATACTGCATAATCGTATGTGCTGGTGTTGGTTTCAGTGCGTCAGGCCATAGGTGATGCAATAAGTTTGCACAAGTATCAGGCATGTCTTGATCAATTTTTTGTTGCACTTTGCCTGTTAAGAATGCAGTAGCCTCAATGAGCCTTTCTGTGTCAGGATCTTTTTGCTGATGATGAATGTTAAGCTGGGTTGCAACGTCGGGGTGTTTTTGTGCAAACACTTTTCCCAGGGTGTTAAGCTGTGCCAGTTCTGCTTCAAAATATTGTCTTGTGTTTCGGTTTGTCATTGTTATGATCATAGGCTTGATTTAATAAAAATAAATACCGTATTTATAAAATGCGGAATGATATGGAGTATAAGAATGACTGTACTAGTAACCAAGCCAGCCCCTGATTTTTGTGTGCCAGCGGTGTTAAAAGGTGGTGAAATTGTTGATGCATTTCGTTTAAGTGATGCGATTAAAGGAAAATATGGTCTGGTGTTTTTCTATCCCTTGGATTTCACTTTTGTCTGTCCTTCAGAGCTAATAGCCCTTGATCATGCAATGGATCAGTTTAATGAAAGAAATGTTGAGGTGGTTGCGGTCTCAGTTGATTCACATTTTACCCATAATGCATGGCGTAATACTGCGATTAATGACGGTGGTATTGGTCAAGTTAAATATACTTTAGCGGCTGATGTGAAGCATGAGATTTGTCAAAGTTATGGTGTTGAGAGTTTAGAGGCAGGCGTTGCTTTGCGTGGTGCATTTATTATTGATGATCAGGGAGTGGTGCGCTCACAGATTGTTAATGATTTGCCGTTAGGTCGTAATATGGCAGAAATTCTGCGTATCATCGATGCGTTGCAGTTTCACCAGCAACATGGTGAAGTGTGCCCAGCAAACTGGAAAAAGGGTGAAAAAGGTATGAAAGCTGATCCGCAAGGGGTTGCAGATTACTTAAAAGAGAATGCGAGCGAGCTATAGCTTGAGTGATTTGCGCACATTGTTGTGAGATATCACGCCAATGTTCTTTTTGTGAGCAGAAAAAGCTTGACAGGCGTTCAAGCCTTTCTGTATAAAGCATAGCGAGATATTTGATAAATGTATTAAATGTCTCGCCGATTAAGTGCGGCGAGCGATATCAAGTAATTGGATGTATCGTCAATTCTGGTTTTACTGGGGTTGCAATTATGTTCAATTGAGGTATAGTGCGGCACTGAATTTGGGCCTCTTGGGCTGAAAAGGTTGGTTGCTTCAAGGGTTTGAAGTGATGCTAACTTCGGTAAGCGCAGAAAGGTGAGCAGTTTTTGGTAACGGGTCATCCTTTCAGCGTTTGAAAAAATGATGAAAGATGGTAGGGAACTTCCTGGAGCGACCCGCCAAAAAATAATAAAAAATCTTAGGAGATTTAACACAATGAAACTTAAACCAGTTGTTGCTTCTGTGATTGCGCTTGGTCTTGCCGGTTCTGCGGTTGCGGCGCACACAAGTAAATCAATGTCACCAATGATGAACAAGATGATGTCTGTTCAAATGATGATGAACGGTAACTCGAACATGAATATGGTTCCAAGCATGAATTGGAATAACCGTATTAAAGTAGGCGGTATGTTGAATGTTGATGCATACAATGTAGATATTGCTACGCACTTGAATGATACTAACGATGCTTCTGATAATGGACTTCGTATTAATAATGCAAATCTTTACTTTGATGCAATGATTAACCCAATGGTTAATGCGCATGTTGGTTTATTGTATACAGGTGATAATTTGGGGCTGAATGCTGATAATGCAGTTACTCCTCAGCAAGGTAAGCTTTCTGTAGATGAAGCATATGTAACGATTGCTGATATGGCAAAATCACCATTTTATGGTAAAGTAGGTGATTTCTTCACGCAGTACGGTGATTATAGTTCTCCTTACCCAATGCTAGTAAGCTATGCACAGGCGTTAACTCAAACTAAGAGCACTGCTGCAGAAGTTGGTTTCATGAGCAATGGCTTCTTTGGTAATGTATCTGCTTTGAGTAACGGACAGTCTTCTTATAACACTGATAAACAAACGCAAAGAGTTCGTAACTATGTAGCTAAAGTTGGTTATGCAGGTATGATGAATGGTGTAAGCTATAAAGCTGATGCAAGTTTCATTAAAGACGTTCGTGATGTAACAGTTGTTAGTGATGCAATTAATGATGCTCTCCTCACCTCAAATCGTTCTTCTGCGTATGCATTACATGCAATGGTTGGATACGGTCCTTTCTCTGTTGAGTCTCACTACACAGCACTTGATTCTGAGTTAACTACTAATGATAAAAACAGCCGACCAGCTATTTTTGACTTAGCGGCAGGGTATTCATTCAAAACAATGATGATGCCATCTACTGTTAAAGTAATGTATGAAACTGCAAATAAAGCATCTAGTGTTTCTGATGATTTAGGATTGGATAAATATCGTTATACAGCATCTTATGGTGTTAATGTAATGAAAAACACTATGTTGACAGGATTGTTTGCTCATGCTAAAGACTTTAAAACTAACTCTGATGCGACATATAATGTGTACATGGTTCGCCTAGGCGTTAAATTCTAAAATACTTTAGAATAACTTCTTGAAAAAGCCTGCTTTATGCGGGCTTTTTTTTGCTTATTTTTTAGTGCCTACGTGCCTACTTCTCTTCGTTATTCTGCTCACAGTCAAGGAATCCAAGCGTGCTTCGTATGCTAAACTCACAAAGTGAGTTGTAGAATCTGAGACTGCTTGACCTTATGCTCAATTTTCAGTATCTTCGGCGCAGTTTTTAATATTATCGAGAATACGGATCATGAAAATCAAACATATATTAACGATGAGTGTTTTAATCCCCGCTTTACTATCAGCAGCTCCAAATGAATCGATGGATCAACAAGTGAAACTGCTCGAGCAAAAATTACAATCTGTACAATCACAAATTGATACTTTAAAACAAAAAGAAGCCAAAGAAATGGCTGATCGAAAAAATCATAAAAAACTAGGAAAGTTATTTTCTAAAGTGAGCGTGATTACCTCGCCAGTGCTGGGTGAGCGAAGTGAGTTTGACGGCAGTGATCTAATGACCAATATCCCAAGTTTTAACCAAGATTTGCGTATTCTGCAACAACGTCAACAATTGAGTGCCAAAGTTCGTGATATCACCAACTTTCCCAATCAACCTTTCATTGAGTTAAGTGGGCAGTTGGAAGGGCAAGCAACGGCTTATCAGAACTATCAAACCCCAACCGATAGTAATATGGATTTATCAACGGCGAAGTTGAACATTTTGGCTTCAGGATCGCCTTGGATTACAGGATTTACCTCTATTCAATACAATGATGACCCCGGCGCTAATAACAATGGCGTTAATACTAACTCAAGCTTGGTGATCGATAAGGGATTCATTACAGTGGGGAACTTAAAGCAAAGTCCTTTCTATGCAACCATGGGGCAAACACAGGTGCCTTTTGGCGAATATCGTAGCTTTTTAGTGACTAACCCAACAACCAACTTGCTTGGAAAAGTGAAAGAAAGAATGTTGCTTTTGGGTTATGCAAAAAATGGATTGAGTAGTCAACTGTATGGTTTTAAAGGACAAAGTTATTCAGGTAACTCCCGTAACTTTAATAACTGGGGCGTGAGTGCTAATGATAGTTTGAAACTAGGTCCTGGTCAGCTTGGGTTTGGTATGGGCTATTTACGCAATTTGGCAGATAGTGCGTTGATGCAAAATACAGGATTATCAACTTTTGGCGGATTTGATAAAGACAACCATGAAAAATTACAGCATCGTGTTGCTGGTGGTGATCTTTATGCTCACTACGATGTCGGTTCGTGGAGTTATGGTGCAGAATACACGGGAGCTTTAAAGCGATTTGCCACACAAGATATGACTTTTAATAATCATGGTGCTAAACCACAAGCGTGGCGTTTCGAGCTAGACCATCAAGTGAAATGGCTAGCGAATAAACCCAGCACATTGATGTTTGGTTATGATCGCACAAGCAATGCACTTGCATTAGGGTTGCCTCGTCACAGCTTAGAAACCGTATTTTCAACTTCTTGGTGGAAAGATACTGTACAATCAATAGAGTTTCGCCATGATATCGATTATAGCAAGTCTAACACTGCCACTGGTGCTGCTGATACCGTTAGTGCTGCTGGTGGTAGTCGTAACTGGGTGACACTGACTTTTGATATGTTCTTCTAAGAGTGGTTAGTTACAAAACAGTTTTACTTTTATACTCACATAAATCCGCAATGACACACTGTGAGCATTTTGGTTGTCTTGCGGTACATGTATAGCGCCCATGCAATATCATCAAATGATGGGCGTCTTGTAGATGTGTTTGAGGAACCACTTTAACTAGCTTATCTTCAACAGCTCGCACTGTTTTTCCTATCGCAAGATGTGTGCGATTACTGACTCTAAAGATATGCGTATCTACGGCAATGGTGGGTTGACCAAAGGCTGTATTTAATACTACATTTGCAGTTTTTCTTCCCACCCCAGGTAGTGATTCTAATGAAGCACGGTTTTTGGGAACAGTACTCTTCCATTGATCAATCAATATTTGGCAAGTGCTAATGATGTGCTTTGCCTTGCTATGATACAAGCCAATTGTCTTGATGTAAGTTTTTAATCCAGCTTCTCCCAGCGTCAAGATTGCCTCGGGTGTGTTTGCGATGGGAAATAGTTTTGCAGTTGCCTTATTAACCCCGACGTCTGTGGCTTGAGCGGATAGAATGACGGCAATTAATAGCTCAAATGTGCTGTTATAACACAGTTCAGTGGTGGGGTTGGGGATATGGTGCGCTAGGCGATCAAAAATTGCTTGGCGTTTTTCTTGGTTCATTGCTTTTTTTGCATGCGAGCCATGATCTCTGCAATGGCTTTTTTTCTGGCTTCTTGAGTAGCTACTTGGCTATCTTGCTGTAAACTCGCGGTTTTGTGTTGCTTTTTTTCTTCTGCTGCGTATTTTTCTAAGCGCAGTGTGCGCGCTTCAAAACGCTGCTTCCACTGAGTACGATATTTTTGATGATGGTTGACAGCATCGACATCAATTTCAACCATTTCAATACAGTCCATAGGGCAAGGTTCAATGCAAAGCTCGCACCCACTGCATTCGTCACTCAATATACTATGCATCAGCTTATTGGCACCGATGATGGCATCGGTTGGGCAAGCTTGAATGCACTTGGTGCATCCAATACATAAGTCCTCATCAATACTGGCATAACTAGGCTGACGAAAACGTTGAGAGACTGTCTCGACAAAAGGGGTATCATCCTGATGAGTAAGCTTTGCCAGTGCTTTGAGTGTTGTAAGACCACCAGGGGCGCATCGATCAATGGGAGCTGTGCCATTGCAGATGGCTTCGGCATAAGGCTTACAACCATCAAACTCGCATAGCTTACACTGTGTTTGTGGGAGTGCTTGATTAATTTGATCAATAGTAGGCATTTTAGGAGGTGGATTGTAATAACTGCTCGATAGTCGCTAATTCCAAGCGTTGCAACATGGGTTTAAATGCATTAATACGATGTGATAATAGTGGCGTTTGTAGGTGCTGCCACTGTAATGGATTACAGTTTAACAGTGTTTGGGTGTCATGCGCTAAATCAGGCAACACAGGCGCTAAATAGATCATTAATTGATAAAACAAATTGAGTGCCATAGTGCAAATGATTTGTACTTGAGGCAAGGTGTCAGCAGATTTTGCCAGTGTCCATGGCTTGTGTTGATCAATATATTGATTGCACAAATCGGCAAGTTGCATGATTTCACGCATGGCTTTGGCGTAATCCCTGGACTCATAATGCTGAGCAATGCCTGTTTTGGTCTGTGAGAATTGCGCAAATAATTCGGGTGCATGCAATGTGCTTGCTAAGATGCCATCAAATTTTTTGACAATAAAACTGGCAGATCGACTGGCAATGTTAATGACTTTTCCAATGAGGTCGCTGTTCACTCTGGTGACAAAGTCCTCTAGATTCAGGTCAATATCATCTTGACCAGCATTGAGCTTGCAAGCAAGGTAGTAGCGCAAATAAGCAGGTTTTAGCTGCGATAAATAATGTTTTGCGGTGATAAAGGTGCCTCGTGATTTAGACATTTTCTGTCCATTGACGGTGAGAAATCCATGCGTAAAGATGGCCGTTGGTCGTCTCAATTTCGCGCCTTTGAGCATTGCTGGCCAAAATAAACAGTGAAAATAAGCAATATCTTTACCGATGAAATGATACACCTCTGCTGATGCTGATTTTGACCAATAGTCTTCAAATTTGGGTGTGCCATGATCGGTTAAGGTATCGGTTGAGCGCTGTTGTTTGTCACAAAATTGTTTGAAGATTGACAAATAACCGACAGGGGCATCAACCCAGACATAAAAATACTTATCCTCTTCCTCAGGAATTTTGAAGCCAAAGTAAGGCGCATCTCGGGAAATGTCCCAATCATTTAAGCCTTGTTCAAACCACTCCATGAGTTTATTGGCGAGTTGCTGTGAAACATGACCATTATTAAGCCAGCGTTGTAGAGAGTCTTGATAATGACTGAGCTTGAAAAAATAATGTGTTGTAGGCTTTGTGATCGGCGTAGCATCAGATAATACTGAACGAGCATTGGTTAAATCTGCTGGAGAATAGGTGGCGCCACACTGCTCACAATTATCACCATATTGATCAGCCGCGTCACATTTTGGGCAATGACCTTTAATAAAGCGATCGGGCAAAAATAATTGTTTTTCAGGATCAAATGCTTGTTCTATGGTGCGAGTTTCAATATCACCATTGTGTTGTAAATTGGAAAATATCTCCTCAACAAACTGTTGATTGAGAGAGGTATCGGTGTTGCCGTATTGATCATAATGAATTAAAAAGTCTGCCAGATCTGCTTCATGTGATTTTTGAATAGCGGCAATATAATCTTGAGGTGCTTGTTTGTTTTTTTCAGCGTTGAGCATGATCGCTGTGCCATGGGAATCATCACCACAAATAGCGTAGCACTTGTTGCCTTGAGCGTTTTGAAAGCGCGCCCAAATATCAGTTTGGATATGCTCGAGCATGTGTCCTAGGTGAAGCTCTCCATTGGCATAAGCCAAGGCACTGGTGACTAATATATTTCTTTTTTTCATATTGAGGTCTGATAAATCGTTAGAGTGAATTTTATACTCGAAACAGATGAAAAGGGTGAATTCTAACTGCAGTAACTCGGCAGAATTCAGCTCCACAAACTCTCTCAATAGCGATGCTATTACTCGAGCTTCTGAATCTGATTCTACTCGAGTTCCTTGTGTGAGAAAATCGACCTTTTCATCTGTTTCGAGTATAGCGATTTTTATTTGTCTTTGCTATGCTTGCCTTTATGAAATTCAACTTGAAATCTTACCGCATCCAGCCACAGTTAAAACCATTGCCTCAAGTTAAAAATATCCTTGCAGTTGCATCAGGAAAAGGCGGGGTTGGCAAATCCACGGTGGCGGTTAATTTGGCGATTGCGTTGCAGCAACAAGGGCTTCGTGTCGGGCTGTTAGATGCAGATATTTATGGTCCTAGTCAGCCGAAGATGCTCGGTGTTACAGGTCAGAAGCCAACGGTTACTGAAGATAAAAAATGGATGCCTGTGATGGCGCATCAACTACAAACGATGTCGATAGGGTTTTTAATTGATCAAGATCAGCCCGCTGTTTGGCGTGGGCCCATGGTGTCTAAAGCATTGGAACAGCTTGTGTTTGATACGGCATGGGATAACTTGGATCTTTTATTGGTGGATATGCCACCGGGTACGGGTGATATTCAATTAACGCTAGCACAAAAAATTCCTTTGGCAGGCGCTCTTATGGTGACAACACCGCAAGATATTGCATTAATAGACGTGAAGAAAGCCATCGTCATGTTTGAAAAAGTGGGCGTTAAATCGTTGGGTATTATTGAAAATATGAGCGTACATACCTGTGAACAATGTGGGCATCAAAGTGATATTTTTGGTGAGCAAGGTGCGGAGAAATTATCCGAAAATTATGAGGTGCCTCTATTGGGTAAGTTGCCATTAGCAAGCGTTATCAGAGAAGGTGCTGACCAAGGTCGCCCTATTGTGCTTTCAACTCAAGAAAAATCAATTGCTCAGACTTATGTTCAAATTGCAATTGAAAGCCTGAAGTATTTAGCACAGCAGCCCATTGAAGGGAAGGCAGAGAAATTTGAGCAATTGATGCAACAACAAAAAAGGAAATCATGATGTCAGGAATTAAATCAGATCAGTGGATTCGTCAGCAAGCTCAGCAGCATCAAATGATTGAGCCATTCGAACCTGGGCAAGTTAGACAAGATGATCAAGGTCACAAAATTGTCTCGTACGGTACTTCAAGCTATGGCTATGATGTATGTTGTGCGGAAGAATTTAAGGTGTTTACCAATGTACACTCAACTGTAATTGACCCTAAAAACTTTGATGATCGTAGTTTTATTGACATCAAATCAGATGTTTGCGTCATCCCTCCCAACTCATTTGCATTGGCAAGAACTGTGGAGTACTTCAAGATTCCTCGTGATATATTGGTTGTTTGCTTGGGGAAATCGACTTATGCGCGTTGTGGTATTATTGTTAATGTGACACCGTTGGAGCCTGAGTGGGAAGGACATGTTACTTTAGAATTTTCAAATACCACCAATTTGCCAGCAAAAATTTATGCGAATGAAGGGGTTGCGCAAATGTTATTCTTTCAGTCTGATTCGGATGATGTTTGCCAGACATCTTACAAAGACCGTGGTGGTAAATATCAAGGGCAAAAAGGGGTGACTTTGCCTAAGACTTGATGTTGTGCGCTTGTAGTATGTAATATTTGTGATGATTGCTGGGTTGTTTTTTGAAGCAATTGCTCTATAATATGTGCTGTTAATGTGAATTATTTTCAAGTTTTAGCTTGAAGGAGTTTTGTGTATGATCGTTTCGAAAAAAGCTATGTTTTTGGGTGGTGTTGTTGCATCGTTGGTTTTAATTGCAAGTTTTGCGCGTGCTGGTGATGACACCAGTATAAAGGTATTAAGTAATTCGCCGAACTCCTGTCCTTCAGGTGATAAAATTATTGATGCATTAGAAGGTCAACCTGTGAGTGGGGCTACTGTTTGGGTTGCCGATAATAATGCTGATCAGCTTGAGCTTAGTAGTATGAAAAGGGTTCTTGCTAAGAATCAAGGGTTTTACTACAACATAAAGATTGCTCAGAGTGGAGACAGTGCTTCTTGTCACTATAAGTATTGTATGAGTAATGAAAAACTTGAGGTGAATGGCCAAAAATGCGTCCCGACACATTCTTTGACAAATGGGTTTACTACCTTTGTGTTAAAAAAAGGTGAGTCTAAGAAGTAGACACGTTGTCATGTAACTACTCGCCTGTCATTCCGCGCAAGGTCACGGAATTTAGATTTTCTTTTCGTTGCACACCAGGACACGAAATGAATTTTTAGATCCTGTGACTTCGCGCAGGATGGCAGAGTGAGTGGTTACAATTTCAAACTATTTGTGCATGTCGTTAGGTAGAGCAAATAGTTGGTATTTTATAGCTTTAAGAGAGGTGGTTTTGTGAGTGGTAGGGCAGGAGCGGAAGGTTTCGACGATTTATTTAGTGCTTTTTCGAGTAATGCGCCTTCATCTAGTTCAGAAGTAGTTGCCTCAGTATCTGAAGAAACTCCTTTGTTAGGTGAGCGGTCTTCTGGGAGAGTGAGTCACAGATGGTCACGACGGTTACCGATGCTGGCTGGTTCAATCATGGTCATTGCGCCATTGTTATTTCGTGCTTTTTATGAGCGCGTCTCATCGCCAGAAGAAATTAGAACGATATTTTTTGATACGACTAAACAGCTTAAAGATCACGAACTTTGCAAAACTATATACGCAGATGAGGGTGTTACTCAATTTATTAGAGGATTGACAGCCGATATTTTTGTCCAAGCAAGAAGATTAGAGCAAGCGTTAGGTACAGGCAATACATTTTTGATGGCGGCACTGGTTGCTTTGAGCTTTAGTGCGTTACTATTGATCTTAAAGATCTTGCCGAAAAGGTACCGAATAAGACGAGTTCAAGGTGTTAACTTTGCATTTTTAATCATGGTGTTAGGTGTTGTCTTAGTTGCCGCTGGTTTTTATTTTGGTATGCAGGAGGCCGTCCCGTTTGATTTCCTATTTACGAAAAATCAGCCTGTATTGAGTTATTTGCGCTCTCAGCTGGAGCAAGGTGTTAAAGCTGTGAACGCTGGTCAAGGAGGTTCTAGTCCCTGTATATATCCACTTTCTAGTGCTGATACCGCGATTCAGAGCATTTCTTTAACCGCTATTAACGCCTTGTTTACAGCCACGATGCCGATGATTGGGTATGCGCTGATAGGTGGTGCGTCGATTTATTCTTTGCTTGATGTATGGGTTGATCGTAGAAAACGCCAGTCCTATAGAAAGCTTATAGGTTCTAGTGGGGTGCCATTTCTCCCAAGTGATTTGACGATACATTATAAAACAGTAACACACCGATATTCTTTTTGGAGAAAAACAACCCATTATTGCATCAGTTTGCGTCAAGGTCTTGAGGTAGCACAACGATTATTTTTCCAGCAAAGTGGATCATTTGCTGAGGGCGTGCATGTTTCAGGCAGTGCGTGGTGGTTTAGTCATGATAGTAGTGTTAGCACATTCTTGTTTGGATCAGGTTTTCGCTCAGATCAGATTCAAGATCACCAAGGATGGCACTCATTCAACGGGCATCTGCCGAGTGCGCATTGGCTAAATCGTTACTTAACGGAAATGCGAGGTGTTTTTTTAGCAGGTATCCATCGAGCTGAAGATGAAGAAGGAGTGGATAGCGAATCATTGCTGAATCAAAGAACTTCAGTAAGAGAATTGTTCAATCGATTTATTGTACAACCAGATGATAGGGACTGCAGAACAGCGAGTGAAGCGGCTGCTGCTGATCGATTAGGAAACAGAAATATCGCTGATCCCACTGGTTCTCCAGAAATCAGTGACGAAGAAGTATAAATGGTTTGAGAGGAGATAGATCATGAGCAGTGAATATACAACAATACAGTTAAGATCCGCACTTATATTAAGTCGATTTGTGGAGCATTTTCGTCGTTTGGTTGGTTTTAGCGGTCGTGTCTGTTTGCGAGAGGTTTTTTTACGTGATGAATTTAAGGCGTATCAAAACTTAATTGTTGGCACAATGTTTCATGTGATGAAGCAAACACAAAGCAGTTGGGAGGGGCCTCAATTTGATGAGTTTACAGGGGTTTTAACATCTCCAGAGGCTTGGAGCAAGTATTTTTTATCTTTGACGTGGAATGGGTTTCAAGCAGCGATTAAGGAGAAGCTCAGTACGATTATGACAGCGGCTAATACGCATAACCCAAGTGTGAGCAGAGCTGGATCCGTTGCGGGATCGATCATTAGTTTGAATGATCGCGATTCGGGAGAGCAACTCACTTTTAGTAGTTTTGATGAGCTCATTGCTATCTTGGAGATGCTTCGTTATGATCAAAATAATACACATTATTCGGCGTGTGTTAAGCAATTGAAAGCACTGGCTGCAAACTATCAGCAAGAGGTGAGCGTACAGGTTAGGAGTGAGGATCAGGGTGGAGCTATTGCCAACATACAAAGCGCGCTGTCTGGCCCTGTTTCTCCTGCGCGATTAACGTCTCCGGCAGGATCAAGCCCTGAGCAGGCGGAGGTGCGACAGAAGTTATTTCCAGATCCCTCTATTGATGCTGAGATGGGTGTAAGTGAGATCCTGACCAGATCTGTTGCTGACTCACCTGCCATGCAACCGCTCCTACTACAGAGGGAAGATAGTGAATCTCAAAGACAGCTTCAGCGAGTATCTAGACAAAGAAATATGCTGTTGGTGATCCTAGCAATTTGTCTGACGATCATTGCTTTATTATTGCTTGGCTTGATTAGTCCCATTAATCACTAAGGAACTGTCAGAAAATAACTTAAACGATTCATCGCCCAGCTTAAGCTCATCTTTGAAAGTTTTTCAATCGAAAAATCCGCGCAATAGCTTGCTATTACTGTGGTTTTTCTCAATCAAAACTTTCAAACCTAAACACAATCTGTGCGCCAATCGTTTAAGTTATTTTCTGACAGCTCCTAATTTTGCAATTCTCCTTCGAAGCATCAACTATAGTGGTGGGTAACCATTTAATCTTCAATTTTATGCGTTTCTTTTAAGGCATCGACACGCTCTTTCAGGTCTTTACCCGGTTTGAAGTGAATGGCGGTTTTTTCTTCAGTGACGAGTTTTTTACCTGTTTTCGGATTGTGAGCTTTTCTGGGGGCGCGCGTACGTGTATCAAAACTACCAAATCCACGAATTTCTACGCGACCTTTTTTCTCTAAAGTGTCGCCAACTTGCTCTAGAATGTGATTAACAGCATCCTCAATGTCATTAGGTTGTAGACCTTTTAAGTTTTTATTTTGACTTACTTGTTCGATGAGTTCAGATTTAACAACCATGTTTGTGATGTCCTTAATAATATAATGTGTTGGAATATAACGAGTTTAAAGCCTAATTGCAATCGTCAAATATCCTACATCGTGTTGAAAAAATGATGGGTTAAGATTTGTGCTTGCGAAAGATTAATAGACCACTGTGGTGATTGGTCTTTATCAATGAGTTGTGCTCTGACACCTTCAAAAAACTCAGGTTGTTCAATCATAAAGCGAGCGATGCTTTTATCTAACAGCTGGCATTGATCAAAACTCAATGTAGATTGTTTCCATAGTGCTTTTAGTGTCATTACTAAACTCAACGGAGAGCGCTTTTGCAGTGTTTGATAAGTGGCCGTTGCAAAAGCACTGCCGTGATCTTTATCATACGCTTTAAGTGCTTGCATGATATCCTCTATAGATTGCTGGTTGAAGCACTCAGCAATCAACCTTCGATGTGACAGTATACCCAAATCACTTGAAGACGCCGAGGCTTTAACATAATGAGCCTGAGCAGAATCAGATTTAAAAGATTGAGCAATAGCACCGCTATTGGGAAAATTTTTAGATTTGTATTCTGCCGAGCTCATGCCGTTAAAGTCCGGCGTCTTCAAGTGATTTGGGTATATATCACTGGTATTGTTAGATGCGGAACAATGATATTGTGAGATGATGCTGCGGATGATTTTCTCATTTTCATCCGTACTCAGAGGTGTTGTCGTTAATTCACGTATGATATGACGAAAGTCCTCTTTCTTGATATGGTAATCTGCTAGTTTGAGCGCAAGTAACTCACTGGCATTAATGATGTTCCCAGTGAGCGCGAGATAAAAACCCAGGTAGTCAGGTAGACGAGATAAACGATACATGCTACCTGCGTCAGGAAAGAAACCAATGCGAGTTTCTGGCATTGCCCATCGTGTCGTTTCTGTGGTGATGCTAATAGAGCCATGAAGAGACATACCGACACCACCACCCATCGTAATGCCATTGATAAGCGAAATAAAAGGCTTTTTATAGTGATAGATAAGGCCATTAAGTTCATATTCTTTGCCAAAAATATGATGACCAATATTAGGGGCCTCTTTAGCATGCTGATATAAATGACGAATATCACCCCCAGCACAAAAACCCTTATCTCCTCCACCTGTTATGATCACAGCGGCTATTTTTTCATCGTTAGCCCATTGTTTGAGCTGCTGTGTGATTTGTACTAGCATCTGCAATGATTGTGCATTTAAGACAGCAGGGCGATTGAGTGTTATAATGCCAAGACTATGGGAGGTTGAGTTGAGCTGGCGGAAAAGTACGTGTTTCATCGGCATAGTGTTGTAATGATTTTAAAGATGATGAGTATACCCAACGTAGTTAAAAAACGGTATCTTCACGTTGGGTATATACACAAAAAAAGCACACCTACAAGACCCATTGTTGTCTTAGTTGAGTGTGCTTCTTATGAAAAGGAGAGCTAAGTTCTGCTACAATTATCACTTTGTACTGATGGTTTGTGTAGATTGTATCTCTAAATATGTTGTAAGAAATGATGGATGATTTGAATAAGAAAAGTAAACAAATGGTGCGAGCAGGTATTATCTTGCCTTTACCCGTTGATCAAATATTCTACTATGCTTTACCTTGTCACTTATACCCAAACTACTTAAGTAACTTGGTTGATCAGTTATCTCAAGGGTGTCGCGTTGAAGTACCATTTGGACAACGAAAGAAAAACCTCATTGGTGTGGTATGGACTATTGATACGGTAGCATATGATGATAGGTTATCTGAAATTACTGCTGTGCTTGATCAAGCTCCCTTATGGGATACAAAGCTATGTCAGCTATTTGAATGGGCATCGAACTATTACCAATCATCACTTGGTGAAGTTGTGTTTGCATTTCTCCCTCAGTGGCTACGTAAAGGAAAAAATCGAGTTGATTTATCAACGCTTAAAATTGCTAAAAGGCAGCCTGCAGAAAATTTCCTAGCGTTGACAGCAGCACAATCAGAAGTCGTGGATGCCATTAAGCAGCAAAGCGATTTTACGGTGAACTGTTTAGAAGGTGTGACAGGTAGTGGTAAAACCGAAGTTTATTTACAGCTGACGAAAAATATCTTAGAGCAGAAAAAATCAGTATTGGTTTTAGTGCCTGAGATTGGTTTGACACCACAAACAGTGAGTCGTTTTGAGAAGCGATTTCCACAACAAGTGAGTGGCTACCATTCACGACTGAGTGAGAAAAAAAAGCAAGTTTCTTGGGAGTCCAGTGCAGAGAAAGCAGGGCATGTGATTGTAGGGACACGCTCATCAGTGGGAGTGCCTTTTAAACATCTTGGGCTGATTATTATTGATGAGTCTCACGATTTATCATTTAAACAACAGAAACGATTTGCTTACTCAGCACGTGATTTATCGATTATGCGTGCCAAATTAGAGAATATTCCCATTATTTTAGGTTCAGCAACCTTGTCTTTGGAGACTTACTGGGGTATTCAGCAGCAACGCTATCAACACTTCCAGCTGTTACAGAGAGTTAATCAACAAGGGTTATTACCAGTAGTGCGCTTAATTGATATGCGTTGCCAACGTGCTCAATCTGCTATATCGAGCATCTTATTAGAGGCGATTCGTAGGGTGATTGCTCGACAGGGTCAAGTGTTATTATTTATCAACCGTCGTGGTTATGCCCCTGTGTTGTTATGTGAAGCGTGCGGATGGAGTGCTTTTTGTGATTATTGTGATGCAAAAATGGCGGTGCACGCTTATCCAAAGCAGCATTTGCACTGTCATCACTGTGATCGTGGAAAGCGACTCCCTAGTGTTTGTCCTCAGTGTTGCTCCTCTAAGTGCCGTGTTTTAGGTGTGGGTACTGAGAGAATTGAAATGTATTTACGGGAACAATTGCTAACAACTGATATTATTCGTGTGGATCGTGATAGTACAAGACGACAGGGTGAAGTTGAACGTTTACTGGATCAGGTTAATGAAGGGCACTCTCAGGTATTAATTGGCACACAAATGTTGGCAAAAGGACATCATTTTCCTAATGTCCAATTAGTTGGGGTACTCGATGCGGATGGTGCTTTATTTTCTGCAGATTTTCGCGCAGAAGAACGCCTAGCACAATTAATGACACAAGTAGCTGGTCGCGCAGGTCGTGGTACAGTACAAGGCGAAGTGCTGGTGCAGACGCATCACCCCGATCACCCAGTACTGCAGATTTTACTACGACAAGATTATCGACAGCTTGTCGACTACTTACTGCCTTTGCGTAGGTTAGCACAAATGCCACCTTACGCCTTTTTGGTTGTTTTACGTGCGCGTGGAAAAGATGCAGAGAGTGTGATGCAATTTTTGCAACAAGCCAGTGATGTCATGTCCAAAGATAATCAATGCTGTCAAATTTTGGGGCCCATTGCCGCCCCGATTGCCCGCAAAGCCAATTACTTTTATGCTCAGTTACTACTGAAATCATCACGACGTCAAAAGTTACAGCAGTTGATGAGAGCAACAAAAGAGGAGGTTAACAAATTGCCGAAAAAAGGGGGGATTCAGTGGTATTTTGATGTGGACGCTCAAGAGGTTTTATGATTGATTGTGTTAGGTTCTTTGGATTGTTGAATGATCTGGTGCGACTCCTCGTGCTGATAATATTTCTTCCACATCCCTGTAACTCAATGAATACGCCAGATACCAGCGTACTGCACATAGCATAATATCTTTTGGATAATGTCTTCCTGAGAAATCGATCGCCACCTTCTCACTCCTGTTGTTTTTAGCTCAGTTTAGCACCTCACCACCTGTTTGCGACAGAATCGCTTTTAACTCAAGTAATTTTTCATAGAGCCACAGTGAGTGAGTTATCAGGCACGCAGAACTAAGCCAAAATGTCGATCATATTCTCGCTGAGCTTGTGGGCTATCATGTCTATGCTCATGAAGACTACTACAGTATTGACGGTATCCTTCAGAGCGTTGAATACAGGCTTGGAACACACTGAAATCGGGCATTTCTATATACAAGCGGCTCATCTCAAGTAGACCGATGAATTCCTCATCAGTTTTGTTGCGATAAAGACTACCAAATTCATCAAACATGCGATGAGCTATGTTGTCTTTAATATCGTCCCATATCGCAGTAAACTCAACATCCCGTTTAATTGTCGATATTAACTGGGTGAATTTCTGGAACGCTTCAATAGTGTTTGGATTGGATAATTGTCTCAAATACCGCATCGCTTCTTCTTTAACTACAATGGGCAATTTCAGAGACGCCTGCCCCTTCGTAATCAATTGAATTTCACAATCTGGATGAATACTTTGCAATTTTTCAATGAGCTTATTGAATGTTCCTGCAAGACAAATATAGCGGTCTATTTCCCACCCATCATCAACACCTGTCCCCGATAGATTATAACCACGCTGTATCTCATAAAGACCTTCAGTCAGTTGTAGCATAGCATCTTCAAAAGTTCCTTCTCGAGAGTCTTCATCACATATAGCCAGAAATGCTAACGCGAGTAATACTCTAGTGGGCACTTGAGATCTAGAATCAACAAAATGATAGCTAGGCATGCTAATTCTTGAAAAGCATCGTTTAGCCGCAACATGCTTAAGAGTGGTGTCATCTAATTGATCTATGTGCTCTTTCAGCTTTGATATAATATTTTCCAACCCCTGTTCACGAATTTTCTGTTGATATCTAGCCGCCAATCGAGATGCAGATTGTGACACTGTAGCATATACACTTGCATTATACGTACTTTGGCTATCATTAATAACTCTTGCGCGACGAAGCGCTGGAGCGAGAAGAATGTCATCAATCCTAAGCTCCCCAGCTATCAGTCTTGTTACAGTATCTTCGTCACTCAGAGCGCTACGCTCGGTATAGGTTAGATTCAATCCTCGCTCCAAAGTAAGGACGCGATCGGTAATAAAAGCGTGTATGCTTTCAGATTCCAAATTGATGCGCTGATTCGAAGTCAAAGCTAACGCCTGCTCGAAAGTAAGGGTGTGACTGGCAATCAAATCGCGTATGCTTTCAGATTCCAAATTGCTGCGCTGATTCGAAGTCAAAGCTAACGCCTGCTCCGAAGTAAGGGTGCGATTGGCAATCAAAGCGCTTATGTTTCTAGATTCCACATTTCTGCGCTGATCCCAAGTCAAAGCTAACGCCTGCTCCCAAGTAAGGGTGCGATTGGCAATCAAAGCGCTTATGCTTTCAGATTCCAAATTGATGCACTGACCCCAAGTCAAAGCTAACGCCTGCTCCCAAGTAAGGGTGTGATTGGCAATCAAAGCGCTTATGTTTTTAGCTCCCAACTTCATGCGCTGCTCCAGATTCAAAGCTAACGCCTGCTCCAAAGTAAGGGCGTGATTGGCAATCAAAGCGCGTATTCTTGGACATTCCAAATTGTTGCGCTGATTCGAAGTCAAAGCTATCGCCTGCTCAAAAGTAAGGGTGTGATTGGCAATCAAAGCGCGTATGCTTGCATATTCCAAATTCATGCACTGCCTCGGATTCAAAGCTAACACCGCCTCAACAGTAATGGTGTCACTGGCAATCAAAGCGCGTATGCTTGGATATTCCAAATTTCTGCACTGCTCCGGAGTCAAAGCTAACGCCTGCTCCCAAGTAAGGGTGCGATTGGCAATCAAAGCGCGTATGCTTTCAGATTCCAACTTTCTGCGCTGATTCCCAGTCAAAGCTAACACCTGCTCCACAGTAAGGAAGCCACCGGCAATTAAAGCGCGTATGCTTTCAGATTCCAACTTTCTGCGCTGATTCCCAGTCAAAGCTAACGCCTGCTCCACAGTAAGGAAGCCACCGGCAATCAAAGCGCGTATGCTTTCAGATTCCAACTTTCTGCGCTGATCCCAAGTCAAAGCTAACGCCTGCTCCACAGTAAGGAAGCCACCGGCAATCAAAGCGCGTATGCTTTCAGATCCCAAATTTCTGAACTGAACCCAAGTCAAAGCTAACGCCTGCTCCGCAGTAAGGGTGCGATTGGCATGTATGTTTTCATCTTTTAACCGCAAGATTTCACTCACAAGCTCAGAGGAAGGATAAATCTCCAAGAGAGTAGACAGGCTAACGTACGCTATGATTTCCCTTAATGAGCGTCTATTTTTGAATACATGCAAAGCATCCCGCAATGTACAGTTATAAATTCTAGCCACTCTTTGAGGGGATACCCTAAAATTCTGAAGCAACTCTCCAGGGGTGTAATTTCTTCTTAAATAACTATCTGTCCACAGATAAGGTAGTATACTTTGTCTCACTCATTCCCTCCAAACTTTTCCCTACAAATTGAGGCACTCTTTTTATGGTTCTGTCGCAAAAATATGTTGAGATGAAGATGTAACTATATCGAGGACGCAATTATGCCGCAAGCGAATAAAATTGCTCCCAAACAGTCATGCCATCGGAGTTTTTCATCTGTCCTTTTTTGAGCATACGGTGGAGTTCAATTCCTGCCAAAGTATCGGCAGCATTTGAAAATGATTTGAACCAAGTGGAAGTTTTCAAAACTCGCTTAATTCCTCGGTGGTCTTGCTCTACAATATTATGGAGATACTTATTCTGCCTAATATTAATCACTAGCATCCATAAGCCAGCAACCCAATATAGTGCATTGATATGATTCAGTGCTGAGGTGTTGGAGCCACTCTTATCAATGTTCACTGTCTCAGGACTTCCATGTACGTCTCATCCATTTGCCAGCTTTTGCCTACTTGCTTTTTACGTTTTCGAAACTCAGCTTCTAATTGCGGTGCGTATTTCACTACCCATCGTTGGATTGTTGAATGATCTGGTGCGACTCCTCGTTCTGATAATATTTCTTCCACATCCCTGTAACTCAATGAATACGCCAGATACCAGCGTACTGCACATAGCATAATATCTTTTGGATAATGTCTTCCTGAAAAATCGATCGCCATTTTCTCTTTCCTGTGATTTTGATATCAGTTTATCACATCAACCGTTGTTTGCGACAGAACCAACCTGCTTGCTAAAAACACATATTGAAAATATTATTAATAACTGTATAATTAGTAACAAATATATGATTAATTATTGTGTAGGCACCATAATATAATTAGTCGGCACTGAAAAATCACCAACACAATGAAAAGTATAAAAAAATAGAATAAATACGGAGATATTTTCGACCGAAAATGGTAAAATCTGAGCAAGATTTACGGTCGAAATGGAGCAAAAATGATCAGGAATGCAACCCAGCTACCAAAGCAAGGAAGTTTCTTTGATATCGGATCACAACTTGATGAAAAACATCCGTTAATTGCTTTAGCAGAAAAAATTGACTGGGGATGCATAGAAAAGGAGCTATCACAATTTTACAGCACTGAAAAAGGCAGGCCAGGCAAGCCAATACGATTAATGAGTGGGTTGCTAATGCTTAAACAACTGTATGATTACAGCGATGAAATGTTGGTGTCACAATGGGTGATGAACCCATACTTTCAAAGATTTTGTGGTGCGATAGGGTTTCAAACTCAATTACCCTGTGATAGCAGTGAGCTAAGTAAATTTAGATCAAGGATAGGCTCTGTCGGGGTTGAGGTCATTTTTGCACAATCACTCAAACTACATGGAAACGCAGTGGAAGAAAAAATTGTACTGGTTGATACCACAGTACAAGAAAAAGCGATCACCTATCCCACCGACAGCAAATTGGCAATTAAAATTATTAATCGCTTAAACAAACTAGCAAAACATAATGGCGTAAAACAAAGAAGAACCTACATCAAAGAAGTCAAAGAATTGCGATTGAACTGTAGGCACTTTCGGCATGTAAAAAAACGAGCTAAAGCAAAAAAAGCATTAAAACGATTACGTACAATAGCGGGTGCTTTAATGAGAGAGCTAGCAAGAAAGCTACCTGAAGCAACCGAAGTTGAACAACAAGAAAACTTCAAGCTGTACCAAAAAGTGTTATCACAATCGCCCAAAGACAAAAATAAAATATACAGCCTGCATGCAACCGATGTGTATTGCATAGGCAAAGGAAAAGATCATGTGGCCTATGAATATGGTAAAAAAGCATCCATTGTAATGACACAAAAAAGCCAGCTAATCATAGGAGTTGAAAGTCACGATGAGCACATGCATGACTCTAAAACACTCAAGCCAGCTCTGGATGCAGCGCATAGAAATCGCCATAAGAAAATAAAAATGGCGGTAGTAGATCGAGGTTATCGTGGTGCACAAAAATATGTGGCAGAAGAGGGAATTGAAGTGTTGCTGCCAAAGCCACCACTGAAGAAAGACAATGCTTATCAGAGAGATAAAAAACGAAAACTTTGTAGAAATCGAGCAGCGATTGAGCCAGTAATAGGACATTTGAAACATAGTTTTCGCTTAACGAGAAATTGGCTTAAAGGAAGCCAAGGAGATGCGATTAATTTATTAATGGTAGCGTGCGCGTGGAACTTGAGAAAATGGATAGCCATTTTCTTTTTACCCATTTTATTGGGGGTTTGTTTTTTCTAGATGGGTGGAGTAGCTCAAATTTGAGCACTATGAAAATCATATAGGCAAATATACTCAAGGAACACGTGCTAACATTGGCTTTTTTCAGCGCCGACTAATTAATAAAAAAGAGAGTTGATATATGGAACAGCGTAAGTCGAGTTTTCATGCAGGTGTAACATTGTAGGCAAGATTTGCATGAAGAAATATAAAGCGATACGACAATTAGACCAGCTGATAAAGCAACCCGTAAGCAAAACACCTGTGTTTCAAAGTGGTTGGGTGCGTACGATTAGAAAATCATTAGGCATGACCATCAAACAGTTGGCAAGTAAGATGGGGCTGAGTAGTTCGCGTATTGTCAAAATAGAGATGGATGAAACAGAAGGGGGTGTGACATTACATACCCTCAAAAAAACAGCAGATGCTTTGAACTGTCACTTGGTTTACGCCTTCATACCGAAACAAAGCACCTTTCAAGCGATGATAGATAAGCAGGTTCAAGTAGTTGCACAGCGTCAGATTCATACGATTAATCATTCAATGGGCTTGGAAGATCAGCGAGTAAAAGACATTAAGGAGCAAGAAAAAGAAGTTGCCGATGAGCTGCTTCGTCAATCATGGAAGCACCTGTGGAGTGAGGATGAAGTTTGAAACACCACTGGGGGCAACGCCGATTGATCCTGATGAGGCAACAGGGTTGATTCCCGAACATATCGCGCTACAAAGCCAGCTCAATGAATGGGAAGAAAGTAACATACTGGATGCCGAGTGACGTATTCAACGACGAAAACCAAGGCTCGACCAGATATTGAGTATTGATTACCTTAAAAAATTACATGTATGGATGTTTGGTAAAACATGGCGGTGGGCAGGGACATTGCGACGCAGTGATAAGAACATTGGTGTTGATTGGCTGATGATAGCGGTTGAAACACAGCAGCTACTGGATGATGTTGCCTATCAGCTAGAAAATAAGGTGTATGCTCAGGATGAAATTACGGCCAGATTGCATCATCGTTTGGTGGCGATCCATTTGTTCCCCAATGGTAATGGCCGACACGCAAGGTTAGTTGCGGACGTTTTACTGATGATCCACCAAGAAAAGCGGTTTAGTTGGGGTATGCATCGTTGCAGTGACCTTGATAGCACTAGAAAAACCTACATTATGGCATTAAGAGAGGCAGACAAACACAACTATCAACCGTTACTGGAGTTTGTACGGAGTTAAAAAGGATAAAGACATGGCAGAGATTGCTGAAAAAACATGCTATTTTTTCAACTCAATACACAATGTCCGGTAATGCAAATTACCGGACATTAGGTGGTGAGGTAGACAACAATGATGCAAAGAATAACAACCATTACGTCTCTCTATATTATTCTTATTTTGACACCACTAACTAATACTACAGCCAGTGAACTATGGGGTGAGCTTAAAGTGTTATTCAGGATTGTATATTTTTGCGACAGAACCATTAATCTTTCCATCCAAACCCACAAAATAACTTTGCATGATGGACCAACTTTTTACATTTACCTGTTTTAGTACGGCTAGGAAAACCACCTGCAGCACGCAGTTGACGTAAAGAGATGGAATGAGAAATTGGGTACAACTCTTCATCTGTATAACAAGACCTTAGCAAATCCAATTGTTGAATCTTAACACTATAATAAAGCTCTTTGGCACTAAAACCTGCTGCCTTAAAGTCTCTCACCGTTAAGCCACCGTCTTCTAACAACCAAGTAGCATCATAACTTAGAGAAAGTGCAGCAGTGATGATCAACCGCAAATTCACTCCATGCTCCAATAATTCCTTTGGCGTAACACAATGATTACTCAAAAGAACTTTTAAGGTAAACTTATCAGGTCGCAAGCTGTATGCCTCAACGAGATCTAGGATCGCTCTATCTCTGCACTCACTATAATACTCCAGCCATGCTCTAACGATTACATCAGGCTTACCAGAAAATCGCTCACCCCCCAAAAGAGCTATAAGCGAAAACCCTAGAACAATTAATTCACGTAATGCATAGTTACCCCAACACCTATATAAGACAGTATATCGATACCCATAAAGCAGATCTATCACTCGATTCATATCAAAATTTGAATCGCTGAATAACTCCACAGGCGTAGTATTAACAGCATGAGCTATCGACTGAACAATTCGACATATATTAGATCTTGATAAAAATCCCCAGCTACATCGCTCAATAAACTCCAGCAACCCCTTGGCATCATATCCAAAATCAAGCAAACTCCTTACATCAACTATAGCATCCTTTAATAAAACAGCTAACTGATCATCAGAAAACCCTCTAAATCCCACAGATTTCAAATCACCCAAAGTATATCCCAATCTAAGCAACTGGAATGCGTCAAAGATTTGGAGCAAATAGGTAAGGTCTTTACTTTCAGAGTAAGTTAAATTACCTGGTTTTTTGCTAATTGAAACCCCATACATTTCATCTTGACTATAATAGCTACTAACATCCGATAAAGTCACACCCGCAGCATTTGGCGCCTCTATACCAACATAATCAATACAAGAAAAAACTGGTATTTTGTATGCCACGATCAATAGTCGAGCAGAAACGCCAGCGTGGACAAGCACCTTTATCGGCACACCCTCTTCCAGCAAAAACCTTACAGTATCTACTGCAGCAAGCACCAGCGAACTCTTTTTATCAAACTTGCTCCCTGGTATAGAGAATAAAAAGTTATAATGATGGTTATAATAATCATCAGCATTTTCAACTGGGTGTCCATATTGAAAAAAACCCATGAGAACAAGCTCAGTCAGACTGGTTTCTCTCAATATTTGATGATTCTTGTAAGCTGCCCAAAATACTGCTCTGTCTCTCAACTGTTCTCGGTATAGTTCCACCATACGCTGAGCTATTGATGAGCTCTCATATATTTCTTTCAACACATTATAAAATGTCATAATATCCATATGACTTCGCACTACCCTCACAGAAACACCAAGCTCAAGTAAACTTCTTACCGAACAACCTGTTTGAAGCAAAGCTTCACAGCTGCTCTCTATCGGGTCAAAATATCCATGACGGAATAACTCTTCTACAGAAACATCTTGTCTAAATGATTGATCACTTAAATAGAAAGTCTCTATCATACTCCTCAATGCTTCTGTTTCCCTGTACAAAATAGAAACCTCTCCATAACCTAGCTGCCACCTTTCCATAGCAGCTACGGGAGATAGAGAATCTCTTTCTATTATTTGTTTTGAAGATAACCCTGCATCTAACTCCAAATGACTATCAGAACCCATAAAAATCTCTCCCCATTACCTTCAGCACAAGTTAAACTCACTTGATTAACCAGATATTAGCATACACCTCCTGGTAATGATAAGAGTAATCATCAAGATGCTGACGCAATTGAAATGAGAGACGCATTATTTCCAGAATGCCCTATGTCAACATGGTATGACACCCTATTGAGATTGAATATTACGTATAAAAAAGAGCCAGCATATAAGCAAAGATCGCAAGCAAAAAGAGATCAGTTCATGATTGAGCTGAGTAAAACAACGATAAGCAACCATGTGTATATTGATGAAATGGGAATAGATGATATAGCTAACACGGTTAAGTATTGAACATCTTTTAACAAAATGATTTTGAGTAGTTTTTCAATGGAATAATGCCAAAAACATGCGGTTAAAATGGTTGATACTTAACCGTGTTAGCTATAGGAAGCTTTTCATCGTGATTACTTAGGGTGTCCAGAACAATTTTTTGTTCTAGGGCTTGCTGAATAAAGCAACACATAACTCTCCTCTTTTACCATGCGAGCAGTATTTTATTAGCAATGTATCATGAATACGGTGTTCATTACAGTAGGTATATTGTGATAAGATCGTGCTCTCCATATAGATTCAGATTGTACAGGATAATTATGACGTTACCTATGTTCTCAAAAATTAACATTACAACCATTGAGAAAGATCTTGATGAGCTATTGATGAATAATCGTCAAGAAATAGCAAAACACCTTATGGCAGAAACACCACAAACTTGGCAGAACTTTGCTTTGCCACTTGAGCTGCTAGAAAATCAATTGAGTCAATTCTGGTCACCCATTAGTCATTTGCATGCAGTTAAAAATAGTGATGAATTGCGCAAAGTTTACCAAGATTGTTTGCCAAAAATTGTGAAATATAGTACTGAGCAACACCAAAACCAAGCACTATACGAAGCTTATAAAACGATACTTTCGACAGATAAATCGCTGACTTCACCCCAGCAATCAGCATTAAAGCAAATTGTACGTGATTTTGAGCTATCTGGCATTGCACTGTCTTTTCAAGATAAGCAGAAATATGCACAATTAGTAGAACGTTTAAATATATTGCAGAATCAATTCGAGCAAAACTTATTAGCGGCAACAGATCATTGGCATTATCAAACAGATGACCCCGTTGAGCTTACAGGTTTGCCAGAGCCAATGCTGGCTAAGGCTAAACAGGAGGCGATAGATCGTGGGTTATTTGAATCTGGTTCTGGGTATGTGCTCACGCTAGAAGCGCCTTGTTATTTAGCCGTGATGATGCATGGTGAGAACCGAGCATTGCGTCAACGAATGTATCGTGCTTATACCACACGCGCATCTAATCTCGCAGATGATCGTGGGCAAGTGAATGCACAGTGGGATAATGGCCCTATACTGGTTGAAATCGTGAATTTACGTCAACAATTGGCAAGGCTGTTACAATTTGATCATTATGTGGACTATGCCTTGGTGACTAAAATGGCCGACTCACTACAGCAAGCTAATCAACTATTGACTGACTTATTAGCAAAAAGCTTATCGCCTGCTCGTGAAGATATACAGCAGTTGACTGAATTTGCACAACAAAAACTCAAAATAAATCAGTTAAACCCGTGGGATGTTGCTTATGCTAGCGAGCAACAAAGATTGGCTAAATACGACATTTCAGAAGAACAGATTAGACAATACTTCCCTGTTGATCATGTGATTAGTGGGATGTTTGAGATAGTACATCGTTTATATGGTATTACCATCAAGCAAGTCAGTGATGTTGATGTTTGGCATCCAGACGTTTTGTTTTATGAGGTCTATGGTGCGGATCAACAATTATGTGGGCAGTTTTATCTTGATTTATATGCACGCTCACACAAGCGCGGTGGTGCTTGGATGGACGAATGTCAGGTACGGATGAAAGATGAGACTGGCGGTATACAGCTACCCATTGCATTCCTAACCTGTAATTTCATGGCGTCAACGAATGAGAAACCCGCCTGCTTAACACACCAAGATGTTGAAACTTTATTTCATGAGTTTGGGCATGGGCTGCATCATCTTTTAACCCAAATGGATGTCGCAACTATTTCGGGAATTAACGGTGTGCCGTGGGATGCTGTTGAGTTACCAAGTCAATTGATGGAGCAGTGGTGCTGGCAGCGAGAATCTGTTGATTTGATTGCATCTCATGTGGAAACAGCTGTTAAGATTCCAGATCAATTATGGCAAAAAATGTTGAGTGCTAAAAATTATCATTCTGCGATGCAAATGGTACGACAAATTGAGTTCTCTTTGTTTGATTTGCAACTGCATGCATTGACTGATGAAGTGACTGTTGATCAAGTGCAACAGCTATTAGATAAAATCAGAACTCAAGTGAGTGTGGTTCCACAGGCTGAGTTTAATCGGTTTCAGAATAGTTTCTCGCATATTTTTGCAGGAGGCTATGCTGCAGGTTATTATAGTTATAAATGGGCAGAAGTGTTATCCAGTGATGTGTTCTCCTTATTTGAGGAAAAAGGATTATTTGATGCACAGACAGGGCAGCGATTTTTAAATACTGTTCTCGCGCATGGTGGCTCGATGGATCCGATGACGTTGTTTAAACAATTTCGTGGCAGGGAGCCGAAGATTGATGCATTATTGCGTCATAATGGTGTTGCATAAGGAGTTGATAAACTCCTAAAGAAGGTAGTTAGCATGTTTGGTAATCAGAAGAGACAACAACTAGAAAAACAACAAAAGGCGAAACAGCAAGTAGCCCAACAAGCGATTGACTATATTCAGTCAGGTGATGTTGTGGGTGTTGGCACAGGTTCAACGGTTGCTTTTTTTATTGATGAACTGGCAAAAATAAAACATAAAATTGATGGTGCGATTGCTAGTTCAGTTGCGACAGAGATTCGTCTGAAAAAAGCAGGTATTCCTGTGCTTGATTTGAATCATTTCTCACAAATTCCTATCTACATGGATGGTGCTGATGAAGCGACTTCACATGGGTACTTAATCAAAGGTGGTGGTGGAGCATTAACCCGTGAGAAAATTTGTGCCAGTGTTGCCGAAAGATTTGTTTGTATGATTGATAGCAGTAAACAAGTAGGCGTGTTGGGTGCATTTCCTGTTGCTGTTGAAGTGATACCGATGGCACGAAGTTATGTAGCACGTCAACTGGTTGATTTAGGTGGGCAGCCTAACTATCGTGTTGGAATAACGACTGATAATGGTCATGTGATTTTAGATGTTACTGGACTTGATTTAATGAATCCATGTGTTGTGGAGCGACAATTGAATGCAATCGTGGGAGTTGTGGAAAATGGTATTTTTGCACACCGTTTAGCTGATGAGATATTGATCGGTGAGTGCTGATAAGCACAAAGATAAAATCAAGAAATTACTTGAACTGTCGTTGTCAGACAATGAGCATGAGGCAAGTATTGCGTCACGTCAGGCAGTCGCATTGATGAATAAGCATAACATATCCAAAGAATCTGTTTATCAACAGCAAATGATTTGCAAAAAGATCATCTCTCCTTATTTTCGTCTGCCTGATTGGTACAAGATGCTGTATGGTTACATGACCTCTTTATCAGGTTGTTTTATGGTGTACTCGACAGGATGTGCAGAAGATGATGTTTATGCAACGGTGCAAATTGCTGGACGCGAACGTGATGTGGAAAATACGGATTACTTAACAACCTTTTTAAGCAGAGCGTTAGAGAAATCCGTGAAATCATATCGTCAACAGTTAAAGCAACAAAGAGCGCCAGCGATTGCTCGACATGTCAACTCTTATCGTAAAGGTTTTTTAATGACCATGTGTCAGCGCATGATAGAATCTAAGCGGCAATTTTTTACGGCTGAAAAAAAGCGTGCGATTGAAGGGTCGACAGATAAGCAGTTGGTGTGTGTTGATGATATCTCCAGAGCAGAGGATGCTCAAGATTACTATCATCAACAGTTTGGGTGTACTGTGCCTGTTGCACGCAGATCAACGACTGTTTTAAAATCAGCAGCAGATGCAGGCACGCAATCTGCTAATCAGCTAGAGGTTAATAGTGCGATTAGTGGGCAGAATGATATTAAGCGTTTATCTAACTGAGGTTGAGTTTAATAGAAGGACGTAGTGTGTATTTCTAGTCCTCCAATATTTAAACATAAATAGGACCAAATATGCCTGTTTTAATGATTGCATTCCAAGTGTTTTTCATTGCTTGCCCTGTTTCTTGATTAACAAATAATGAAGATCTTGCGCCATTAGGTTCTCCTAAAAGATACCCTCTCATAGTTTCCCATGTTTCTGCAACTTCAGAAAATCTCCAACATGGAATTTGAGATTCTAACATTAATGCAATAGCAATTTTTTTTCTAATTAAACCATCCTCTAAGCTATCAGCGCTCTTCCATTCACATTTCACAAGTATTGGTGTTGTCCCTTTACGATATAGAGGGATGTCAATCTCCTCAGCTACAATTTTAACCAAACTACTATCCTGTGTTATGCTAGCAACAGAATTAATTACTTTTGTATGTTTTTCAGATGCTGTATGGGGGCAAGTAATAAATCCATGAGAGAATAGTATAGTGTGATTTAATCCGTCATAAATATGCTTATCCTGTACAGATGGAAAAGCTTCATTTTGCCTGATTATTTTTTTACCCAATATAGGGTGCCAAATAGGATATCTATCAATTACAGGACCATATTCATCTAATATCTCTAAAACTTTCGCTTTTGCTTTTTTTCTTAGTTCAGAATTGCCATCACTTGGTATCAAATACCTTAATGCGGACTCATTACCTTTCTCAATCTCGTCATAAGCTCTAAATGCCATAAATAATCCTTATTGTTTAAATTAACGCATGTTTTTTATAATATGCGCGCTAATCTTTATTGTCAGGCGTGTTATTTTTTGGAATGAGTTAAACTAAAAATTGTAATCTGTTACGCTACATGTTACTGTTTGTGCATGATTAAAAGCTGGCGTCACAAAGGACTGAAAATGTTTTTTGAAACAGGTAGTTGCGCTAAGATACAGGCCAAACATGCAGATAGGTTGCACGACATTTTACAAATCCTTGACGTCGCCGCCACCCCTGAACAAATGAACTTCCCAGCTTTCAGTTTTCACAAGCTCACTGGTCGGTTAAAAGACCATTACGCTGTGAAGGTAAGTGGCAACTGGCGTGTTGTTTTTTCTTTTGAAGGAGGCCATGCCATTTTAGTTGATTATTTGGATTACCATTGAGTAGGGAGAAAATATCATGATACATAAACCAAAACACCCAGGTAAAATGATTAAGAGCTTATGCTTAGATCCACTGGGATTATCAGTTACATCAGCTGCCAAGGCTTTAAAAATTGCCAGACCTACCTTATCAAGAATATTAAATGGCAAAATTGCTATCAGTCCGACTATGGCTATTAGGCTCGCTATTGTTTTCAATACTTCTGAAGAAGTTTGGGTCAATATGCAGGCTTCTTATGACTTGTGGTTAGCCAACCAGCATAGAGATGAATTGCACTTAACTCCTTTGATGGTATAGTTAGCGCGGTTGGGTGTTAATCCTTTTATCTTCATTCTTTCTTTGTTAATACGCATGTAAAACTGTCCCCTTTTTTTTAAGCAAATGGGCTACTAAAGTGATATTTTAACAACAGCGCAATAATAGGTAGCATTGTTTTGTGATTGTAGGGGTGCATAGAAATGTTGTGGCCATTCTTCAGGATCAACATCCCAAGCCTCTTTGCCTTTACCAAAAAATGGAATGCTTTCGCGCTTAGTAACAGCAGCTACAAGAGATTGTGTTTCTGCGTTACCTTCATGTAAGGATACAAATTGATCGAGCGTTGCCTTGGTATGCACAACTAAATAAAAGGTATCTTGCTGACTATTAATTAAAATCATGCCGCCATTCTTATCGGCAAGAAAGTATGCAGTGATATGATGTTTAATCGCTATTTCATCAAATATTTCGCAGAATACAGGGTCGCTTTGTGGTAGTTTTTTGTCGGCTTCAATATGATGGCGCAGTGCGGCAGTTTGTTGAATAAAGTAATCTTGAGTTAGTGTGTTAATGTGAGTCAGTAAAATATCATCTAGGTCGGCTTCTCCTTTGCAGATGAAGCGATCAATGATGCCGTCGTTAAAAGCGGTGATTGCTTTTTGAGGATCACGCTCTCCGGTTAATAATATTTTTTTCGCAGGTAAACTTTTGAGTTGGTGGCAAAGTGTAATGCCATCCATTTCTGGCATATTATAGTCAACAATCAGCACGGCAATATCATGATATCGCTCAGGATTGTTTCGAATATCATCGATAGCAGAGAAATTGATATCGACAGGAAGATGGTCGGATAAATCATAATCCTCATGATCAACACAGCTGCGTAATAAATTTTCAGGTTGCAGTAAATCGTGATGTTGACAGAGCTTTTCTAATGCAATTTTAGGATGATTTTCCGCCTGTATCGTTAATTTATCTTCAAAGCATATTGTGAAGGTTTCTAATAATAGAGAATCATCATCAACCCAGCAGACGGTTGTGGGATAATAAATAAGTGGTAATGATTTCATGATGGTTCCTTATAAAGCATTTTGGCTTCGATCAGTTTTCCGATGATTCTGATGTTGTCACTGCAGATATCGCGGTGAGTTTGTGAAGCGTGAATTGGAGTTAACCATTGATCTGGTCCATCGATATGGAGTTGTCGAATGGTGGCTTCTCGAGTGTCATGGTAATGTACAATGACAAAATCACCGTCTTTTTGTGATACCTGTGTATCAATCACAAGATAAGTGTCTAGGTTAAAAAAAGGAACCATGGATTGTTTGCTCATTAGCACAAATTGGTATTGTGCTTCTTGTGTACTGGCATGAGTTAGGTATTTTTGATTGATTGCCAGTTTGGGTAAGGTTGCTTGCAGTGTGGGTAGAAATGCTTCTTCAGTACAGTTATCCCATGTGGTGATTGGGATTGTTTGCTCTGGTGAATATGGTTTAGTTGGTGTTCCCAATAATACAGAAGCTTGATAGAGCTGATCAACAGTGGTTGAAAAATATTGGGCTAAGATATTGAGGGTAGAAATGCGTGGGTCACAAGTTTTACCAGCCAGAATCTTGTGTAAAGTAGGTTGTGGTATTTTTGTGGCACGGGATAAGGCGGCTTCACTTAAGGCGCGTTCTTGCATGAGTCCACGTAGATTGTTGGATAATTGTTCGATGGATGTTGGATTGTCTAGCATAAAATAGTTCACTAATAATAGTTGAGTGTTTGAAGTAATTATAAATGAATGATTGAAAATCACAATAAGAATTTATTACTGATGAATTTGATAGTTTTAATTCTAAAAAGACTTGATTTATAATTCTTAAAGTAATAATATAATTCCCATAGTAAATATTTTCAATTCTTAAAGGAGATTATGAGATGTTTTGGAATACATTAATACAACAAGTTAATGCGGGTCAATATAGAGAAAAGACGCAAGATGATGGTGCCAACAATTCGGGTGTCACCAATCATCAAAAAAGAATGCATCACCATTATACAGTAGAAGGTGGTGATGAGGATAATCGATATAAATTGGTATTAACGCAAAGAGAAGCAGAGTGTTTATATCATGTGATGCGTGGAAAAACATTTGTGCAAACTGCTCAGGAGTTAAAGCTATCCTGTCGCACGGTTGAATATTACTTGAATAATGTGAAAGCAAAATTTAAAGTGAAGAAGTTAGGGCAGTTAAAAACAATGGCATGGGAGTCTAGTTTTGCTACGACTGTTTTGGTGCAGAAGGTATTTAATTAGGTTAAAAAGTATATGAAATCAGCTATTGTAACAGGGGCTAGTAAAGGTATTGGTGCTACGGTTGCCCAACATTTAGCAAGTAAAGGCTATCACTTGCTACTTATTGCTAAACAATTACATCAATTATCACAAACTATCACCAATACTCATAAAGAAGTATGTGTGGAGATATTAGTTTGTGACGTGATTGAAAAGCAAAAATTACAGCAAGGCATTGAAAAATTTCATAAGAAAACAGGATCGATTGATTTATTGATTAACAATGCGGGGTATGTGAAAAGAGGCACGAGTGAGTTAGACAGTGCAGAATTACTAACGATGCTGAATACTAGTTTAATTGGTGCGATTCATGTGATTCAACTAGTGCTACCTTTCATGAAAAAGCAAAACACTGGCTATATCATGAATGTTGCATCAAGAAATGCAAAAACACCTAGAGCATTTTTAGGTGGATACGCTTCTACTAAGGCAGGATTATTAGCTTATAGTCATTCGTTGTACAAAGAGTTGGCAGATACAAAGATTAAAGTGACCGCACTTTGTCCGGGTTTTGTAGATACTGAGATGACATCTACTGTTACAAATAATCGAGAGCTATTGATTCAGCTTGAAGATATATGTGTTACGGTAGATTTTTTATTAAGGTTGTCTGAGTCTGTTGCCATTAAAGAAATTGATTTTGAAAGTATTATGCAGATAGGTGGTTATTGCTAATGCATTTGTTTTATTTGCTGTTTTTGTTGTGTTGTTTCATGGTGCAACTATCGGCGAAAGGTGTACATATGAGATTGGCCATAAATAGATAATTTTCATTATCAAAAGTATGTGACTACAAATTATAGAGGTTACTATCTTAAAGGGGTTGATACTGCAGTTTATGAAGCAAAACGGAAAGGGTATCAAGTTGATGTTCGAGTGTTTTCGTATGGGCAGCACCCGTTAAGTATCTTAGAAATCATACCAAAAGTATTAGCGTGGAAACCTGATGTTATTATTGGACCAAGAGATTCTAATAGGTATTTGCTACTATCGAATAAGATAAAAAGAATATTAGTTATTTCTCCTTTTGCTACATCTTCAGGAGTACAAGGGATGCCTAATAATTTTTTTAGTTTAACGTTACCAGTAGAAAATTCAGCAAACGCAATGATTAACTTTATAAAAGACAAATATCCTCATCATGGTGTGTATATTCTTGAGCAAGCAAATTGTAAGAGTTGTAGTGACTTGAGTCGGCATTTCAAAAAATCATGGGAAAATAGAAAATATGGTAAGGTAGTGAGTAAACCTTATTTACCCAGTGAGTTGTCATTATCTTTCATGAAAAAGGCATTAATCAATTATAAGAAATCGGATGTAATTTTGCTATCAGGAACGGCTCATGCTTCGGCGATATTAATGCCTATGGTAACTCAATATGTTAAGCACTCAGTTATTTTCGTTGGAGGTGATGGGTGGGGGAGCTGGAAAGATACAGAAGTTGGTAAGATCAATTCGAATTATGATTATACAGCCTTTCATATTGTTCCTTGGAGTTTGTTTGGGTGTGACCAAAATATGATACATTTTAAACGAGAATATTTGGCAGAACACAAGAAAAGTGCGGATGGGATGTTAAGTTTTTTGTCATATTTTACTGTGAAATCTTTTATGACAGCATATGAGAGATACTCGAAAAATTTTAAAGGCAGTGTGAGATCTAAATTGTTATCGAGTTATCAGCTGGCGATACGCAAGAATTTATTTTATTTCAAACCGAAAAATTATTTTGTATTTCAAATTAAGCATAATAAAAATAAACTGATAGGAAAAGTAAGTGCGATTAAATTGGGGATGAAACTTTATTCTGAGAAGGCTTGCGTGTGACATGTAAAAATGAAGTGAGTTTATCTCAAGAGATTTCAAAAAATATCACGTTCAGAATTTTGTGCTGTGTGTTTTTTCTAGGAGCTATTTTATTAGTTAATTTGTATTATAATTACTACTCTGTGGCTAATCACATTAGAGCAGAAAATGCGCAAATTGCTGACGAATTAACCCCTTATATCATCAGTCAAGAATTGATTAGCAATCGTTACTCTATTCCTATAAAAATTAATGAATTAGAAAAAAAGTACAAAATTAATATTCATTGGCATGTAAATCAATCTCAAAATAAACATGGTCTTTATTTTAGTACGCTAGTTGATTGGGGTTATTTTATCAATATTAAAAGTGTGGATAATCATAATTTCGGATATTATAAAATCAGCGGTAGTTTATTGAAAGATAAATCCTTTATCAGTGTTCTGTGGGTGATGGGGATTTTTACTCTTGTGTTTTTACTTCTAATAATTATTGTTTTGTATCCCATTGCAAGCTACATACCAAAAAGAATTATTATTAAGCCAGTGGAGGAATTACTGGAATTGCTAAATAGCAGAGAGCCAGGCAATCATTTAACTGTTGATGGACCCAAAGAAATACGTATTCTGAAGCGGTCTATAGTCCAGATGATAGAAAAAGAAAGCAGCTTTTTAAGGAAGGAGCATGCCTACCAATTAGCCAAACAAGTCGCCCACGATATTCGTTCGCCATTAGCTGCGCTAGAGATGATGACCAAGCACTTAGAAGCACTGCCTGACCACAAGAAGAAAGTGATTCAAAATGCAACCAAACAGATTGGAGACATTGCCAACAACCTATTACAACAAAATCAAACAACACAACAGCCAACCACTTTACTGCCCTGTAGAGTGAGTACCTTGTTAGGTTATATCGAATCTGCTAAGCGTGCAGAATGGTCTAGTATAGACCAACCTTCCATTGATTTTTCAGTGGCGATAGATGACCGTTCACACGCGATATTTATGATGGCAAATGCCAGTGAATTTGCACGTATTCTTTCTAACCTCTGCAACAATGCGCTAGAGGCTTTGGGTGAAGTAGTCAACCCATGCATTCAAATCGTGACTAGGTTTGTTGACAATCACCATGTTATTGTAGAGGTGATTGATAACGGATGTGGTATGACTGAACAGCAGTTAAAGCATGTTTTTGAAGAGGGTGTGTCGTATAAATCAGAAGGACATGGACTGGGCTTGTTTCATGCTAAGCAACAACTAGAACTGATCTTGTGTCCCGAAATGGGACTCCAAAAAATAGAACAGGAGAACCAAAATGGGAAGATATCAAACATACAGCGAGGAATTTAAAACAGAAAGCGTTAAACTGGCGCTGGAACAAGAAAATTATGTCACTCGGGAGCAAGCTAGATCATCCATATTTGAGTATATCGAAGCCTACTTCAATACGCGTAGGCGTCATAGTGCCATTAATTACGTGACTCCAGATCAATTTGAACGTATTATTCAGATCGATAAAGTCGCTTAACTCTTATGTCCCATTTTGGAGGACAGGATCAGTTTCTCAAACCAGCTTAATTTTGTAAATCGTTTAGCACGAAAACAAAGCCATTGTAGTGGGTAAAACAGTAACCAAGAACCAAAAAATATAAACAATAAGCTAAATAGAGCGATTTCACTAGGCAAGTGCCAATGAAATAATGCTGTGGTTAATGTAATTAACAGGGACGTTATTCCTTGCAACCCAGCAATAATCACTGATGAATATGAAATTAGTTCTTTTCGCCATTTTGGCGGCGTTTTTTTTCTAGGGTTGTAATGTTGCTTTTTATACTGCAACAGTGTTGCTTGATTAAGAACGAAAAATATAAGAAAATTAGTCAGCAACATGGTGACCTGTGCAGTTTGATTCGTGAGTGTGGATAAACTGAGTATCATAGGGATGCTATAGTAAATATAATATTTATAAATCCGATGAACGCAGTCGTTCATGGGTGCTTTTGCTTTTTCTCTAGCAATCTGAGTAGCACTTTTTGTAGAAATGGTTGGGTTAGGGTTATCTTTTAATAAGAGTTTTCTGCCTAATTGCTTCTCAGCACGAGCAAAGCCAACAGTATGAGCTATCGTCGCATGACAGGCGAAAATAAATATAAATTCTATAAATGAGGTTGAATAAATTAAGAACCAGTTGATTCCAGCATGATTTTCACCACGACTCAATTGATTAGTAATTGCCAGTATGCCGCCTTGACCTAAAATAAATGCAGGAATTGCACATATAATTAAAAAAAGACAGAATGCACCGACCAACCAAGTATTTCTATATATCTCGGGTTTGACTACTTTATTATCTGTATACCAAACTGTTTCATTCTTAATTCTTTTTAGCCACCGTTTCTCCATTTCTTTGAAATTAATTTCATAAATTCCAACAAAGAAGTATCCACCATGAATAACGATAGGTATTAAAATTGTCCAGCGTGCTAAGTTTAATTCTATCCAGCAATACAATATGGCAATAAAGCAAGAAATGGTCAGATGTAAAAACACCCACGAGCCTCTATTGAGAAAATGATAAAAAATATTTTTTTTTGAAAGATGATAAAATATGAATTGTCCCACAAAAAAGGAAAAAAATAATGACCAAGAAAGATAGGGAATGACCGGCAATCTAGCGATTGTCCCTAGATAAAGAACGGGAAATAATAGAGAAAATCCAATGATAGGAAATCTAAGGGAGAGCCCGCGTATCTTTTTAGGAACCGATGGGTTTATCATGCGCTATAACCAGCTAGCAATGTGGTGCATTTCTTTTTCAATGGTATGCGTGAGTAATTGAGTTTCTTTGTGGACAAAAGTTTGAGCTTTGCCTGTAAAATAACTTACTTTTTGTCTAGCATCTAATTGATCTTCCACAAAATCAACTACTGCCCCCATTCCACCGATAAATAAGAAACTTGATAGTGTTATTGCCATTACTCCAACACTAAAATCAAACAGAATGGCTACACCAGTAAAAATTAACCCAGTCAATATTTCTCCTAAGACTCCAGAGATTTCAACATTTGCAATATCCCATTTCAAGTCTGTTACTAGTTTTCCAAAATTTCTTTTGTTAGCTGGGGTATGAAAATAGGTACCAATATCTAGTCCTCCCACAATAAGAATGTTAATAGGCGAGTGTTTGAATACATCTTCACTAACTTCCTTTACAGTTTGTACAGTTGATTGAGCAACTGCCTTACCTGTAAATATATCACACCACATTCCGCGTGCTTGTACTTTTGCAGAAATAATTTTCACCTTGTCATGCTTCATGCCATATTTAGCTGCAGTGAGGAATTCACGGTCACCAATAAAGCCTTTGAAAATCAAGCTAATTTTTCCTTCCACTTCTTTGACATAAAATGAACCACCTTCTATCAGTTTTCTCAATGCTAGAATGCCACTATCAGCCCCTTTTTTATAAGCAAGCTTGGTGAAGTCTTTTGCAATCATGCGACCACTTTTCTGTGCGAAAAACTTACCAGCTTCGGTGCCGCCGTCTAAAATTCCACGATGTACATTGACAGAAGCAAGCAACCAGCCAATCATGCCGTGGTCTTTTTTATCGCTGAAATCATTTAAAGTGTATTTTTTATTTTCTTCTAGTGCAAGCGGTGGCTTGCTGATTGTAGTCATAAAAACCAGCGGGGAAGATGGTTTTATTGTCTGATGCGGTGGTGATTGTTTGGCAGTTTTTTGTGCTGAAGCTGGTTTTTTTACGGGTAGTCTCCCTAAATAAATACGACTAGAACCTGTGCTATCAATATCAAATGTGGAGATATCTTTGAGCAATGAATGTTGCCTCCCCTGATGTAGCAAACACAAAGCCCCTTCATTCTGCTGCTGAGTCAACTCATAATCAAAAACTTTCCGATTCGGCAATGCTTGATTGTTCTGCTGATTAATGCACAACTGCATTTGCGGATCTTGCTCAAAATCTAGCAATACTTTGAGTTTTCGTTTTGCTTTAATATCGGCTTGAATGGCAGAGGGTTGATATTTTGACTCACTGTAAACATTAATGGTTGGTGCATTGAGTTGGATTTTATGACCCGTTAAGATTAAATTATCGCCTGTCATATCAATGCGTGATTGTGTTGCTTGTAGCGTCACTGTATTTTTTGCTTGAATTTGTAATTGCTGCTTAGCTTGCAAAGTGATGTCGCCTTGTGTCGCTTGTAATTGAACGCCCGATTTTTCAGCATGCCAGTGAGTGTTGCCTTGAGTTTGCGTGGTTTGTGATTGCGCTTTTTTACTTAAGTTGCTTTGTTTGACTTGATGATGAAAGTTGCCCTTAGCTTGCTGGGTGATATCTTTGCCAGCTTGTTGTGTTAGTGTTCCTGCTACTTGTTGTAGCAGATCTTCGCCTGTTTTAATTTGTGACTGCTTGCCTATTTGTTGTGTTTGATCAGCACCAACTTGTACTAAGTGATCTTGTTTTGCATAGCTTTGTATTTTTCCTTGTTGGCTTTCAACTAAAACATGAGAGTGATTTTGACTGGCATCGAGTCGAATGCGATTCTTCTCGTCCTTTGTGGATACTTGCAGGTGTTGCTGCTTTTTTTTATCTTCCATGCGTAGGGTATTCCCACTGGGCGTGCGAATGGTATGCTCAGTCGCATTATGATGATTGACCACATCAGATTGAGCTTGATGATGCAGCACAGCACTAATCACTGGACGATCTAAGTCGCCCTGAATAAAACGCAATGAAACTTGTGTGCCAGCGGGTAAGGCGAAGTGTTCACCTTGTTGCTGTCCATTTTTCAACTGTCCACCTAATGCTTGTAACTTAGCAATAGGGGGGCTGGCATGCCCACAGTTCGCATCACTATGATCATAAGGAAAACGAATGCGATAATAACCCGTTTCATCGACATCAGGATATGACAGATGATCTCTTGACTCAATGGTTGCTGTCATGGTGTTGGAAAATAGAGGGCGTGAGTACAAAGTGGGTCTAAAAGGTTGCGTTGCTTCGATTAATTCAAGCGTTGCTTGATAACTGGGCTCTCCTTTAATTGCTTTGATTTGTTGCGTGCTTTCATCAAAGCTAGCTATTTGAGTGCCCGTGATTTGTAGCATGGTAACAACATAAGGTTTAGCTAGCGCATCATCAACAGGGTGATTTTCTAAGAGAATGCGTTCACTCGGTTGTAAAGAACGATTGTTGGTAGTTGCTTGATAAGTCTGACGCTGGCAATCCCAGCGATCAATGGCACATTGCGCTAACCACTGCCCATCATGACGACTCTCATAATAACGAGCATTATCGGTGTGATTAATCACTTGGCCTGCCTTTTTCAAGCCAGCAGTCGTTGGGTGGTTACTTTGCTGGATAATGGTCAGATCTACGGTAGGCGTTTTGGGGTTAAACTGTTGCAAAGTGATTTGATTGGGTAGACCACCATTCAGTTTGCAATTGAACTGTGAGAAGCAATCCCTTTGTGGTGCCATACCTGCGGTATGAATATAAGGCATGGATTGAGTATTAGCGTCGGGTAGCAGGCTAACATCGTCACAAATAACCAGCTGCCAGTGCTGAGCATCTTGTTTGAAATAATAAAACAAGCCATGATCTGCCAATTGACGTTGCAGAAAGTGTAAATCATTTTCTTGATATTGATTGATTAAAGGACGTACAGGGTAATCAGTTTTATTGAGTGCAAAGCAATATTGGGTTGGGTGAAATCCTGCTTGTGCAAAAAATTGCTTGAGTAGCGATTGAATGTTTTTTTGCAAAAATATGCGATTAGTTTGTTGAGATGCTAAAGCAGATAATGGTGAGCTGAGCTTCACTTGCCAAAGTATTTGTGTTTTGTTGACGGTGATGGGTTCAGCATGAGTAATGAGACCATGATAATAAGTTGGACTGAGATTGTCTTCAATACGTAAGCTTGCGGTTTGTTGTAATAATTGAGTGCCAGATAGTGTATTATCAGCCAGCAACAGGCAGTCAAATTGATAAGATTGGCTCAACGCAAGTTGATGACTTTTAAAGTAGATAAGCTGGTGTGCTTGCTGCGGTTGGGTAGAAATCTCTAAGAAAAACTGAGCTTGATTACTGTTGGTTGGCATAAAACTTCTCGCATGGGTGAAAAGTTAGCGTAACAAATTAATCGCGTATTTTATCCTCGGAGTTTTGGGTTATTAATATACCTAAATCACGTGAAGGCGCCGGATTTTAACGGCATGAGCTCGGCAGAATACAAATCTAAAAGCTTTCCCAATAGCGGTGCTATTGCTCAATCTTTTAAATCTGATTCTGCTCAAGCTCATTATGTTAAAACCTCGGTGCCTTCAAGTGATTTAGGTATAATGATAACGACATTGTACAATGATAATGTTCTTATCGCATGCTTTATAGACGAGACGATGTTCTTGATCAATGCGTCGAGACCAGTAGCCCGACCACTGATGTTTAAGTGGTTCTGGATCTCCAGCACCCGAAAATGGTGATCTTTTGATTGATGTCAGCAGTAAATTAATTCGTTTGAGACGCTTTTTATCTATTTTTTGCCAGTATAGATAATCCTGCCATGCTTGTTCTGTCCAACATAAGATCATGTGTCAATCATATCATGTGATTGTAGCTTGTTGTTTTCTGCTTCGGCAATCGATTGGCTTAAGCGTTGTGCATTTGCTTGGCTTGCCATAAGGTAGGCTGTTTCTTCGTATGCCTTGAAACTTTGAAAGCTCATGATGACGGCGGGTTCGCCTTTTTGGCGTGTTACGAGAACCGATGTGTCATCCGCATTCACCTTGTCTAGTGTTGTTGCCATGTTACTTCTTAATGTAGAAAAGCTCATAACCTCAGTAATTGCACTCATTTTTATGCCCTTTAATGTTTGTACGTATTATAGTACGGATATGGGAAGCAAGCAATTATCGTATACATAATCATCATTCATGTTTACAATGATGTGATTTTTATTTGACCATAATATCGATTTAGAAATTGTATCGAGAGATATAATAGGTTGAAAAGATAAAATATTTTTCAACAAATAACACGAAAGCGTAGCACCTCTACGGTGAGAGTTATTTTTGTAAAATAGTGCAATATTTTCAATATATTATAGTTCACAGTAGATTTCTAAATCGATATTAGGGTTTTGACTGATTGATCGATTATGAATAAACGTGCATTAACGATAACGATTGTTTGCTTAGCAGTGATCTTTGGTGGTTTGGTAGGATGGAACATCTTTAAGGCACACTTGGTTACACAATATATGGCTAAGTTTAAACCGCCTGCTCCCGTGGTGTCTGCGACGACAGCCAAATCCGTGATTTGGCAGCAACGAGTCGATACTGTGGGTACATTACAAGCATTAGACGGAGTGAATGTAACCACTGAAATTGGTGGATTGGTGAAGCATGTTTTGTTCCATTCCGGACAATTTGTAAAGAAAGGTGCACCACTTGTCCAGCTAGATGATCGTAATGATAAGCAAGACTTGAAAAATTTTTCTGCACAATTGCAGTTGGCTAAATTAGCTTTTGAGCGTCAAGAAAGATTGCTTAAAAAACGAGTGGTTGCCCGCTCCCAGTATGACACTGCGAGAGCACAATTGGCAAGTGCCGAGTCAAATTTGGCGAAGACACAAATTACTATTAATCAGAAGACCATTAAAGCTCCTTTTGCGGGGAAAGTGGGGTTAAGATCGGTTAATTTGGGACAATATCTTGCCCCTGGTTCTAATATTGTCAGTCTGCAACGCATGGATCCGTTGGTGCTTAATTTCTCTTTGCCTGGTGAGCAATTAGGGAAAATTCATAAGGGACAAACCGTTGAATTGTCAGTTGCGGCATATCCAGAAAGAAAGTTTAAAGGATTTGTTCAAGCTTGGGGGGCTCAGATTAATGCAGATACGCGTAATATTAATATACAGGCGCGAGTTGTTAATACGCACCATCAATTATATCCTGGTATGTTTTCAAAAGTTACTGTATTGCTTGGGAAGTCTGTGAAGTATGTGGTGATTCCACAGACAGCAGTCAGCTACAATTTATATGGGGACACCGTGTATGTGCTGCAGCATAAAAATGTGAAGGGCAAAGATAGTACAGAGGCCGTGCAAAAGAATGTTACGTTAGGGCCACGCCGTGATACGTTGGTTGCGGTGACATCTGGGCTAACAAGTGGTGATCAAGTCATTACCGCGGGACAAGATAAGTTGACTGGAAATGGGGTTGTTAAAGTAGATAATACGATTGATATCACCAAGCATCAGCCTTCACAAGTAGGGTAGCTGGCATGAAATTCACAGATATTTTCATCAAACGTCCAGTACTTGCTACTGTGATTAGCTTATTGATTTTGCTTTTTGGTTTAAAGGCGATCATGAGCTTGTCAGTGCGACAGTTTCCAAAAATAGAAAATACCACGATTACCATTAATACCACTTACCCAGGTGCCAGTGCAAAGCTGATGCAAGGGTTTATTACTGCGCCGATTGAAAAGGCAGTGGCAAGCAGTGAAGGGATTGATTATATCACCGCGATGAGTGTGCAAAGCAAAAGCAGTATTAAGGTTCATGTTCGGCTCAATTTTGATCCCAATAAAGCATTTACAGATGTGATGGCAAAAGTTGCACAAGTGACTAATCAACTGCCTAAAGAAGCTAATAAACCTGTGATTACCAAAGATACAGGATCACAAGTTTCCTTGATGTATATCAGTTTTGATAGCAAAATAATGTCACCTGAACAGATTACAGACTACATCACACGAGTGGTGCAACCAAAAATTGAAACGATTGCTGGGGTGGCTAGCGCTGATATTTTAGGGGCAAAAAACTTTGCGATGCGAATTTGGTTGAATCCAGCAAAAATGACTCAATTTGGTGTGACACCAGCGGATGTTAAGCAGGCACTATCACAAAATAGTGTACAAACTTCGGCAGGGCAAATAAGAGGCGGCTATGTGCTGTTGAATATTACCGCACATACCGATTTACATAATGCAGATGATTTTAAAAACTTAGTGGTGCGTTCTAAAGGGCACACACTGGTGAGGCTCAAAGATGTTGCGAAAGTAGAGCTTGGCTCAGCCAACTATAACTCTGATGTCACTTTTAATGGAAAATCGGCAATTTTTGTCGGTATACAGGCGACACCAACTGCCAATCCACTCACCACGATTGAAGCTGTGCGCAATCATTTGCCTGCGATTGAAGCAGCCTTCCCATCTTCACTCAAAACGAAAGTCGTGTACGATGCAACCGAATATATTAGTGCGTCGATTCACGAAGTGATCAAAACAATTTTCGAAGCAACGATGATTGTCATCCTAGTGATTTTCTTATTCTTAGGGGCTCCACGTGCGGTGATTATTCCGATTGTGACCATTCCATTATCCTTGGTAGGTGTTGCAACATTGATGTTGGCATTGGGCTATTCCCTTAACTTATTGACACTATTGGCGATGGTGCTGGCGATTGGGTTGGTGGTTGATGATGCCATTGTGGTGGTTGAAAATATTCATCGTCATTTAGAAGAAGGCTTATCACCCGTAGATGCGGCATTAAAAGGTGCCCGTGAGATTGCTGTACCGATTATCACCATGACGTTGACATTAGCAGCAGTGTACGCACCCATTGGTTTCATGGGTGGCATTACCGGTGCGCTATTTAAAGAGTTTGCTTTTACTTTGGCGTGTAGTGTGATCATTTCAGGTATCATTGCGTTGACGCTGTCACCGATGATGTGTTCAAAGTTGATTAATCATCATACGTTATCAACGCCATTGTGCCAGAAAATTGATGCGCAATTTAATCGTTTTAAGGCAGTGTATCAACGTTGGTTGACGGTTGTGCTTGAGAACAAATCAGCAGTGGTGTTGTCTGCAATTGTGATTCTGTGTAGCTGTGGGTATCTGTATACACATACTAAGGCTGAGCTTGCACCACAAGAAGATGAAAGTGCATTATTCTCTTTTGCTTCTGGGCCACAGTCGGCGAATTTAAATTATATGAACTTGTATGCCAAACAAATGAACAATATTTTTGCCAAAATACCAGAAGTCAGTGACTATTTTACCGTGACTGGTTTTGGAGGCATGAATACAGGTATTTCAGGGATTATGTTAAAACCATGGCAGGAGCGCAGTCGAGGGCAAGAAGCGATTAAAGTTCAGCTGCAGAAGCAACTACGAAATGTTGCGGGGACTAATGTGGTTGTGTTTGCAATTCCTCCTTTACCCGGTACAGGCGGTGGTTTGCCTATCCAGTTTATTTTAACGAGTACAGCCAGTTACCAAACGCTATACCACAGTATGGAAAAGCTGGAGAAAAAAGCGAGAAAGTCTGGGTTATTTTTTTATCTTACTAGCTCTTTGAAATTCAATAATCCACAAGTTGATATCAATATTGATCGTGAAAAAGCGGCGAGTCTTGGCATTAACATGACGCAAATCAACCAAGCGATTAGCAGTAGCTATGGTGGTGGGTTTAGTAATCGTTTCAGTTTAAGTGGTCAGAGTTACGAAGTGATTCCACAATTAGGACGAGCATTCCGTTGGTTGCCTGAACAGATTAATCAAACTTATGTGCGTACCAAAAGTGACCAGTTGATTCCTTTATCAACGATTGTTTCACTGAGCTATCACATTACACCTAATGAGCTCACACAGTTTCAGCAATTAAACTCAGCGACATTAAAAGGCATTTTATCGCCAGGTGTGACGATGGGGCAAGGGCTTGATTTTTTACGTACAACAGCAGAAAAAACACTGCCTAGAACCATTTCTTTTGACTACTCAGGACAGTCGAGACAGTTTATGACAGAAGGGGATGCTTTGGTAGCGACTTTCTTTTTCTCGTTAATCGTTATATTCCTAGTGCTGAGTGCGCAGTTTGAAAGCTTTCGTGACCCATGCATTATCCTCATTGCTGTTCCGATGTCGATTTGTGGGGCGTTAATTCCACTGAATTTAGGGCTGGCAACGATTAATATTTATACCCAAATTGGATTGATTACATTGATTGGATTGATCTCAAAGCACGGTATTTTGATGGTGGAGTTTGCGAATCAATTGAAACATGCAGGCAAAGATAAGTTAACAGCGATTATCGAAGCAGCCAGCACACGATTGAGACCGATTTTGATGACCACTGCAGCGATGGTTTTAGGGGTGGTTCCACTATTGATTGCAACAGGAGCTGGAGCGAAAAGTCGTTTTGATATAGGACTGGTGATTGCTGCAGGTATGTTGATAGGGACATGCTTCACCTTGTTTGTTGTGCCGACGATGTATTTATTAATTTCTCAGGAGCTAAAACTGTCATCAAGAGTCGAACACGATGAATAGCAATGGAATGAAAACAGGTTACAGTTATTTACCTGAAGCGAAACAACAAGAAATATCCTGTATAGCAGAAATTACCCAAGCTCATGATCAAGTCGAGATGGTAATTCTGTTTGGTAGTTATGCACGCAATGATTGGGTAGAGGAGCTTGATGATCAGGGACGTTTTAAGTATCAAAGTGACTTTGATATTTTAGTGTTAGTGAATACCCTCAGTATGCCTAAACAAGACGGCTTGGAAGTTGCCATTGAAAAAGGCATTGCTAAAGATGAGCGCATTAAAACACCTGTGAGCGTGATAGTCCACGATGTTAAATTTATTAATCGTCGATTACGTAAAGCACAATACTTTTTCTCAGATATAAAAAAAGAAGGTATTTGCTTATATGATTCTGGTGAATGCGAACTTGCTCAGGCAAAAGAGCTAGTTGTTGAAGAGCGACGATCGTGTGCGCAAGATTTTTTCGAATACTACATCACCACATCCAATAATTTTAAGAAACTATGTGATTTCGCGATCAGAGAAGGTGGTTTGAACGAAGCAGCATTCTTATTACATCAGACGACAGAACGACTGTATACAGCGATTTTACTAGTGTATACAAACTACAAGCCAAACTCACACGACTTGCAATTATTAAGGCAGTTATCTAATGCACAAGATAATCGCTTGGTGAAGGTGTTTCCACTAGATACAGTAGACAATATTAGATTATTTAAGTTGCTCAGAAAGGCGTATGTTAGTGCAAGATATAATCGTGCGTATCGAATTACTCATGAAGAGTTGGTGGTTTTGCGTGAGCGCGTTGATCATTTGTTTGAGCTGACTGATGAGATTTGTCGTGAGAAAATTGATGGGTTTTGAAATTATGGTAGAGAATCGTCAACAGATCATGTAGATTGATTGTTATCATTCTCGGCAGAATTATGGGTTAGTTTCACAAGGTTCAGCTGTGATTGACAGAACTGAATATTTTTAACCGTTGAAAGCATGTTGATGACCGCCATCGACGACAAACCTTGCTCCAGTAATCCAGCTTGATTTGGATGCTAAAAATACTGCCATATGTGCCACCTGTTCAGGTTTTCCAGCTGTTTGTAATGGAATAGTTGATTCTCTTTTAGCCCATAACTGAGGTCTGTTTTCCCATAGGTATTTATTCATTTGAGTTTTGATCAGACCAGGTGAAATTGTATTTGCTTTGATATTATAGGGTGCTAATTCTATAGCTAGTGATTTGGTTAACATGCTGATACTTGCTTTTGAGATTTGATAGGCTGATAGTGTTGGGCAGATGAGTGTATCGCTAATAGATGAGATGTTGATAATATGCCCGTGAGTTCCGTGTTTGATCATTTTGCTCACTACTCTTTGAGTGAAGAAATAAGTGCCACGAATGTTATGCTGTACGTTATCATAACTCTCTTCTGTCATTTGAGTAAACGGATCTTTCTCTAATATTCCTGCGTTATTAACAAGGATATCTATTCTATCACTTAGATAGTGAGATGCCGCATCAATGATAGTTGGGAAAATGTAACTATTCTGTAGCTCCATGCGTAGTGCGCGTGATATTCTTCCTTTTGCTTGAATAGCCTCAACAACTTTCTTTGCTTCCGCATGGTTGTGAGCATAAGTTATGATGACATTTGCGCCTGCGTCGGCAAAGGCTAAGGCAATTGCTTTGCCAATGCCAGAGCTTGCGCCTGTAACAATAGCATTTTTGTTTTGTAAGGCTAACATTTAATCTTCTGTTTTTTGTTAAAATTGTTATGTACAATCACGAGTATTATTTATATTGAAAGTTGAGTTAATAACTTTGAGTGACATGTTTAGTCAACAAAGCCCCCCATATCGCGAGAAAATTCTCAAGAGAGCGTGTGATTTTGCCTTAAGTGGTTTGATAAAGCAAATGCCAGGGTTTATTTATTGGAAAAATGTTAACTCCGAATATATGGGGTGTAACCAAAATCTAGCAAAGCTGTCTAAGCTGAGCAATACGCAAGATATTGTTGGGATGATGGATGGAGATTTCACTTGGGGTCAGGAAGATGCGTCTTCTTTTATCGAAGATGATCAAGAGATTATGCGTAGTGGCAAGATGAAAGCTACGATTCACCAACTGCCAATTGATTCTTCTTGTGGTGAGAAAATGTGGGTCCGAACGGAAAAAATACCACTTTATGAGGATGGTTTTGCTATTGGAGTTATGGGCATTGCAGTTGATATTACTGAGCAAAAGGTAGCGGAAAAAAATTTAGTTAAAGAAAAATATAAAGCAGAACTAGCTGATAGGTCGAAATCGGAATTTATAGCCAATATTAGTCACGATTTACGCACACCATTAGGTGGTATTATGGGGATATCCCAGTTATTGACCGAAAGAAATTATGAGGCAAATGAATTAGCTGAATTTACAAGTTATCTGTCTCAATCAGTGAATACATTGAATGATATGATTGCCAGTATTTTAGATTTCTCGAAATTAGAGGCAGGGAAAATTGTTTTAAAATTTGAAACATTAAATTTAGAGACAATTATACAGCAGATATTTTATGAGCTGTCTCAGAAAATGGCTGGTAATACAAAGGTACGTTTGTTATTGGATTATTCTCGTAATATTCCTAGGATGATTGTTAGTGATCGGCAGTGTCTAGTTAGAATATTATTAAATCTGCTCACCAATGCGATTAATTTTACTAGGCTTGGGCACGTGCTGGTTTCAATGAGCATGATTTCTAAAGATGATGACACAGTGAAGCTAATGATAGTGGTTACTGATACTGGTTGTGGTATTCCTAGTGATAAGCTAGAGTTTATTTTTCAAAAATTTAATCGATTAGATGCTTCATATAGTAGCGAAATATCAGGTTATGGTCTTGGGTTGACGATTGTTCAAGATTTAGTTGAATATTTAGATGGGGATATTTCTGTAGAGAGTGCTGTTGGGGTAGGTAGTTCCTTCACTTTATGCATGCCGTTGGAGTTGCCAGCTAATTCCTCAGAAAATTGGTTACAAAAACATACGAGCGTATTTGCTAATGTAAAAGTAACTATTATTGACGATTACGAGGTAAGTGCTAATAATATTGCGACTCATTTGCTAGCTGATGATGTAAATTGTGTTTCAAGCTATGAGGCAATGATTAGTTTGGTGCATACTAATATAGATACTAATGTAATACACATTATATTAATGGATGATTTGTTGATTGAGGTTGACTATTTAGAAGTATTAGGCAAGCTAAAAGCAAATAAAATGACTGAACAATGTATGTTAGTGTTGATTTCTGGTTATAATTCGAAATACTCTCGGGCAAAATTAAATGATTTGGGTTTTTTTGGTTGTATATTGAAACCTTTTTCTTCTACCGAGCTAAACAATAAATTGATGGAATATGTTGAAAATTGGTCTAAGAATATAGAGGTGCTAAATGGCTAAAGCATGGCGTCAAAATAATTGGCAAGCTACAAAGATACAGCAGTCTAGGTTGTATCAAGAAAAAGCATTTCTCGATGTTAATGAGTTGGTAATTGTTAAACGCTGTGGCCGTCATATTACATTGACATCAGGAGAGCAACTGGTTGAGTTTGTATCTTGTTCATATCTTGGGCTTGACTATCATCCTGATATTATTCGTGCTTCATCTAGCACAGTGGATAATTTTGGGGTTACATTTCCGGCAGCAAGAACTAGGATTAAAGTCGATAGGTTTGATATTTTAGAAGAATTATTAAATCGAATTTTTTCTCCTGGATATTCGACAGTATTTTCTTCAGTTCATCTTGGGCATTTAGGATGTATTCCATTGCTTGCATCGGGTGAAATGCCGAGTTTTCCGATAAAAAAAGAAGGTGTGGTTTTTTTGTTGGATAAAACTGCACATTCTTCTATGCAATTGTTGCGTGGTTTGATGGAGCAATTTGGTAAAGTTGAAGTTGACAGTTTCTCAGACTTAGGGTTGTTAGAGCATTCTTGCAAAAAATCCTATGCTGAGAATAAGACAGCAATTTTTCTTGCAGATAGTTTGGGTTCAATGGGTGGTGGAATTGATGCTCCAAAAGTTGTTGAGATACTGAGAAAATATGATGGATATGCTTATTTAGATGACGCGCATGCGACATCTGTACACGGTGTTCGTGGAGAAGGGTTCGTATTGAATACGTTAAAAGGTGAATTTCCTGATAACTTGATTTTATTAGCATCACTGTCAAAAGCTTTTGGTTCTGTGGGAGGGGTTGCGGTGTTACCTGCGAAAGATGATATGGAAATGATGAAAAAATTCTCTCCTACGTATATTTTTAGTGGGCCGCCTCCTTTATCAAGCATTGATGCAGCAATTGCATCAGCAAAGATACATTTGACTCCGAAGTTAGAAGCTTTACAAGAAAAGCTGTGGCACAGTACAGAGGTTTTTGATCGGCATGTTAAAGCAGGTGGTATTGTGAATCAATTTAAGCGATCTGCTGTGAGAGGGGTTGTTGTTGGGGATGAGCTGAAGGCGATAGGTCAAGCTAAAGAATTGAGGAAAAGTGGTTTTGCTGTGACGGTTGCAATGTATCCTACGGTCTGTCAAGGTGAGAGCATGTTAAGGGTTGCCTTGTCTGCAGATCACGATGAGCAGGACATAAAAAATCTTGCACAAGCACTTAATCGGACGCAATAAAGATTATAGTTGCTTAATCATTTCTCTTAATCTTGCAATTTTTTCTGGCGTGAGAGGTTTTTCTATTAGGTCGTCGAGTCCATGTTGAAGATAAAAGAAAGGGTCATGTTTTATCATAATGTGTGCTGTAATGGCAATGATATGTGTTTTTTTTAGATTTTTTTCACGTTCGTATAAACGCATAGCTTGTGCGGTTTGAAATCCATCCAAGTCTTTTGAGAGCCCAATGTCCATTAAAACCATCTGATAAGTATTGGTCTTAAATAGATGCAACGCTTGCTTGCCATCCTTGGCAGTATCAATAGTAATTCCTTTTCCAGATAAGAGCTCTTTAGTCACCTTTCTAGCAATCAGAACATCTTCAACTAACAATATAGAGTGATTCATTTTCACAATTCTACGTTATTTTTTTGATGGTGTGAAGTGGATGAAAAAGCTTTTCATCAGTATGCCTTGTAGTGTTTCAAGGGTAACAATGAATCATAACGATGATCCAATCCAGCATCACAAGCAAATCTAGTCCATTGATTAACCGCATCGAGCACTTGTTCAATCACCATGTTAGCTTGTTTGGCATCAATGAGGACAGATTGAGCAAGGGCTTTCAAATGTTCAATCGTCGGTGATTTTCCTTCATTCATCACCATCGTGCTGTGTTCACCATGAGGGCCTGAAGAAAAGGTTAAATCATAAGCAGGTGCAAATCTCCATTGTCCTGTATTTGTCATTAAAAAACTGAAATTTTTGCCGTGGTCATCTCGATTGTGTGTGAAGACGTTGAAGACTGCTAGGCGATAGAGTTTTAATACTTCTGTAGTATCTTTTGTAAGTCGCCAGCAAAGTGTCAATAAGTCACTATAATCTAAGGATGGAACGCGAAAATCGGCATGTAATAATCCACATGCGGTATGAATGTGATAGCGGTGAGTTTGCTCATTTTTCTGTTCACGATCAAAACGTTTAGTGGCAAAGTAGCCTGCGTGATCTTTGGCAGGGAATAAGTGAGTTTCTGTGATCTCGATACCAGCTGCCCGTGCCATATTGCTGTAAGCATATTCGATGGCACCTGCGTTGTGGTCATCTTGTTGATTGGAGAATTTGACGATCCAGTAGTCGTGTGTTTGCGGTAACTGACTGATGCCACTCAATATTTCTGATTTATCTTGATTGAACCCAATGAGTGCTTTTGGTCGTGCGCCCGCAGAAGCACCATTGAGTGTTAACAGTTCATCAATGATGATATGACTGTCACCGTTTAAAATATGCTGACTGTCTTGATAGAGTGTATCTAAGTTTAACGGCGTGTCGAGGTTTGATGTTAAAGTGTTGGTGGGCTGATAAATGAGCGCGCCCATTGCATGTTGACCGACGTACGCAAGGCGATCTAAAGGAGAGAGCTGGTGTACATTAACACCCATTTGTCGTAAGTGGCGATCAATTAATAATCGCCCCCAGCCATCGGGTAAGCTGTCTTCAAAGACACCGGGTAAGCCTTGAAATAATTGCTGGTCACCTTTTTGTAATCTCGCTATGGGTGGTAAAGCGAATGGTGAGAGTTCAATGGCTTGTTCAAGCCAAGTGGTTTCGTATTCAAAATAAATCGTTTTATCTTGATAAGCTAAATGTCCCACGGGTATCGCTGGTTTTTGTTCACACCATTGTAGGGAAACATTTAGTTCGCGGACAAGGTTTGACTTAGCCACGATGTCGTGCTCTTTGACGCTTTGGTTTTTGTTGATTTGCAAGTAGCTCTTTCATGGTTTGGGGTTCTTGTGTTGTTTGACTAATGGCATCTATCAGTTGATCCATTAGATTAAGTGGCAAGGCGAGTTTCATTAAGGATGTGAGTGATATTTCTCCAGTGCGTTCAAATTTCCTCACACTTGCTAAACTAACGCCTGATTTTTGTGTGAGTACAGCTTGTGTCATGTTCTGAGTGAGGCGAGCAATTTTGAATTGCTGGGAGAATAATTTAATAGCCTCTGCTGGTGATTTAAGTGATATCATAATAGCTTTAAAAGTTATTTTTATTAGATAAATGGTATCATGATGTCATTTAATGTCAACTGTTTGACGTCGCATCACGATTTGTAACCGTGAAAATAAGATAATAGCTGAGGTCATGACGCCTACGGTTAGTCCCCACCATAATCCTTGTCCTGGATCTTGCTTTGAGATTGGGAGCATAAATGCGAAGGTATAAGCACAACCCATGCCGACAACCCAATAAGAGCCTAACCCTAACCACATTGGGATAATGGTGTCTTTCATCCCTCGTAACGCGTTGTTGCAAATGACTTGGATCACATCAAAAAATAAAAAAGGCATCGCTATGGTAAAGAATTGAGTCGTTAAAGTGATTATTTGGGTATTTTGTGAGTGATCAGAGCGAGTGAATAAGTGGGTGATAGATAGGTGACTGAAATGAATCAACAAGGCGATGATGATGGCGGTCAATAAACCCAGTAATAGGTTAGCGTATGCTGTAATTGGGATTAGCTGTGATTTATTGGCACCGCTGTGTTGTGCAACACGTAAGGAGGTTGCTTGCGCTATGCCTAAAAAGAACATAAATGCAATATCAACACATTGCATGACAATTTGGTAGGCTGCAAGTGTTGTTGTATCAATCCAGCCAACCATAATAGTAGCAATTGAAAATAAACCAGCTTCAAAGAGGAAAACAAAAGCGGTTGGTATGCCTAGGTGACAAAATTGTTTGAGGGCTGACCAATTAATCCTTGCATAACTTGTTCTTAAGTAGGATTTAAACTGCGGATGAAACAGAAGATAGAGAAGTAATATAGCTAATTTAAACCACTCAATTAAGCTGGTTGATAAAGCAATACCGCTGATTTGATTTACGACTGATAGGTGAGAGAAATAGTTTGTTGAAACAATGAGGTAGTCAATCATTGCATTGAGTGGTAGTGCACATAGAGAGATGAGGGCGATTATTAATGATTTATAAAAGTTGCTTAAAAATTCACGTAATAATATGAAGCCGAGTAAGGCTGGGTATCCCCAAACTAGTCCGTGCAGTAAACGTGATGCAAATGTGACCAGTACTGGTTTTTGATCGAGTGCTAACAATACAGCAGGCATTTTCCAAATAAGTAGCATCATCGGAATGCTAATGATGGCAACAAAGTAGAACCCTTGGTGTAAATAATGAGTGATTTCTTGAGTGTTGTTTTTGCCTTTTGCGTGTGCAATACACACTCCGACGGCACTGGTTAATCCAAGAGAGAAAACTAATAGTAGTACATAGGCGCTTAGGGCTAATGCACCTGCTGCCAGTGCTTGCGGGCTGATAACACCCAGCATCATATTATCAATGACGCTGATTCCTATTTGTGCAAGCATGGAAATGACTAGAGGCCATGCGATTTTGAAAGAAAGGACGAGCTCACGTCTATACCCATCACCTTGCAAGAAACTGAATTTTAACTTCATGAATTTTGCAAAATTGAGGTTTAAAAACTTTCGCAATAGCTCGCTATTACTCAATTTTTTAAATCTGATTTTACTAAAATTCATTTTGTTAAAGCTTCGGCATCTTGCAAGGTGGTGGCTATAAACATGGGTGCTTTTAATCCAAGCGATCACTGGCAACATGATACTGTGGATCTTCTTTCATGTTGATTTCAACCATGTTGCCTGCTTTGCCAAGTAGTAATTGGCACTCTGGACTTAAGTGATGTAAGTGTACAGTCTTATTTTGTTCGGTATATTGGGTGATGACATGTTGAATGGCATCGATTGCGGAGTGATCTGCAACGCGTGAATATTTAAAATCGATAATGATTGATGTTGGGTCTGCTATAGGATTAAATAGTGCTTTAAACGCCGTGCTGGAACCAAAAAATAGTGGTCCATGAATGTGATATTCTTTTTCGCTATCTGTATTATTTTTTTCTTCACTATAGATATTTTTTGCAGTCTCCCAAGCAAAAGTTAGTGATGCCATAATAATGCCGATGACTACGGCTGTTGCTAGGTTGGTTGCAACTGTGACAGCGGTCACAACGATAATAATCAGAGCATCATGAAGTGGGATTTTACGAATAAACTGAAAAGTTGCCCATTCGAATGTTTCAATCACGACCATAAACATGACACCCACGAGTGCTGCCAAGGGGATTAGTCGAATCAGTGGCCACAACAATAAGATAAATAGCAATAAGAAGGTGCCAGCGACTATCCCTGAAAGACGACCACGACCACCTGATGAAATGTTGATCATGCTTTGACCAATCATTGCACACCCACCCATGCTCTTGAAGCAGCCAGAGACAATATTAGCAATCCCTTGAGCAACACATTCTCGATTACTACGACCATGTGTTTGTGTTTTTTCATCTATTAAAGAGAGCGTCATTAATGATTCAGATAGTCCAATAATGGCTAAGATAACTGCATAAGGTGCAACAATGAGCAGGGTGTGTATTGTCCATGAGATGTGTGGAATTGAGAAATCAGGAAAGTGTGCCGAGATATGTGTGCCACCCATCATGTCGCCGACAACACGGGTATGCACTCCACCCACGAGAACAATGAGTGAAACGACAATAATGCCAGTGAGGGCAGCAGGGATTGCTTTAGTTAATTTTGGCAGGTAGTGCGTGATCGCCATGGCGACTAAAATTAAGCCGATCATGGTAAACAATGCATTGTTTTGTAACCAGTGACTGATGCCGTGTGAATCTGTCCACTGTAGTTGGTGAAGCTGTGCCATGAAGATCACAATAGCCAGTCCATTGACAAAGCCCACCATGACAGATTTTGGCATCATGCGGATGAATTTCCCCAGTCGCAGCGTTCCAATGATAATTTGCAAAATTCCTGTGAGCACGACGGTTGCAAAAAGTATGTTGATGCCATATTGGCTGACGATTGCAACCATAACAACAGCCATTGATCCTGTTGCGCCAGAGATCATTCCAGGTCTGCCACCAATGACTGCGGTAATCAAACACATAAAAAACGCAGCGTATAATCCTACTAATGGGTTGACGTGTGCGACCAGTGCAAACGCAATTGCCTCTGGGATGAGGGCTAAAGCGACGGTAATACCTGAGAGGCAATCAGTATGTATTTTTCCGTCTTGTGGGATTAAGTAATTTTTCAGTGCACTTATGATACGGGTCATGCTTGTTCCAATGTCATCGTTTTATTCATCGCATATATTACGCGGTTTTTGCTATAATGCCAGCAATGCCAGTAATAACAGTTCCTAAGTATTGAGTATGACAGAAAACCCTCGAATGATTTCACCCGAGCATCAAGCGCAAGAAATACAACTGGATCGTGCCATTCGCCCAAAAATGTTAGCGCAGTACACTGGGCAGAAAAAAGTAAGAGAGCAGTTAGAAATATTTATTGCTGCTGCTAGGAAGCGACAAGAAGCACTTGATCATGTCTTAGTGTTTGGTCCTCCAGGGTTGGGAAAAACGACGCTGGCGAATATTATTGCCAATGAGATGGGTGTGAGTATTAAGCAAACTTCTGGTCCTGTGTTAGAGAAAGCAGGTGATCTTGCAGCGATGCTGACTAACTTGGAAGAAAATGATATTTTATTTATTGATGAGATTCATCGTTTGTCTCCTGCTATTGAGGAAATTCTCTATCCAGCTATGGAAGATTACCAATTGGATATTCTCATTGGAGAAGGTCCAGCGGCGCGTTCAATAAAACTTGATTTGCCTTCTTTTACTCTAATTGGAGCGACAACTCGAGCTGGATTATTGACCTCACCATTAAGGGATCGCTTTGGGATTGTACAGCGTTTGGAGTTTTATAATACAGCTGATTTGACTCAGATTATTTTGCGTTCAGCAGCATTGCTTAATGTCGAGATTTCTCAAGAAGGGTCACAGCAAATTGCTTTGCGTTCGCGTGGCACACCTAGGATCGCTAATCGTTTATTACGCCGTGTACGTGATTATGCGCAAGTTAAAGAGTCTGGACAGATTACGCAATCTGTTGCCAATTTGGCCTTGAATTTATTAGATGTGGATCAACATGGTTTGGATATGATGGATCGCAAGATATTACTAGCGATTGTGGAGAAATTCTCTGGTGGGCCTGTTGGTTTAGATAGTGTTGCCGCTAGTATCGGAGAGTCTCGTGGTACCATCGAAGAAGTCATTGAGCCCTATTTATTGCAAGAAGGATTTTTAATGCGTACGCCGCGAGGAAGAATCGCAACACCATTAACTTATCAGCATTTTGGTTTGCAGCAGCCTGAAAATCAACCACAGATGGAGTTGAAATTATGAGTATTTGGAGCTTTATTGTGAACGCAGGAGGGGTGGTGAAGTGTGTGATGCTGATTCTATTTTTCGCTTCGGTTATTTCTTGGATGATTATTGTGCAAAGATCGTTAGTCTTAAAAAAAGTTGAGCAGATGATGAGGCAGTTTGAGGATAAGTTTTGGTCAGGAGATTCTTTATCAGTCCTATATAAACAACAGGCTAATCAGCAAGATTTGCTTGGATCTGCGCTGATTTTTCAAGCAGGTATGGATGAGTTGCAGCGCTTAAGAGATAAAAGAGTTGAGACGGATGCACTACGAGAGGGTGTTGTGCGGGCGATGAGAATTAGTTGTGCGAAAGAAACGGAGCGGCTTGAACAGCACTTGCCTTTTTTGGCGACGGTTGGATCAACAGCACCTTATATTGGTTTATTTGGTACTGTTTGGGGGATTATGACTTCCTTTCGTGCTTTGGGTAGTGTGCAGCAAGCAACGATTGCAATGGTTGCTCCTGGTATTTCAGAGGCGCTGATTGCGACCGCTATTGGTTTGTTTGCGGCCATTCCAGCTGTAATTGCTTATAATCGTTATAGCAGTTTAGTAGAAAAGCGCATTGCACAACTGGAGCTCTTTCAGGAGGAGTTTATTCATATATTACACCGAGATCTCTCTGCTCCGAATGAGCAAACTGCATGAGACGTGTACAGCGACGCAAGCCAATAGCTGAAATTAATGTGGTGCCTTATATCGACGTTATGCTGGTGTTATTGGTTATTTTTATGGTGACAACACCGTTGTTATCACAAGGGGTGAAAGTGAATTTGCCACAAGCACACGCCAAGGCAATCAGCAAAACGGCTGAACTCCCACTGGTTGTATCTATCGATAGTCACGGGCTGTATTATTTGAATGTGGCACCAAATTCAGCACGCCCACTGGATGCTAATCAATTATTTGTGCAAGTTGCGGCACACTTACAGGTAGCGAAACGGCAGCACCAGTCGCAAACTGTCTATGTTAAGGCGGATAAGTCAGTTGATTATGGAAAGGTGATGACAGTAATGGCGTTGTTACAACGAGCAGGTAGTCAATCTATTGGTTTATTGGCAAAGCCACATGGTTAATCTGCCGTTGAAGATATCTTTAAAAAATCAGTATTATTGGATTGGGGCGTTGTCGTCACTGGGGTTGCATCTTGTTTTGTTGCTTTTGTTGGTGGGTGTTAATTTCTCTCACAAGCACCTGAATCAAGTAACCAGTGATAGTCAAATCCCGCAGAGCATAGTTGAGAATAAATCGGCGAGGTCAGTTAAGTTGGTTCAAGCAACAGTGGTGAGTCAAGCTAAAATAGATCAAGTCATTAAGACCATTGAAACAAGAAAAGAGGCTGTAAAACAGCAGCGTCATGCCGCATTGGTTGCACAGCAGCAAGCTAAAAAGAAATTACAAATGATGGCGCAAAAAATAGCGGAAAAGAAACAAGCTTTGCAGCGTGTGAGGCAAAATATGATGGCGAAGAAGATTGCTGAGAAAAAAAGACAGCGATTGATGGCAAAGCGTCGGGCACGGTGGGTTGCTAAACAAAAACAGAAGAAAATTGAGCAAGCATTAGCGTATAAAAAAGCAGCGCAAAAAAAGAAAAAACTTGCAGAACAGGCATTACTTGCAGAAAAATCACGGCAGGATTTACTACAACAATCTGTTGAGCGGCAGTTGCATCAAGAGCGACAGCACAGTGTTAAACGCGCTAATCAGCAAAAGCTGATGAAAGCAGTGCAGCGTTATCGTGCGATGATTATTCAAACGATATCACAAAATTGGTTGGTGCCTAAGGGGGTGGATCATAATCTATCATGTCGTTTTCGTATTGCGGTGACGCCAAATGGTCAGGTGTTAAGTGTGAGGTTGCTAAAATCTAGTGGTAATATGGTATTAGATCGCTCAGCGCAAACTGCGGTCATGAAAGCATCACCGCTGCCTGTTCCTGAGGATCCCGTATTATTTAAAGAATTCCGGCAGTTTGATTTAACCGTTCGTCCGCTTGAGGGGGATCTCCTGTAGATTTTTGATGCTTCCTAATGTATCGAAGTATATATTTCTAAGCAAATTTAAACTATAACTTTAAATTTGCTTGACATTGGGGTGGTGTTTCATGCAGAATTAAACTCATAGTTTAAATTTGTCAGCTATTTGATTGTCATTCTGTGCATGATCGCAGGATGATACAGATGTGAATAGTGACGGTGATTTTATGCAATATATTCAAAGAATCGTTGAGCCTACGTTAGTAAATCATCTTAAAGCATTTCCTGTTGTTGGGGTCACCGGACCTCGGCAGTCTGGGAAATCCACATTGATTAAGCATCAGTTAAAAGATTATCGTTATGTGACTTTTGATGATCATAAAATGCGTGATTTTATTGAACAAGACCCAGATGGATTCATCAAACAGTATCACGATAAAGTCATTTTTGATGAAGTGCAAAAAGCACCAGAGATTTTTGATTTGATCAAAGTGATCGTGGATGAAGAGCGTTCAGTCTACGGAAAATTTGTGTTGACCAGCTCCAGTCAATTTTTATTTTTAAAGCATGTGACCGAATCGCTGGCAGGTCGTATTGGATTATTAACTTTATTGCCATTTCAATACAGAGAAGTGCCGCAAGATCAGCATAAACAATCAGTGTATAAAGGGAGTTATCCAGAGTTAGTGTTGCGTGACTATCATTATGATGATCAATGGTACTCTGCTTATATGGATACCTATTTAAATAAAGATGTCAGGCAGATTAAAGACATTGGTAACCTGAGGGATTTTCGTCGTTTTATTATGTTATTAGCAGCCAATACTGCGTCGCAGTTGAACATGTCAAGCTACGCTAATGATTTGGGTGTATCAGTGCCAACCATCAAAAGCTGGGTGTCTGTTTTGGAGGCTTCTTACATTATTTTTCTGTTACCTCCTTATCACAATAACTATGGGAAACGGATTGTAAAAGCACCTAAGGTTTATTTTTATGATACAGGGATGGTCTCCCATTTAACCGCCATTGAAAGTGCAGTGCAGTTTGAAAAAGGACCTATGTTGGGTGCGATTTTTGAGAATTATATCGTGGCTGAAATCATGAAAAAAGAACAGCATCAAGCTACTGGAGCGCAACTGTATTATATGCGAACCAGTGGCGGTGTTGAAATTGATGTGATCATAGAGCGCAAAAATCAGCGAGAACTCATAGAAGTTAAAGCTTCTTCCACTTTTAGACCTCAGATGTTGAAGCACATGAAAAGTATACAAGTCAAAGACGATCAGCTTTATTTATTATATCGAGGTGATGAATTTGCTTACGGGAAGCATGTTAATATTATCAATTATGAGCAATATTTTGGGTGATTGCTGAATGAGATATTAAGGCCTAAACTTCCAGAAGCTCAGGTGAGGGGCCACGTCCATTCTAGTTCTACATTCAACAGGGAGCAGAATCAGCATAATAACTAAAAATAATGATGACTAAATGCAATAGAGTTAATATTTTTGTATATCTTTAGAAAAATAATTTGTTTTGAAATATTCATTCATTTCAATGCATTGAGGCTCTATTTTCTTGTCATAGGAATCTATTGCATGCTTTAAGACTCTTACGTCATCTCGATCTGCTTGAGAATAAAAAAATCTGCCATGCCCATGGCTCCAGATCTCATGGAGCTGATTGCCTTTAATAGTGGCTAATGCTAGAAAAGCTCGACAGCCCACATACTTTTTATGCAATAAATAACGAAACAATGCAACTTCATGCATTGCAAAATGCTAAGCAATACTTGCTTAATCCAACACCATTCATATTAAAAAGCTCACGCAGGCATTCAGAGATAATAGATTCTCTTATATATGCTGTACACGACTCGTATCCCCTTGGTGGATACAATAAATTTTCTTTTGGATTGCTATCAGTAAAATAAGTGAAATGCATTAGTAATCTGTCAGCAATACTTAAGGTCGTAAGAGGATAAGCTCTCATTGCTCTTAGCAGTTCATCAATAATAATAGAGGTTTGTGTTTGTGAAAGTACCGACACAGGCCATTCTAGGAACTTTTAAACGATAAGGATAAACATGTACAATTTAAATGATGCGGAAAAATTATTAACCCAACAACGTAATCCAGCATACTAGTTATTTTTTTCGCTTTATTGATTGCGCATTACCGAAGACACTTTCAATTTGAGTTAGATGTTAAATTCAGGTCAGATGGCGGTTTTGAAGCTATTTTTTCATTTATGATGCGATGAGCTCTGTATTCTTTTAATGCCTTTTTCGTGATTCTCTAATGGCTGAAACAATTTGCTCATTGCCAATGTTTAGGTTAATTCCTTGCAGTTTTTCAAATGGAGATTCTTGTTTCTTTTTCTTTGTGATGACGAACTCATCTCCTTTGGTATTGTAAACTGTAATCATACCTTCATTTTTGACAGTAGCTAGTGCTTCTGCAAGGTGAGACCTGAATTGTGATACTTTATATGCTTTCATACTGATACCTCTATAATGTTTAATCCTATTTCCTTGGCGACATTTTGTTGTTGTCTATCAAGAGTGATAAAATCGGCTTTTTGCTCTTTGGCGCATTGTAAAATATAAGCGTCGTAGGCATATATTTGATACTTATGCGCGAGGGAAACAGCTTTTTTCAGGTTAATATCAACTTGGCTGATAGCAATTTGATTGAAAAGATCTAGCACTTGTAGTGCGCTTGTATGGCTTATTGCCTTTCTTTTGAACATCGCAGAGAGCGCGTTGCCCATTTCCCACTGCAAAGAAAAAGGAGCGTACAGTTGTGCACCTTTTGTGTGCTGTATTAATTTGTTTTTTGTGCTCTCTTCCATAATCACCGAAATAATTACGGAGGTATCTGCTACAAGTTTCATTTAAAAATCCTGTTATCCAACAACTGGTACGATTGTACTAAGAATGGGAGCGAAAATCAAGTTGCCGTACTTTTGTACAACGATAATGAGTTGGTAATGTTATCAAGTATGTATGTAAACTCGTAAATTTGTGTCGAATACTTAACATTGAAATATAGACGGATTGTTGGGCAGTTGTTTACTGGGCTTTGTAGATAAAAATAAGGCTTTAGAGAGTTGTATGGAAGTGGGGCGTTTTTTAGACACCTACCCTGTATGAGATATTTCTGTATTTTGATGCATAACTTTGTGTGAAATATTTTGCCTAGGGTACGGAAGCTGCACTCAGGGGCATTAAGTGAGAATGACTGCGATTAGAAACATACCATCTATGATGAATTAATATTTGAAGTCTTCAGCCAGCGCCAAGTATCGGTCATCATTTGAGTTAAATTTCGTTGTGCAGACCATCCTAATTCTTTTTTTGCTTTGTCACAGTTGGCAAAGCATTGCGAAATATCGCCACTACGGCGAGCAGTTATTTTATAAGGAATGGATACATCGGATACTTGTTCAAAGGCCTTGATCATTTCTAATACAGAATATCCCTGACCAGTACCTAAGTTCCAAGTGTAGAGTCCGGAATCATGCTTATTCAAGTAATCACAGGCGGCAAGATGTCCCTCTGCTAAATCCATAACGTGGATGTAATCTCTAACGCCCGTGCCATCTGGTGTTGCATAATCGTCACCATAGACATTCAAGTGTGGTAATTTTCCTGTAGCGACATCGCTCAGATATGGCATCAAGTTGTTGGGTGTTCCATTAGGGTTTTCGCCGATCAGCCCGCTTTCATGTGCTCCTGCTGGATTGAAATAACGCAAGCATGCAACAGAAAAATGCGAAGTTGCATTGCAAAGATCTTCCAGTATGCGTTCTATTATAATCTTAGACTGTCCATAAGCATTGGTTGCTTTACTAATAGGGTGGGATTCATTGATAGGAGTGGTGATGGGGTCACCATATACAGTGGCAGATGAGCTGAATACCAATTTGGTTGTTTGAGCATGTTGCATTGCATTGAGCAAGTTGAGTGTGCCAGTGACATTGTTTTGGTAGTATCGGATAGGTTGCTCAACACTCTCCCCCACTGCTTTTAATGCGGCAAAGTGGATGACTAAGTCAATTTGAAATTGACAGAATAAGTTTTCTAGTAACTGTATATCTAGTAAGTCACCCTCGATAAAAGTTAGTTGTTCTTCGTTTGCTCCCGTGATAGCTCTGATTTGAGATATAACATTCGCTTGGCTGTTGCTTAAGTTGTCAAGAATGACAATTTTGTGTCCAGCGTTGATCATAGCGATGCTAGTGTGTGAGCCAATAAACCCCGTTCCGCCAGTGATTAAGGTTGTTTTTTGAGTAGTTGTTTTTTTCACGGTTATCTTGCCTTAAAGCCAGTGATAATAGTGTATATGGTTCTTAATATGATTTCTAAGTCTAGGAACAAGGACAGGTGTTTTATGTAGTAGAGGTCGTATTGTAGTTTTTCTTGATTTCCTTTTTGGCCAGTTGTATGTCCTTGGTGTACTTGAGCCCATCCAGTGATGCCCGGTTTTATGACATGTCGCGCATCATATAGTGGTATTTTCTTTTCGAAATTTTCTGCGGTATCAGTCCACTCTGGTCTAGGTCCAATTATGCTCATTTCACTTCTGATCACATTGATAATTTGAGGTAGTTCGTCAATACGATATTTGCGTATTATAGCACCTATTTTTGTTATTCTATTGTCGTTGTTTTGTGTTTCCCCTTGATGAGATGTGTTGTTTTTCATCGATCTAAATTTGTATATTGTAAAAGGAACACCATGTTGTCCAATTCGTTTTTGAGTATAGAGAATGGGGCGACCCATTGTGAGTAAAATTACAATAGATGTGATTGAGGATATAAGCATCAATAGTGGAAGAAATAGTGTAATAAGTAGTATGTCAGCAAGACGTTTGCTCCACTGTTGATATAGGGTAATGTTGATATACCTGTTTCCCCATGTTTCATGTATCTGTTCGAACGATAAGCGATTGTTGACAACTTCTTCGAAATGATGCTGTGTGATGATGGGAATGTTTTTTTGTTGCGCGTAAGTTAGTATTTTTGTCCACTTATGAGAGGTGTTGAGGCTATCGTTGATGATTATGAAGTCTATATGGTCAATAGATTGGATGCTTGGTTGCGGTGTAAAGTAAACTTGAATGCTTTTAGTTTGTTTCAACGTTTTCTGTAAGTCCGGATCGGCTACTGCTGTATAAGGTTTCTTGTTATAGCGCAGTAAGAGAAAGCGTAGGGCGGCGACAGTAACAAACCAAGCGGCAATGATACTTGTGTGGTGTAGACCTACGGAGCTGCTTTTTAGTGCAAAGGCACTGATGATGGTGAACAGAATGTATAGAGTCGCTATTTTGATTAAGTGCATATAGTATTGAAACATTAATTTTGTGGACTGGTAGCTATATATCCATACTATACAAAATAGTATGCTCGTTATAACTAGTGATGATTCGTAGTGAGCATTCCCCCTGATTGCTAGTGAGAATATTATGAAAATGGCAAGTTCCAAGAGAAAGCTTATTTTTGCGCGATAGTTCATATTAGTTACGATTCTGATGCATTCTTGTCAATTAATTTTCTGGCTTGTTCTAACTGCCTTTTCTCATTGACGATATTCTCAGAGCCTTTAGCAAATCCAACTAAGTGAGCATCCTTTTGATCTAAGTTATGGATGACTTCTTTGTCATTGGAGATTTCATCTGCTGTTTTCATAGTAACCGTTGATTTTCCTTTTTCTTGTACAGCAAACAGTAGCCTTGAATCTTTTTCTGATAAGCGTTGTGCCAAAATGCGGTATTTAGGACTGTTGATGCTTAAGTAACCTAGATAAGTCAGTGTTCTAATATCTCGTGGTGAAAATGAATCGGTGAGTGAGTCATTGCTCAAGATATCTTCGGTTTTCATTTGCATGACTTGATTTTTTCCAGTGAGTTGGATTGTTGCAAAGTAATCTTCATGCTCATCTTGAAATATTTCAATGACACGATAGCGTGAGTGATTATTGTTTCGAAAAGAGTTGAGTAGTGTTTGTAAGATTTGTGTTAATTTCTTCATTTATGTCATGGTACCAATATGTGTTTCATGTTTCTAATGATAAAGTTTACGAGATTCCATCAAGGTTGCAATGATTTAATTTTGTAATGCTGTCAGAAAATCAAACGGAGTATCAGGATCTAGATACATGCCAAAACCAAAGCGTATAGATTTACCTCTAAAGTCAGAATAAATATTTTTATTTAATAGTTGTTGATAAACATTTAAACATTCTTGTTGAGTGGGTACTTTAAATGTTAAAAAATTACCTATGCTGTCAAGATTATTCAATAGTAATGTATCCTTGCTGATAAGACCATTTTTTGGAAGTTTACTAATAAAGCGATGCTGCATTTGTTTTGAAAAATCATGGATGTTTTCAATGCTTATATTTTCGTCCTTAAGCAGAGCTAATACAGAAAGTAACTGGTATAGCGCGCAAAAATCCATAGTAGAGCCCGCAAATCGATAGCCATTGTCATTATAGGTTACAGCTTCATTTCTTCCTTTTTTCTCTAGGTTATCAAAATCAGCTAACCATCCTGTATATAAGGGGCGTAAAGTATTTTTTTCAGGGCTATACATAAAACAACATCCTTCACCAGCTTGTGCGTATTTGTAACCGCCTGCCACATAAAATATTTTATTTTGTATCTTATATAGGTCAATGCTTAACGCCATAAAAGCATGATACCCATCAATTGCCACAATAGTTTTATTGTTAGGAATAGTGTTTACGATGTCTACTAAATCTTGTACAACGTATCCTGAATTAAAAAATACATGACTAAATAAAATAAGAGTATAGTCGGTTTTTCTTATTTGAATTTTAAAACGTTCCTCAAATGTTTCTAAAGGGTGAGTTGGCACTTTATCAACTGTAATATGAGACCATTCCTGTAAGCGATTAATCTGTCGATTAAATGAGTGAAATTCGCTATCAGTAGTTAAAATTCTTTGTGGTTTTGATAAATCGAGGGAGCTAAGTAAGCGGAAAATCAACTCATGGGTGTTTGAAGCAAATGATATTTGCGCATACGAGTTAACTTTTAATATTTCTGCAATGAGTTTCTGTACTTTTGGTACGACATTAGAGAAAATATAAGCCCACTTAGCGTCAACCATTTGTGCAGCATCATCCCAATATTGTAACATGGCTTTTCTAGTACAATCTGGCCAAAAATGATGGTTATGTGCTGCTAAATATAGTTTACCAGCAGTTGCTTTAATAAAACGAGAATAATATTGGTTAAACATGATTTTGTTTCTATACCCCTGTAGAGTAAAAATCTAGATGGCTTAATAAATCATTTGGTAATGTAGGGACTTTGGACCTTGGAATAATAAACGTTGCTAAATTAAGAAGGTCTTTATATATAGAGCTGTTTTCTATAGATTTTTGTAGATGGTCATATCCTGAACTTCCACCAGATCCAATTTTTCTACCAAGCATCTTGTAAACCATTGATGCATGCTTTTGTCTCCATGTAACGAAACTTCCATCAATGTTAATAATAGTGCTTAATAACTTATAATGTAAATTAATGATAGGGTTTTGATAATAAATAAAAATAAATAAAGCATTCATCGTGGCTGTTTGTGAAAGACGAATATTTTTTTTATCTTGTTGCTTTTTATATGCGCCAGGATCGAATAAAGTGTGAAAATTCTGTTTTGTTATCTGGTGTTGCTCTAATTTTTTATTAAGATGGTGTTGTGATAAAGCTAAATCATTACTTAAAATTATTTGCTCATCTTCATCTAGCGTAGTATGAACGGCATTCTTATATTCTATCCAAAAGTCGAAGTTGTTAAAGCTAGTAAATGGTAGGCGTTCCAGCCAAACCTCAATTAATTCAAACAAAGAAGGAGTTTTCTCCATAGTAGCAATAGTTTTTTGGTCATTTAAATCTAATCTGCTCATTAAGTCTTGACAAGAAGTATGTGGGCGTTGATTCATTTTTAAGCCTAATATAACTTCAATTTGACGGAACTGTGAACTTTGAATTCCTGATGATGGAGTTAATAAGTTGCGGAAATCTAAGAAGTCCATAGGTGTCATCGTTTCTAAAATAGAAAGTTGATCTAATAATAAGTGCTGTATTTTTTCTACTCGATCTAGACTAGAAATAATCAATGCCAGTTTGTTTGCTTCTACAACTGATGCTGATAGAATGGAGCGTGCTAATTTCAGCTCGTGTAATATCTGTTTAAACCATAATTCATAAGTTTGATGTGTAATGATAAAAAGCATCTCATCGTGTGATTCTTGCTTAATCAATTGCGATTGTGGTTGTTGTATATCTAAAAGCTGGTTAATCTTTAAGTATTCATTATAGGTTATCATGTATATAGGTATCTCTAGCTTTGTTAAAAGGGTGGATGTGCTCTCGCAGAATGCTGAAAGATAGTCGATATAACTTATAGCTTAGAAGCAACGCGCCTGCAAGTGTGTGTTGGAAGTGAGCTCATATATTATGATTATATAATGTGAGTTGTGTTGATGCTCATATAATAAAATTAGGTTTATCGTTATGCTTGATGTTGGATTTATAGGACTTGGCTTGATGGGGTACCCCATAGCAAAGTTAATAGCAGAGAAAACTGATACAAAACTGCATGTGTGGAATAGGTCACAGCAGAAAGTAAAACAACTTTCAGAGGAAGTTGATTGTATAGTTTATGATGACCCGTATGATGTTTTTTCAGAAGCAGAGCTGATTGTTTTTTGTGTTACGGATGCACAGGCAATGAGAGAAATTATTTTCAACGATCTAGGCTACTTTGACAATTTAGATTTATCAGGTAAATTTTTTATAGACCATTCAACCATCGCACCTGTTGATGCAATTGATTTTGAAAAAGAATTGGCAAACTCAGAAGTCACTTATATTGATGCGCCGATAACAGGTTCAGTGACGGGGGCAAAGAAAGGGGAGTTAGTTGTTTTTGCTGGAACAACCAAGAGTGTATTGACCCCCTATCTCAGTGTGCTGGCTAGTTACAGTAAACAAATTAAATATGGGGAAAAAATTGGTAATGGACAAGTCATCAAACTTTGCAATCAGTTGATGTTACTTACGACATTGGTGGCAAGTTTTGAAAGTGTTAATTTTGCTAAAGCTAACCTTGGAGATTCGGTTGGAATTAGTGAAGTCTTGAGTGGTACAATGATTGATAGCAAGGCATTTAACCTTTTTTCAAAGTGTGCAGAGGGTAACACTGATTTCATGATCGCACATATTAAGGATGTACTCAAAGATATTTCTTACGTTAAAGATGCTGCACTATTAAAGCAATTACCAACACCATTAACAGATAAAATATTGCACTTATTTTCCTCGTTGTGTGAACAAGGGTATGGTGGTAATGATCTAAAATATCTGAATAAACTTTATGCTAAAAAGTGATGCTTAGACTGATCCAGCTTTTATATACAATGGGAAATTAATATGATGTTTAGTATCAGGCAAAGTTCCAGTAGCATTTAGAATATTTGTCGCGTCATTAAGAAAGTTTTTGTTTTTTTCTTCTAGGTAACACTTGATACAAGCCCAAGAAGACAGGAAGCTAATAATATCACGAGTAGACCACTGTACAGACATAGTGATTTTAGGCGTAGCTATTTCATCAAAAGGAAAGGGCAGTGTTTTGTATTGATTTAAATGGTATAGAGATCCTTTTGACCAATATGGGTCAAGTATTGCTTTGATTTGTAATAAAGCATCATTAAGCGAATCATTTTCAGCAGTAGGGTAGGTGTATGTCCATAAAATAATTAGCGCATTGGTTGTTAAGACACGTTTTGCTTCTGCATAGAATTCATCTAAATTAAACCAGTGAGCAGCACTGGCTGAGGTGATTAAATCAAAAGAGTTATCGGGAAAAATGAGTTGAGAAGCATCCATCTGCTGATATTTGATTTTATCAGAAAGGATAGAATCCTTTAGTTGATTTTTACTACGATCAATAGCAATAATTGATGGGAAGAGTTTGCTTAATCCAATAGCAGCTTGACCATTACCAGTACCAACATCTAAAACACGAGCATCTTTTTTTGAAACGGATGAAATCCATGAGAATAATTTAGTAGGGTAATGAGGTCTGTGTAAGAAATATTGTCGAGAAATATCGTTAAACTTTTCAGCTACTTTAGTCATATACAACTACTTTGCAACAGAAGGTGTTATAGGTAAGCATTTGTGATAATCAGGAATTGGCTTTTTAATATCATCTCCTAATTGTCTAACCAAATGCTCATGAGCTAAGGCAGCACGACGAACTCTTTCTTTGACAATATCATCACCGACATGATTGTAGGGGTTCTTTTGTGCCGATGCGCCTAGCTTTAGAATGCATGGTGAAGAAGTTAATATAATATCAGCGATTTCATTAAATCGAATGAAGCCACCCTTATCCGCATAAACATCAATAGGAATATCTAATATATGATTGTTGCCACATAGTTTTCTAGTTTGTTGTAATATTGATATACTCGCATCGTGAACTGTAGTTACACTGTTTGCACCTTGTTGAAAGAGCAACTGAGTGATAAAAGGATTGGTTGCCATGCAGTGAGAAGATGCTTTGAAATACATATCACTTGGCAATAAACCATCAGTGCGCATTTGATTAAGTAGAGATAGGACACCGATATCATAAACAATCAAACCACGACAGCCTAGCGTAGCTAATCGACAAGCTTCATCTAAAGTTGCAGATATAGAGCGCATATTATTTAACTTACGGCATTGTTCCATCCCAAATGCACTTTTATAAAAAGATGATGAAACATCATATTCAGGTCTAGCACTTAATGAAAAAGTGATACCGATATTAGATTCACGACACAAGGCAAGCATGTCGGATATTTCAGAATCCGACAACAAGAACACACCTTTGGTTTCATTGAAACGATCACATTGAAGGTTATAATCACTTAACGATGAGATTGTCTTTTTTAAAACAGAAAAACTATTGATAACAGGTATTTCGATACCATAAGTAGCACCATTATCAAATGATTGCTTAGACTCCTCTATCTTAATATTATCTGATGATGGGTATTGATTATCTTGCAACCATTTTGTTGCGATTGATTTATTTTTCTTTAGCGCAGACACAACATATTACCTCGTATTAATGAAAAGCAGTAACCCATAGTATTTTTGATAAGTATATAAATAGGGGAAGTGTGAGAATGTTAAGAACAGTGGTCATTGTTAATATGGCAGATGTCTCTACAGGGTTTATATTATATTGTTTCGCATATAAATAAATTGTTTTTGCTGTTGGCAAAGATGAGAATACGACAAGGCATACGGCATAAAACGGTGGTAAATTTAATAGTTTACTAACAATTATTGCAATTAGAGGAGATAATATAGTGGAGAAAGCACTAATTAGTAAAATAACACCCATATTTTTTCTTACAGATGTCCAGCACATATCAATGCCAACCGCAATTAAAGCACAGGCAATAAATGATGAGTTAATGTAGTTAAAAGCAGATGAGAGAATGGATGGTATTTTAATTTGTAGAGCAGCAAATAAAAAACCTAGTAATGAGGCAAAAACTAAAGGATTAATTAAAGTTCCCAATATGGCATCCATTGTTATTTTTTCATCTCGTTGCTTTTTGTAAGAAAATATTAATATAGGGGTGAAAAAACAGTTAAATATAATGATTACAATTGCCATTGGAACGGCGACTTTATTACCCAAAATAAGTGATAAAACAGGGAAGCCAACAGCTAATACATTTTTTATTGATGAAGCGTAAGCATAATTCAATGCGGAAGTACGAGAATTCTTTAGGATAAATCTAGACAATAAATAGACAGCAATGATGGAAAGACTAATACTGATGGGGTAAGCAATCCAAAATTTGGATATATTTAATTTCAATAGATTATAGCGAGAGATAGTTGAAAAGATCACACAAGGTGCTGCAATGTAAAACACATATTGCATTAAATAATCGGACAATTCAGGCTTGACAATTTTGGCTTTTTTTAGGCAATAACCTAAGGTAATTATCAGGAAAATTGGTGTGATTATTGAAAGGATGTTCATTTGTATCTAACCTTGGTTCACTTTTTTTCTTTAAATAGGTTATGCATTGGATCTGATATATCGTATTTAAAAGGATTGAACTTAGTCGATAAGTCGTAGATATCTGTAGACTCTTTCTTTTTCATCCAGTGAGCAAGCATTTGAATTGGGTAACAAGCAATGGCTGCAAAAAGGAGTTTATAGCCATAGGCGGACAAAATTAATTTTTTTATTTCGGCATGAGGAGTATTGCCTAGGAAAGTGATTAAAAATACGATAACCGTTAGAATTGCTTCACCAACAAATGTGGAAATAAAACTTCTTAGCCAAAATCGTTTGCCCTCCCAAATAATTTTAATTTTTGAAGCTGCAAAAATATTGATAAACTCACCAATGAAATTACCAACAGTTGACGCGAGAGCGTATCTCATTGCATGACCAGTGACATATTGATAGGCTGCGGCATGTTTCCAATTTGTTGGGGCTGGTAAAATATTCATTAGAAGAATCATCAAAGCTAATAGCATTTGTACAGCCATACCATTCCAAATTATTTGTCGTGCAACTTGATAGCCATAAACTTCTGAGGCTAAGTCTGTAATAGGATAACTAGAAGCAAAAAATACAGTTCCTGCTGGCAGTAATAGAAACCAAAGTTGCACAGGTCGGTATGCCATAAATAAAGGGAATGTAAAAGCAGCTACATACAACATAGACAGCAGTAATACATACTGTGGCATGGGTTTATATTCAACAGAGGCAATATTTTTCATTGTGAAAATACCTTAATAACGAGGTGTTATAATAATTCTTTCATTACGGCTAACCCATTCATAGCGCATGGGAAGCCACAATATACCATCTGATGTATCATTATATTTTCCAACTCGGAAGGGGAGAATAATTTTTCTTGCAGTATATTGCTGATACACACTTTAGTTTTTGTGTTATTACCCAGTGCAATATGAGATGCAAAGTCTATAAATGCTTGTTCATGGGAAGATAACGGCACAAGATTTTTATCGACATGAACCCCTAACTCTCTTGCAACGGTATTAAGTTGAGAGATCGCCAGTTTATTTGTTTCAGGATGAATGTAATTTGATGTGGTCATATAATTTAACATTGTAATGATAAATTTAGGCTGATTACCTTTGTTAATAAATCCTTTTAAATGAATGTTCAATTGTTCAGCTTTAGATAAAACGACAAGAGAGATTATTGTGGCTAAACTTTTTTGTTGTAATGTTAAGCCTTCTCGTGCCCAAAAAACGTCATAAACAAAACTTTGAACGAGAGTATTGAAATCACTACTTAGTGACTCACATCTGTCATAGACGGCTGACGACAAAGGTTCGCCATATAAAATATCCATCATGTGGGATTTATGTACAGGCATTGTTTTTTCCTCATTTACTATGTTTTTTAAATTACTAGCATTTTGTAATTCTTGTTCTTTTTGTAGACCTTTCACATAACCAACATCGTGAGCATCTTTATGATTTAAATTGCTAATAATATCTTTGTCATTGTAGACTTCATCAGCACTCTTCATGGAGACCGTATTAGAGCCTTTTTTCTTTATAGCAAATACAATCTTTTTATCCTTTGAAATTCTTTGTGCTAGGATTTGATATTTTGGGTTGTTTTGGCTTAAGTACCCAAGAAAAGTTAATGTCCTGACGTCTCTTTGAGAGAAAGAATCTGTTAATTGATCATCGGATAATATTTTTATAGGATCCATTGACTCAATTAAGTGCTTACCAAAGTGTTTAACTTTCACAAAGTGATCACCATCATCATCTTGGTATACTTCAATAATATTATATTTGGGTGTTGATTTTAGTTCTTTAATCGAAGTTATTATTTTTTTTAATATTTTTGTCATAAAACCGCCTTTAATGTGACCTTCTTGATTCAACTAATGTGCCAATGATTTTATCGTTATTCTGATTTAGCTCGATGGTTTTTAAATTAGTTGCTAAAGGAGTTAAAAACCTTGAGTTAATGTCAATAATTAGTTGTCGAAATATATACAGTTCATCATTATTTAAACTTACCAAAACATAACTGCGGTCTAATGGAGTTTTATTTGGATCTAAAATAATAATATCGTCTTTGCAAAAAAGTGGATCCATAGAAGAATCATTTAGTGTCGTCGCAAAGCAATGTTCAGAAAGGTCACCTATTGCAACTATTTTATTGTGTTGAGTGCCTATTTCTTTATTGTGAAATTTACTCAATGCATCCCACTCAATCAAAGGAAGCCTTATTAATGCTAAATCATCTTTTATAGCAGAGTGATTGTCTTGTGTTTTTAAAAATGCGTCTTGAGGTGCTTGTGTGTCATAACCTTTTAGTTGAGCAACAGACAGCTTAAAAAAATCGGCAATTGGCTCTAGTGTGGCTTGCCTTGGATTGGATGATGTCCCCGTTACGAGTCGATGCACGGTTGGTTGTGGTAACTCAAGCTCACGTGCCAAATCTGTTGGTTTCATTTTGCGCTCGAAAAGTAAGCGACTGAGTATTTCCGCTAGCTTGTTTTTTTTCTTATGCATAAGTCTATATAGCGTATTAATAGTTGTAGTTGATATGTGGAGATCATAGTATTTTTGATAAATTAATTCAATACTGGAAAGGATTAATGTAAAATATGAATTAAATATTCATTTTATGCTTTACTTGTAAGTTTTTACCGTTTATAGTGAATAAATAATTCGCAATGTGCGACATTAATGACAGTTTTTATAAAAGGAGTTCCCCCATGTTCTGGAATAATTTATTAGATCAAGTTCAATCAGGTGAATACAGGAAAAATGCTGATGATAGTGGTAAAGATAATAGTGCTACTGAGGTTCGTAAGCAGAAGCGTGAGCAGCGTCATTATGTGATTATGGTGGATGATCGAGAAATTTCTTTAACACGCAGAGAGGCTGAATGTGTTGATCAAGTGATGAGGGGTAATACATTTGTGCAAACAGGTGAAACACTTGGGCTGTCCAATCGTACGGTTGAGTATTACTTGAATAATGTGAAAACAAAAATGCAAGTTAAGAAAATAGAGGCGCTTAAAGTGATGGCGTGGCGTTCTAATTTTCAAGAAATTATTGATTTCAAAGCATAGAAATAGCGTTTATACTTGTTTAACTTTAAAAGCGAATGACCTCAGTGGTTTGATCATTAGATGTGCTTGCGAATAATTTATATAACTCTTTTTTCAGTGTTGCCGTTGCTTGTGGCGCATGCCATTCTGAATTTAGAGTTGACACAGGGTGTCACGGGTAAAATATCCATTGTGTTTGTACCCACTAGAGCTCAACAAGATAAGCAGCTAGAAGAGTTGATGGAGCAAGATTTAACCAACTCTGGGCAATTTGCTACTAAGAAAGGCACTGTGTCACAGTTTGATGGTGTGACAAATGTAGTTCGCTTGCAGGTACACCCTAGTAGTGCTAATCAACGTCAAGGTTTGTTTCAGGTTAAATTGCTGCTTGAAAACGTATTGAGTCATGAAAGCTTGTTAAATCGAACGTTTAGTGTGTCTTCTGATCATATGCGACCACTGGCGCATTACATGAGTGATTTAATCTATCAAAAACTGACGGGAATACGAGGGAGCTTCTCAACAAAGCTTGCTTATGTTTTGGTTAAGCAGGCACCTGGTGTCGTAGGGGGGATCCAGCGAGATAGCCAGCGTTTTCAATTGATTGTTGCCGATAGTGATGGCGCTAATCCTGTTGTATTATTATCATCATCTCAGCCAATTATGTCCCCTGCATGGTCTCCTGATGGGAAGTTCATTGCCTATGTTTCTTTTGAGCGGCGAAAAGCAGCTATTTATTTACAGAACTTAATGACGGGTAAGCGCCGTATCTTGTCTGATTATCCAGGTATTAATGGTGCGCCTGCTTTTTCTCCTAATGGTAAGCAGATTGCACTTGTATTGTCTAAAACAGGGTATCCTAAGATTTATGTGTTTTCATTGGATGCTCATCATAAAAAACATACGCTGGTTCAGGAGACATTCGGGAAGTCTTTAGATACGGAGCCAGTGTTTTCTCCAGATGGGCAGTCGCTTTTATTCACCTCTAATCGGGGAGGTACTCCACAAGTTTATCAATTAAATTTAATGTCACATCGGATTAAACGAGTTACTTTTTCAGGAAATTATAATGCGAGTGCTTCTTTTTCTCCTGATAGTATGCCGAATAGTGAGAAAATTGTTATGTTACATCGTATTAAGCAAGCAGATGGGCGATCAATTTTCAGTATTGCAGTTGAAAATTTACAGACACACCAGCTACAAGTGTTAGTAAAAGATAATTATGCTCAGTCACCTAGTTGGTCACCTAATGGGCAAAGAATTGTTTACGCGACTCGTCTGCATGGGCGGCGTGTTTTGGCTATGATTTCATTAGATGGACAAGTTAAATTAACAATCCCCTCCAGTGATGGTCGCGTCCAAGAACCTGTATGGTCACCATTTTTAAGTCAAAAATAAGAGATTGCTATGAAAAAATGTTTGTTTGTTTGTGTTGTTATGAGTATGTTCTTATCGGGGTGTGCCTCATTTGGTTCTGGTAAAGGGGCGCATGTCGTTGATGTAAACGCAGCATCAGATTCGGTGCACAATGGAGTGAAGGTGGGAAACCTTTCTGCAACGACTGATTTTTCACAGGTGCGAAATAGGTCTTCGGGTACATCTTCGTCGTTTGTGACGACAGATGCGCCGCACAATCAAATTTATCATTTTTCTTTCAACAAAAGTGTGGTGGATTCGACGTTTTTTCCTTCTCTGCAGGCACAGGCAAATTATTTGATTGCTCATCCTAGTGTCAAAATTCGCTTGGCTGGATTTACGGACAATATAGGTAGTAGGGAGTATAACGTTGCGTTAGGATGGCGTCGTGCTGTTGCGGTTGCAGCGCAGTTACAGCAGTATGGTGTTTCGAAGCGACAGTTGATACTGTTGAGTTATGGTCAGGAGAAACCCGTATCATTAGGTGAGAGTACTCAGGATCGTGCTTTGAATCGTCGAGTTGAATTGAGGTATATACCCAAATCACTTGAAGACGCTGGACTTTAACGGCATGAGCTCGGCAGAATGCAAATCTAAAAGCTTTCCCAATAGTGGTGCTATTGCTCAATCTTTTAAATCTGATTCTGCTCAAGCTCATTATGTTAAAACCTCGGCATCTTCAAGTGATTTGGGTATAGTTGATCTTTTTTAGCCTAGGTCACCCTCAAAAATTTTCTTTCTAGGTGATGGGTATATCTTTGTTTTTAATTAATCTTTTTGTTAGAATGCACGATCTTTAGCTTGTTTGGGTTTCAGTATCTTTAAGTGGGTTGGAGAGCGTAGTTTGAGTTATTTGTATAAGGTGGTTTTTGTGAATAGAATATTCTTTTGTTTGATTGGCTTTGTATTGACTGGTGTTATGTTTGCAGACGCTCCAGTGGTAGATATGTCTAATACGGCAATTGCTGGTAGTGTGTCGACACCATCTGATTCGATTGGTCAAGCTGTGAAGTCAGCGCCAGCTGTGGTGGTAGGTTCATCTAGCTCACCTTCTGAAGATAGTGTACAGCCATCGGATTCATCATCAGTTAGCTCTTCTGACAGTGCACCTGCACCAATAGCACATTTGCCTGTTGATCTACAATTAAAAAAGCTGGGACAGCAAATGCATAATTTGGTGACGATGAACTTGCCTGCACAAATTACTCAGCTTCAGCAACAAGTGCAGCAATTGAGTGGTAAAGTTGCAGTACAACAACATAATATTGATTTGCTTAATGATCAGTTACGTCGTTTTTATCAGGATTTGGATCAGCAAATTAATCAACTAAAAAACGATCAAGCTTCGCCAGCTGGATCAAATTCAAATGCAAAGCATAGTGGTAGTTTAGAGTCACAAGAAACGTCAGCCTATCAACAAGCTTTTGCATTGTTGTCGAAGCAAAAATATGACGAGGCCTTGGCGGCCTTTCAATCATTTGTAAACGATTATCCGAATGGCAAGTATATCGCAAATGCCGACTATTGGTTAGGGCAGTTATATTATGTAAAAGGTAAGTTTAAGAAGGCTGAGAATGTATTTCATTTATTGATTAGTAAGTATGCAGATTCACCTAAAGTGCCAGATGCAAAGTTGAAACTTGCACTTATTCTTGCAACACAAGGGAATCAGGAGCAGTCAAATAAAATGTTACAATCGATTGTTAAGCTATATCCGAGTACGACGGCAGCAAAATTAGCTGCAGATCAGCTCAAGAAGTGATATGGTGATGGGTATATACCGAAATCACTTGAAGGTGCTGGACTTTAACGGCATGAGCTCGGTAGAATACAAATCTAAAAGCTTTCCCAATAGCGGTGCTATTGCGCAATCTTTTAAATCTGATTCTACTCTCAAACTCATTATGTTAAAATCTCGGCGCTTTCAAGTGATTTCGGTGTGGGTGTTTCTTTTGGTTGAGGCTTGATGATGAGTGAAGTAGTTTTTGAGCATGCTTGTTGTGAATACTTGCGAGCGTTGTTGCGCTTAGAGCATCAGTTCATTGTGTTGAATGAATCTGAGTGCTGTGGTACGACGCAAGAAACAAATGTTGCATTAGGCGCTTTGCTGGAGATTGTGAGGATATTGGATCGTCCTGACCTGAAGGGGAAGCTGATTGCTGCACTCAGTGATAGGGCGTTGTTATTAAGACGATATTTGGCGCTGCCCGATGCGGATGAGCAGATGATTAAGCCGCTATTGTCACAAGTTGATGAGTCCCTGGATATGCTTCAGCTGTGTCAGGGAAAGTTTTATGGTTCCTTGCTGGATGATGAATTGCTTGCAAGCGTGAAGCAGCATGTGTTGACTCCTGGTGGTGCAATTCCTGCCAATTTACCGATGCTTCATGCTTGGCAACAGCAAGCAGCCAAAGAGAAATCTAGACAACTAAAAGATTGGCGACAAACCTTGTCGACCATTGAAGTTATATCTGATTTGCTGCTGTCATTGTTGAGGCGGGCGACAGATATGGTGGGTTATTGTGCTGAAGAAGGTTTTTTTGGCGTTGTGCCTGATACGAAACAGGAATTGCAACTGATTCGATTGTTGTTGCCAGAGGGAGTGATTGCTTTTCCAGAAATAAGTGCGGGTAGACATCGTGTTTCTATTCACTTTTTTGCATTACAAGGGGTAAAAAAAGTTGCAGTAACGCGTGACTTTGCATTTAAGATGGCATTGGCTTATTAAATGATACACAATGCAGTTGAAAATGCCGTTTTTTAACGTCATGCTGTTGGTCTCATTACCCATGAATAATATTTGGTAAAAACTTTCAGCTGCGCTGCGCTGGGTATAGCTATTTTTGAAGGTGGTTGATTCTCCTAAATCGAGATTTTGGCTTGCGATTTTTTATTCTCTTGCTATAATCACCGCGCTCTGGGAAATCATTTCCATTGATAGAGTTTTGGGTCGTTAGCTCAGTCGGTAGAGCAGTGGACTTTTAATCCATTGGTCGAAGGTTCGAATCCTTCACGACCCACCATCCTTTTATGCCATTTCATGATTAAACTGTTTTCATTGGTTATTGCTTTAGGTAAAATACAATTGTTTTCTGTGTTATGCGTGATTGAGTCATTGTTCTAGAATCAATACTTTATTGCGGGGTTTCAAATCTGACAGTTGTTGTGATGATTGTCGCTTTTTTTAATTGCGAAGCACCTGATGCTTGTTATGAGAAGCCCACCTGAACCTATGGTTCAGAACGCAGACTTGAAGCGGTAACATGGAAAACTTTCAACGTAGGATTGTTATGACTCAATCTTTTAGATCTAATGCTGTTCAAAATTATGATGTTAAATTCTCGGCGTCTTCAATAGAAAAGTCAATGCTACGAAAAAAATTTAGACGTTCTCGTCAGCTATATGCTCATAATGTTTTGCAGCATAGTCGACAGATTTGTCGGCACATTGGAAAGCTGGCATGTTTTAAAGCGGCAAAACGTGTCGCTATTTATTCTGCTTATAATAGTGAAGTTACTTTGCACAGTTTGTTGCAGTCTTATCAGTATCAAAAACAATTTGCACTGCCTGTTATGCTCGATTCTGGAGGGATGAAGTTTATAAGGATTAATGCTAATACAGCGCTTGTGAAGAACGCTTGTGGTATTTTGGAGCCCCTAGCCATAGCGTCACAAGAAGTTGTTCCTAATGATTTTGATGTGGTGATTGTTCCAGGATTGGGGTTTGATTATCGCGGGGGGCGACTTGGACAGGGCGGTGGTTATTATGATCGTCTTTTTAGTTTTAAGCAGCAGAGTAATGGTGTTGTGTCATGGCGGAAACCAATTTTAATTGGTGTTGGTTTTGACTTTCAGTGTGTTGGTTGCCTGCCAGTTAATAAACGAGATGTCAGGTTGGATTATTTAGTATCTCCTTCATCGGGTGTGGTTAAGTTTGATCAAGTTGCGTGGTGATACGATCACACAGTTTGGTGACTTTGCGATTTATTTCTTTGATGTAGGCATCTTTTTCTTCTTGCTGGACAAGTAGTTCGTAACTGAAGTTTAAAGCAGTTAGGACAGCAATGTTATCTAATCCAACTGTTTTTCGTCTGACATCTCGCATCTTTTCATCAAGTAAATTAGCTGCTTTTTTTAGATCATTAATTTTATCTAGTGGGCAATGAACTTTATATTCTTTATCCATGATTTTGACGGCAACGGTATTTTGATTAGAGGTGTTCATGATGGTTTCCTTCTGGGGCATCTAATGAGTTGATCAATTGTTGAATCTGCTCGGTTGTGGTGTTTATTTTTTGCTTGAGTGTTTTGTTTTCAAGTAATAATTGATTGATTAGTGTGTTAAGTGTTTCAAGTGAGGTCATAGGCTATGTAGTACTTCCATCACATGATTGGCTACTTTTACTTTGCGCCATATTTTCTTAAGTTGATTGTTTGGAGAAATGATGAAGGTGGAGCGTTCAATGCCAAGATACTTCTTGCCAAACATGCTTTTTTCTTTGATAACATTAAACAGTTCGCAAATACTGCCGTCAGCATCACTGATCAGCTCAAAAGGAAAATGATGCTTGCCTTTAAAGTTTTGATGTTTCTTTAGGCTGTCTTTAGAGACTCCGAAAATTACAGCGTTGCGTTGTTTAAATTGGTCATGAGACTGTGAAAAGTCGATGCCTTCTTGGGTACACCCTGGTGTGTTATCTTTGGGGTAGAAATATAGAATGACTGTCTGAGTGCTGAAATCGCTGAGCTGAGTGTGACCAATTGTTGTTGCGGTAAAAGAAAAGTTAGGAACAGTTTGACCCTCTTGGATTGTCGTAATTTCAGTTGCCATTATAGGTGCTCGTGCGATATGATCTTCACTATAATATTTGGGTTATCAAGAGATTGCAACTATGCCTACGCAATTGAATAGCTTGTTTGCTTGTCCGCAATGTAAGCAGGCGCTAATAGAGGGAACCAGCAATGAGGGGAGTGGTTTGATTTGTTCGACTTGTTGCTTACAATTTCCTGTGGAAAATGGATTCCCTGTTTTGCTGATAGATAGAGCGGAAATGCTTAGCGTTGTTTAAGGGGTTGAGTAGCTTTGTTGCTATTCAGCCAATTCCTTTTGTAGTGCGATAAGCTCTTGAATGCCACCTTCAGCAAGTGTCATCATATCGTTGAGTTGTGCTCTGGTATAAGCTCCATTTTCTGCAGTGCCTTGAACTTCAATAATTCCTTGGCTCTCTGTCATGACAATATTCATATCAGTTTCCGCATTGCTATCTTCTTCATAATCTAAATCAAGGACTGCTTGACCTTGATAGATACCTGCAGAGATGGCAGCAATAAATTGCTTGAAAGGGTGTCGTTTGAGTTTGTGTTTTTCTACCAGATGACACAAAGCATCATATAGTGCAACACAGCCGCCAGTGATGGCTGCTGTTCGAGTGCCACCATCGGCTTGAATGACGTCGCAGTCAATTAATACTTGGCGTTCTCCTAGTGCTTTTAGGTCAACAGCTGCTCGTAAAGATCTGCCGATTAGTCGTTGAATTTCTAAGGTGCGGCCGCCTTGCTTTCCTTTGCTACTTTCACGTTGTACACGAGTGTGAGTTGCGCGAGGAAGCATGCTGTATTCAGCGGTTAACCAACCTTGTTTCTTGCCGCGTAAGAAGCGAGGTATGCTGTCATCAATGGTTGCTGTGCAAATAACTTTTGTTTCGCCAAACTCGACTAGGACGGAACCTTCCGCGTAACGTGTGAAATTTCGAGTAATGCTAATGTCGCGAATTTGGCTGACTGTACGATGACTTGGACGCATGATTACGGTACACTATATAATTAATTTAGTGGTGTATTATCAAGGAAGTTACTCATGGTTTCAAGTATGACAGCATTTTCTGGGAAGCGAGTGCATACCGAACAAGGTGAGGTGTACTGGGAATTACGCAGTGTGAATCATCGCTTTTTAGATATCACTTTTAAGTTGCCAGAGGCTTTGAAGGGGTTGGAACCAGATTGTCGGGCGTTACTCCGTAAGCGTTTGAAGCGAGGTAAGGTTGAGTGTTCGCTGAAATATAAACCAGTGGAAATGGACGATTTGAATGTTAACCATTCTTTGGTTAGAGCAATTGTGAATACGGTCAGTGATCTGCAATCTAAAACAAAACATATTAGGGATATTAACCCCATGCCTTTACTGGCATGGCCGGGTGTTATTGAAGAGCAGACAGTTGAGCATTGTGTGGTTGCCCCAGGGTTGTTAACGCATTTGTCAGCAGTGGTGGATGACTTTATCAGTATGCGAGAAGTTGAAGGTAGTGCGCTGCGCCAGTTACTCGAAGAACGCATGGAAAGTATTCGACAAGCTGTTGCATTGGTGCAGTCACGTTATCCTTTGGTGATGAAAGCATATCAAGAACGTTTACGTAAACGTTTGCAGGAAGTTAAGCAAGAGGTGGAAGTTGATGAGCATCGCTTGGCGCAAGAAATGATTTATGTTTCTCAGAAATATGATGTTGAAGAGGAATTGGATCGACTGTTAACACATGTTGATGAAGTAGAGAAGAGTTTAAATGCAGGTGGGTGTATTGGTCGGAAGTTAGATTTCTTAATGCAAGAGCTACATAGAGAAGCGAATACGTTGGCATCAAAGTCGCTGGATGTACAGATCACCCAAATAGCAGTGGATTTGAAAGTAGCGATTGAGCAAATGCGTGAGCAGGTTCAAAATATTGAATAGATACCCAACGCAATTGAATATGCTACTCGAAACTATGTTGTTAAGAATTCGGCATATTCAATTGCGTTGGATGTAAATTGGGTTAAATTAAGATGAAAAGAAGTGGTGTAATTTACATTATTGCAGCACCCTCGGGTGCTGGGAAAACATCTTTAGTGTCAGCATTGGTGGAGCGTGTTAATGATTTAACGGTGTCTGTTTCTTATACGACTCGTCCACAGCGTCACGGTGAAGTTGATGGTGAAGCTTATCATTTTATTGATCGTGACCTATTTAATAAAATGGATGGTGATCATGATTTTCTTGAGTCAGCGGAGGTGTTTGACCACCGTTATGGCACTTCTGAATCATGGGTGTCTGAACAGCTTGAAAAAGGTGTTGATGTTATTCTAGAGATTGATTGGCAAGGAGCAATGCAGGTCAGAAAAAAATTGCAAGCTTCCAGAAAACATCATGTGGTGAGTATTTTTATTTTGCCGCCTTCTCTTAAGGCCTTAAAGATTCGGCTGCAGGCACGTAATCAAGACAGTAATCTGGTAGTTGCTAGGAGGATGAAAGATGCTGAGGATGAGTTGTCGCACTGGAAGGAGTTCGAGTATTATGTAGTGAACGATGTGTTTGAGCATGCACTGGTTGATTTGCAGACCATTATTCAAGCGCAAAAACAAAGGACAACACGGATTGGGAATATTAATCAGCTTGTTTTATTGGATAAAGCTGATTAGTATCAGAATATGATTTAGCTAAAGGACATTAATAATATGGCACGAGTAACTGTAGAAGATTGTTTGGGTAGGATTACTAATCATTTTGATTTGGTGATTGAAGCTGCTAAAAGTGCACGACAGTTAGCATTTGGTGAAAGAGAGGCAACCGTAAGTATGGGCGATGATAAAGTGTCGGTTACTGCTTTGCGCGAGATTGCAGCAGAGTCTAAACAAATTGATGTTGCCGTTACGGACGTGACGCCTGCCGTCTGAAGGTTATGGCTAAAACACTGCCTCAAAATGTCTTTCATAAGCGCTTTTTTTTAGGTGAAGAAGGGCAGGTTTTTCGTTTATTTCATCAGTTAGAAAAAAAGTTAGATTATCTATCTGATGATCAGCGTAATCGTGTGCGTGAGGCTTTTTTATTGGCAAAAGAGGCGCATAAAGAGCAGCGTCGCAGTAGTGGTGAGCCTTATATTACGCATCCAATTTCTGTTGCTATTAATTTAGCTGACATGAAAATGGACGAGCAAAGCTGTATGGCTGGGTTATTACATGATGTGATTGAAGACTGTGATATCACTAAAGCTCATCTAGTGGAGCAATTTGATGAAACTGTTGCTGACTTAGTGGATGGCGTGACTAAGTTAGGACATATTGACTTTCAATCTAAAGCAGAAGCACAAGCTGAAAATTTTCGTAAGATGACACTAGCGATGGCGCAGGATATTCGTGTCATCATTATCAAGCTAGCAGATCGCCTGCATAATATGAATACCATGGGTTCATTGAAGCCAGTGAAACGACGACGTATTGCCCGTGAGACGCTTGAAATTTATGCGCCAATCGCTAAAAGGTTGGGTATGAGGGAAGTTGCCGTTGAACTTGAAGACCTAGGGTTCCATGCACGCTATCCAAAACGTTATGAGGCGATTGAGTCTGCACTGCGTAAGGCAAGGGGAACACGCTTAGGTGCCTTTAATGAAATTGATCAAGTGCTCAGGCAGTCATTCGACGATAGTGGCATTGAAGTCGTTAAAATTGTGGGGCGTGAAAAACACCTGTATAGTATTTATCGTAAAATGCGTGATAAACATATCCCCTTTGCAGAAGTGAAAGATGTTTATGCCTATCGCATCACTTTAAACAACATGGATGACTGTTATCGTGCGTTAGGAGTTGTCCATCAAGCCTATAAGCCTGTTCCAGAGCGATTTAAAGATTATATTGCAATACCCAAAGCCAATGGATATCAGTCCTTGCATACCACTTTATTTGGTCCGAGAGGGATTCCTTTAGAGGTGCAGATTCGTACGAAAGAAATGAGTGATGCCGCTAATCGAGGTGTTGCTGCACACTGGATTTATAAAGCCAATAATAAATACATTAACCAATCTCAGGTACGAGCACAAAATTGGTTAAAAGATGTATTAAAATTACAGCGAGAAACTGGAAATTCACTCGAGTTTATCGAGAATGTGAAGGTCGACCTTTTTCCTGATGAGGTGTATGTGTTTACGCCACGGGGTGGGATTTTAGAACTCTCTAGTGGTGCGACTGCGCTTGATTTTGCTTATGCGGTTCATACGGAAATAGGCAACCATGCTGTGGCGGCAAAGATTGATAAGAAATTGGTTGCTTTATCAACGCGATTAAAAAGTGGGCAAGCGGTTGAGGTGGTGACAGAAGAAAGTGCGAGACCAAAAGAGAGTTGGTTGGAGTTTGTTTTTTCTGCAAAAGCGCGCAGTAGTATTAAGCAGGCGTTAAAGGTGCGAGAAGAAAATGATGCGATCAAAGTAGGCGAAGGTTTGCTGAAAAAATCACTTGATAATCACCATGTTGTATTGAAGAAAATACCAGTGGATATCGTTGATGCGGTTGTTGCACAAACAAACTGTGATTCATTTCAGCATCTGTGTGAGCAAATTGGGTTGGGTAATCGTGTTGCTTTATTGGTGGCGCATCGCTTTATCAATGAGATGAAAGTGGACGATGAGAGTGTTGAGGGTGTGGATAAAACTGCTAAAGCACCTGTTCCATTTATGATTAAAGGTACAGAGGGTGTGGCGGTATCATTTGCAGCATGTTGTCACCCTATTCCGGGAGATCCAATTGTTGCACTCATCCAGTCTGGGAAAGGGTTTAAAGTACATCGAGATGATTGCGAGCGTGTGGTTAAATTCAAATTAATCCCAGAAAAGTGTGTCGCTGTTGAATGGGAGTCTCATATTGATCGAGATTTTGAAGTGCCTATTCGTGCTGTTTTACATCACAATAAGCGCGGATTATTTGCTCAAATAACGAATGTTATTGCACAGCAAGATGCCAGTATTGAGACCATTCATGTGGGTAAAAATCATCGATTAGATTTACGCTTAACCGTGTATGATCGTCAGCATTTAGAGCGTGTGTTTGCTGAGTTGAAATCTATTCCAGCACTGGATTCGGTGTGGCGAGTTTAAATAGCGACTGTGTAATATTGGCTGGTGTTGGGAAGGCGACCCTCGAGAAGCTAGAGTATCTAAAGATACACCGTGTTATTGATCTACTCTTTCATTTGCCCAATAGTTATCGCGATAAGACTTGTATTACACCCATTGATAAAGTGGTGGTTGATCAGTATGCCATCATAGAAGGTGAGGTTATTGATGTCAAAATTAAACAAGGTCGACGACGACAGTTTCATTGTATAGTGCAAGGTCGCTCTCCTAATGAATCATTAAAGTCACCATTAATCTTGCTGTGTTTCTTTCATGCAATTCCATTCCATCAGTCTAGCTTAAAGATTGGAGTGGCAGTGCGTTGTTATGGGAAGGTGCAATCAATCGGGTATCAGTTAGAAATGGTGCACCCAGAGTATCATCAGTTAAGTGATCCTGAGTTGCCAGTGCTGGCAAAGCGCTTAACGCCGATTTATCCTACAACAAAAGGATTGACGCAAAAAACATGGCAACACTTAATGGCGCAAGCTTTGGATCTGATGCAGACAGTCAGCTTTGATTATTTGCCACTTAGGGTGCAACAGAAGCTCAATGTATTACCTTTGCACGAAGCAATTGCTTGGGTTCATTCTCCTCCCAAAGGTATTAACTTGATGCAGTTGCGTTCAGCGCAATACCCTGCAATGAAGCGTTTAATTTTAGATGAGTTAATCGCGCATCAATTGGGATTACGTTCTATACGCCACCAAGTAAAACAGCAGAGCTCAATTGCGATGGTCAGTGATATCAAGGCAAAGACACAGTTGTTGGAGTCGCTAGCCTTTAATCTAACAGCGGCACAGCAACGAGTGTTGGTGGAAATTGAGTCTGATATGGCACAAAATAAGCCAATGTCTCGTTTGTTGCAAGGCGATGTCGGATCTGGGAAGACAGTGGTTGCGTTATTATCAGCGCTGATTGCAATGATGAATGATACACAGGTTGTGCTGATGGTGCCAACTGCTGTATTGGCTCAACAACATTATGCGTATTTTTCTCAGCAATTTGAAGGTTTTGAAGTCACAGTTTCTTTGTTGACAGGTAAAGACAAGGGCAAAGCTAGGCAGGAAAAAATTGTGGCAATTCAGCGCGGAGCAGTGCAAATAATTATTGGAACTCATGCGGTTATTCAGCATGATGTGATTTTTTCACAGCTAGGGCTAGTGATTATTGATGAGCAGCATCGTTTTGGAGTACATCAACGTCTTGCCTTGCAAGAGAAAGGAGATGCTCATTGTGTGCCACATCAGTTAGTGATGACGGCCACTCCCATTCCGCGCACATTGGCAATGACCTATTATGCAGACTTAGACTGTTCAGTGATTGATGAGCTTCCAGCAGGCAGGAAGCCGATCCAGACATTAATGCAGTCGCAAGCTAAGCGTGATCAATTGGTTGCGAGAATTCAGGACTTATGTCAATCAGGGCACCAAGTTTATTGGGTGTGTACCTTGATAGAGGAATCTGAATCCTTACAGTGCCAAGCAGCAGAAAACACTTTTCAGGCACTGAAAGAGCATCTTGATGGCCTTCACATAGCACTTGTGCATGGTAAAATGAAGGCAAGTGAAAAAGAAAGTGTGATGGCAGATTTTTCGGCAGGAAAATATCAAGTGCTGGTGGCAACGACAGTGATTGAAGTCGGTATTAATGTGCCTAATGCCAATTTAATGGTGATTGAAAATCCAGAGCGCTTGGGATTGTCTCAGCTTCATCAGTTGCGTGGTCGAGTGGGTAGAGGTAGCGTGCAAAGCTTTTGTGTATTACTTTATGGGTCGGATCTTTCTTATACTAGCAAACAACGACTTGCTCAATTTAAAGCAACCGAAGACGGTTTCAAAATAGCACAGATTGATTTAAAATTGCGTGGATCAGGTGAGTTGTTGGGCGTTCAGCAAACAGGAATGGTTCAATTTAAAGTTGCAGATTTACTCAGAGATCAGAATTTGATATCAACGGCAAATGATATGGCAGATGATTTGTTAGTGCATCATCCAGTTGCTGCTCGCGATATCATGATGTACTGGTTTGGATCGAAATTAGAATGTGGAATGGTATGAGATAGCCTTATGAACAAGCAAATAAATGTGATTGAGTGGCAGGTTGGGCAAAAACCATGTTGCCCTAAAAATGCAGATGAGTCGTTGCACCCGAGAGTCTTTATTCCGCTAGAGTCAATCGGTGACGAGCAAGCGTGTCCATACTGTGGGCAAGCTCATTGCTTAATTGAATGATGACCGAAGGTAAGCCAGTTGTTCTTGAAGATACAAGAAGTAGCTCGACAATATTGAGTAATCAAGTCAAGCGTATTTTAATCATTGCTCCACAATGGGTGGGTGATGCCATTATGGCAGAAAGCTTATTCAGTAATATTCAACAGCACGATGTTAAGATTGATGTGCTATGCCAGCCTTTTTTAGCACCACTATTTACTCGTATGAGCAGTATTAATCGTGTTCACCCTGTGGCGTTTAAGCGTGGATCGTTGTCTTTGCAGAAGCGTTGGAAGGTTGGACGCTCTTTGCGGGGACGTTATGATGAGGCGGTTGTGCTGCCCAACTCGTGGAAGTCAGCTTTAGTTCCATTTTTTGCAAGAATCCCAATCCGCAGTGGCTGGAGAGGTGAGTATCGCTATGGGCTATTAACAGATTGTCGACGCTTAAATAAAAAACAGTATCCTTTAATGGTTCAACGTTTTGTGGCGTTAGCGTCTCATGAGGATGCTGTTGTTGATATGCAGTTGGCTGATATTAAGGCAGTTCCCTATCCGGTCTTGAAAGCAAATGCACAACAGTTACAGCTTTTGACCAAGCAGTATCAGTTGTTACTTTCTACGCCTATCATGATCGTAGCACCCGGAGCTGCTTTTGGTGAGGCAAAGCGTTGGCCCATTCATTATTTTGTTGAGTTAGCTATGCAACAGTGTGCGGCAGGTTGGCAAGTGTGGGTGCTAGGTGGAGAGAATGATCATGCTTTGGGTGAAGAGATACACCGGCAAATACCTCAAGATAGAGTAAGAAATTTTTGTGGAAAAACAAATCTAGGTCAAGCGATTGATTTGATGAGTCTAGCGCAAATTGTGGTCAGTAATGATTCTGGGCTGATGCACATGGCTGCGGCGTTAAATGTGCCTTTAGTTGCGCTGTATGGTTCTTCATCACCACAGTTCACGCCACCACTTGCAAAGCGAGTAAAAATCTTGTCACTAGATTTGCCTTGTGCGCCTTGTTTTCAGCGTACTTGCCCATTAGGGCATTTGGATTGTATGAATAAACTCATGCCAAAACAGGTCATTGATGCGGTTTGCCAGGTATTGAAAAAGTAGATATACTTCAGGTACATTACTTCAGGTACATTACTTCAGGTGTGCTCACCCGTCATTCTGCGTGAAGTCGCAGAGTCCATGCGTACACTGCGTGCTAAACTCACAGAGTGAGCTATAGATTCTCGCTTACACGGGATGAGACTGGATGAGCAGTTATAGTTGAGATGATTGATATGGCAGATTTTTTTCCAAAAGCATTAGCGTTTGATACAACGTTTTGTAATCGAAACAAGCTACGTGAGCGGATGATCAGTCACTTTAAGCAGGTAGATCACTTGGTATTAGTGAGTCCGAGACGTTATGGGAAAACCAGCGTTATTCTTCAAGCAATCACAGACAGTAAATTACCCTTTGCACAGGTTGATTTCTTTTTACTAATAGATAAAACACAGTTAATCGAACGTTTCCTTGAAGGTGTGGCGAGCTTGCTTGATCAGTTGTTGCCTATTAATGAGAAAGCACTGGTGATGCTAAGAAAGTTTTTTAAAAATTTTGGTGTTTCTTTATCGATCGCATCCATTAAAGTAGGTATCAAGTTAGAGACAACAGAACAATCTGTAGAAAAGATCGTGCTGGATGCGTTACATGGGCTGAGTGAGGTATTAGCAAAGCAGAAGAAAACGGCCGTGTTCTTCATCGATGAAGTGCAAGATATGGCAAATTTAAGTCAATGTAGTCAAATGGAGTATGCTTTGCGTTCATTTGCACAACAATCTCGCAATATTGCTTTTGTATTTTCAGGCAGTAATCGTAAGCTGTTGCAAAGCATTTTTGATGATCGTAATCGTCCTTTGTGGAAGCTGTGTACACGCATCAATTTGGCAAGAATTGAGGCCTGTCATTATTTCAAGTTTATTAATGCCGCATCTTGGCAACAATGGAAAACTAAGTTAGCAGACGAAGTGATTGAGATTATTTTAAGCCTAACAGAATGTCATCCTTATTATGTTAATTATCTCTGCTCTGAGCTTTGGAGAGCAGAAGTATCACCAACAGTCGAGGCAGTCAGTGTTGCATGGCAAGAGATGGTAAAAATGGAATTAAGCAGTTTATCGATACTGTTTGCCGAAATGAAAGACAAGCAAAGAAGAATTCTGCGTTATATCGCGCAACAAGAGCGTTGGTCTCAAGTGACTAGTGTACAGTCGATCACCGATTTAAAAATGACAGGACGGGGGATTACGCAGTCACTAAAAGGGTTGTTGGAAAAAGATTTTGTTGAAGAGTTGCGTGAAGGAAAGGTGAAGCAGTACCGTATTTTAGATCCACTGATGAGGCAAGTGTTACAAGATGCGTAAAAGAATTTTAATTGTAAAACTATCGTCGATGGGTGATGTCATCCATACTTTGCCTGCACTCACTGAGGCGAAAAGCAATCATGCTGAGATACGATTTGATTGGTTAGTGGAAGAGGGATTTGCTGAAATACCCGCTTTTCATCCTGCGGTGAATCGAGTGATTGAAATTGCATTGCGGAGATGGCGAAAAAAATGGTATCAGTGGCAAAGTTGGCGTGAGCTTTTTTTAAGCCTTCGTCAATTGAGAAAAGTACAATATGATTTAATTATAGATTTGCAAGGTTTATTGAAAAGTGCATTATTTGCAAAGTTAGCACGTGGCATGACCATAGGGTTTGATCGCAGTAGTGCAAGAGAGTGGGTGGCTAGCTGTTTTTATCGGCAAAGTTTTTACGTCAATAAGCAGCAACATGCAATTTTCAGAATAAAGCAATTGTTGGCAGAGAGTCTGGGCTATCGATGTCATGATGCGATTGATTATGGTATTCATGCCGATTTTGAAATAATACCTCCAAGTTTGAAAGAAAAAACTGTGATGTTGATTCATGGAACAAGTCGAGAGGAAAAAGAGTGGTCGCTGAAAAACTGGCAACAATTGGCATCTGCGTTGATTCAGCAAGGATATAGAATTGTGCTGCCATGGGGGAGTGATCGAGAATATCATCGTGCTCAAAAGATTGCTAAGGTCGATGATAGGATATGTGTTTTACCCAAAATGAGTTTGAGGTCATGTGCGCAACAATTATTATCGGTGCAACAGGTTGTTGCGGTAGACACTGGATTGGCACATTTAGCGGCGGCATTAAATTGCTCGACAGTGGTATTGTATGGAGCAACTAATCCTGCGTTAATTGGTACGATAGGAGATCGCCAGCGTCACATTTGTGAGTCACAGATGGTAGGCATTAAGGTGGAGCATGTATTGCGATCCATTAATACCTAGTTTTTTAGGAGCTCACATACGAATAAACTAGGTATTAATCACATCCTGATCACTTTACCTTGTTTTTTCGGAGTTTATCTCCTAATATGCAAGGTATGCTAACAAGAATGATCCTAAAACAAATTGAAGTATGTTTTCCGCATATTTCTGCGATTTCACTACTGGGTGCGCGCCAAATTGGTAAAACTACGTTGGCAAAGCAATTAGGGGCTATGCAGGATGCGCTGTATTTAGATTTAGAGTCGCCTGAGAGTTTGTTGCAGCTCAAAGATCCTTTAGTGTTTTTTCGCGCGCAAGAGAGTCGTTTGATTATTTTAGATGAGATTCAGCACGCACCTGAGTTATTTCCTATTTTGCGAGGTTTAATAGACGAACATCGGCAACAAGGTAGGAAAGGAGTGCAGTATCTTTTGCTTGGGTCAGCTTCTTTGGATTTACTTAGACAATCCTCAGAAAGCCTAGCGGGAAGGATTCGCTATTTCTACATGTCGGGACTGAATGTGCTGGAGTTGAGAGATTCTTCTCAAATCGCAGTCAATTGGTTAAGGGGTGGGTTTCCAGATAGTTATTTATCGGTAACTGATGAGCTAGCAATGGATTGGTTGGAAGATTTTATTACGACTTATCTTGAGCGCGATATTCCACAGTTAGGGTTTCGGATTCCTGCAGGCAGATTGCGTCGATTATGGACGATGTTAGCACATCAGCAAGGTGAAGTGCTTAATTACAGTAAGCTGGCAACTAATCTTGAGGTAGACAGTAAAACAGTGCGTTATTACTTAGATATCTTGGTTGATTTGTTATTGGTCAGGCGAGTCATGCCTTGGCATGAAAATGTCAAAAAACGCATGGTGAAATCGCCACGTTATTATATTCGTGATAGTGGTGTCGTTCATCGTTTGTTAGGCATCGATGATATGTATACACTGCGTTCACATCCTGTGTTAGGTAAAAGTTGGGAAGGATTTGTGGTAGAGAATATTTATTCTGTATTGCCACGCAGAGCAGAAGCTTACTTTTATCGCACCGCGGCGGGTGCTGAAATTGATTTAGTGATCAAGCTGTCGGCAACAGAAATTTGGGCAGTTGAAATCAAGTATGGTGTAGCACCCAAGCTCGGAAAACATTACAGTCGTATTTGTGATGATGTGGGGGCGACGAAGAAATATATCGTTTATGGAGGTGATGATGAGTTCCCTGTTGGTGATGTGGTGATCGTATCGCTTACTATTTTTCTTGGGAAGATGGTGAGTAAGTTTTTTAGCTAACTCGTTGCCACACAATAACTCCATAACGCTTTAAATTGGATAATTTATGGCTATGGGCTAAATTTCCACCAGTGGCAGAAGTTTCTCCTAGTTGAAAGCCTGAAGAGTTCCCTGACCAATTGCCACCGTTTGAGTGTGGATTATAGTATTGATGTGTGTGAGAGGGCATTTCTTTGATGGTTAAAGCATGACCATCTGTTGACTGGCTTGATCCTTGCACAACACCTGGTTGGACAGCAAGATCCCCTGTTCCTGATGCAGCCATAAGAATGCTTCCAGCGACGTTTGAATCATATACCCATTTGATAACCTGTCCATTGTGAAGTTTCCATCCTTGTCCTGGAGGAAGTGTTTTAGAGTTTGCAGATAAGTATAGACTTCCGACAGGGTAGGTTAAGTCGATTACTTCTGTTGCTATGTGATTTATAATGGGATCTTGAGCGTGATTGCTAATGTTTTTCGCCATCAGATGATTGCTTAGTAGGCAGGTTGTTAGTATAGTTAGAATTGCACGGTATAGTAATTTCGTGGCTTGGTAAGATTGCATTAGTAGATGTCCTTGTATAATTTTATGTTTAAGTATATTTTATCTTGATTATAAGTCAACCACGTAAAGTTTACTTGAGGCGATAGTTGAGGTGGATAAAGGTGGCGAAAAAATTAATCATTGTCCATCATACTTTAAAGCAAAGTGGTGGAATGGAGCGCTACATATCTGACATTGTGAAAGGGTTTGTGGCAAGCAGTTATCATTTGAAAATATATTGCTATCGTCATGATAATAGGTTCATCACCTCGAGTTCGGATGTAGAGGTTCATTGTGCTAAATGGATCAATTGCATGCCAAGGCAAGTTCGCAATTGGATGTTTGCACTATGGGTGAAATGGAAAACTGGTCATTGTAGTTCGCCAATTCTGAGTAGTGCGCGTATTTTAAACCCAACAGTGCAAATTGTTGGGGGAACACACTTGGGTTACTTAGCCCGAGTTAAGAGGCGGAAAAAACTATATGATTGTGTAGAAACTTATTTGGAAAGAAGGAGCTATCAATCTGCAAAAATAATAGTTGCACACTCAAGATTATTGCAGAAAGAGTTATACAGTCACTATGCTGAGTTAGTTGATAGTAAAGTAAGCGTGGTTTTTCCTTCTGTGGATGTCAGTTATTTTCATTGCGCTAATGAACGAGAGCAAATGCATGCGCGTGAGCATTTCAGTGTTCCTAAGGGTAAAACAATTTTATTAATCACAACGGTTGGTGATGGTAGAAAAGGACTTGGATTATTGCTAGCTACTCTTCAGAAAATGATGCGACACCCTTTTTTTCTTCTGGTTGCGGGGAAAAAGTGCACGCATGATATGCCTGATTATGCAAGGTATGTAGGGCATGTTAGTGATATGAGATTGCTTTATGCCGCAAGTGATTTGACGTTAATGTTGTCTGAATATGAACCTTTTGGTTTGGTAGCAATAGAGTCACTTGCCGTAGGGACCCCTGTGTTACTTTCTCCTTTTGTTGGAGCTAAAGATTGTATGGAGTCAGCGTTAATGAAGGTGTTGCCCAAGTTAAATGAAGATGCATTGATCCATGCTCTCCTATCGTTTGACAAGCGACGATGCCTAAATAACTTTGCATCAAAAAGAATTAAATCTGACATGTCTGTAAAAGCACATGTTGATCGTTTGGAGAGATTAATTAATGAGTAATTTGATTTATACTATCATGATGGGAAGTGATCCTAGTTACCCGTTGGTGGAAAGAAATTTTCAAGATTATGCGAATAAAGTAGGAGCGAAGCTACTTGTTTTGAAAAAACCTTTGTATCATTTTGATTCATATCCTTTAAAGTGCAAACACTTAGCATTGTTCCAAAAATTTTATGTCAAAGAGTTATTAAAAAAACATACGAGAGTGTTATATTTAGATGCTGATCTCTTAATTACTTCTAAAGCAGATAATATTTTCGAAAAATTCCCTGATGGGCAGTGTTATTTTTTTAATGAAGGGCAGTATATTGATGCTAAGGGCTACATTGAAGCACTGCCAGATGTTAACATGAAAGCTTGGGCAAAAAGTCAGGGTAACTTCATATACTACAACGCAGGCGTGATGCTGTTTTCTCGGTTAAATAATCCTTTAGATTATGTGGATATTGATATGGTTGCAGATGATTGTGTTTCATTGCCACTTTATGAGCAAACTTATTTAAATGGAATCATCATGAAGAATAATTTGCAAGTGGGCTCTCTAGAGTATGCTTGGAATAGAATACAGTTTTCTGATGAGCGTCCTGAAGATCGGTTTAATGCTCATTTTATTCACTATGCTGGTCTAGGTTACAGTAAAAAACGTAAATTGCGGTATCAACAAATTATGGAAGATTACAAGAGGATGTATGGGTTTTCTTTCGGTAAGCATTGGTTTAATTATTGGTGGAGAGCTAAGATTGTTTTTAGGGTGTGGCGATTAATGGATCGTTTTATTTGTAGTTTAAAGAAACGCGTGTTAATTAGATCATGAGCAAAATTATTCTATTGGCAGAGAATTTACCAATTGGTGGTGCTGAGATGGTTTTGTTGCGTTTATCTTTAGGGCTTAAAAGCAGGGGTCACAATGTAAAGCTGTGTGTTTTAAAAGATGATATTAGTTTGAAGTTACCAAAAGAACTGGATGTCCGTATTTTAAAGCTAAATAAAGTACAAACCACATTTAAATTTATCACTCGATATATGCAACAGAAGTTTGTTCTTAACTTAATTAAGGAAATAGGCGGTGTCGATTTGATCTTATCCAATTATTCTCTAACCAGAGCATGGATGCCTAAAGAAATGGATGAGAAAATATACTACTATGTCCATTATGATTACTCTTTCCATTACAATCAAATACAAGCAGGGTTGGCAAAGAAAAAAGAAATTAAAAGATTTAAAAATGTGAAAAAGCGCTTTGATAACAGAAATATCATAGCTGTTTCTGAAGGTGTTGCTGAGAGTTTACGATCCTATGTTAAATGTAATCCACGATGTAGCAATATTATTTATAACCCTTTTAATATTTCGGAAATTAGACGCTTGGCCTTGGTTGGGGGCGCTTGCATTCCTGCTGGAGATTATATAGTGCACGTGGCTAGATTTCATTTAATACATAAGAGGCAAGATGTGTTGATTAAAGCTTTTTCCATGATCAAGTCTTCAGTGCCGTTGGTTATGTTGACGGATGATTGCGTTCAGCTGAGAAGCTTAATAAAAAAATATCATTGTGAAGATAGTGTTCATATTGTGGGGTTGCAGGATAATCCTTTTAGTTGGATTGCGCGAGCGAAATTATTAATTTTATCATCAGATATTGAAGGATTGGCTGGAGTATTGGTTGAAAGCCTGATGTGTGGAACCCCTGTTGTAAGTACTGACTCTCCTGGGACAAGGGAGGTATTGACAGGAAGTTTGCAAAAATGGATTGTTCCGTGTGGTGATGCCGTAGCATTGGCAAGTAAAATAGATGAAGCGTTAGAGGCAAATATTGATATTACACCAGGCGTTTATCAAAAGTTCTTGGATGTAAATTGTTTTCGTAAGATTGAAGAGTTGATCGCATGAGTCGATTTCCTATCGATACAAACGTGTTATTATTTGCCTCCTCTAGGCTGGGTGATCAGTTGATTACCATGGTTGTAGCCTACAATTTATATTTATCTGGGGTAAAACTACTTGTCTTTGCAGATTATATCTATCAGCTTAGACATTGGTTTCCATGGTGTGATATTAGGAAGGCAGAGGCATGGCGTGATGAATCTCGTTGTAAAGTAGTGAACGGAAATTTTATCTGTTGCAGTGTGTTTGAGGAAGATATTCCAAAAAAGTTATTAGAGTATGGCAAAAGTATTGTATTGTCGAAGTTTACGTGCTTTCATGCAGGCACCATGGTTGATGCTATGAGTGCCGTCTCTAAGTTTGCTATAAAGCTGGATCATTATCAGAGATTGAATGGTATCATTCCAATCCAAGGTTTGTCATATCGGCTGTATCATAGGTGTGTGCTTATCCATCCTTTAAGTCAAGAATCTTTTAAAGAATGGTTGCCAAGTAAGTTTCTTTTGCTAGCACGTGAAATTAAGAAGCTGGGTTTTTCTCCAAAATTTGTTGTACCGCCGTTATCTGAAAATAACTGGTGCTTTGTAAAAAAAGAGTTTGAGGTGAAAGTGTTTTCTTCCATATCAGAGTGGGCGGCTTTTATTTATCAGTCTGGGTATGTTATTGGGAATGACTCTGGGGGTGCCCATTTGGCATCTTGCTTAAACATTCCCTCGTTAGTTATTGCTGGTCGAGAAACACCCTTAAAAAGATGGGTTCCAGACTGGTTTCGAAGCGTTGCAATCTTCCCAGAAAGATGGAAAATTTTCTGGATGCCAACACGATTGAAGCAGAGTGTGTGGAAATATTGTTTAACTGTCAAATCAGTGAGTCGTCAGTTTAAGGAAATGATATGAGTATAAAGGTTATTGATAAACAAAAAGCATCTGCGTGGATAGTGTATGGGCTACTAACAATTTTCTGTTTTTCACTGTTTACATATCACACAACAGCGGTTAAAAATATTAGTGCTATTCTTTTATTGTTGTCGTTAAGTTTTAACCTATATCGTAGTGGCGTCGCAGATTACTGGAGGAGCTTTCGAGAATGTTTTCGATATGAAACTGCCCTATGTTTTGTTTTCATTGCTTGGCTTTGTATCGCGTTAATTTCATCTTTCATGGCTTGGCATGGCTTTGTAGGTGGGTCACTACATGTGATTTGTAAGTTTCTTAGGTATTCTGCAGTATTGTTATTGATTGGTGTGTGGTTGCTACAAATACGCAATTTTTCCCCAAAGTTTTTTGTGTATCTTTTTTCTGGGTTGTTGTGGGTGTATTTGCTAGGGCTGATTTTCATGGCTTCATCGCATAAGGTTCATGTGATGCTTAGCCCATTTGCGCATCTTGAAAGAGCAGATTTAATGGCATTTGCATCTGGATATGGTTTTTTTGTAAACTTGTTATATCCTTTTATGTTATTAGCATGTTGTTGGTCAAAATGTCGTTGTGAGCGTATTTTTTGGATATTGTCAGTTATTGGTGTGTTGTGTTTTGTGGTTTTTACGGCATCTCGAGGGTGTGTGTTGACTGCTGTGTGTGAAGTTGTTTTATTCTTATACTGTTTGAGGGAGTGGTTAAGAAGCACTTTTGGGTTTCGATGGCATTACTTATTAACGCTGTTTGTTGTATTGTTAATCATCATTGCGAGCGTGTTTTATCATTTTGATAGCCATGTGCATCGTAAAATTTTGCAACGTAATACAAGTGGAAGAACAGAGCTAATTAAAACGAGATTCCCTATCTTTATTCAACATGGGGGGGGATGGTTTGGCTCAGGGTATAGTGGTAAAATTTATCAAGATTTATTAGTCTCGAATCATGCTCCTGAAGTCGTTGGTGCATGGGTACATAAAAATGGAAAAAAATACTATGAATACTTTCATGATGATCCTACATTATTAATCCTTTTTTATGAGGGTGGTGTTGTTGGGTTGAGTGTTTTTTTATTATTGTTATTTGTTTGGGCAAAACCCTTATTGAAACCATTTATTGATTTTGATGTGAAATCTACCAGATTGAGTGAGCAATTTCGTGTAACTATTTTTATTTCTGTGCTTGGATATTTGGGGGTTCGTGGATTAACTGAGCACGTGGATCTAAGTTATGTTTTTTTTATGATGGTTTTAGAATTATTGACCCAATCTTGCGATAGGTTTTCTATGTGATGAAGACTCGAAGAAAAGGCCTTGCTTTAAATAAAATTAGAAAAATTTTATCTTATTTTGAGCAAGGGATTAAAGAGAAAGATGATCTCACTTCAACGGTAGTAAGTGTAGTTGTTTGTGACGATGCTTTTGTGATTAAACGTTATAATAAACAAGGTGTTTTTGCGAGTTTGCGCGTCGTCATGAATATTTCTAGAGGGGGTAATTTTTATTATTTTTCTAAGATGTTAGCAAAAAATAATATTGCGACAGTTAATGGTTTAGCCATATACGAAACATTTAATTGGAATCTTTCTAGTGTAAGCTCATACTTAATAATGCCTTTTTATCAAGGAGAAACGCTCAACAACTACTTCCAAGATAGTTATGCGTGGAAAACAGAGGATTGGATTTCAATTTTTCAACAATTAATAATGATATTAAAGGGAATGTGGAAGCATCGATTAATCCATCATGATTTAAAACCATGCAATTTACTATATTCAGGTAAAAAACTTTATTTAATAGACTTGGATTATATGTCTAAGACTCCTTGCTGGAGAAATTATAACAAGCTAAAGGAAAAAGAATTGTCTTTTTTGGCATTGTTTCTAGAGAAGCAGTTACCGCTTCAAGTAAGCACTATATTTTATCAACAATTAAGTCAATCGGTTGGGGTAGAAAAGCAATATTTACAACAGCTCATGATGAAATATCATGGTCAGGTGATCATTTAATAATCATCTATTTTAGCGTACTTTAAAAAAGTTCCAATGCTAATTTGTTTTGCAATCAGATACCCTGCTTTGCCGTCAAGAAAACCTCTTCTTATCCAATAACTTCGAAAAAATGCCCATTTGCTTTTTAAAATAGCTAGCGTAAGCGGTAATTTTTTCGATAATAATTTGGCAGATTCAGACGAATAATTATTCGTTTTTTCTATACTTTGATGGAGATTATCATGAGTATGATGCAGTAAGATTCCTTTTAGTGTTGCTGGCTTTGCAGGTGTGTTTAATCGAGAATGAACGGTATTAGTTGTCCATGAGAATTGCTGTTTGTTAAATAGGCGGGTTACATAATCTCTGCCCCAGTCGCCGTGATGAATTAATTGATTTCGAAAAAATGAAGATCTTTTCATTTGATAGCAATTGTGAGAGGTGATATCAAGTTTTTTGATGGCGTGTTGAAGTTCAGGCGTTACTTCTTCATCTGCGTCTAAGATGATGATCCAGTCATTTTTCGCTTGTGTTATACCATAACATTTTTGTTTGCCGTCTCCTTGCCAATCATGATGAAAAACCTTTGCGTCATAATCTTTAGCTAATGAGGTGGTTTTGTCTGTGCTACCACAGTCTACAACAATTTTTTCATCAGCCCATGAGACAGATTTTAGACATCTTGTGATATTCTTCTCTTCATTTAGTGTGAGAATGATAATGCTTATCTTCATGTGAATGCCTTCATGCTGTACGTCGCTTATGAAGCATACAGTTGTAATTGCGGTAGATCAATCTTAGAATAGCTTCTATGCTAAACAACAAAATCCTCCCAAACTTCCAAAACCTACACATCACCATCCTAGGTGACATCATGCTCGATCGCTATTGGCATGGTTCATGTCAAAAGATATCGCCTGAAGCCCCTGTGCCAGTCGTACAAGTTGCAAAACAGTCTGAACGCTTGGGAGGAGCAGGAAATGTTGCGTTAAATCTTTCACAGCTAGGTTGTCAGGTTGATTTGTTAGGACTGGCAGGTAAAGATGCTGAATATGAACTGTTGATGCAATCGATGCAAGATAGTCAGATTACAGCGAAAATTCATCAGTCTGCACAGCACCCTACGATCACTAAACTTCGTGTGTTGAGTCAGCATCAGCAATTGATTCGCTTGGATTTTGAAACGCCTTTTTCTTTAGAGGATGCCAGTTGCTTATATCCGTTATTTGAGGAAAGTTTACAGCATACACAACTTGTCATTTTATCTGATTATGCCAAAGGGTCACTGTCAAATAGTCAAGGTATGATAGAACAAGCTCGTAAGCATCATAAGCCTGTTTTAATTGATCCAAAAGATACTTCATTTGAGCGTTATCGTGGAGCCACTTTGATTACTCCTAACTTGAAAGAATTTCAGGCTGTGGTGGGTGAATGTAGTGATGACAATACGATTATAGAGAGAGGGTTGAACTTGATTAATTCCTGTGATCTGACGGCACTGCTAGTGACTAGAAGTGAAGCAGGTATGACTTTGATACAGCGTGATCACCCTCCACTGCATTTGCCTGCAATTGCACGAGAGATTTTTGATGTGACAGGTGCTGGAGATACAGTCATTGCTGTGTTGGGAGCTGGGATTGCTGATGGTTTGTCATTGGAGTCCAGTGCAACCTTAGCGAATGTTGCTGCAGGCGAGGTGGTTCAAAAAATGGCAGCTGCGACGATTTCTGTGCCAGAGCTACGTCGTGCGGTTGCACGTCAGTATGATGCTGATATGAATATGGTGGATGAAGCGACGTTGAAAGTGTTGGTGGATGATGCTAAAGCGCAAGGTGAAACCGTAGTAATGACCAATGGCTGTTTTGATTTACTACATGCAGGACATGTGCATTATTTACAGCAGGCAAAATCTTTAGGGCATCGTCTGATTGTTGCCGTTAATGATGACGCTTCGGTTAAAATATTAAAAGGTGAATCACGTCCGATCAATTCAGTTGAAAAGCGTATGGCCGTCTTAGCTGCTTTAGGTGTGGTGGATTGGGTGGTTTCTTTTCATGAAGAAACCCCTGCACGTTTGATTGCAGAGATATTGCCCGATATTTTAGTTAAAGGTGGAGATTATCAGGTGACGGATATTGCGGGACATGAAGCGGTGCTGGCTAACGGTGGAAGTGTGGAGGTTTTAAGTTTCTTAGATGATTGTTCTACCACAAAAACCATTCAATCAATTCGAGAGAAAAAATGAAAAATCTAATAGTCGTTACCGGTGGTGCAGGATTTATTGGTAGCCAACTAATTCTAGGCTTAAATGAACGTGGCGAAACCAATATTCTAGTAGTAGATGATCTGACTGATGGTAAAAAATTTCATAATTTAGTTGATTTAGAAATTGCTGACTATATAGACAAAGATGAATTTTTATTGCAGTTGAAAGATGAGAAATTTTGCCAAGCTATTTGCCGAAATATTCGTGCTATCTTTCATCAAGGAGCCAACTCGACGACAACAGACTGGGATGGTAAAGCAATGATGGAGAATAATTATAGTTATTCAAAGCAGTTGCTTGAGATATCTGCGAAATATGAAATCCCATTGATTTATGCTTCAAGTGCTGCAGTGTATGGTGGGAGTAATTGCTTCATAGAGGAGCCAAAATATGAAAAGCCACTGAATGTCTATGGGTACTCCAAATTACTATTTGATCGTTATGCAATGCTACAACAGCAAAGTATGCACTCACAAGTGGTTGGATTGCGCTATTTTAATGTTTATGGTCCGGGTGAGCAACATAAAGGCAGTATGTCGTCGGTCGCCTTTCATTTGGATCAACAGTTAAAAAATGGAGCTGATGAAGTCAAGCTTTTTGGTGCCTGTGATGGTTACGAGGCAGGGCAGCAGCGCCGTGACTTTATTTATGTTAAGGATGTGGTTGCAGTCAACTTGTGGATGCTGGATCATCCCGAAGTGTCAGGTGTTTTTAACTGTGGTACAGGGCGAAGTCAAACTTTTCAAGATGTTGCGCAAGCTGTGATTGACTATCATCAGCAAGGCAAGATTGCGTATGTGGAATTTCCAGAGCATCTTAAGGGTGCCTATCAAAGCTTTACCGAGGCAGATTTATCCAAGCTGCGTAGCGTTGGGTGTGATGTTAGTTTTTCTGATGTGGCGGCAGGTGTGCATCATTATTTATCTCAGCTAAGGGAAGTATAAATGTTACATTATCCACATATTGATCCGATTGCTTTTTCATTAGGCCCTCTCAAAGTGCATTGGTATGGTTTAATGTATTTATGTGGTTTTGCAGTGAGTTGGTTGCTAGCGCATCATCGTGCTAAAAAGCCGTGGACACCGATTAATTCATTACAAGTAGATGATTTGATTTTCTACTGTGCGCTTGGAGTGATTCTCGGTGGACGACTCGGTTATGTGTTGTTTTATAATCTGCCTGAGTATTGGCATATGCCTTGGCGTATTTTTGAGGTTTGGGATGGAGGTATGTCCTTTCATGGCGGCTTAATTGGTGTGATGACTGCGTGTATTTATTATGCTCGATGCATTCAGGTGAGCTGGATCGACTTAACGGACTTCATTGCGCCATTTGTTCCCATTGGGTTAGGGTTGGGGCGTATTGGTAACTTTATTAATGGAGAGCTATGGGGACGTGTAACTACTGTACCGTGGGGGATGATTTATCCACAGGCTGGACCATTACCTAGGCATCCTTCTGAGATTTATGAGTTTCTGTTGGAAGGAGTGTTTTTATTTATAGTGCTATGGTGTTATTCGAGAAAAATGCGCCCGCGAATGATGACATCTGCTTACTTTTTAATAGGTTATGGTTGTGTGCGGTTTTTTTGTGAATTTTTCCGTCAGCCCGATCCGCAATTAGGCTTCATTGCTTTTAATTGGATGACTATGGGGCAACTACTATGTGTTCCTATGATTCTGGGAGGGATTACGCTAATATACTTATCACCTTTGAAGAAGCAGGCGCTTTAACAAGTTAAAATCTGGCTTCTTGAAAGGTGGTGAGTATGTACTTCTCAAGAAAAAAGGAGCCATAGCATGGCAAAACAAATTGCAATTCTAATCGGATTGAGTGCATTGGCTGCATTATTTATGGGGCAACTTGCGTGGGGGCTTAACGTCTTTGTGAAGCTACACCAGTGGGTTTATCAAGGGCTGGGAGTTGTCTTTGCAGGTGACTATATTGCCAAGGCAATTCAAGCAACTTTGGCACTTTTAATTGTGCCTAGCCTCATTGGGCTTGTTGTGGCGTTGATTCATTGGTTTGTAAAACGCAGTATGCCAGTTTATTTAATGACCTTGATTTGGGTATTATGGACAGTATTACTGTGTACAGTAGCTTTGAGTGGTGCTATTGGATAGATTTTTCTTGGATCATGTAGTATCATGTGCTACTGGTGTTTTTTGAGGTGGTTGTTATGAAATCAATGTCAAGTCGTGAGTTTAATCAACATGTCAGTAAGGCTAAGCACGTGGCAGAAAAGGAACCGCTGTTGATCACAGATAGAGGGCAAGGTAAGTTTGTGTTACTTAATCTCGATGATTATGACAAGTTGCGAGCTAGAGTTTCTGCAGAAAGTATTTTATCGCAATTGATCATGCCAGAAGCATCATCGGTAGAATTTGAATTACACCAAAGAAAACAAACAACTTCACGAGAGCTAGATTGGTAATGTTTTTACTTGATACCAATGTGATCTCCCAGTTACGTCATTTATCAACAACACGAATGAATCAACAAGTGAATCAATGGTTGCAATCTATCCATTTGGAGGATGCTTTTTTGTCTGTGTTTTCTTTATTTGAACTGGAAAAAGGCATTTTATTGAAACAGCGTAAAGATCCACTACAAGCTAATATATTACGACAATGGTTGAGTGCTAACATTATGCCAGTTTTCAAGGATAGAGTACTATTATTTGATTCACAATTGAGTGAGTTAGCGGCTTCCCTTCATGTGCCTGATCCCAAGCCAGAAATAGATTCTTTTATTGCTGCAACTGCATTACATCATGGCTTTACGTTGGTAACACGAAATGTGCAAGATTTTGAATCGATGAATGTCAGTTTGCTTAATCCATGGGAGTTTTTTGCATGAAACAATACTTGAGTTTTCTCGAGCAGATACTGGCGCAAGGGCATGCAAAGACAGATCGTACTGGGACTGGAACTTTGAGTGTTTTTGCACAACAGATGCGATTTGAGTTAACAACGGGATTCCCCCTGTTAACAACGAAAAAATTGAACTGGAAAGCGATTGTTCATGAGCTATTGTGGTTTTTGAGTGGTGACACCAATATTCGCTATCTACAGCAAAATGATGTGCATATTTGGGATGAATGGGCTGATGAGAATGGTGACTTAGGTGCTGTGTATGGTAAGCAATGGCGACGTTGGGAAGCTAAAACAGGGCAAGTGATTGATCAGATAAGTCAGCTGATGGTTTCTCTTAAAGAAAACCCTAACGCTAGGCGCCATATTGTTTCTGCTTGGAATGTGGGTGAACTTGAAGAGATGGCGTTACCACCTTGTCATCTATTATTCCAGTTTTATGTGAGCTCAGCCGTCGACTCGGGAAAGCCTAAGCTTTCTTGCCAATTAACACAACGATCGGCAGATAGCTTTTTAGGTGTACCGTTTAATATTGCTTCTTATGCCTTATTAACGCATATGATTGCGGATCAATTGGGTTATGAGGTTGGTGAGTTTATTTGGTCAGGAGGTGATTGTCACATCTATCATAACCACCATGATCAGGTGCAACAGCAGTTGACACGAAAGCCTTATGCACTACCGACGTTAAAGATTAAGCGTACGCCAGACACAATTTTTGATTACCAATTTGAAGATTTCCAGTTGCTTAATTATCAAGCACATCCACACATTAAGGGAAAAGTAGCAGTCTAATGAAAATATTAATTAGTAATGATGATGGTGTTTATGCTCAGGGGATACAAGCACTGAGTGAGAGCATTTCAACCGTAGCGGATGTGCTTGTAGTTGCTCCTGATCGCAACCGTAGTGGCGCCAGCAATTCTTTGACTTTGCATACCCCATTAAGAGCACAAAAGATAAAACCAAATATCATTAGTGTAGAGGGCACGCCTACTGACTGTGTTCATCTTGCGCTTACAGGGATGCTCGAAGATTTAGATATTGATTTTCAACCTGATTTAGTGATTTCAGGCATTAATGACGGGTATAATGTGGGAGATGATGTGTTGTATTCAGGTACGGTTGCAGCTGCAATGGAAGGGCGTATGCTCGGTGTTCCATCGATTGCTTTTTCAATGGATAAGTATGCAGATGATTACACTACAGCAGCAATGATCGCTAAAGATATTGTGGTGAAATCTATGAAGCATACACTGCCAGATCATGCCATTTTGAATGTGAATATACCTAAAGGTAAATATGATGATATCAATGAATATGTAGTGACGCGTCATGGGACACGCCATATTGCAGCGCCAACGATTAAAGATACAGACCCTCGTGGTCAAGTGATTTATTGGATTGGACCTCCTGGAAAAAAACAAGATGCGGGTGATGGAACTGATTTCTATGCGTTAGCGCAAGGTAAAATATCGATTACACCACTGCAGGCAAGCCTGACCGATGAGTGGGCAATGAAAGAACTAGGTGAGTGGGTTCATAGGTGAAAATAAACTTACTTCTTATTGTGGGTGTATTGGCATGTTTAGTTGGATGTCAGCCTGTGCGTATGACTCCTGCGCCGATTGTTAATGGATGGCATCAGGCTGGTACAAAAGCGACAGCTTACCAGGTTCGTGAGGGTGATAATATTTACTCTATTGCGTGGAGATTTGATTTGGACTTTCAACAAGTAGCTGACTGGAATCATTTGAAACCACCTTATGATTTAGAGGATGGGCAATCGTTAATGTTAGCCCCACTAAAGAAAAAACATATTGATCAACCATCCAAGCATTATCAGAGAAGCTCTGTTGTTCACACCGATTCTGTTCATCCAGTTATGTTACAGTGGCAGTGGCCGGTCGCTGGAAAAATTGTTAGAGGCTTCAAAACTTCTGGGCAAGCTTTAAATAAAGGGATTGATATTGCAACTAAACTGAACCAGTTAGTTCATGCTGCTGGAGCAGGCGAAGTGGTGTATGCAGGTAATGGGTTACGACGTTATGGTTATCTAATTATTATTAAACACAATGCAAACTATCTTTCTGCCTATGGTTATAATCGTCAAATTAATGTTCATGTTGGTCAGCATGTAAAGGCGGGACAGGTCATTGCAAAAGTGGGTCGCTTTGATGGCCATGTTAGATTACATTTTGAGATTAGAAAAAATGGGTTGCCAGTTAATCCTGTGCTTTATTTAAAACACTCATGATGGGTGCATAGGTATCAATGATGAAGAAACCACCAGTGAAAAAGGTGTTAAAAGCTGCGATTAGTGCGGTGCGTACGACGCGTAAAAAAGCAATTAATAAGCTTCAAAATCGACGTGTTGATCGGAAGTTTTATGCGAATGCAGACGCAACTCAACTGTATTTAACAGAGATTGGTTTTCAGCCATTACTGAATGCTGAAGATGAATTAACTTGTGCGCGACTGGCAAAAAAAGGGGATAAATCTGCACATCACCAAATGATCGTTAGTAATTTACGTTTAGTGGTGAAAATAGCGCGTAAATATCACAATAGAGGATTAGCATTTCTAGATCTCATTGAGGAAGGTAACTTAGGTTTGATGCATGCAGTTGAAAAATTTGATCCTGAACGAGGGTTTCGATTTTCTACTTATGCGACTTGGTGGATTAAACAGGCCATTGAGCGTGCTATTATGAACCAAAGTCGGCTTGTACGCTTGCCAGTCCATGTTATTAAAGAACTCAATATTTACTTAACTGCTGCGAGAAAACTGACTCAAACCTTGGATCATGATCCATCTGTTGAGGAAATGGCTGACTTAGTTGATAAACCCATTGATCAGATTCGTAAGATTTTAGCAGTACAAGGTGATACAACATCAATGCATGCTCCTACTTCAACGGACTCTCAAAAAACAATGGAAGATACACTGGCAGATACAGTGGAAAGAGATCCTGAGCAATTATTGATGATGACAGATGAGGCGCAGCGACTTAATCAATGGCTTTCTAAATTAGATGATAGAGAGCAAACTATTTTAACTCATCGTTTTGGATTAGGAAATGAAGAGAAAAAAACACTAGATGATGTGGGTGAAATCGTTGGGTTGACTCGAGAAAGAGTACGTCAACTACAGGTAGCTGCTTTGAAAAAATTACAGCAGTTGAGTGAAAATGAAGTATAGATATTACGGTTAAGTATAGATATTTATAGCAAAATTATTTCGAGTCAGATTGGATTGAAAAAATTGAGTCATAGCAAGCTATGTCGAACTTTTTAAATTTAATATGACCAAAAGTATGAAGCTAGAAAGGTCTCATACTTAGCCGTAATAACGACAATAGAGGATTGAGAATGAGTGAGCGTAATATAAATAAACAGCCTGAAGCACTGCCGTATTTATTTTTAACGGAAATGTGGGAGCGTTTTGGCTTTTATGTGATTAATAGCTTGCTGGTGTTATTTTTAACTTTACAACTACATTTCGACGATAGTCATGCTTACTCCGTGTTGGGAGCTTTTACCGCTTTTGTGTTTTTGACGCCTGTTTTAGGGGGGTATGTGGCTGACCGTTATTTAGGGTTTGTTTTTTCTATTTCATTGGGGGCTGTGTTTTTAGGAGCGGGTTACTTTTTGCTTGCGATCCCATGGGCGCCAGGGATGTATTATGGCTTAGCATTAGCTGTTGTGGGTTGTGGGTTATTAAAACCAAATGTTTCTAGTTTGTTAGGAGGGCAATACCAAGCGAAGGACATTCGTCGAGATGCTGGGTTTACTTTATTTTACATTGGTATCAACATGGGCTCACTGACAGCAGGCATTACGGCTGGTTTATTGCAGCGTTATGTTGGGTGGTATGCAAGTTTTGCTGTTGCAGGTTGTGGGCTAGTCATTGCTTATTGTGTTTTTCAGTCAGCTGTTTTACGACATAAAGTAGTCTTGAGGGATATGGAAAAACAAGTGCCTTTTCGTTCTAAATTGATTGGTGTATTGGTGAGCCTGGGGTTTGTTTATGTGATGCGGTTTCTGCTAGTGGACTCGGTGATAGCAAACTGGGTGCTCAATGTTTTTGTTGTATTATTAGCAGTGTATCTATTGTTTATTAGCTGTCAGCAACGTCGTATTAATAAACATAAAATGTTAGCATTATTAGTGCTTATTCTGGTTTCTATTGTGTTTTGGGCACTGTATTTACAAATGTTTTTCTCGTTAACTTTATTTATTCAGCGTAATGTGAATCGTTTTATTACGTTGCCTGTTTTGGGGGGGTGGGAAATACCAACTTCCTTTTTTGTGTCATTGGAAGCGGTGATCATTGTGGTGTTAGGTGGTTTCTTTGCTCAGTTATGGAAGTGGTTACAACATCATGGGCGTGACTTATCGCTTGCGATGAAATTTTTTCTTTCCACTTTTATTGCAGCATGTGCGTTTATTTTATTGGGGTTATCGGCAAATCATGCAACACATGGGCTAGTGAGTGTCGTCTGGGTTTTTGTTGCCTATTTGCTTATTTCTATCGCGGAGCTGTTAATTTCACCCATTGGGTTATCTGCTGTGACACGGTTGTCCCCTAAAAAGCATGTGGGCATGATGATGGGAGTGTGGTTTATGGCAACTGCAGTCGCAGGTCATCTTGCAGGGTTGCTAGCTATGCTTTCTAGTGTACGGACAACGTCCGTTACAGCAAGTTTACATGATTACCAACATGCATTTTATATTTATGGTTTTGTTTCATTAGGGTTTGCGTTATTCGTGGGGTGTTTTGTACCGACGATTACACGATTTGTAAGAAGTCGTGGTTGACTTACCATCTATTATTGCGCATCGAGGTGCTCGTGACTATGCTCCTGAGAATACACTGTTGGCGATTGATAAGGCAGCGGATATGGGGGCAACTTGGGTTGAAATTGATGTACAACTAAGCAAGGATAATCAGTTAGTTGTTATTCATGATGACCATCTTGAGCGCACGACCAATGGTGTGGGGAAGGTCTGTCATTCTACACTTGCAGAATTGAAGGCATTGAATGCAAATGCTGGATTTGATTGTGAGGTTGTTATGCCGACACTACAAGAAGTGTTGGCTACTTGTGCGAAAAGACAGCTGCATCTCAATATTGAATTGAAACGAGTTAAGCGTAGGCATCAGGCTTGTTTGGTAGATCAGGTCTTGCAGGTGCTGCAAGCGTGTTGTTGTGTGACACAGCAGGTATTATTGTCTAGCTTTTCTGTGTGTATGTTGCGATTAGTTCGGCAACGTGGTGCTTATTATCCGCTTGCACTGAATGTGACTTATTTCTGGTGGTGGCATCATATCTGGGTCAAGAAGCTGCAGTGTGTCTCAGTACATTTTGATCAGCGCTGGGTGCGGATGCGTGTTGTGAGGTGTTTGCAGCAAGCGGGTTTTCAGGTTGCAGTATTTACGGTCAATGAGTTAACTAGGGCTCAGTGGTTTTGGCGTAGAAAAATTTCAGTGTTTACGGATGATTTGTCGATTGGTGAAAAACATACCCAACGCAGTTGAAGATAGCTGCTTGTCCGTCATTCCGCGAGAATTCGTGGAATCCATGCATGAAGGTTATGCTAAGCTTATAGTTAACACGGTTAAGTATTAATCATTTTAACTTCATGTTTTTGGCATCATGAGCTTGAAAAATTTTCACCATGAGGTAAAAAAAGAAGCTCGGTAAAAACATTGCATTTCTACCGAGCTTTGGGGAGGAGGAGATTGTCATCATAGGTGTTTTGTTGTGCTTTGACAACTAGTTTTACTCCGCAGTTTTTGTAGGCAATATCTCACGAGAAATGAGTTGCTTGGTGCCAGTGAATAAAAGGGGTTTCTCCATACATGGCATGTACGGTTGCATTTAAGACTTGTCGCTTGAAACGTGGCAATTGCTTGAGTAATTTTCCATTGGGTGCAATGACTGCTGTTACACCATTGTTGCTTGCAATCAATACATATCGACCAGTTTCTAAAGCGCGCATTTGCGCTATTTCTAAATGTTGAAAACTTGCGATAGAGTGCCCAAACCAGGCGTCATCCGTAATAATAACAACTAAATTGGCAGGTATTTTATCTTGTGTTAGTGTGTGTATGACAAGTGATGAATAGGCTGCTTCATAGCAAATTAGCAGTGCGATGTTAATATGCCCCATATGTAAAAGTGGTTGATTTGTAGAGCCAGCAGAAAAGTTGGACATAGGAATGGCAAATAACTGCATGATGGGTTGTAAGTATTTTGCTAGTGGGGTGTATTCACCAAAAGGGACTAGGTGTTGTTTTTGGTAATGTTGAACATGGTTGTTGCCTAATAGCAGGGCGCCATTAAAAATTTTGTGGTCAAAGGCAAGTGGTGCACCTGTGAGTAAGAAGTGTTGCTGTTGAGTTTTTTTCATCAATAGGGTCATAAATTGTGGTACTTCATTAGGAAAGGTTGGAATAGCTGCTTCAGGCCAAATGGTGAGGTGTGGTTTAAATGTAGTGAGGTTTAAATAAGTTGCAAGTGTATTTCGAAGTTGGTTTGGTTGCCATTTGATACTTTGAGGAATATCTCCTTGAACTAGACTGACTGAAACTGTCTTTTTGCTTGGATAAGTCCAGTGCTGCGTGCTGGCATTTAGTCCGAGCGCAAACAGCAGTATCCAGAATAAACAATAAGGCATGATGAGGTTGGGGTTGTGTCGAAATTTTTTTTGATTAGTCACTAAGTGAATTTGTCCTGCTAGTAATACGCATAGCCAAGAAAGACCAATGCTGCCAATAATTGGAGCAAATACATGTAAAGGTCCATTTGCTTGGCTGTCACCAAGTAAAACCCAGGGGAATCCTGTCATGATGTGACTACGTAACCATTCACTCACAATCCACAATAATGGAAAGATTAGCCATATGCGCTGCGTTTTCGCTTTGGGGTAGCGATTCTGGTGTAGTCCATACCCTAGCGCAGTGATGGCAGGAAAAAGGGCAAGTAACAATATAAATGCAGCAGTAATGACTGTGCTGATGAGCCAGTTAGCACCACCAAATTGATGGATGCTAATATACACCCATGACACTGATCCTGAGAAAAAAGCAATGCCAAAAAGTAATCCTTGTATTGCACATTGCTTGATTGAGCGCCTTTCTAATGCAAATAGTAATAAGAGAGGAGAGATGATCGCCAGTGGCCAGATATTAAACGGCGAAAAGGCTAGGGTGAGAAGTCCCCCACCCAGCAACGCTTTCAGGTGTGATGAGTGCAGAATTTTCATTCCAATGCTTCTGTTACTTTAATCAATTTGATGCGTCGATGGTTACTGCGAATAATCGAAAAGGAAAATTGTTCATAAGTCGTGCTATCACCACGTTTTGGAATGCGTGCCAATTGATGGAGCAGCAGTCCACCTAGTGTGTCAAATTGATGGTTGGGGAGTTGACAGTTGAAATGCTGGTTGAATTGCTCAATTGAGCAGCTGGCATCTACAATGGAGGTGTGATCTTTTTGTGGGTGGATAAGGAGTGCTTCGTCAGTATCATATTCATCTTCAATCTCTCCAACAATTTGTTCTAGCACATCTTCAATGGTGACTAAGCCAGCAATGTTGCTATATTCATCGACAACAACGGCCATGTGATTATGACTAATGCGAAATTCCTTGAGTAAGATATTAAGGCGTTTGCTTTCAGGAATAAAAGTCGCAGGTCGGATAAGTTGCGCGGGCAGTTGTGCTGTTTTGTTGGGTGGAAAATCAAGCAAATCTTTAGCAAGTAAGATGCCTAGTATATCGTCTCTATGTTCACCAATGACAGGGAATCTTGAGTGTTTTGATTGAGTGACCTTGTCATGGCAAAGTGAAAACGAGTCTTCTTTTTTGAGCGTGATCATTTGTGAGTAAGGAATCATCACATCTCGAGCTTTCTTGTTGGAAACAGCGATGACACCCTGAAGCATTTGATAGGCATCATGATCAATCACATGATGTTGTTTGGCTGACAGCAATGCGCCAGAGAGTGCAGATTGAGATGTGATTTCTGCAAGAGAGCTTGTGTTGCTGTGAAGCCATTTCCAAGGTTTAAATAGATTCAAATGGTTATCAATATCATGGTTCGATTGCTTCAAATCATAACTTGATCGTTATTTGACTGCAAGTGCTGATCAACCAACTACAATATGATCAAGCACTTGAATGTCAACAACCGCAAGAGCCTCTTGAAGTACCCTCGTCACTTCATGATCAGCATCGCTCATAGTATCGTCTCCAGAAGGATGGTTGTGTGATAGGATGACCGATTTAGCATTATAACTCAGCGCTTTTTTGACTACTTCTCTAGGGTGAACATTGCTGTGGTTAATAGTACCATAAAATAGGATTTCAAATTGAATCAAACAGTTTTTATTGTTGAGAAATAGGCAAGCAAAAACTTCTTGTTGATAATGTGATAGTTGTAATTTCAAATATTGATATGCAGTTTCTTTATTTGCAATATGTGGATAATTTTGACATTTTTCTTCAAGGTAACGACGGCATAGCTCTAAGGCTGCTTGTAATTGACAGAATTTTGCGTCACCGAGTCCTTTGATTTGTGAGAATTCTTTAAGTGAGCTGGTGAGTAGTTGTTTTAAACTACCAAAAGTAGTTAACATTTCCTGAGCTAACATAATGGCGCTTTTTCCTTGCACTCCAGTGCGTAGAAAAATAGCCAACAATTCAGCATTGTTCAGTGTGTTGGCACCTTGTTTTAAGAGTTTTTCTCTTGGTCGCTCTTGTTGTGGAAGTTGCCGTATATTCATGGGGGCATTATGAGTACATTCCGCACAGTTGGAAATACGGTAATCTGCGTGATAGTATCTCCTCAATTGATCACAAAGAATGTTACCAATGAAAATACAATATCGCGTTATTGATGATCGTGTCGGTCATGTATACCCAAATCACTTGAAGACACCGGGCTTTAACGGCATGAGCTCGACAGAATACAAATCTAAAAGCTTTCCCAATAGCGGTGCTATTGCTCAATCTTTTAAATCTGATGCTGCTCAAGCTCATTATGTTAAAGCCTCGGCGTCTTCAAGTGATTTGGGTATGATTCCTTTGCCATCATATGCTACTACGGGATCTGCTGGGCTTGATTTACATGCGTGCATTGATAAAGCAGTCACTATTTCTCCTGGTGAAACAGCACAATTAATTAATACAGGTATTGCAATTCATATTGCTGATACTGGCTTTGCCGGCATGATTCTACCACGCTCTGGCTTGGGGCATAAGCATGGGATTATATTGGGTAATAGCGTGGGGTTAATTGACTCTGATTATCAAGGAGAGCTGATGGTGTCGGTTTGGAATCGTAGTCATACTGCTTATACGATTAAAGTAGGTGAGCGTATCGCACAACTTGTCATTGTGCCAGTGATGCAGGCTGAGTTTGAGCAAGTGAATTGCTTTGATGCTTCGACACGTGGTGAAGGTGGATTTGGTTCAACAGGTACGGGAGTATTATACCCAAACCACTTGAAGATACCGGACTTTAACGGCATGAGTTCGGCAGAATACAAATCTAAAAGCTCTCGCAATAGCGGTGCTATTGCTCCATCTTTTAAATCTGACTCTGCTCAAACTCATTATGTTAAACCCTCGGCATCTTCAAGTGGTTTGGGTACCAGCATGATCGATTCATCCATTTTTAGAGCCTATGATATACGTGGTATTGTTGATGAGTCATTAACAGTAGAAGCAGTGCAGCAGATTGGATTTGCTCTGGGGCAAGTCGCGCAAGAAAAAGGTGAGACTTCCGTTATTGTTGCTCGAGATGGGCGTTTATCAGGCCCCTCATTGATAAAAGGATTGCAACAAGGATTACTTGATTCAGGGGTTAATGTGATCGATATTGGGATGGTTCCCACGCCTGTATTGTACTATGCAACCCATGTGTTAAATAGTCAAAGTGGTGTTATGTTGACTGGGAGTCATAACCCGTCAAATTATAATGGCTTGAAAATGGTGATTGCAGGTGAAACATTGTTTGGAGATGCGATTGCTGATTTATATCAACGTATCATCCAGCGTGTATCTGCCGCATCTAGTTTGCAAGGTCAATTGACAACCTATGATGTGCTTGATGATTATATTGCTCGAATTGTGCAAGATGTTGTTTTAAAACGCTCGCTGAAAATCGTTGCTGATTGTGGTAATGGTGTTGCAGGTGTCATAGCAAAAAAGTTGTTCACTGCATTAGGTTGTCAGGTAACCATGTTGTTTGATCAAGTAGATGGAAATTTTCCGAACCATCACCCTGACCCAAGTAAGCCTGATAATTTGCGTGACCTGATTGAAAAAGTGAGGGCGGAAAAGGCAGATATTGGTTTTGCATTTGATGGTGATGGTGATCGACTGGGTGTTGTAACCAACATGGGGGAGATGATTTATCCTGACCGACAACTGATGTTATTTGCTCAATCTGTGATAAAGGAAGTGACGGTAGTAGATAGTTCAGAGAAGCCGCCCATTTTATTTGATGTGAAATGCTCACGTCATTTGTTTGATGTCATTGAGCGATCGGGTGGGCGTGCTGTGATGTGCAAAACGGGGCACTCTTTTGTTAAAGCGGCAATGAAAGCAGAGAATGCCCCGTTAGCAGGTGAAATGAGTGGGCATATCTTTTTTAAATCACGCTGGTATGGTTTTGATGATGGACTGTATACAGGTTGTCGATTGTTAGAAATTTTAGCGCGGCAAGATAAAAGTAGTCACGCCTTGTTTGATGCGATCCCTAATGATGTCAGTACACCAGAAATTAATATTACGATCCCTGATGATGAAAAGTTCTCGTTGATGGAAGCCATTCTAGCTCGAGTTGATTTTGAAAAAGATTTTCCGACAAGTAAGCGCTGTACAATTGATGGGTTACGTGTTGATTTTGAATCAGGTTGGGGATTGATTAGGGTTTCTAATACAACGCCCTGCTTTGTGTTGCGCTTTGAGGCGAATTCTGTTGAAGATTTGCAGTACATCCAACAGCAATTTAAGTTGCGCTTATTGAAAGTAGATAGGAGGTTGCAGTGGTCAGTCATATAATAAAGGACAAACTAACACGATTTGTACTGTATGGTATTTTATTGGGCTGTGTGACGGGTGTTTTGCTCCACCCTGTTGCCCACTTACCATGGGTGCAGACTTATTTAATTCAAGGTGGTTTTACCGTTGTAGGGGCTGTTTTTATTGCGCTTATGAAAATGTTAGTGGTTCCCTTGATTTTTATTTCGATTGTGTGTGGCACCAGTAATTTTGCTGACTCTACGGCAGTGACTAGATTAAGTGTTAAAGCACTGAGTTTATATTTAATGACAACTGCTATTGCGATTACTTTGGCGTTGTTGCTTGCGCTTTTCTTCGATGTGGGACAAGGCGCTAATTTGATGGCTACAACAGCAGCAGTGAA
>CBDBBL010000016.1:0-22015 GCA_965203125.1 Gammaproteobacteria bacterium | reverse complement strand
GAATATCACCTATTAGATCGTGTAGGTGATGGCGACGTTTCAGCCCATAGATACGATTTAATCGGTTCGTGTTCCTCAACCTTCCAATACTCAGCCTAGAGATGCATCTTGGCGTAACGACCTCGCCTCACATCCCGTTTCCCACGGGCTCCGTCACTCTGCTAATGCACAGCAGATCACCGCCGCTTCGGCTCACACAATCCTCATGACAGGATTCAGGCACTCATTTTTTTTTACTCCTTAGTTTGATGAGCGCATTCCAAACATGCTCAAGCTTCGGCAGCTTCTTCCTTGATGCCTCCAAAGGCTGGGCGCACTATATGTAGTCGGCGCTGAAAAAAGCCAATGTTAGCACGTGTTCCTTGAGTATATTTGCCTATATGATTTTCATAGTGCTCAAATTTGAGCTACTCCACCCATCTAGAAAAAACAAACCCCCAATAAAATGGGTAAAAAGAAAATGGCTATCCATTTTCTCAAGTTCCACGCGCACGCTACCATTAATAAATTAATCGCATCTCCTTGGCTTCCTTTAAGCCAATTTCTCGTTAAGCGAAAACTATGTTTCAAATGTCCTATTACTGGCTCAATCGCTGCTCGATTTCTACAAAGTTTTCGTTTTTTATCTCTCTGATAAGCATTGTCTTTCTTCAGTGGTGGCTTTGGCAGCAACACTTCAATTCCCTCTTCTGCCACATATTTTTGTGCACCACGATAACCTCGATCTACTACCGCCATTTTTATTTTCTTATGGCGATTTCTATGCGCTGCATCCAGAGCTGGCTTGAGTGTTTTAGAGTCATGCATGTGCTCATCGTGACTTTCAACTCCTATGATTAGCTGGCTTTTTTGTGTCATTACAATGGATGCTTTTTTACCATATTCATAGGCCACATGATCTTTTCCTTTGCCTATGCAATACACATCGGTTGCATGCAGGCTGTATATTTTATTTTTGTCTTTGGGCGATTGTGATAACACTTTTTGGTACAGCTTGAAGTTTTCTTGTTGTTCAACTTCGGTTGCTTCAGGTAGCTTTCTTGCTAGCTCTCTCATTAAAGCACCCGCTATTGTACGTAATCGTTTTAATGCTTTTTTTGCTTTAGCTCGTTTTTTTACATGCCGAAAGTGCCTACAGTTCAATCGCAATTCTTTGACTTCTTTGATGTAGGTTCTTCTTTGTTTTACGCCATTATGTTTTGCTAGTTTGTTTAAGCGATTAATAATTTTAATTGCCAATTTGCTGTCGGTGGGATAGGTGATCGCTTTTTCTTGTACTGTGGTATCAACCAGTACAATTTTTTCTTCCACTGCGTTTCCATGTAGTTTGAGTGATTGTGCAAAAATGACCTCAACCCCGACAGAGCCTATCCTTGATCTAAATTTACTTAGCTCACTGCTATCACAGGGTAATTGAGTTTGAAACCCTATCGCACCACAAAATCTTTGAAAGTATGGGTTCATCACCCATTGTGACACCAACATTTCATCGCTGTAATCATACAGTTGTTTAAGCATTAGCAACCCACTCATTAATCGTATTGGCTTGCCTGGCCTGCCTTTTTCAGTGCTGTAAAATTGTGATAGCTCCTTTTCTATGCATCCCCAGTCAATTTTTTCTGCTAAAGCAATTAACGGATGTTTTTCATCAAGTTGTGATCCGATATCAAAGAAACTTCCTTGCTTTGGTAGCTGGGTTGCATTCCTGATCATTTTTGCTCCATTTCGACCGTAAATCTTGCTCAGATTTTACCATTTTCGGTCGAAAATATCTCCGTATTTATTCTATTTTTTTATACTTTTCATTGTGTTGGTGATTTTTCAGTGCCGACTATGTAATATCAGAACACCAAACTTGATTAGGGTAATATACACAAACATCATCCAGCAAGTATGGGTAGATTTTATGCTCCTGACGGCTTTTTGCGCTGGTATTTGGCTTTGGGTAAATTGCTGCTCTTAATCCCATTCTCGCCATTAAATACCGCACTTGGTCTCGCGTAACATCGTGTCCTTGTCTAGCTAGCCATCTCATAATCCTGCGAGAACCTTCCTGTGGATGTAAGGTGTAACGCTCGTCTATCAGTCTCATTAACTGCTCAGCATGTTCGCTGACAGGTTTGTATTGATAGTAGTACGATGATCGAGATAGCCCAAGTAGCTCACATTGTCTAGCAACTGAAATCTTATGATGTGCAGGGTCAATTAACATTTTCTTCCCCCTACAATTCAAAGTTAGATTTTTTTTTCAACCAGTCAAGCTCTACCTTAAGCCTGCCGATTTCCTCGTATAACTTTGCTTGCTCCTTTTGCTCATGCGCTGCTTGTTTATCAGGCGATAGCTTGCCACTAAATATCAGCTTGATAGCTTCTACTGCCTGTTTCTTCCATGTCGTAATTTGCGTAGCATGTATTTCATATTTGCCACTAATTTGGGCCTGCGTCAGCTCTCCTCTAATTGTCGCAAGTGCAACTTCAGTTTTGAATACGGCGCTGTGCTGTTTTTTCTTTTTCATGTCGTCTCCTTTTTTTATATGGAGACACCTAGTTTACCCTCTATCTATGCTGTCCGAAAAAACCCGACCACTATACTTTTATAGTGTCGTTTTTAACAAAGCAACCGAGTTGCTTTAATCTGTATCACTTCTCTAGTCCATTATGGATAAGTTATATGGCTAAGGCTGCTTTGATTGGATGAAATACAGCTCCTTCTGAGAATGACTGGACTAAAGATTGAGCAGTGGTTGCTAAGAGTGTATTTGTTTTATTAATATTTAAAAGCAATTGATCTGGGGATCTAGCAGGGGTTGCTCCTAATAAGTGACCTTGAGGTGTTTGATTATATTCTTTGTTTGTTATCCAGTCGATGCGCTTACTGGCTCTGTGGCTATCGAAATGAGCTTCAGGAGATACATTGTGCTGGTGTTGGTAAGCAGTTACAGGAACAACTCGAGTCGTGCTATTATCCGGAGAATATAGAATGGCAACTCTTAGGGTTAAGTTGGTAGTAATAGAAGAAGGAAAGTGCATATGAGAATCATTAACACATTCTTCGATTAGTACTTGATTACATGATCTCCATACAGATGTTTTAATTATTCGGCTAAACCCATATTTAGATACGGTTTTAACAGCATCTGACTTAGAAAGTAAAGAAGAAATAGTGGCTTCAAACTGGGCAAATGAAGTGTTGCCAGGAAAAAACACATTACCCTGACCAGATGCTTGCTCAGGCAGTTTTAGAACAAATGATTTGCCGTGACTATTAGAATGTAGATGGTGCAACTTAGCTTGAGAGGTTTCTAAAGAGTCATCATGGTTAAGCACGACAAATCTTGGAGATAGGTTTGCAATAGGAGCTGATTGATTTTGTAGCCATAATCTTTGTTTAACTTTATTGCAGAGCATATCATGATGGAATAAGTAGTATAATCCTTTTGGGTCCAGATCCATCATCCGCCAAAATTGTAGCGCATTTTTTTCTCGAGAGTTTGGTACGTTTGGGCTGGTATATCCAAGCATAGAATGAAAGTCGTAGGCATTAACCTCTCGCCAAGATTTTTGTTGAGCATCAGTCCAGTTGAGATAAGCTGCATAAGGTGAAAAATGCACTACAGGTTGTAGTTCATAAACAACAGGAAAACCTGCGTCATTATAAGAAAAATCGCATATAAATAGAGCAATTCTTTGAGTGTTCATTGTGCCTCCTCCAAGTACAGTAACCACTTGTTTCCCCATAAAAAGTGGCGGAAGGATTCTAACAGCTCGTGGAGTTGATGCAAGTTTTATAATAAATAATTAGCGTGTATTGATTGTATTAAGTTGTGCTATATGAGATCAGCTCTCCTAGGGTGAGGTCTAAATGTAGTGCAAAAAAAGGATCGTTTTGTGATACAGGTTGCTGGCATGCAAGTTTTAGATGTTAGTTTGTTATCAAACCTACTGAAATATGCACTTATATCACATGCTATATTTGATATGTGAGGTGTTTAGATACGCACGGGCTTTTCATGAAGAGGGAAATATCCGTTCTCAGTGAAAGTTTTCATGCATAACGATCAGACAATCATCAAATTTCAACGAAATTAGTAAGAGGCACACACAAATTAACCAATTTCATCGTATTTTGGACATGCTTAATCAGCAAATAGTAATTGCATCAAGTAATCTAAATTGTAAAACACGCGACTTAATCTGACAGCCGAGTTAGAATAGAGCAAAATCTTTTGTAACAAAAAAATAAACTCTAAAATAAAAGGAGTGTCAGAATGACAAGTATATCGCAAAAAATAATCAAACCGAAGTTAGGGGTGCTAGAATTAGCAAAACAACTGGGGAATGTATCACAAGCTTGCAAAGTTATGGGTTACTCAAGAGACACATTTTATCGTTACCAAGCATTATACGAAACCGGTGGAGAAGAAGCGCTGCAAGAAATCAGCAGAAAAAAGCCGATAGAAAAAAACCGAGTTCCAGCGTACGTAGAGGATGCAGTTATGGATTTAGCGATTGAGAATCCAGCCTTAGGACAGAAACGAGCGTCAAATGAACTGCAGCAACGTGGAATTATGGTTTCATCCAGTGGGGTCAGGTCCATCTGGCTAAGGAATGATCTGGAAACGTTTAAAAAACGCCTAAAAGCTTTGGAAGCTAGATCAGCACAAGACGCCATTCTTTAAACTGAAGAACAGCTGCAATGTTTGGAAAAAGCTAAACATGAAAAAGAGGCTCAAGGTGAAATTGAAACGATCCACCCTGGTTATATGGGATCACAAGACACCTATTTTGTTGGCACAATGAAAGGTGTCGGCAGAATTTATCAGCAAACTTTTGTTGATACTTATAGTCGGATTGCTTTCGCCAAGTTATATACAGAGAAAACCGCTATTACAGCGGCACATGTCTTGAATGAAGCGGTCATACCATGGTTCGAAGAAGAGGGGGTCGATCTGTTGCGTATTTTAACCGATAGAGGCACAGAGTACTGTGGTCGAGTAGATGAGCATGCTTATCAGTTATTTCTAGGTGTAGAGAATATTGATCACTCAAGAACCAAAGCCAGATCACCTCAAACTAATGGTATTTGTGAACGATTTCATAAGACGATGAAACATGAGTTTTATGATATTGCTTTCCGCAAGCGCTTGTACCACAGTATTGAACAACTTCAAGAGGATGTTGACGAATGGTTATGTCAATACAATAAGCTCAGACCTCATTCTGGCTCTAGATGTTATGGAAAAACACCCATGCAGACTTTCAAAGACTCTAAAAAAATTGCTCAAGACGCTGTGATTGAAAATCATTATCAAAATGTTGATAATGTAACTGACTGTTGAGGAGCAAATTGCTTCTGATTTGACTGACAAATTATTGTTTGTTTAATTAGAATATGTCAGATTAAGTTTGAAGTTTTACAAGCATGCGGCACCACAGATTATTCGACATAAAGATGGTGGTTATTTGGTATCAGGGAGTATTACCATACGTGATTTGAATCGTCGGTTAAGTTGGCACTTGCCAGAAGAGGGGCCTAAGACTTTGAATGGTTTGGTGTTAGAACAGGTTGAATCAATGCCTAGTGTTGGTGTGAGTTTGAAGGTTGCGAGTTATGTGATAGAAGTTGTTGCTATTGAAGAGAATGGGATTAAGCAGGTAAAGGTGATGGCGGTAAGTGCATAGAGAGTGAAGGTATCAATCTAATGTTAGGATAAAGTACAGGGACTGGATGAGGTGATGGTGGTGTTGAAATAGATATGGGTGCCATTACGGGGGTTGCGGGTATTGTGACGCTTTGTTGAGGTGGGGTGGATGATATCTGCTCTTGACTACTACTGCGGCTGGTCGCTGGACTGGCTGCATCGTTGAGGGAATGAGCAAAGTTTTTGTAGTGTTGATAGATGTCTTGTTCAAAAATAGGGAGTGCTTTCTTCAGTACAGCATGTAGCTCTGGATTGATTTGAAAACCTTTGTGGGGGTAATTTGCTTGATTTGGATGCTCTGTCAGTAATCCAATTTTTAGCAACAATTGACAGGCGTTAAGGGATTCATCGTGTCCCTTTGTCAAGTTACAGGTAATATATTGGATCCAACGATCAGAGATAAATTTATCAGGGGCAGGCAGGTGATCTATGATGTGGATAATTACATAAATCAACTGCGAAGCTAGGCGAGCGTTAGCTTGGGTTGTTTTTCTTTGATTTGGTGTTGCTTTTAGGCATTGTATAGCAACTACCCAAGAAGCGTAGATGATCGCTGCCTGTTTTTCTAGACAGGGTGGGCATAATGCTTTGTGTTGAAGGCGTAGTTTTGTGAAGCTTTGTGAATAAGCTAGTAAGCGTTGATCATCTAGCATGCCGTGCGCTAAATGATAGTGTGTGCTGTATTGAATGGTGTGGGCAGCAATAGTTATAGCGGTCTCTAATAACTGTAAGTCCCCAAGTGTTATTGAGTGGATAAGTCTATGGTCTTTTTGTTGAAAAGCTGGAGCGTGTTGCAAAAAGTGATGCGTTGCTTCGTCTTTGTTGTTGAATGCTGAGAAGTTTTGTATGAAGGTACTCATAGTTTTTTATTCTAAGCACTTTAGTTATCGGTGACAAGCAGTTCCTCCTCTGTTCTGATTTGATATCTAGTCAGCTTGCTGATTTGTGTTCTAAAGTTGCACGGCAAAGTGTATACAGTTGTTATAATTGTATTATATTTTAAGAGGTGGTTTGATTGGATCTGTTGATAAGCTCCATCGCTATTTTGCTGATACAGTTGAAATGTATCTAGTTCAGCTTGAATCAGTCTCACGGAGTGCTGTGTGTTTGAATCTTCCGCTACAGTAGCGAGCTGTTCTTTTAATCTTTCAGTACCGTAATGGTGTCGATAATTATGCATTGCTTGTAAGATTCTGATTACTGCATTAGAAAAGTGATTCAGCTCCATAGCAAATTTCCCTGTTCTATGTGCCATTTGATAGGTTTTAGTGGAAAAAGTTGCGTACTCTATGGGTGCAAAGAATGGGGAGATTTGAAGTTTAAGTTGCCTATACTCTTCGTTGTTATAAGTGATTGTGTGTGCAGGCTGTGTTGCGCTACTGAATTGAGTGATGGCGCGTATTTGGCTAGGCAAACCCGTTCTTGATACGTAGTTTGTAGGTGTTGGCGTGTTTTGCCATTTTGCTATTGGGGTGAGTAGTGATAGGCAGGCTGTCCTTACTTGATAGGAAAAGTAGCGGATGGCTGCGTGCATGTCGTGTTTTCTATATGATCCGTATCCAGGTATGGTTGCATTTTTTTTGTCATGTTTATACAGGACGGGCAGGTAGTAGTTTTTTTGAGTGCGCTGGTGGAATGTGTTGATTAAATTTGCAGGAAAAATAAGGTTAGCAATATCTTGGTTATCTAGGAATTCTTTAGCTTGTATGCTGGCTAGTTCTTCGTGGTACAGGTTTCCTAGAGCTTCTTGGTCTTCTTTGTATTTTTTCTTGATCCAGTGTGTGCAGATTTGTTTGGCTCCAGGGTTGTCAAAAGTGACAGCATTGATGTGTGTTCCATCTTCTACAAATTGGGAAGAGTTTTTGTACAGCATAGCAATGCTCAATTCTGAAAACCAACCTCCTAGTGAATGACCAGTAAATGAAAGCGTTCCCGCTTGTGCTTTTGTATAATCCATAATGGCAGTCATGCATTGTTCTAATGCCCTGATTCTTCTGCTATTTAAGTTGAGATTTAGCTGTCTTCTAACAGTGCTAATGTCGAATATGACATCACGTAACCCTTTAGTGCCACGATGTGATACTACGCAGTGGCGGGTGTTTTCACGATAAAAGGCTCGAAAAACATAGTTTCCTAAGTCTATGCTACTATGAATCCTAAGCTCTTCATGGCTAACAACTTGCCATCCGTGAGGTAAGTATCTCCAGTTAGTTTCAGGATCGTCAGCAGGGTGATAAACATGCTCACTCATCAGTGCATATTCATATAATGTAGGTCGATTATCGATGAGGCTCATTGGAACTCCATTTACTTCCCTTTATATCGTTAATTATAATTCTAGTGCGCCAATTTCTCAAATTTGCATAAGATTTTGGCTAAAATAAGATGGGGTTATTCTCTCAAGTCAATGCGGCCACTTTCTCCAACAAAGATGGTGATTTGATTTGAATGATCTGGCATTGTTAAGGTGAAATGACCATGTTGCCCTTTTGTGTTGCCATTTGCGGTGAAGGTGAGGTGTTTGTTTTGTTGCAGGTTACTTTTCCATGTGAGTTTTTGTGGCGGGTTGATTTTTAGTTGACGTAAAACATGATTATTTAGCTGAAGTTGTACTCCATCTTGCCATCGAGAGTTTCTTGCTAAAGCTTTAATGATGGTAGTTTGATGTTGTTGTATGGCGAGTGTGCGTGCAAATATTAGCAGTTTTTTGAGTTGCTGTGCTTGTTGCCGTTGTTGGTGGTTTTGCCATAAATGAATGATGGTGGGTAGTGCTAGTGTCGTGAGTATGATTGATATGGTTAATGTAATGATGATTTCTAGTAGGTTGTATCCTTTAGTATTTTGCATCTTTGTAGCATGGTGATATCGTGGTGAATATACAATACGGTAGTGATTGAATGTTCAGCAGGCTTTCTTTAGAATCTTATTTTTAATTGACGATGAGCTTAGAATGCAGATGAAAAGATTATGGATATTCACGAGTATGGTCATACTTTCTTTATTGTTGACTGCTTGCCATCAACCAAAAACCGCCAGTGACTATTTATTACATCCTGAATTATTGCAGCCTAAGTTAACACAGTGTCAGAAAATGGGGCGAGCTGCTCTTAATGATGCTACTTGTGTGACTGCTTATCGTGCGGCGAGAAAGTTTGATGGGTTGTTACAGTCTGCAGCTAAGAATCAATCACAATTTGGGCACCAGATTGCATTGTTGCAGATTCAGATGGTTGAGGCACAACAGCGGTTGTCACAACTGCAGAAAAATAAGGTGGGTACGCATGCCATACAATTACAGCGAGAAAAAGTGAGTCGATTGCAGTTTAAAGTGCGACAACGTTTAGCAACGGTACGGTTTCTTACTGAGTTAGCAGGGCAAGAATAATGCATATTATTTTATTAGGTAGTCCAGGTGCGGGTAAAGGCACTCAGTCCCAATGGATTACACAGCAATATGGTGTTCCGCAAATTTCGACAGGAGATATGTTGCGACAAGCGGTGAAAGCTGGTACTGATCTAGGGTTGAAGGCAAAAACTTACATGGATAGTGGTCAACTTGTGCCTGATGATGTGATTATTGGGTTGGTGCAGGATCGTATTCAACAGTCAGACTGTGAGAGTGGCTTCTTGCTGGATGGCTTTCCTCGAACGATTGCGCAAGCAGAAGCCTTAAAAGATGCGGGTGTTTCAATCGATGTGGTGATTGAAATTGACGTGCCTGATCAAGCTATTATTGATCGCATGAGCGGGCGCTTAGTTCATGCGCCATCTGGGCGTGTTTATCATAAAGTGTACAATCCTCCACAGCAGGATGGTTTGGATGATGAGACCAATGAACCATTAATTCAACGTATAGACGACCAAGTTGATACGGTGAGAAAACGCTTGGAAGTCTATCATCAACAAACCAAACCATTGTTACAATTTTATCAAGCGATTACAGGTGTGCAATATCATGCGATTGATGGTACAGCGAGCGTGCCGCAGGTGAGTGCTCATATCCAAGACTGCTTGGATTCACTGATGGTCTGCCCATCTGTTTGCTCGCTCACTAACGAACAGTTTGATGAGTTCATTGAAACACATCCTATTGTGGTGCTTGAGTTCACGGCAAAATGGTGTCAGCCGTGTCAGAGCTTTGCCAAAATATTTGAGAAAGTGGCAGAGTTAGAGCAGGGAAAGGATGTTTGTTTTGCTTCGATAGATATTGATGAACAATCTCAGTTAGCGGCTGATTTTGCAGTCAAGTCGGTACCAACGATTGTTGTTATTAAGCAGAAAGTTGCCGTTTTTGCTGAATCTGGTGCTTTATCTGTTTCTGCTTTGCAGGATTTGATTGTGCAGGCGCGAGCGCTACCGGAAAATTAATATTTACAGTTGAGTAAAAGCAGTTATACTTTGGGTGTAATTACTTGCCCATCATTCCGCGCGAGGTCGCAGGATGACGTGGGGGCGAGCAGTTACCTTTGGATATGAATATAATGTCATTACAAATAAGGTGTTGTTATGAGTCAAGATAAGATTTTAGAAAAAGTCAGCAAAATCATCGTTGATCAACTTTCAGTTGATACTGGAGAAGTATCAATGAAGAGTTCATTTGTTGATGATTTAGGCGCTGATTCACTAGATACAGTTGAGTTAGTGATGGCTTTTGAAGAGGAGTTTGAAATAGAGATTCCTGATGAAGAAGCTGAAAATATTAAGACAGTGAATGATGCTGTTACCTACATAGATAAAGCTATCGAAAAAGCAACGAGTGAATAATCTCAAATGCGTGTTGTAATTACGGGCATTGGTGCAGTTACTCCACTCGGGTTGGATGTGCCATCGACTTGGCGCGCTTTGCTTGCAGGAGAAAGTGGTGTTGCTCGTATTCAGCATTTCGATACTAGTGAGTTTTCAACACGGATTTCAGCATCTGTGAAATCTTTTGATATAGGTGTTGTTTTAGAACAAAAAGAAGCACGTAAGTTGGATCCTTTTATTCATTATGCAGTGGTTGCTGCAGAAGAAGCGATGAAGGATTCTGGGTTAACCCTTGAGGGGCAGCCTAATTTGGCTGAGCGTTGTGCAGTTGTTGTTGGTTCGGGTATTGGTGGCTTGTCTAATATTGCCCAAAGTCATCAGGTTTTATTAGAGAAAGGACCGAAACGAATTTCGCCGTTTTTTATTCCTGGAGTCATTACCAATATGGTTCCAGGGTTTTTAGCGATGCGTCATGGTTTTAAAGGTGCAAATCTCTCGATGGTGAGTGCCTGTACCACGGGAGCGCACAATATTGGCCAAGCTTGTCGGTTAATTCAACAAGGGGAAGCCGATGTTGTGATGGCTGGTGGTACAGAGATGGCAACGACACCTTTGGGTTTAAGTGGGTTTTCTGCATTACGCGCGCTGAGTAAGCAAAATGATAATCCAACTGCAGCTTCTAGACCTTGGGATAAATCGCGAGATGGTTTTGTTTTAGGGGATGGAGCAGGTATTTTAATGCTCGAATCACTGGAACATGCTCAAGCACGTGGTGCGCGAATTTATGCGGAACTGACAGGGTTTGGCATGAGTGGTGATGCGTATCATATGACCAGTCCAGATCCAAGTGGTGATGGTTTCAAGCGCTCTATGCTAAATGCGATTAATGATGCACATATTTCTTCTGATAGGATTGATTATGTGAATGCACATGGCACATCAACGCAGATGGGTGATGTAATTGAAACGTTGGCAATCAAGAATACTTTCCAAGCACATGCAAAACAGTTGATGGTGAGTTCGACGAAGTCTATGACAGGGCACTTATTGGGTGCTGCTGGAGCAATTGAGGCAATTTTTTCGATTCTAGCATTACGTGATCAAATTGTACCACCAACGATTAACTTGGATGAGCCAGATGAGGGTTGTGATTTGGATTATGTGCCGAACCAATCAAGGAAAAGTGAACTTAACACCGTGTTAAGTAATTCTTTTGGCTTTGGTGGAACAAATGCCAGCTTGGTGTTTGAGCGTTGGTGTAGTTAAGCGGTGATTAAAAAAGCGTTATATTTATTGGCGACTATACCCAGCACCTTTCAAGATGCTGGAGTTTTAAAAAAATGAGTAATAGCAAGCTATTGCGAAAGTTTTTAAATTTCAATTTTGCAAAATTCATGAAATTAAAATTCGGTATCTTGAAAGGTGCCGGGTATATTTCCCTGTTGCTATTTATTTATTGGTTATGGGTGATTTTGATGCCATTTCCTTTACAGCAAACAGAGGCTCTAATGATTAAGCAAGGAGATTCTGCGCGGACAGTTTCTTCTATTTTGTATCGCCGGCATTTAACCAAAGACCCTATTAGCTTTGAAATCCTCAGTCGAATTATGGGGCGTGCGCATCAATTGCAAGCAGGTGAATATCAACTGATTCCTGGTGATAATGGGTGGCATTTGCTGCATCGTTTATCTATGGGGAAAGTTTGGTTGCATGCAGTGACGTTGATACCTGGATTTACGTTGAAGGATGTTCGCAAAACATTACAGCAACAACCCGCGTTGAATGATAATGTGCAGCATATGACCAGCGGTCAACTGAGAAAAGCATTGAATAGTGATTATCTGGAGGGGGCTTTTTATCCAGATACTTATTGTTTTCCACGGCATATATTAGCCACGGATGTTTTGTGTCGTGCAAACAAGCGATTGCTTGAAATGCTATCGAGCTTGTGGGAACAGCGTGCTACAGTGCCTTATACACAGCCGTGGCAAGCAGTGATAGTGGCATCTTTGATTGAAAAAGAAACGGCATTATCTTCAGAAAAAGCAAAAATTGCTGCAGTGATTGTAAATCGTTTACGCAAGCATATGCGCTTACAAATTGATGCCAGTGTGATTTTTGGTTTAGGGTTAAGTTATCACGGCAAATTAACTAGAGCTGATTTGCGAAAAGACATGCCTTATAATCTCTATCGACATAAAGGGTTACCACCGACTGCAATTGGTTTGGTGACTAGGGGTGATCTGTACGCTGCACTGCATCCTGCAAATACTCAAGCATTATATTATGTTTCAAAAGGAGATGGGTCTCACGTATTTTCCACAACTTTGCAAGCGCATGATAGCGCAATTAAACAATATTTACTAAAGGCAGATTCATGAGTTACTTTATCACCATAGAAGGTATTGAAGGTGCTGGGAAGTCGACAGCCATTAAGACAGTGCATGAGGTGTTATTTCAAGCAAAGATAGACACTATTCTGACGCGTGAGCCAGGTGGTACGCCAATGGCAGAAGCGATTCGTCAGTTGTTATTAGCGCCGAATAATCAAGAGTCTGTGTCAACTGATACTGAGTTATTGTTGATGTTTGCTTCGCGTGCACAGCACTTGGCAGAAGTCATCAGGCCTGCGTTGAAAAATAATCAAACAGTGCTTTGTGATCGTTTTACTGATGCAACTTATGCTTACCAGGGAGGTGGGCGTGAAATGCCAGTCGACAAGATAGCACAACTTGAGTCATTAGTGCACGGTGATTTGGCACCTGATTTGACGATATTACTTGATGTGCCAGCTGCCATTGGTATGGATCGAGTGAAGCGTAGAGGTCAGGGGAAAGATCGTATTGAGCAAGAGGAAATAGAGTTTTTTGAGCGTGTGCGTGCTTGTTACCTTTCATTGGCAGAGAAACATTCTCAGCGTTTTGTGATGATTGATGCGCAGCGACCTTTGCTTGAGGTTAAAAGTAGTTTGCAACAGGCAATGATGAAGTTTCTTTCATGAAGACTACTATTTATCCATGGCAACAGAGTCAATGGGAACTGTTGCAAAATAGTATTGTTAATCATAGTGTTCCTCATGCATTATTACTCAGTGGTCAAGTAGGGTTGGGAAAAAAAGATTTTGCTACTCAGCTGAGTAAAACGCTATTGTGTGAAACACACGCTATCTGCCAGGGGTGTAAAAATTGTCATTTATTTGAAGTGGGAAATCATCCTGACTTTTATTTATTAGAAGCTACTGGGGATAAAATACAGGCGATTAAAGTTGATCAAGTTCGTGAGGTTACGCAAAAGACAGCTAAAACACCTGCCATTGCTAAACGTCAAGTTGTTCTAATTCAGCAGGCAGATTTGCTTAATATTGCAGCTAGTAATGCGCTACTGAAAACTTTAGAAGAGCCTTTGGGTGATGTTGTCTTGATATTAGTCAGTGATGATCACACGCGTTTATTACCAACGATTCGCTCACGTTGTCAGACTGTTTTATTTCAGGTGCCATCTCAATCGATTGTAGAATCTTGGACTCAGAAACAGAAGGTTGTACTACTTGATTTGCCATTGCGATTGCATTTGGCAGCAGGAGCACCATTGCTGGCGGTCGATGAATCCATGGCGGTGCAGATTAACAGGCGTAGTCTTTGGATTCAATTATTATTAGACTTGTTCGATGAAAAGCAAACCGTAGTGCAAGTTGCTAGTCAAGTGATGACAGATACATTCGAACAACTGTTGGTTTTGTACCGTTTAGTCAGTGATATGATTCAAGATGAGTTTATTAGCACAGATTATCACCGTGAGTTGCGAGCGTTGAAACAATACCGTAGTTTGAATCAATGGTTTGATTGGCTGGGTAGGATTCAAGCTTCGCTTGGTTTAATGAAGCAGCAAGTTGCGCTAAATCAGCAGTTATTGTGGGAGAATCTGCTGATCTAAAATGAAGGGCTAGTGGTTCATTAGTTATCACAATTGGTCATTATCGGTTCGTAATCATTGATTCGAACTTTAATCACCATGTCTTCGATATTTAAAGAGAAGATATTGTTTAATAATGAGTTTAGCACAAGAAAAAGTGATCCGTAAACACTGTCTTTCATCTTGTTGGTAATAGTTAAGACAAGATGCAACCACTATGAAAAAGTCACTAACAATTGCCTTCCCCTCCTATGGTATGAAGTTTATGATTGTTTTCTATGTGATGCTAATATAATCCTGATAACGTATAGCATCATGCATTTTACCATAGTAAGGCACTTTAACTGGTTGCCCAGCTCCAAGTGTTATGTGACACTGAATGCCATGATTTTGATATATATCAGTATGGTTGCTTCCAAGCTCCGTTCCTGAATCAATAATGCAATATTTTTCTGGATTGGTATTACTGATAATATCAACGAATTGGTCTCCATCTACACAATATACGTTGGCATCATTGCCATTAAATGTGCCTCCCCATGAGTAACTGCTAGATAACTTCTGGTCTTTTTGAATGTGATATGTTGTGCTGTTCAGATTAAATCGATTGATCAGAAACTGGTCTAAGGCACCAAACCCAGGGTTGCAAGTGGGTAATTGATTTGCAAATAATGTGTTACTGGTTAATACAAATAAAGTAAGTGCTAATTGTTTTTTCATTGTTTTCCTCCTGTTGATGAAAGTGATTGGGTTACTTTAGCGAATAAGGTCCGCAAAATGTTGATTCGTGATCGGTGGTGTAAATGTATTTGGTTTGTTGCGCATTAGTGATGATTCTGGTCTCTCCACGGTTATCAATGCGTGTGTATTTCCTAATTAAGTCTTCAATATTGATATTTGGATCTTTGATGTCTGTGAAGTTTATTTTATTTGGGTAAACTGTCCATTCTATGCATCCACCTTGAGGGCAAAGGTTAGAGATTTTTCCTCTCCAGGGCTTCTTGTAGTAGGGTGGTTCATTATTTGCTTGGCCACTGCGAATGGCATTTAAGGTTGGATTTAAATGTACATCAAACTGGCCGAGATAGTGCGTGAAGAAATAAATTGCTTGATTCTTATCTTCGCCACTAGCAAAGCATTGAGTGTTTTTCGACGGAGTAGCCCAAGCTGTTACATTAAGGGCAGATAAGCAAAGTATTAAGTACATAATGGCTTGTTTCATGTCAATTGTCTCCTAGCTTTAAGTATGATGTGTTGACAAGGTATCCGCAGTTTATCTTTTGCTACGGTTGTTAGCAAACAAAACATGCATGTTCCGAGTAATGCTTGTTGTAAAAATGGTAAGGCCATCCAGTAGCATTGTAGTAGTCCTGTTGCAGTATGTGGATATAAGCTTGTTTGAACCCATGTGCCAAAGTTGCTCCAAACCCAATAAATAATGCTAGCATTGAATAAGCTGAATGTTGGAGATTTTTTGAATTGTGCTATATTGATGAGCAGTAAACCGCTATACGTAAACCATGACCAGTCTCCCCAGTAGGGAAGGCACTTTATGGATGATGATACGATATTGATAAAGCAAAAAGCGATATTACTTATGATTAATCCATAGAGACGGTGATATTGTTGTTGTATATAAGTAATCAGCGGAATAATCATGCTCAATGGTGTGAAGATACAACAGGTAAGTGTGAGCAGTGTGAATAGTAAGTGATTTTTCTTGAGCATATCGTTAGAATTGTGGAACTGCTAATTTTGCAAGGATTATATGCTAGTAGACTCACATTGTCATTTGAATCGTTTGCCACTTGATCAATATGAAGGCGGTGTGGACCAAGTTATTGCCATGGCTAAAGAAAACGGTGTAACACATATGCTGAATGTATGTGTTGAGCTGGATGAATTCGAGCAGGTGCTGGCAATTGCTCAGCAGTATGAAAACATTCATGCGTCAGTTGGGCAGCATCCAACAGATGTGATCGAAAAAGAGCCCACCGTCGATCAACTAGTTACTTTAGCAGAGCACTCAAAAGTAGTTGCAATTGGTGAAACAGGGCTGGATTATTTTCACCAAGATACCAGCATTGAACTACAACAACAACGTTTTCGTACCCATATTCGTGCTGCGATAGCGGCAAAAAAACCATTGATTATTCATACGCGGCAGGCGCGAGAAGATACGTTAAAGATTTTGCAAGAAGAAGGTGCATCACGCATTGGAGGCGTATTGCATTGTTTTACCGAAAGCTGGGAGATGGCAAAGGCAGCGATGGCTATGAATTTTTACATTTCATTTTCGGGAATTATAACTTTCAAGAATGCGCTTGAATTACAGGAGGTGGTTACGAAGATGCCTATGGATCATCTTTTGATTGAAACGGACTCACCTTATTTGGCACCTGTGCCTAATCGAGGTAAGTCGAATCAGCCTGCATGGGTGTATTATGTTGCCGAGAAAGTAGCAGAATTGAAATCATTATCATTGGGTGAAGTGGCAAAAAAGACAAGTCAAAATTATTTTAACTGGACGAGAATTAATGATGAATAACGACAAATCAAACAAGCATGGTACGGAGAAGTTGCAAAAAGTATTGGCTCGAGCTGGGCTGGGATCACGTCGTGTGATGGAAGTAAAAATTGAAGAAGGTCGTGTGAGTATCAACGGTAAGCGAGCGAAGTTGGGTGATCGTGTAGGTGAGCAGGATATTTTACGTTATAACGGGCGTAAAATCACCGAAAAGCAGACCCAGCAAAGAACACGTGTTTTATTGTATCATAAGCCAACAGGTGAAATGTGTACGCGACATGACCCAGAAGGGCGTGCGACGGTTTTTGATCGCTTGCCTCACCTATCCCCAGGACGTTGGATTAATGTGGGGCGTTTAGACTTTCATACCGCAGGGTTATTGGTATTTACCAATGATGGTGAGTTGGCAAACCAATTAATGCATCCAAAATTGCAACTGGATCGTGAATATGCAGTACGTATTCGTGGTGAACTAACCCCAAATATGATGCAAGTTTTGCGTGATGGTGTTGAATTGGAAGATGGCAAAGCATTTTTTCATGATATTCAAATCAGTGGAGGTGAAAATAGTAATAAATGGTATCACGTGGTTGTTCAAGAAGGACGCAATCGCTTAGTGCGTCGTTTATTTGAATCACAAGAGATTGTGATTGGTCGCTTGATGCGTGTTCGTTATGGTGCTATTGCTTTGCCAAAAGATTTGCGGGTAGGCAATCACCGTGAAATGCCCGCACTGGAGGTGAAAGATTTACTACAAGGGTTAGCTAAGGCAAACAAAGCTGTGAATGATGCGTTGAGTGATTCACTAAGAGATGAGCGGGCATGACTCAATGTGCTGAATTAGAAAAGCGACGTACTTTTGCAATTATTTCCCATCCTGATGCAGGTAAAACTACGCTGACAGAAAAGCTGTTGTTATTCAGTGGTGCGATACAAGTGGCAGGTTCAGTGAAAGGACGTAAAGCAGATCGTCATGCAACCTCTGATTGGATGGCGCTAGAAAAACAGCGTGGTATTTCTGTCACCACATCGGTTATGCAATTCCCTCATGGCGAAGCAATGATGAATCTATTGGATACACCAGGACATGAAGACTTTTCTGAAGATACTTATCGAACCTTGACTGCGGTGGATTCTGCATTGATGGTGATTGATGCTGCAAAAGGGGTTGAAGCGCGTACCATTAAGTTGTTGGAGGTTTGTCGTTTACGTGATACACCCATTATTACTTTTATTAACAAACTGGATCGAGAAATTCGTGAGCCGATTGAATTGTTAGATGAAATTGAAAATGTATTGGATATTCAGTGTGCACCACTAACCTGGCCGATTGGTATGGGTAAAGCATTTAGAGGTGTTTATCATTTATTGGAAGATCGTATTTATTTGTACAAAGCAGGTCAAGCACATCAAATACAACAGGCGACAACCATTGATGGTTTAGATAGCTCAGCATTTGATGATTTGATGGGTGATGATGCGGCTCACTTTCGTGATGAAATTGAATTAGTACGCGGAGCAAGCCACGTATTTGATCGACAGACATTTCTGGGCGGCAAGCAAACACCTGTGTTCTTTGGTTCTGCGATTAATAATTTTGGTATAAAAGAACTGTTAGATGCTTTTGCTGATTATGCACCTAGCCCTTTACCACGTGAGACTAATGAGCGAGTAATACAACCTAATGAAGGTGATTTTTCAGGGTTTGTTTTTAAAATACAAGCTAATATGGATAAAGGTCATCGTGATCGCATTGCCTTCTTACGTGTTTGTTCAGGGCAATTTCAAAAAGGGATGAAATTACGTCATGTACGCTTAAAAAGAGACATTGCAGTGAATGGTGCCTTAACTTTTATGGCGGGTAATCGAACGCACTTAGAAGAAGCTTACCCTGGTGATATTATAGGTATTCCTAATCATGGCACGATTCAAATTGGAGACACTTTTGTACAAAATGGCAAGACATTAGATATTAAGTTTAAGGGCATTCCACATTTTGCCCCTGAGTTGTTTAAGAAAGTTCGTTTGAAAGATCCATTGAAATTAAAAGCACTACAAAAAGGGTTGGTTCAACTGTGTGAGGAAGGTGCAACTCAGGTTTTTAAACCGCTAATGGGCAATGAATGGATTGTTGGTGCAGTGGGTGTTCTGCAGTTTGATGTGGTTGCGTATCGCTTGTTACATGAATATGGTGTCACCTGTGTGTATGAGCCTGTGAATGTGCAGACTGTACGCTGGGTCCAAAGTGAAGATGTCAAATTACTAGCTGACTTCAAGCAACAATTATCGATGCACCTAGCTTATGACGGTGGTGATTATCTAGCTTATCTGGCACCAAATCGAGTTAATCTGCAATTAACACAAGAGCGCTGGGATCGGTTACAGTTTATGGCTACTCGGGAGCATTGAGTGCGAGTAGTTATCAGTTTTTCTGAAAATGTAAAATATAGTTGCTGTGTAGTTTCTTATTGAGCGAGAATTTTTTTAATAATGGGTTGTAAACAATGCCAGTGCTGTTTTTTAGTTCAAGTTGATGGTTTCTTCCCCAAAGCGCTAGCTCACAAGGCTTAATAAAGACTTGATAATCATGTGTTCCAATGGGAAGCATTTTGAGTAAATATTCTGCGCCAACAATAGCGCTTAGATAGCTGAAGAGTGTACGATTTAATGTCGATACAAAGAGATGCCCTCCATCTGCTAATAATTGAGTACAATTTTCAATTATTTTTTCAGGATTTGGAACATGCTCTAGGAGTTCCATACAGGTGATGATGTCAAACCTCTGTGGGTTTTCTTTTGCAAATTGGTCGGTTGCGATACACTGATAGTGAATGTTCAGTTGCTGTGATTCTGCATGAGTTTTAGCAATATCAATTGCTTTTTGGTTTAAATCAATGGCTGTTGTATCTGCCCCACGTTTTGCTAATGATTCGCTGAGTATTCCACCACCACAACCGATATCTAGGACTTGCTTTTGAATTAATGTTGTATGTAGTTCAATAAAACGCAGTCGGTGAGGATTGAGTTCATGCAGTGGTTTACATGGGCCGTTTTTATCCCACCATTGTTCGGATATTTGCGCGAACTTTTCAATCTCGGTCGGGTTGAGATTGTCAGGCATCGTTAGTTGAGTCTTGATAATTGATCAGGGTAGTTATTTCACTGAGTAGTTGATCTAATTGATCTTTTGAAAAGATCATGCTGCTTTCTCGTACCTGTGTCTCTAGCGTTTTAACCATGTTCTCTAATGATGGTACACCACAGTAACAACAAGAACCATTCATTGCATGTAATGTGTTAACGAGTGTGTCTACATCATTTTCTGCATAGGCTGTTTCGATGTTTTTTTTATTAGTGGGTAAATCACGTTGTAACAAACCGAAGAGTTCTTTTGCCAGTTCGTGATTATCATTACTGCGTTTTGTTGCCAGTTTCCAGTCTACGGAGTGTGTTGTTTGAGATTTTTTCATTAAAGCCCCAGCGTCTTCAAGTCGTTTGGGTATAAGCTTAATATTTTTGCCTGCACACTTTTAGTGAATTTCTCAATGATTGAGGGCTTCTGTGCGATGGATAGCTCAAATATAGTCGACTTCTTACTGGCAGCGAATAAATAGCTATCGCTTGTTTGTAAATGATCTACTAGATTAAGGTTGATTGCATCAGTGGCATACCAATGCTCGCCAGTTGCAATTTGATCAATGGTGATTTGAGGACGATTTCTACTGATGAATTGTTTAAATAAGCGGTGTGTTTGGTTGATATCTTCTTGAAACTTCTTACGATCTTCAGCCGTGTTTTCTCCAAACAATGTTAATGTTCTTTTGTGTTCTCCAGCAGTGAGTTGTTCAAAATCAATGTGATTCTTTTTTTAATAATTTATTGAAGTTTGGTAATTGTGCGACGACTCCAATAGAGCCAATAACTGCAAATGGAGCTGCAATAATTTGATCTGCAACGCATGCCATCATATAGCCACCGCTGGCTGCAATTTTATCAATGACTACGGTGAGTTTTATGCCATGTTCTTTGATTCTTTGGAGTTGAGATGATGCCAGTCCGTAGCTATGTACTAAACCGCCAGCACTTTCCAGTTTAACTAAGACTTCATCGGCGGGTTTTGCAATGGTTAAGATACCTGTAATTATTTCACGTAAAGAGCTGACGGCGCTTGCTCTGACATCACCTGAAAAGTTAATAACGAACAATTTTCTTTGTGATGACTTTGTTTTTAATGGTTTCTTCTCTGCCTTGCATTGATCGGCTAGTTGTTTTTTGAATTCTTTTTGTTCTTGTTTGTTAAGTATGGCAGTGGATAATTGTATTTTTAGTTCTTGGTAGTGCTCGTTAAGGGGTTGAATATCAATTTTCTGTTGCAATTTTTTTTGTTGACCTTTAATGGAAAGTAAGCCAACGAACGTCAGCAGCACTGCGCTGACGATAGTGATCGTTTCTAGTAAAAATAAACCATAATGTAACAAGGTGCTGATCCAGGGTGCTGTCATTTGTGATACTCGCTTAATTGATGACTATATTGAAGAATCTTTTTACGTAATGTAGCACGATTGATTCCTAGGGTGTCTGCTGCTTTACTACGATTGTTGTTACTAACTTCCAGTACTTTTTTGAGTAGTGGAATTTCAACAGCTGTGATTACGCTTTGATAAAGATCACAAGGTGTTTCGTCTTCGAGGGTTTCAAAATAGTGTTGTAACGCGACGGTCACTTGCTCAGAAAGTGAGCTTGGTTTTTTTATAATAGACATAGTAGACAAATGTTAGGCTATTTTGGGGCTAGAAGCAATTGGCTTTGTTGAAAAACCTGAGTTTATATACCCATCACCATTCAAGACGCTGGAGTTTTAACAAATCTAATTTTGCAAAATTCATGCAGTTAAAATTCGGTTTCTTGAATGGTGATGGGTATAAAGGTGATACAAGCCCACTCGTCTATTTGCTCAATTTTATGTGCTGTTAGTTCAGGTAAGTAATGTTTGGTTAGGGCATCAATTTGTGTTGTGAGTATCCCAGACACAATGAGCGTTCCATTGATGTTTAATTGTGATAGAAAAGTTGTTTTTAGTGCCTGTAGTGGGGTTAGCAGGATGTTTGCGAGAATAAAATCGGCATGT
>CBDBBL010000015.1:0-50287 GCA_965203125.1 Gammaproteobacteria bacterium | reverse complement strand
TTAGGCTGAATGGTATGACTAAAAGTAGAACACATAACTAAAATTCCTTTTAGCTTAATCTACTCTCTAGTAGGCACACATAGACGTAACGGCATTCGCAAGGAATAAAGCACGAAGTGTACTGGCATAACTAATACGACATGTCCGCAGGAGTTGCAAAGCAACACGGGGGATAGTTCTAATGATTAATTACGTCGATCTACAAGGAGCAGTAAAAAGCAACGGTTAAAAAATCAAACAGAAATAAGACAGGTCACACTAGCCAAAGCCCTAAGACAGCCAGCAGGTGATAACAGTCGTTTTTTGAGAATACCCTGCATCCAGCGAGATAGCCTCGCAAACGTCGATATCAGGTGATCGTTTATTAGAGTTTTTGATTTGTGAACCACAGAGGGTTTCGTTAATATGTAGCCAGTCATCTAGGTCTCCTATCGTAGACTTATTTGATTAGCGATGCGGAGGTGCTGATTACACCGAAGCATCGCGCCCATTTATATTACGCACCGTGATCATAACAAAACAATATGCTTGAAACAAACCTATTGAAATATCTGTATAAGTTCAGATAGAAATGAGACAAATTTGCAAAAATAAAACGATAGAAAAGCATTCCAAGACGTATTGCTTAAAATCCCACCCATCAACACTGCCTCGCATCTCATTGGCAATTTTCCAAATAGTAGCATGTAATGCCGAGCGCTCTTGCTCCTTTCTTTCCACTTATTCTTTCATCATATCTTCTCCAATAACACATCAGGTTACGCAATAAACTCACACCAAACGCTGCAAAAACTTAATCGCTGGGCACACGGCAATGCCATTTGAGAGAAAATCTTTTTCTCCCAACGATAATTGCCATGCTTCACAATCAGGAAATTTGTGCTTAAAATAACGCAATGATTTACTAACATCAGCATCACTGAGCTTACACTCGATTGCGATGATCGGCTTGCCATCTTCAGTAATAATGAAATCGACTTCACGACCATCCACATCTCGAAAGTATTTTAATTCCAACTCTCTTGCTTGGGTATCTTGCTCATAATGAACCCATTTTAATAGGTGCATGGCGATCATATTTTCAAATCTTGCCCCTTCGTTCGCGATGAGTGTCCAGTCAAAATGATAGTGCTTCTGTTCTTTTTTAACCGCTCTGAGCAAGGTTGAGCCAAACGGTGGAATGCGTACGATGGCATATAAGCGTTCAAAAATATCTAACCAATTGCTCACGGCTTTATGGCTAGCATTTAAATCTTCACGCAGATTATTGATCGATAATGGTGAGGTCACTAACTCTGGTAAACGCAACATCAATAATTCAAGTTTACTGATATCTTTCACTTGCTCTAAAGAAACCAAATCTTCTTGCAACAGTCGTTGGCGATAAGCACGTGACCATCGTTTAGCGTTGATTTTTGATGAGGCAAAAAAGGGTTCAGGGAAACCACCCAGTGTTAGCAATTCTTTTAATTCGCTGGTATTTTTCATCGCTAATTCAGCAACAGATAACTGATGCAAGCGCAAATAAAAATAACGTCCTTGCAAAGAGTCTCCACCACGACGGTAGTAATCCAAACGCGCGCTACCTGTGACCAATATTTTCTTTTGTCGTTGATATTGATCAAAGATGCCTTTTAAATAATCACGCCAACCCGAATATTTATGCACTTCGTCGAAAATCCAAAACGGCACATCTGGCAAGTGTTGTTTTAAGATGGCTTCTCGATCTTTGGCAATATCCCAATTAAGATAGCCCGACGATTGATCTTGCCCTAGCAATGCTCGTGACAGGGTTGTTTTCCCGACTTGCCGCGCTCCACCAATAAACACCATTTTTTGCAAAAGGTCCTGTTCGATTTGCTTCAACAGGTAACGCTTAGAAATATCCATACCGCAATATTACTTTTTTTTTCACCTGCAGTCAAAAATACTCGCGAGTATTTTTGACTGCAGGTGAAAATGATCGCAAATCTACATCTTCTCAACCAAAGGCAATCCCAATAAATGACAAAGCAATTTCATTTGCCCTTGCACCAGCATTAACAATGCCAACCAACTTTGCTGCTGCTCAAGCTGGTGGTGCTTAAGAATTTGACACTCATTATAGAAACGACTAAATGCCTGCGCTAAATCATAAAGAAAATCACAGAGTATATGAGGACAACACAATTGATAAGCTTGCGTAATCACAAGTCCAAAACGATTTAAAAGTAACATCAATTCTCTTTCTTGAACATTAGTTGGCACACGCAAAGCAATCGAATGATCCACATGGATATTAGTTTGCTGCGCTTTACGCAACACAGACGCAATTCTAACCAGCGAATATAAAATATAAGGCCCTGTTTTTCCTTCAAAACAAGCAAAGCGTTGCACATCAAAAATATAATCACTCTTGCGATCGTTCATTAAATCAGCAAATTTCACCGCAGCAATCCCTACTTTTTCGGCTATATCAGTCAATTCAACCGATGAAAAAACTTGATCTTTCCCTTGCTGCTGTAAATACACCATGACTTGATCCACTGCTATTTGTATCAATTCGGATAATTGCATCACACCACCATCACGTGTTTTAAATGGCTTGCCATCTTGTCCGTTAATCGTACCAAATTTCACATGCTTTAATTCGATATTTTCAGCAGCAATATTCACCTTTCTAGCTGCACGAAACACCTGTTCAAAATGCAGTGACTGTCGTCCATCGACAACATACAACACACTATCTGCGTGTAAAGCGTCAACCCGTTCTTCTAGTGTCGCCAAGTCAGTTGAGCTATATAAAATTGCACCGTCTGATTTCTCCATTAATAATGGTGGCATTTGATCATTTTGCTGTGCCACATTGATCACCCATGCACCTTCAGAGGCAATCAACTGTTGATCAGCTTTCAAATGTTCTATCAGGTGCTTAACCCTTTCATGAACATGACTCTCACCCTGCCACAAATCAAAACTCACATCTAAACGATGATAAAGCAGTTTTAAATCTGCGATAGAAACACCCACAAACCTTGTCCACAACGCATAATAACCTCGATGTCCAGCTTGTAACGCCTGCGTTGCAGCTCGTGCTTGCACTAAAAACCCATCGTCATCTTTTGCTCTGGATGATGCGGCAGGATAAATCTGCGCTAATTCATCCACACCCACAGGAGATTGCTCTGGATAGTCACCCTGAAAGGAATCATCGAAATAAGGAAGATCTGGATAGCGTCGTGCAATTTCGGCAATAATTAACCCCATTGGTCGCCCCCAGTCACCCAGATGAATATCTCCGACCACTTGATCACCATAAAAACGATACAGTCTCTTCAAACTTTCACCAATCACTGCCGACCTTAAGTGACCAACATGCAAAGGTTTTGCCACATTGGGGCCACCATAATCAATGATGATTTTTCTTGGGCAAGTTACTTTATCATGTCCAAAACGTTCATCAGCACACAGCGCATTTGTTTTCAATGTGAGGAATTGATCATCAACACTTAAATTGATAAAGCCTGGTCCATCAATGCTGACTTTGGAAAATATACTGTTAATACCCATTTGTTTGGCAAAATCTTGTGAGACCACCTCCAATGCAGTCACAACTTGTTGCGCTAATACACGTGGACTCTGTCGACAAATCTTTGCTAGCGGCATCACTGCATTCGATTGAAAGTCACTCAAATCTGGACGATCTGATCTTTTCAACAGTACAGCATCTTGAGGCAAGGTTTCTAGTAACCCTGATTTTTCAAATGCCCGTTGCATTATCTGATTCATATCATTCCATATCATTATCTCAAATCTCCTAGTAATGACTGCGCAACGGCTAATACAGCCAAAGTGGCTGTTTCTGTTCTTAACACACGAGGACCTAATCGTGCTGAGAAAAACCCCAGCCTCATTAATTGCTCCATCTCTCGATCACTTAGCCCACCTTCTGCACCCAAACAAAACACCAAGGATTTATGCTCCAAAGACATCTCGTCCTGTCCATTAGACAATAACACTTTCGTCAATGAATCACTAACATGTGGGCTTAACGCCAACTTTAATGGAGCTGAAGCAAGACTCTCAGCCCATGCATCCAATGGCACAGGAGGATGAACAATAGGCACCCTATTCTGCCCACATTGCTCACAAGCACTGGCTGCTACTTGACGCCAGTGCAACAAACGCTTCTCTAAACGTTCTGCTGTTAACTGCACGGTCACACGCTCACTCCAGAGTGGTGTTATTTCTGTTACTCCAAGTTCTGTTGCTTTTTGAATCACCCAGTCCATCTTCTCTGCTCGTGAAATCGCTTGTCCTAAATGAATAGAAATAGACGACTCAGTTTGTGTTCGATGTAATTGAATGATTGTACAATCGGCCGTTCTTCTATCGATTTTAATTAAACACGCTTGGCATGCATTGCCTTGTCCATCAAACAATTCAACATGTTGATTTACTTTTAACCTAAGGACTTTAATCGCATGATTAAAAGTATTGCCTGATAAAGTGACCACCTGATCCAGTTGCCATGGGTAAGGCCAATACAACCTCGTTACTTTCATCTAAATATCTCAATCACAATGACAGCGACTGAAAACAAACCAACAAGCCAAAGTGTCAGCTGCCCACCTCGTACTTGATAAATGGATCTTTCTTGTTGCTGTCGCCTCCTTAATGCAGCAACAATGGCCACTGGTAACAATCCTAATAACACAGCAGCAAAAACACCTGCAAACTTTAAAATAGCAATCAATCCAGATGGATAATAATGCACAAAAAACACGGGAGGTATCAATGTTAATAAAGCAACATAAAAACGTTTCAAACGATGTGCTTTTAATGGCACAAGTTCAAATAGACAGTCAAATAAAGAGAGCCCAACGCCAACCAATGATGTCACTAGAGCACACAACGCAAACAGGCGTACCACCCAACTAATCGAATCACTATGTAGATAATGTGCAAATCCTACCACTAAAGCTGATGCTGAGTGGGAGGAATGCAGCACTTGCCATAAGCCATAGATACCTTGTAGAGGTAGACTGCCCAATACTAGAAATTCCCATAGTAAATAAATCAACAGAGGGATCAAGCTCCCTAAGAACACCACTTTTTTCAAGCACAGTAGATCACCGTTTAAATAACCTCGTAAACTAGGAATAATAATATGAAAACCAAACGCAGTAATGACTAATGGCAACACCAACCAACTACCCTTCCAAGCTTGATAAACAAAATGGTGTGTATTCACTAAAGGCATCAAAATTAATGCCAACAAAAAAAACATCACAACCAACATAATAAATAAAAAACGATTTAGCTGATCTATCCAAAGTACACCCGCAAATAGCACTCCAGCAAAACAAGCGACACAAAACAGCCACAATCCACTATGAAAATGAACAGACAATCCCGAAAACTCATGCCCCAAAAACTGACCTACGTAAGGAAGCGGTATCGACCATAAAATATCCGCAAGCCCACTTAAATAAGCAGCAACCAAAGCATAAAGCAGTAACAAATAACAACACAAGCAAAATAGAAACCCTTGCCAACCAAGCGTACGTTTTGCCATCATGATAATACTCTTTGCATTTGGCAGATTAAAACTCGCTTCAATCCATAAAAATCCCGCAAGAACCATCACAAACCAAGTCAATATAAACCAAAAAATCGCAGGAAAAAATCCATACAGACTTGTATCGACAGGTAACACAAGCATTCCTGCACCAACCGCAGTTCCAGCAATTAAAAAGGTTGCCCCTAGCGGACGAAAATTGACAGTACGCATTCAATCTCATGATCAAGAATTAAGATAGATAAAGTCTAACAAAAGATATACAATCATCACAGCTAAATTACTCATGTAACACGGGAAAAAACTGTGCTTGAAACTTTAAGAATAGGTGAGCTATTTTGCGGTGCTGGAGGCATCGGAATAGGCGCCAAGATATCCGCCAAGGATACGAATGCTACTATCAAGCATGTTTGGGCAACTGACTACAATCAAGACGCATGCAACACGTACAAACATAATTTAGAATGTGAGCATGTGATTTGCAAAGATATTAGAAAGCTTGATCTGTCATCCCTACAAAACAAAGGCAATATTAACTGTCTAACCTTTGGATTTCCTTGCAATGATTTTAGCACAGTTGGCGAACAAAAAGGTCTTAATGGATCCTTTGGTGCTTTATACGAATACTGTGTTAAAGCTTTAAAAATTTTTCATCCCGATTACTTCATTGCAGAAAATGTAAGCGGACTCAAAAATGCCAATGATGGCAAAGCATTCTCGCTCATACTAAAAAGCTTTGAAAATGAAGGATATCAATTACACACCAATTTATTTAAGTTTGAAGAATATGGAATTCCTCAAAAACGGCACAGAATAATTATTGTTGGAATAAAAAACAGCATAAAAAGCAACTTCACTTTCCCTGAAAAATCTTTATATAACACCATTGATAATACAGTACAAACAGCTTTATCCAACATCAAAAAAACGGTTGCAAATCAAGAAAGAACGAAGCAATCTCCTACTGTTGTGGAAAGACTTAAACATATCAAACCTGGTGAAAATGCTTTTACTGCAACCTTACCTGACCATCTCAAACTAAACGTTAAAGGTGCTAAAATTAGTCAAATATACAAACGCCTAAAAGCCAATGAACCTGCTTATACTATTACGGGCAGTGGTGGTGGTGGGACACATGTTTACCACTATGACGAACCAAGAGCCTTAACAAACAGAGAACGAGCAAGATTACAAACATTCCCTGATGACTTTGTATTCCAAGGGTCTAAAGAAAGTGTACGCAAACAAATCGGCATGGCTGTTCCACCTCGAGGCGCTAAGATCATTTTTGACGCTCTCATTAACAGTATTATAAAAAGAACTCAACTATGAGCACTGAACTTTTTTACAAAAAAAATGATCTTTTTGACAAGGCATTAATCAATCCTGCTAAAAATGCTGATACTTTACATATCATATCTGGATATGCCACCCCCAGCATGGTCATGGATCATATGACAGCCCTGAACAACATCTCTACACATACAAAGATCAAGTTAATAGTCGGCATGACGGCATCTCAAGGCATTCAAGATATACATCATGAAAATTTTAAAAACATCATGAACAACACCTTCAAAGATCACTTTTTTTGCTCCTATGTAGCCCCCAAGTTAAGTGCCGTTCATTCAAAAGTATACATATGGCTAAAAGAAAACCAACCCATTCAAGCATTCTGCGGATCAGCCAACTACACTAGAAACGGCTTTAAAAACAATCAAATTGAATGCCTTACAGAATGCAACCCAAACCATGCCATGGAATTTTATGACCAAATAGAAAAAAACACGATATTCTGCGATCATCAAGATGCAGAGTCACTATGCAAAAAAACCAGCACTCCATACTTAGATACTCAAATCACATCAACACAAAACTCAGAACAGACATCTGTTTTATTACCTTTATTTTCAGAAAGAGATCAAAAGATACAAGATACAGCTGGTTTAAATTGGGGACAACGTGGTATCAGAGAGCGAAACGAAGCATACATACCAATACCAAGCAAAATAGCTCACAGCACTTTTTTCCCCGAAAAAGGAGAGCATTTTTCTGTTTTAACTGACGAAGGGTTCCCTATGGTTTGTGTGAGAGCACAAGATGGTGGTAAGGCAATCCATACACCACACGACAATAGTATCATTGGTAAATACTTTAGAGAAAGACTAGGCGTAACATCAGGGGAAAAAGTCGAATTAAGTCATTTAAATGACTTTGGGTCAAGATATGTAAAATTTACAAAAATTGATGAAGGGGACTATCTCATGGAATTTTTACCACAAGAAACAAAATAGGTAACTACCCCCCTGTCATCCTGCGACTTCGCACGGAATGACGAGAGCGTAGTTACCAAAATAATTTTCTTACTATAAACTGCTTCCTGTATTGCAACCGTTATCACTACAGGAATACACTGCTTCTTTTAGCTAATTATCGTTGTCATGTCACCACAAATAAACTGGCTCACATTAATGCTTACCCATGGGTTGGGTTTCAAAACATTTCAAAAACTAGAGAACACATTTAAAAATGTTGAAAACATATGTCATGCAAGCACACAAGCGCTAAAACAACTATCACTCCCGAACCACGTTATACAACAAATCAAACACCCCAATCAATCCAACCTGCAGAAACATCTTGCTTGGATTGATTCCTCAACTAACCACCATTTAGTCACCTATGATGACCCAAGCTACCCCGACTTGCTCAAACAAATTAGCAACCCACCCATTGCACTGATGGCATGTGGTCAACTAGATTTGTTACATAGCCCTCAGTTAGCTATTGTTGGCTGTCGTCACCCCACTCCATTTGCACGACGAACAACCCAGAAAATAGGATCACAACTGAGCCAATATGGTTTGAGTATCACCAGTGGATTAGCGATGGGTATTGATACAGAGGCACACACTGCGGCACTGCAAACAACAGGCAACACCATTGCTGTCATTGGCACTGGAATTGATTGCTATTATCCACATAAGAATAAATCATTAGCACAACAAATCATGAAAACAGGACTGATCATTTCTGAGTTTCCTTTGGGCACAGCTCCAAAACCTTGTAATTTCCCAAGAAGAAATCGAATCATCAGTGGATTAAGTCAAGGCGTATGGGTCGCTGAGGCAGCATTGAAAAGTGGCTCACTCATTACAGCAAGATATGCGAATGAACAAGGTAGAGATGTCTTTGCTACGCCCAGCACGATTGAAAACACCCACGCCAAAGGGTGTCATCAACTCATAAAATCGGGCGCACAGCTGGTTGAATCTGCTGAAGATATTATACAATCGCTTAACTGTTTTACTGGGATGTCAGATACCAACAACAATACGTCTACAAGAACTCAAACTCCTTCAGCCCATCACTCAGCACCACCTAAGCTAACCAAGTTATTCGACCACATAACAATGACAGCCATCACATTGGATGAAATCGCCGTCAACTCTAATCTAACGATTCATGAAATCACCTCGGGACTATTAGAACTTGAAATGCTAGCATTGATCAAAAACACACCTGATGGGTATTGTAGAACATGAAAAAACTTATCCTAGCCTTAGCCATAATCAGCATTGCCATCGCCATCACTATTGATCGATCCAATCCTCCAGCATCTGCTAACTATCAGTTCAAACATGGCAATATTATCCTCAACAAAAATCAATTAAAACCACCCTATCAAATCACCCAATATCGCTTAACCAACACCTCGAAGCAAACGATTAACCTCAACCGCTCTTGGAAAATCATTGGAAAAAGTGATCCTGGTGCTAGTGCAGGCTGGAACACAAGACTAAAAGCAAATCACTTTGCTATATTACAATTTAGCCAAGGTATCATTGCGTTTAACTGTCTGGATAAACGATTCAAAGCTATTGTTTGCCACCAAGTTTTGCGCGTTCAATTCATTCAACACAACCATTTTTCTGAAAGTGGTTCTTACTGGGTTAAGGAAAATCAACCAACACAATAAATTCAGCTATTCTTCTTCCTCTTCACTAGCAATAGGAGTACCTGCACTTGAAGCACTCACACTATCAACAATAGGTGAAAATTGAGGGGAAGCCACACTATCATGAAAAGCAGATGGACTAGCTATTAAAGCTGCGCTCACTTGGCAAAAGCTGTGAAAACCTTGATGTTCACGACTACTTGCTGGTGGTGTATAAAAAGCGTGCACTTCCTGTGCTGACAAGCTCCGAACTGGCAACGGATCAGGTGTTTTACTCTTGCTACGCTGATAAGGTGGTGAAGCTTTGAGTTGAACCATGCTCTCTAATCGCTGTGCACTCTGCTGATAGTTCATTGCTTGCTCTGCTGGGTGCAATCCAATATCTCGTTGTATCGCTTCTTTCAACGCAGGTTCGAGGTTAAATTTCGATTCATAAAATGACATACTTGCCACAGATACTTTCGTCAACAATGCCAAATCAAGCAATTGTTCAACCGCACGCTGACACTGCGCTGCAATCAAATTAAAGTCGTCTTTATTTAATAATTCCAAACAGCTCGAAATAATCCAGCCACCTGTTAATTGTACAGAAGAAAACGACGCTAATAGCTTGATGAGTTGTTGTGGCAGGGTTTCTTGCGCTAAGTTACTAGGGTCACGTAGCAAATGATTCGCTACTTTCCATGTGCCGTACATATAGTTTTCAAATTGGTGGGTAATCAGCTCTCTATCTCTAGTAAAACTCTTATAGGCATAATAGTAGGATGAAATAAAATCAAAACTATAATTAACTTTATTTTTAGAGTTTAACATATATCGTAACGATGCATTAGCAACAATTATTGCTTCTTGACAACACTTAAATTCATTGAGAGCGATATCAAATAATCTCCCCTCCGCTCCTTTTCTTCTATACCAAGCAGGTATATTTACCAGCATCAACTGACAAGCTTCATCTTCTGATAACTGCACAGGCATCATTTTTCTCCTTGCGAATCTCTAAACACATTGAATCTTCGCTAATCACTGCAGTAATTATACCTCTATATACCGTTGCAAGTCCATCAGCATCAAACGTAATAACCATATACTGTCTTCCGATTGATGAGCCAATATATGACTCACCCATTGTCGATAATGCAGTGTGTTTGTAAAATGTTGCCGCCTATTCTTCAGCACTAAAATTCCATGCCACTCTTCATTCTCATGAATTGGATAATAAGTGTGAAAGTCGGGGTGTTTATTGTATAACGTATAATCAATTTTCATCAACGCACCTAGCCTCCTCTCTCGAACGTATCTACCCAGTGTCTCACGCTGCTCCACTGAAGAAACTTGTCTAAAATAATACAATAATTCTAGCAATTCTTTTAACCCATAAGACAAATGTGATTGATTGATAATAGCATGGGAAGTTAATTCATGAAAACAAGGTATCGTATCATATCGCTCAGGAAAGAATCGGGCTGTTGTACGCAACTGATACTGCTGAGTCAATATTTTGATATCGGGAGTTTCTTTAAAATATTGATGTTGTGTTTGCCTTAAGCAATCCCTATACCGCACATCTTTTCGCTCCGTTAAATGATGATAATCACTCACATTTGAACGAGTTTGCGGCCATTCATGCATCGCAAGCAACTCGGGATTAGAAGTCTTTTGATATTTTAAATATTTTAAAACACCTATCATACTATGTTTTCTAAACGTTTTTGGCCTAAACCAACGCGCTATAGGCATTAATGTTGGCATATAATAGGTTTTACCTGTACATTCATTTTTACTATTCACCCAATTAGGGTCAAACTTAATATTCATTACATCATGCGTAGATAAAGCTATATTCGCCGCTAATTCCGTATAGCATGGACAACCATCACCTTCTTGAGTCAGCCATCGCCACAATGTGCGCTTCCCACCTGGATTGTCAAATGTTACTACATTAAAATGTGACGGATGCAAAGCATTCAAATAATACCCTTCTTTCTCATAAAGAAAAATCAAACTAATCTCAGCAAGGTATCCCCCCAAAGAATGCCCTGTAAAAGACAATTGATAACCCAGCTCTGTTGCTTGCTCTAAAGCAATATCAATGCTTTTTCTCATCTGCTGATGTTGCACACAATCTCTATCCATTAAAAGCGCAGGAATATCAGTCTTAATAAAATCACCCCAAAGTGACTGTGTGCCTTGATAAGCAAGCACTAAATGCTTACGTTCATCACTTCTATAGATCCTCGAAAAGTAACCTGATGACTGTATCACATCATGAGGCCACACCTTTATCGGTGTCCAATCATAAGGTAACTGAACCTCTCCATCAGGATTTTCCAAATGATAAACATGCTCACTCATCATCGCATATTCAGCAATACTTGGTCTGTTATCAGCAACAATCATTGATCTACCTTCCTTAAGAGGTGTCTTTCATTTTACCTGATTGTAGGTATTATAGCATAACTGACGTGATCTTTCGACCCGCAGAAACCTGAGAACAAAGCTAGATCACTAACAAAACCCATACAGACCGCATCACAACACAGCTCACTTATAGCTAACACGATATCTTTTGGATAATGTCTTCCCGCAAAATCGATTGCCATCTGCTCACTCCTGTGATTTTACACACAGGTTAATACATCATCTTCCGTTTGCGACAGAACCCAAAAAATCATTGCTTTAAAATTTCATCATCTTCCAGTACGATGAGCACATGAAACATAGTCTATTTATTTCTGACCTTCATTTAGATGAAAGCCAACCAGAAATAACCCATACTTTTTTAATTTTCTTAAAAAAAACTGCTTGTTTTGCAGAAAATCTTTATATTTTAGGTGACTTATTTGAAAGCTGGGTTGGAGATGACTGCCAAACACCTTGGTTAAATGAAATAAAGTTCGCCTTACATAAACTTAGCAAAACCACACAAATCTTTTTCATCCATGGTAATCGTGATTTCTTACTCGGCAATCACTTTGCTAACGAAGTCAATATGACATTACTTCCTGACCCTTACATCACCCAACTTTATGGTCAGAAAATGATTCTAACTCATGGCGACCAACTCTGCACTCAAGATCTTTCTTACCAAAGGTTTCGTCACTTCACCCAAAAAAAATGGGTACGCAAAGGCTTCCTTGCACTACCCTTATCACTGCGACAATACATTGCATCAACAGCAAGAAAAAAAAGCAAGCACCACCAGAAAAACATTCAAGATAACATCATGGACATCACCCCCAGTGCAGCAGAAGAACTTTTAATGACAACTCAGACCAACTACCTCATCCATGGACACACACACCGACCCAATATTCATCAGCACGGCACAGCACAACGTATTGTGCTTGGTGCCTGGGATCAATCAGCTCAAATCCTAACCTTCAACGCCGATGGCTCTTATCATTTAGGAACCATACCCAACGCAGTTGAAGAGCCCGCTTGTTAACTACGCAGGGCATATTAATAAATAAAATAACCATAAGTTACTAGTAATATCACGAAACTTAATAGCGGCCAAAATAGCAGCTTTAACAAAAGCCCATTCTTTTTATATAAATACCGGCAATTTCCCAGACTCTTCAATACTAACAAGATAGCTGTTACTAAAATCACCACATAAACCACAATATAACAACTCTCCAAATAAGATACATTTTGAATGGCTGTTTGCTCTCTAATACTATTATGTGACAAAGAAATAATAAAAAACAAAGTGGAGAAATAAGTTAAGTCTGCTACCAAAGTCTTTATTTTTCCTTTTAACCCTTCCATGGAAGACTTGTCTTCTCCCAAGCGTACCTGCATCGCTACTAAGCGTGTAAAAATCATTAAAATCACAATCAATAACGGAATCAAATACAATACAAAAGGAGACAACACATTGCGCGACACAAAAATTCGATAAACCAAATAGTGCTGACTCACCGCTACCGCTGAAGCATCTCCGCCAACATTGATGTGCCTAGTGTCGTGTGTCATCGCAAAATTCGCATGCGTCATCGACCACGCATGCAATTGAACACCTTGACGAATCCCAGGAAGCCTTTCTGGATTAAGAAAGTGATATGCTTGAAAATCAGGTACTAACATCATTCTCCTTGAAGACCTCGGTTGTAATGTCAACGTGATTTGCTTTTCATCAAATGGAAATAAGAGGCTATTATTTTGTGGTTTCACACTCAATGCAGCTCGCCAAACATGAACCACTCCTCGGCTGGAAGTATACGTCTCCAAATGTGTATAACGTGTATAACGACTCGCATTTTTCACCTGAAGCATTGGATGCAACTCATCATAGTGCATATGCTTAGGTGTGATGTACCATAATGTTAGCACTACATTGGCATCCTTCGTTGCACTTAAATGAATTTGATCGACTTCTAAACCAGTTGGCAATAACACAACCTTTGGATACTGCTGCTTCAACAGGCTCAGCTTTTGATTCAGTGCCTGCTTGCTATATAAATGTCCTTTAGCATAATAATGGTGATCCCTACCAGCAACAATATATCCCAATAAAAACAAACAACCCACAGAAAAAACAATCGACACTGTCCAGCTATGTCTACGTAGAGATAAATTCAAACTTGCAAGCAAAAGAAAACACACTGACAACAGTAATAAAAATGCTCCCCAATACAACCAAATAGTAAGTGGTGTTAAAAACTGCGCCAACCAATACTGATCAACTGAAAATAAATAAACCAGTCTTATCCGATGCAATGGTTGCACAACCGTATACTCGGCATCATTACCAGCAATACTTTTTGTGACAACCATTTTTTGTACTGAATTCTGCTCAAATGCAGCCTGTACTGCTGAACTTAAGCTCGTATCGTGCTTTGCAAACACATACAAATTTTCATGAGAAAGATCATCACTATTCTGATGATACAGCATATCTCCCTGGGTATTAACCAGCATCTGACTAACATAAAATGTCGCTACAGATTGAGACAGTGTGTGCCATAATGTTGCCAAATCAATCTGCACACTCAAATGAGCAACCTGTACTTGCCCGGATTTATCCTTAAATTGAAACTTGGAAATATAGATTAAGCCTTTTTTCGATGAAGATTCCCACCCTAATGAACGAGAATATCCAGACAATTTATGGCAAGACACTAAAGAAGAAACCTGCCATCTAGCCTCTCTCAGATCACCATGATTATCAGCATAATTATTGTCACGTGTCGCAACCCAACACTGGTCACCCACCCCCCATTCAATATGATTCACTGCAGCAAGCCGAAACTGATTAGTTTGTTGGCGAATTTGATCTGCAATTATTTTATTAGCGCGTGGATTCTTTGACATAGCCTCAGCTAGAGAACGAGATAGTTTCGACGAAAAAACTTCTACCTGATCAATCTGCTGATCCAAGTTTTTTTTTGTCTGATGCACAACTTGCTGCATTGCTTTTGTCTTTTCGCTATGCACTTCATATCTAGATTTAAAAAAGTGACTAAAGCACATCACTGCGACTAAACAACACAACGCTGAGGTAACAGCACAAATAAATTTTAAAGAAGATCGCCATAGTTTTTTATTTTTCATGTTACACTTGTATTTTAAATTGTGGCAATTATAAGAAATAAACATGTTAAAATACAAGATCATCAATAAAGACACGCAAGGAAAGCTCACCATAGCAACTAGCCTTGATGGGAAATTACTGCTCAATACACCACAACTGAATAAAGGCACAGCATTTACAAGCACAGAACGAGAGCAATTCTCCTTACTAGGAAAACTACCACACCACATTGAGAATCTAGATGATCAAGTCATACGCTCGTATGTACAATATCAACGACAAGAATCCAATTTAGAAAAGAATGTCTACCTCAATAATCTACATGATAAAAATCAAGTCTTATTTTATGCACTGGTCGATCAACACCTAGAAGAAATGTTGCCAATTGTCTACACACCAACAGTTGGTGAAGCTGTTAAATATTTTTCAAAGCAGTTTCGTCGCCCACGAGGTTTATATATCGCTTATCCTGATTTGGATAAACTGGAACAAATTTTTCAAAACCGCAGTAACCCTGACATTCAACTCATTGTCGCAAGTGACGGCGAGGGAGTCTTAGGTATTGGAGATCAAGGCGTGGGCGCCATGCAGATTCCAGTTGCCAAATTGATGGTATACACACTGTGTGGCGGCATTAACCCACTCAACACATTGCCTGTCTTTTTAGATGTCGGCACTAACAACCAACTGCTGCTCGATGACCCAATGTATCTAGGTTGGCGACATGAACGTGTTCAAGGAAAAGCCTACGATGAATTTATTGGAGAATTTGTACATACCGTTAAAAAATACAAGCCTAGTGTGTTTTTACACTGGGAAGATTTTGGCTTAGATAATGCACGTCGCACATTGGTACATTACCAAAAAAGCATCGCATCATTTAACGACGACATCCAAGGTACGGGTGTTGTCACAGTTGCCGCGTTACTGGCTGCTTTAAAAGCGACCGAGAGAAAATTAACTGAACAACAAATCGTCATATTTGGTGCTGGCACAGCAGGTGTGGGCATTGCCGATCAGATTTGTGATGCTATGGAGCAACTTGGGCTTCCTACAGACTCAGCTCGGAAACATTTTTACCTCATCGATAAAGATGGATTATTAACTGACAAAATGGATCATATTTCTCCTGAGAGAAAACGATTTTCACAGCCCTATAGCGAAGTTTGCCACTGGAAAAACACTCAAGGGAAAATTGAACTCATTGATGTTATTAAGAATACTAAACCAGCCATTCTAATTGGTACATCAGCAGTTTCAGGTGCATTCTCAGAAAACATCATCAAAACCATGGCAAGCTATACAGCTCATCCTATTATATTTCCATTATCTAACCCAACTGAACGAGCTGAAGCAACCCCCAAACGCATCTTAACTTGGACAGGAGGTCGCGCTCTAGTTGCAACAGGTAGCCCTTTCCAAGCAGTCACAATCAATCAACAAGAAAGAAAAATTGCACAGTGTAATAATGCTTTTGCCTTTCCAGGACTAGGACTAGGAGTCATCGCAAGTGGTGCACAAGTAGTCAATGATCAAATGCTATGGGCAGCCTGCCAAGCTTTAAGCGAGTGCTCACCTGTTCATAACGATCTGCACGCACCATTACTTCCAAATATCCTCGAAGCAAAACAAGCCGCAAAGCAAATTGCATTGGCTGTAGGCAAAGCTGCTATCAATACACAAGTTGCAACCATCAAAACAATCAATGAGCTGGAAAGCAACATCGAAAAATTAAGCTGGAAAGTACATTATCCAAATTTAACACTACACACTCAAACCTAATCTATTCCCATCGCCTTTCAAGACACTGAAGCTTTAACATAATTAATTTTAGCAAAATTAGATCTAAAAAATCGCTATTCACCCAACAAAATAGTAGCCTTAATGCGCTTATTTTGTTTTGCCACCCAAGGCTGCATATAAACAAATTCAGCATAAACAACGCTTGGTACAACAACCAAACGTTGATTAACTGCAAACTGCCACACTGAAAGACCACCCGCACCTACTTTACCCACCTGGCGCACCACATAAAACTGTTTAATCGGCATCAACATCTTTTCAGGCAAAGACTGTAAAAACCATTGATATCCTGTCGTGCGATTCGCAGGTAACACAATCTGCAAAAGTTTTTGCTTTGCTGACAACACAATGGGTTTCGTTAAATCGGTTAAAACATATTGTGGTTTAACTTGAGGTGAAGAAGCCAAAGCACTAGCCAAAAAACTCATAGCAATTATCCCTAAAAACACTTCCAGTCGCTTCATTTCAATTTCTCCAATTTTCCAGTAACACTAACCATTCCATCTCGTACACGTTTAATTTCTAGTGAATCAATCAACCATCCTTGTTGCTTCCACAGCTGATTAACCGACGCTATAAAGCGATCAAACGGAACTTTTTTAAAACCCACAGCGACTTTCTTGTGATCAACTACAGACACTTTTAGGGGATAATGACTCAAGTTAAGCTCAGAAAACCCTTGCACAACTTGTTGATCCATAGGCTCACTGCTTGAGTGATGATCCATAAGACGAAAGCCTTGGTGCTGTAATTGTTGCCAGCGTAATGCAGCAGGCTTCAACCACTGCAATGTTTCTTGCTTTTGTACAATACCATTCTCAAGCTGCTCAAAATGATCCATCAGTGGCACTATCAAAAAAACATAAGCTAACAAACAAGGCACAGTAATGCTTCCCAGTAATAATACACGCCGGTCACGCTGACTCAACCCTTGCCAATATTTCTGCACTAATGATTGTCGCAACTGTCGAATCAAATCCCAGTACTTCATTGAATAACCACCCGATAAGTTGCCTTCTTCCCAGCTTTATCAACACTCAGCTGAGCATCAAAATGCCTTTCTTTAATCTTCTGAGTTAAATTTTGCACTGTAGTCATAGAATCTGCTAAGAACACAAGTTGAAGTCGATTGCGTGCCATATGAAGCACTTGCAATTTTAATTTCTGAGCTTGTGATAGTAATGGCGCAATTTTTTCAAGTATTTGTAGTGCCCTATTACGATGACTGAGTCGCTGAGCATGTGATAACCCCACCATCACCCGCTCTTTTGAGGAATTTGAAACATATCGCAAGTCAAGCATTTCCGAGTAATCTCTAATTTGAGCTTCCAACTGTTCCGACTGTTCTCTCAACTGATAGTGATAACCAATCATAGCACCTATCACTGATAGAATCGTCAAACTTAATAATAAACCAGGAAATGCATATTTCTTTAATACTTGCCATGAAAAGTTAAATTGGAAGCGTGGTGTCTTCACATGGAACTCACCTTGTAATAAGTTATATTCTCGCAATTCACGCTTCTCAACTTTCATCATTTTTAACATAGCAAAAATAGAAAATCCAGCTACCTTCTGATCAAGCTGAATTGACTGTTTTTTCAGCCATGTCATCTCTCCCTCAGCTAACTGCCCATAAATTACCCAGCTTCTTTGGACATCTGTTTGTTCCTTTCCCGCTACTAATAAAAGTGATGAAAGTGATAAAAAATTATCACGCCTCACTACTACAATTGCATCACCATGACGCTGGACTACGATCAAATCTTTATCGACCCAAAGGATCAGTTGCTCTGCTTCTTGAATTACTGGAGTTGGTGACACACCTTTATCCACACTAGAACCCATCATAATCGTAGGGATCAACCAAGCTAATGGAATTAAGGAGTGATAGGTCAAATTAGCCTGCTTTAACTTGTCTTCACAAGACTGCAAAAATTCATTAGCCACAACCGCAACATCAACAACCACTAAATCTTTAACGGACTGTTTTCGTAAGGTTGTAAAGTGCATTGATTCGATCGACTGAGATAAATTCTCCTCCAAAGCAAAAACAAGCGCTGACGCCAGCTCATCAGATTTCATCTTAGGAAAAGTCAATCGATGAAACGTAACTTGAGCCCCATAATAGTAGACATCAATAGGCTGCTGTTGATTGAGTGAATTGGCTGGTATATCAGTTAAGGAATCATACCATTCCCCAGCAAAAGCAACTTGCTCTTGGTCCGTAAGAACAAGGAATCTCTCAGAGTTAACACTCACAAAACTGCATGTCTCTCAATCATATGTATACGATCAGGACCCGTTGAAATGCTTGTGATCGGCACACCCATTAAACGCTCTAATCTCAACACATAATCTTTTGCGTTATGGGGTAGTTGATCCCACTGTGTCAAAGCAAATGTTTTTTCTTGCCAACCAAGCATCGTCTCATAAACGGGTTCAACCTGTGAAAGCAATTCGGCTTCTTGAGGCATCATATCCATCAATTGACCGTTCAATCGATACCCCGTACAAATTTTAATTTCATCTAAACCATCAAGCACATCGAGCTTCGTCAAACATACTCCACTTAAACTATTGATGGTCACCGCACGTTTTAACAATGGCACATCGAACCAACCACAGCGCCTCGATCTACCTGTTACCGAACCAAATTCATTACCTTGCTTTGCCAGCTTTTCACCCATTTCATTCGCTTGTTCAGTAGGGAAAGGGCCACTACCCACCCGCGTCACATAAGCTTTGACAATACCCAACACATAATTCAAATGTAGCGGACCAAAACCACTCCCTGTTGAAACAGCACCAGCTGTTGTATTGGAAGAAGTTACAAAAGGATAAGTGCCATGATCAATATCTAGAAAAACACCTTGTGCCCCTTCAAATAAAATAGATTGATTATCACAACGAACTTGCTCTAGATATTGAGTCACATCAAGCATCATTGGAACAATCACCTCAGCTTGGTCTAGTAAAGTTTCATAGGTTTTATTGAAATCAATTGCCTGGGTTTGATAATAGTTTTCCAACAAAAAGTTGTGATACCCCAATAATGATTTCAAACGTGTTTTTAAACGCTCTGGATAACGCAAATCAGATACTTTTAAACCACGACGCGCCACTTTATCTTCATAACAGGGGCCAATTCCTCTTCCTGTGGTGCCAATTTTATTCGTACCACGCTGTTCTTCACGTGCTTGATCTAAAGCAATGTGTGATGGTAATAGTAAACTTGCGTTTTCACTAATTTTCAGTCTCTTCTCAACTGGGATAGACTCTGATTGAAGCTCAGCCATTTCAGTCAGTAATGCATCAGGAGAAAGCACTACACCATTACCAATTAAGCAAGTCACATTATCACGCAACACACCTGAGGGAATAAGCCGCAGTATCGTTTTCTTGCCATTAACCACTAAAGTATGCCCAGCATTGTGACCACCTTGGAAACGAACAACGGTATGGATATCTTCTGTCAATAAATCAACAATTTTACCCTTACCTTCATCACCCCACTGCGTTCCTAGCACAACGATATTTTTAGTGTTTTTTGTTATACACCCATCATCTTTCAAAAAATCAGATTTTAACTTCATGAATTTTGCAGAATTAAAATTTAAAAACTTTCGCAATAGCTTGCTATTACTTAATTTTTTAAATCTAATTTTACTAAAATTCATTTTGTTAAATCTCCGATTTCTTGAAAGATAATGGGTATCATTATCTAAATTATTTGAGTTGATTAAAATATTTTAACGCTTGATTATTAGGTGATAAGACCAAGAAATCTCGGCGCTGATTAAATGTTTTTTCATAGAGCTTCATACTGCGCAAAAAGCGATAAAAGCTTGGATCCTTACCATAAGCTATCGCATAGATTTTAGCAGCAACAGCTAAGCCTTGCGCTTTAATTTGTGCAGATTTTTCCTTAGCTGTAGCAACAATCACTGTTGCTTTAGCATCTGCTTGTGCACGAATCTTTTCCGCCATTGCTTTACCATCCGAACGGTGTTGCGTCGCAACCTGCTCACGCTCTGTACGCATACGATCAAAAACAGACCCACTCACTTCTTTGGGCAAATCAATGCGCTTGATTCTCACATCAACGACCTGAACTCCCAACCCTTTCGCACTATCTTGTGCTTTCTTCAGGAGTAATGCCATAATATTCATACGCTCACCAGAAATCACCTCAGTAATAGTATGACGACCAAATTCAGCACGTAAAGCATCATTGATCTTTTGAGACAGCAAAGTTTCTGCTCGTTCACTAAAACCACCTGTTCGTTTATAATATAAAGATAAATTAGCAATACGCCATTTCGCAAAGTAATCCACCAACACATATTTTTGCTCTGCTGTTAAAATGCGCGATGACTGTACATTCATCGTTTGCAAACGAGTGTCGAAGCGCAATATTTGATCCACTAAGGGAAGCTTAAAGTGTAACCCTGGATGATACACTCTGGCCAATAGCGGCGCAGCAGATTGATCTGAAGAAGAATCTGGCGAAGCCAACTGTCCTGATGCCAGTAAAATCTTACCCAAACGCATCATAATGACAGACTGCCCCTCTTTCACCGTAAAGAGGCTCATACTCAAGCCTATCAATACTACAAATAATACCACGACAATCGTTGTTAACTTCTGACTCATACATCACCTCCATGAGCTGGATAGCTTAGCCCTTGATCGTTCGAATTACTTGGTAACAACTGTGTCATAGCTGTATGCTGCACTACATTATTATTTGGCACAGCAGACTGCTTTGTAGCTGACTTTTCTGCTTGCATAATTTGGTTCAAGGGCAAATATAACATGTTATGTCCATTTTTTGCATCAATAAAAATCTTACTCGAATGCCCAAACACAGCTTGCATTGCATCTAAATAAATACGATCTTTAGTCACAACAGGTGCTAATTGATACTCAGGTAAGATAGACAAAAAGCTCGCAACATTCGCTTTTGCATTTAACACCACGTTAGTCTTATATGCTTGCGCCTCTTGCGTCAATCTCGATGCCTGCCCTTGCGCTACTGGAATGACCTTTTTCGCATAAGCCTGTGCTTGATTAATATAACGCTGCTCATCTTCGCGTGCCTTGATCGCATCATCAAATGCCGAAGTCACTTCTTCAGGTGGTTTAGCAGGTTGTAAAGTCACATCGGTCACTAAAATACCTGTTTTATAACGCACAAGCATTTTATTCAATAATTGTGCTACTTCATCACGTACCTGTGCTCGCCCAGTGGTCAATACATCATCCAAGGTCGTTTGTCCGATCACTTGTCGCAGCGCACTCGCTGTTGCTTGCTGTAAGCTCTCCACAGGATCAACGACATTAAATAAATAATTTTTTGGAAAATCAATTCGATATTGCACTGCCAACGAAACTGAGACAATATTCTCATCAGTTGTCAACATTTCAGCAGAATAATTAAAGTTGGATACCTGCTGAACGTTCACTTTTTGTTCGCTATCAATCATAGCAGGAATCCAGTGAGGCCCCGGCCCAACTGTTTCGGTATATTGCCCAAAACGTAATACCACTGCTCGCTGTGCTGGGGATACCACAAAGATACCAGCAACAACCCATAACACTGCCAACACCGCAAAAATCAACCCCGCAATACCCCAGGTTAAATCAAAGTCATTCTGCTCACTTTTAGGAGAGTTGGAATGACTCGATGAATCATCTTTTCTCTTAGCTGATTTACCAGTTATGAAGCTAAGTGCTTTTTTCAGCAACTCATCTAACTCTGGTGGAGAATCTGGTTTTTTCAATGGGGGCTGCGGCATCAGTGACACTCTCTTAAGAATAAAAGCAGATTCTAAAAGCTTTCCTTCTGCTTTTCCAATGCTTTTTGTAGTTTATCAGCATGAAGGGGGGATATTCTCAGCACTAATAGCCAACAATCACCGCTCTCATCAAAAGTATCAGACTCGACCGTAGCAAGGCGATAACACAAACTACGTAGCTGGGGGTAACACGACGACACCTTAACTGCTTGAGTCACAAATTGTTTTTGCAACAAGCTAACTATAGATTCTTTAATCAAATCCAAACCTAAATCTTGACTTGCAGAAACCCACACTCGCCAAGGATCTCCTTGCTCATTCAAATCAACACGAGGCATACTATCTTCTAATAAATCGACTTTATTATAAATCAACAACTGCGGAATATCAGATGCACCTACCTGCTTTAGCACATCGTTCACCGCCATGATATTCTCTTGGCGATCATGACTAGCCACATCAACCACTTGCAGTAATAATTGTGCGCTGTTGGTCTCCTCAAGCGTAGAACGAAAGGACTCCACTAAGTCATGTGGCAAATGGCGAATAAAGCCTACCGTATCAGCCAACACAGCATACTTACGATTTGGTAGCTTCATTTTGCGTAATGTCGGATCCAATGTTGCAAACAATTGGTCTTGAACATAAACGTCACTTAATGCTAGACGATTAAATAAAGTTGATTTTCCAGCATTCGTATACCCAACTAATGAAACCTGTGGCACTTCATTTTGCTGACGAGATTGACGACCTGTCTGCCGCTGCCTTTGCACCTTCTGCAAACGAGTACGCAATGACCGCATCCGTTCAGTAATCAAGCGACGATCGGTTTCTAACTGTGTCTCACCTGGCCCTCTCAGACCAACACCACCTTTCTGACGCTCCAAATGACTCCACCCTCTCACAAGGCGTGTTGATAAGTGCTGTAGTTGTGCCAACTCAACTTGCAAACACCCTTCATGCGTTTGCGCACGACGCGCAAAAATATCAAGAATCAGCCCAGTTCGATCAACCACACGACATTGACAACGCTTTTCTAAGTTGCGCTCTTGAGCTGGTGTTAGGTTCGCATTAAACAATACAAGAGAAACTTCATGCTCTGCAATATAATCAGCAACTTCCTGTGCTTTACCAGAACCAATAAAATATTTAGCATCGGGTTTATCACGAACTGTTGTTATTTCCTTTACAATCACACTCTCTGTCGAGCTTACCAATTCACGAAACTCAAGCAGGTCATCTCGACAAATCAACGGCGGCATATTGCAATGTACAACCACGACCGATGTGACTATCGACTGTAACGGCTCATCATCCCCCTGACGATTGAACAGTTGCGTAATGGCATTATTTTTAAGCATTCTAGCATTGTGAAGACTTAGGGATTCAAAAGCAACCAAAGCAGTGATAGAATGACCATAATTTTTTTAAATATGTTAGGACTCTTCTCATGAAAAAGACCACACTGTTATCCATTGCAACTGCAACTGTAACTACCTTGGCATTAACCGCTTGCTCTCAAGCTGACAAAACAAGTGGCAGCGCTAAAGATGCTGTCATGAAGGCAACCAAGAATCAATTAATCATTAGCAAACAATTTAATGCCATCGACAACTTGGAAGGCTTTGTTGTTAAAGCAAAAACAGGACAAGGTCAAAGTGGCTTAATCTATGCTGACAAGGACGGGAAATACGTTGTTTTTGGCAACATCATCAGTGCTGACGGAAAAAACATTTCACAGGCAAATTACAAACAATACATTCAATCTGGCATTGCAGAAAAAGCATTGAAAAATGCTGCCAGCACCAGCTGGTTCATGACAGGTAGCAAAACAGCACCACATCAAGCTTATTTTATCTTTGAGCCAAACTGCTCTGTTTGCCATTTACTTTATAAAGCTTTGCAGCCTGCAATCAAGTCAGGACAGCTCGCCGTCAGATGGATACCAGTTGCATTCTTGCGACCAGACAGCATCGGGAAAGCTGCCGCTATTATCCAAGCTACAGACCAAGGAAAAGCGCTAGCTGAAGATGAAGCAAAATTCATTCTTGCTAAAGACGAAGGTTCAATCAAACCATTAGCTAAAAAAGCAATTAAAGCAGACACACAGAAAAAACTACAAGCCAACACAAAATACATGATGGAACATGGTTTCAACGGCACGCCTGTTTTAATCTACCAAGATAAGGCAAGCAAGGCGGCTGTGATGTCTGGATTACCTCGTAGTAAAGCAGCAATCAAACAACTCATTGATGGCATGAGCAAATTACCAGCCTAGTTAATCATAACCATACCATGAAAAGCTCGCCTTGAAGGCGAGCTTTATTGGTTTTACCATAAAATAATCAACAACTCTCTGCTAGGCAGCCCCTTGTGGCTCATATTGAAAAGCATAATTCATTAGACTCTGTTTTGCCTCAAATCACCTCAACTTATACAAACCTCACTTTCCACTTGCAATTCCACAACTAACCCCATAAAATCCGCGGTTTCACATTCTATGTAAATAAGAGGAATAATCGTTCATGCCATCAGTTCAAGTTAAAGATAATACATCTCTAGATTTCTCATTGCGTCGTTTCAAACGCGTTTGCGAGAAAAATGGTATTATCACCAGAGCCCGCGCACTAGAAGCATTTGAAAAACCAACAACGGTCAAAAAACGCGCAAAAATCTCAGCTGTGAAACGCACAAAAAAAGCTCAAAAGAAGCTGATGGAATCGATGCATCGCGATCGTAATAAATACTAATTTATGGGAAGCTTACAGCAAACAATCCTTGATGACATGAAAGTCGCTATGCGGGAAAAAGCAATGCAGCGATTAACCACCATCAGAATGTTGCGCGCTGAAATCAAGCAAATAGAGATCGACCAAAAAACAGTGCTCACGGATACCAGCGTCATCTCACTGATACAAAAAATGATCAAAAAGCGCCAAAGTGCTGCAATACAATTCCAAGATGCTAATAGACAAGACCTTGTCGACAAAGAAAACCAAGAAATCACGATTCTAACGCAATATCTTCCGAAGCAGCTTGACGAAAATGAAATCTCAAGCATTATTGATAAAACCATTGCCACACTCAAGGCTACCAGCATGAAAGAAATGGGTGTCGTGATGAATCAACTCAAACAAGAACTTCAAGGAAAAGCGGACACTGGAATTATCAGTAGATTGGTCAAGCAAAAACTCTCATCATAAAGAGTAGCTATACCACACCAAAACCACTTAAAGATGCCGGTGAAAACCATGCACATCCCCCAAAACTTTATCAACCAACTACTCGACCAGACCGATATTGTCGAGCTAATCAAAAAACGAGTTGACTTAAAAAAGAAAGGTAAAGAATACAGTGCATGTTGCCCTTTTCACACTGAAAAAACCCCATCTTTCACTGTTAGTAGTACCAAGCAATTTTTCTATTGCTTCGGCTGTGGCGCTAGCGGAAATGCAATTCAATTTCTCACCCAATACGATCGCTTAAGCTTCCTAGAAGCTATCGAAACACTAGCAACACAAGCTGGGAGCACCATCCCCTATGAACAAAACAGCCACCAAACTTCCGTAAAAAACCCCCAGCAACCTTATCTTGAAAAAATATCTCAACTCTACCAACAAAACCTAAAAAAATGTGCCAATGCTATCAACTATCTCAAACAACGACACCTTTCTGGAGAAACTGCAAAACGCTTTAACTTAGGATATGCAGACGACAACTGGCAACAAATCTGGCAAACACTCAAGCCTAACCAAGAAGAACAAAGTTTCCTCGACGAATGTGGATTACTCATCGGCAAAGAAAAAACATTAGATCGCTTTCGCAATCGCCTCATTTTCCCAATCCGCAATCACCAGGGGAAAACCATTGCTTTTGGTGGACGCACATTAGGTGACGAACAACCTAAATACCTAAATTCACCTGAAAGCAACCTGTTCCATAAACGAAGAACACTCTATGGACTCTACGAAGCAAAACAACAAAATCAACAGCTAGAAACTATGATTGTGACTGAAGGCTATATGGATGTCATTGCACTCGCACAGGCTGGCATCACTTATGCTGTCGCAACACTAGGCACTGCAATAACTCAGGAGCACATTCAACTCCTAACTCGTCACAGTAGTCATATTATTTTTGCTTTTGACGGAGATAATGCTGGACGAAAAGCAGCACAGAAAGCACTAGAAACATCCCTTCCCTTACTACGTGAAGAGCTAAACTTTCATTTTCTCATACTACCTCAAGGTGAGGATCCTGATAGCCTAGTACAAATTGAAAAAAAATCAGGTATAGAAAAACGCATTAAAAACTCACCCAACTTAATCGACTTCTTACTCCACACCCTTAATCAAAAGTACAACATTGACACAGCACAAGGCAAAGCAAATATAGCAAAACAAGCCCTTAAACTATTAATGACGATGCCTCAAGGACTATACTTCCAATTACTTAAAGATAAAATTGCCACTCACCTCAATATCACACTCGCCACGCTTGAAAAAGCACATCAAGAAAGCACACCAACAGCACGCATCAACACAAAACCAACACACACAAGCACTTATAGCCATCAACTACCTACTAATGGCGTTATCCTCGCCATATTACTTCACCAACCTACACTCATTAATGAGATACCCACACAATATATCACAACACCAAGCTTACTACATATTGTCAGCAACCATCTCAAAGCTAACAAAACCTGTTCCTTCAACCAGCTTTTACACTTAATTGAAAGCCCTAAACAACGAGAGCAACTTACAAATCTAATCAACCACCCACTGATCAAACAACAAGACGAAGAAAGTCAAAAGTCCACACTCAAACAAGCCTGTAAGCAGCTTGAAAAACAATATCAACGTCAATTAATCGAGCAACTGATTGAGAAAGCCAAACAAAAACCTTTATCCTTGGAAGAAAAAAAACAACTACAAAATTTACTGCACAAAAATGCTCCATGAAGTGGAGGATTCTCAAGAAGATGCTATAATGCCTGCAGGCAAAAATTTTATACCCACTACCATTGAAGACACTGGAGTTTTAAAAAAGTGCTTTTGAGTACAGTTAAATTTGAAGGTTGAGTCATAGCAAGCCATTGCAAACACTTTTAAATTCTAACTCTACCGAAACACCAAGCCATACTCAGTTTCTTCAATGGTAGCGAATATAGTTAAACGTAGACCAAAAAATCATGAGTACAGAACAACAGCAACAATCTGAGTTAAAATCTTTAATCTCAAGAGGAAAAGAACAAGGGTACCTAACCTTTACGGAAGTTAATGATCACTTACCGCCTAATCTTGTAGATCCAGAACAGATCGAAGATATTATCGGCATGATTAATGATATGGGAATTTCGGTCTTTGAAAGTGCCGTGGAAGCAGAAGCGGTTATGTCAGACAAAAGTGCTAGTGACACCAACGATGAAGAATCAGCAGAAGAAGTAGCCAATGCGCTAGTTACAGCAAGCACTGAGTTTGGCAGAACAACCGACCCTGTTCGTATGTATATGCGTGAAATGGGTACAGTAGAACTACTCACTCGACAAGGTGAAATTGCCATTGCGAAAAGAATCGAAGAAGGCACTAAGAATGCAATGATTGCACTAAGTCAATTCCCACTGGTTACACGAGAATTGTTACAACAATATCACTTAGTTGAATTAGAAGAAAAGCGTCTTAGCGACTTGATTACTGGATTCACAGACATAGAGGAAGAAGACCAATTTGAAATAGCACAGCCAACTGTTGTCATAGAGAACCAAAGCAAGCCAACTAACGATAGTGCAACTGAGACTACAGATGCGTCTACAGCTAATAGCACAGAAGAAGCCGAGGAAGACACAGGTCCAGATCCTGAATTAGCTGCTGAACGATTTCTAGAACTGTCTAAACATTTTGAATCCTATAACAAAATGGTTGAAAAACATGGGCGAGGACATAAAAAAACAGAAGCAACTTATAACCAACTTTCCGAGACTTTCATCAAGTTTAAGATGACACTCAAGCAAATGAATATCCTCATGCGTCGAGTCAGGGAGATTTTGAAAAGCATTCGTGACCAAGAAAAAATCATTCTAAAAATTATCGTAAAACACGCAGGGATTAACCGTAAAACATTTGTCAAATCGTTCATCAAAAATGAAACCAACAAACCTTGGTTGGATCAATTTATTTCAGAGCACCCAGATAAAGCAAGCTTACTAGAAACTCATCGTACAGACATATACCGCTCACAAAAGAAGCTTGCAATCATTGAACGTGAAACAACCTTACCCATTCATCAACTCAAAGACATTCATCGTCGTATCTCCATTGGTGAAGCCAAAGCAAAACGCGCAAAAAAAGAAATGATTGAAGCCAATTTAAGATTGGTTATTTCAATCGCAAAAAAATACACGAATCGAGGATTACAATTCTTAGATTTAATACAAGAAGGCAATATTGGTCTCATGAAGGCTGTGGATAAATTTGAATATCGTCGTGGTTATAAATTCTCAACTTATGCGACTTGGTGGATTCGTCAAGCCATCACTCGCTCCATCGCAGATCAAGCAAGAACTATTCGTATTCCTGTCCATATGATCGAGACTATTAATAAAATCAATCGTATTTCTAGACAAATCCTACAAGAAACAGGGCAAGAACCATCCCCAGAAGAACTCACTAAATACATTGATCTGAGTGAAGACAAGATTTGCAAAATAATTAAGATATCCAAAGAACCCATTTCAATGGAAACACCGGTCGGTGATGACGAAGACTCACAACTTGGTGACTTTATTGAAGATGGCAATACGCAATCTCCTATTGAAGATGCTACAAAGGAAGGTCTCAATGAAGCGACTCAAAATATCTTAGAAACATTAACACCACGAGAAGCTAAAGTTCTTCGCATGCGGTTTGGTATTAATATGAATACAGACCACACCCTAGAGGAAGTAGGAAAGCAGTTTGATGTGACTCGAGAGCGAATCCGTCAAATTGAAGCAAAAGCATTACGGAAACTTCGCCACCCTACCCGTTCAGAAGTGTTGCAAAGTTTTGTTGAAGATATGGCTGATTAGCCCTATAATCCTTTCGTCTTGATTTATAAGACGGGCCCATAGCTCAGTTGGTTAGAGCAGAGGACTCATAATCCTTTGGTCCTAGGTTCGAGTCCTAGTGGGCCCACCAACTTATTAAAACATAGAAGCACATGAAGAAACTCCTCTCTTGCCTACGATTACCACCACAATATCTTTCGTATCATCAATAACATTTATAGGATTGATGATACTAGGGTCAAGTTATTTGATCAGTTACAGTGGAAACTTCGGTTTTGATTTTAGCTTTCAACACACATCTTACATTGCAATACTCACAATGGGTCTCATAGTTCTTTATAAACACTTATGGTTTATATCATTTATTTTCATTGCTGGATATCTACTAGTTGTCAAAACAATACAGCTCATAAACGCTACATACAGAAGCTCGCAAAATAACGCTACACACAATAAAAACATCTTTAATTTTTTCATCAATACTCAACTAATGCCTATGATGATAATACTATCAACAATAATTGTGTTCATAATAGCAAGTGCAAAGTTGGTTCTAACTGGAGAAGAACAGGGAAAAATAGACGCTCATCATCAAAAACAACAACTGAAGAATGATTTTATTAAAAATAAAACCTCTAGCATTCACATGATAAAAATAATCAGTGGCAATCAATGGACAACTCTCAAGGGGTATAGCATTTTTAAAAATGGAGCAGAAATGGTATGGTATGGTAAATCTTCCCTAGATAATAATGCCTTGCATACTTTCACAATTAATCGTGACTCCAATAGAATCATAGATACTAGCCAATGAGTACCATACCCATTAAACAAAAGCAGGAAAATCAAACTGCTTCAATTGATTCAGTTCTTTTTTTTCTTTATTCAAAACAAACAAGTCATGCATCGATTGCATAGACAGCCAACTTTCTGCGGTTCTGCCCACAACTTTTGATAACCGTATCGCCATTTCAGTTGAAATATTACTCTGACCACGAATTAAACGATTGAATGTTGAATGAGCCACACCCAGTTTATCAGCCATCCCATTTTGAGATATGTCAAAGGGTAGCAAGTAAGTCTCTTGTATAAATTCGCCAGGATGTGGTGGGTTGTACATCGTCATCAGTGGTAATCCTCATAGTTGATAATCGTTGCTTCGCCATGCTCAAACATAAAAGTTAAACGCCAATTACCACTTACCGTAATTGCCCAAGTATTTTTTCGATTACCTTTCAAGGCATGAAGTCGATACCCAGGGATATCCATATCACTAATGACGTTAGCAGTATCTAAAGCACTCAATTGCATACGCAATCTAAACTGGTGTTTAACTTGAATGCCACTGGTTTTTCCTGTTTTATAAAACAGCGCCAAGCCCTTATGTTTAAAACTTTCAATCACAGCTTAACTATAGCGCATTGCGCAATGAGAATCAAGCAAGTCAAAAAACCGAACTATCATCACAATGATAACACTCATTTGCACCTCTCAACGGTTAGCATATAAGAAATCTAGGAACTATTTTTTACGTACTAATAAGATAAACGCACCCACCAAGGTAATGCCCAGCAACATGATTAACTCACCTTGACTATTCTCATTCAACCAAGCGATCCATGAAGAAAAAACAAACGCTCCACCCATAGAAATGGTTGTTAATAAACTAGATGCTAACCCCACACTTTCTTTAATGTGCCCTACTGCTTTCGCCATCACATTTGGAAACATAAAGCCAAAAAGAAAGGTAATTAAAAGAAAAGGCAACAATGCCAATAATGAAAGCCCATCAAACACCCATAAAGTGACTGCAAGAAAAAGCACGACTAAAGAAAACCCACAACTCCATGTTGCGATTGATTGCATATCGAATCGAGCTAATAACCTTCTATTCCACCATGCACCCAATACATAAGCCATTGCATTAATAAATAGCGCCCAACCAAAGTTTTCTGCAGACATCCCTAGCTTAACCCTGCAAAGAAAAGGAGCCGCAGTTAACATAGCAAACAATGCACCCGATAATAGTGACCCTATTAGTGACATTTTAATAAATGCCTCATCCCTTACTATGGACACTAGATCTTTAAACTTAAATTTCACAGACTTTGCTAATGTCTCATCCAATGAGAACATCGCCAATATAAACACAACAATACAACTTACTGCCAGCACCAGAAAAATTCGCTGCCAATGGTAAAAATGTACGATATAACCACCCACTGCGGGTGCAAATGCGACACCTGAAATGTTTATCATTGAAAGCAAGGATAGCATTTTTGCAAGTGCTTTTCCTGAAAACAAATCACAGATTAATGCACGACCAATCATTGCCCCCATGCCAAAACCTTGAACAAATCTTCCCAGCAACAACCATTGAATGCTTAATGCATAGTAGCATAAGACACTACCAACAAAAGCAAATAATAAGCCCACAAGAATAACAGGTCGCCTTCCATAATAGTCTGATAAGGCGCCCCAAATCAGTTGCGATACAGCATAACTTAAGAAGAAAATTGCCACTGACCACTGCACCCAATTGTGAGATACTTCAAAATATTTTGCAATATTAGGTAATGCAGGCAAATAAAAATCATTGCAAAACTGTGCCAACATCATCACAAGCATTGCATTGATTACAACCAACCGCCTAGTTTTAACTAACTTTTTCAAACATCAAATCCCAAATCGCATGCCCGAGCTTCTGTCCTCGCTGTTCAAACTTTGTTAACGGGCGCATCTTTGGTCGTTCAACGTAACGATTATTTGCTGCACAGTTCTTCAGGTTTTTCTCTTGCTCTAGCACCGATAGCATGTATTCCGCATAATGCTCCCAATCTGTCGCAAAGTGCACCACCCCACCAATCTTTAATTTCTCAACAACCAGTTGTACAAATTTTGGCTGCACAATACGCCGCTTATGATGCTTGGCTTTTGTCCATGGGTCTGGAAAGAATAATTGAAAACGATCTATACTCTGCTGTGGCATGCAGGACTGTATTACTTCAACCGCATCATGACAGTAAACCTTAACATTGTTAACTACTTGCTCGTTGAGTCGACCTAACAAACTCCCCACACCTGGTTGATGCACTTCAATTCCAACAAACGCATCTTGTGGATTTTGTGACGCTTGCTCAAGTAAAGAGTCTCCCATACCAAAACCAACTTCTACAATACATTGCTGTGGGTTATCAAATAAAGTTTGCCAGTCAACAGCCTGATCAGGCATCAAACCATATTGATCCCAATACTGTGAAATCGACTGCTTTTGTGCATTTGTCATGCGGCCCTGGCGCAATACATAACTACGAATCGGTCGATGCTTTTCAACACTCATTAACATGTCCTTGTTAATAATTCACTGATTACATCACGCAAGTGCAATGCTGGTCGATCTAGCTTATCAAGCTGATCTAGTGTTTGTTGATGGAGGTCTGTTACATACTCCTTGGATTTCTCTAAGCCCAAAATCGTCACAAAAGTCACTTTTCCCTGACGCTCATCTGATCCTTGCTGCTTTCCTAAGCTATCCAAATCACCAGTCACATCAAGAATATCATCTTGTACTTGGAAGGCTAGCCCTAACAACAAACCAAGCTTAGCAAATATGATTTGTAGCTCTTCAGATAAATGAGTACCCAGCGCACCTAATAAGCAACTTGCTTGAATTAATTGCCCAGTTTTCATTTGATACATATTAATCAGTTGCTGTTTTTGATCAATTGTTGCCTTAATTCCTAATATGTCTAAATGTTGCCCTCCCACCATACCATCAATTCCTACAGCACGAGACAGCACTTTAATTTGCTCAAGCGCACAATCGGCACTGAGCATTTTCTGTGTAGATAGCACTTCAAATGCTAGTGACTGCAAACCATCACCTACTAAAATAGCAACCGCCTCATCAAATTGCTTATGACAGCTTAACTTACCACGACGATAATCATCATCATCCATTGCAGGCAAATCATCATGCACCAAAGAATATGCATGTAGCATTTCAATCGCCATCATTGCAGGAAGGACAACATCAAGCGAGTGGTCATAATCTAAAGCAATCGATGCAATCAGTAATGCACGGATTCTTTTACCTCCCTTGAGCACATAGGTAAGCGCCTGATGTAATTCTTTTGACACAAGAGAATTAACTTGTCGATCCAATGCTTGCTGCAGTTGAGTTTTAGCTCGATCTTGCCACATTACAGCTTCTCTTCGGGTGACTTGGATAATAGCTCCGCCATTTTTTGTTCAGCAACTTTTAGTCTTTTTTGACAGCCACGAATCAGCTCTACACCTTTTTCAAATTGACTTAAGCTTTTATCCAACGATAATTCATCCCTTTCAAGCTGAGCAACAATCTCGTCTATCTTTTTTAAATCTGTTTCGAACTTGTTTGTTGCAGGATTCACTTTTTCCATCCAATCACTCCCAACGTACTCTTTGTTATACCCAAACCACTTGAAGACGCCGAGGCTTTAACATAATGAGCTTGAGCAGAATCAGATTTAAAAGATTGAGCCCATGTTATCTCAGGGGCACCGCTATTGGGAAAGCTTTTAGATTTGCATTCTGTCGAGCTCATGCCGTTACAGCCCATTGTCTTCAAGTGATTTGGGTATATTATATATTTTTGAAACAAATGACTGGATAACTCTTGATTCAAAAACTGCGCTCCTTGCTGATACCGTAGTGCTGTTGGATTAATGTTTGACGCCCAACTCTCACGCAATTGCGCATACCAAGAATTCTCCACCCAGCGGTGTATGTTGCCTAACCATAAAGTTTTCCCAGCAACTGTCACGGTAGTTTGCCACAACTGTAACAACCAAGCTTGCTTATTTCTGTTAAATGTCATGAGTAAAATAGGCTTTTGATTATGATAATGTGCATTAAAAAATGGCAAGTGATGTGGTTGCTTAGGATTGACAGCACGACGAACTCTTAGTGATAATGGCACATTAAGTTGATGAGTCTTCCAACCTTTCAAGATCAACTGTTGCTTCAAGTGTTTTAAAGACCCAATATACTGCACATTAAAGGGAGCTACAACATATCCTAATCGATTTCTCTGCATGCTAGCATTCTGATGCTTGATCAACCATTTTCCTTGTTTCCATTGTTGCATCGTTAAGGAGAGAGACTGCCACTTGAGCTGATATTGCTGTCGACCTTTCCCATAATGTACCATCACGTATCCCATCGCAGGCATAAGAAAGCAGCTCACTAATAATAATCGACCCAGCCAACTTAAAGAGATCTTCATTTCTGCTTGCACAGTATGCCGTCTATTTAAAACGCTCACAATCAAAAGCCAACTTAGCCCTAATAGAATAGATGCGATAATATCAGTCAACCAATGTGCCCCCAGATAAAGTCTAGAAACAGCAACAATGCCTACCCATAAAGCTGCTAACAAACCCACCCATGTTGAGTAACGAAGTCTTGGCATAACAAACAAAACAACATATCCCGCAAGTAATACGGCCAAAGCAGTATGTCCACTGGGAAAAGAATAACTGATCGAATGAAATATTGATGAAGGTGGACGAGGGTTTTTCATCATAGCTTTAATTACAAATATACTCGCACTCAAGCCAAACAAACCTACTAAGCAATGACATGCTATTTTACGCTGATGATTTAACCACAGTAGACAACTGCCTAATACACCTGCTGTCAACATCACCACTTTGTCTGCCACCAAAGTAACGACATACAGAAAGCTCGTCCACGTTGATTGATGAATACTGCGTAAGAAGTGGAAAACGGGCTCATTCCAAACAGTCATCCACCCATGATACTTCACCTCCCAAGCCAGATAGCCTAATAGCCCCCATAAAATAATCACAAAACACAGTTTTGTGAGACTTTGATGCATTAGTGACGAAGCATCTACAGCTAAATTACTTTTGTCCTGATGTAATACTCGTGATAAAAAATGATGTACTCGATTTCCTTTCAATCGCTCCCACAATTTTGCCATATGGTTATCAATCCACCGATGAAAGCGATGATACAGCCAACGCATCAACCACAGACTCCCCCATAAAAACAAAATAACTGCAAGTACAGATAGCACGAGTTCACTCGCTAATTTAGGAGGCAGTTCTAATGCAATGGCACCCAGCAACATACCTGGTGTCAAGTACATCACTGCCCACAAAGCTGCTGAAGGAAAAGCCGCCAGTTGAAATTGTAACACTGGCATTCTTAACATACCCGCTACCATGGGCACCATTGATCTCATCGGCCCAAAAAAACGACCAATTACAATACTCTTCCCACCATGCTTAGCAAAAAATTTTTCACCCCGACTGAGCCAATTAGGGTATTTACTAAAAGGCCATAGGCGAAATAATCTTTCTTTAAAATAATAACCAAACCAAAAGCTCGCGTTATCACCTAGAAATGCACCGATAGTTGCACAAACAAAAGTATCCCGCATATTGATGATATCCATGCCAACCAGTGCACCAATCATCGTCATAGTAACTGAACCAGGAATCACAGTACCAATCACCGCCAGTGACTCAGCAAATGCCACGAATAAAACAATCCATATTGCTAAAACAGGATGCTGCTGAAAAAATATCTGCAACCATTGTAGATAGTGCTGTATCATAATTAAAGTTAGTCTAGTGATTCCAGAAATAGTTTCATTGAAGCTGGATTCTTAATGCATATTTGGTATAGAATAACGAACAGTTTAAACCGTGTCTATGGATATCATTGATGTGAAAAGCAATTCGACCTCATATCGAACAATAACCCCTTTATTCTTATTAATCTTTATTGACTCATTAGGTTATTTTCTCGTATTGCCAATTTTATTAAAAGTGTTGCAACCAAGCTATCACTTCTTACCCGCCCATGTACCTATTCCGATTCGTGATGTTTTATTCGGATTAGGCACTGCTATCTCACCATTAGCCTCATTCATTTGCGCTCCAATTATTGGCAATCTTTCAGATCGCTGGGGACGTAAAAATATCTTACTACTCTCCCTGTGTGTAACTTTTATCGGATTCATTATTCCAATGATTGGAGTCGACCAAAGATCACTTATTTTAATTTTACTTGGACGTGCGATCACAGGAGCTTCCAGTAATAGCCAACCCATTGCACAAGCTGCGATTTCTGATAGTAGCCGAGGAAAACAAAAGGCCATCTTTCTGAGCATAACGGGGGTAGCAATGACACTCGCAATGATCTTAGGTCCGGTTATAGGAGGTTACTTAAGTGACCCACAACTGCTTCCCTGGTTTGGACTAAAAACTCCATTCATTGCTGGTGCAGCCTTAACTACTTTCAACTTTATACTGATGTATTTACTATTTGGTGAAACAACCACAATTTTACAACGGACTACCCACATGCAAATGACTGATATTATTGAACTACTATTCGGTGCTTTACTCTCTAAAAGAACACGCTTAGTGCTCATCTCGTTTTTTCTAACTCAATGTGGTTGGAGTCTGTTTTATATCACTATTAACTTGAACTTAGCACATCAATTCCATCTGAGTGTTTTTGCTATTTCAACGTTTCTCTTTCATGCAGGAATATGGATGGCATTAGGTCTAATGATTGTCTACCCATTGTGGATCAAAATGTTTGATATCACCAAAGGAGTCTGGGTATCACTTGCCATAGCAGGATCTGGCATTTTAATCATGTCCATGATGAACAATTTACTTCTGGATAATATCCTAATCGCACCCGTTGCCATATTTAGTGGTATTGCTTACCCATCACTATTGATGCAACTTTCCCAGAAAACACAAATGGAATACCAAGGTTGGATTATGGGAACAGCCAGTGCATTATTAGCATTAGCATGGATGGTTACAGGCGCCGTTGCTGGATTACTGGTTAATATTGCCGCCGATCTTCCCATCATGATTGCTGGCATATGTATGTTAGTTGCTATGATGGTACAATTAATGTTCTCAAAGAAATCTGCTTTTTATGGCTCTTGAGATACTACAAACACTCAATGCGCACCCATTATTTTCTAAAGAATTTTGGAAGAGTATTCTAATCTGGCACTTAGATGATAATAGTCAAGGATGGTTAGACTTAACACCATTCAACACCATTGCCGCCACTAAGCATAGCCATCGCTTAATGAAAAAACACCAAGCAACGATCGCTATTGGTCGTTATGGTGAGAAACGACCAACCACCTACACTCAACCGCTGTTTCAAACAGCCAATAAAGAAAATCGAAATATTCATTTAGGTCTAGATTTCACAGTACCCGAAGCAACCCCCATTTACGCACCTTTAGCGGGAGAAGTTTTTTCAGTGGCTAACCATCAAACACCCGGCGATTACGGGCCCACGTTAATATTAAAACACAAGTTCGATAATTTAATCTTTTACACACTATATGGTCACTTATCAACACAAATACTGCAATACAACCAAAAACAACACTTTGAAAAAGGAGAAATCATTGCGACAGTAGGATCAAGTGATATCAATGGTCAATGGACACCCCACCTACACTTCCAAATTATTCTCCATCTTGATGAGGGCATGAATAATTATCCCGGTACCTGCACAGAAGCAGAATCCAGCCACTATCTGACACAATGCCCAAACCCCAATCTGCTCTTAAAAATTCAGGAGTTATCATGACAATCGCAATCTTTTTTTTACTCATCACTGGTGTCGTGCTGAATGCTGGTGCCCAGTTGTGCCTGAAAGCAGGGATGAATCAAATCGGAGAAATAACGCTGAGTGGTTATCACTGGCATCATATCCTCCCTCTAGCACTTAAAGTTTTTCTAAATTCATTCGTCTTGACAGGACTAGGATGCTACGTAATCAGCGTTTTAGTATGGCTCGTGGTATTATCACGCGTTGAAGTATCTGTTGCCTACCCCATGCTCAGCTTAGGTTATGTCGCCAATGCACTCATCGCCCATTTTTGGATGCATGAGTCGATGAGTGTTGCAAAGAGCAGTGGTATTGCGATCATCCTGATCGGTGTCTACTTAATTGCGAAAGGATAACTGAATGACACAATCATTTATACCCATTACCCTTCAAGATACTGGAGCTTTAACAAAATGAATTTTAGTGAAATTAGATTTAAAAAATTGAATAATAGTAGACTATTGCGAAAGTTTTTAAATTTCAATTTTGCAAAATTCATGAAGTTAAAATTCGGCACCTTGAAGCGTGATGGGTATATACCCTTTTCTAAACCCACCATAGGTGAGGATGAAATCAATGAAGTCGTGGATACACTAACCTCAGGCTGGATCACGACAGGCCCTAAAACAGCTCAATTCGAAAAAAATATCGCCCACTATGTACAGCGTCCAAATAACGAATCACTGACTTTCAACAGCGCAACAGCAGCTTTACACCTGAGTATGCTTTCACTCGACCTTCAGCCTGACGATGAAATTATTACCACCGCCTACACATTCATTGCTACCTTAAACACCATCGTTCAAGCAGGGGCAAAACCAGTTTTAGTCGATATCGACCCTAGCACATATAACATTGATATCGATCAAATTGAAGCAGTGATCACGGCAAAAACACGTGCCATTGTCCCCGTGCACTTTGCAGGGCTATCTGTTGATCTTGACCCCATTTACCAGCTCGCAGAACAACACCACTTACGAGTGATTGAAGATTGCGCACAAGCCATCGGCACACAGTATAAAGGCAAAAAACTAGGCAGCTTTGGTGACACTCAAATATTCAGCTTCCACCCCAATAAAAACATGACCAGTGGCGAAGGTGGTGCGCTTGTCACCAACGACAACCATATGCTTGATTTTGTCAAAGCAATGCGCTTCCATGGGATTGACCGTGATGCCTTTAATCGCTTTAAAAAAGAAGGTTCTCAGTATTATGATGTCATTCATGCTGGTTTCAAATATAACATGCTCGACTTACAGGCTGCTATTGGAATACATCAACTCAAACAGCTTGATGGTTTCATCGAGAAACGTACTCAATTAGCACAGCACTACCTATCTGAACTCAAAAATATCTCAGGACTAACCTTACCCAAAAAACCTAAATTTCAACACACACATAGCTGGCACCTATTTGTTATCAAAGTTGATCAAAGCATCACAAAAATTTCTCGTGATGAACTAATGACCCAACTCAAAGAACATCAAATTGGCACAGGATTACACTATCAAGCAACACATCTATTTGACTTTTATCAACAAAATTTTGGCTTTAAAGCAGGTGATTTTCCACACGCAGAGCAACTTGCTCAACAGTGTATTAGCCTACCACTATATCCTACTTTGAATCACACTGAACAAGATCACATTATTACGACAATTAAAGGGTTATTATCATGAAAGTATTGATTATTGGAGCCAATGGATTTATTGGTAATACACTGATTAAAACAATTCTCAGTGAAAAAGATTGGGAAATAATCGCCATAGACTTAAGTGATGACAAATTAGCTCATAGTCTAGGACATGAACGCTTACAGTTTGAACAAGCAGATATGACCCAATGTGAACCGTGGTTAATTGATCAAATTAAACAGTGCGATGTCGTCTTACCGCTGGCAGCCATTGCAACACCTGCAACTTATGTACAGGACCCCATTCGTGTTTTCAACTTGGATTTTGAAGAAAACTTAAAAGTTGTCAAATGGTGTACTGAATTTAATACACGCATTATCTTTCCATCAACCTCAGAAGTCTATGGTATGTGCGAAGATGAGCAGTTTGATGAAGAAACTTCAAACTTAGTGTTAGGACCGATTGAAAAAGAACGCTGGATTTACTCTTGCGCCAAACAAATGTTAGATCGTGTGATCTTTGCTTATGGAAAACATAAAAACTTGCCCTACACCTTATTTCGCCCTTTTAACTGGATTGGTCCAACACAAGATTACATTAAAGATCCAAGTAAACATTCTATGCGTGTTCTCACCCAGTTTTTAAGTAATATTGTTTACGGACACGACATTCATTTGGTTGATGGTGGCGAACAAAAGCGCAGCTTTTGTTATATCCAAGATGGCATTGATGCTCTGATTAAAATCATTGAAAACAAAAATGGTTGTGCTAACGGACAAATTTTTAATATTGGCAACCCCAGTGAAGAAGCATCCATTAAAACACTCGCTGAAACTGTCTTACAACACGCGAAAGCTTTTCCAAAGTATGCTGATAACCTTAGCAAAATCAAACTAACCATCAGTCATGCCAACGATTATTATGGCAAAGGCTATCAAGATGTCAAAACACGAGTGCCTTCAATTAAAAACGCACAAGCGCTTTTAAAGTGGCAACCTACCGTTTCTTTTGATGAGGCAGTTAAGTTAACAGTCAATTATTACCTAAAAACCTGAGAGAACACAGCAGATAAAGATGCTACAGGGGTGACCACCATCTCATCTAATTTAAGCTTACTACGATTCGCATGCGGCAGCATCACTTGTTTAAACCCGTGTTTATGTGCTGCCTTAAGTCGTGCTTCACCATCAGGGACAGGGCGAATCTCTCCAGACAGCCCTACTTCACCAAAGGCTACAAAACCTTGTGGTAATGGCTTATTTTTTAAGCTGGATACCACAGCTAATAATAAAGCAAGATCAATCGCAGTCTCACTGACTTTTATTCCACCAACTACATTAATAAAAACATCCTGATTAAACGTCGCAATACCTGCATGACGATGTAGAATTGCCAGCAACATGGCCATGCGATTATGCTCCATACCAACTGCAACACGCCTTGGATTTGCCAAATGGCTTTCATCAACAAGTGCTTGAACTTCACATAGCAAGGGTCTTGACCCTTCTTGTGTCACCATGACACAACTACCCGCTATTTCCTGGGAATGCTGAGAGAGAAAAATAGCAGATGGATTACTCACCGCTTTTAAGCCTACCTCTGTCATCGCAAACACACCTAGCTCATTGGCCGCACCAAAACGATTCTTCACTGCACGAATGACACGAAAGCGATTATCAGTTTGTCCTTCAAAATATAACACCGTATCCACCATGTGCTCCAAAACACGGGGACCTGCTAACGCACCTTCTTTAGTCACATGCCCGACAATAAATAAAGCAGTATTGGTTTGCTTAGCGTAACGTACCAAATGCGCTGTGGCCTCACGAACCTGACTCACGCTACCTGGCGCAGCATTTAACTCTGAGGTGTAAATCGTTTGAATCGAATCAATCACCATCACTTTTGGCTGATGTATCTTTGCTTTAGAGATTATTTGCTCTACTTGTGTTTCTGCTAATAACTGTAGTGTATTATTTGACAACGTAAGTCTTTTCGCGCGCATAGCTATTTGACTAAGAGATTCCTCACCAGTGATATAAATCGCTTTCATCGACTCACTTAAATGACAAATAGTTTGCAGTAATAATGTTGACTTACCAATCCCTGGGTCACCACCAATCAACACCACGGAACCATAGGTCAAACCACCACCTAACACACGATCTAGCTCAGTGATCTGTGTAGATACTCGATGAACCGCTTGTGTATTGACTTGATCTAAGCCAACTACTTCACTTTGCTGATCAGCATAACCACGTAAAGATGGCTTACTTGCCAAAATAACCTTGGGAGCCTCCACAATACAATTCCACGCTTTGCAATCGACACACTGCCCTGCCCATTTAGGAAATTCTGCACCACAACTTTGACAGCTAAATACTGTTTTTTGTTTATTGCTCATGCAACCACACTGCCACATCTTTAGCAAAATAAGTCAAAATAAAATCAGCGCCAGCTCTTTTCATCGCTAATAAAACTTCTAACACCACGGACTTTTCATCCAACCACCCTTTCTCACTAGCTGCTTTAATCATCGCATATTCACCACTGACATGATAAGCACCTACAGGGACTTGAGGATGATTTTTTTTCACATTTGAAATAACATCCAAATAAGTATGAGCGGGTTTCACCATCAACATACTAGCCCCTTCATCTACATCCAAAGCAGCCTCTAGTAAACACTCTTGTGCATTGGCAGGATCCATTTGATAGCTTTTTCGGTCCCCCACCTGTGGTGCACCTTCACCAGCTTCGCGAAACGGATCGTAGAAACTAGAGGCATATTTAACCGCATAACTTAAAATAGGAATATGTGCATAGTGATGCTCATTGAGCGTTTTATTCAATGCTGCAACCATACCATCCATCATCCCACTGGGCGCAATCACATCACACCCAGCATCCACCAAACTCAAAGCTTGCTTTGACATCGCAGTTAATGTTTGATCATTATCAACTTGCCCGTTGCGCTGATTCAATACCCCACAATGTCCATGGTCAGTATATTCACAGAAACATAAATCTGCCATCACCAACAAGTTTGGACACGCTTTTTTAATCGCCCGTATTGCTTGCTGTACAATACCATCACGACGATAAGTATAGCTCCCTAAAGCATCTTTACCCTCAGGAATACCAAATAAAATAATGGCCGGAATATCGAGCTGCACAATTTCTTGAGCAGCAATCACCACACTTTCTACACTATGCTGATATTGTCCAGACATAGAGAGTATCGGCTGTTTATCTACAATGCCTGCTTTAACAAATAATGGCATCACCAAATCATCCACATGCAAACTCACCGATTTCACAAGCCGTCTAAGTTGCGGATGGTGACGTAAGCGTCGCGGTCGATACCATGGCTGATGATCTGCCTTACTATTTTGCATTACTTCTTTACTCTCAATAAACGGGCTTGTTTTGGGTCAATTGTTAAAGGTCGATAAATCTCAATGCGATCTCCCTCCAACACAAGTCGATCTAGCCTCACTTTTTTTGAAAAAACACCCACTGTGTATTTTGTTAAATCAATCTCGGGGAATTGTTGTAACACACCAGAGCGTTCTATCGCCGTTCTAACGGACATGCTATCAGTGGCATCCAAGCTCATTAAAAATGATCTATCGCATGTATTAACATAAACAACTTCAACTTTCATAGTCATATCGTACTTGAAGATATGGATAGTTTAAATATAAATCAACCAAAATAAACAAAAAACTCACCTACCATAAACCACCACTGCACGCTGATTAAATGTATCCACCAACTGATTTACAATGCCATTAAATAGCTTACCAAACGCTGCATCTAACAAGCGATTATTAAATGCGAAATTCAAATGCAACCTCACCTGACAGCCCTCATTACTCCCCACATCAATAGACTCAAAACTCCAAAAACCCTCTAAATACTTAAAAGGCCCATCAATTAACTCAAGCTCAATAAGACGACCTACTGTTAAATAATTACACGTTGAAAATTCTTTTTTCATCCTCCCCTTTTGAAACACTAATTTCGCCCTAATCTCATCACTAGAACTATCAAGCAGCCTCGCATCAACACACCAAGGAATAAACTCAGGATAACGTTCGATATCATTAATCAACTGATACATCTGTGTCGTAGTAAAAGGAACAACTGCTTGCTTTTGAACTAAAGGCATCGGTAAAATCACATCATTAAACAGCGAATAGTCTATCACGATGGCAAAACAAAAAAAAACAAGTCCCAACACGATTGCTCAAAATAAAAAGGCACGTCACGATTACCATATTGATACACGCTATGAAGCAGGTTTAGTGCTAGAAGGCTGGGAAGTCAAAAGTTTACGCGCAGGCCGCGCACAAATCAACGAAGCTTATGTCCAAATCAAAAATAGCGCCTGTTGGTTAATCGGTGCACTCATCACTCCGCTACCCACTGCCTCGACACATATTAACCCTGACCCCACACGCACACGAAAATTACTCCTTAACCATAAAGAGATCAAAAAACTCATTGGTGCAAAGGAGCAAAAAGGATTTACTATCGTACCACTCACACTTTACTGGAAGAAATCACGTGCTAAACTAGAAATCGCTCTCGCCAAAGGTAAGCAAAATCATGACAAACGAGAAACCATCAAACAACGTGATTGGCAACGAGATAAAGCACGTATATTAAAGGGGCGCTAGTACAATATTGCACCTTTAGCACAAACTCGCTACAATCTGCGCCATTGCTTCTATACCCAAATTACTTGAAGAAGTCGGACTTTAACATAATAAGTTTGAGCAGAATCAGATTTAAAAGATTGAGCAATAGCACCGCTATTGGGAAAGCTTTTAGATTTGCATTCTGCCGAACTCATGCCGTTAAAGCCTGGCATCTTCAAGTAATTTGGGTATAAGAGGATAACTAAGGAATAGTCATGGAAAAAACCGCACACTTATCAATTGAAAAGCAAACCGTTGAACTATCAGTTTCCAGACCAACTTTGGGTAATGACGTCATCGACATTAAACCAATTGCGAAAACAAAGCACTTCACATTAGATTACGGTTTTGCAACCACCGCTTCTTGCAATTCAGAAATTACATTTATTGATGGTAATGAAGGCACGCTACTCTATCGAGGTTACCCCATTGACCAGCTCGCCGAACACTGTGACTTTATTGATGTCATCTATCTGTTACATCACGGAGAACTGCCTTCTCAAGAAAAAAAAGAAACACTTAACAAGCAACTGAAACAACAAGCATCATTAACCCCACAATTAATCAATTGTATCAAAAGTTTTGACCGCAATAGCCATCCAATGGCAATGCTCATTGCACTCATGGGGCAACTAGCAGCACAAGATCAACACACCACTGATCTTAACGATGAAAAACAACGTGAAACGTCTGCCATTTCCGTCATGGCGAAGGCACCAGCGCTAGTCGCACTATGTTATCGCCACACACAGGGACTCGAACCCATCGAAGCAAATCAAAACTTGGGTTACGCAGAAAATTTCCTTTACATGCTATTTGGTGAAGAAGCTAGTCCAACGGTTGCTCACGCTATGGATCGCATCTTAACATTACATGCCGATCACGAACAAAATGCTTCGACAGCAACTGTTCGCGCTGTTGGCGCAACAGGTAGCAACTTAGCAGCGTCACTAGCTGCTGGAGTAGCTGCACTATGGGGCCCTTCTCATGGAGGTGCTAATGAAGCCTGTCTACAAATGCTCAATACGATTGAATCAGAAGACCAAATTGAAAGCTACCTAGCAAAAGCAAAAGACAAACAAGATCCATTTCGTTTAATGGGATTTGGTCATCGTGTTTATAAAAATTATGATCCACGTGCCAAAGTGATGCATAAAATTTGTCATGATGTCCTACGTGACCAAAATAAAACCAACGACCCTTTATTTAAACTCGCGATGTCACTAGAAGAACTCGCGCTTAAAGATGATTACTTTATCTCGCGCAAACTCTACCCAAATGTAGACTTCTACTCTGGCATTACTCAAGCTGCATTAGGCATCTCAACCAATCTTTTCACTGCAATTTTTGCATTAGCACGTGTGACAGGCTGGAGTGCACAATGGCTAGAAATGATGAGAGACCCTCAAACCCGTATTTGTCGTCCACGACAGTGTTATACAGGAAAAACTACAAGAAATATTTAACTCAACAGAGAATTTTCATTCTAAGTTATCGTGATTGAAAACTACGACTTTAAGCGGCATGTACACAAAATACGCAATGTTGCTTTCTATACTCAATTACTCTACCATGTGAACGGTGTAAATTTATAAGAGGAAAACATGATGTTGTCCAAAATTCTCGCTTCTATGATTTTAATATTAGCCGCTACTACGGTATTTGCAGGCATCTCAATTCCACCAGCACGTAATAACACTCCCATTCCAAACGGAATACAAAACTTGCAAAATGGCAGCGATTTCTCATTACCAAATGTCATGCAGTTCTTCTCTAACACAGACCAAAACACCGTCTTCCAAGTACAAGCTGTCGACTCTCAAAGCTTACCTGTTAATGGAAACCTAGGAATTTCCTTTGCAAAAAACCAAGCAACTTGCAGTGGTACTTGTGATTTAACTGGTAATATTACAACAAAACAATTAGGAGTTTATACACTCACAGTTACAGCAAGCAACCCTGAAGTCACACAAGCAGCAACCTTAAGTATTCCAACACAAATTTCAGCCAAAAGTATCACGATTACTATAGGATGCCCTTCCATCCCTGTTGTGAACGCAGCCTATATCAAAGCATCAAACAACTCCACAGCGGGAACCAGTATCGATGTCACTGCTGCTAGTATCGGTAGCGATGGACAGCTATATGATTTCAGTGGCTCTTTTCCAGGAAAATATACCGAAAACAATGCAACAAACGGCTTTAACGTACAACGTGATGGCACTGTTAATTCCACAAATACGCCTTACTGTACCTATACCAGCAAGAATCAATCTAGTATCAAGTTCACCCTAACCCCACCAAGCAACCTTCCTAAAGACCACACCATCAAACTAAACTATCTGAACAACCTGAATGGAGAAACAAAAAATAATAGTATTGACCTAGTTAATTGTTCACAAGGCACTAACGGAGGATGTGTTCTTTATTGGAGTATGCCAACACCGAACAACCAAACAACACCAAAAAGTCAGTAAAAGAGGTTTTTTATGGGAGGGGGGTTACATTGGTGGAGATCAGCCACTGATCACTCAGGGCACAGCCCGTCGTCGCCTTTACTTCAGGATCACACAGATGAGCAATATGACGAAGAAAACCCTAGAGCAAGCTCTCCTACTGCTCCCCTACTCAGTAGAAGCTTACAAACAATTCAAGAAGTATATCTATATCCAGTCAGTGAATATTTAGACACCCATGACTCACACTCATGGTTAGATCGAGCAAACCATTGGCTTGCTTGGATTCAGCGCATTATGTTGACGCTACATACGATTAACTCACTATCATTCCCTCCAGGGAAGACCCGATTCACGACACACCCACTATCAAAAAGCCAACTCAACCACCAAATTGATTCTCTCATCGTGCAACCACTGTCACAGCCAGTCATTACAGCAGCAACACAAGGTAGCCTACTTAGCTGCACTAACGGTGACTATTTATCCACTCACTTCATTACGGTACGAAATGCACTTTCTAGGGCTTTTGATCGTTTACAATTCTTAAATCAATGGAGTCCACTCAAGTGGTATTTTGATATCACCTACACAACAGTAACACGTTATAGTTGGGTTGCTATTGGAGCACTTACTTTTATCCGTGTTATTATCCGTATTTTAATCTCCTATCGAAAATTTCACCCAACTACTCACCACGGTCAACTCAAATATGCAAATCAAAGTGCATGGCGAAAAATATTCACTGATAGTTTTGGATGCTGGGATTTTGCAGGACTTGATACGCTAATCTTCATCTGGTTACTTATCTTAGCATCAGGATTAAAAGCAACTGGATTTATGAATTTACCGAGCGCAGATCAAATAAGAATCAATGCATTTGGTGATCACTATGAAAAACTAAAAGCTTTTGTGCTAAATTTCGACTCACAGCAAGAAGGGGCAGATGTCTGCACATCCTCTGTGATCTTATTAAGTAAAACAGCCAGTGAAGCAATTGAAAATGCCACCGCAGTTTTTGGTGAGAATAGCACAATGCCTGTGCCTTATATTGCTGGACTAACGATTTCTGGACTGATTATTATTATGCGTGCCATTTTATACTGGATCAGAAGTAAGTCGCAAACACGGAGTAATGGACACCTTGTTCATGATCCTGAAGCGCCTGCTTCAGCCGCAGCTTATGGTTATGAGCTGGATGCCTCCGACAACGTTTGAGCCCTAATGAGGAATCATCTCGTAATTTCCAATATCGCCCACTAAGCTCCATTGCTTATGCACTAACCCACTTTCTTGTAAAGCAATAACCTGCTTCCTCTTCACATCAACACAAAGATCAAAGCGCCTCAGCTCCTTGATATTAGCCTGTGCATATAAAGTCTGCTGTCCCGTCTTTTCTTGCCGATAAATCACTAAATACACAACAGTTGTTGCATACAGAACTCGGAATGAATAACGTTGGTGTTGTTTGGGAACTCTCAAACTCAATTGTTTCCACCTCCCTTGACTTTCTACTAAAACAACATGGTGGGCTTTGACACTCAATCCTAACAATTTCTTCACATGCCCCTGATAGAGCTTCATACATGGAGAATCAAGACAAAACAATGCTTCGGTGTCACTCAAAACATTGGAGCTATGCCTATCAAGCTGACGCGCCACCTCAACCTGAATGCCTCCGCATGTTAGCACTTCAATACATCCTGTAAAAGCAGGTAGCATGACCACTGTATCCATGCTAGACAACACCTGCTTTCTAACTTGCTCATGCAAACTGAAACATTGACTCATCAAATTGTTCTCAACCTCAGTTAAATCGCTTTCCCGTTGCTTAAGCACATAACGATCCAATTCAGCTACTAAAACACCATATAGAATTTGATAATAACGAAAACGATGCCTATGGTCTGAAATGGACTGTGGCACCATGGATAACAACTTGGCCAATAGCGCAATATTCCTTGTCACATCCTCGCTTCTCATCATCGACAGCATTTGAAAAGGGGGAATTGACAGACCCGCTCTGCCTTGCCCAACTAAATCACTCCAACTAGAAAAGTCTGCCCCATTAGAACGCAACCATGTTTTATCAGAAGTCTTAGAGAAGATAGTCTGCTTACCTTCAAAATAACCTGGTAAGTAAAACTCAAATCGACACTGCGTAGCGTCCATATTGAGAACAACCATCCCATGATTCATGCTTGACAACACTTCACTACGTAAATAACCGAGACGATACATTTCTGGCTGGAAACAACGATACTTATCAATATTGTTTAACTTTGCACCACCACCTCCAGAAATTACTTGTGTCGCCATACGTCCAGCTAAGCTAATATCATAAACTGCCATGAAATGATCATGAGCCGAAAAAACCAAGTCAAAACCACTCGAATCACCTGCCGCTTCTCGATTAAAATAATGATACAGCAAATGTGAAGTATCGTATTTCTTTTCATCAGCCTCCAGCGGGATATCAAATTTATTCGCATAGCGCTTTACTCCTGATGAACCTAAGCGAATCGGATTGCGTTTACTAATAGAAATGAGTGGGTGATGAGAAACTAATACCTGCCACTTATTCTGACGAGCTGTATCACCTCTAACACGCCTCAGCCATTCTTGCTGTTGCTGGTCAAACACAAATGCAGATGAATCAATACAATAGAAACAAGCATGCTCTGTCTCAAGCATATAGTAACGATTAGGCATTCGCCATTTGGTACCCTGAATACAATAGCCATATTCTACTTGTCGATAGGCGCGACGAATACTCTCTTCCTTGCTATTATCAGACATGAGCAATCCTTCAGCATTACCAATACCGATATCATGATTACCCAACACTGCATAATGTTCAGCTCCTTGGTAGTTTAAAGTCTCATAGGCAATACTCATCTCAGCAATATAGTCAGCATCTAAACCATGGCTATATACGTTATCTCCTAGGAAAAAAGTTGCATCAACATGAGTAAAGGTATGCGTCGCTTGAGCAACCACTGCTTGAGAACTGGGATTAAAATTAGACAAGCGCCCTTTAGGTCCCAGTACCCCATGACAACCTACTAAGTGAAACTGATGTGAGTGCTCACCACCATAATCCCTGCTAAAA
>CBDBBL010000014.1:0-54450 GCA_965203125.1 Gammaproteobacteria bacterium | reverse complement strand
TGTTGTTATTTACTTAACTAGTGTTTTTCACCAATCTTATCATCAAGCATATATCACTTATGGTGCTTTTGCTGCTCTAGCGTTTGGTTTTGGTGTTGTTGGTGGAGTAGTATCTGATAGACTTATCGGTTTGTATAATTCCATCTTATTGGTGCTGTATGCTCTTTAGTAGGTAACTGTATTCTTATGTTTGCCACTATACACTCTATGTATATAGGGGCATCTTTAATCATTATAGGTCTTGGGCTTTCAAAACAGCAAACTCATCCTCATTAGAAAAACTATTTCATGATGATCATTTAAGTAAGGTGTTTTCATACTTTTATTTATTTGCTAACGCTGGAAGCATACTGGGTCCTTTACTTTATGGTGTAGGTATTATTTATCATCACTTTAATATTGGTTTTTCCATTTGTGCTTTCGGTATTTTATCAATGCTAGTTACCCTGTTATTATCAACAAAAATACGCAATTCTTTAAAGATAAAGGTCACTGGTAAAAATATTTTACTATCAATTGTAATAATTATAAGTTCATACATATTAATTTATTCTATTTTTTCAGGAATCATACCGCTAAAATATTTTATGATTGTTGGCTTACTTTTGCTTTCAATATATTTATCAATGTTATATTTAAAAAGCACTCCTGTAGATAAATCAAACTTAATAAAATTAATCATTCCGACTGTTGCAAGTATTATATTCTTTGCTCTTCTATTGCAACTATATTCATCTATTGTTATTTGGTTGAAATATAATGTGAATGAAGTCATTTTTGGCTTTAAAGTACCTTCTACTTGGTTTGGTACAATCGAAGCAATCTGTGTCATGATTTCTCCTTATTTTTAAATAAGATATGGAGCTTTTTTTCTAGATTTAGAATTAAAAAATCTGATAATTCTCAGTTAATTCTAGGTTTAACGATGACATCGCTCTCTTTTATATTTTTTGCCCTCATTGCTTTGTTTGTACACACTTCAATCTTGTTTATTTTTATAGGCGTTGTAATTGCTAGTTTCTTATTATCCTTAGCTGAGGTTCTATTTTACCAACATCAATGGCTTTGACAGGAAAGTTATCACCTAAAAAATTCAAAGCAACCATGATGGGTATATTTTATTGTTTCTTAACTTTTTCAGGTTATTTATCTGGTGTTATTGCTAGATTATCACCCATAAAAACGCATAATTCGTTAGACTATGCTAAATTCTTCTTTTTGATTGCCATAATTTCATTGCTAGTTACTGCTGTGTTCTTATCCATAATGGCATACAACTCAAAACAAATGAAAATTGCAGAGAGCTAATTAGTTACAGTTAGAATAACAGTGAACATACTATCTATAATAAGCGTTTACTGTGACAAACCTCCTACATAATCAGTAACAACCATATCATCATCAACAGATAAAGCCATTTCTTGTTGTTGTTCTTGCTTGGCGAACACTCTCAATTCATAGTAATGACGTAAACAGCTAAAACTATCTGTTTTAATTGCATACATCCGTTCAACGAGTCTCAATGGTTGGATCAATCCGGATATTGATTCGTGCTTGATACCCTTCGCATTTTAACCCCAATAGCTTTTTGAGGATCTTATTCACGAAGTTAATGTCAGCACTAAGTCCGTTGACTTCTAAGTTGAGTTTGAAGGTGACATAGCGGTTAAGCATGTCATCTGCTTTAATGGCTTCTCTAGCCTGTTTCGCTTGCGTTTTATGATACTCTCCCTTCCCTGTAGCTTTATCAATTCCTAGTTGTTCAAACAAGGTATTGAGCAGTTTAACCTTTGCACTTCTCCACTGTGCATTGGTTTTAGCCACGCCTTGCTCTTTATCAGCTTGATCGTTTTTTTGTGCTGATTCGATACCGTTGAGCATCGATTGATAGTTAGCGACATGGAATTGCCCTTTCTCTTGATAAAAGGCAACGTCTTTCAGTTCGACTTGATTCGTTTTCAGATGCAAGTCGTCCTTGATCTCATAACGTTTAATAGCAATGAGATCGTCTGTTTTAAGCTGTGTGGCTTTACCACCTTGGCTTTGTTGTTTTTTCTGTTGATATTGTTCTTGTGTTAGTGAAACTTCACCTGAGAGTTGTTCTTGCTGCGCTTTGGTGGTGTGTTCTTTGAGCTGTTTGATTTGTGTTTTCACTAAGCGTTTGTCGAGTATAGAGGCACGACTGGTATAGTAACGGACTTTGATCTGACGAGAGAGTGCTTGTAGGATCAAAAAGGCAGCAGCATTATTGGTTTGTTGATTATCCAAAGCCTGTATTTCAGCACAAAGCTGTTCATAGCGTTGGTATTCATCATCCCCTTTAATGGTGAGTTGGCCGTTATTGTTTTCAATGGATAGATTAGCAATAGTATGTACGTCCTGCTTGGGATCATAAGTCAGCTGTTGTATGCAAACTGTTCAATGGCTTGGAGTATAAGCAGCCATCAAAATGGCAGTAGGATTCTCAATGTTTCGTGCATTGGCAGGTGCGGTATAATTCGGGAGTGTTAAATGAAAAGTACGCTGTGTTCTTACCCGATGTAACATTTGTTGAAAAACAATCGGGGAGACAGTACCTGCGTATAAACCAAAACAACGATCAAAGTAATCGACCTCAATGGAAATACCCGACTGAATGGCAGGTGATACCTAGAACAATGTCAGGCTGTTGCTGTTGTAAGTATTGATCAGGGTTTTGTGCAAATCTTTGTGGTTGTTCAAGGTTAATAGTGTCTGAGGTGAGTTTTAAACAACGAACCGCCCTACCCTGTTGATTCTGTATTGGTTGATCGTTGGATAAGCGGATTTTCAACAAAGCTTCTTCGATCATATCTAAATTCATTTTAGAGTCAGAAACGATATAGAGTTTTTTACCTTGTTTAACTTGCTCAAGGACACGAGACTGTAATAATTTTGAGGCTAAATTAGGATCAGTCTCGGTGTGAATGACATAGCGTTTTTGTAAGGATTGTGAAGTCAATCGTTGATTAGATGGCTTGTTAGCGCTTTGTTTAGCTACTTTAACTTGTGTAGGTAATCTGAAAATGAAGATAGGACGTTCATCGTGAACTAATTGGACTAAATGAATTGAAGAGCAACTTGATTGAAATCAGCATCGGCCAAATAAGTGAAATTTGCTTGGTTAATCAACTCGGCCAGTTTTTGTTCTGTTTTATGGCGAGAATGAGTTCTCAACCATCCCGAGGTGATAGAACGCAACACTTGTGTGTATTCATCGATAAACAATGATTTAGAAAACCACAGGGTATTTTTATACTTTTGATTGATAATTGAGTTAATGGTAATCGCTAATGAAGAAGCCACAGTGGTATTACATGATCATTAGAGACCATCGCATCATCAATGTAATGTGCGCATTGAAAGCGTTTAGAGACACTTTGTGTTAAAGAACGCACAGGCGTAATGATCACAGGGAACTGAGCTTGATCTTCAGCTTGTTGGAATTCAGGCAACATAAACTGCTGTGTTTTACCCTGCCCCATCGGTGCATTGGTAATGAAGATTGCTTTGGGATGTTGCTGTTTTAAAGTTTGAACTTGTTGCAACATATCATCCATTGAGGTCACAGCACATTGTTGGATCGGTGCAGACTGCTCTTTCTTGAAAGTATTCGCACGCAGAGCAACTGCAAAGCGACGACGCTTGATTCGATACCACCAATTACGAACCAGATGGGTATCCACATTGGTATGAGCAATGGCTTTGCACAAAGTTTCTAAAAGAACTTTCTTTGACTTTATGAGGGAATAGCATTTGTGCGTAATAATTTAAGGCAGCCACAATGGCTTTGGATAACTGACAAGAAGCGGAGCGACTCAATTGGGCGTGAGGCTTAAAGCAACTCAAACGCTTTAGATGTAAATCAATGAGCTTTTCTTCGACAGATTTTTTAAAGGCATCATTAAGTGTTTTAATATCCTTTTGTTTCTTTTTAAGCAGTAAATAATCATTCCAGTCAGAACCATGCGTCATGTGTTGGTGGAATTTTAAGTGAGGTGTTTTTAGTACGAGCTAGAACAGCACTGTTAAGCTGCCAGCATTCCAGCATTATTTTGACCCTTGTAAAAAAGATTTGATGATCATTATCAGGGCAGATAACAAACTTTTTATGTTTAAAAGCTTGAGCCATTCGTCGAATGACTGTGATCATATTACCAGCATCAATAACAACTACGACGGCACATTCATTAGGGTAACGCTCATTAGTGATCACAAGATCAAAGATACTGCTGGCGGTTGAGTAACCCTCACAAAAGAATAACTTACTAGCTTGTTTTAATTCACCCAGTACGGCAAAAGAACCTTTTTCTGTCCACGAATCAACTTAACCTGAAAATGTGATTTGCTGAATCGCAGTGACATCACTGCTAGGTTATGTAATAAGATACCTAAGTTATCTGCTTTTTTATCTTTTATTAGACGAAGGTTACGCAGGTGATTAATGCTTTTAGCTTGGATATAAGGATGATTCAATAGGCGAGGATCATCAGCAGGTGCTGCTTTCCATGCGGTAATCGCTTGCTGATAGCGAGCTTGTAAAGTTTCTTGTTCTTTACGTTCTTTTTCTTGCTGTGCTAAACGTTTTTGCTGAAACTGAATATCATAAGCTTGTTGATTAGCATTAATTTGATCTGCATAGGCAGACTCTTCAACCGAAAGGGTTGATTAGTAGAAACAATAAAACGCTTTTTACCATCGACATCAACTGACTTAAACTGCAGAGCGTAGTGACTGTTGTTTTTTAAGGGTGGCAAGACTGTTGAAATAAACAGATTGACCACCGCCTTTAAAGCTGTGAATCGTAATCTTAACAACAGGGGTATCTTTGAAATGATCAAAGGTACATTTAAAACCAATCTTTTTGCGATCTTTACGTGCAGAAGTCTGCACATAACGCCAGCGACTGAAGGGTAGAGATCACTTTGATCAGGTGCAACAGCACCAATGGAAATCAAAGGTCTCGACAATATCGTGCCATAGATGTTGAATTACATCACTATGGCTATGGAATTGAGCCATAAATGAAACACTCCGTATAAACGAATCAACTAATAATCAATATTACAATTAATACTTGTTATGGTTACCTAACGGTTAATGGTAGGTATGTAGTGGTGTTTCATTATGTGGTTATAGATATGGTGTATCATATAAGTAGCTCCTACTTGTTTTTAGTAACTACTTAAGCTAGAATAATTTTGTTAGTTTTCTTGTAGCTTTAAGTAGCTTCTATTGTTTAGCCCCACATAATTGATGTTATGTGGGGCTTTTCTATATGTCCGCCTGGGCGGACAGTTCGTTTAATTCAAATTCAATCGCTTTTTGTATTTTTTCATTAATAGTATCGATATCAATTTCTTTATTTTGTATCATGCTAGCAATATCTTTTGGAAAATGTATGGATGTAAATCCATTATTGTCTTTTCCTCCATGTATATAAATGTCGCTTATCTTTGCCAAAAACTTGAGTAGATTCTTTTACAACAGTTTCTGTTTTTTGTAGTAAGCCATAAACTTTTTCTGCCAGTTTATTGTGTCCCAAGCGACCAGTCTCAATGAGGGGGCATAGCTTAATTATAATATTTATATAATCTTGACCTTTATTAGCTAATTGTTTTATTTTTTCAGCAGTTCTAGCAGATATTAAAGACATGCTAGACAAGTGATCAGTGATTTCTTTTGGTATTTTATCAAAAGATAATAGAGCAGAAACGTACTGCCTACTTTTATTAAGTTTCTTTGTTAAGTCTGATTTGAGATATTATCTCATTCTTTATTAAATTTGAAAAACTCATGCCTTTTGCATAGTCAGATAAATCTTCTCTGTTCTCATTTTCAGCAGCTTGTGATAATGAGGCGTCATGATCTGATAAGTCTTTAATAATTACTTTTAGTTTAATATCAGCTAGAGTTGCGGCTCTCCATCTTCTTTCACCTATTATGAGTTCGTATTTGTGAGATGCCCCAGTTTCTGTTGGTCTAACAATACAAGGTTGTTTGCTGTCCGATATTTATGAAATCATTTGCTAAGAAGTTGTATGTCACCAAGCTCTGCTTGGGGGCGATCATGAAACGACCAGTTTCTAATATCTTCAGGAGGCATTTCGCAAACTTCTTCAATGGCTATGTTTTCTAACCATGTTCTTCTTTTTGAAGAGTTTTTTTCTTTTTTAGATGTTTCTTCTCCTCGTTTTTCAGATATGATTGAATTTTCTGAAAGGGAGACTTTTTCCATCATTTCTTTTAAGTCAGCCATTGTTTTTTATACCTTGATTAAAAATATATTGCAGTAAGTCCTGGTAGTCATAAGTTGCGTTACTTTTTTTGCCTTCAGCATAAATATTAGAGCATGCCATTATACTCTTGGTTATGTCTGCGCTATACCTCACAACTACAGGGCATAAATAATCTTGCAATAGTTCATCGGACATTACTTTTTTTAAGGCATCAGCAGAGCTTGATACTCTTCTGTCAAATGATGAAATAAAAGGATGAATATGGGTATTTGCTTTATTGAAAGAATAAGTTTCTTGTAGTTCTTCTATTTCTTGAATTATGTATCTAGCACCTTGGATTGCAAAATTATCACTACGAAGAGGGATCATTATGCTTGATATAACCTCACCAGGCATTTGATATAATGCAGAAACTGATGATGCAAATAGATTTGAAAGCTGTGGTGTATGATCTTGAAAAATCTTCACATTTTCACCGAAATGCTCTAGCAAACTAACATAAAAATTTCTCATCACGGTTTTTATGTCAGAAGGCTTGTTTAACACTTTGTCTAAGAAAGCTAGATTCAAATTAGATTTGATAACGAATATATTGTTGCCCAATGGATGTAGAATATTATCTAGAGATGATTTTTTTTCTAAATAATCTATTAAAGTGGGTTCATCATTTTCTGCTCTTTCCCCGCAAAGCATATAAGTTAAGCTACCTTGTGAGTCACCATCTATAAAAACAATAGGGTGCTTTTCTCTATTTGTTATTCTACTAAGCGCTAAAGCAAGACTCATGGTAGATGATGTTTTACCAACACCACCACATAAATTAGCTGCTAACGTAATGGCTGGAGCATTGAATTTAAAAGCAGAGTGCTTATCCAGAAATATTTCAGCTTCTTCAGGTGATACTCCAGTGATTCTATTGCTTGATTTTGTTATGCCTTTAGAAATCCCTTTGAAATATTTGCTTATAGCTGGAGTTGAAATGTCAACGTATCGCTGAAGTTCAGATATTTTTATTTCACTTATTTTTAGCATCTTCTGCTCAAATTTCACTGGTTAACTAAATTGATGTCAAATATAAATAATTGTTAACCAAATAGCAATGCGTTTCTATGCTTATTTTTAAAAAAATAGAAAAATACAGAGTGATTTATTTTTTACCTGATATTCAGGCGAATAAGTTGAGTTTATAGAATAAAGTCAGTTGATATAGAACAGTGCCGAAAATGCCCCTTTTCGGCAAAGTATGCTAAACTGAATGCAATGAAATCAAGAGGTGTCAGAATGAAAAGAGCCACGCCCCAAACACCGAAAACGGCAAAGTTATCAAATCCACCGAAAAAACAGAAAAATAAAGATCTTCGATCACGTGAATATTTGAGCGCAGAAGAAATAGATCAGTTGCTCAAATCGACTCGTAGTATAGGTAGAAATCCACATCGTGATAGCACACTGATATTAATGATGTATCGTCATGCGCTACGTGTGAGTGAAGCAATTGTGTTACGATGGGATCAGGTGGATTTCAAGCAAGGCTTGCTCCATGTGCGCCGCATTAAAAATGGAATTGCATCAACGCATCCATTAAGATCGGTTGAACTGAGAGCATTGCGACAACTCAAGCGTGACAATATTGAATCACCTTATTTATTTTTAAGTGAGCGTAAGTCTCCACTTACTGATAGAGCAGTTCGAGCGATAGTAAGTAGGGCAGGGAAGATAGCAGATATTGGATTTTCTGTGCATCCACACATGTTACGACACAGCACAGGGTTTTATTTAGCGAACAAAGGATGTGATACTAGAGCAATACAATGTTACATGGGGCATGCAAATATTAAAAACACAACGATTTATACAGAGTTAGCATCAAATCGATATAAGGATTTTTGGAGTGACTAGCTTTTTAGGATATACTTGTGGGAACTATTAAAGTGCTTGATAGCATTTAGATGGGCAGAGGGTGATGTTGTATGTGTAATCTACAACAGGACACGGTTGATAATTTTATTAAGGGAGGAATTAATGTACATTAACTTACAGTTTATAGAAGCTCGGGCAACAGGTACTGCAACTGAGGTTGGTGGGATTGGAGCAAGACATAGTGAAACTATTGAAGGTTTTCCTTGGGTAAAGCAGACTGGGAACTGGTTGTTACACAATAGAGCAGGCGGAACATTTGGTGCGCCAACTACTGGATATATTGGAAGTGCAGGGTCAGCAGCACTTGGCGCATTAGCGGCGTTTGGAATTATTTCATTACCTATTGGGGTTGAGTGGAAGAAATGACGTAAATGTGGGGTATCTCCAATAAAAAAATTAATAAACAGTAAGTTAGGAGAAAAAAATATTATTTGCCAACTTGTATGTTTATCTTTATTCAACAGCTTAATGATCTATTGAATAAATTACGAGTTAATATACAAAAATAAGCATTATTTTCTTTGTTTTTCAAAGTGATTCACAAACGTTCGTTTATTAAGCAGTGTTTCTAAATTTGTTGTGCATTTAAACGATCGTTAAATGAAACAGCAGATAACTGATTGGGAAATTGAATAATAAAGTATGCCAAAATAGGGGAGACAGTTGATCAGTACTGAATCTAAGTTGAATTTTCAAGAGCAGGCATTTTGTGCAAAAAACTCGTCTATAAAAACATAATACACAAAACCAAAAGCTACATGAGTATGATACACAAATTTTAAAACCAACATCTTAGACAATAGTAAAAGTAGAGTTTATCACTTGAAAATGATAGTGGTGATTAATAGAATATGGGATACGTTGGGAAATTAAAGTTTCATACTGACTCGACTACCTGTTTAATTTGCCACTCGAGTTAAACAGGCTAACGGGGGAAAGAATGAATTAGCTTCATGGATGATCGCAGTTAGGGATATTGTCCGTGAAGTTGATTTATTCATGAAAATAGTAAGAGATGAAAGACCTGATCTACTAACTTACGCACAATTAAGTGATCATGTTTATCCTAACTCAGTCGATGATTTTTTACCTGCTGAACTCATGCAATGGCAAGAAGTTGAACGTTATGATAGCACAAGAAGGATAGGGCAGAGTGGTTATTTTGGCGTACTATATCTTAACCCAGACCAAACACACTATGTATTAGCAAGTCGTGGTACGAGAGGGTTTAGAGCGTTAGTTGCCGATCTCAATGGTGTTATACGTGGACAGCATACTGCGCAAGAAAATAGCCTGTATAAATTCTTGTTCCATGTGTTGAGAAGAGTTAGTGAAGAAAGAAAGGAGCTTTCACTAACTGGACACTCACTAGGTGGTTGGCTTTCTGAGCTTGCAATTTGTTGGTATTACACACACTTTAGACAGTGGTTCCCAGATTTACACGTTAGCGCAACAGTGTTTGATAGCCCTGGAGGTGAAGAAGGTGTTGGGCGCTACATTCCCAGTCAGCTTAACCCCGATATCATCAGACAATGGGATGTAATGAGTATTCTCTCATACCCCAATTTTATTAACAGTCTGCATCAACATTTAGGTGCATTATATCATTTGCCAGTTCGGCTAGATCATCATGGACGTGCTCCTAGAAGAGCGCACGGTGTAGCTGTTACACACAGTATGACAGCTATGGTAGCAACACTAAAAGAAATTTCTGACTCTGGCAGAAACCCTTATCAAATATTGCAACCCATGGATAATTGGACACATAATCATGGAAGCGTTACGGGAAGAAGGCAACGCTATTACGATCAACAGTCAAGCTACGATACTGAAAGTGGGCAACTTCAGTTACAACAAGATCAAACACCGCAACAACAGCATGAGCTAGAACAACGAGGAGGGTTTCAAAGAAGAAGTTACCAAACACCCGATGAGACGATGATTCAGCACAATGAATATGTGCTCGATTTTAGACACTTTCAGTATGCACATCGAGTCTTATTAGCACACCTCTACTTGCTTAGACAAATTAACGAAGCAGAAATTAGAAGACGACTAGAAGCGGTTGAGCCGAGACTTCATCCCTTTGTCTGTGAACAACTGATGAAGTATGAACTGTACAATGTACGCTCAGAAGGTGTTGGCATCATCAGCTATAAAGATGCTGCCGTGAGAACTCAACGCTGGAATGGAATACTGGTACTAGATCAAAATCAAGCTCACGCGCAAGATATATTCAGATTCAGGAAAGATCATAGCAGAGTGTTTAGTCGACTAATGGAAGAAGCGATAGAAGCACTTATTAATCCTGTTCACATTATAGGAGTAGCTGGAGACGATTCATCGGCACCTGACCTACCTCAATATGAATATGCAGAAGAAATCGGTGGCAGTCTGATTATAGGCAATCGAGATATCGATGAAAGTTTCGCGGTGGTAGGGGATGAAGCATATGCTAGAAGAGCAGCGGAAGATGCAAGACAGTTACGTGAACAAGTTGCCAGTTTTCCTAGAGTGCCATTGGCAGGAAGAGTGGCTGGAGATATCCGTATAGGTAGTGCCCGAATCAACAGAAGTTATCGAGCTATCCAATCAGGAGCACAATACGCAGGTAGTGCAGCAGAGAGGCAGGAAACTATTGAGCAAGCTAGTGCGGCTCCGTCGATAACACGCAGCACTCAGCCCATACCAATAATGGTTGACCAACTTGACCCTAGGGCAATCGGTATGACTACCTCTCAAATGGCAGCAGGAACTGTAGTCAGTATTCCAAGTGTTAGAAGCGACAACCCAGCTACACCATTATTCCCACATGGGGTTGCTTCAGTGCAAATTGGAACACTAACCACCAGTATCGATTTACCTCCTAGATATCATACGCCTAGTGGAGATAAACATTATAATCTCAAAGCAGCTCATGCTTACACACATTGTCACGTTGGCAGAGGAACTGAACTTAATACAATTCACCAACAAATTACCCGTGCACGTTTTAGTATTATCATGTCATCTACGATTAGATCTGGTATTGGAAAAAGCACTTTAGCGCATACCTATGCACATTGGATGAAGCAACAGGATTACTATGACTACATCATATGGCTAGATGCAAGTAACTCTAGGATATTACTAGAAGACATGCGTCAATTTCTATTAGAACACGAACGTCAACAAATGAGAGGAGATGAAAGAGACTATCCTCATACCCAAGCAACTATCCAGACTTTCTATGGAGTAATAACAACCCAACCATGTTATCGAAAGACATTACTTATTTTTGACAACTTACCAGCAATAGGTGGTTTAGGGAGTGTTTACCGATCACAGCCAACGGATTTATGTTTTGATCCCTTACAACTGACACAATTGAATGATGCAAACACAAGACAGAGATTGGATTGGGTTATTACAACACCTGATCAAAGTATACAAGCAAGACAAATTAATCAACATGTTAATCTGGTACCATTTTCACAGACAGATAGCATCGCTTATTTGCGACACTACTTGCCTGAAATGAATGAGAGCGAACGGCAACAATTGGCAGAAATATTAGGAGGATATCCAAAAGCACTGGAATTAGCGGTTATTAGCTTAAAAAGACGCTTCATTCACAGTGGACAAGACTACTTGCGATTATTTCATGAGCAAAGCGCAGAATTATCAGCACATGCAACAAGTGCAGAGCTTACACCCTTAAGCAGTGCTCATTACCAAAGAATATTACAAGTAGCAATGAGACTCAATGGAATAGGAGGTTAAAGGAATGCCTACACCTGAAGAAACACAACAGATGCCATCAATGGTACAAGGAGCTGGATTAGTAGTACATACAGGAGCTGAAGCTCATGTTGATATTGGGGAGCAACATAGCTATTTCCATCGAACCGTACCCGATTACCAACACCAAAGACATTACCATCTACCATGCAGAATCCCGACCTTTACGGGGAGAATAGGTCAATTAATGAAGCTAGAACTAAGCTTGACACAATATGCTGGCAGTATCATTGGAGAAGCCAAAGAGTTTCGGGAACATCAAGTCAGTGGTTTAGGAGGAGTAGGAAAAACCAGTTTGGCTTTAGAGTATGCACATCGTATGTTACACGTCAGACGTTATGATTATGCTATTTGGTTAAATGCCAATAATGCTAATCAATTGATGTTAGAAATGATGGATCTTGCGCTGACATTTAAGTTAGGAGCAGATATAAAGCACCTCAAGGAAAAATACTTTACGAACCAAAACATTATAAAAGCTGTTTACAAGTACCTATATACACAAGCAGATTATTCAAAAGTATTAATCATTTTTGATAATGTGGATCAACTTGCTGTGCTGAGGGGGCAAATGATGCAGCCACAAGATGAAACAGTAGTTTCATTGTCTGCTGGAGCATCGGCTCACGTTGAGATGGATGACGACGATGATGATGATAAGAGTAGCACTAGTCATGCTTCACCTACAATAGTAGAACAACAAGAGAGACAGATAGTAGAAGCACTTAATTTCATGCCTGAGCAAATAGATTGTGCGCAAACAGATAAAACCTTACATTGGCTGATTACAACGAGAGACCAAAGCGAGCAACAACTTTATCCTGACAGGCATTTAGCGTTACATGGGTTTAGTCCGCAGGAAGCAATACAATATATTCAATCAAGATTAGGATCAGAAACCCCAGTAGATCAGTGTCATCGACTTGCGCATACTTTGCACTATTTCCCATTAGCATTGGCGCAAGCAGTAGCCAGTATAGAACAAATGCAAGAGTCAAGTATTGCAGAATATCTTGAACTTTATACAAACACGAAAGAAGCGCAGAAAGAGTTTTTGACAACAAAGTTACCTTATCCGGATCCATATAAGGAAGCAGTGTATACAACGTGGCGGATTTCTTATGAAAAATTAAGTAAAGCAGCACAGCAAATGATACGTATGTTGTGTTACTTGGATGCAATTAATATCCCATTTTTATTGGTTGAAAAATTAGGGGAGATAACTAGTAAATTAGATTCATTGCAAGTTAGAGGAGTGATTGATTTGCTAGTTAAGAGCTCTTTAATTCAGAAAGATCAACAAATAAAAGAATTAATGGTAACGTTTAAAATACATCGAATGCTTAGAGAGGTCATTTGTATGGAAACTATTAGTGAACAAGGAGAGGTTGAAGTAGCAAGGTTTTTACTTAGTATCGTCATGAGTATTGATGTTGTATATCCGTGGGATAAAAGAACAGCAAGAGACATAGCTTTTGTAAAAATTATAGCTCCACATTGTGAGAATATTTTAACCTCGATAGAGAGTACAAGTAGATGGATTTTTTTGGCCTGCTTGGTAAGTTTTAGATTGCGTTTACTGTTGATATTGGGAGATGTTTACGGAGAGAAAGGGGAATTAAGAAAAAAAATTGAAGTACTGATGAAAGCAGTAGCGATGAAACAAGCTATCTATGGTAAGGATAATCATGAGGTAGCTCATACATTGGTTAATTTAGCACAGGCATATGGAGAATTGGGAAAGCCCTTTGTTAGAAGAGAGTTGTTAAAGAAAGCACTTATAATTGGGGAGAGACATTATGGTAGAGATCACCATAAGCTAGCCATTACATTAACTAACTTGGGTTCGGTGAATTTGAGATTAGGCAAGATTGATGAAGGGAGAGTTTTGTTAGAAAGGTCATTGGCTATAAAAGAAAAGCATCACGGGTTAGAGCATCCAGAAGTTGCTATTACATTAATAAATTTGGCAAATGCTTATGGTTTCTTAGGGGATTATAAGAAACAATCATCTCTGTTAAATAGGGCATTTTTAATACAGAAGAATCATTATGGGGAAAGGCATTACCTTGTTGCTAGAACAATGAGTAATTTAGCAAACTCGTATGGTGAGGTAGGTGATTATATAAAGAAAAAAGAATTGTTGGAATCTGCTTTTCCTATATTGGTGCAGCACTATGGGGAAAAATACTATGAAATTGCTATACATTTGAGAAATCTGGCAAATACTTATGGTGCATTGGGTGATGTAAGAAGGCAGAACATTATATTAAAAAAAGCAGTTTCGCTTCAAGAGGAGCATTATGGCAGGAAGAATTATGAAGTGGCAATAACATTGGTTAATCTTGCTATTTCATATGGAGATTTAGGAGATCATCAGCGAAAGAAGCTGATTCTTGAAGAAGTCTTGGAAATTCAAGTTGCTCATTATGGAGAAACGCATTATGAAGTTGCATGCACGTTAACAAATTTAGCTAATGCAATAATAGCGATGAATGGAGACTTAGATTATTCAGAATTGATTTTAAAGAAAGCGCTTCTAGTTAAGGAAGAGCATTATGGAAAAGATCATGATATGGTTCTTCATACCTTAACTAGTATGTCTGTTTTGTATTTGGCAATGGGAAAAATGAAGCTGAGAAAGAATGTACTAGCTCGTATTTTGAGCATAAATAAAAATAAATATGGAGAAGATCATTATCAAACGGCTAGGACATTAGTTGATTTTGCGATGAGTCACACAGATACTACAGATCTTGAGTTAATGAAAGAAATGCTGGAAAAGGCATCACTAATATTAGAGCAACATTATGGCTCGGAGCATTTCATTGTGGCTAAGGCACAAGAAAATCTTGCTATTGTTATGGGAACTATGGGTAAGTTTCAAGAAAAAAAAGAAATCTTAGAGCGTGTTTTGATTGTGCTGAGAAGTCACTGTGGAGAGAATCATCATGAAACCGCGAAAGCTTTATATAATTTAGGTGAAACATATGTCTCAATACAAGAGAAGGTGGAGGGGTTGCAAAGGATAAGGGGAGCTTACGAAACCCTTATAAATACTGTAGAGTTTGGTAGAGATCATCCGCTTGTAGTTCGTATTAGAAGGCGTATTAGTGAACTTGAAGAAAGCTAAGTCCGGTAATTTGCATTACCGGACATTGTGTATTGAGTTGAAAAAATAGCATGTTGTTTCATCAATCTCTGCCATGTCTTTATCCTTTTTAACTCCGTACAAACTCCAGTAACGGTTGATAGTTGCGTTTGTCTGCCTCTCTTAATGCCATTCTTGGTAGATCATCAGTAAAACCTCGGCAACTAACCTGACCATCGGCCGGGATTCTAGTAAAAATGGGTCATGCAAATGAGATAATCCTTGATGGTGTTGAGGTGTGAGATTTAAAATTTACACAGGATTTTAGGTGATGTCCGAAAACTAGTATTTTTGGACATACTGGTTGTTTATCAATAACTCCTTGATTTATAATGATGGAGATCGAGTGGTTTTAGAAAGGTTTTTGACCACTTCTCGACCATGACCCATTTTTACTAGAATCCTGGCCGATGGTCTATATCATGTGGTTTTATGTGAAATAATAATAACTTAGTGATCTAATGCTCTTGGCATCCAATCTGCAATAAAAGCCGTAGCATATGTATAATATTTCAAAGTATAAGCAACAAAAGTGCCTTGTGGCGTGGTAAATTGCTGACTATTAACAATGACACCATTGCTTTCAGGATTACCTGTATTGGTAACACTGTATAAGTAATAATTTAATTTTTTAGTGCAGTCTTTGCTTTCACCGTCAACACGACCTTGAGGATTGCGGTGGCGTGTAGCACGATATTCAATAAATTGATTGGCTCGGCAAGTCACAACGGTAATCGTTGGTTGTAATCCTATGGAGGTAATATTAGCAAGTAATTTTGTAAAGAATGTTGTCTTTGGTGTGTTTTGAGAGTTAGCAATACATCTAGGATCATTACTGGCACAACGGGTATTCAGCGTATATTGTAAGAATCCACTATTAGGGGTCTTGATCCACTGGGGTGTGGGATCAGGCATTGTTTGAGAATTCATTGAATGGACACTAGCAATACGATCTTTAACAAAATAAAAGCCATTTAAAAAACTTGATAAATCTTGTGAACAGTCGGATTGTATTTTCACTTTTTGCCCATGCCCATGTGGCGCAAATGAACAAACCACTGTTTCCATACGCGCTTGTCCATTGATCATGCACAACAAAAAGCTACCGAGAGTAATCAGCATCATTTTAAAAAGATTGAATCGAGATAACATCTTGTTGACGACCTTATGTTTTTTATTTACTAGTTGCATCAACGCTACTAGCGATGGTGTACACCAAGTATGTTTTACCATCTTGCACTGTGGTGTTGACATTAATAATCGCTCCTTGTGAACTTCCATTTGCATCATTAGCAATGAGCGGGTTGACTTGATCTTGGCATTGATCAAAGGCGTGTGCGCTAGCATTATTGCCGCTCATAGCGCTGGGATCAAATTCACAGGAAACCACTTTGATATGATGAGCTGCTAATGTGGTTGATAAGCAAGCTGAGGTGAGCATGGATAAAAGTATGGCTTGTTTTTTCATCATTTATTTCCTTTGTTGATGTGGACAATCTGACGATTGGCATCGTCTTTGTCTAAGATTGTGTAGACGAAATAATTACCCTGTGGAGTAATTAACTTTTTCACTGATAACAACACAACCGTCGGTTGCGGGCAACTACCCGGACTCCCCATGTAATCAGTATATCGATCTGAAAGATTACACGGTGATGGAGCTGGAAGCACTCCATCAAGCGTGTTTTCACAAGTTTCATTGGAGTTAGTGCTAGCATTGTTTATTTTGCAAGTCACTATTTTTATGGATTGTGCTTGACTAAAAGAAAAAGCGGTCATAGCAAATAGCATTAATATTAATTTTTTCACAATATTATCATCCTTTATAAATAACACCTATTGATATCTAAGGGCTGTATGTTATGTTCGTTAAGGTTAATGTACAACTCGCACTATAATCATTCCTTGGTCTTTGAGAAGGATCACGGTTAAATGTTAGTGTTGGATTATCAGATGGTCGAATCAGAAAATCATAAGGTGCGCTCGAAGAACTCGAACTGTTAGATGTTCTGATTATAATGCCAGAGTTTCCGGCAAGAGAGCCCGAGTCTAAGCTGCCATCGGTTGCCTTATATTTTATAGAAGTATTCCCCAGTGTTAAATCAAAAGGGAGCTCCCCTCCCTCTGTTGACTCTAATTTTACAACATTATTTATGGATATTCCCCACATGCTTGACCCTAAGGAAACGCTGGAAGTTCTAGGTGGATATGTATACTGACAAATTAATGTACCATTAGCACTACTAATACCAGTCAGTTCAGAATCAAGAGAATAAGAAGAGGTGTAAGGAGAATTATTTACCGAACATTCGTTTATTGCATTTCCATCACAATTAATATTCAACTTAATTTGAGTATTAGTATGAAGAGTACGAAGAGTAAGAAAATTAGATTGGGTACATTGAGCAAAGTGAGATGATAATCCCCCATTGCCATTATATGAACTAGGTCTATGAAAACAGTCTAGTAAATTTACTGCGCTACAACTTGTAGCAATCAGCGTGGTTAGTGCAACAGCAGTGGTTATGTTTTTCTTTAACATCACAGTGGTCTCCTAAATTATAAGCTCAAATATTCATTAAAATTTGTATTGTACACTTAGCATGCCAGCATTATACCTCGCAGCACCTTTTGTCATATTTCTTTGATCATTACCTGTTCCTTGGGTGGTATTACTAATATGTGATCCTAGTGTACCAAAATAACCAAGTTCAAGACTCATTTTGCTGGTAAAATGACGACCAACACCTATTTGATACGCAGGCTGTATCGTGGTGTCAACAGATGAACTTTCAATTCGTTGTAACATTGCACCGATTGAACCTGTTGCGTAAAACTTGTTACCTAGCTCTGCTTGTGTACCAAACATCAATGCTAGCCCATCCTCAACTTCAGTGACTGTTCTTGTGCCATCAGAGTCATAAACGGCAATATCAGCACCATCTACTAAACTTAACGAGGTGTTAAAGGTAAAGTTTCGATATTGAGCAAAGTCCATGCCAATCGTAATTTTATCTAAAGCATTAAGTTCTGTGTTTCCTGCAGTGTTTGCCCCACCAATAGCACCATACCCAACACCAAGTTTAATAAAAGGATTGGCTTTCCATTGTAAGTTAGGTTTAGGTAGCTTAGCTAATTGTCCTGCAGCAAAAGCAGATGAGGCACAGGTTGCCATAATTAAAGAGGAAATGGCAATTAATTTCTTTGGGGTCACGTTTGCACTCCTTTGGTATCCATTTGCTCCTCTCCACTTAAACAATATAAAAACTTTTAACAGAAATAATGCTGAATTGCCAATAAAAACAGTCAATTTTTCGGGGCATGCAAGTAGTTGCTCGCAAGATGTTTGAAAAAGTAATGCCTTTTGAGGATGTGTCTGAAGTCGTCGATCTCGACCAAAAAATCTTACTCAAAATGACCCTCGGCCGAGATCCTAGTAAAAATGGGTCATGGTCGAGAAGTGGTCAAAAATACTAGTTTTCGGCCATCACCATTGGGGAACAAATGGATCGCCACCAAACGATGATGCAATCTGGCCGTAATTTCATCCTGAGCATACACCTTATTTTCTAGCTGATAGGCAACATCATCCAGTAGCTGCTGTGTTTCAACCGCTATCATCAGCCAATCAACACCAATGTTCTTATCACTGCGTCGCAATGTCCCTGCCCACCGCCATGTTTTACCAAACATCCATACATGTAATTTTTTAAGGTAATCAATACTCAATATCTGGTCGAGCTTTGGTTTTCGTCGTTGAATACGTCGCTCGGCATCCAGTATGTTACTTTCTTCCCATTCATTGAGCTGGCTTTGTAGCGTGATATGTTCGGGAATCAACCCTGTTGCCTCATCAGGATCAATCGGCGTTGCCCCCAGTGGTGTTTCAAACTTCATCCTCACTCCACAGGTGCTTCCATGATTGACGAAGCAGCTCATCGGCAACTTCTTTTTCTTGCTCCTTAATGTCTTTTACTCGCTGATCTTCCAAGCCCATTGAATGATTAATCGTATGAATCTGACGCTGTGCAACTACTTGAACCTGCTTATCTATCATCGCTTGAAAGGTGCTTTGTTTCGGTATGAAGGCGTAAACCAAGTGACAGTTCAAAGCATCTGCTGTTTTTTTGAGGGTATGTAATGTCACACCCCCTTCTGTTTCATCCATCTCTATTTTGACAATACGCGAACTACTCAGCCCCATCTTACTTGCCAACTGTTTGATGGTCATGCCTAATGATTTTCTAATCGTACGCACCCAACCACTTTGAAACACAGGTGTTTTGCTTACGGGTTGCTTTATCAGCTGGTCTAATTGTCGTATCGCTTTATATTTCTTCATGCAAATCTTGCCTACAGTGATCCAACCGAATCTGCTACCAATAAATACATCGCCCTTAACGGGTTAGAGATGACACCTTCCATTTGTTTGATTGACTTATTGATCGATTGATAAGCTTTCATCTGACGTGCAATCATTTGATTCGAGAATTGCTCGATTCGTTTTTGATGGTTTTTTATTTGCGCTTGCGCCCATTTAAACTTGGCAGAAGGCAAAATATGCTGGTAATACTTTTCAACCGATGCCGTATCTTTCTTCTGTCCATTTACTCCAATCAGTAAACTCTTCCAAATGAATTCATTCGCCAGACCATCACTGCTTACAGGTTTAGCACTATCATAATACACATACAGTATTGCCATATCACGCACGTTTCCCTTTAATGCGGACACCTTGAGTTGCTTGATTTCTCCTGATGTTAACGTTTGGACGCTAGCACTTATTTGTAATGATTGCGTTACCAAGCTTGCCTTTTGAAAGTGGAGCAGATCACTGACCTTTCGTTTAAGCATCACATTGTTTGACCACACCAAAGTCAAACCAATAACCAGTAAGAATGTTACACCTGCATGAAAACTCGACTTACGCTGTTCCATATATCAACTCTCTTTTTATTAATTATATTAAAGCACCTATATATTACAACAATTAAATATATATTTGTTGCTAATTATACAGTTATTAGCAATGTTTTCAATGTGTATTTTTTTAACAAACAGATTGGAAAGCTGGATACCCTATCCACAGAAACCATCAGTTAACTTGTGGATAACTTGGCTAAGAAATTGAAATCAAAGTGAAATAATTACTGGCAAAAATATGAGCAGTTTTTCTTCATCTTTTCATTTAAATTTGAACGTTAAGTCGAGGTTATATGCTTGCTACAGCTAAGATATCATGCGTTACTATTTAGCAGAGCTTGCTTGTATTGTCATAGCTTTTAAATCAGTTGGTTAGAGTGTTAGAATATTTGATAAGAGAGAAATCAGTACAATAAGTATTAAAGCAACGAAGGAGCATTCAATGAAAATATTGTATATACGATGAAGCTGTTTGAGCTGTTTGATCTCTTTCCTTGCTTTTAAGCAATAGATGTACCCTAAAGCCGTCATTAGTAGTGAAGAGGTAATTGCTGATAGTAAGTAGCCAAAAATTCTACTTGTCATTGTAAATATATGCAGAGTGATCACGCCTAATTTATTCATTAGGAAGGAGAAAGTCAGCAGGAGCAGAAAGCTTAAAATACTGCTTACTTCTCTTTGAGAAAAGGCATCCTTTACATATTTAACGTCTTCATATACATAAGCCTTGATTGTTTGAATATATGATGGGATTGGCAACAAAATAATCATAGCAGGTAGGATGTATATAATTATGTTTAACACCGATGTTATGTTCATGTTTGTAGAATCTAAATAGTTCATAATGGGTACCTCTTTTTATTTGAACGTTAAGTCGAACTCTATATCTTTGTTGCTAGACCGTTTCGCAGTGCTTGTTCGTATTCGCTTTGAGCTTTCTTTAGTTTACGCTGCATGTTTTTTTTCTAACTGAATATCTTTCTGTATACTGACAAGATCAATACTTGTATTAGCAAGTGCATATAGGTTATACGAGGATAAAGTTAACGAGAATATTGATAACATTAATGACCCTATTACCAGGCAATCTAATGTAGCCACTTTATTTTTAATCATGATTAAAAATCTCTTTTTTCAGCTTACCGTCTTTAGTATTCAATGTGGCAATATTGATGCCGTTCTTCCGAGCGTGTTGAAAAATTTCCGTAAGAGCAGACATCATAGTAGAGTCTGGATTAAACAGAATACAAGAAGGCTTTCTTGCAAAAAAGCTAGTATCGATCAGTTCATTATTAACCAGCTTATGTAACACTGACCTCAAAAATGGTTGATAGTCCATTCCAGCTTCTGTAGCTAACTGCAATAATTGTTGATGATCTTCTTCATACACACGGATATTGACAGACCGCAGAGGCTTCTTGTTTGTTTTTGCTTCTTTCATAATCGCTACTCTATCTCAAATCAATAATCAAAATATACGAATCACCCATGATAGCCTGATTTGTTGCTAATAGCAACATGATTTAAATAAGCCAAATAGGGGTTATAACCATATAGGGGGTACGACCTCACCTACCCTGTGTGAGGTATTTCTGTGTTTTGATTCATAATAGTGTAGCAAGTGTAGCAAAAATTTTGCTACACAAGTTTTGAGTAGGTTGATGATTGATGTTTACATAGTAGAACAATGGGTTAATTGACACAGACGGGTCAAATGCGACATAGGGTCAGGAAAGGTGAGAAATTGACGATGGCTGGCGATTTCGTATAACTGAGGGTACGACCTCATACTAAGGTTTACCTAGGATGACCCTCCCCTACGTATAGTTGTATACGGCTCGCTTAAGAATGCAAATACAATATAAAGACATATCCAAAATATCCAATTTAATTTAGAGGAAATAAACATATGCAAGTAAAACTTTTCAATGAAAACATGCGTGCTGAAATGTGAGTCAATGAAGTAAACTGCCAACAGAAAAACTAGCACGCAGAAAACTTGACAGAGAGTAATAGCAATCTTAATTAACGGCCGTTTTAATATATACTCATTATCTTTTTTATTCACACGTTTTAATATATACCCATTATCTTTTTTATTCACAAGAAAATTACTAGATAACAAGTAGATAGAACATTTTATTATTTCATGAGTTATACCAATAATACCTAGTTGAATAAACATACAAAATAATGCCACGGTTAATTTCTTGAAGAACAGGTGTATAGAGGGCATTAAGAACTGTGTATTTTTGTAAAACACAGTATAGTCTCCCACCTGTTTATAACAATAGATTATGCCAGCTATCATGAATAATGCTTGTGACATTCCCAAAACGGTTATTTTAGGGCTGTTTTTTAAGCGTGTTTCATGTGTTGACTTTATTGCTAGAGTTAACCCTCCAAGTAATAGTAGACTAAAAAACATCAGTGCCATCATGTTCACTTAAACCTTATTAAATCAAGAAATTATTGTACAAAATATGTTTTTAAAAATCCACAGAAATCATCAGCTAACCTGTGGATAACCAAGCTAACAAGTTGAAATAATGTTGGAATTATCGGCGGTCAAAAAATAAGCAAAACGATGCCATTGAATAGAACGATCAAGCTATCTAATGAGAAGCTTTTTGAGCTTCGAGATGGTGAATGGTTGTCAGAAAAGAATCTACAACTTCAAGTTGCTCATGAGATGGATTTTTTAAAGTGTAGAAACGCAAATATTTCTTGAGTGAGTTTACGTAAAGAAGCGTTTTTGATATGGGTTTGCATACTGTCTCCTATTGGATTGTTTTGTGATGTGTTAGCCATGATCATAGGTAAGAAAGGATGATGTAACAATACCGTGTTTTCACCGCACGCATAATCAAGATTAAATCTCACAAACAATGAAGGGTTAGGCGAATACAAACTAGCTGGTGTGATAGCTATGATGTGGTTCTCCTCCTCCCCAAAGTTGAGAAGAAATGGCGATGGATTGACGCTAGACGACAACGAAGTTTAGCATTTGCATGAAACTTTGTTATGGATAGTGTTGATGCAAGCATTTCTTCTTGGCTTTCCTTTGCTTAACAAGAGCATTTGCAATCTATATTTTTTAAAGTGTAAGAAAGCTCGTGGATTCCATTAAAACTTGTATTAGTAATTAAATGTTGGTGCTTCTCAAATCAGTCGCAGTTACACAAGTATTGATCTCTATGCGAGACCCCAATGGATAAACTCTGATGTTACCCCTTCCAATACTGCTACAAAAGGGTGAAGAGGAAGTATTGACGACAACAGCTAATTTGGTATAAGGATTTTTAATATTTGAGGTAATATAGCTAGTGATAGCCGCATTCATATTACTTAATCCAAGAGCATTACAAGGTGTACCTGCGTTGCCTAAAAACTCTCCTGATTTGTCAGCTTCACAGCGATATACTTCAGCATTGAGCAACGAGGTTAATCGAGAGTAATTGTTTAAGGTGGCGTTTTTTTTCTGCCGCTGAGGTATAATTATTATAGCTGGTAATGGCAATGGTCGCTAAGATAGCGACAATGGCAATGACTACGAGTAATTCAACTAGTGAGAACCCAGTAGTGTTCTTGCGGTATTGGTTAGGTTTTTGGTTATCTTGAGGGTGCAACATAAGATCGTCCTTGAGAATAAAATATCAAAAGATGTGTGGAGGAAAGTCGCCAAGCCAATCAAATAGTCGGCTTGGCAATGCCCTGATTATTAAGAGTCAGAATGCTAGAAACATTCTTAAAATCACTTAGCTAGTGTAGGTGATATTGCTGACATAAACAGAGCAGTTATATTTAAAGCCACCAGTACGATTACTATCAGCACCATTATTGCTAGTAGTAAGTCCTAAAGGTGTTTGAGAGCTACTATCAGCGACATCATAAAAGTAAACCTGTGATTGGAATTTATAGGTGCCCGCAGAAAGAGCAACATTGACTTGCTGAGGATCGAGACCTTGTGCCCGATCAACATTAGGATAGCTCGGAGAGATAATTTGACCTGTCGCTGAGTTGATGACCTTTACTGATCCAGAAAGACGAGTAAAGTTTAATTGCCAGCTGGAAGCAGGCACGTTAGTATTTGGATTGGTGATGGTGCAAAGCACTTGATATTGAGCGGTTTGGATGCCTTCAAATGCCGTTGTAATTTTTGCAGGAAAAGCAGAAAAATCACAAGCACCTGTAGAGTTATTGCACGTCACTTCAGGTAAAGCAGTAGTTCTTACGCCAACGCCATTAAGGTTAGTTTCAACCACCCCGACTTCATCGTTGACACTGGTCTCATTGCCACTAATGCAACGAGCAAAGTAAGGAGTTAGTCCGCCAGTGCCGTTATAAGAACGAGTGTCCTTGAAACAGTTATGTAAGGTTGCGGTAGCAAAAGCAGAAGAAACAGAGGCAACAGCCAAGCTAGCTAATAAAAGTGTTTTTTTATAGTTATTCATAATGATTATCTCCTAGAAAATTAAAGTTTGTAATTAAGGCTGAGTAAGCCAAGTCCATAGCGCGCACCACCATGGCTAGAAGTGGGTTCATCAGTATTCATCACAGAAACACTACGACCTACTGTTCCAAAATAACTGAGTTCGGCACTGGCTTTTTGGTTAAGGCGATAACCAAGCCCTGCTTGATATGACATTTGCAAGCTAGTACGAATGGGTTGCATGTTAATACGCTGTAATAAAGCACCAATGCCAACAGAGGCGTACCAGTTACGGATAAGATCAACTTTAGTACCCAGCATCAAATTAATACCTTCTTGAATCTCGACATCTTGGGGTGGGTCACCACTTGCATAACTGCTTTGGGTATAAATGGAAACATCAGATCCAGTCATTAACCCAAGAGAAGCATTGAAGCTGGCACGTTTGTACTGTGCAAATTCTAAGCCAAGCGCAATAATGCCAACAGCATTGGTGCTGGTTTTACCTGTAATGTTTTTACCACCGACTTCACCGTAGCCTGCGCCTAATGAAATAAAAGGCACAGATTTCCACTGAAAATCGGGTTTGGGCAAATCAGCCACAACCTTCATCGGCATAGCCTGTGATGATTGATGGTTAAGTTGAGGGGAAAGGCGTGGTGTAGCATTAGCTTGCGCTACACCACTAGCGACACAAGTCGCTACTGTTAATAGTAACAAACCGCCAGTCGTACTCGCGCCACGACGAGTACAACGGTTACATAGATAAGACATAACAAAACTCCGTTTGTTGTGACCTATGTGCAGATACAGTACGTCAAATGATGGCCTGCAATATAAAAACCATCATAAAACACGAGCGAAATTATCCGAATCCGACCAATTAAGGCATAAAATGTCTTTTTTTGGGGGAGCTTAATGGGTAATTACGTTAAAACTGCTCATTGACACAGATCAACGTAAATATTAAACCCGAAACAACCCAGTCAGACCGCAGAGACCCAATAAGGAATCCACTCGCTTACCAACACCTAAAAATACAGACGAGAATAACCGCACCTGATGTTTCAAGTGTGTGAAATCACTGAAATGAATATATTTTGAAATTTTTGACTTACGAAACAAACTTCGTTTCGTTAAACTACGATCAACCATAAAGCAAGTCCTTCTTGTTTATTGGCCAGTGGCGCTTCAGGAGTGCGATCCTTTAGTGCCACGACATTTTTATTTATCGCTACTAACAGCCTTTCTTTTATACCAAACCTTTAATGATGAAACAAGTCGCCATTGCTGGTTTGCTATTAGGCTGTCACCTATGTTTTGTCGTGTGCTACACATGCAGTACACAACGGCTTTTCTCCTCTTCCTCAAATTCTGTGTTTAAGTTTAAAATCATACAGGTGCTATTATTGCTTGTTCTTCTCTATGTTAAGGACATTTGTTTGTATTTTAATCAAGCAATCTATGGACATGCTAGGCAATAGTTGATGGATATCTGTAATGCTCGATCCATTTCTAAACAGATGTTGTGCCTTGCTCTCGTTAGCAAGCCTTTCCTTTTCAGCTTGCTCCATAGCTTCTTGCTTAATTTGATCGGGTGTTATTTCGTTTATTTTATTCTTTAATGCTGAAATAGGGCATGTCTTTTTAATCCACATATAAGCGAAGGGAAAAACTATTAACCAAGTAAGAATTATAGGATTTTCAATGGGTGTGGCAGGTGGCAATAGATAGAGCACGATCATGCAGATGCTCAACAACGAGAGTACCCATCTATAAGAATATTGTATTTTTAAGGCGTTGTTTAGCTCACTTTTTAATTCTTTAAGTTGTTTGCGTTTGCTTTGCTTTATAATGTTATTCACAATAAACCCTTTAAGTATTTCCCATGTTATTTATATTAACGGTAAAGCCTGTATAAAACAAGCCAGTACAAGCTTTACCAAGATTGTTCCCATATTACTAAATCAACAAAGGTGGGTTAGCTATTGTCAGCTCTTTGGAGATCATAAAGACCTCATTTAGCTCCTCTGACAGCTCGTGGTTGTTGTCGTGAATCGATGCATCGTCAAGATCTTCACCTGAGCGCCAGTATCGATAGCCTAGCTTCATTTTATTGAGTAATGCTTCAAGCATGGTGACCAGCTCCTCAATGGTATCGTTATGCTTTTGCTCTGAATAATATATCAAGCATTCAACGCCGTGATAAGTTTTGAATTTGATTCGATCCCTAAACTCATCAATGATGATCGCATCAACACTGACATCTTTCAGATTTTTATAGCGGTTACGATTAACCTGCTTTTCTAGCCATTGCTGTGTTTTTTGATAGAAAGCCTCTTGAAACTCATACACTTTCGCAGTGGGCATATCAGCTGCAAAAGCCAATGAAACATAATAACTCATAGTAACAACTCCTTAATTTTTAGTTGAAATGGTTTGACCCAAAGAGCGCGCAAAGGCATCAGAGCGAGCTGATATCTTCTGACAGATCGATTGGGCTTGTTCGAACAGCCACTGCTGTACCGAATCCTGTTGATTAATCCGCTGACGGATTAAATAAAATGAGATGGCAGGCACGTTGGCATCAAGTCGTTTAATGACTAAGCCACCTTGCTTTAATGCTTGTGGATCAACCACAGGCATGGTTGCCAAATAGTTAGTATCTTTAACGGCAGATGGTAGCTGTGATGTTCGGGCGACTCGAATGGGAATACTGCGCTCAATCGGATAATTAGGGGGTACGACCTCATACGCGTTTTTTTAGGACATAGTGCAATTTTCATAGCGACCTATTCTATACTGGATAAGGGTTATCGAAGATTTTCTTTAAATTTTCATGCGATGATGCTCAAATTGTCCCAAAAACATAAGTTTTTGGAATGAAGTATAAATACTCATAAATGACGACAGATACCGACTATATCATGTTCTAAAACTAGTGCTAAAACACAAGTGTATCTAAACTAACCAAATTATTGTTTTTGGGACACCTTAAATAACTCCCTATTAAATCCACCTTCTCAGATTACAGAGCAGGAAAGGGATACAAGCATGTTTTAACGTCACTATGTCCTATTATTCCGCGTATGAGGTCGTACCCCCAATTATCCTTTGATAAAGCCCGCTCGAGTTGAACTTCGACAAGGTCATAGTCACTAACGCCGATATGCTTGTAGTCTAAATAATCATCAACGCTTACAACAAAGCCCGTTTGTTGTGCTAATGGATGTACCTGATCCATTACTACATAGTAAGGCAATGAAAATGCAAGGTGATAATCCAATCCCGCCGAACGATGCTGTGTTATCAAGCCCACGCTTAAGTCACAAGTTTGCCGATTAAAGCGACGCAAGTTATCACCTTGCTCATTCTCGGCAAGCTGTAAATGCATCTGCGTATATTGGTTTGCGTGAGACACCAAATCATGACCGAGGTTCTCAATCAACAAAGGATGCAAATCAATCGCAAATGATGAGAAATCGGTAGCAGGATGAAAGGTAAAGTTATCCTCCAGCATATTTTCTACGCGTCGATTCACTTCGATTGCATTGTGATACAAACGTGTTGCTAATGGTGTTGGCAACATCGATGAGCCTTGACGCACAAACAACTCATCTTCGAATTTATTACGTAAGAGATTAAGCAGATTACTGGTTGCAGGTTGAGAGATCCCCATTGCTTTACCTGCACGAGTGACATGCCTTTGTTCATACAATGCTTTGAGTGCATAGACCAAAGAGAAGTTCAGCTGAGGTCTAGTTTTTGTTGTATTTTCGATCCTAGTTTTAGTATGCGTTTTCATTGAGAAGCTCCTGATTGAGTGTTGGTAGGTTTAACATGCGACTGCAGATCAAAGGCAAAGCGATGATTGAGTTTGAGCCACACATTCAAAATACGCTGATGCAACGCAAACAAGTGATAAAAGCAAGCATCGGTGACAGGTTGAGCTTCAATCCAGTGTTGGAATGCAAGAAGCGCGTTCACAAACCGAGGTATGTGTTCTTCACCTAAGATGCTATGGCTGGACTCAAACGTCATGAGTGCAATATTCACCTGATGCAACGCAATGTTTTTAGCGGACATTAAAGGCACACACGCATCGGTGTATGCCATTTTAGATAAACGGTTCATGCCGCAACCTCCTGTTGAGATTGCTGATGATCTAAATCGTCGGATAACTGAACCAAGCGCCCTATTTCGCTGGGATTGACTAACTGCAGAATATTAGGCGTTGGACGATATTTAGCTTTACCCTCAAACTCATCGACAACATGACGCTCTGCTGTATTCAGATCACGATACGCTTGCTGGGCATAATCCATCGGCAAGAAGGCTTTACCTTGACAAGCGGTAATATTAAAGCGACGTAATAAATCCAAATCCTTAAACACCACATGCATGGTGCCTTTCTTGAAACATGAGATATCAAAGTACGGGGTTTGGATTTTACGAGTAACGCCTTCACTTAAAGCCTGATTGCAAATTTCAGCCAATGACTTCTCATCTTCCTGCTTAATTGAGCTGGGCATAAAATAACTGGCGACCTTGCCTAAATCAGTAAGGAAATCCCTTCCTGATTGACTCAAGTAAGCAGGAGTCCTCCCCCAAATGTCATTTTCAACACAAGAAGGCAAAATGAATTTACGATTCACTTTATAACCCTTGTTGGTTTTCCAAGCATTAAAGTAGTGAATGTTCGCGCTTAAATCATCATGACCCCAACCATAATCACGCAAGGCATGACTGGTAATCCTATCAAACAAATCAACAATGGCTTGCTGAATGAATTTAGGGAACTGCACAACCAAATTACAAGCAAACTGGCGAATATTACGCTCGTTAAACTCTTTAGCTAAAAATTGCTCTCGATTGGCATGAAAAACCTGTAATTGCTTCGAGGTTAAGTGACGACTGATTGAAGGAAGTTGCGTCACCTTGCTCCAATAAGATTCCTTAACTCTGCTGATCAAAGCATTGTGCTGATCTCTCATAATTTGCGTCAGTGAACGGTCTTCATGATAACCACAAGGTGCGTGATCATCTTTTTCACCAAAAGGACTGGTGATGGTTAATTTTAGATAATCAGAAACGCGGTGATAGTTGCGATAAAACTCAAACAACTGCGTTGACACATCTTCACAAGTACGCTCAAAACTGGCGACTAAATCACGATAGTGATGACGTGTCCCTACTTCATGGGTTTTATCTTCATTGATAGACTCAGCGTGTTGATCCACTTGGCTGGATGAGTCCTCATCCATTTGCTCAAACAAATCACTTTCAACATCACCTTTGATCGTTACACTAATTAAGGCAACCTCAACGCCTGTTTGACGTTCTGCATCGATAAAAGCATCGGCAATGTACTCAATCTCAGCACCAAGCTTATCTAAACGATTAACCAGCTCCTTACGCAGGTTCGTATGTGGGTTTTTAATCAACTGCGCATTGACTAAACAAACCAGTTGACCGCAAAACAACATATCAAGTGCTTTCTTTAAGTGATGCTCTGCGTTAGAAAATGGAAAGTTAGCCAAGATTAAATCAAAATGCGTGCGTCCTTGATAGCTCAAAAAATCATGATCAACCACGCTGACCTTTTCCTTGCTCTCCAAAACAGTGCGCAAATCAGGCTCAATTTCAATCGCATGAATATTGGGGGTGTTATGGCGATAATCCCCACGATAACCGCGAAAATGATCCAACACAGGGGCAAGCAAGTCACCTTTGCCAGCACTTGGCTCAAGCAAGGTTTTAACCTTGTCTAAGTCTTTTATTTTAAAAACCATTCGCTGAGCTAATGATGCAGGGGTGGGGTAAAAATCTTTGTTGTACATAAATAAACTCCAAATAGATTGACTTAAGAATCATCGAAGCTACAAAAGCTTCGATGAAATGGGTTAGCGGTTAACTATGTAATCGCGATATTGCTTCGAGCAATAGCCATCACTTAAGTCATAATTAAAAAACCCTTTACGTACGAGAGAGTGCGCTGATCTGTCGAACTCAGGCACGTACTCTTGTAAACTTTTTACATTTTCAAGAGCTGGGAATATTGCCTGTAAATCCTCAAATGCTTGTTGCATTAGATTTTCTTCAATCAAACGATCAGTAAACAGAAACTTAGTTTGTGGGATATCATCACGACGATTGGAGTCCTCATAAATATCGTTCATGCCATCAAAATGACCGTATTGATACTTGTCGACAATAAGATTGACACTTGGCTGGCTTGCTCCATGAGTCCACTCGATACGAACAGAATCACCGCCAGTGAAGTTATCACTGCGAACTGAAAATTTAGTTTTTGGGAATGCTTTTTTAAGCTCTGCTCGAATTGCTTTGGCAGTTAAAGCTACTTCTGTATGCATAATAATCTCTCTTTCTTGATATAGAGTGATCGCAATGAGTAAAACTTAGCTCACAACGATCACTTTAAAATTAAAACAATCGTTGATTAAACGGATGACTTGCTTTGAGCTTCCATCAAAGCAGTGATGCGTGAGCGCGCAAAGTTTGCTTGCCATGATGGCGCAACAACAGGCGTGTTTGCTTTTTGTTTTAATAGATTAGAAAAAGAGAATGCTTTGAAAAAGCGTGAAGGTTTTGCTATTTTATATTTAGCCATTTTTAACTCCGTAATTAGTTAATTTTGGTTAGTGGCTTTGGTTGTGTTTCCAGCACTTCCGAAGCCATGTCTTAACACTAGTAATACTATCAAAAACCCTATCAAAATGCAAGTAAAACATAGCATTAATCTCATGTTTTTTAATAAATTCTTTAGTTAAAACCATCAACTTTGATGATGGTTTTTCAGGCGTGTTTTTTTGTTACTTAAACCCCTTGGTGCTGGATGCAAGATCGCTTGATTTTGAGTCTTAGACATCGCTTTGTGTGCTTGTTTGATGAAATGGGTAGCGTTTACCTTAGTGCGCTCAGGAAAGCTCCTCCTTTTTGTGCCTCGCAAAAAGGAGGACAAAAACGAGCCGCTGACTTCGATGAAAGATCGATTTAATTCATTGCTGAATTTTGTTTTTTCCAATCGGTGCTACCTGCAACTTTATTTTGTTTCCTGCGGGTGTGTAGTCACTGGTATGTATCCATCATCGGTCATTCGCACGGGCTGGTCAATGCCAAGCTGCGTCGTGCCGAGCATTGACAATCCCGCGCTATGAAATGCCCGCTAATGGATACATACCAGTAACGTTGAGCGTAAACGCTCAACCCAGTTGCTGGCTTTATTTTAACCTTTAACTTTGGAGGTCTTTATGACTTGTGATTACTCTAAGCCTTTGGCTCCTGCCATTCATATTTACTGCATCGAAGCTTGCCAGCAAAAACGCATTCATCAAACTTGGGTCAATTTGACCGCTGACGTGGCACTTGCTCAAAAGCAAATCGATGACTTTTTAGCTTCTAGCCCTGTTCCTAATCCTAAAGAATGGGGAATCATTGAAACTAGAGAATTTAGTGCTATCGAAATAAGGTACTGGCAACCTCTCGATCTATTGTGTTTTCAAGCGCGATTGCTCATCGAGTACGGTGCTGTTGCTTCTCATGCTTTTAATTATTACGGCAAAGACTTGGTTGAGCTGATGCTCTCTCAATGTTATCAAGGCGAATGGGATTCGCTCGATGCTTTCACCTCGGAGCAATTCAATCAACGCTATGAAAACGTGATCTCGCATGATTTGAAACAGTTTTTCGACCTCAAAAAGTTTTTCGATTATCTCTTTGAGCATGAATACGATTTTTTTGAAGTAGACGAAGACTATTACTGCATTTTTAAACGACGTTAATTTTTAATTTCATTATTTTTATAAAGGAGATCATTATGACTTATTACCTAGCAACAACTAATCAACAACAAAACCCAGCTTCTAATAACAATAATAACGATAACGGTTATTATCACTCGCGATCTGCGATCACTCGGAATCAAACCAACATCGAAATTTTGCGAAGCATTAAGAACGGCGATTTTTCCAATGCGAAAAATTATTCTGCTTTCGGTGGGTTGCGTCGTTTAATTGGCTCTCAATCCGAGCAACAAACTTTGTTGCAATTTTTATCTCGTGATGAAATTAAAGCATTGCTTGCTAATACTTCAAGCGGATATTACACGCCTGATTTTTTGATTGATTACCTTTTCAAGATTGTTCAACAATTAGGCTTTACTCACGGCGATATACTTGAGCCAAGTTGTGGGCGTGGCGCGTTCTTTGAAAGAATGCCAAAAGACATGCGAGAAAATAGCAACATTACGGGCGTTGAAATCGAACCGCTTAGTGCAAAAATTGCACAGAATTTTTATTCTGATATTTTGGTTTTAAACTCAGGGTTTCAAGATTTTAATCAAGCAAACTTTGATCTTGTAATCGGGAACCCCCCTTTTGCTTCTTTTGGCGTGGATGATAAAAACCATCAAGATTTAAAAAACCAAGGTGTTCACCATTATTTTGTTGCTAAAAGTTTGCGCCTTTTAAAAGAAGGTGGTTTATTGGCGATGGTGCTTCCGTGTTATGTGTTGGATAATTACAAAAATCATGCAAGAAATGAAATGATGAAAGAAGCTGATTTGCTTTGTGCTTATCGTTTGCCTGATTCGCTTTTCGATGATGCAAAAGTTACTGTTGATTTAGTGATTTTTAGAAAGCGTGATTTAAAACAAAAAAATAACAATGATCAACAGCTTTCTAATCTTCCAACTTGGTTTCATTCTAAAAAGATTAAATTTGATAATGGAATCGAAACTTTTATGTCAGAATATTTTATCAATCACCCCGAGCATGTGATCGGCGATATTCAAAGTTATTCAAAATGGATGCCTTCGCAAAACAGAAATCGTACAGGTTTAAAATGTGTCGGTAATTTGGATTTAGTCAATGCAAAACTTCCTAGCTTGATTAATCATTTGAAACCAATTGTTTCAAATGCTGACAATCAGAAAGTGAAAACTAAAAAAGATGATACAAAAGTGATTTCAATTACGCGGGGTTCAAGTGATTCAAAAATCAATCAAGCCTTTTCTGATTTGATGGTGATGCTTAAAAATGTTGAATCTCAATTGCAATCGATTCAACAAGTTGTCGATTGTTTTGAGTGAATTAGAAAATCACTTGTTTAGGAAATAGAAAAAAGCGAGCTTAGTAACTCGCTTTTTTCTATTTGATTTTGGCGATATGGGTTTAGTGTTTTTTCGATTTCGCGTACTCAATCGCTTCTTTTAATTCTTCCTCGGTTAAATCAGCTTTTGCCACCATATCAAAAGCGACCTTATTTTTTTCGATCAATAATTTATCTTTCTTAGATTTTAGCTCTTTGGTTTTTTGCTGGTGTCGCTGTTTTTCCTTCTCGAGGTCTTTATCAATATTATCGATTCTTTCGTCAATCGTTCTTGCTTGTCCTTTTGGCATTTTTTATATACTCCCTAAATTCAAATGGTTTGAATTATTATAATGAAATAATTTTACAATCGAAATGAAAATATTTTTCTTGTTAGCTTTTTAAAAGCTAACGGAAAATCAAAATTCCATATTTTTGATGATAAACAATGCGTGAGAAATATCGCACGACAAAGCTTTGATGAAATTTGTTTTAAATAAGAACCACACCCCACGCCTATTACTAGGATTTGGTAAGGTCTTGATATATTGATAATAATTTCAGGGTTTTAATTTTTTAAAACGGGAGTTAGCATACATAAAAACAGTCTACATTTGTCTCCTTTTGTATCACAAACCTAAGCTGTCTATATTTATCAACAAGTTATATATGAATTATTGTTTTTTGGTTGAAATGCATCACAAAACATATAACTAAATGATTTTAAATATATTAAATGTGTACTATATGATTATATTTGTGAGTTATTTGTGATATAATGACCTATGTTTGTGATACAAAAGAAGTGATTTGATTTCGTAAAGAGACGCTCAAAAATGAAGCTTGTGATATATTTGTGATAGCACGCTTCGCGTGATTGTTTAATAAAGAAGGATTGATATGATTAAGCGAGACATTAGATTTAAAGAAAATTCTTATGCCAAAATAAAAGCCATAGCTGAAAATGAAAAGAAAACTTTTCAGGATACTGTGCGAGAATTATGCGATATTGGCATTGCATATAAAGAAGCTAAGGGGAAAGAAAAAATCAACACTCTATCACCCATAGAGGAAGAAACTTTGAAGACTCTGTATCTAATATTATCACTGAATACCAAAGTAACTCCAAACATATATGACTTAGAAAAATCAAAATTTGAATCAATAGATGATCTTATTTTAATGGTTAAAGCAAAAGCAAATGACTATATGGAAAACTTTAAAGATAAAAATAATATAGCTTAATAGCAGATTAACTATCAGATATGAGCTTATTGTACATATCTCTTAAATGCTTGCTTTTGTTAGGATGACAAAAAGAAATGAACTTGATTCTTGAATTTATTTTATCTTTGGTTTTTTGGGTAGAATCTTTCTTTGAAATGAGATTCAATTGCTTCTCAATAATTGATATTTCATGAGCTAAGTTTGGCTTTATCGAATTTAATCTCGCCCTTAACTTCTTATTTTGAGATTTATCTCTGACCTGAGAAATATGGCTTAATTTGCCACTAGCACTCTTCCATGCTGATTCATACATGGGAGTTTTCTTATTGATTATTTTACCTAACTTATGGACAAGAGATCTCACTTCGCTTCTCTTCCATCTAGGAATCGAGGGAGAAATACTATTAACATTAAATCCCGTAACTTCCATTCTAGTAGCAGCAGATTGAATATTAATTTTCTTTCTGTTCAATTGATAGTTTTTCTTGTTTAAGAAAGTGGCTATAGTGCTTATGATCTCTTGCATGCCTAACTTACTAATTCTTGCATTACTTGAAATGGTAATATCATCCACATATCTACTATATTTTAATCCTATTTTTTTGAAATTATTGACCAAGGTTTCTTCTGTATCCCAAAAGATTAAATTTGCTATATAGCTACTTGTGATCCAACCTTGTGGAAGATACCCTGAGTTAATATTGTAAGTTGTAATTTTTGTCAATATTTCTGCAACTGTAGGATGACACTTAAAAAAATTCTGCCAAATACTATGAACATTTTCTTTTTTAGTTTTAGGGTAGAAATCCTTAATATCTAAATTTATTACTATTTTCTGATCGCAGTGAATGCTGGCGTTAAATGAAGGACTTCTCGGATTATCTTCATCTTCTATACACCCAGCAATAAAGTAAGGATATTGAACTGTTTTTAATAACCTATTCTTTAAATGAGTATGAATTTTTTTCAATTCAGGTTCTGCGTCACTAGTCGGTCTTGGCTCTCCAGATTTCTTTTTGCAAGTAGCTCCCTTTCTATAAAATTCATTCATATTATTTGAAATATACAACAACCTATCACTTGTGATTTCTAGCATAGATGCCAGCGCGTCAAAGTGAGAAATGTTGCCAGATTGTAGTTTGAATTCTGTCATTATTCCATTTCGTTGATAAGGTTAAGAAGTGCTTCTTTAAACGTAATGGTCTGCGTGACATTAATCTCTTTAGTTAAAGCCGTATCGCTTGCAATAAGTACAATGATGCTAAGAGGTATTTCTAACCCTTTTGCAATTAATTCTAAATTATGCAGCGTAACTTCTCTGTGATTGTTTTCAATTAAGCAAAGGTATGAATCAGATAATGTTGATCTAATTGCCAGTTCTTTTTGGGTCATTCCTTTGGTTTTTCGACATAACTTAATAGCACTTCCTATATCCATATTTAAATCACCAAACTATTTGAAGGTTGTGTTAGTGATGCAGTCGCCTAATTTGCTCAATGAGTGCCATAATAGATGGCAATTTCTCAATGATTGTAGCTAAAGCTATCAACAAAGCTGGTATATCTACCTTAGTGTCTTTGCTTCTAAGGTCTTCCGACTCTAGTTGCTCAATAACACTGCTCAGTTTTGCAACATTAACATTGCTGTTTCCATTTTTGCATTCAGATTCTTTAAGTTGTTTTAATACAACAAGAATCTTCTGCGTAGATTGATTATACATAATCACTCCCTTTTTATTAATTTACGAAGCAGAATTGCTCCAGTAGCATAAGCAACTGACCCGAAAGAAATGGAAACAGCACAACCTTCATTAGCTTTTAAATAAACAATCAGTAGCGTTTAAGTTCACAAGAAACACATTTGTTTTCTGCAATGCTCTGGCGTTACCAATTTGCCCCTTAAGATGTTTCAAACATCGACTAAATCTAGCCTATTAACCAAGTCAGTTTCTTTTCAAAAAAAGAATATCTACACACTACAATTTGGACAGTATCATCCAATCTGTTCGGTTATATTCGCACATATATTTACTATTAGCAAGTTTTTTTGAGAGTTGTTCTACTAAAGTGGCAATGCTTTTCTTAACGCCACTCTAGTTAGCCCATTTATTGCAAGACAGATTGAATTAATGGATCAAGAACATGTGCTTCATTGTGGGCATTACGGCAAATATAATCCCGATTCTCTAGAACCTTTAATGACTGAATTAATGTTGTTTTAGACATGTTGGATTTTTGCAGAAAATCTTTCCCTGATGGTTCAAAAACGCATTTATGTCTAGCAATCAAAGTTAAGAGTTTTCGCTGATTTTGATTTAAAAGCTCTAGCTCTGCACCGATACTCGATCTTTCTCCTGCAACATAGTTCTCCCATAACTCAAAAATGTTTTTCTCTGATGGAGAGTTGCACGAAAAATATTTATAACATAGTGCATTCATGTAGTATGGATGTCTTGCTGTGCATTCATAAATTGATTCTAGCACCTCTTTTGATAACTTCTTCCCCCATCGATCATGTGCTAATGTTTGCAGATGCTCAGAGTAATGCTTCTCGCTAATTCGCTCAACGGTAATACGCTCACATAGTTTATAAAATGGCCGTTTTCTATCGTCAAACAATTGCGACAATAAATGACGACTACTGCCAGAGAAGACAAAAGAAATGGACTGAGTTAATTGTGCAACCTGCCTCAATACAGCTTCCATTGATCTGTCTGCTGAGACTTGCCCCAAGCACTGGAATTCATCAAAGAATATAATCAGCTTGTTGTTTCTTTGTTTTGCTAATTCCTCTAATCGCTCAAATACTTGCAATATGCGTTGCGCTGGTTTTGTTTTTTCGTTCCCGACCTCTAGTTCTATTCCGAGTTTGTTACTGCCTATTTTGACTTTACTACCATCAAAGACTTTCCCAGCTAACGTGAATGCTTTTTGTAAGGTTGTTTCCATCTGCGAAATTAACTGCCCCACTCCTTTTAATATCGCACTTTCAATGTCCAACTCATCAATAGCTGAAAACAAATCGATGTGAGCATAAGGTATTTTTGTTAGTTTAATCGCTCGCAATGCCAAGCTAGTTTTCCCATACCTTCGCGGAGATATAAGCAACGTAGGACGTCGTGTTTTCAAGCAATCAACCAATCGCTCAGTTTCATCCGTTCGATTGCAGAATGATTCGCCTTGGGCAATAGATAATGGAAATAGCTCAGAAATTGGGGTTGGCATTGTAAGCTCCATGTTGGGTCATAATTTACGGATCGTGTTTTGCGACCCGTAAATTATGACCTGATGTAGATACTTAGTCAACCAATGGGTTATTTTGTGGCATGAATGATATCGAGCATTAAATCTGCATCTCAATATTTTCTAATTTCTCACCCTGCCATACTGGCTCTTGAGCTTTCACATCATTGATTTTAATGCTGCTGACTTCATCGATCACTTTGCTAAAGTCATATTTCTCATTGCTCAGGGCTTCAATTAAACCACCATAGCCTTGCGAATTAACTTTCAATTCATCTTTGATATGCTCAACAACATCCATTAGTTTTTGCGTGTCTTCTAGCTTTTCACCCTTCACTAATAAATCGATGCACTTGTCGACAAGTGCATCATTAATTTGGTGTTCCATTGTTAAATCACGATTGATCATTTCTTTTAATGCATCACGGCCTTGATTGAGTAAAATATCGTTGTAATCGGTCTTGTCTTGCCCTGTTAAAGGATCAGGATACATCGTGGTAACATTTAACCCTGTCGTTTCAATCAATGCATCTTTGGCTGCTTCAGTTTTTTGCACTGCATTGCTGTTTACGCCGTCATTGTCGCCTGCCAAAATAACTTCTTGTGGATTGTGATTTTGTAAAACTTCATCCATTTTACTAAGATTATTAACTGAAAAAGAACACAGCACAGTTGCATTAGGTTCGACTTCTGCAATAGATAGTGCTGTCTCAGGACCTTCTGCCACAAACACTCTGCCATCGTCGCCTTTTTGTACCACAGCAGGAGATCCAGCAATCACCCCTTTTGAGAGCTTTGCTACTTCCATGAATGTATTCTTAATGGGTTTATATCCATCTAAGTAAACACGTTGTACACCTGTTAGCTCTCCTGATTGATCGATTGCGGGCAAAACAATCGCAGGTGTTTTATTCACGGCATTAACTAATTGCTCATTTTCATCGGTGTTTTTCCATGGGGTGTTTTTATCCCAATATGTAATTGATGAACGCGCTATGGTTTCTTTGCTAATCCCTCGAGTTTGATGCAGATACTTCTCCCCCAACGTTCCTGAAATTTCTTTGGTTCCTTGATGAATTGATTTGGCTGATTCTATACGAGTTTGGTTCTGTTCTTCCCACTTGGGTTTTTTAACAGCCACTGAAGTGCTATGCACAGAAAGCTCTGCCATCTGGCAAGCCAAGTACCCCGCCTGATTTTCTTCTGTTTTTTTAAGTAACTGCACTGCTTTAGTTGCATGCTGATATCCCTTTTCGCTGGGTTCTTGTGTGCTAATCCACTGTCCTGCGTTGTTACCTGTTCTATCCACTTCGTAGTCTTGCCAAATGATTTTATCATTCGTTATTTTCTCAGGCACTCCAAACAAGTCGTAATACCCTTGTTGCCCTGTTAAAAAAGCACTGTTGATTTTTTGTTCATGCCATTTTCTTGCTTGAAACTGTTGGGAGTTAGTTTGCTCATTTGAGATTGTTTTCCCCCACACACGCCCCTGTCTTTTTTTCTCTCCCTGCAATATACGACTTGTACCAAAATAGCTGATTTTATCAGGTAAATATTGATCTAGCGTATCCATTGCAGATCGTTTATCCCCGTGATTTCTCGAGACACTTTGTAATGTTTTCCCTTCCAGTCTGAGCGTTAATTGATTCAAGTCATCTGTAATCAGTTTTGCATGAGTCGTTGCTCTTGATAAATCCACGACTGCCCGACGAATATCAGTGAGCGCATCTGTTGCTTTAACCATTGGCACAACATATTTTTCCGTTGCTCCTTGCGACATATCACTGGTTTTTGCATAAGCGTAATCCCAGTGGCAGTCCCGCATTTCTTTCGTGTTGAGCTTGAGCTCACCTTGGTCATTTCTCAAAGTGATCAGTTTGTTATCTTTATCGACCGATGACACCTTGTAATCGATATTTGCGATATGCCCTCGGTTTTTGTCTGCTTTTCTTAAAACTACACGATCATCAGGGGCTAGATTTTTTTCTGTTACACTCCACACCTGCGTCATTTTGTGGTCATGTTTACTAGGATTTAAGGTGCTTTTTTTATTCGTGATCGTATGCTCTAAGTTGACCAACTTATTTTTCTCATTAACCCCTGTGATTTTGTAGTAATCTCTGCCAATAGACAGGATCGTCGCTTGCTCTTTCGTGTAGGCTTCCATTGTACGCATCTCGGGACGAGTATGATCCAAACTTCTCAACCGTGTTACTTTGCAAACATCTTGCTTATCCTTGGGGTCTAATCCCAAGCCATCACGAACCATTTCCGAAAATGTATCCCTGTCTTTATTCGAGTAAGCGATAAAAATCGTTTGCTCTCGAGACTGTGGTGTTCTTGATAGATATTCAACCGCGCCTTCTTGTAACACAATTTGTTTGGACATTTCTGTGTTGAGTTTTCTATCTTTACTGTAGTTTCCTTTGGTCTCAATGATATTAACTTGTCTTCTGTGCGGTTTGGGTTGTTTGGCTTTTGGCGCTCCAGTTTTTCCTGCTAAGTGTTGACTTCCTTTTTCATCAGCAGATGGCAGTTCTTTCCTGATTTTGTTCACCAAAGCAGGCTCTTGATCTTGATGGTCTTTGAAAATAGGCTGTGCTTGGATTTTGGCAATAGTGCCTTTGATGTCTTTGTCTAAGATATTTTCGACCGCCGACTTTAAAATGGGTGCATCACGTTGCCTGACGATATCGGTGAGCTTAACGTGGGGGATCACTCCTCGCCTGATACTTAATTCAAATGGCTTGCCTTCACCCTGCCCTTGTAACTGCTCAATATCACCGACATCAGTGGCTCTGGCATCCACCTCATTCATCGTCTCCATAAATTGTTTTTGATCGCTGTTGGATAACATCGAAGCTTCATCACATATAAACAATGCCTTGCTGTATTTTTCTTTGTCAAAATCTTGTTGCTTTACTTCGGTGAGGAACGAGGCAAACGTTTGTGCTTTCACCCCTTTGTCTTTGAGTTCATTAACCGCTTGCCATGTTGGTGCAAGCCCAAATACTTTGATTTTATCCCTTGCCCGCAATCTCTTGTGCTGTCTGAATGACCTTAACGGCATCTGCCAGCATGGTAGATTTACCTGTGCCTGGTAATCCTTGAATAGCGGTAAATCGATCACTTGTTGTTGCAATCATCAACACGGCTTCCTGTTGTGATCCTGTCAGACCACTGTCTTTTAAATAGTTTTCTACTGTTGCTTGATCTGTAAATGCAGGTACTGCGCCTTTTCCCTGTGTGATCGAATCGATAATGCGATTCTCTGTTTCTAAGCTTTGATGAGTAACCCATCGAACACCATCTGAGTATTCTGATGATAAAATTCCCGCTTTGCCTTGTAACTCCACAATCTTTCGATCGATATCATCTTTGTTTAAAGGGCTTCCTTCTTCTTTGAGCGCATAATGCAGTGCTTGTGTCACTAAATCTTGATGACGAAACGCGGCTTCTTTTTCACCGATTTTACCAATGGCATAATCCATCGCTTTATCAATCACAGTACGACTCACCGATTGTTTAATATGCGAAATAGCTGCGGTTAAGTCGGACTGCATTGCATCCCTAGTGTCTGCGCCAATAAACTTTTCAATACCTGTTACATGCTGTGTATTGTGCGCTGCCTTAATCACTGTATTAATCGCTGTTGTTTGCACTCGGCTTTGTCCGAGGCTCACTTTTAGTTTATGTTCGTCCTCAGTGAAAATATCGACCTTATGCCCTGTCTTATCGAGAATGCTGGCTAATAAATCGGATTTAGCGGCATAACTTTTACTCATCAGCATGGTGTGATTTCTAGCTTCCGTCATTTGCCTAGGCATCACAGCATAGTCATATTGAAATGACTGCCCTTCCATTGTTTTCTTATCAACGTAAATGGATTTGCCCTCTGCATTTTTAAACTTGATAGCAAACCGCCCGAGCTTATTGACCGTTAAATGCTCTCCTGCTTTCATCCCTAAATGTTTTAGATTAAAAACTGGCCGTATTTTTTCACCTTGAGCTAAATACATCGGCTTTTCATCCAGCACACTGAAATTTTTCTTCGCCAATGTTTTAGCATCAATGCGTGTTAATTTGCCTTTCTCGTCACCTAACACCACCTGATTATCGGTTTTATCAACCGACTTGATTCGGTATCTAAAAACTTGTTTATCTGCAAAAAGCTTAATGATATGCCCTGGCTTGTAATGTTTGGCTACCTGCTTTTCTTCTTCGCTTAAAAACACTGGATTTGCATTCATGAAGCTTTGTTCAATTCTTCCTACATCTCCTTTATCTTGCAATGAAGTGCGAATTGCATGATTTAACTTGTTCACTCCAGCCTTCGTATTTGACAGCACATAAGTTTTGGCTCTTTCTTGATCATTCATGACTGCATAGGTTTCACTGATTTGCTTCACCTGCTTTTTTTCATCAGCTGCTAAACTAATATTAATGATCGCATCGGAGTATTGATTGTTTTTCCAATCCATATGGTTTGCCTGAGACTTTTTCAGTGTCTCAAACACATTGCCAAATTTAACGCCTTTTAGTTTGCTTTCATGATTGATCAACACCAGTTTTGATTTTTGTTCTTGTGTCGCCTTAATTAACTTGCTGACTTCATCCACTCCCAAATAATTAGCCTGATCAACCACGACTATCTTTTGCCCTTTTGTATCTGATTTGCCTGTCAGCTCATGCGCGTACAAAAAATGCCCTACAGTATCGTGACAATCTTCTCTAAAATGATTGCGCATCCATTGCTTCAATGTTCTGGATTGCCTTTCAACCTCTTTAGTCAGCTGGTTTTTTGCAGGATTGTTGGCTGATAAAACCGATATTTTTCCTTTTGAGTTTTCAACGCTGTGTAACATGCCTGCCAAGAATTGCCTGCTACCACCTTTAATATTCACAACATTCACTTGTTTGCTGTTTGCTAGTAGGCTCACTAGTTGTTGCTTGTTGCTATTATCTAAAGATAATTGATTCAGTGTTTTTTCACTCACGTCTAGACTGACTCCTCGAAGTTGTTGCTGGGTTTGCCTACTGAGAGCCTGCTCTTTATTAATTAATTCCTCAGTGGTGTAGCGTGTTTGTTCTTTATCCAGTGGTATGATCGAACCATCATCTAGTTTTTGATTCAACACATCATTGAGCTCAGAAAGCGTCACTTTCTTATCCATTGAAAAATGTCCCAACGCCACTTCCATCAGTTTTGCATAAGTCATCTCAGTTTGTGTATGGCCTAAATATGCAAATGCCATCTCGAGGCTATCTTTTGCATGCTCTAATACCGCGTGTGAAGATGCTAGTTCTTGCGTTGCTTGATTACGAATGTTTTCAGGATTAAACGCACCATGTTTTAAAGCGCGTTCATCCCAATCTGCTTGTAAGGCGTCAATACTTTCATAAGATTTAGCCTGTCTGGTTGCTTGTGTTGAGACATCCATCCCTTGGGCTGTTTTGACGCCATGTATTTTTGCCTGCTCAACAATTTGTAACCGTCGCTGTGAGAATTCTTTAACCAATGCCTCGGGGATACCTTGTACTTCAAACTGGCCATTGCCAACCCCTTGAACTTGAAATCCCAGTTCTTTTACTGACTTGGCAAGTACCGACTGATACAGTGCGGTGTAAAACTTTTGATCTCGGAAAACACGCTCGGCCATTCCATTAACAACATCGCCACTTTGCTGTCTTTCCGAAGCCATTGCTCGCAACATGCCTTCTTGGTCATAGGTCATGTTGCATACCAAAACATGGGTGTGCATTTGCGGATCATTTTCGCGTGAAGTGGCATGACGCACCATTGCTGCGGTTATATTGTCACTGTTGTGAAAATCTTTCCCTTTAGTTTCCGCATTGCACACTCGATATTGCGCAGCATCTTTTTCTATTTGCTTAACAACAACTCTTACCGCGCTATCATGTGCATTAATCACTTCTTTATTGCCATATTTCAGGCCTAATAATGAAACTGTTTTGGGTGCTGAGAAGGTAAAATCCCAACCTGCTTTATGCTTACCATTAGGTGCTGTTGCAACTTCTCCGTCATAAGCCCTGCCTGATAAAAACTGCTCCAAGACCTCCTGCTCCACTGCTTTCCCCAGCAGTCCATTTCTTTGTGCACCATTGCCTATCCACTCGCTACTGTTACCAATTCCTTGCTCTGACAGGTAATAGTTTTTTTCTTCATTGAGATAGTAATTAGCCGCGAACCCCGCAGAACCACCAATCTTTGCAATAGATAACATTTCACATCTCCCTCACAATTGTTTGTCGCACAATTACTATTTATCCATGATCTCGATGTTCAGTTCCTCCATAGTCTCAGGTATACCAATAGTTCCTACCGTTGAAATTTCATTTTTCACTTTGGTCTTTTTTATGTCTTTTTTAACAGGCTTTGTTTTTTCCTTTTTAGCTGCGTCTGGTTTGAACTCTTGTTCTTTATTCTCTTCTGCTCCCGTGTCCGAACCGCTCATTTTGGCTAGTTTTTTATTGACCTTTTTTACTGATTCAATCATCTCAGCTTGCTCTTTTTCTTTATCGTCATAACTTTCATCTTGTATCGCCAGCAACCTTGATTGCTCGTCTTTATCTAAGTTCGCCAAATTGCCAAGCATTGCTTGGGTGATTAATGCTTGAACCAGTTGTGTGTTGTCATTAGATTTGATTTTTCGTTTGATAAACGATCTTGCGATAGTCTCTTTTGCCTCAAATTCCATATCAAAGCGACATACTGGATAGTCCCCAGGATTGCGTAAATAAAATGATAAATCAGGCAGTTTCATGATTTCAGCGGTTGTTACGATAGGTCGCGTAACTGTTTGAAACCCAAAGGTCACCCCATCTCGTATTGAGTTCGGCCCAACTGATCGATTATCTTTACAAACATCGACCTCTTCTTCACCTAGCTCATGTGAGGTGATCTTTGCCATCTCATGCGAGGGAGATCGAAAAAATAATCTTGTATTCAGTAGATCAAACATCTCATTAGCAGCATTGAGTCCGTATACTTTTCTTAGCTGTGCCACTGATTGCAGTCCAATCACAAAGCATCCACCAAAATTTCTGACCTCTGCTAATGTTTCAGGTAGATCAGGTAAGCGATGCAAACTAGGGGCTTCATCAATAATCACCCAAATTCGACGATTACGATCTTTCTCCATTGCCAAAATTGCTGTTGCTGCAATGGATAGCCACATTGAAATCAATGGGCGTAATGATGAGTGCTGTCTTGCATTGGATGACATGAACAACCACCCTTTCTCATCTTCGTTAGTTACCCAGTCTGTTATTGAGAAAGTTTTGTTCTGGTCACCTGTGTTATCTTTTTCCAATCCTTCTAGAAAACGTAACGATTTTATGTAGGTAGCTAATACCGATTTGATTGATATGGCCGTTTTTTGGATTTTATCTGATACCAACGCTGCTGACTCAGTGCCTTCTAAATACTGGCTTAAATTTTCCAACTTAGAACGCAACACAACTTCAAGAAAGTGTGTGATTGATCTGTCTTTGTCTTCTGCCATTCTGCTGGCCGTTGAAGAAAAAATACCTCGAGCTGCATTAATCCAAAATGGCTCTGATTCTCCATGCTCTGGAATCAATGCTTTTGCCATGTTTTCAAAATCAGTATCGTCGTGGGCATCAGACCATAAATCCCAATGGGCGCAACGCTCATCGAATGGGTTCAATAAGTGATCTTTTGATTCATCGTAAAACTCACCTATGAATGAGCAACCTTTATCATAGATAATTGCTTTATCACCTCGCGCTTGAATCCAACGCAATAACTTCCTAAAACTTTCTGTCTTCCCCGTACCTGTCGTACCATCAAGCAACATATGCTGCAACTCAAAATCTTGCCTAAACAGGTGATGTCCGTCAAAACTTAAATCAGATTGCGCTTTTGCTTTTTTCAATGATGTTTCTAGCGCTCTAGGGCTGTCGAGTTGCATGCCTCGAATGAATTTATCTTCTGATAACGCCTTGCCTTGCTTCATAAAATAACTATTCACTGCCCAAGTAATTGGTGTTGCCACCACACAGCCAATCAAAAAGCTATAAAACACGTCATGCCAAATATCTTTTATAAAGGCATGGAAATAAGGGTTATTCAGCACAAACCCAATCGTTTTATGGTAATGATGGCCTGCCCATGTGAAACTGAACGCATGGTTTAACGGCATAAATCCTGCTTGGAATTTTGCTGCAAAATAAATCCACATCGCATCCAGCTCTAAGCGTTTTAGCATAAAAAAACAGCTAATCAGCATCACACCAAATGTGACTCCTAGAAAAGTAGCACTCAGTATTTTGGTGATTTGTGTCCACATGTGGACATTATTCATTGTTGCCTGACCGCCTCGGGTTAGGTTGTTCATCTTGATGTTGTTTTTACTCATTATCTTCTCCTTTTGAATTCATTAAATCGTTGATTAATTCTATGTTTTTATGTACAATTTAAATTGGGGCTGAGTTGTAATCTCATGCTTTCTTGACACAGTCTCGATCGCAGATTTTTTAAAAGGATTTTTATGTGGATTAAACGAAATAACCCTGATCTTCGATTTGCCTTGTATGCGTTTTTATTCTGTTTCTGTGCTATGGTTGCTTCTTCATTTATCATTACGGGGGATACTCCTTTCCCTGTTTTGAGTAACATGTTTGTAGGTACTATATCTTTACTGCTAGGATCTTCCTCTCTAGTAAACTGGATGCATCTTAAAAAACGCGCAAAAGTTCGTAAGATCATCCACAAGACATCATTTAACTTCGCATGTTTTTCCTCTAAATATATTCTTATCCCATCAGTAATAATCTCTACGTGCTGTGCCATTAAATATGACAGCATGATTGCTTTCTCGATTGCTTTATTTGTTCCGAGTGTCCTTAGTGGTATTAGTGCAGCAATCTGCTCTTCTCTTAACACTGTCGATGCAAAAGATCCTTTCCTTGAGTTCTCTACGTCTTCGCAGAATTTTATGGATGGCGACATCCGTGCTAGATCTCTTGCTCTAGCTAATAATGCAAAACCACATGATACTGGTGAAAGAAGTGCTGCTGAGCAATATGTTGGTATTGGCGGTATAACTGGGTTAACTGATAACCCACATAGATATTGATCGACAATCATTTTCTCACTCTTTTTAACTCAGTTTCCAACTTACTTAACGTGGTCTCACTAGGGTTTTTGCTTCCATAAATATCTTCTTTTGCAGCATTTGAAATAACTTCAGCCTTGCTAGAGAATCCACCCTCATGTGTTTTATTAGCCTCCATCATGTGCTGATACGCTGCATAATTAGCATTTGCCATATGTGCATTTTTTCTTCCGTCATAAATGTCAGCATCTCCTCTATGTACTCTTTGTCCTGCCGACCTAGCACCAGAAGCTATGTTCGATACTTCGCTATCAAACATGCTTTTCCCCGCTGCATAATTTGATTTAGGCGACACCCCTAAATTATGAGCAGATGGAGACAAGCCCTCTGACCGCATAAATTCTTTTACATATGGCTGATTGTCTCTCATAACTTGCGAATTATTTGGATCAAACAGCTTGCTAGCTTCTCCTGCGTGATTTTCCATAATAAAGTTATGATAAGCTTGTGCCTCATTAGCATTTTGATCTGCTCCTGAACTTTTTAACTGATCGGCTCTGTGAGACAGGTTCTGACTTTGCGTCATAGTTTGATTGTATGCCTGCGATGCGCTATCGAGATTATTTAAGCTTGACTGCAATTGATGCATGCTGCTGAGAGATGAAGAATGCCCATTTGATGAGTTGTTAGACAAATGCGCTGATTTAATTGTAGATATGTCATGATCTATTGTGCTTTGCTGTACCGCCGTGAACTTTTCTGATGCATCATGACTGTGGCCCCATGTGTTCGCATGATTAACTGAAGCACTTCCTCCAACATTCACCCCTGGAATTGGCACACCTCCTCCAAGGTGACCTTCGAATGCAGCTGTCATTGCATGGCTATCACTAATCCCCTGAGACTTCGCATAATCATGTACAGTGTTCTGTAAACTCTTATAAGCACTAGCAGCCTTAGCATCATCAGAAGTAACCGCCGAATCACCATAACTACTCACATCACCCAGAGAATGCCCATGCTGATCAATAATACCCATAGTATTACTCAGTGCTTCAGAAACTGAACGGCTCTGACTGGTTGCTAATGCAGTATTTTTCTGTTGATCTTCTGCAATGCTGCTTCTTTCAGCTTGGTTTAAGTTAAAGCCCATCGGTAACACACTCGTTGCCCCCGATGTGTTTAACACCTCTCCACCGTTTGCTGTTCGCGTCAGGATTGCATTATTACCCAAATTCGTTGAGCTTGTGCCTTCATAATGAGTGCGATTCGCATCAAATTTATTCGCATTCATGTTGTTGTAATTTACATTACCAATGCTTTCATTACCTGAAGCAATACCACCTGCTGCATTAGATAGAGAACCATTGAGTGTTGAGGTCAGTGATTGTGCAATTTGTGTAAATACACTAGCAACCCCTGCATAAAGGCCTCGGCTTAAATAAGGAATCGCTAACATCAACATGCCACATACACCAACAATCCCAGTTGATATCGATGCTACTTGATTGGCATTACTTAACGTTAACCCACTGTCTTTGAGCAAAGAAAGCGTTTGTGTTTTCATCACATACGTTGCAATGAAGTTCAATATGCAATAAAGCACAGGCCATGTCCAAATCCATAAGAAACCACCAACATACTTGCTCATGTATTTAATACCTTCTCCTGTCGCAATACCAAGGACTACGACAAGTGGAAACATTCCGTAGATCATCAAAGTCAGCACTGCAAACAGAATAGGCATGTATTTTTGCGCCACTTGTGCAGCACCCAACATGGTTAGCAATTTATGCTCCCATGCTTGTGTTGCTGTCATCGAAATCAACCCTGCCGTACTACCTGTACGCTCATCAAAGGTTTTTAGCCCAGCTCTTGTCCCCGAGATCATCATGTTTTGCACTAGGATTTGTTTCGCTGTTTGGCTCATTGCTCCGAAATAAGTATAAGCATTGGCCATATCAACACTTGGGTCTTGTGCGCTATTCCCTGTTGATAATCGAGGCAAACTTGATCTGAGCTGTTGATTCGTTGTGCGTAGTAGTTGCGGGTTATTAAGCAACGCCTTCTTAAGCGTTACTGCAGCTTGTGCGCAGGTTTGATAGCCATTATCAGTGTACAGTCCTCTCACAGGAGATGCTTTTTCAGTAATCATCTCAAGGATGTTGCCACTATGTACCAACTGATCCATCGTGTATTTGTGGTTAATCTTAATATCGCCCACCACACAATTGGTAAAATAATCATTAAACAATTTACGAGTATCAGGATTGGTAATGCCGATATTATTACCCTCACGCATTAAGGATGCGCCGAATACAACACCTGTACTAATATAACTTTGGTCTTTTGGCATGTGAAAAATAGCATCAAAAAGCCGTGTTAACGCAGACCCAATTTCACTGGATAAACTTGCTGGCATCGCTAATCCATAAGGAACATGATCAACCACTAGATCTGCTTTCATCGGGTTGGACAAATCCACAATCTGTACAGGAACCTGTACCCCTAATAAAATAAAGCTTAAAACAAAATAATTGGCATAACTCTTAATTAACCCTTCGTAGCTATGCTGCTGTATCCATCCCTTTGCCATTGCAATAACAGCAAATATACCCGCTATATACATCAACGAATAAAAAGTGCTAGAGCTTGTTAATGTTGCAATCGCATTAAAAACTTCGCGATACAAATCTCCATTAGTTAGTGTATAAATCTGTAACATGCTCTCTCCTGTGTTGTGTTACCTGTTGTATTAATCATTGTGACTGACGTCCTAAAAATGACTGTTGTCTTGCAGTGATGACGACATCCCTGCACTGATGTTTTTTTCAATAAACTGATAATGCTGATTCAAAATTGAAATCTCTTGTAGCATTTTGGCATTATCATCTTTGAGCGATTGCACTTGATGGCTAGCAAAGTCAATGCGTTGTGATAGCTTTTGTGCAATGTCTGGCGAGTAACCTACCGCTGCTAAACTAGCTCTGACCTTATCAATAGAGCTTTCAAAAAACTTCACCAAAATACTTTTTGCCAATACATCAACGACGGTGCTGTTTTCAATCCCCATTGAGGACATCCCCGCCTCTTCTTCAACCATAATGTATTTCATGATTGGCATTGGGCTGGCTGCAATGAAACTCTTTTCTGATGATGTCAGTGGCGTATCATTGGCAATGCTCTGTCTAAGCTGATCTACCATCGCTTGGACTTTGGCATAAAACGAATCGCCTTTAGCAATTTTAAGATCGATGGTCGTTGGTGCTAAACATTTATCATCGTCATTACAGTGATAAACTTTGCCTTGAATCGAGCCGTCTGTGCCATATAGCAAAGAATTAATAAACCCTTTGTTGGTGATCTGAGCTGGTAAGAATTTCACCTTGTCATTTTTATCAAAAATAATCGTGCCTGTGATACTCATCAAAAACTCTTCGAGATTGACATCATCATTCAAGCCACTGTAAGTCTGTAAGTTATCCCAAATCAGATTTTTATTTTTCAATAAGTCCTTTTTTTGTTGTTTGGTCGCTTGTGAAAAGGCCGCATCGGATGTTTTTGCACCTGCTTTGCTACCACAGCCTTGACGTGCTGCTGCCCAATCGGAAAACACAGAGCCACCTTGTGACCCTAGGTCTTCACAAATCTTACGTTGGCTAGCAACTGTTTTTGGCCATAACCCTCCCACTAAATCTTGTGCTGCTTGGCACGAGTTAACATTTAAACTATTAATTTTATTCGCTGTATTTTGAATAAAGTCTTTGACGTTTTTTAATTCTGGTACAGTTGTCACCAAAGCTAGATCAAACATATAGCCTGCTGCACTAGACATGATCTTTTTCACAAATCCCACAATCTGATCTTTCCCAATAAAACTAAAGCCCCCTAAAAATGCATCAATCCCACCACAACCTGCACTCAAAGTTGGCATATCAAGCTGTACAATTTGTATGTTGGCCACTTGGTTTCGAGCATACAATGATCCTGCAGAATAAAAGCTGGCTGACTGGTCTTTATAGGCTGTACTTCCTGTCACATTATTATTCATCCCTGCGGCATTAAAAAAAGAACTCATCTGACTACCAATTCCAGCAAACCCTTGAGTGATAAGCGTGAGTGAGAGTAATCCTCCCAGTAGTGCCTTGTTCATCTGTTTCATCGAATTTCCCCTCTTGTTCCTTGCCCCATTTGCTGTGCTTTCTTATCTGCAATACCTTTGTCAAAACGAATCACATCAGGTGCAAGTTTTTCCATGCGTGATAAAAACTGCGGATAGGTTTTCTCACCCATGCTGACCACATAGGTAATTAATGTTTTCGTGTTCACTAAAAACACCGTTGGAAAGCTCACATGCCCACCTGGAAAAAACTTCTGTATTAATGCAGGTCTTGGCAACATGGCATCTTTAAACCCTGGTAATGTTTTGCCGTCAAAACTAAAATCCATGTGCTTAAATGGATAGGCTTGTAAAAAGCGCTTAAACACAGGATCAAATTTTTGACAATGTGGGCAAGTCGATGAGAAGAAAAACACCAACTCATGTGTCTTCATCAGTTTTTTAATTGGATTGAGCTGATCATCTGCAGGCAGTTTAGGTGGTGTTAACTGCTTTTCTCCCAGTCCAACTTGATACTGAACCATCGATTTCTGTGCTTTCATGATCGACTTGATTTCATCGGTTGTCTGATTGGCATAGCTGTTTATACTCAACAGCAAAACTATCATAGCCAACCCTACTTGTATTAATCTTCCTTTCATCACCTTCTCCTTGTTGTATTTGTTTTATGGTGTGTATGCTTCATTACCAGTCCCTCTTCCAGTTTGTGGCAATGTTGAGTAAGTTTTGACGCAACTGATCCAATGCGGTGTATTTGTAGAATACGGGCTTGTATTGTCCTGTCGCTGGATTGACCAAATACAATGATGGAAAAATCTTCGCATGCATGGTGTGAGCTTGCCCATGATCAAGTTTTGTATTGGGCAAGAATGGTGACATTGCACCATCGATAGACACTGGAATCAGTGCAAAGCCATAACGCTTTGCAAAGTTACTAACCAGTTTTGCCATTTGTGCTGAAAAACCCACATCTTTTTTGTAGAAGAAAATCAATCCGTATTGCTTAGAAAGCTGATTAATGGCCGTGTCTTCTTTTTGGTTATGCTCACGACTATACAACCCTGCTGCTGCATTCATAGTTGAGAACCTTGCCGCATAATTTAATTCTGGGTGCATTAAATTAAGTTCTTGCCATTGTTGGGTGAATGATGAGGCATGACTTGTCCAAAAGTTTTGCCATTTCACATAGTTCATTTGGTGTGCTTGGCTTGGATAAAGTGTTGCTTCATTCACTGCATTAATCGTGTAGTAATGCAGGATTTGTACTTGTTGATGTGCGCTTAAGTGATCAAATGGGACTAAGCGTTCTGAGCGTTTTTGTTTTTTCGTTTTCTTTTTAAGCGCTTTGTCATGATACCAATGCCAACTATGGCTGGTATTGTTGTTATACGCTGCAGCTTTTAGTTCACTCGATAGACTGTTACCGATTAATACAAGCAATCCAACGCATAAAGATAGCACCCAAGATTGGCATCTTTTGTTGGCTGATTTGTTTTTTATCCTGTTATTAACATTCATCATCATGGTTACCCATTTTTTTCTTGTCGTTTTTTCACATCATTTTTAATACGATCTGACAGTGCTTGATCCTTTTTCCCTTTGATTGAATCATCCATTTTTTTGTCCATGTCGTTGTAGTAGTTACTAAAATCAATTTTGCCGAGTTTAATACGCTGTAATTCATCAGGCTGCAGTCCTCGACAGTTGGGATTGTCTGCACCTCCAAACCCTATACCAAGCTGTCCTTGTCGACCTTGCACTTGAACATCGGTTGCTAATTTTCCACCAAACATGCAATACACTTTGGCTTTTCTGACGCAGCCAACAAATTTGATGTGATGTATACATTTTTCACCAACATAAACCGCTCGCTGTTCGTTATAAGCTTGATGAAGTTTTTTCGCTTCACTACTACAACTAGCAAACCAAGTGTGCATATTGCAGCAATCCCGATCACCACTGTGAAAATCCCCTTCTTTACACATGGCACTGTTTCCACCAAAAATCACCACATTGCCATCTTTATCCTGTGTATTAACCACATCCTGTCCAGCACCTGACACTGCGGCCATTCCCGATACCGCTTGATTAAAATCTTGCATGTTAGTTTTGTGCTTATCGACAGGTCCGCATTTTCCATCAGAACAAAAATACTGTTGGTTACCACAAATATAGCTGGGTGTTTTGTAGTGCTTAATGGGGCATGAATAGGTATTGTCGGTAATCAAACACTTAGCATCTGAGCATTTTGAACTAATTTCTTGGCAGCCTTCCTTTATTAGTGGCTGACAATCACTGTAGTTAGATTTCCCACACACATAGTTTTGTTGTTTTTCCCACCAAGGTTCAGTGATTGAATATCCGTGATAGCTCCTTGTTCCTGCCCCTTGAATAACTTTCGTGCTACTAAGCGTACACCCATTGCTTTTGAGGTCTAAATCATCACAACTGTTATGAGTCACTACGATGGGTGTAATCACATCTTTTTCGATGTTTGTTTCGTGATATTGATAAGTATGTGAAGCAAAGTGTGGTACAGAATTCCAATGACCGTTGGCCGACTGAAAAGTAAAATGTATTTTTTGCCCTTGCTTAACGGACATCCCTTGAGGAAAGCTTTTGCTGTAGTGCATCCCTGAATCACCACCACCACAATGCCCATGATAAGTACCCAACAACTGTCCATCCATATACAATCGATAACGTGTAAAGCAACTAATAATATTGTTGCCATTGGCACTAAAACTTAATGCAAGCTGTGTGATTTTTCCTGTTTTCAATATCGTCAGATAGCTGTCGTTCACTCCACCACTTGGTGTTTGTGTTGTCGATCCACTGAAATCCTTTTCCTCATAAGTCTTCGTGGTTTTTAACTGTAGATTTTTAATAATATCGCATAAAATATTACGCTGTTGTGCGCTTTGACATGTTTTGTTAACCCATTTGATGTCGTAATCGTGCGGATGAGAGCAATCAATGCCATTACCATTGATGCCATTAGCAATATTGTAACTGTGCTCTTGAATAAACTTGGAGTTTTGTATTTCAGGATCTTTTTGGTTGATCTGAACATGAGGTCCAACCAAGTTCTTGTTGGTTTGTGCTTTTGCATCTGCACTGTTCTTATCCAACTTACCTTTGTTAATGAAATCTTGTGCTTGTTGCTGATTCGGTGAGAGTCCTTGTTTG
>CBDBBL010000013.1:0-87464 GCA_965203125.1 Gammaproteobacteria bacterium | reverse complement strand
AACAGAATGAGTCTAGCTGTACAAAACCAAGGTAATTACAATCAACATATCAGTAGTGATGTTAATTTAAACTGGGTTAGTGATGACTACTTTTTATCAGACTTTAATAACACACCTTTTGGTGGGCTACAAAATCAATTATTAAATAATGCAAGTGTTCACTATGATAGTGAGCATTGGCATAGTTCTGTTTTAGTTCAAGCTTACCAAACACTACACCAAATTGGCCAAGATACACAAAATCAATATCAGCGTCTTCCACAGATTGACGTCGGCACTGACTATCCAAATCAAAAATATGGGCTTGATTACCAATCTGGATTAAATTTTGTCCATTTTACCCACCTTAATAATTTCTTGACCAATCAAAAATATCCGGTTGGAGATAGAGTTCATATTAACCCCAGTATTAGCTTACCCATTTACCATTCAGCTTATTATACCATCCCAAAAATCACCTTGGATATGACAAGTTACAACCTAGAAAATAATACAATCGATGACAAAAAAGAAAATCAAATTAATCGTGTCATGCCTATTGTTGATATTGATAGTGGTTTATATCTACAGCGCCAATTTTCTTTGTTTAGTAGTCACTATAAACAAACCTTAGAGCCTAGGCTGTATTACCTATATGCTCCCAAACGAGATCAAAATGATATTCCTGATTTTGATACAATTATTGCTCCATCAACTTTTTATCAATTATTTAGAAATAACCGTTTTATTGGTACGGATCGTATCAGTGATGCTAACCAAATAAGCTACGCCTTAACCTCAAGGTTATTGAATAATCAAACAGGTGCACAAAAGTTATCAGCAAGTATTGGACAAATTTATTACATCAAAACACCCACCACTTGTCTGGGTGACCAATGTCCAACGATGACTTACAGCCAACAACGTTTATCTCCGATGATTGGTCAACTTGACTATACCTTTGATAATCATTTCACTGGTAATGCAAACTGGTCTTGGGATACTTACAAAAAAGAAACCACCGCTGCCAATGTAACAGGTAGCTATCAACTTGATACTAACCACCTTATTAATGCAGGCTATCAATATGATGCTGTCAATGACTATCGTATTGAAAAATTGAGTACAGCATGGAAATTAACACCGAAATGGCAATTGCTTGGCTACTGGCAGTATAATGTCGCTGACCACTACAGAGTAGGATATTTCTATGGTTTACAGTATGACAGTTGCTGCTGGGCAGTTAGATTTTCTCAAGGTAACTTTTACAAAAATTCGCTCAATAATGGTATCAAGTATAATAAAACCATTTACCTACAACTGCAGTTAAAAGGACTTACCAACATCAACAGTGGCGATCCAAGTAGCTTAATCAGTAGTGATATCAGTGGTTATAGAGATCCTTTTAAATTATAATGCATTCCTGTGTAATACTTAAAAAATATAATACTATACCCATCGCCTTTCAAGACGCCGGAGTTTTAACAAAATGAATTTTAGTGAAATTAAATTTAAAAAATCGAGTAATAGCAGGATATTGCGAAAGTTTTTACCCCATATATTATTCATAGGCAATTTTGCAAAATTCATGAAGTTAAAATTCGGCGTCTTCAATGGTAATGGGTATACAATCAAAGTAAGGTAAATATCATCATGCTAAAAAAAATCTCCTCTTTCATTGCCTGTTTTATTGCTTTGGTATTCATTGCGTTACAAACACAGGCAAAACCAATACTTATTAACCAAATTATTGCTACGGTTAATAATGAAATTATTACACAAACAGCTTTAAATAATGCGATAAGTAATATTAAGAAAGCAGCTCAACACCAACATCAAACATTACCCTCTGATCAAATACTTAAAAAGAAACTATTGACACAGCTCATTAATCAAAAGTTATTTATCATTGCAGCCAAAAGAATGGGGCTAACCATTAGTCAACAAAAAATAAACCAAACAGTCTCTCAAATTGCAAAACGAAACAACTTAACGCTGCAACAACTACAACAAAAAATAAATCATCATCGTTCTTCAACAAACTATCAACATTACCAGCAAAACATTGCACATCAACTATTAATCCAATCCGTACAACAACAAATTATCAACCAATCAATCAATGACTCTGATCAAACCTCTATCGATAAGCAACTTGCATCAAATATACAATATCACCTGCTTGATATTAAAGTTGTCAACGAAAAGTCTGCTAAACAACTGCTACAATTACTCAAAGCAGGGAATACTATTCAAAACATCAAAAAAAATAATCGTATCAAGATAACAGTGGTTGACCTAGGATGGAGAAAAATCAACTTGATCCCTTCTTTGTTTGTTAAACCGATACAAAATTTACCACTTGATCAGTTTACCCATCCTATCAAAGCACCTAATGGTTATCATATCTTACAGTTAATCGGTAAAAATCAGGCCTCCAAAAATCAAGTATTAGCTGCCAAAAATTCGATTTATCAACAACGAGCTACTAAAGCAATTTCAACTTGGCTTATCAATATGAAGAAAAGTGCTAGCATAAAAATCTATCCAATATAGCCATCGCCTTTCAATATACCAGTATTTTAACAAATGAATTTTAGTAAAATTAGATCTAAAAAATCGAGTAATAGCAAGCTATTGCGAAAGTTTTTACCCTACATATTATTCATCGGCAATTTTGCAAAATTCATGCCGTTAAAATTTCGGTTTCTTGAATGGTGGTGGGTAGATAACTCAATATGAGTAACAAACTGATTATTTTAGATAGAGATGGTGTTATTAACCACGATAGTCCTAACTACATCAAGTCTCTTGATGAATTTAAGCTAATAGATGGCAGTCTAGAGGCTATATCATTACTAAAAAAAAACGGGTATAAAGTTGTCATTGCAACCAATCAATCAGGTGTTGCAAGAGGGTTATTCAGTTCAAGAACTCTCGATAATATACATAACTATTTAGCAGAGCAATTAGCTACTGTATATGATGTTAAACTTGATGCGATTTATGTCTGTACCCATCTCCCTAATGTTCAAAATGCAAAAGGCCAAAACTTAACAGATAAACGCCAAAAGCAAGAATGCCAAAAATACGAATGCAGTTGTCGAAAACCAAAAGCAGGCATGCTCAAAAAAGCGATCACACAGTTTAATGCTGATAAAAACGATACATGGATGATTGGTGATGCTATAAGAGATATACAAGCGGGAATTGCTGCAGAATGCCAAGTTGCATTAGTAGAAACAGGTAAAGGTTTAAAAACAATTGCTGATGAAAAAAATTCACTTGAAAACGTACCTATATACAAAAATTTATATCATTTCACTCAATATTTGATCAGTCATAACGCTTGTGGATAAACTCTGAAAAAAGATATATTAAACACTCATAAAATGAAGTAATACAAAAAAAACACCCAAGCTACACAACTTATCAATAATAATTCCATGACAATCAAGAAGTTATTCACAATATATAATCATTTTAACCTGATGAAAAATAAAAACTAACTGTCTATTTTTCGTAATAAAAGAAGTGCTTAATAATAATAATAAACAACTCTTATTTTATAAGCGATTAAATGATTCCCCAAGTGTACTACATAAACTTAAGATGCATTAAATCATTTGACAATATCAACCTGAATACATATGATCCTCTGACTAACTGATCTCTTGTTAACAACTACTTTATTTGAGATCGATTTATTTGGATATTAAATTATGAAAAGAACATTTCAACCAAGTGTTATTAAACGCAAAAGAACACATGGTTTTAGAGCTAGGATGGCAACGGTTGGTGGGCGTTTAGTTTTAAACCGTCGTCGTCAAAAAGGGCGTAAAAAACTCGCTGCGTAAGGTGAAGCTTTTTTCTTTTACTAAAGAACAACGAATTAAAAAACCGAGTGATTTTAGCTCGGTTTTTTCTTGTCAGCGTAAACGTAAATTTTCAGGGTTTACTTGTTATATTAATCAGAAGAATAAAACTGATTTTTCTGATGGCATTCAAAATAAGCTTTGTAGATTAGGTGTTGTTGTTTCAAAAAAAACGGCTAAAAGAGCGGTTGATAGAAATAGGATAAAACGAGTTGTTAAAGAATGTTTTCGTTTGACTATAACAAAACAACTTACATTTAATGATGCGATTGATTGTGTTATTGTAGTTTATCCTTATGCGTTGACCTTAAATCAATCATGTTTACAGCAAAATATACAACAGTGTTTTAGCCAACTATGCGAACAATTTTCATTCAGTTAATTACAGGGTATCAACGTTTTCTTAGCCCAGTATTAGGGCAGCATTGTCGATTTTATCCAAGTTGTTCAGAATATATGAAACAATCACTCATCAAACATGGACTACTAAAAGGGATATTTTTTGGTAGTATTCGTTTATTAAAATGCCAGCCTTTGATTGAAGGTGGCTTTGATCCTGTACCCAAACCACTTGAAGACGCTGAGGATTTAACATAATGAGTTCGAGCAGAATCAGATTTAAAAGATGGAGTAATAGTATTGCTATTGCGAGAGATTTTAGATTTGCATTCTGTCGAACTCATGCCGTTAAAGTCCGGCATCTTCAAGTGGTTTGGGTATATACCTGATACTAACCCTAAAAAGAGATGACCTTTAACGATGGATATTAAAAAATCGGCACTTTATGTAGCACTTATTATTTTAGGTGTATTACTCTTACAAGCATGGACAAAAGATCAATCTAACTATCAGTTTGCTAAAAAACAGCAAGCGGTTACGTCAACAAACCAATTAACTCAAAATAAATCAATACCAACAGCTGTTAATAGCATGGCTAAGTCCTCAACTACATCAGTTGTTCCTCAGAATACGGCAACCTTATTAAGTCAAAACAAAAAAACGATATCGCCAAAAGTAGTATCAAATTATCCAACCATTCAGGTAACAACACCTAAATTATCGGTTGTTATTAGTACACATGGCGGTAACTTAGTACAGGCTAAATTACCTCAGTATGCCGTTAGTTTGAAAGATAAATCACCTGTAACATTACTAAACAACACCAATCAAAATTGGTATGTTGCTCAAAGTGGTTTAACTGGTCATCAAGGGCCTGATACAAATCAAGGGCAAGTTGTTTATCGTGCTAAGCAACTTCATTATCAATTAAAAGATAATGATAAGCAGTTGATTGTTCCTTTAACATGGAAGAATAAACAAGGGTTAATGGTGACCAAAGAGTATATATTCAAACCTGATAGTTATACTATTGGTGTTAAGTATATTGTGAATAATCAAGGACGTCATTTATGGAAAGGGCGTTTTTATGCCCAGCTACAACAACAGCCCAAAGAGTCTGGACATGGTTTATTAGCAATGCATAACTACGTAGGTGCTGCTTACTCAGCACCTGATAAACCCTATACTAAACTTGAGTTTAAATCGATGAAAGCATCAAATTTAGACTCATTGATTAAAGGTGGCTGGGTTGCAATGCAACAGCGTTACTTTTTAAGTAGTTGGGTAGCCAATCAGCAACAAAATAATCACTATTATAGTCATGTGAATGATGGGCGTTATACCCTTGGTTTTTTAGCACCTCAATTGATTGTGAAACCTCATCAAAAAGCAGAAACGAGTGCTCAATTATATGTAGGACCTGAAATTGCAAAAAACCTTCACCAGTTAGCACATGGTCTTGATTTAACTATTGATTATGGATGGTTATGGTTTATTTCTGATATCATTTTTAAAGTGATGAATTGGTTACATCACTTATTAGGTAACTGGGGATGGTCTATTGTTTTAGTCACGTTGTTAATCAAAGCTATTTTTTATAAATTGTCAGAAAAAAGCTATGCATCAATGGCACGAATGCGGGAATTACAGCCTAGATTAGAAGCTTTAAAAGCACGTTTTGGTGATGATCGTCAGAAAATGGGACAGGCGACCATGCAACTTTATAAGGAAGAGAAAGTAAATCCTGTTGGTGGCTGTTTGCCAATGCTTGTACAGATTCCAGTTTTTATTGCGCTTTACTGGGTTCTTTTAGAAAGTGTACAACTAAGACAAGCTCCTTTTATGTTTTGGATACATGATTTGTCTGCAAAAGATCCATTTTATGTATTGCCATTATTAATGGGTTTTACTATGTTTTTACAGCAAAAACTGACACCATCACCGCCTGATCCAACACAGGCTAAGATGATGATGTTAATGCCAGTTATCTTTACGGTTTTCTTTTTAAACTTTCCAGCAGGACTTGTACTTTACTGGCTAACCAATAACATACTTTCTGTCACTCAGCAGTGGTATATTATGCGTCAGTTTGAGCTTAAAAAAAGTAAAAATTCAAAGCAAAAAAAAACAGATAAATAAATGGATACGATAGCAGCGATAGCAACTGCACCAGGTATTGGTGGCATTGGTATTGTTAGAGTTTCTGGAAGTAAGGTAGCAACGATTGCTCAAAGATTGACAGGCAAGGTTTTACCTCCTCGACAAGCTATATTCACGACATTTAAAGATCACCATGAAAATTTAATAGATGAAGGCGTCGCATTATTTTTCCCTAACCCTAATTCCTTTACTGGTGAAGATGTTCTTGAGATACAAGGGCATGGTGGTCCTGTCGTCTTAGATACCATGTTAAGTGAAGTGCTTCACTTAGGTGCTCGTTTGGCTAACCCAGGTGAGTTTTCACAACGTGCTTTTTTGAATGATAAGATTGATTTGACCCAAGCTGAAGCAATCGCTGATTTAATAGAGTCAGGGTCAAAACAAGCAATGCAGTCAGCACTTAAATCTTTAAAAGGTGAGTTTTCTGCACAAATTAACCAACTGCTTGAAGATGTTATTTATTTACGCATGTATGTTGAATCGGCCATAGACTTTCCTGAAGAAGAAATTGACTTTTTAGCTGATGGACAGGTAAAAACAAAACTCACTGACATCATTAAAAAGGTCGATAAGCTATTAAAGAAAACACAACAAGGCACTTTATTAAAAGAAGGCTTTACGGTTGTATTGGCTGGGCAACCTAATGCAGGAAAATCAAGTTTATTGAATGCTTTGACTGGTGAGAACTCAGCTATTGTGACTGATATACCAGGGACAACAAGAGATAGTTTAAATGCTTATATTCAATTAGATGGATTACCTTTACATATCATTGATACGGCAGGTATTCGACAAACCACAGATCCGATTGAACAAGAGGGCGTAAAACGAGCCACAGAAGCTTGTCAAAAAGCAGATTATATACTCTTATTAGTAGATGGAACTCAAAGTCTAAATCAATGTGACAAACAGACTTATTTAGAAACCTTATTTCCAGATATTACCCTAACACAACCTTGTACTTTGGTGATTAATAAAACTGATCTGATGACAAATCAAGCAATGAAAAACAATCATCAAGAAACTCTATTTTTAAGCGTTAAAAATCACCAAGGGTTAGATGAACTTAAACAGCATTTAAAAGAAAAAGCAGGTTTTATCACCTCAAGTGAGCAGAGTGGGTTTATTGCGAGAAGGCGTCATTTAGATTCAATTAAACGTGCTCAATCTTATTTGATGACTGGGTTGATTCAATTAACACAGCATCAAGCTGGAGAACTATTGGCAGCTGATTTGACACAAGTACAGCATTGTTTGAATGAAATAACTGGTGAATTCACCAATGATGATTTGCTAGGAAAGATTTTTTCTAGTTTTTGTATTGGAAAATAGAAAAGTAAAAATATAACATAACTACTTACTCGTCATTCCACGCGGAATGACGACACTAAGTTGATTAAGAATATCAAATATTATGGCATTATTAAAACTACAGGATGTGACTTTACAATTTGCAGGGCATCCTTTGCTAGATCAAGTCAACTTAACTATTCAAAAGCGACAGAGAATTGGATTGCTTGGACGTAATGGTGTTGGTAAATCGACATTATTCAAAGTCATTCTAGGACAACATCAACTGGATGCTGGAAAAATAGAAAAAATGCAGCACTTAAAAATTGCTGATTTATCACAAACGGTTGACGCAAGTATTACGGGTAGTGTGTTTTCAATTGTTGCCAGTGGACTAGGCAATATTGCTGAGAAATTAATTCAATATCAAAACCTACTTGAGAATATTGAAGGTGATGAGCAACTAGCTCAATTGGCTAAACTACAAGGTCAAATTGATCAACAAGATGGATGGCAAGTTCAAACTCAAGTTGAAACAGTTTTAAGTCAACTAAAACTGAATGGCGATGATGAGTTTTCAAGTCTTTCTGGAGGATTAAAACGACGGGTATTACTCGCTAAAAGCTTAGTAATCAAACCTGATTTACTGCTATTAGATGAGCCAACCAATCATTTGGATATTGAAAATATTGAGTGGCTTGAAGATAGCTTATTAAAGTTCAATGGTTCCATTTTATTTATCACTCATGATCGTCGATTTCTACAACGTTTAGCAACAGATATTTTAGAACTAGATCGAGGAAAATTGACATTATTTTCTGGATCATATCAACGTTACTTGCAACAAAGAGATGCATTATTACTTGCTGAAGAAAATGAGCAACAACGTTTTAAAAAGAAGTTAGCTGCAGAAGAGGTATGGATTAGGCAGGGTATTAAAGCACGACGTACACGTAATGAAGGGCGTGTGCGTGATTTAAAAGCGATGAGAAAACAGCAAGCGCAATATCGCAAACAAATGGGGACGGCACAATTTTCGCAACAAGAGCGTAAAAAATCGGGTCATGTTGTGATTGAAGTTGAAAGCGGGAGTGTTTCTTATGGCGATAGGCAAATACTACAGCCATTTGATACGCTTATTTTGCGAGGAGATCGCATTGGTTTGGTGGGAAAAAATGGCTCAGGGAAAACAACGTTGCTGAAATTACTACTCAAACAATTGGCTCCGACAAGTGGTATCGTAAAGCACGGCACTAATTTAGAAGTAGCTTATTTTGATCAATTAAAAGACACATTGAACCTTGAAGACTCTGTACAAGATAATTTAGCAGGTGGTGCGAGTGAAGTTGAAATTAATGGTAAAAAGAAGCATGTGATATCCTATTTGCAAGATTTTTTATTTACACCAGAGAGAATTCGTCAACCAGTAAAAGCCTTATCAGGGGGTGAAAAAAGTCGGTTATTATTAGCAAAATTATTATTACAACCTGCTAATTTACTGGTAATGGATGAACCGACTAATGACTTAGATATCGAAACACTTGATTTACTAGCAGATTATTTGTTGCAATATAAAGGTACTTTACTATTGGTCAGTCATGATCGAGATTTTTTAGATCAAGTGGTTACCAGCTTATTGGTGATAGAAGAAGGCGGAGGAATTAGTAATTGTTTAGGTGGTTATGAAGACTGGGAGCGTATGCAAAAACAAAATAAAACGCCTACAGTAAAAGCTAAAACAACGGATAAAATAGAAGATATTCAAATCACTACGAAAGTTAAGGTGGTTAAATTAAGTTATAAAGAACAACAAGAGTTGGATAAATTACCGAATAAAATTGAACGTTTAGAGCAGCAGATGAAAGAAAAGCAATCACAACTGGCTGATCCAGCGATTTATCAAAACCATCCTGAAAAAGCAAAAGAGCATGCAGTGATTTTGGCTGATTTAGAGAATCAAGTTGAGCAACTTTATGTACGTTGGGAACAACTTCAATCTTAAAAAAGGCTCTTTCCAGACAACTGTGTAAATTCTAATTAAACTGAAAGGAAAAAAGAGGAATTTACAATGGTAAAATCGACACAACAAATAGCAATAGAACAAGCAATAGATTTGATAGCAAAAAGCTACACAGCAGAGTTCAAAACCAAAGTGGTTTTAGAACTGTTGGAAGGCGAAATGACGCTTACGCAAATAGCGGGGTAGGTTGGTGTCAAGATAGAGTATACTTTATTTTTACATTTATTATGATGGCAAATTTTGTGGAATTCCATTATAATTTGTGTCCATTTATGCACTTGGAGGGAGGGGAGTTGGGTATAAATAACGTGATTATATATAAAAGAACAAAAAGATCATTTTTAATATTTAATTGTTAGCTCGCAGACATCCCTTTTATTTTATTGACTTCATTATTAAACCAGTTACAAGGGTTAATCGAAAAACCCTACTTTTGCAGGAAATCATTAGCATCTATTATCTGGAAGAAGGCAAATGAACAAGAGCAAAAACATTTTTATTCAGGTGCAAGCTATCCAGAGAGACTTAATAATTTAAAATTATTATACAATCTAAAAGTACTACCAGCCATTCAATACTGTATTTTGAATAGTTTACCTGATTTTAAAAAATATTTTTGCGGGCTGAGTATAGGAGAAGGAAGAAATAGTCACCAATTAAATATTGAAAAGGTGTCGGATAACTTAAGAGATGTATTATTATCAGGTAATATCTCATCGATCAAGATAGTAGTAAAGTTCATTCAAAAATACAATTCTAATGTATTGCCTTATTTTTACGGAGTAAGATATGGAGATAATCCGAGTGAAGAGCAGTTATTAGAGTTGTCATCGAATTTCCGAGCCGCGTTGTCATCTCATAATAAGCAAGTCATAGAAGGGATCTGGGGTAGCTCAGAGCAATTCAAGGGATATTATTGTGGAAGGCATTTGAATCTTGCATTAGGAGCAGGAGGATACACAGAAGAGCAAAAAGAAGGGTTGGATTGGCTGTCATCGAATTTCCGAGCCGCGTTGTCTGGGAAAATATCGAAAGCTATGGGTAACGAGTTATTCTCAAAAATCCCAAAAGAACTGAAGCTTTATTTAGGAGGCTCTCCTGTTTGTTTTTGCAACTTTTTGCAAGAGAATCATACGAGAACTAGTATTCCTAATTACCCTATATATATGCAAATTAGTAAGAAAGAAGTACAACTAATACTATCTGCAATGATTGGAACATTTGGTAATTATATAGGAACTGACTTGCTTCAAGAGTATTTAAAATACTTCAATGTAAATTGGACTGATGTATTGATCACTCAAGAGTCAAAAACAAAGTCTGTAAAAGCTAAATCTATCTTAAGTAGTAAAATATCTGAGTTAAGAGGGAGACGCGATAAGAAAACGAATTTCAGAGAATTTGTTAGGAATTTTCATGCGCAGCCTGATGCTAGTAATTTGTATAGAAGACTATGCATACAAGGTAACGAAGGTCGCATGGAGGAAGATGTTGTTGTACATCCTGAAGATAGTGTAACAGTAAGGAGAACAGGAGGAGGAAGAGCGGTCGCAGTTACGCCGCCATCTTTAGGTGGTCAAGGATCTCATGGAGGTGATAATGGCACTGATAGTCCAACAGGTAGCAGACTATTACAACCAAATGGAGCAGTTTCAGGAGTCGCACATCAGGCGGCGTTACCTATTGGCTTTGCTGGAGCACCAATAGGCATGCCAGCAATGATGCAAGGTGGAATAGGTTATCAAAATGGAATGGTTCCAGGAGTCGCACATCAGGCGGCGTTACCTATTGGCTTTGCTGGAGCACCAATGGGCATGCCAAGAGATATGTCAGCAATGAGGCAGGGTGGATTTGGTGATCCAAGAAGACATCAGGCTCAAGGAGGAAGGTTGTCTAGAGGTGATATTGAAGATGGTCAAAGATAGAGTTCGCACTCTGTACGCAGAAGCGAACTGATGTTTTATTTGTGTTGTATATCATGTTGTTATATGAGGGCTTATTTTATGTTGCTGTAAAATATCACCCCATGTTTGCCACTGATTGAAAGTAAGCGATCCATGAAGTACATCTATGATGAGCAAAATCCAGTGCTAATATAATCCCTATGAAAGTACAGAGGGAATAGAGAATGGTCAAATCATTAGATGAAATACAAAAAATCTCAGCAGACTGGGAGCAATCAGGGGAAGATCAAAAAACATACTGCTGGAAACGATCAATATCATACGGTCAGTTTACCCAATGGAGAAGCAAATTGATCAAAACTGGATTATCTAAAAGCTATTGGCCAAATGACCGTTATGCTGAAATGAATACAGAGCCATCATTTGTACCTATTGATATCAAGAAAACGCAGTTAGATAGTGAATCTGATGAAGCAAAGTCCAAGCTTGGCCATATAACCACAGAGCAGAGTAATCGCATTGAGATTCACTTGCCATATCAAATCACTATCAGTATGCCAGCTCATGCTGCTGAGTAATCACAAAGTTTTTATGGCGACACAAGCTGTAGACATGAGAAAATCCATCGACAGCCTCAGCGTACTGGTTTCTGTTGAGCTAGAGAAATCACCGATGGATGGCTGTCTATATTTGTTTTTCAATAAGCTCAAAGACAAAGTGAAGATATTATACTGGGATAGAAATGGGTTTGTGCTGTATTACAAGAGACTGGAAAAATCTCGTTTTAAAATACCAGCATTTGAAGGAGAGACATATCAGTTAGACGAGTGCAAACTCCAGTGGTTATTATCTGGATTAGACATTTCAAAAGCTCGTGGCCACACTAATTTATCGTGTCCTCTCGGCAAGCCTGTGTGACAACTCACAAATAAACCAATAGCATTTACATCACGATTATCAAAATTAGATGCCACATATGGTTAACAATATCAGTCTAGAGTCAGTTGCTGCATTATATGAGCAGTGGCGGCAAAATAAGCAAGCACGATCAGAAAAAGTGCCGTCTAAATTGAAACAACTCACAGCCACATTATGCACTCGATATAAAAAAAGTGAGATTTGCAGCAAGCTCAACCTAAACGGCACTTGGTTTTTAGAAAATATTGCATCACAGGCTAGCAGCTTAAGCCAGCAAAACTCAGAACAGTGCATTGAGCAACCACAATCTGAGTTCATTTCTGTGTCGCTACCTCAGACTTCTGAAGCGGAGCAGCCCTGTGAGATTGAGGTGCTTTGTCAGCATGGAAAGCTGGCCATCAAGATAAACCAATCTAAATTAGATGTTGCTTTATCATCAATCGTCAGAGGCTTGAGATGATTCAGATCACCACCCAGAACCAGTTACATATTCACATAGAACCGATCGACTTCCGCAAAGGAATCGATGGATTAGTAGGGTTGTGTCGTAGTCTAATCGCCCTTGACCCATACAGCGGTACAATCTTTGCATTTCGCAACAAAAGTGGCATCAGCATTAAGTTACTGAGTTATGACGGCACAGGATTTTGGCTGATGCAAAAACGATTTTCCAGCGGAAAACTGCGTCAGTGGCCTCGCTCTGCTAATGACAAAATTTGCGCAATAGATTTAATGGTGCTGCTGCATCAGGGGCAAGCAGTCAAGCTTGCATCGGCATGGCGAGCTTTACCCTCTTCCAACAATGCGAGTTCCAAATGATAATTCCATGGCAGCCATTTTTCTGGAGATTGCATAACCAATGATTTATTCAGCAATACGGCAAGCATATAATCACGTGGATTGATGTCATTTTGCGCTGCGGTATAAAGTGCAGTTTGAATATATCCTGCAATTTCAGCGCTACGTAATGTTTTGTAAAACATCGATGACTTGCGAGATTGGATGATGAGCTTCAATGCGCGCTCAGTGATATTGTTATCCAGTGGCGTATCGACATGACGTAAAAACTGAGTCAATTCTGTCCAGCGTTTGAGTGAATAATTAATCGCGGCGGCAGGAACGCTATTGGGCTCAAATAATTTTGCTTGTTCATCAAAATATGCTTTGAGCTCTATCATCACTGGTTGGGGGTACGACCTCATACGCGTTTTTTTAGGATATAGTGCAAATTTTATAGCGACCTATCCCATACTGGATAAGGTTTATCGAAGATTCTCTTTAAATTTGATGCGATGATGGTCAAATTGTCCCAAAAACATTAGTTTTTGGAATGAAGTATAAATACTCATAAATGACGACAGATACCGACTATATCATGTTCTAAAACTAGTGCCAAAACACAAGTGTATCTAAACTAACCAAATTATTGTTTTTGGGACACCTTAAATAACTCCCTATTAAATCCACCTTCTCAGATCACAGAGCAGGAAAGGGATACAAGCATGTTTTAACGTCACTATGTCCTATTATTCCGCGTATGAGGTCGTACCCCCAAGTGGAAGTTTTCAAAACTCGCTTAATTCCTCGGTGGTCTTGCTCTACAATATTATTGAGATACTTATTCTGCCTAATATTAATCACTAGCACCCATAAGCCAGAAACCCAATATAGTGCATTGATATGATTCAGTGCTGAGGTGTTGGAACCACTCTTATCAATGTTCACTGTCTCAGGACTTCCATGTGCATCGATCGCTTTTTTGAAGAACTTTAGTACTGCTTCTTTATCTCGTTTTTCACTGAGCATAAAGTCAATTGTCTTAAAAGCCAAGGAAAAACCTTTGATCGTGTTATGCTAGATGTTGACAAAGGCACCTTTGCAGCAGAACAAATGTATGTAGCGTTGAGTCGATGCACTACTTTTTCAGGGATGGTGCTAAAAACACCCATTAAACGACATCATATTAGAACCGACCAAGCAGTTGGCCGTTTTTTAAAGGCATATCAGTCAAGCCAGTCGATCATTTTATCACGCGAAGCTTCTGGCCATCTTGAGTTACTCAAGGAAGCAACTGAAATACAAAAGAAAGTTAAGATTACCTATGTAAAGCTCGATGGCAATGAAATACACTGCGTGGCACAGCCAATTCGAATGGTTAAGTTTCGATATGAAGGAGCGGCGTATCAGCGATTAAAAGCAATCTGTGAAACACATGGCAAAGAGCATTTGTATCAAATTGAAAGTGTTAAAAGTTGTGAGATTGTTTAGAGTTGTACAAAAAATATCACTATACCCAGCAAGTTTTTCTCCTTTATCATCTAGCTCAATGCTCTATAATATGACCATCTTATTTTATTAGACAGGAATCATCATGAAACATCACTGTAAGCGTTACGTCACTGCTATCTTATGTGCTGTTAGTTTGTTTGTCAATGTAGCACTTGCCAACAATCAGATGCCAATTAAACAATTTTACCAAGGATCTCCAAACTGGGTTGAATTTTCTGTCGCTCAAATGCTTAAAAATGCAGGTATTACACATGCTAAAATCACACAACTTGCTGTTACTTTAGATCAAAAAATTCTCCTGAAACGCAATGATTTTCATGCCTCAACAGGATTTTACTTTGTCAGTCGCGCTCACGATCTCTCTAACACTAATGATTTGATCATTAACTACAATGGCAGTATCAATGTTCCTTTAGGCATTCATACAATAAAAGTCAGTGTTTTAGTAGCCAACCATCCTAATTCACCCATCTCCAACCAGTTTGATATCAGCATGGTTAAAAATTAACTTATTCTAGGGTAATTCAATGAAAATTAATCAAACTTACACCACTGACAATATCATCAACCATATTGCTGGTACGTGCGATGTATCCAAGAAAACTGCTGGTATGATGCTCAGTGAACTGACAGGATTGATTCATCAACATATTGGCTCAGGGATTACCTTTAATCTCCCCAACATTGCTAAATTTAAAATTCATGAGAAACCAGCAACTCAAGAGCGTCAAGGGCATAATCCTGCCACAGGTGAACCTATTACTATTGCTGCTAAGCCAGCTCATAAGGTAGTGAAACCAAAAGTCTCAAAAACACTTAATGATCTGCTAATCAATCAATAAAGATTCTATTTTTATGAGCGATACATCCTTGACACATACCAATTTAAAATCAGCTCTCAAGCTAACGATTAAGCAGTGGGATAAAAATTTCCAAAAGCATTCAAGATCGATCATCCTGTGCCACTTAACAGAGGTGTTGTCACTGAACTATTTTAAGGTTGGTTGTGCCTCATGAATGGAGTGATCTTCATAGGCAGGAAAACTAATTATAAACGCACTTAGTGAATAAATGAATAGATGATAGAGCTTATGCAATTATATGGAGAAACCTAATGCAAAATAGCAGCTTAACATTAAATTATAAAAAATCTTTCAGTTATTTACTATACCTGTTGTTAAGTATAGGTTCATTATATCTTACATGTGAAATATTTTTTCATCTTCGAGAAAATGACATGGCATATTCATATTCAATTATATGCGCATCATTATTTCTTGTATTATCGTTGACCACCCTCTCAATATTTTGGTGGTTATTTAATAGCAGACTCACGCCTATTTCAAAGAAAATTGAACAGCCATTATGGGTCAGGCTAATAATAACGTTATTAATAATACCAAGCATCTGGAGTTCTTATATTTATGCTGTTGTTGCTTATAATATATACATTGTTACAAACCCTTTAATAACAGCATGCAGTAATGGCAAATCAACATCATGTATGAAATTAGGCAACCTATATCATGGAATACAATATAGTAAATTTGCTAATATTTCTAGAAATGATAACACTGCATATCAATGGTATCTTAAAGCATGTAACCAGAAAAATGGCAAAGCCTGTTATCGTGCATCTATTGCCATTATATTTGCTAACTCTAGCGCACTAACTGATACAGAAAAAAGATAAAAGAAGATTATCTTTGTTAAAGCAAGGGTGTAAATATGGTTATGCTTACTCCTGCGATATAGCCAGTAATTTTTATCGAAATAGTGGTGTGTTTGGAAAAGCAATAAATGCTAAAAAAATGTTCTTATACTTCACTAAACAAGCATGTAAGCATGGATTTTTATGGGACTGCCTAGTATCTAAAAAACAATCTTGTGAAGAAGATTCATATTTTTCAATAAGATATGGATTAATGACTACCTGCATCGATAATTACGATTCCAAAAACAACATAGAACGACAGGTACTGAATAAACAATTGTGTCAAAAAAACTTTACTGAACTGCCAGCATTATCAGATAATGAACTCTCTTCACTGCCAAACTATCAAGATAGAAATCTAATCCAATTGAATAATAATGTGATTTCAAGCTCGTGCTTATATATTGGCAAAACCTATTATATAAATAAAAATTACAAAAAATCATTGCAATACTTATATAAAATATCAAAAAACAGTGGATTGATTGAAAATAAATTAGATATAGCAACAGCTAAGGGATTAATAGGAGACATTCTATATTTTGGAAGAGGCAAGATAAAACCAAACAAAATAAAAGCTTTAAACTTCTTGCAATCATCTTGTTTACTAGCGGTAAAAGCCAATACCAGCAAAATAGCAAAACAGATTTATGGATCAACTTGTTATCAGGCAGGATGGATGTATTTAACTGGAGACGGCGTACTAAATGACAAAAAAAAAGCCATCACTCTATTAAGCTTAGCTACAAAACTTAACGATCCTAAAGCAGAAGTACTTCTTGCATCAATTTATCTAGGAGAAAATATAAATAAAGATCAAGCTAAAACACTCATACATAGAGCATATTATAACCCTCTAGCTTCAATAAAAATAAAAGCCGCGTCCAGGAAATTGTGGTTAGCTTATAAGATGGGAAATAATACAATGGTATCATAAAACTATTAGTTTCAGCCTTAAGTACTTATCAATCAAAGCATGGTCTATCAGAAAATAGGTTAATATAAAGTATGTTTTCTGTTTATCAGTTCAATTTCATTCATAGATACCTCTCAATACCATCCGCAAATTTGATCGAGAAATCAACTATCATCTTCAAGTTTTAACCACTGTGTTTCAGTTGCTTCTAGTAATGCTTTAGTCTCAGCCAGTTTTTTTTCAAGCGTTTTATAGTCATCACTTTTAGAGCTATCTATATAAAGCTTTGGATTTTCAAGTTGTGTTTGTAGTTCAGAGATTTTAGTATTGTATTGAGTAATCTTTTTCTCTAATTGTTTTATATTGGATTTATTTTTATTGTCGTTGCTTTTATTGATTTTTTTGGGTTTTTTCTGTGATCGTTTGTCTGCTTGTTTCTGCTGTGTTATCCATTGCTCATAATCAGATAAGTCACCATCAAATGGTGTGAAGTTACCTTCGTGCAATAAGTAAAACTCATCAACGACTGCACGTAGTAAATGTCTATCATGTGATACAACCAGCATTGCTCCATTATAATCTTGCAGGGCAAAAACAAGTGCTTCACGCATTTCTATGTCTAAATGATTAGTTGGCTCATCTAGAATTAATAAGTTGGGTGCTTGCCAGACAATTAATGCGAGTGCTAAGCGAGATTTTTCTCCCCCCGAGAATTTTTCAATCGATGATAAAGCATCATCACCACGAAAGCCGAATTGTCCGAGAAATTTGCGTAGGTTGCCTTCACTAGCTTGGTTACTACTGCTGTTGATGGTGGTTTTTTTGCATAATTGTTGCAGGTGCCACAATGGAGACTGAGAAAGCTCTAAATATTCTAATTGATGCTGCGCAAAGTAACCTATTTTTAATTTTGAGTTAAATTCAATAACACCTTGATGAGGATCTGTTTGTTTGGCGAGTAATTTGAGTAAGGTTGACTTCCCAGAACCATTGGCGCCTAGTAGTGCAATACGGGCATCGTGAGGTAACGGTAAATCAAGTTGATTTAAAATTGTTTTTTCACCATAGCAAACGTTCACTTTTTTTGTGGTGAGAATTGGGCTGGATACAGGAGGTGCTGGTTTGAAGTTGAATTCAAAACCAGAATTCACATGAGCAGGTGCAATGAGTTCCAGCTTTTCAATGGCTTTAAGACGACTTTGTGCTTGTTTTGCTTTACTGGCTTTGGCTTTAAATCGATTGACAAAATCCATCATGTGGGTGACATGCTTTTGTTGTTTTTCATAACTACTTTGCTGCAAGGAAAGTTGCTGTGCACGTTGTTTTTCATAGGAAGAATAATTTCCTTGAAACATCGTGCATTGATGCTGCTCAAGCAATGCAATGCCTGTTACAATTTCATCTAAAAACTCACGATCATGTGATACTAACAATAAAGTGCCAGAGAATTTTTTTAACCACTTTTGTAGCCAGAAAATCGCTTCTAAATCTAAGTGGTTGGTTGGTTCATCTAATAACATAAATTCAGTGGGTGCAAATAAACAGCGTGCTAAGTTCAATCGCATGCGCCAGCCACCTGAAAATTGCTGTACAGGCTTTTGCATTTCTTCTTGGCTAAACCCGAGCCCATTGAGGATTTCAGCAGCACGCGCATTAGCGGTGTAGCCGTCAATTTCTTCTAGTTGATGATAGAGGTCAGAGAGTTTCATATGCTCTTCGTTATTGATGGCATCTTCAATGGCTGAGTTGACTTGAGTGAGTTGTTGATCACCTGCTAGGACATAGTCGATAGCAATTTCATTGAGTGCCTCAACCTCTTGCTCTAAATAGCTAATACGATGACCTTTGTTGACGCTAACCTCTCCACCATCAGGTTGTTTTGTTCCTAGGACTAATGATAAAAGAGATGTTTTTCCACTACCATTCTTTCCCGCAAGTGCAACTTTATGACCACTATGTAGTGTTAAGTTGAGGTTTCTAAAAATTGGTTTGTGGCCAAACTGCAAATCAATGTCGGTTAGTGTGAGCATGGTTGTCCTAATTGTTGTGTGATGGCATTTGCTATGGCCTGATCATGAAATCGTACAATGTCTGAAACTGGAAGATGATGAGTGTTTCGTAAAGCTTCTAAAGTATTTTGTGTTGTTAATTCGGTGAGCTGAGCGGAAATACAGTTAATACCTACAAATTTTATTGGCTTGAAAGGTTTCATCAGTTGTTGATGTAAGAGGATGGCATCACTGAGTGTTCCTATGGGTTGATTTGACACATCATGTGTGCGACTAAGATCATGCGTCATGACTAGAAAATCTGGCATGGAGCCATGGAGTAGGCCGAGTGATACGCCAGAGTAATATTGATTGGTTAGTGCACCTTGTCCTTCAACGATAATTAAGTCAGTTTTTTCATCATCAACAAGCTGTATGGCGTGTTCGATTTCTCCTGCAAGAAAATCTGCAACGACAGCATCAACAGCAACACCTGTATTTCCCAACAAAATTCCAGTTTGTCCTGTACCAACAAATTTTATTCGATAACCTTTTTGCTGTAGCTGTTGGGTTAATTCCCATGCTGTTGTCATTTTCCCAGTGTTACAGTCTGTGCCTACGGTTAGAAGTACAGGTGTTTTTCTGTTCTTCCAAGCCGCTGTTGGGAAGTGGTGTATTTGAGGTGGTCGGCGTAAATCTAGTAGGTTGACTTTGTGTTGATCTGCTAGTGACTGTAGTTCCGGTATAGCTGTTAGAAATTGATGCATGCCGTTAATAATATGATAATGATAGGAAATGGCTGCTTTGATGATATTAAGAGCATCATCACTTAACTTTCCACCCGGTGCTGTATCTCCAATGACTACAGTATTTGGTGTGTATGCTGATGCATCATGAATGGTTGCGACAACAGGGATTTCCCCTCCAAACCCTAAAACTGATTGAGCGGACATACCTGCTTGATTGGCGCTGATGATGCATACAACATCTTCAGGGCGATAACGCAGTAGCATATTACCTGTTTTGCTTTTCATTGCATTGAAGTTATGCAGGCAAAGAATTGCTATTTTTGTTTGCTTCATTGTTGAGGTGAAAGTCGCAGTTTGATGATAGTTATGATCATTGCGGTGAGAAATAGAGCAAGACTAAATATAGATAGAGGAATGCCTAACCATGCCCAGTCAATGGCTCCGCACTCGGAGGTGCCTCCTAGTAGTAAAGGTAATGCTTGATGCCATGACATATAGTGTAAGATGAATTCTAAACCAGGCGCACACTGTGTCATATCTGTTTTTGGTAAGTGTTGAAGATAAATTTGTCGAGCTGAAAACCATAATCCAAAGCTACAGCTTAGTAGCTGTAGGGGGTAGTAAAGGAAATAGCTCCATTTCTTGGTGTGGTGAAATGCGTGAATAAAACAGATTGCTGTTAAAAAAACTAAACAGTAACGTTGTAACAAGCACAGAACACAGGGTGATAAGTGTTGTGTAGTTTCTAGCCATAGCCCAAGAAGCACAGCAGTGCAACAGACTAAGCTTAAACCAAAAAGTAGGTAGGATGGTTTTTTTATCATGGTGTTCTATACTCAACGAAGATGAAGATGTCGATTTTTTTGCTTCATGCTTTTGGCATCATTGAATGTAAAAACTTTCGACATAGATTGACTATGGTTCAATTTTTTAAATCCAATGCTACTCAAAATCATTTGGCTAAAAAATTGACATCTTCATCTTCGTTAAGTATACAAAAAACTAGAGCCGTGCGTAAGTGGTTTCATCTTTAAGTGGCTTGCAATACTTTGACCAATATCAGCAAAAGTATTTCGCTTTCCTAATGATTTAGCTTGATGGTTTTTACCATAACACAAGACAGGGATGTACTCTCTTGTGTGGTCAGAACCAGGCCAGGTTGGGTCACAGCCATGATCAGCCGATAAAATCAATAGATCATCAGGTTCAAGGGCAGCCAAAATGTTAGGTAGTAGTGTGTCAAATTCCTCGAGTGCATTCGCGTAGCCAGCAACGTCTCTGCGGTGGCCGTACTCTGAGTCAAAGTCAACAAGATTAGTGAAAATGAGAGTTTTATCTTGTTGATATGTATTCATAGCTTCAATAGTTTGTTTGACATGCTCTGTGTTGTTTTTTCCTTTTAATGTATGAGTGATGCCACGATGTGCGAAGATATCTGCAATTTTGCCAATGGCAATGACTTGACCATTTTGATTGGTTAGTTGATCTAATAAGGTGGGTGCTGGTGGTGGTATTGCAATATCTTTTCGATTGGCCGTGCGTTTGAAGTTTTCAGCTGAATCACCAACAAATGGCCGAGCGATGACGCGTCCAATATTGTAAGGATCAACCAATTTTCTTGCAAGTTGACAAAGTTGGTGCAACTTATCGACACCAAAGTACTTTTCATGTGCTGCAATTTGGAAGACGCTATCTGCTGAGGTATAAACGATAGGCTTTCCTGTTTGAATATGATTTTCACCCAGGCGTGCAATAATTTCTGTGCCAGAAGCGTGACAGTTCCCTAATATGCCAGGGATATCTCCTTGCTCAATCAGGTCATTGAGTAAGGTTTGTGGAAAGCAGCTTTCATGGTTATGAGCAGTGGCAGAAAAATATCCCCAATCAAATTCACAGGGAACACCTGCAATTTCCCAGTGTCCACTGGGGGTATCTTTACCAAAGCTTTTTTCTTGTGCGAAGCCATAGCTGGCAATTGGATGTTGTTGGTAATCAACATAATCATAGTTGATTTGACTGGAGTCAGATAGGGCGTGATATAAGCCAAGTTGCGTGAGATTAGGAAGCTCGAGTTTACCTTTTCGAACACCATTTTTATTGGCCAATCCTTTATGTGCATGAGTTGCAATGGATGCAAATGTATTGGCATTAACGTCATTAAACTTCTCAGCATCTGCGCTGTATCCGATCCCTAGAGAGTCTAAAATAATGACAATCGCTCGTTTCATGATTTTGACTCTTGTAGTTTAAAGCTAGCAATCAGGCTGAGTATAAAGCCGATAGGAAAAATCCAGATCGCGAAGCGGAAATCGCTTAAAACATAGTGGTATGTCGCTTGGTGTAGTAATGTTTGATGTGTTACTGCTAGATCCATTAGCCAGCCAAAGATGGGAATAAAGATGGCATAGCCAGCCATGGCACTCATTGAGACAATGGCGACAGCTGTGCCCGTGAGGTGTGCAGGATTTGTTTCTGCAATGAGCGTGTAACTGATGACTTGTGTGCTGGTAACCAAGCCAAGTAGAAAACAAATTAAGATAGTCGGAATAAAACCCATGCCAGAATTTAACAGTAACCAGCTAATGATAACCAGTGATAGTAGAGAACCAACAATCATGATTTGTTTACGTTTTCCAAGATGATCTGATAGCCATCCAGTGATTGGTGAGCCTAGAATCGTACCCAATAGAATGGCTGAAGTTGCAATGGAGCTTTGTGCCCTGGTAATATTTTCTGCGGACATTAAGTAAAGTGTTCCCCAAATGCCTCCGAACAATGCAACTGGTAAGTTAAGCATACAGGTATAAATACCGCCAAACCAATTTTGAGAGCGAAATAGTGCAAGTTTGAGACTTTTCCAGTAGCCCATCTCATTAAGTGTATTTGCTTGCTCCGTAATTTCTTTTTGTTTATGGCTAGGATAGTCTTGTACAAAGAGGATAATGAAAATGGATAGCAGCACACCCAAGGCTGCATCTAACATTAAAGCAGGTCGCCAACCAAGGTGGTGTACCAATAATACTAAAGGTGTTTGAGCAACGATGCCACCAAGCATCGCAATGGTTACGAGGAGCCCAATCATAAAAGCTTGTTTTGATGCGGGAAACCAGCGAGAGATCAAGCGAACATTACTTAAGAAACAAAAGGCACTGCCAAACCCACATATAAATCGGCTAACAGCTGCAATCCAGAAGCTGTGTGTTTGTGCAAAGAAGAAAGTGCCGATGATGCAAATCAGCATTGCAAATAACATGAGTTTTTTTGCAGAAAATCGATCTAAAATGGTTCCCGCTGGAATCAGAAACAGTACGCTACACCAAAAATAAAGTGAAGAAAGTAGGCCAAGCCCTGCAGCATCGAGTGAAAAAGCATGCATCACATCTGTATTGATGGCGTTGAAAATATTCATTTGAATAAATTCATAGAAAAAGAAGCTAGAGGCGGTTAAACAAACAATCCAAGCCTGTTTAGTTTGTTTTGTCGTAAGCGAATTTGCGGTCATTACGTTAAAGCTCCGGCAATAGATTTTGCCTTAGTTTCTTTGACTTGAGCAATGCAAATAAATCCTAGCAACAAGAAAATCGGCATCACAGAAAAACCAAGCATAAAATTCAAATGCGCTTGCTGACCTAATAAAACTCCCACGAGTTGTTGAATAATGCCTGCACCCATAATGAGGGTTGCTGCAATACCTTCGGCTGTGCCTGTTAATGCTAGATCGTTGCTTTCTGCAATGAGTGGGTAGCAAATAATTTGACCAGCGGAGGAGAAGCCTGTGAGGAAAAATAAACACAGCACTACTACAAAGGGTAGATTTGGGATATAAAAAGTGATCAGTAAAGCAAGTAGAAGTAAAACGCCACAAATCACCATGGGTTGTTTACGGTTTCTTAATTTATCGGATAATTTTCCTAATAGTGGACATCCGACCATCATGCCAATAAATATGAGAGAGTTTGCCCATGAGGATTGAATATTGCTTAAATGGTAGTTTTGTACTAAATAGCGTTGACCCCAAAGTGATCCTAGGATGAAGATGGGTAAATTCATTGCGCTTGCATAAATACCTGCGCACCAATTTTGTTTGTTTCTCAGAACTTTTTTTATAGTGGATAGGATGCTTAAGGAATGGATCAGATTTTCTTCTCGTTGCTTCTCTTTTTGATTGTTTTTTGGAAAGTCTTCCACAGCAGCTCGAATAATAAACCAGAGGAATAGTCCAAATGCTGCATCGTACTGTAACCCTGCTCGCCAACCAACGTGGTTGATTAAGTAAACTAGTGGCGTTTGGGATAGCGTTGCTCCGAGCATTGGCATGAAGGTGATCACGCCGATAGCGAGTGCCATTTTATGTGAGGGAAACCATCGAGAGGCAATACGGACGCAAGCTAACATGGTAAATCCACCAGCAAGTCCGGTGACAAAACGACAAGCTGTTAGCACCCAAACATGTTGTGCTGTGGCGAATAGATAAGTGCATATTACGGAGGTTGCCATGGCAATTAAAATAAGTCGCTTGGTTGAGAAGTGGTCAAGTAAAATGCCAGCGGGGAATAAAAATAAAATTTCTGCATAAAAGAAAGCACTAGAAATATTACTGACTTCACTGGCAGATAAACCAAATGTATGTGATAACGGTGCATTAATTGCATTAAATGCAGTGGCCTGCATGAATTCATAAAAAAAATACAGTGCGGCTGATAGGCATACAATCCAAGGTTTCCATGTTGAGATTGCATCCTGACTGTTGGCTTGACTATCGATCGGTTGTGCTTCTTTCATGATTCACCTTTTTAATCTTTTTCCATGTGTCTCTTTGATCCAGTACACACAGCCTAGTGCTAAAGCAAACGCGATAGGTAAAATAGCAAGTGCTTGCAGGTAGTCGTTGTGACTGTAGTGAGTAATATGATGAATCACCGGTTCATTATGGTGTCTGCTAAGTAACCAGCCTGATAGTTTTTCACCGAACCCTCCTGACATGATTAGAACACTGGCAAAACCTTCAGCAGTTGCTGTGAGTGCTAAATCATTACTTTCAGCAATCAGTGGATAGCCTAATACTTGACCTGCGGAAAAAAAACCAAGGAGTAGGAACAGTAATAATAATACCTCGTAGGAAGCGGAGGTATAAAGGATAAGTAGCATGCTCAGTAAAATACCGATCGTTGCCAGTAGCATGGGTTTTTTTCTATTGCGTATATGATCAGACCATTTTCCGATTAAAGGAGAGCCAATAATTAACCCGAGGAAGAAAATAGTATCTGCAGATGAAGCTTGTATGGTGGATAAGTGATGTGACTGAATCAAATAGAGGGAACCCCACATCGAACCTAGGATGAAAACAGGTAAGTTGAGTAGCGAAATATATAAACCTGCCAGCCAATTTTGTCCCAACAATAGAACCCTTTTAATCGATTCTAATAAGCCAAGTTGGTTGAGTGTATCATGTTCTCGCTTTGCTTCGATGGAAAATGTATTGGGATAGTCTTTCACAAAACCAACAATAAATGTCAGTAGAATAATACCAAGTAGTGCATCATAGGTAAGTGCGTGACGCCAGCCAAAATGTGCTGTTAAATAAGTAAGCGGTCTTTGTGCTATCATTGCACCAGTCATGGCGATGGTAACAATTGCCCCAACAACGCCAGCCATTTTATTGGATGGAAACCAGCGTGATGCCAGTCGAATACAACTTAGAAAAGCGAATGCACCAGCAATACCCGTGACAAAGCGACAGGATTTGAGTGTTGCAACATCGGTTGCCTGAGAAAATAAATAGGTGCAGATAATGGATGCAATCATTGCGACAATAATGAGTTTTTTAGTGGATACCCGATCAAGGATTGCGCCTGCAGGGAGCAAGGCAAGAACATTTGCGTAGAAGTAGTAAATGGCAATATTACTTAATTCATTGGCATTAATCGAAAAGGATTTCATCAACGCAGGATTAATCGCATTGAACATTGTAACTTGCATGAATTCGTAAAAGAAATAGAAAGCAGCAACTAAACAAACTGTCCAAGCTGCAGCTGATGAGCTAACGGATTTGAGAGTGCTTGAGTCTTTCATGAACTGTCTTCTCATGAATAAGTTGGCGAGATTATATACTCAAATTACTACATGATTCCAGTGGTTTCATAGTTTTTTTGTAGATGTTTAATATTTGCCCAGATAGGTTGGTTCTGTCGCAAACAACGGTTGATGTGATAAACTGATATCAAAATCACAGGAAAGAGAAAATGGCGATCGATTTTTCAGGAAGAAATTATCCAAAAGATATTAGGTCGGTACCCCTTAAAGGGGTCTGGCCTGCATTTTCCATAAACTGATCATCTTTCTTCTTTTCATGGAAAATACCCGATCAAGAGAAAATGTCAAATCAAAACAAATTACTTTATCAAAGAAAACACCTTGACGGGAGGAAAGGCGCTCGTTATTGAAAGCTTAAGTAGCTCAGGTTACTTTGCCGAAAATGCCCCTTTTCCGCATTATTGAATCTCTTTGGGAAATATTCCCCGTAGCCTTGCTGCGGGATATTTTATGCAATATTCGTGATATCAATTGACTTTTGAAAGCATATTGAGTTTGATTAGCTCCGATTGAATCATAAAGAAAAAAAAGGGGGGGGGATGAGCCGTGGGAGAAATACAAAGATTCCATTAGCGCCAGCGTGCAAACTAAAATCACGTGATGTCGATTCGGAGCAACTAGAAGTTGTTTCTTACATTGGGGGCGGATCTTTTCATCATGTTTATAAGGTCAAAGTATTAGTTGATATAGAATCAATAAAAGCAGAAGAGGGAGATATTGTTTTTAGAGAAAATATCTGCTCCTCTATTGACAATCCCGTGGAGCGATCAGCAAGAATATATAAAGAACTGAACATCAATGCTATAGTATTCAGGTGCTGGATTAATTCCGAATATAGAGAAGGTTTATTAATTCCTTTTTACGATGCTCATAGAGTAAACTATTGGGAAGATCTGCCATATTACGGTGATAATGATGTTAAATTGGCGTCAGCTATACTAAATGTTTATAAAGAAACTAGGAGAGTTGTTATAGATGCGCTTGTTCCTGGAAACTTTATATTTCCAGGTGACGGAGGATCAGTCCTTATTGACCCTGAGCAGGCAGTTAGACGAGGTTCTGTTGTCAGTGATGTTCTATACTATCGTCCTAGCCTTAGTCCAAATCATAATGGATTAACACCTTATGTGCACCATATGCAAAATCAGATGAGAGATGCAAGAAGTAAGGGATATTATAATACATACATGATGTTAGATGTATTGGATTACATAGAACGAAGAATGATTAATTATTTAGAATACAATGAACATATTCCCACTAAAGCGATAAGAGAGACAAGAGGTGTGATATCTTACCTTAAAGAAAAAAAATACAGGGAAAGATTAAGTTTTTATTTGTTTGAGCTAATTAGTGTAGTGATAAATAGTTTTTCTAGGTATTCATTTTCCCTCATTCCAAACATTTTAGAACTTTTTTTCTTTGCCTGTCATAATTCTACATTCTTTAGAAGAGATGGCTATGAAAAATATCAAGTGATTTTGAGGTTAATAAAGGAAGCTAGAGTCCCCTCCAATTTAAGTGAACAATACGTGAAGCAAAGAGTAGCAAATAAACTATACCAGTTTGTTTGTGATGATATTTTTTATTATTTGTTTAGGAAGCATAGGGATATAAGCACTAGATTATTTAATAGAAATCGTGCCACAAGAACATGGAAACAAATCCAAACTCTTCATATTGGAGTGCAATGGTGACGTTGCTTTCAATTAGTTTTAATAACTGTCATGCGATACCGTTGATGTTAGATAGTATTTTGTAAACAGTAGACCTGCCAATATTTAGCTGCTGAGAAATTTTTGTTGCACCAACTCCCTGCTGATTAAGTGATAAAACTTGTCCTTTGTCGACAGTGGGTTTGCGTCCAAACTTAATGCCTTTTGCTTTAGCTTCCACTCGACCTTCGTTTGTTCGCTCAAGTATGCGGTAGCGTTCGGCTTGAGCCACAGCTGACAGAATGGTCACAACCATTTTACCCATCGTACCTTCGGTGCTAATGCCATCATCGAGAAAGCGAATGGAAACTCCCATGCCGTCAAATTTTTTAATGAGATGAATCATGTCAGCTGTGTCGCGACCGAGACGATCAAGTTTTTTAACTAAAATAACATCACCTTCTTCAATTTTGATGGTGAGGAGTTGAAGTCCATCACGTTTTGTATTGTTACCTGATTTCTTATCGGTAAAAATTCTATTTTCTTTTACGCCAGCTAATTTGAGGGCATTGGGGGGTACGACCTCATACGCGGAATAATAGGACATAGTGACGTTAAAACATGCTTGTATCCCTTTCCTGCTCTGTGATCTGAGAAGGTGGATTTAATAGGGAGTTATTTAAGGTGTCCCAAAAACAATAATTTGGTTAGTTTAGATACACTTGTGTTTTGGCACTAGTTTTAGAACATGATATAGTCGGTATCTGTCGTCATTTATGAGTATTTATACTTCATTCCAAAAACTAATGTTTTTGGGACAATTTGACCATCATCGCATCAAATTTAAAGAGAATCTTCGATAAACCTTATCCAGTATGGGATAGGTCGCTATAAAATTTGCACTATGTCCTAAAAAAACGCGTATGAGGCCGTACCCCCAACATCAATGAGCATTGGTGTTTCTAGTTAAATTAGTCTGTATCTTTATCTATTGGAGATATCCCTTTAGTTGTCATAAAAAAAGAACGGGATAAGATACACAAAATCGAAGGATTTCAGGTGAAATTGGGATTGTAACTTAAACGAACGTTTATTAAGCAGTGTTTCTGAATTTGTTGTGCATTTAAACGATCGTTTAAGTAAACAGTAGGGTAGGTGTCGCGTTTGAGGAAGTTTGATTCCAGAATTTAAAGCTCTAACTACTTGTTGTATCTAACCTCTGGCAATAAACTTGCTTAGCTTCTTAGTTGAGCAAAAAACCTGTATTGCATATCAATGTTTACAATATAGAGTTCTAATGAGTTTGGTGATCTAAAATTACCACAAGAGATAATTGTATCTTAATAAAATTAAAACCCTTCATTTTCATTGAGAGATCAGCCAGTGCATCCATGTGCCAAACGATTATATATTTATACGACTATGTATTATTGCTTATTTATATTATATGCTACATATGTTATGGTGAATAGAGCGCAAACATTAAGGTAAACAATGATTGTTACTGATAATAGACCAATGATAAAGGAATACGCGGTTTTGAGCCAACATGTGTATGGTAGAGGAGATATTGCACTTCCATCTGGTTGGCAAGAGTTAGAGGACATGGGTGGTGATATCAATCAACATGAAAATGGTCGATACGTTTATAAGATTTACCTTAACCAGTCTAAACGTCATCTGGTATTAGCTAGCAGAGGAACTATACCTCGTGAGGACTTGAAATTTGATCTTGCTGTTGTATTCTTCAAACCAGAGAATGCGTACCAGAAACATCGAGTTGAAGACTTAACAGCTTGTATTGACAAAGTTTCAAAATATGCAGCTCGCAATAATTTTCAATTATCATTTACGGGGCATTCGTTGGGTGGATGGTATTCTGAGTTGGCGATGGCTATAATTTATTTATATCAAACGAGAATAAATAGAAACTCTTTGCATGTTAATGCTGTCACATTTGACAGTCCTGGAGCCTATCAGGCTTGCGTGAGTTGGTTATGTTACAATATAAAAAAACGGGATCGTTATCGATTAAGTGAGGAATATATTAGGAGATTGGCAGAGAATTGGATACATCAAGCTGATATTGCCAATGTCATGTTTCCAGCGAACATAGTTAATACATCCTGCCAGCACACACAGGATGCTTATTATGCGCCGACTTTATTTGAGGGTAAAGGAACGACGGCGAAACATTCTCTTTATTCTATGATACGTTACTCTGAATTTCATCGGGATTACGCATTAACTTTATCGCGTTTAGTCCCTGTTGACTCTTGGCATTTCAACAAAAAGCAGGGATGCCTAGGTCGATCTTTTGGAGTAATTAGGCAGAATAAGGCAACTAATAGATTTCACTCTTATAGCCATGAGAAAAGATACAATTTAAATGAGGATGGTAGTTATAGAGAAGAGGTTGATGATGTAGCATATGCGACAGCACAATATAGGCAATTAGATTTTCCATCCGAACCAGAAGGAAGACAGTGGTTTTCTCCTAAAATATATAATTTAGATGATGTGAGTATATTGGAATCGAAACATTTCAATATTCAAGTTAGGAAGCTATTGAAAGATCTTGCGTTTGCAAAAAGAAAAGATAAAGATGCCTTAGTGAGACTGGTAGCTAGTAATTTTACTTCTATTAGCGATGTTCAAGTTAATAGAATGCTAAGTTTTGAGTTATATACACTTGATGAACAGGGGTGTGTTTTATATGATGGTGGAGAGTGGTTAGGAGTAATTGCTGTGCCGAATATGACCGTTTTTTATTTTAGATGGCTCATTTGTAGAGGTTTCTCTCGTTTTAACCCTGATAAGCTTGAAAGATTCTATTGCAAAGTGGAAGAAATTATAGAAGGAGTAGCTGGTGTACAATAAGTTTGAAAATCAAGAGGCGGCTGTACATTATTTTTGCTCTATTCTTCCTGATTATTACAATAGGCTAGATAGCGTCAAAGTATTAGTTGATGGAATGCTCAAGCTCGACAAGCTGTCAATCATGCTGGCCGTAGCTTCTATCAAGTATATGCATGATAAGAATATACCTGTAGCATCTGCAAGTGATTATTTGAATGCATACCAAATGGAATCCATGCGTTTATTTGATGAGAATGCGCTTTTCTTGAGTGGTTTTTCAGATGACAAGCAGGAATTGTGTGTCTGTTGGTTATTGATAGATAGTATTTTAGGTAATTCGCTGAATATCGGTTGTATAAATGAAGGGTTAACAGACAAACAGGTGTTTTTTAGATTAATTTCTTGTTTGACATTTTCTGGTGAACTTATTTCTAATGAATGGATTTCTTATGTATATATGAATTCATTTTATAGGCAGCACTCTCTCAAGGAGACTATAAATACCTTAACAGAGCTGAGGTTGTTTTTACCTCGAGATTTCGTTAATTTATGTGGAGAGATAGCCAATGGGTTTTTTATGCACCCTAAGCTAAAGGAGGTTGTGAATGAGTATTTAAATTTGAGACCTGCTGCTATGGGTGTTTTTTTCGAGCTTGCGGCAAAACTAGAAGGATGTGTTAGTCCAAACACTAGTGCTTCGAATAGTCCTATTAGTAGCAGTTATGTGACGAATTATTTTTCTCCCCAATTACATAGGCATAGACGGTTAAAGTCTCTACTCGTTGAGTCTAGAGAATGTGATTCATGTCCGTCTTCTCCAGATATTAGTCGTATGAGAAGAGCTAGAAGTATTCCTGAAGCAAGGATTATATTTAAAGATTGTGAAGAGAGTGACTTCTTTTATAGAAGAATAGTAAATATCTGGTAAATATTATTACTGGACATGGCATAAAAGCGCGCCAAATATGGCTTATAGCGATATTTTACCAGCCATCGTTGTTACGTTTAGGCTTATTCTCCGCAATGCTAACTTTCATTGCTCGACCTTCTAGCTCTTTACCATTTGAGCCATTAATCGCATTTTGAGCTGAAGATTCCTCAGCAAATGTCACAAAGCCAAACCCTCTAGCTCGATTAGGGTTGTCTTTCTCCATCAGTGCAATTGCATCAACTACTTTGCCGTATTGTGAAAAATGATCTTCCAAATGATTGCTTCTTACATCAAAGCTTAGGCTACCAACGAAAATCTTTGTTTTTGGTTCGCTCATGTTTGCAATATTCCTAATAATTAATCTTGTTTCAAAGCATCGTTTTTAGCTTGTGCCAATAATGATGGGTCAACACCTTGCTTTTTTAATGCTTCAAGTACACTATCAACGCCTTGTTGTATACCTTGTTGCATACCTTCTTGTTTGGCGTCATAAGTCATAGTTTGTGCAAAAGTCATAATTAAATTCTCCTGTTCAGGTAAGGCATGGGTAAGATTATCAAGAATTTCCTTGGCAGCTTCCCTATTGTCTTTTTTATCCTCACCTACCGATAACATGTATGTTAGCACAGATTTGAGGTAATTTTCACCTAATTTTTCAATGGCATCTTGGATCAAATGATCTTTAATAAGTGATGTGATAGCTGACCTCATATCTCTTAATCGAGCATGCTTTAGAAGCATTTCCATGGTAGAAGCTAAGCCATGTTGTTTGATTTCATCATCGGGTATGGTGGTGAGGTCAATCAATGTAAATGGTGAAAATAAGACTTGTTTGGCTAATTCAACATGATCAAAACATTCAAATAAGCAAGTGGATTCGGGGTAAGGTGAATCCGTGCCATTGTACAGACAGAGGTTGAAGATCACAGGTAATTTTTTATTCCCTTTTTTGAGATGATTATCCATGAGGACGACGTTGTACTGTAATTTTCTAAAAGCCATCATTTTGTCAGGAGTGCTTTGATGCTCCACTAGGGTGAGAACATAGCCTGTTCTACCATCAATTTTACAGCTATAAACAACGTCAGTGTGAAATTCCCGTAATTCAGCAGTGACAAGATTAGTTGGTTCAATGTCGATCTCACTAAAATCAATGCGAGATCTAAATTCAGCAGGTAAATGATGTTTCAAAAAATCAACAGCAGCAGGAATATTCTGCATGGTTGTTTTGCAGAATAGGTCATGTGGTCGACTCACTTGTACTTGTTTCTGTGTATCTTTGCCTTTGCTTTACTTTTGTCGAACGCTAAACTAGCGTTTGTTAAAAATGTTTTGTGCCACTCTTTTAACGATTTTGGTGTCACTTCATATTTTGAGCTGATTTGATTAAGCGTCATTTCGCCTTCCAACAGTTCTAAAACCACTTTGGTTTTGAACTCTGCTGTGTAGCTTTTTCCTCGTTTAGTCATTTTTTTATCTCCTAAATGATCAATTACATTACTCATTTAGAAATTATACCTCAAATTATTTGTGCGAATATCTGGTAGCATTATATCTTCACCATCTCACATTTTTGCGACAGAACCGTATTTTGTTATCATGCTTGAGCGTAAGAAAATCCACTTGAAAATTCAAGTTCATAAGCTGTCAGTTTTCCACCCCAAACACACCCAGTATCAATCGCAATTCTATCAGGTATATGCGTGACGCCATTTAATGCAGACCAATGACCAAAAACAATTTTCTCCTGAATGTTTGAGGGGGCTTGAAACCAAGCGATATCTTCCTTAGGGCAATTTTCCACATCACCGCTGTATGATAAATTTAAGGCATGTGTTTTACGATCAATCGCTCGCATGCGGGTTAGCACATTGATGATCGTTCGAAATCGATCAAGTCCTGTTAGCGACTCATCCCATTGGCTTGGAGTATTTCCGTAAAGACCTTTCAGGTAATACTGATAGTTCTCGGATGTCAGTGCTTGATGGGCTTCTTCTGCATACGCTAGTGCTTGTTCTTGGGTCCAGTTTGGAAGGATGCCTGCATGCACTAACAGGGTTGCATGCTGTGGTAAATAAGCTAATAGCGGTTGATGCCTGAGCCATCGCAACAGTTTGTCAACATCGGGTGCCAATAACACTTGTTCTAAAGTATCAGAGGGGGCTGTGTATCTAGTATCGCCTGTATCGTGTTGTACTAACAGATGTAAATCATGGTTGCCTAGCACAACACCTGCGTTAATCTCTTTAACAAAGCGTAACACCTTGAGTGAGTCTGGGCCGCGGTTAACTAAGTCACCAACAAACCACAGTTTGTCTTTTCTTTGATCGTAGTTAATGCTTTCAAGTAAGCTCATTAACTCCTTGAAACAGCCTTGCACATCCCCAATGGCATACGTTGCCATCTATACTCAAACCACCCGAGGACGCCGGATTTTAACGGCATGAGCTTGGCAGAATGCAAATCTAAAAGCTTTCCCAATAGCGGTGCTATTGCTCAATCTTGTAAATCTGATTCTGTTCAAGCTCATTATGTTAAAACCTCGACATCTTCAAGTGGTTTGGGTATCCATGATTTCTCCGTAACGATCAGGTTGGTATCCTACTAGTATGGTATCTTTAATGCATAGCACAGGGCGTTTTATCAAGGTTGGATATTTGATCATTAATGCAATTAAATCAGCTGATTCTGATAATAACTTTTCTTGTTCAGATAGTCCGCGCCATGTGGTACTTTTTTTGTTTAATAACTGCGGAAGATCGATGTGCTTAAGCCATGAAGTGATTAATTCAGCACAGACGCCTTCACGATGAAAATCATGAAGTTGGTAGCTGATTTCATGAGTAGTGAGCCACGTTTTCGCCTTTTTAACTTGATCACAGTTGGTAATTCCATAGACTGTAACCTCAGCCATGATGTGGTCCTGCTTGTTTGATTGAGTCATCGACATCGAACCGTTTAAAGTTGTCAGCAAATTGGTTGCGTAATGTTGTTAGTGCTGTATTGAAATCCTCATTGTTTTTCCAAATTGATGTAGGGTTTAATAATTGACTATCAACACCGTCGAGTTTTGTCGGGACGACTAAATCAAAGCCGTTTAAAATGGTTTGTGTCGTTGTATTTAACAGTTGCCCTGACTGAATGGCATGAATCACTGTACGAGTGACAGGGATGTCAAAACGTGTACCACCTTGACCATAGGCGCCACCTGTCCAGCCTGTATTGACTAGATAAACTTGCGCACCAGTTTCTTGTAGTCGTTTCATTAGCAGATTTGCATAGACTGCAGGTGGGCGTGCAAAAAATGGTGCGCCAAAGCAGGTGCTGAAAGTTGGCTTAACACCACTGTTACCACCCATTTCTGTACTACCAACGAGTGCTGTATAGCCACTGAGAAAATGATAGGCAGCTTGCTCGGGTGATAGTATGGCAACTGGTGGTAATACACCATAAAGATCACAAGTCAGGAAGATAACTGCATTGGGGTGTCCAGCGCGATTTTCAGCAACACGTTTTTTGATATGTGTTAAGGGGTAAGAGCAGCGTGAATTTTGTGTCAAGCGATCATCCTTGTAATCAGGGTTGCCAGTTTCATCGAGTACGACATTTTCAAGAATTGCTTCATGGCGAATTGCTTGCCAGATTAAAGGCTCTTTTTCTTGTGATAGATCGATGCACTTGGCATAACATCCTCCCTCAAAGTTAAATACTCCATGACTACTCCAGCCATGTTCATCATCACCAATGAGGAATCGTTCAGTATCTGCAGACAAGGTGGTTTTCCCTGTACCCGATAGACCAAAGAATAATGAAACATCACCGCTTTCTCCGACATTAGCGGCACAGTGCATTGGTAAGACATCACGATCGGTTAAGAGAAAGTTCAACACGGAAAACATCGATTTCTTGATTTCACCTGCATAACGCATGCCACAAAATAAGACACGTCGTTGACTAAAGCAGATAGCAACAACGCCATCACCATTGATCGTATCACCATTAATGGTTTCGTTGGGTATGAGTGTTAGGCTGTCATCATGAAGCAGTTCCCAGTCGTTATTTTTACACCACTGCGAAGTGTCGTAGGCATCACGAATGAACATGTTATTAGCAAAGAGACTATGCCATGCTGTTGCTGTTGTGAGCTTAAGTCGTAGCTGGTGTTTTGGGTCTGCACCAACGGCGAGATGAGAAACAAATTGAGACTTTGTTTTTAGTTGCTTAGATGCGTTTTGCCATAGCGTTTCAAAACACACAGCAGACATCGCTTGATTAACAGCTCCCCATTCAACCGTATTTTGAGTGAGGTGATCCTTTACGATATAACGGTCTTTGGGTGATCTTCCAGTGCGCTTGCCAGTTTCAGTGGAGAAAGCCCCGTTGTTTGCAAGTTTGCCTTCATGGTGGTCGAGTGCGGCGGTGATTAGTTCATCACGTGTTAAATCTATGTATTGTTGGCTTTGATATGACATGGGGGTTTACTCTCTAAAACATAGTATTAAAGAATGTAACATGACCCGTGAAAAAAGCAAAGTCTATTGCTACAATGTTGTCTATTATGACTCATATTATTACTCAATTTGAAAACTGCTTTTTGTTGGCAGCACCCCACCTAAAGGATCGTTATTTTCGCCGGACCGTTATTTATGTGGCTGAGCATGATGAAAAAGAAGGAGCCTGTGGCTTTATTATTAATAAGCCAATGAATATTGGTCTGAAACGTTTGATGAAACATCTTGGTTTTTCCTATCGTAGTCGTACAGTGATGGATGTTGACCCGCCTGTGATGAGAGGTGGCCCCGTGGCTAATGAAAGAGGGTTTATTTTAACAAGAACGAGTGAAACGCAGGTTAAGCTATCATCAGATAAGGAAGAGCTAGAAAAACTATCGGTGCCAGCACAGCAAGACAGTATAGTGTTTTTAGGTTACGCAGGGTGGCCTGTTAAAAAACTGGAAGCAGAAATCAAGCGTAATGATTGGTTGGTTTGTCCTGCTGATTTAGCGTTACTATTTGAAACACCTGTAGAAGATCGCTGGAAACAAGGGTTAAAGCAATTGACGAATAGTACCAAATACCTTCACCCGCTTACTGGAATTGCTTAATGTGACAGACGTAGGAACTATTCTTGGGTTTGATTTTGGGATGAAACATATTGGTGTTGCAGTTGGCTCGGGAATTACACAGCAAGCACAGGGGCTACAGTCCTTGAAAGCTAAAGATGGTATTCCAAATTGGGAGCAATTGTTGCAGTTGGTTAAGCAATGGGGACCACAGGAACTGGCGGTTGGAATACCGATTAATATGGATGGTAGTGATATTCCTCATTTAACGCTTTGTGCTAAAAAATTTGCAAAACGTTTGAAACACCATAGCGCGTTACCGGTTGCAGAGGTAGATGAACGTTTAACGACACAAAGTGCTAAGAGTGAGTTGTTTGAGAGGAAAGGTTACAAGGCCTTGAAGAAGAAGGCAATTGACTCTCAGTCTGCGGTATTAATTGTTGAGCAATATTTGCATGATCAATGAGCCTCATCCCAATTATCACCCACCCCTACATCAACCAGCATTGGCACGTCTAAATCACTTGCGTTGATCATTGCTCGTGTAATCAAGGTCTTGGCTGGGTCTATGTTTGTGTTGGCGATTTCGAATACCAGTTCATCATGGACTTGCATCGTCATCGTGATGTCTAGTTGACTGGTTATAATAGCTTGGTTGACATCAATCATGGCACGTTTGATTAAATCAGCTGCGGTACCTTGCATGGGGGCATTGATAGCAGCACGTTCTGCCGCTTGTTGGCGCATCTTATTGGGGCTGTTGATTTCAGGAAGGTAGAGTCTACGGCCAAAGTGGGTTTCGACGAAGCCGTGTTGATGGGCAAATTGTTTCATTTGTTCCATATAATCTGCGACCGCTGGATAGCGCGAAAAATATAAGTCAATATAGCTTTGTGCAGTTTTTCGATCTGTTTCTAATTGCTTGGCTAGACCAAAAGCACTCATGCCATACATCAAACCGAAATTAATGGCTTTGGCATGCCGACGTTGTTCTGTGGTGATATCGACTGGTTGTACAGAAAATACTTCTGCTGCGGTGGCGCGGTGAATATCATCACCGTTTTTAAAGGCCGTTAATAATCCGTTATCTTGTGATAAGTGAGCCATGATACGCAATTCAACTTGAGAGTAATCTGCAGCGAGTAGCTGGTAGCCTTCAGGCGCGATAAATGCTTGACGGATTTGTCGTCCTGCTGCAGTTTTGATCGGAATGTTTTGTAGATTAGGATTTGATGAAGACAGGGCGCCCTGTTGTAGTGACCGCTTGATTGTAAGAGGTGTGAACTCGACCAGTGGTGGCGTGAACTTGCTGAGGTAGTTTATCTGTATAGGTTGATTTTAGTTTGCTCAATGAACGATGTTCTAGAATAAGCTTGGGTAGTGGGTAATCAAAAGCCAGTGCTTGTAAGACATGCTCCGCTGTTGAAGGTTGTCCTTTGGGTGTTTTTTGCTGGATAGGAAGCTGTTGTTTTTCAAATAAAATATGCTGTAATTGTTTGGGTGATGCTAGGTTAAAATGTTCGTCTGCAAGGATATAGGCCTCTTCTTCTAGTTGTGTTAAGCGCTTGGCAAGTTGTCCGCTTTGTTGCAGTAATTTTTGTTGATTAATGAGTACCCCATGACGTTCCATTTGTGATAATAGTTTAACCAGTGGAATATCCAGAGTGTTTAAGACGTTAAGTATTTGCGGTGTTGCGGATAGTTTCTCAGTGAATAGATGATATAGTTGCAGGGTAATGTCAGCATCTTCTGCTGCATAGTCAGTGGCGATATCGAGGGCAACTTGATTAAAGGTCAATTGTGATTTGCCTTTGCCTGCGATCGTTTCGAATGAAACGGGTTTAATATCAAGATACTTGAGTGCAAGTGTATCGAGGTCATGTCTATTGGTTGTACTGTTGAGGGTATAAGACATCAGCATGGTATCTTGCAACGGTTCGGCAAGGGTGATGTCGTAGCTTGCGAGGATGCTTAAATCATACTTTAAATTTTGGGCAACTTTAATGATTTTGGTGTTAGTGAATACAGGACTTAAACGGGCCAACACGGTTGCCAGATCAAGTTGCTCAGGTGCTCCAAGGTAATCGTGAGAAAATGGAATATAGTAAGCTTGATTGGCTTGTAGGGAGAAAGAGATGCCAACTAACTGTGCATCTTGAACACAAAGACTGGTGGTTTCGGTATCAAAGGCAAACACATCGGCTTGCATCAGTTGATCGATGAGGTTGTTTAATTCACCAAGCGTGGTGATTGTTTGGTAGTCTTTTGTGCGTGTTGTAGTGACTGGTTCTGAGGAGTTCATCAGTTCACTTGCCCAAGTTTTGAACTCAAAATGTTGGTAATGTTCGAGCAATGCGGCTGCATCGATCGGTGATGGTATCAGTTGTGTTAAAGAGACCCCATCGACCTCTTTTTTAACTTCTATTAATTGGCGAAAAAAAGGGAGCTGCTGTTGGTGTTCACGTAAATTCTCACCCACTTTTCCTTTGACTTGATCACTGTGCTTGAGCAGCTCATCTAATGATTGATATTGTTGCAACCATTTTTCTGCTGTTTTTTTACCAACCTTAGGGACTCCTGGGATATTGTCGGCACTATCACCTAGCAGCGTCAAATAATCGACGATTTGATCGGGGCGTACACCAAATTTTTCGACGACAGCATCTTCATTCAATAATGTATCTGTCATGGTGTTAATTAAGGTGATATGAGAACAAACCAGTTGTGCTAAATCTTTATCACCGGTTGAAATTAAAGTATGTTGACCGCCGTCTTTGGCGGCACATGCAAGTGTGGCAATGACATCATCAGCTTCAACACCTTCAATCCGTAATAGCGGTAATCCCATTGCGGTGATTATTTGGTTGATAGGTTCGATTTGTTGGCGTAATTCTTCTGGCATACTTGGGCGATGTGCTTTGTAATCGGCGTATAAGTCGTCACGAAAGGTTTTTCCTTTGGCATCAAATATCATCACAATGTTGGTGTTTGGGTAGTCCTCTCTGGAGTTTTTTAACCATATTGATCACCCCGTAAATAGCACCTGTGGGTTGACCATGATGGTTCCTCAGTGATGGCATAGCGTGAAAAGCACGATAAAGATAGCTGGAGCCATCAACAAGGATTAGGTCATATTTCATAAATCGATTGCTCTGAATTTGGGGTCGTTTTAAAACGCCGATGTAGCCATAAATATTGCTCGGGATGTTGCTTAATCGACAACTCTAATTGTCGATTAAAAGCAGTGGCATCATTAAGCTCGTTGTCGGTAAGCACCAAAGGAGTTAGCTTGAGGATATAGTGTCCATTGGGTTGGCGATGATGATTTGCACATAAGATGATCGCATCGGTTTGTTTAGCTAAACGTCGCCAAGCGGTAATGGTTGCGGCAGGCTGTGAAAAGAAAGGCGCAAAGATACTATGCTCTGCACCGTAATCTTGATCTGCAGCATACCAGACAATTTGGAGTTTCCTAAGTGCTTTGATGATGCTGCGTATGTCATAACGATGAATGATTCCTGCGCCTGTTCGTGCTCTTTTTTGTTTAATTAAGGCATCAAAAACAAGATTGTTCTGTTCTCTATAAACAGCGTGGATAGGGTGTGATACCCCCAGTGCTCGTCCGACAATTTCAGCGCTAAGATGGTGTGCTCCTAAAAGTAATACCCCTTGTTTGTTATTTTGTGCCTGAGCAAGATATCCTTCGCCTTCAATGGTGAGTAATTGTGCTAATCGTTGTGGTGAGAACCAGCAAGACATTGCAAATTCAACAATACCTCGGCCAACCGATTTGAAGGTGTCGGTGGTTAATTGCTGTTGTTGTGTCGGCGTCAATTGTGGGAAGCAGGTGGTGATATTCCGATCACAAATATATCGGCGTTTTGGCAGCACTTTTTTCATGATAAGACCGATACCGTCACCGATTTTAAACTGCCAATGCTGAGGGAGCTGACTGATTAAATAAAGACACCCAGTTGCAATCCATGCGCCCCAATATTTAGGATGCAGGCGTGTTTTAAGCGGGCTGATCTCATTTGATTGCAATGGTTGTGTCATTGGAAGGATTTAATCTATAATTAGTATATGAATTCTATGAATCATACCAAGGAGATACTCATGAGTGAATATAAAAAAATTATTGTTGCTGTTGAGCTTATTGATGATAGTGATGAACAAGTGATTGCTAAAGCGAAGAAAGTGCTTGAGAACAATCAAGGTGCCGAGTTGTTTTTGGTGCATGCAGTGGAGTATCTCAGCACATACGGTGTAAGTTATGGTGTTAGCATTGGTATGGATATTGAAACTAACATGATTGATTCGGCGAAACAGCAGTTAGCAGAGGTTGCAAAACATATTGGTGCTGATCGAGCGCATCAAATCATTAAATCAGGTCCTGCGAAAGTGGTTATTCTGGATGAGGCGAAAAAGCATGATGCCGACTTAATTATTCTCGGCAGTCATGGGCGCCATGGATTACAACTGGTGTTGGGTTCGACGGCAAATGGTGTGTTACATGGCGCCGAGTGTGATGTGCTTGCTGTGCGCTTAAAAGAGGATGAAGGTTAGTTTATGGCTGTGTTACCTATTTTATTATATCCGAATACCAAGCTAACAGTTGCCGCTGCTCCTGTGGTTGACTTTGGCGAGCAAACACAGTCAATGATTGATGATTTGTTAGAGACTGTACGAGAAACAAAAAATTGTGCTGGATTAGCTGCGGTGCAGGTGGACATCCCTTTTCGAATTACTGTGATTGGTGATGAAGATCCTGATAATCCGCTGATTTTAGTCAATCCTGAGATCACACAACAATCAACAGAAACAACTTATACAGAAGAGGGATGCCTGTCAGTTCCTGCGGGTATTTATGAAAAAGTGAAGCGTGCAGAGGCAATTACAGTAAAAGCGCAGGATCGCCATGGAAATGTGTTAGATTTTGAGCAAGATGGTTTTTTGGCTAAGGTGATTCAGCATGAAGTGGATCATCTTAATGGTGTTGTATTCTTGGATCATTTGTCAAAACTCAAACGGACACGTGCTGAGCAAAAAATCAAGAAGTGGCACCAAGATCGTATCAAAAACAAATGATGAAGATTATTTTTGCAGGTACTCCTGAGTTTGCTAAAGTTGCTTTGGCGGCAGTGCTTGATTCTAAGGCGTATCAACAAGGACAGTACCAGATCGTTGCTGTTTATACCCAACCTGATCGTCCAGCTGGTCGTGGTCGTCGCTTAACAGCAAGTGCAGTAAAGCAGTTAGCTCAACAGCACCAACTGCCTGTTTATCAGCCAATATCATTGAAAGATGAGGTGGTGCAGAAAACACTTGCTTCTCATCAAGCAGATTTGATGATTGTGGCAGCTTATGGATTAATTCTACCCCAAATAGTATTGGATACACCTAAATTGGGGTGTATTAATATCCATGCTTCTCTACTACCTAGGTGGCGTGGAGCCGCACCTATCCAGCGTGCCATTTTGGCAGGAGATCGAGAGACTGGGATTACGATTATGCAGATGGATCAGGGGCTAGATACAGGAGATATTTGTTCTATTCACCCCTGTGAGATTCATGAAAATGATAGTGCTCAGATATTGCATGATCGTTTGGCCTTGTGTGGAGCAAAGGCGGTGCTGAATGCGTTGAAAGCTTTATCTGCGCAGAAAATAACGCGTACCCCACAAGATGATCAAAATGCAACTTACGCGCAAAAGCTGGTCAAGCAAGAAGCACAACTGGACTGGCATCAACCTATCGAATTGATGCTGCGACAGATTCGTGCATTTAATCCATACCCTGTGGCTTTTTTTGATTGGAGGGGTGAGCGTATCCGTGTGTTTGAAGGAAGGCAGTACAGCATGACATCGCAAGGTCAATGTGGAGAAGTGATTTGTGCGGATACTGGTGAGGTGTTGGTTTGTGCATCAAACGGTATGATTGAGTTGTTGGAAATACAATTTGCTGGTGGGCGACGCTTAAAAGGAGTGTCAATGTGGCAAAAAGTTAATGCCTTAATATCGGTATATAATCCCCAGTGAGTTTAGAACCTTATGTAGTGGGACAGAACAATGCCAACCCAAATACAAAGACCAATCCACCTGTTATGAAGAAAAGCTTGGAAACAGTCGGTCGTTGCTCTGTTGCGAATTAAATATTGGTGATAGATCATCAGTCCAGCAGTCATGATGATGGTTATAAAGTAAATGTGATGCAACTGGTATTGGGTTCCGATTTGATAGAGTAACGTCAATAGTATTAATTGTAGTAAGCCAATGATCAAACGATCTGATTTTCCTAGGAATATAGCGAAAGAGTAGATGCCTATTTTTAGATCCTCAGCGCGATCACTCATTGCATAACAGGTATCATAAATGATGTTCCATAAAGCGGCTGCAGCGAAAACTAACCATGCAGTGTGAGGAATGTTGTTTAATATTGCAGCATATGCCATAGGAACTGACCATGAGAAGGCAATACCTAATACAAACTGTGGGGTGGGAATAATGCGCTTCATAAATGGATAAATTAGCGTTAGCAAACAGCCAACGATACTGAGCAATCGAGTGAGTGGGTTAAGTTGCCATACCAGCCACAATGCGACACTTGCCAATATAATGAGCAAGATTACCGCCTTTTTTACAGAAATTTCTTTGGTTGCGAGTGGGCGGTTACAAGTACGCTTTACCAGTGGGTCAATATTGCGATCAGCAATATCGTTGATAATACAGCCTGCTGCACGCATGATGATGGTGCCGCTGATGAAAATCATCAATAAATGAAATGCTGGTACCCCGCCAGATGCAAGCCATAATGCCCATAAGGTTGGCCAGAGTAGTAGCCAAATACCAATGGGGCGATCAAATCGCATTAGGCGTAAGTAAGGATTCATAAAAATATCTCCTCAAGTAATAAAGTGAGATCTTTGTCTAAGAATAAAGAACGTCTTGCCCAACGCTTTGAATCACTTGATAGGATAGGATGCAAATGCAGTGCATATTTGAACTTTAAAGGGGTTCTTTTGATGGTGCTATTGGGGTGAAATAAAATGCTTCCTAAGGGGGTATCGCCTAGTTGTTGTATGGTGCTTTCTTGATTGTTTTTTTTACTTAGTAAGAGCCAGCTGGTTGCTGCTACCTTTGGAGTATTATTGACAGATAGTGTTGTCGTTCGCTTCCAAACAGGTGCATTGACTTTACATTTAAGGGTTTGTGCAATTTCACCAGTTGCTTGAATGACTGCTTCATCATGACGTTGAATGGATAGCTTTCCAAGCGTTTTTAAGTGCAGACTCATTGAGCCTGTAGAGAGCCACCACTGTGTGTTCTTGGGTAGATGACGCTGTTGCTGTGTTGCTGGTTTCCATTCAGTTTGATCTTTCATATACCCATCACCATTCAAGAAACCGAGTTTTAACTTCATGAGTTTTGCAAAATTGCCTATGAATAATATGCAGGGTAAAAACTTTCGCAATAGCTCACCCAGAATATGACTAGGGCTAGATTTTTCAAATCTAATTTTACTAAAATTCATTTTATTAAAACTCTGGCGTCTTGAAAGGCGATGGGTATAGTCGACTTTTTATCACTTTTTAAGTAGTATATCCATCGCAATTGAAGATTCCGATTTTTTTAACAAAATGATTTTGAGTGGCATTGACTTTAAAAATCTGAGCCATAGCCAGCCTATGAAGAAGGTTTTTTAAGTCAATGACGCCAAAAGTATGAAGTTAAAAAACGGAATCTTCAATTGCGATGGATATAATCGCCACCCCAGTTATAATGGAAATTTATGAGTAAAGTCTGCACTCAATCTAATTTTAAGAAAGCGCTTCCTTTCATCGTTTGCTTCTTGGCTGCACTTTTTTATCTCTATGAATATGCACTGCGTGTGGCACCTAGTGCAATGATGCAGCAGCTGATGGCTAGTTTTCATACAGACTCAACAGGGTTTGGCATGCTGGCTTCGTTATTTTTCTATGGTTATGCCAGTATGCAAATTCCTGCTGGGTTATTGCTTGATCGTTTTGGAGCAAGAAAGTTATTGATTGTTTCAGTCCTTATTTGTTCCTTTAGTACACTGATTTTTGCTTATACGACAAGCTTGATGCTTGCGGGGGTGACACGTGTTGCGATTGGAGTTGCCGCTGCGTTTGCTTTTCCTGGAACACTTTTGTTGGCTTCTCGTTGGTTTAGCTCGCGACGATTTGTCATGATTGCAGGGATTGTACAGTTGCTCGGATGTATGGGTGCAATTTGCGGAGAACACCCAATGGCGATCCTGGTCGGTCATTTGGGATGGAGAATGACATTAGTGTATTCTGCTTCAGTGGGTGTTCTTTTGTTTGTTTTGTACTGTTTGTTGTTACAGGATTCTCCAAAGAAAGCGCGTTTTTATACAGTAAAGCAAATTCGAAAAAGTGAGTTGGGGCGTTTGAGTTTAGTGATCAAGCATCGACAAATGTGGATGATTGCATTATATGCTTTTGGCATTTGGGCGCCGATTACTTTATTTGGTTCAGTGTGGGGAATTAGTTTTCTAAAAGTTGACTTTCATTTGAGTGTGACACGCTCAGCAAGTATGGTAGCCTTTTTATGGATAGGGGTTGCGTTTGCTAGCCCACTGGTTGGGTGGTGGTCGGATTATATTGGGCAACGCAGGTTGCCATTGCAGTTGGCTGCGGGGTTGAGTTTGCTATCAACTTTAGCGATTGTATACTTGCCACACTTATCGATGTATCAGATGGTACTGTTACTATTTTTATTGGGTGTTTCTTCTTGTGGACAAATGATCTGTTTTGGGTTGGTGAAAGATATTATGTTGCCAAGAACACATGGCACTGCATTTGGGTTTAACAATATGGCTGTGGTTGCTGGAGGTGTTTTATTATCACCATTAGTTGGATTCTTATTGAATCAACATTGGAGTGGTCAGCGAATTGGGAATGCGCCAATTTATGCAGTATCAGATTATCATTTTGCTCTAGTAATTTTACCACTAAGTGCTTTGTTGACTGTTGTGATGAGCCTTTTTTTCATTAAAGAAACTAACTGTGTTGCACAGTACCCACAACCATGAATGAAGCTGATAAAAGAAACGCTTCTGATGGTACAACAGACTTCGGTTATCGACGTGTTGAACGTGAAGAGAAGGCCGAAAAAGTAGCTGAAGTTTTCCACTCAGTTGCGAGCCGATATGATGTGATGAATGATGTGATGTCAGCTGGCGTACATCGTTTGTGGAAGCGTTTTTTATTAGAAAAAAGTGGTGTTCAATCAGGGCAGACTGTATTAGATTTGGCGACAGGATCTGGGGATATTGCCAAAAAATTATCACCTATAGTGGGTGATTCAGGGTTGATTGTGGCATCAGATATTAATGCATCGATGTTAGCAGTTGGGCGTGATCGCCTGATTGATGCTGGATGTACTAATATTCACTATGCGCTTATTAATGCTGAACAATTACCTTTTGCTGATCAAGTATTTGATTGTGTGACCATTTCTTTTGGCTTGCGTAATGTGACTGATAAACAACAGGCTTTAAATGAAATGTGTCGAGTGCTAAAGCCTGGTGGACGTCTGCTTGTGCTTGAGTTTTCTAAGCCCAAAAATTCACTACTCAATAAAGTTTATCATGCTTACTCTTTTAATATCATACCTAAACTGGGAAAGTTAATTACTCATGATGAGGACAGCTACCAGTATCTGGTAGAATCGATACAGATGCACCCCGATCAAGAAACGTTAAAAACGATGATGGAAACAGCGGGTTTTGTGCGCTGTGATTATCATAATCTAACCGGTGGTGTCGTTGCGTTACATGTAGGATATAAGTGCAATGATTAAGAAGCTAATCACTGCCGGGGTCGAGCAGTGTTGTAATCGTTATTTTGTTTTAGATGATGAAATAGATCGTGCGATTAAATTATTGGCACCAGCAAAAGTATGCTTGCAGATTACAGATTTAAGTATTAGCTATACGATTGTGATTCACTCGGATCGCTATCAACTATTGTCTCAACGCACGGAAGATGCTGATGCAACGATTGCAATGACAGCGAACTATTGCGTGAATCAATGGGTAGGCAGTAAAACGCCAGTGAGCAAAGAACTTTCGATGACAGGAGATTTAAAGCTGGCGACAAAATTTGCTGCTTTACTACAACGTCATCAAGTGCCATGGGGGAATTTGTTGGCAAGCTGTATTGGAGATACAGCAACAGAAGTGATGACTACGACATTCAACCAAGTTTGTGGACAAGTGAAAAGTGGGCGTAAATACTGGATTGATCAGTTGTTGCAATATATTCAGCTAGAAATTGGCTTGTTACCACAACAAGCTGCTTTTACTGATTTTTCTCAGCGTATTCGTCAATTGCAATATCAAGTGGATGCTTTATGTTAAGACTACTCACTATCTTTTTTGTTCTAGCGCGTTCAGGGTTATTTGCTGATTTTCTCAAGGTGCTAAAAAAGGGAGACAGAAAAGGTTCTTTGCTTAGATTATTGCACTATAGTTGTTGTTTGTTTTATAAAAGAGCAAATCTAAAAACAGATCGTGGGACACGCTTACGTAAAACACTTGAACGACTGGGGCCTATTTCCATCAAATTTGGGCAAACTTTATCAACGCGACATGACTTGTTTCCTGAGGATATTATTGATGCACTGAGTCACTTACAAGATCGAGTGCCGCCGTTCCCTGGTGAAATAGCCATCCAGATGATTGAAAAAACCTATCAGCAACCAGTGGCGGAAATTTTTGAAGATTTCTCAGTGATACCGTTGGCGAGCGCTTCAATTGCACAAGTGCATACGGCAAGTATTGAGGTCAATGGTAAGAAGAAATCTGTGATCGTGAAGTTATTGCGACCACAGATTGCACAGCAGATTAATCGAGATATGTGTTGGATGCGTAAGGTAGCAACGTTGTTTGAGTGGTTATCTCCCAGCATTCGTCGTTTCAAGCCTAAAGCGGTGATTGATGAATTTTGGCAAACGACTTTAGATGAGATTGATCTCCAGCGTGAGGCAGCCAATGCGTCTACACTGAAGCGTAATTTTAAAGATTCTAATTTACTATTTGTTCCCACGGTTTACTGGGACTATTGTCATAGCAACATCTTTGTTAGTGAACGTATCTATGGGATACAGATCAATGATATTAAACAGCTAAAAGCGCATCAGGTTGATTTTAAACAGCTGGCAGAGAGAGGGGTTGAAATATTCTTTACCCAAGTATTGCGAGATCGTTTTTTTCATGCAGATATGCACCCTGGTAATGTATTTGTTGATGTATCTACATCTCCTGTGACTTATATGGCGATTGATTTTGGAATTATGGGTGTGTTGAACAAGCAGGATCAATATTATTTAGCGGAAAACTTGGTTGCTTTTTTTAATCGCGATTATCACAAAGTAGCTCAGTTACATGTTGATTCTGGGTGGGTCAATTCAAATACACGCATTGAACAATTTGAAAGTGCCATTAGGTCTATTGCTGAACCCATATTTGAACGACCGTTAAAAGATATTTCTTTTGGCATGTTGCTATTACGGTTATTTCAGGTGGCTAAACGTTTTGATATGCAGGTGCAACCGCAATTGATTTTATTGCAGAAAACCTTATTACATGTGGAAGGTTTGGGGCGTACGTTATATCCTGAACTTGATTTATGGACTACGGCAAAGCCTTTGTTAGAAGGCTGGGTGAAATCAGAAGTACACCCTAAACAAGTGCTGTGTAAAATCAAAGATCGTTTGCCATTTTGGTTAGCACAAGCGGCTGAAATGCCTGATTTGATTTATGATGTTTTGAGAGAGATTAAAGGGCGTTCTTCCTAAGTCATTCTGTGTGTAGTCGAAGAACGACGAGGGGGTAGCGATACACTATCATATTAGCTGTCTAAAACTCAAGGCTTCACTAATATGATTGGCTTCAATCATATCTGAATCTGCTAAATCTGCAATTGTACGTGCGACGCTGAGAGTGCGATGGTAAGCGCGGGCAGACAATTTCAACTTATCCATTGCAGTATTCAATAGTAACTTACTTTGTGCTGAACACTGACAGTTATGTTCTATTTGTTTGGGTGTCAAGCGTGCATTGAGTAATGATTCGTTGCGCTTCAGTTGGCACCTGCGTGCTTTGATAACACGTTCTCTGACAGTCTCACTGTTATCGATTGAGGTTTTCTGTTGGAGTAGTTCAGGGCCTAAGTCAGTTAATCTGACGTGTAAATCAATTCGATCTAATAGTGGACCTGATAGCTTTTGACGATAGCGTTGAATAGCTATAGATGAACAGTAGCAGTCTTTGCTTTTGCTTTGGTGGTAACCACAAGGGCATGGGTTCATCGCCGCAATGAGCTGAAAATCTGCGGGGAATGTCATGCTGTGCTTAGCGCGAGAAATGGTGACATGATGTGATTGCAGTGGTTCACGCAATGCCTCTAATACGACCCGATTAAACTCGGGAAGCTCATCAAGAAATAAAATACCTTGATGTGATAATGAGATTTCCCCAGGTTGTGGTGGATTGCCGCCGCCAATAATAGCTGGTGCTGATGCACTATGATGGGGTGCCCTGAAACTAGGTTGCTGCCATTGTTCTGCTAAAATAGGGGTGCGCAAAGACTGAATAGAGGCTGCGGCAAGCGCTTCAGTTTTATTGAGTTGAGGCAAAATGGTGAGTAGTCGATTGGCTAGCATGGTTTTTCCGATACCAGGGGATCCAAACATCAGTAGATTATGACGACCTGCTGCGGCGATCTCTAGCGCGCGTTTTGCTTGAGCTTGCCCTTTAACGTCACTGATGTCATGTTGAAAAGACGGTGAATGTAAAGGTGGTATACCTTGTTGGTTGAGGATAGGTTGCTTTTGAGCTAGGTGATTACACACTTGTAGCAAAGAACTTGCCGGGTAAATATTAACACCCTCAATTAAGCAGGCTTCTTGCGCATTGTCTTGCGGTAAAATGAGTTTGCGTTTAGCTGATTGAGTGGCAATTGCCAGTGGTAGTGTCCCTAAGCATGAGCGCAGTTCTCCAGATAGACTCAGCTCACCCACAAATTCATAGGTATCGAGTTCTTGGTTGGGTATTTGTCCAGAAGCGGCTAAAATGCTAATCGCAATTGCTAAATCGAACCGACTACCTTGCTTAGGCACATCAGCGGGAGCAAGATTAATCGTAATGCGACGAGTAGGGAATTCAAAGTGACTATTTAAAATAGCGCTACGAACACGGTCTTTGCTTTCTTTGACGGTCGTTTCAGGTAGTCCAACAATAGACAAGCTGGGTAAACCATTGGAAATATGAGTTTCAATTGAGATTAAAGGTGATTGAATGCCGTTTAATGAACGGGAAAAGACGGTTGCAAAGCTCATAAATCCTCATGATTTTTTTCCACCGCTTGTTTTATTCAGTTCCATCATTTTTTCTTCCAATCGATGAAGCAGCTTGACTTGAGTATCAAATTCTTCACGAGTCACCAAGTCCATTTTTTGGAAAGATTTAGACAATACAGACTGAAAAGTTTCCATTAAGGCTTGGTGAGAATATTGTAGAGAGTCAGGCAGTTTGCTGAATAATTCTTCGGCGAGTTGTTTAATATGTTGTTTATTGATCATTATATACCCCGTTATTTTGTGTGAAACCCCGTGTTTATCGCACTGCCTGTCAAAAATCAATTTCTTGAAAGGCGATGGGTATCCATGATAGCATTTCGGTAGTTTAAACACCAAACGGTTGAGTGATGGCTTACCAGTTTACCTCTGAATCCGTTTCAGAAGGACACCCAGATAAAATTGCTGATCAAATTTCTGATGCAGTATTAGATGGTTTATTAGCGAAAGACCCACGTGCACGTGTTGCATGCGAAACCATGGTTAAAACTGGTCTGGTTTTGGTTGCTGGTGAAATTACTACTGATGCTTGGGTGGATGTTGAGGCCATTGCGCGACAAGTGATCGGTGAGATTGGTTATACCGATGCAGCGATGGGTTTTGATAATGAGTCTTGTGCGGTGTTAACTTCTATTGGCAAGCAATCTCCAGATATTGCGCAGGGCGTTGATGGAGAAGAAACGGGTGCTGGAGATCAAGGCATTATGTTTGGTTTTGCAACTAATGAGACTGAAGTTTTGATGCCTGCACCGCTCACCTATGCGCATCAATTGGTGAAACGGCAAGCAGAACTGCGACATCATAAAGTCTTGCCGTGGTTGCGACCTGATGCAAAAAGCCAAGTGACTTTTCGTTATGATGACAATCACAAGCCCATTGCAATAGATGCTGTGGTTTTGTCAACACAGCATGCTCCTGATATTTCACACCATGATTTGGTAGAGGCGGTGATGGAGGAAATTATCAAGCCTGTACTGCCTGAGAAATGGCTGAATAAAGAGACACAATACTTTATTAACCCTACAGGGCGCTTTGTCATTGGTGGTCCAATGGGTGATTGTGGTTTAACTGGGCGCAAAATTATTGTTGATACCTATGGTGGTATGGCGCGCCATGGCGGAGGCTGTTTCTCTGGTAAAGATCCTACAAAAGTTGATCGTTCTGCAGCTTATGCTGGGCGTTATGTTGCCAAGCACATTGTGGCTGCTGGATTAGCCGATCGCTGTGAAATTCAGGTTTCTTATGCCATTGGTGTGGCAGAGCCAACCTCTGTATATATTGAGACGTTTGGCACGGCTAAGATATCTGAGGCTGAGATTATTGCACGAGTAAAAGATACGTTTGATTTAAGGCCTAAAACGATTATTGAGCAACTAGATTTACTGAAGCCTATTTATCAGCAGAGCGCCAGTTATGGGCACTTTGGTCGTGATGAGTTGGACTTTCCTTGGGAGCGGTTGGATCGATTAGAGCAGTTGGGTTAGGCGTTAAACCATGTCGTCAGCATAGTCCCCAGCCATCGATACTGGTGGTGAATTGAGCTCCTGATACATTGGCTTTTCTTTCCAGTGTTGAGTAATCCAGCTCCATACTTTATCGCCATATTGAAATAAAAGCGTCAATAAGTAGTCGATGGTTGCATAATTGTTGATAGAACGGCCTGCACCTAACAAGCTGATGATCCAGCAACAAATTTTAATGATCGAATCGTAGTTGATGATTTTACCTAAGTTGCCTGTAATCCATTGGTTGATGTAGATAATGGCATTATAAGTAATAAAAAAATCTGTTTGAAAACGATAATAAGCAATGACTAGAGTTAATAGCAGGGGAATAATGCAGTAGCGACCTTCTCGCCAACGCTGTGACAAAGTCGCTTTGCAACTCCAAAGATTGCGATACAAGCTAATGATTCCTCTGGTAATTCCAGCAATGACTGGCAAAGATAGTGCCGTACCAATGCCGCTGATGAGAGCCAGTTGTGAGGTAGTGAGCTGACCATTCAACGCATCGTAGCCATATATCAAGGAGGTTGCGAGCATCGCGGTTGAAGAGATTGCTCCTGGAATAGAGATCGCAAAGGCAAGTGCAAGCGCAAGTGCAACACCGACAGTGAATTGTGATCTGTCAGTTGCTGATGCTCCACTTTGATTGCTTTTCCACTCAGCAACTTTACTTAAGGTTTTGTCAATACTCGCGCAGTTGACAAAATACTGACCAAAAGCACAAAAACCCGCTAGGATTTGATTTTCAGCCGTTGGTGCGAAAGGCAAGCCGCCGAATGCTGCTAGACTGGTTTTAGGTGCGGTTGTGAGCGCAGCGAGGCAATGCTTCATGACCCGTTGAGCTTTTAAAGTAAATGCCGTGTGATGATCTTGCTGAACACCATGAGGTGGTGGAGATGCTGGCGTCACTAATGCTTGCAATTCTGCTGTATTTGCAGTTGCGGTATATGATGGAATACCCAAGATATCTAAGTTAACGACTGCGGTGTTGAGATCACTAAAAACAGCCCCTGTATTTTGGGCGGCGTTGTACCCAGATGAGGTGCTACTTAGCCCGCTGATAACGCTGGCGATTAGCTTGGTTATTTCTGAATTCACAAGGTAGTTTTTAGTTTTTTGGAGATATTTTTAGCGCATGAGATGACATCACTTGCACGTGTTGGTGGGTTAAATCAATATTAATACCGCCATTATATGGCTGATCAGATGAGTTTGTAATTTTATAAGGATGTTTACCAGTTTGCTGTACTACGATATTAATAATTCCACCCTTTTTCAGAGTAGGTAGGTTGATAGAGCTTTCTTTGTCTTTATTGACGATTAGCTGGTGCAGTTTTTCTCCATGTTGTTGGATTGAAACTGTGGTTCTTTTGTTATTATTAAAATTTAATGTAACATCGGCGAAACAATGGACGCTAAATAATGCGATAACCGTAGAAAAAATGACTTGCCTGTAATTCATAAAAACCCCCCTTTCCTTTTCCCGTCTGTAGAATATGACCCTGAAAAAATCCAATTTCATTGCAGGATATTAACCGTCATGTAGTATGGATGTTAGCTGATCATGGCAGAGAGGGTATTATGCACATATTTTTGAGATATTCAACACTAATTGTGTGAGATATAAGCCTATCATATAAGTGTTCATTGATTTATATGAGTTTTTATTTCAACTGCTTGCCCACCATTCCATGCAAATTCTCAGGATGATGTTAGGATCAATCAGGCGCTTTATTTTTTAGTTATTCCGTAGCGCCAACAAGTTGTTAAATGGTCGCAGACCAAACCAACTGCTTGCATATAAGCATAAATAATGATTGATCCGACAAAGGACATGCCACGTTTTTTTAAATCTTTGGAGATTAAATCACTGGTCTGAGTTTTGGTGGGGACATGCTCGAAAGTTTCCCAATGATTAATGATGGGCTTGTGATTAACAAACTGCCATAAATATTCAGAAAATGAGCCAAATTCATGCTGTATCGATAAGAATATTTGAGCATTTTTACGCACGGAATAGATCTTTAATCGATGGCGGATGATATTAGGGTTGTGACAAAGTTGATCTAATTCTTCAGTGGGCATATTGGAAACTTTTTGCACATCGAAGTTATGGAATGCCTGGATATAACCTTGACGTTTCTTGAGTACTGTTTCCCAACTCAGACCTGCTTGAGCTCCTTCAAGGCTCAACATTTCAAAGAGAAGTCGATCGTCATAAACAGGAATGCCCCATTCATAGTCATGATAGTCAGCGTAATTTGATTGCCCCGCTTGATTGCCAAAACAGCGTGGTTTTGCTGAGTGTTTCATCGAGGGTTTTTGGTGAGTAATGCAAAATAAAAGCCATCATGCTGTTGAGAGGGCTGAATTTGTAGATCGTTTTTCAGGGTTGCATCGGGTGCTTGAGAGTCGATAAAGTGGTTGAGTTGTGCCGTATTTTCTTGAAGAAGTATAGAGCAGGTCATATAAACGAGTTTTCCACCGGGTTTTAGTGTTTGCCATAAACGATCTAATAAAGTCGATTGTTGCTGGCATAATCGTGATACTTCATCCAGTGTTAGACGCAATTTAATATCAGGGTGGTGCTTGATTACACCGGACGCAGAGCACGGAGCATCCAGCAGAACGGTATCGAATAATTCCCCATCCCACCATGAATCAAGATTGGTTGCGTCGGCGGTGATGCAATTGACAGCGGGAAGTTGTAAGCGTTGCAAATTTTCTTGTACCGTTTGTAATCGTCGTTGATGAATATCTAGTGCTGTTATTTGCAAGGTGGGTTCATGCTCAAGTAAGTGGCACAATTTCCCTCCTGGTGCGCTACAGGCATCTAGAATGCGCTGGTTAGGTTGTGGATTAACCCACTCAATACACCGTTGTGCTGATTCATCTTGAATGCTAAACCAGCCTTCTTTGAATCTGGGTAGTGTCTCGATGGGGTGAAATTGAGTTAAGCGAATGCCGTCCGCACTGTGTTCGCATAAGTGATGTTCGATGTTTTCTTGGCAGAGCAAAGTAGCATAGGATTTGCGTGTCGTTTGTTGTCGATTAATGCGTAAGGTTAATGGCGCGGGTTGATTGAGTGTTGTTAAAATAGTTTGATAATCTTGAGGGTGTGTTTCTTTTAGCGTATCAATTAACCAGTCAGGGGCTTGTAGTTGTATTTCTTCATTGCTTTCAAATGATGGTGGATTCCTGAGAAAGTTACGTAGTACGCCATTGATTAAGCCTGTTGCCCATGGTTTTTTGAGGTGACGACAGGTTTCAACGCAGGTGGATAAAATAGCGTAGTCAGGTTTGTCACTGTGTTGTAGTTGATATAAACCAAGCAATAAGACTGCAAGAATATCGCTATCTTTTTCTTTGAAAGGTTTACGTAGCAGTGCATCAGCTTGTGCATCGAGTAAAAAGAACTGGCGACAAACACCATAGCATTGTGCCATGACTCGAGGGCGATCTTGTTGCGGCAAAGCATCAAAGTGCAATGGTTTCCCGTCACTGATGAGTTTGGAAAGTAATGTGGCGCTTTGTTGATAGCTCATGGGTGCTCTTTATGGCTTGGGTTATTCATTGAGGTAGCTGAAGTCGGCAATTTTTAACAGTAATTGCTGTGTTTCGTAAAGTATTGATAATCGGTTGTGGCGTAATGCTTGGTCTTCTGTGAGCACCATGACTTGATCAAAAAACTGTGCTAAAGGCGTTGCTAGTTGGGTCAATTGTTCTAAAGCGTTTGCATAGTTGTTTTTTTGTAATGATGAGCTGACCTGCTCTTTTATAGTTAGCAACATGCTATATAATGTTTTTTCAGCAGGTTCTTGTAGTTGGGTTGCGATTACTTTTGGGTGATCAATGGGGTTTTTCCTAATCAAGTTTTTAACGCGCTTGTTGATTTGTGCAAGTGTTTGTATGGAATCATTTTCTTGTAGTGCTTGTAGCGCTGTTAAGCGTTGGTTGAAGTGGTATAAATTGCTGTTGTCACCATTGCTGTGAATGATGGCGCGGATTGAATGTACATGATAATCCTGTTTGATGTAATAACTCTCAATGCGATCGCTGAGAAAATTGAGTAAATCAGCTTTGGTGTTTTTGTTGATCAGTGTCTTTACTTCAAACTGCTCTAATGCCTGATCAATTAAGTCAGAAATGCTTAGGCTCAGTTGGTTTTCTATGCAGATACGCACAATACTAAACATTGCACGCCGTAATGCTAATGGGTCTTTTGAGCCTGTAGGTTTCTCATTAACACCAAACAATCCAACCAAAGTGTCGATGCGGTCGGCAATGGCGACACTGCTGGCAAGTTCTTTAGGAGTTCCCATGCATCCTGGCACGTCACTTTGTTCATCTTTTGGGTAGTAATGCTCGCAAATAGCATTAGCAATTTCAGCATCTTCTTTTGGAAGTGCGTAGTAAAACCCCATAATGTCTTGTAATTCTGGGAACTCAAAGATCACGCTGGTGGCGAGTGATGCTTTGCATAATTGCGCTACACGTTTGGCTTTTTCAATATCGGCACCAATTTGTGTTGCAACCCATTCGCTGACAGCAACGATCCGTTTTGTTTTGTCTGTCAAGCTACCAAGTTTTTGATGAAATAGCATTTTGTCTAATTTGGGCAAATAGTCATGTAATGATTTTTGTTTGTCTTGTTGATAGAAGAAAAGTGCATCATTTAAGCGCGCGTTGACAACTTTTTCATTGCCATGAATAACAGCTGAGGTGTTTTGACTTTCAATGTCTGCAAAAAACCTGAAGCGGCTGGTTGCTTCGTATTTAGTTATATTAGATGAATTTTTATTGATAGATTTTTTGACAAGAAAACTTTTCTGATGAGATTTAATGGCAATGTTAATCAGCTGAGGTGGTAGCTCCAAGAACTTTTCATCAAATTCCCCCTCAAGCACGACAGGCCACTCTGTGAGTGCTGTTACTTCATTGATAAGACGTTGATCAAGAAATACATCGGTTATTTTCGGTGTGATTTCTTTTTGACGCGTTTTAAAGTTAGCAATAACTTTTTTGTTGTATAAAGCACTCTGATATTTTTTAGGTGATTCAATTGCTATCCCCTCTGGTGACATTACCCGATGCCCATAAGTCACATTGGAGGTTTTTTGTCCATAAAACTCAGCATCAATCACCTGATCACCCAGCAACATTAACACCCACTTAACAGGGCGAACAAATTGGTAATCATGATCACCCCAGCGCATCATTTTTCCTACAGGAAGTTGCTTTAATGCAGTTGTGATGATGCTAGGTAATAATTGATCGGCTTTTTCACCTGATTTTTCTGCACGATAAAACAACCAGCTACCTTTGGGTGTTTCTTCTGTCGCTTAAATCAGCTTGAACACAGTCGCAAGATTTCAAGAACCCCTGCAGTGCTTTGCTAGGGTTGCCATCAGCATCAAAGGCAGCTTTAACACTAGGGCCTTTGCGTTCTATGGATTGCATGGGCTGCTGTGTTGATAGTTTTCGTACTAAAATAGCAAGCCGTCGAGGTGTTGCGAAAGACTCGATATCACCATGCGTTAATCCAGTCTCTTTAAGTTGTTTTGTCACACTCTCTTCAAGTGATTTGCTCAGTGCTTGTAGAGATTTTGGTGGCAATTCTTCTGTGCCAATTTCAAAGAGAAAATCTTCATGTTCCTTCAAGCTCTTTCAGTGGTGCGCTTGCCTTTTGTAGCGACGGTTGTTTTTTTGTGTTTTCCTTAAGAAGAGGAAAGCCTAATGATTCACGCATCTTGTAATAACTTTCAGCGATTTTGAAAGCCAATTTTCGGATACGTAAAATATAAGCTTGGCGCTCAGTGACAGAAATTACACCACGGGCATCTAATAAGTTAAAAGTGTGCGATGCTTTTAAGATCAATTCATAAGCAGGTAATGGTAATTGTTTTTCAATCAACGCTAATGCTTCAGACTCTTGTTGATCAAATTGTGGAAACAGCAAATCGCAGTTAGCATGCTCAAAGTTGTAGGCGGAGAGTTCTTTTTCATTTTGTAAAAAGAGATCGCCATATTTAATCTCGTTGCCATCATGGTCGTAATGCCACACGATGTCATACATCGAATCTTTGTTTTGCAACTGCATGGCAATCCGCTCTAATCCATAAGTGATTTCACCACTGACAGGCTTGCATTTCAAACCGCCTACTTGTTGAAAATACGTGAACTGTGTAATTTCCATGCCATTTTGCCAAACTTCCCAACCAAGACCCCATGCGCCTAATGTGGGTGATTCCCAGTTGTCTTCGACAAAACGAATATCATGGATTTGTTGATCAATACCGAGTGTTTTTAATGAGTCGAGATATAGATCCTGAATATTATCTGGAGAAGGTTTGAGTAGCACTTGGAATTGATGAAAGTGCTGCCCGCGGTTCGGATTGTCGCCATAACGACCATCGGTTGGGCGACGGCTGGGTTGAACGTAAGCAACTCGACTTGGCTCTGGTCCAATAGCACCTAGAAATGTTGCAGGATGAAAGGTGCCTGCACCCATTTCGATGTCATAAGGCTGGCGGATAAGACAGCCTTGCTGTGACCAAAACTTTTGTAAAGTGAAGATAATGTCTTGAAATGTGAGTGCGTCTTTGTTCATAGGTGAGGTATTGTTTTGTTAAGAACTCGCAATTATAGCGCAACTGACTTAAAATCCTAGGGATGTGCATGAAATAACTTCAGCAACTGGCGTATAAAATGAATTCATTTTAGGTGATCAGTTGTGGAAGTTATTTCATGCACATCCCCTAATATCTTTAATTTTAAGGAGATTGCATGATTCGTTTAGCAATTAATGGTTATGGACGTATCGGGCGCAATGTGTTGCGTTCACTCTATGAGTCCAGTTTCCGCCAACACATGCAGATTGTTGCCATTAATGATGTTGCTGATTTAGAGGTCAGTGCCCATTTGACTCGTTATGATAGCACGCATGGACGTTTCACTCATGAAGTTGAGATTGATCAAGAGCACGAAGATTTAGTGATTGATGGTGATCATATTCACCGCTATACCACCCGTAATGTTGCTGAAATTGATTGGGGAAAGCATGATGTCGACGTGGTGTTGGAATGTACGGGAAAATATGCGAGTAAAGAAAAAGCCGCCATTCATTTGCAACAAGGTGCAAAGAAAGTATTAATTTCTGCGCCTGCTGGTAATGACTTACCAACGATTGTTTATGGGGTTAATCATCAAGTATTGACGGCGACAGATGATATTGTTTCCAATGCTTCTTGTACGACTAATTGTTTAGCACCTGTCGCAAAAGTTTTAAACGATGCGATTGGAATTGATAACGGGTTGGTGAATACAGTACATGCCTATACGAACGATCAAAATTTACTGGATGTACCGCATAAAGACATGCGTCGTGCGCGTAGTGCAACACAATCGATGATTCCATCGACAACAGGTGCTGCTAAAGCGGTTGGGTTGGTACTGCCAGAACTGGCTGGTAAGTTAGATGGTTTGGCAATTCGTGTGCCTACGATCAATGTGTCCGTGGTTGATTTAACCTTTACTGCTCAACGCAATACGACAGTTGATGAGATTAATGGGTTGATGAAACAAGCTTCTGCACAATCTAAAGGTGTTTTGGGGTATAATGAGCGACCATTAGTATCGATGGATTTTAATCATACGATTGAAGCGTCAATTTTTGATGCGACGCAAACTAAGGTATTGGGCAATACGGTGAAAGTTTTTTCTTGGTACGATAATGAATGGGGTTTTTCAAACCAAATGTTGAGAACAGCACAAGTTATGATGACATGTTAGATATCAAATCTGTTGCATTAGCGCATCAACGAGTTGTCATCCGTGAAGACCTAAATGTGCCTTTAGCACAAGGAAAGATTACATCTGATGCACGAATTAAAGCAGCATTACCCACAATCCAACATGCGCTGTCGCAGCAAGCGATTGTAACCGTGATTTCGCATCTGGGTCGACCTGTTGTCGGTGAAGACAATATCGGGTTATCTTTACAGCCCGTTGCAACTGCGTTGAGTGATCAGCTTAATGTGCCCGTCACTTTAGTTAAAACCATTGAAGAAGCACAAAGCAAGGCAAATGATATTCATCACGCAGGGCAATATCAGCAACTCATTTTATTAGAGAATATCCGTTTTTTTGCTGGGGAAACCAGTAATGATGATGCTTTTGCGAAGCAATTGGCAGCATTAGCAGATGTTTTTGTGATGGATGCTTTTGCTAACAGTCATCGCGCACATGCTTCGGTGGTTGGTTTAGCTCAGTTTGCTCCTATTGCTTGTGCAGGTTTGTTGTTGATGCAAGAATTACAAGCGTTGAATAAAATACTGCAAGCTCCTTGCAAGCCGACGGTTGCGATCGTGGGGGGATCAAAGGTGAGTAGCAAGCTGAGTGTGTTGACTCATTTATTGGATAAAGTGGATGTGCTGATTGTTGGCGGCGGCATTGCGAATACTTTTTTGGCAGCAACGGGGGTTGATGTAGGTGCATCGCTTTATGAGCCTGATTTGATAGAGATGGCTAAAGACATCTTGGGGCAAGCTCAAGCAAAAAAAGTGAAGATGCCTTTACCTAAAGATGTGGTTGTGGCGCAATCCTTAGATGATGAGGCGACGGTGCGTATGATTAATTTAAAAAATACCACGGTGCAAGCCAATGAAATGATTCTGGATATTGGCATGCAGAGTGTTGCCCAGTTAAAGCCTTACCTGCAGCAGGCAAGCACTATTTTATGGAACGGTCCTGTGGGTGTGTTTGAAAAACCAGTTTTTTCTCAAGGCACACAACAATTGGCACAATTGATCGCCGATAATGAGGGTTTCTCAGTAGCTGGTGGTGGCGATACGATAGCGGCAATCGATCAATTTCAGATTGCTCAGCAGATTGATTATATTTCAACGGCAGGTGGTGCTTTCTTAGAAATGATTGAAGGGAAAACACTGCCTGGAATAGCGATTTTGAATGAAAGAGTATAAATGATGTTAAGAAGAACTAAAATTGTTGCAACTTTGGGTCCTGCTAGTGATCGTGAAGGTGAGCTCAAGGCTATGTTGTTGGCTGGCGTGAATGTGGTACGTTTGAATTTTTCACATGGCACGCATCAGGATCATATCAATCGTATTCAAGCAGTACGAAAATTGTGTGCTGAGCTTGCCATCGAGGTGGGTATTCTTGCTGATTTGCAAGGGCCAAAGATTCGTGTGGCTTGTTTTAGGAACAGTCAGGTTGAGTTAAGTGTCGGTCAATCATTCATTTTAGATACGGCCCATCCTGTTGATGCAGGAGACCAAACGATTGTGGGTGTTGACTATCAACAGTTACATCAAGATGTATTTACAGGAGATACGCTACTGCTTAACGACGGCTTGTTAAGCATGAAAGTTGTGAGGGTGAAGAATACGCAGATTCATTGTGAAGTGATTAATGGTGGTTGTTTATCTAATCATAAAGGCATTAATCGTGCTGGTGGAGGATTATCCGCAGGTGCCTTGACCGATAAAGATCGTGCTGATTTACGCTTGGCAGTAGCGCAGCAGGTCAATTATATTGCTTTGTCTTTTGTAAGAAATACAGCAGATATCAAAGAAGCACAACAACTGATCCAGAAAGCAGATGCCCAGTTAGGTACTCGCTCGGATATCGGTATTATTGCAAAGATAGAACGTGCTGAAGCTTTGGATTGCATTGAAGATATTATTGTGGCATCTGATGGAATTATGGTGGCTCGTGGTGATTTGGCATTGGAAATTGGCGCGGTAGAAGTGCCAGCCGCACAAAAGCGCATGATTCGTGTTGCACGCAGTTTAGATCGCCCAGTGATTACAGCAACACAAATGATGGAGTCGATGATAGAGAACCCTGTGCCAACACGTGCAGAAGTTTCTGATGTCGCTAATTCAGTTTTGGATGGAACGGATGCGGTGATGTTATCGGCAGAAACGGCAGCCGGTAAGCATCCATCTGTAGTTGTTAAGGCGATGAGTGAAATCTGTGTCAGTGCGGAAAAACAGCCGAGCACACAAGTTTCTCGTCACCGTGTTGAGTGCCAATTTGAACGTGTTGATGAAGCGATTGCAATGGCAACGATGTATACGGCGAATCACTTAGGCATCGCTGCTATTATTGCACTGACCGAGTCAGGTAAAACACCTTTATGGATGTCGCGTATTCGTACTTGTATTCCTATTTTTGGTTTAAGTCGTAATGCTACTTCAAGGGGTAAGATGACTTTGTATCGTGGTGTTTATCCGATGAGGTTTGACGCAACCTCAATCGCGAGAGAACAACTAAATCAGGCGGCTATTGAAGTATTGAGGGCGCATCAGTTCATCCAGCAAGACCAGTTAGTGATTTTAACCAAGGGGGATCAACAAGGTGTTGATGGTGGGTCGAATGCGATGAAGGTGTTACGGGTGGGGTGAGTTACTTAGATTGAGTCGCTTTCAGAATTAGAATCAACGGGAGGTAGTCCTTCGGTTTGTGCTAATGGTGATGGTGCAATTTCTTCGCTCGCTAGTGCTCTAGGATCAGAGTATTGGGAGAATGCTTCAAAGTCTATAGTAGCATTTTCTGCAACAGTGGATATAAAGTCAGGTGCTTGATCTTGTTGTTCTAGTAGGTGGGTGTTTGCTGTTTGTGAGGAAGGATCATACCAGTGATGCCATATTCTTTCCCATGTTTGTTGTGCATATTGCATGATATCATCGCTACTCCAACTTGAGCTGACAGTTTCAGTGTGGAAATATAGTTCACGGCAATCCATGTTGTTTGGGTTTTTCATGACAATTAATAGGCGCACTCCATCCCTAAAAGGATTTGCTACGTGTCGATACGTTCGCCATATTTTTAATGGGTCATCTGCTGCTAGATTCATATTTCTTGAATTATAATTATATCCCGATTGTTTTAATAGCGGAGCTAATGGTATCCATCGAGAGGTAGTGGGTGGATAAATTTCCCAGTGACGCCCTTGTTGCTGTATTCCAAGTGAGTCTACAATTGGCGATTGTCGGTAGCTTGCTGTTGGGAAGTGCATCATGCTACTTTGTTGGTATAATGCGCTAGCAGCACCATTTGCATTGAGTGCTGTCTGAGTGTTTCCGCTTAACCTTCTTAGTGGTATTGCCAAGAGGGTGATGCCAACCGAACCACCAATAGCCGCGAGGTAAGTTGATAGTGATCCAATAAAAAGGATGCTACATGTTACAGCAGCTGTAGTCATCGCAATGCCTGGAATGGCGAGCTTAAATACTTGAGTATGTATGGGGGTGTGTTGGTATCTCCAAGGTGTATACCGTGGAAAGTTTGTATGATGATTTCTGATGCAATGTGTATATTCGGTTCCGTCAATGGCAGCCTGCATTCTTTGTAGACTACTATATGTTTCTTGTGCTCTACTGGCCGCCGTTACTGTTCCTTCAATAGGCGAAGTTATCGTTTCACTAGATTGTCCTAAGGCATCAGCAAGTTGATCTGTGCTGGCGAATGCTACTCCTCCTTGTGTGCTTTCTGTTGGCGTGGAAACTGTAGATAATCTTCTTTCTCGACGTTGTAATCGAGTTACGGTTTCTTGCTGTACGCTTGGTTTAGCAAATAGCTCTACGACTACTAGTTTCATTATACTCTCCTCGACTTGGGATCATATATGCACCACTTAAGTGTTGTCAATCTGAATGTTGCTGCTATTACTGATATGCTTCATGTGAAACTTCTTGCCAACTTCAATGTGGATGAACCCAGTTTCACCATCATTCGACGGTGCTTTATACCGGAGTTTACTTGCAAAATCATGTTTCAAAATACCAGCACATTTATAAATAACAATAGGTGCGTTGGGGGCAATGTCTTCCAAGGTGGTGGTAGCTTGATTACTACTGAATGAGGTATGTTTAAAGACCTTTTGATGTTTTGAGTGGAGGCTTTCTGGGTGAAAGCAGACATTTTTTACCTGCGTCTTTATTGGTTGCAGTTATGTTCACGCTAACTCCAGAAATCGCAACTGTACTCGCTAGAATCATCGCGGAAGCCACTAGTACCTTATTGGTATAAAACCCATTTTTCATAACACACTCCTTACAGTCAGAGAGTTTAGTTCTCATCCTCTCACAGTCCAAGTATAGACCACATTAACCAAGGTAGGGTGCGATGTGTGAATTAGTTTGTAATTATATGATATGTTGTGACTTTTAGGTTTAGTGTGTTGCTACGTGAGTTGAGCATATAGCTTTCGCATAGTTTCTTCATTCTCATAATGCAACACAATTTGACCGCCCCCATCACGCCCAGTTTTAATTTGTACCTTTGTATTTAAAGTCTGTTGTAATGACGTTTCCAATGCTTTTAGTGAAGTAGCTTCGGTGTCGTGTTCTTGAGAGGATGTAGGTTCGGTTAAGGGTTTTGATTGGTTCAGCCGCTTAATGAGTTTTTCTGTATCACGTACGGATAAGTTTTGACTCACGACTTGTTTGGCAATCACTTGCTGTTTATCATCGGGTAGTGCCAGTAATACTTTGGCATGTCCTGCACTCAAATCACCATGTTCAACCAGCTTTTTGACTGAATCATTGAGCGTTAATAGGCGTAGTAGGTTGGTTACTGTAGTACGTGATTTTCCTACATGATCAGCAATTTCCTGATGGGTTAAATCAAATTCATTTAATAACCGAGCGAGTGCGGTGGCTTCTTCGATGGCATTTAAGTCTTCGCGTTGAATATTCTCAATCAGTGCCATGGCCATGGCTGCTTCGTCAGTAAGATCACGTATAATAACGGGTACTTGTGGTAATCCTGCCAACTTGGCTGCCTGCCAACGACGTTCCCCAGCGATAATTTCGTACTGTTTATTCTCAGGCTGATTAGTTAGGGGGCGCACAATGATTGGCTGAATAATGCCTTGAGACTTGATGGACTGTGATAACTCTTCTAAGGCCTCATAATTCATGTCTTTACGAGGTTGATATTGACCGCGTTGTAATAAATCGACATTCAGCAGGTTGCTTGCATTGGTATGTGGTGTTGCTGGACGATTAACGTGGCTGAGTAATTCTCCCACGCCCATTGAACTTAGTCCTTTTCCTAAGCCATGTCGTTTAGTCATCTGCATGCTCCTTGTGTTTTTTATACCCATCATCTTTCAAGAATCCGGTTTTTAACGGCATGATTTTGGTGCAATTAAAATTTAAAAGTCTTCCCAATAGCTTGCTATTGCTCAGCTTTTTAAATTCAATTCCACAATAAATCATGTTGTTAAAATTCCGATTTCTTGAAAGATGATGGGTATAAGGTATCCTGCCCTTTTTCTTTGTTTGATGGATTGGTTGATTCAATGTGACGGATGATTTCCATAGCCAATGCTAGATAAGCTTGAGCACCTTGTGAGTTTTTATCATACGTTAACGCAGGTTTTCCATGGCTCGGTGCTTCTGCTAAGCGTACATTGCGTGGAATGACTGTTTGATAGACTTGATCGCCAAAGTGTGTAAACAGTTGCTCGGATACTTGTTGAGTGAGATTGTTACGACCATCATAGAGTGTGCGTAGCAACCCTTCAATAGAGAGTGTTTGATTAACGGTTTGTTGGAGTTCCCTAATGGTATCTAGGAGTGCTTTTAATCCTTCAAGGGCGAAATATTCGCATTGCATGGGAATTAAAACACTGTGAGAAGCAACCAGTGCATTGATGGTGAGCATGTTGAGTGAGGGCGGGCAGTCAATTAGGATAAAATCATACTCATGCTCTAACGTTGCCAATGCTTGTTTCAATGCGTATTCACGGTTGTCTTGTTGAAGTAACCGAACTTCTGCAACGGTTAAATCACCATTAGTGGGTAGAATATCATAACCTGCCTCACACGATTGGAGTACTTGCTCAGTGGTTGATTCCTTGAGTAATAACTCGGTGACACTATGAGTTAGCTCTGATTTGGATAAGCCACTGCCCACAGTTGCGTTACCCTGCGGGTCGAGGTCGATTAATAAGGTATGTTTTTTGATAGCGGCAAATGATGCAGCCAGGTTGACTGCTGTGGTTGTTTTACCCACGCCACCTTTTTGGTTGGTAATCGCGATGACTTTTTTGAGCATAACGTTAACTTCAATGAGCCTTCAGTTTGAATGCGTGAATTATCGCTGGAAAGTGGGGTGATATCAAGTTGCTAAGGAAGTTGTTTTATATGCCTCCTAATATCATGACATGACGTTGGGCAGCTAAATAGGGTACATCAAGCTGAATGGTTTTCCACTCATCGTTGTTAGTGAGCTCTTCTTCTCCTTTCATCGCTAATATTTTACCATTGCTTGATAATAAATGGCTCGTTAGTGTTTTGATTTTTTCTAAAGAAGCGAAGGCGCGACATGTGATTGAATCAAAGGGTTCTTGCGACTGAAATTTTTCCACGCGCTCTTGTACTATGGTGATGTTGTGTAAAGCCAAAGTACGTGCAGCATGTTGCATAAAGCGTGTTTTTTTGCCGTTACTGTCCAGTAAGGTGAATTGTTTGTCACGATGAATGCATGCCAGCGGAATGCCTGGCAATCCTGCGCCACTGCCAACATCGATAATGCGATTCCCATGTAAATAAGGGCTGATGGCAAGACTATCTAGTAGATGCTTGCTCACCATGTCAACAGGATCTCTTACTGCGGTTAAATTATAGGTTTTATTCCATTTGTGCAACAATTCAAGGTATTGGATTAACTGATTTGATGTCTCATCAGTTGTCGATAATTTTAATCGTTGCAGACCTTGTGTAAGTTGGTTCTTCATGGGTTCTCGATTATGTTAGTGAGTAAATCAATATGAGTTTGATTGTCGTTGAGAGCACGGATGTAATGGTAGGATTCCCCGCCTGCTTGCAAAAAAACGTCTCGACTGCTTAAAGCGATTTCTTCTAAAGTTTCTAGGCAGTCAACTGCAAACCCTGGACAAATGATATCGATAGATTTGATTCCTTGTGATGGTAGTTTTTTTAAGGTATCAGTGCAGCTGGGTGTTAGCCATTGCTTAGGACCAAAGCGAGATTGAAAGACAACTTGCCATTGTGAGTTGTTGAGCTTGAGGCGTTGTGCAATTTTGTTGGCAGTGTACTGGCATTGTTTTTCGTAAGGATCTCCACGCTCTATTTGAGAAACAGGTAGTCCATGAAATGAAAAGAGTAGCTGTTGACTGCGGCCTCGTTGCACCCACTGGCTCTCAATGGATTTTGCAATTGCGTTTAGGTAGAGGGTGTTTTGATAGTAATCACGTACAAAGGTGAAGCTGGGTAATGTGACTTGATTTTTAAACGTACTTGTTATGGCATCCAAGGTTGCGGCAGTGGTGGTTTCGCTATACTGCGGATAGAGAGGCAATATGATTAATTGATCACAGTGTTGGAGTTGTTGCAAAGCTTTTTCAATACTTGGGCTACCATAAGTCATGCCTAAAGCAACTTGATAGCTTGGTTGACAGACTGGTTGTTGCTGAGTTGTTTGCAAGTTCAACTGGTCTTGTAGCTTATTGACTAATGTTTGGGAGTACACCAGCAATGGCGAACCATCTTTTAGCCAAATCTTACGATAATTCTTAGCAGTTTTTTGTGGTCGGGTGGTGAGTATAAGTAAACGTAAAATAGGTTGCCATAATAGTTGTGGCAGGCGAATGACGCGAGAGTCGGAGAGAAACTGCTGTAGATAAAGTTTTACGGCAGTTCTTGTTGGTGCGCTTGGCGTGCCAAGATTCGTGATTAAAATGCCAGTTTTTTTTGTCATAACGTGGCTATTATAACTAGACTCGAAACAGATGGAAATGTCGAATTCTAACTGCAGTAATTCGGCAGAAGTCAGCTCCACAAGCTCTCCCAATAGCGATGCTATTACTCGAGCTTCTGAATCTGATTCCACTCGAATTCCTTGTGTTAGAAAATCGACATTTCCATCTGTTTCGAGTATATAATAAAAATAATTAATATGAGAGAAACAGATGCCAGCAATCATCGAGTCCATCATTAATCAATTATTTCAGCAAAAAGATCAGGTCGAAGCTTGGTTCGACCAGCAAATTAAACAGTGCTGTGTTCCTTTTTACTGTTCGGTGGACTTGCGTTACTCGGGCTTCAAGGCTGCGGTTGTGGACACCAACTTATTTCCTGCAGGATTTAATAACTTGAATGAACAAGCTAGAAGTGACGCTAGTCAAATTATTGCAGATAATTTAGTTAAGTATTATCAGTCGCCGCATCGTGTCTTATTGGTGCCAGAAAATCATACACGTAATCTCATGTATTTAGAGAATGTTTTTGTATTACAGTCTATTTTACAACAAGCTGGGTGTGATGTGCGAGTGGGTTCTTTGTTGGAGGATTTTGGTGACGATGCGATGCGTCATGATATGACGTTGCCATCGAGAAATATCTTGCGTTTACACGGCATGCGAAGAGAAGGTGCTCGATTGTTTGTCGATGATTTTGATCCAGAATTAATCGTATTAAATCATGATTTATCAGATGTGGTGCCAGATATTTTGCAGGATCTTGAGCAGCCGTTGACACCCTCTTTGCATTTGGGTTGGTCAAATCGCTTAAAGTCCATCCACTTTGGGTATAATCGTCAATTTGCTGAGCGGTTTGCAGATCAATTTGATTTAGACCCTTGGCTATTAAATAGTTTAAGTGATCATTGTGATTCCTTGGATTTTTTGCATCAAGTAGGGTTTGAAGAGCTGGCAGCACGCGTTGATGCCATGCTCAAGCAAATTCATCAATGTTACCAATCTTATCAAATTGAAGAAAAACCATTTGTGGTGATTAAGTCGGATAATGGCACTTATGGTATGGCGGTGACGATGGTGACAGATGCATCACAAGTGTTGGCTTTGAATCGTAAGAAGCGTACAAAAATGTCTTCAGGAAAGAATGGACAACAAGTAGCACGGGTGTTGATTCAAGAGGGTGTTGCTAGTATTGATCGTGTGTTCAACAATCATACGGCTGAACCAGTGATTTATATGGCGGGCTCACAGGTGATCGGTGGTTTTTATCGAGCACATGAGAAGAAGGGACGGTACGATAGTTTGAATGCTAGTGGAATGACATTTCAATCGATTTCACAGGACGAGTTGAGTACGCCGCGTGGATATTTTAATCAAATACTTTCACGTTTAGCATTGCTTGCTGCTGGAAAAGAAATCTGCCAAGTATGCCCAACTACGCTGGGCGTATGATGAAGGCTTTATTTTTAATTGAACCGTTGTCGACACTATCTGCAGAAAAAGACACTTCGTTAGCACTGATGTTGGAAGCGCAGCAACGTGGGCTTGAAGTGTATTATGTGACTGAAAGTCAATTGTCTATTGTTTTAGGAGAACCTTTGGCGTTGGCAACTCAGTTAAACTTATCCGTTAACGGATCACGAATTACTGCAGATGAAGGCGTGAAGAAGTTTTGTCAATTAAGTGAGGTTGATTATATTTTTATTCGCACCGATCCTCCTGTTGACGCTGCTTATTTGCATGCAACCCAGATGATTAGTATTGCTGAGCGACAAGGAGTGTGTGTGATTAACTCTGCACAGGCTATTCGTGATTTCAATGAGAAATTGTTTGCAACAGAATTTTCTCAGTGGATGACGCCAACCTTAGTGAGTTCAAGTCTATCCCAATTAACTGCCTTTGTTAAACAATATAAAGATGTCATCTTAAAGCCACTGGATGGTATGGGTGGACATGGCATTGTTAGAATATTAGAACTAGGAAATCATAAAGCACAACTGTGTGCTGCGTTGTCAGAGAAGAAACCAGTGATGTTGCAACAGTATATTCCAGCAGTTACTCAGGGCGATAAACGCATTATTTTAATTAATGGTGAACCTGTTCCCTTTGTGCTGGCAAGAATACCTAAACAGGGTGAATTATGTGCTAATTTAGCGCAAGGTGGTCAAGGAATTGCCCAGCCGCTATCTGAGCATGATCGAAAAATTTGTCAATCGGTTGGACCAGTATTGAAGGAACAGAAGTTATATCTGGTGGGCCTTGATGTGATAGGTGATTATTTAACGGAGGTTAATATTACTAGTCCAACTTGTATTAGACAGCTTGATGAGCAATGTAATCTTAATATTTCAGCGATATTATTTGATTGCTTGCTTTGAGTGCAGGTCATTGGTATAAACACACTCTCTACTCACTGAAGTCGTTTATGAAGTATTTGATTTATCTACTGAAACAATGGTTTTTTTCCTCGTTGAGTTTGCTTGCAACTGGTTTGATTGTACTGGGATTGGCAATGGTTTATTTCAGTTGGGATTTGCCAGATGTTGGGCGTTTGAAGCATGTTGATTATCAAGTGCCGTTGATGATTTATGCTAATGATGGACAGTTGATGGCAGAGTATGGGGAAAAACGACGAATTCCTGTTGCTTTTAATACGATCCCGAAAACTTTAATCAATGCAGTGTTGGCCACTGAAGATAAGCGTTTTTATGAGCACTCTGGAGTTGATGTGCTGGGACTAGCCCGTGCGACTATTGTGCTAGTCACAACGGGGAAAAAATTAGAAGGTGCCTCTACGATCACAATGCAGGTGGCGAGAAATTTCTTTTTGAGTCGTAAGAAAACGTATGTGCGTAAGATTAAAGAGATCTTATTGGCATTGAAGATTGATCAAACCATTTCAAAACAGCAGGTACTCTCTTTATATCTGAATAAAATTTATTTTGGACAGAGAGCTTATGGTGTTGGTGCGGCTGCGTTTACGTATTATGGTGTATCTTTAGACCAACTAACTTTGCCGCAAATGGCGATGTTGGCAGGCTTACCAAAAGCACCTTCGGCTAATAATCCGCTGAATAATCCGCAGCGTGCACTATCACGACGCAATCATGTATTATGGCGAATGTGGCAAGCTAATTATATCGACCAAGCAACTTATCAACAAGCGATTAGGGCGCCTATTACAGCTGCTTATCATTATAGGAAGCCAAGTGTGAATGCACCTTATGCCGCAGAAATGGTTCGTCAAGCTATGATTGCAAAGTATGGTAAGCATGCTTATACAGATGGTTTGAAGGTTTACACAACCATTCGACCAGCATTACAGAAAATGGCAACAACCAGTGTGCAGCAAGGATTGATTGCTTACGCAAGACGGCATGGATATTATGGTGCGTTGGCCAATTTGGGCGTGCCAAATTTAGATGACTTAAGCGCGTGGATGGAGCAACTGAAAGCATATCAATCTATTGCTGGCTTACAAGCAGTTGCAATTTTGCAAGTGAATGCACAAGACAATAGTGCCACAGGGTTATTGCAAAATGGACAAACGATTCAATTGCCCTGGGTTGGTATTAACTGGGCGAAGCCATTTTTAGGCGGTGGCTGGAGCCCAAGACCCAAAGCAGTGACACAAGTGCTGCATGTGGGTGACGTTGTTTATGTGCAGAAAGTTGGGACACAGTGGCAGTTAAGTGAGCGACCTAAAGTACAAGGCGCATTACTTTCTTTGAACCCACAAAATGGTGCGATTTTTGCTTTAACAGGCGGGTTTAGTTTTGATCAAACACATTACAACCGTGTGACACAGGCATTACGTCAACCAGGATCTAGTTTTAAGCCATTTGTTTATTCTGCCGCGTTAAACCAAGGGTTTACGTTGGCATCAACGATGAATGATGCACCTATTGTGCGTTCTCAGGATACGGGTGAGAATTCGTTGTGGAGACCACACAACGACACTCAAGTATTTTATGGCCCAACGCGATTACGAGTTGGATTGACACAATCACGCAACTTAGTGTCCATTCGTTTATTACAGGCAATGGGGATTGATTATGCATTAAACTATGTGAAACGATTTGGTTTTGATGCTGATACATTACCACATGGGCTTTCATTGGCACTGGGTGCAGGTAGTATTACCCCCATGGCTTTGGGTCAAGGGTATGCTGTGTTTGCCAATGGTGGATTTCGTGTGCAACCCTTTGTTATCCGTCAAATTATAGAGCGTGGAAAATTGGTTTATCAGGTAACCCCTGAAACGGCATGTTATTTATGTCAAGACCAACAAAAACAGCTGCGAATTGCTGATGGAGGACGCTTAGCAGCTCGTGTGCTTACACCACAAAATGCATATCTGATGGATAATGTCATGCAGGATGTGATTAAGCATGGTACAGGTAAAGGGGCTTTGGTTTTGCATCGCACAGATTTAGCTGGAAAAACAGGAACGACTAATAATCAAATGGATGGGTGGTTTGCTGGCTTTAACCCACAGATGGTCACGATTACCTGGGTGGGGTATGATCAGCCGCAATCACTTTATGAATATGGTGCGAAGTCTGCGTTGCCCATTTGGATACAGTATATGCGAGGTGCACTGCCATTGCTTTCACCGAAGAAACAGGCATCTTGGTTGAAAGAGCCGACAGGGTTGGTCAGTGTGAGAATTGATGCAAAGACGGGGCAGTTGGCTCAGGTAAGTGATCACAATGCAATCTATGAATTATTTCGACAACGTTATGCGCCTAAAGTGAATAATACCAACCTTCCTGTAAGTAGTAACGTAGACAATACAACGGGAGAATCTGAGAATGACCAAACTTTGTTTTAAAGAGCTACCAGTAGAGACACTTCATAATTGGCGATGTGATCACAAAGATTTTGTACTGTTTGATATTCGTGATTTAGTTAGTTTTAAGCAGTCGTGTATTCCTGCGGCAACGCAAATGTCAGCTCATCAGCTGTTAGAGATTCAAAATTTGCCAGATCAAATGCTTGGGAAGCCGATAGTGATTTGTTGCTATCGTGGTAAATCAAGTCGATTGATTGCACAGCATTTCGCAAACCTTGGTGCTGAGAGCTATAGTTTGACGGGTGGTTTTGAGGCATGGAGTTTGTATTATGATCAAGTGATCTCATTACAAGAAAAAGTCAAGAAACTAGCGATTGACAAAATACAGCATCATATTTTTCTTTGTTGTGATCAAGAAAAAGCCAAATGTTGTTCTATGGAAGAAGGTATGGTTGCTTGGAACTATTTAAAGCGACGTATTAATGAATTGAAGTTGGATGGAGTCAATCACATCTATCGAACCAAGGCGAACTGTTTACGTGTTTGTCAGCAAGGACCTATTGCGGTTGTTTACTCTGTTAATCAACCTCATGGTGTTTGGTATAGGAAGTGTGCTGAAGAAGCGTTGGAGGTTATTATTCAGCAACATTTGATCGCAGGGAACCCAGTCGAAAAATATCGTTTTTACCCATCGCCATTCAAGACGCCGGAGTTTTAACAAAATGAATTTTAGTAAAATTAGATTTAAAAAATCGAGTAATAGCAAGCTATTGCGAAAGTTTTTAAATCTCAATTTTGCAAAATTTATGCAGTTAAAATTCGGTTTCTTGAATGGTGATGGGTATTTATCCTCAGGGTGATTAATCATGAGTGTGCTGAATGTACAGGGTGCGTTACGCAAAATGCAGGGTTCATTGCAGAATGATGGAATGGTAGACTACCAACTTCCTTTGGTCGCAGGCAATCAAAAACATTTAACGCCGCTGAACCACTTAATTGGTCAGCAGATTTCATTATCTTTTGCAGGGCGCATTGTTTGTGTTAATTGTGGCAAAAGAACCAATAAAAGCTTCCAGCAGGGTCATTGTTTTCCCTGTATGCGTAAGTTAGCTTCATGTGATCAGTGCATTGTGAAACCAGAATTATGTCATTATCACGAAGGTACCTGCAAAGATGAAGCTTGGGGGGATGCTCACTGTATGCAAACGCATATTGTGTATTTGGCAAACTCTTCTGGGTTGAAAGTGGGCATTACACGAAAAACACAAGTGCCAACACGCTGGATTGATCAAGGTGCAGTCCAAGCGTTGCCTATCTTCTCAGTCAATACACGAAGGCAGTCAGGGTTAGTTGAGGTTGCATTAAAAAATCATGTAGCAGATAAAACTAATTGGCGCAAAATGTTGCAGTATGTTGCACCTGCTTTGGATTTGTCGGTAGAAAAAGATCGATTGCTGATGGAAAGCGATAGTGAGTTACGCTCGGTGATTGAGCAGTTTACAGTCGCTGATGTTCAGTTATTACCTGAGCAACGGTCCGTTGAAATATCTTATCCTGTTACTCGTTATCCTGATAAAGTTGTCTCGTTGAACTTTGATAAGACGCCCGAGATCTCTGGTCAATTATTAGGAATCAAAGGGCAGTACCTGATTTTAGATATGGGTGTGTTAAATATTCGAAAATTTACAGGATATGAGATAGTGATGGCGTGAGCAAAATGAAAGTAAAACTGATGCAAAGAAATGTACCGTAAGGAATTTTACTTTTGAACGAGGCACGTTTTCTCAAAATTTGAAACACAGCAAAGATCAGGGCAAGGATACAGGATGTCAGCACAATCAGTGGTAATGCTTGCCAGCCCATGATTGCGCCAAAGGCAGCAAGTAGCTTCATATCACCATGCCCCATGCCTTCTTGTCCACGTAAGCAATGGAATACCTTGGCGACTAACCATAAGCTTAGATAACCAGCGACTGCTCCAATAATGGCTGTTGATGGTGGAATCCACAGCGTTTTTAGACTGGCAAGTAATCCAACCCATAATAGACTAATGGTTAGGATGTCTGGTAATAATTGGTGTTCCATGTCGATTGCGGCGAGTGTAATCAATGCAAAACTGATTAAGCTGGCAAAACTTGCTTGCAGGGTAATTCCAAAGTGTATGAAAGCAAAAAGAGTGGTGATACCACCCAGTAATTCAATCAGTGGGTAACGCCATGAGATAGGTTGTCCACAGCAGCGACCTTTTGCCCTCAGTAATAGAAAACTAATGATGGGTAGGTTGTCAAACCAATGAATCAGCGTGTTACAGTTTGGGCAAAATGATCGTTTTGGGTGTAGTAGACTCATGATCGTTTTGGGTGTGCTTTGTTTGATATTAAGAAATGCATGACATTCTGTTTGCCATTGTGCTTTAAGCATTAACGGTAAGCGATAAATGACTACGTTTAAAAAGCTACCAATGCATAGTCCGAAGATTATGCTTATAAGTAATATTAGGTGCTGATATGTCATGGGTGGCAATGATCTCTATTTAGAAACTTGAAGGTAACCGTTCGCCTCCGCGTAATCGCAGGATCCAAAAACTCACTTTGTGAGTTTAGCGTGCAAAGTACACATGGATTCCGCGACTGCGCGCGGAATGACGGGAGGTTAACATTTTCTTAAAACTTCGGTGTCTTAAAAGGTGATGGATATAAGTCCGTTATATTGTGATATCAAAATGGAATATCATCATCAAAGTCATCATTATTGGTAGCGTTAGAGTCATTGCCTGTTGAGTTGCTTTGTTGCTTTGCTTGTGGGGCTGATTGATTGGATGAGTTATTGTTATAGTTGTTGTTGCTTTGACTATTATCACGCCCGCCTAACATTTGCATTTCACTGGCAACGATTTCAGTGGTGTAACGATCTTGACCATCTTTATCTTGCCATTTTCTTGTGCGTAATTTGCCCTCAATGTAAACTTGGCTGCCTTTTTTTAGGTAATCATTAACAATTTCTGCTAAGCGACGAAAGAAGACGACGCGATGCCATTCTGTTTGGTCTTTCTGCTCACCAGTTTCTTTGTCTTTCCATGACTCGCTGGTAGCAACTGTGATGTTGGCAATAGCACTACCAGAAGATGTGTAGCGAACCTCTGGGTCTTTACCTAAATTTCCGACCAAAATGACTTTGTTGATACCACGTGCCATAACAATTGCTCCAATTAATGTCTAATGATGTCATTGTTACTGATTTGGTTGCTAAATTCAATATAGGGTTTAGAATTGCGCATTGTTTTATTACTAAGTATGAGGTGTTGAGATGGGTGGAGGGCGTACGACAGCAGGTAATGGGGTTATTGTAGATGTAGAATCGGCATCAAGGGTTCCATTATTGGAGGACGAGGATACTCAAGAAAAATGTTCAGGCTGTACAACACCCTTAGCAAGCACTGCCACTTGTTCGACACCGAGTTGTTCTGCTTTTGGTGAACGTCATATTATGCGCCCTTTTCATCAACGCCATCCTTTGGTTTGGTATGCTGGTAGTTATTTTAACCCCGCAGCTTGGTGGTCTTGGTATAAGGATAATCCTGCTGCTGATGGCTTAAATTGGGGGGATGCAAAACATAATGCTTTAAAGGTGATACAGGATGCTACAGTTTGTACAAGATGGTTATTTAAGCGGTTAAAATTACCTGATACTGCTGAGAGTAGGACTTGGGTTGGTCAATTTCTGCGAGCATTTTTAAAATTAATGACACTCGTTTTGTCACCAGTTGCTTTATCTTTTGATTTGTTAATAGATAGTTTGTTCCTTTTGCAATCGGTAATACTCAAGATTCCTTATGTTTTACATGAATATGCCGGTAAGATTTGTTTAGTATCTGTTGGTTTGGTGCTAGGTCAGCTGTGGCTTGGTAGTGCTTTTTGTCGTGAATATGCGCATTTATTAGATAATGAACAATCTGATTTTCTTGAACCGCTCTTGCAGGTGCTTCCTTCAAATCTGAAAAGCAGTGCTCGACAAGTTTTATTGCAATCCTTTTCAAGTCCGAACTCGCCATTGACACGGGCATTTAGTGCGATGAATGTCGTTTATGCTTCTTTAGCTTGTATGTTATCAGACCCCGCACTTTTGACGTCTCTTTTGTGGGTTATGTTGGGAGGAGCTCTGATGACGGCAGTGGTGCACCTTACTTATTTATTCAAAGGAAAAGACTTTAAGTGGTTAAAGTGCATTCATTTACTGTTTTATACGATGTCATATAAATTGATCGCGACGATCAAAGATAACGTACATTTAGTTGATGGGTTCTATAGTGAGTCAGGTTCAAATGATTTTGGTTCTGTTGTAGAAGGTGTGTTGTCGAAACCCGAATATGCTAATTTTTCACCAACCAATACGACACAATTTGCTGACATATTGTATGACATAGAGGTAGCAGGTAAAGGTGCATTATCTGGTGCAGTTAATGCTGCATATACCTCCATATTTAGTGAGCATATCCCTGCATTGGCACAAGATATTATTACGGTTGATTTTTTGAATTGGAAGTCGTACGCTTTATTCGTAGCTTACATTGGTTACTATTTCCTTGTGAAAGGAGTGAGGCGAAGATATATTGTTGAGCCTCGTAGTTTGATGGATAGGTCTTCACCAACTTCAGATGATATTTAGAGAGATATTGATGAAAAACAGGATGTTTTCAAAGGGTAGGCGTTTCATATTGCTTTTGACATGCCTACTTTTGATGGTTTCAATTCCACTGGAATTGCTGGCCTATACCTACAAGGTCGAGAACCATACCAATGAAACTTTAGATGTGTTGTTTTATTCTTGGGGCAGTATTGCTAAGGCTGCTAATGTGTATGCAAAGAATACTGTGACTCATTCATATTCACGTGTATCTACAGGCCGCAGTGTCATTATAGAGCCATTATCTGGAGCTACAAAGACATGTCCGTCAGGGTACAAAGTTAGGCATAACGGAGTGGGTACATTAGAGTGTGTTGCTAAAGATCTTCCTAAGTCAAATCATACCTATGTGTTCGATTGAATGAGTTTTCCTAACGCTTGTTGACTTGTCAGTTGACTATCAATCTTCAAGTGAACTGTTTGTTCTTCAAATGCAAGCATTGCATCATATACGCCATTTGCCTTTGAAAGTGTTTGTGTTATTTCTTTTGCTGTATTGATATCGTCAGTTTGAATGGCAATTAAACAAGTTGCTAGATGAGGGACAGGTTTCATTCGTAATGCGATGAGTAACCAAAGTAAGCTGAGTGCGCCACAGAATATAAATACACCATTGCTTCCTGTGAATTTAAGTACGACACCTCCAAGCAGTCCACCGGTGAAAATACCTAGGAATTGGCAGCTAGAATAAATGCCCATGGCAGAGCCTTTGTTACCTGCTGGTGCTAGTTTCGAAATAAGGGAGGGCAACACTGCTTCCAAGAGCGAAAATGCGGCAAAGAATAGGAATAGGCAAATTCCAATGGAGAATAAGTTGTGGTTGAAGTAAGTAAGAGATGCTACTGTTATGCAAATTAACCCGATGGCACTTAAGAAGACAGTACGCATTTTACGCTTTTTCTCAGCAATAATCACAAAAGGAATCATGACAAAAAATGCGGGAACGGCGCTGTATAAGTACAGCATACTCTGTTGTGCTGAGTGTGTGCCTGTTGTGCTTTGTAGTAATAACGGTAATGCGATAAATAAAGCAGTTAATGTTGCGTGTTGGATCAATATGCCAATATCTAGGCGTAGTAGTTCGGGTTCTTTGAGTAACTTGAGTAACTGGTTGGGTATTGTTTCCACATCGCGATGTGAGATGAAAGTTTTTGGTGTGGGAATACAGGTATGTACAACCACAATACCAAGACATGCCAGTAGGGTTGTTATCCAAAATAAGCCTGATAAATGAAAATGATTATTTAAAATTGGACCGACAATCATCGCAATAAAAAAGGAGACGCCAATCATCATGCCAATGGTTGCCATGGCTTTAGTGCGGTGTTCTACAGGAATTAAATCTGCTGTCAGCGCCAAAATAGTGCTACCGATGGCGCCCATGCCTTGCAAGGCACGACCGAGAATGATGCCATGAATAGATGTAGAACAAGCCGCAACAATAGAGCCTATGACAAATAATAATAAACCACCTGTAATCACTTTCTTTCGTCCAATTTTATCTGATAGCAAGCCAAATGGGATTTGTAAGAGAGCCTGCATTAATCCATAAATACCTAAGGCTAGACCAATGAGTGTGGGAGTCGCTCCAATGAGTTGGTGTTGATACAGTGTCAGCACGGGCAGTATCATGAATAAGCCAAGCATGCGAAGTGAGAAAATGCTGGCTAGGGCTAGTGTGTTTTTCCGATATGATTTATTCATGATGAAAGGTAAGGTCCTATATTGATTGGTGATAGTCGCTGGTAGATTAAACTCGTTATCGCAACTTTCTATTATTTATTTAAGCTTCAAAACTGCAGAAGGTGTGCGAAAATCCAAACACTTTCTGGGTCATTTATTCGGTTCTGTCGCAAAAATATGCTGAGGTGAAGATGTGACTATATCGTGGACGCAATTATACTGCAAGCGAATAAAATTGCTCCCAAACAGTCATCCCATCAGAGTTTTTCATCTGTCCTTTTTTGAGCATACGGTGAAGTTCAATTCCTGCCAAAGTATCGACAGCATTTGAAAATGATTTGAACCAAGTGGAAGTTTTCAAAACTTTCTTAATTCCCCGGTGGTCTTGCTCTAAAATATTATTCAAATACTTATTCTGTCGGACATTTATCACCAGCATTTATCAGCCAGAAACCCAATTTCCATCTGCTCACTCCTGTGATTTTACACACAGTTTAACATATCATCTTCCGTTTGCGACAGAACCAGAAACAATGGCGCAGAGCTATGGCAGAAATCTATATAGTGAATGATGCTTGTTGTTTATCTGAGCTATTCGATCCAACGCAACTAATAACTGTAATGATAGAACCAGAAGACGAGATACCAAAGTGTCCTTTTACACTTTGATCGCAGCCAAGCGAGCTTAATGAAACCACGTTGCTTGCTACTGCCGCCGATTGTGTATAAGGATCAGTTAGGTGCGATGTAATATAAGCTATAATAGCCGATACACCTGCACTTGCAGTCAACGCCGTACAACTAGTGACTCCATCCACGTACGTAGAAGATCTATCAGCTCGGCACTTATATGCACTTGTTTCTGCGAAGGAAAGCAATCGATTATAGTTGGCGAGAGCTACATTTTTCTGGGTTGTCTCGGTATAGTTTGTATAACTAGTAATAGCAATCGTTGCTAAGATAGCTATAATTGCTATCACAACAAGTAACTCAACCAACGAAAACCCATTGCGTATATCTTTCAGCATATCTACATCCATTAATTAAATATCATTCCCCTTCACCTCTTATACAGGATTGGACGCATAAGTCAACTTTTGTGTGAGAAATGTATAGGTTCAGGTGGTTTGAGACAAACAAGCACCTCGAGAATTATGTTTCCCAATGTAAGCCAAAGGAGTTAAGCCTGCAAGAGAAAAATGCGGTCTGTATAAGTTTAGATAGAAATGAGACAAATTTGCAAAAATAAAAAAAGACCTCGGGAATTGAGTTGAAATAAACCAAAACACGAGGTCACTATGCAAATCAAAGGACTGCACAAATCAATTTATAAACTATATGGATACGGACGTAAACAAGAAATTTTAATTGAATACCGAAAAGAATATCAAACGATAGTCAGTCAGTGGGAGCGTTTGAAAAATGCAGGAACCAATGAGAAAGAAATTCCCTCATTTGTAGGTTACTCAAGAGGAACCTATTATCGGTCTCGAAAAATATTGATCGATCTGAAATGCGGTAAACTACCACCATCAAAGGCTAGAATTAGGCGAAATAAGCCGAAATGGGGGGAGGCAGAAAAGCAGTTAGTGCTCGATGTTCGCAGAAAAAACAGCAACTATGGTAAGTTTAAAATAACCCATATATTAAAGCGAGATCATCATCAAAAATCATAGCACTCAAGCTGTTTGCTTGCACTATTGCCCAACAATTTGTCTACGCAGTAGATTTATCTTGATATAGAGCGCTTGATTGTATTCAAATGGTTTGGGTATACTCCAAGCATGACAGGTATTTTCAATATATTCGCTCGATCACCGCTGAAGCCAGTAGAGCAGCACATGGTGAAATCTTTTAAGGCAGCACAGCTCCTAGCTCCTTTCTTCAATGCTTTGATTGCTCGAGATTTTTCTGAGGTTGAAAAAATACGCAGTCAGATTGTTAAATTGGAACATCAGGCTGATGATATTAAGCGTCAGTTGGGTCTGAGTTTGTCCAAAAATTTATTTTTGCCCGTTGCACGTACTGATATATTAGAATTAATTAGTGCACAAGATCGTATTCCCAACAAAGCCAAAGATATTGCAGGGTTGACTTATGGGCGTAAGATGATTATTCCTGATGAGATACAAGAAGATATGTTGATTTTTTTGGATAGCTCTATTAGAACTGCGGAGCAGGCCAGTAAAGCAATTAGTCAGCTTGATGAACTATTGGAAACAAGCTTCAAGGGAAAGTTGGTTGAGATTGTTGAAGCGATGATAGTTGAGTTGGATGAAATTGAGAATGAAAGTGATCGCTATCAAGTTACGGTACGACAAGAACTGTTTAAACTAGAAGAGCAATTAAAGCCCATAGATGCTTTATTTCTTTATCAATTGATAGAGTGGATTGGTGATTTATCAGATCGAGCCCAATATGTGGGTGGTCGATTACAACTACTATTAGCGCGGTAGCAATAACGTATGGATAACGTATATATTATTCTTGCTGGACTGTTTGGGTTGATGATGACTTGGGGAGTTGGTGCCAATGATTTGGCGAATGTGCTCAGCACAAGTGTTGGATCGAAAGCAGTGAGTATTAGAAAAGCAATTATTATTGCTTTTATCTTTGAAATTGCAGGTGCGTTGCTTGGTGGGCATGATGTAACTGCAACCGTGAGTGATGGTATTATTAATACGGCACTATTGGCACATCATCATACGATATTGATTAATGGAATGTTGGCAGCTTTACTCGGGAGTACATTATGGATGGTTGCCGCGAGTTACGTAGGTATGCCTGTGTCTATCACACAGTCTATTGTTGGTTCTTTGTTTGGTTTTGGTTTGGTCGTGCTGGGCCCGCAGGCGATTCACTGGGGAACGATAGGGAAGATCGGCGTCAGTTGGGTTACTTGCCCAACGATTGGTGCTTTCCTTGCTTATTTTTCATTTGTCAGTATTCAACGGTCAATTTTAGGTTGTCCTAACCCACAGCAAAGAGCTCGAAAAATAACGCCATATTACCTCTTTCTTGTTTGTCTTATCTTGTCCACGATTGTTATCTTAAAGTCGTTAGATCATTTTGTTATGCATGTTTCCATATTGCAATCATTATTGCTCTGTCTGGTGACTGGAGGCCTGCTTACGTTATTGGGCATGTATTGGTTAAAACGTGTTCCTCGTTATGTGAAAGGAGACCATCAGAAGCAGTTTCCTTATGTTGAGCGCTTATTTTCCGTGCTTGTTATTTTTACTGCATGTGCGATGGTGTTTGCACATGGGTCAAATGATATAGCGGTCTCTATGGGGCCTGTTGATGCAGTGATTAGTTTGGTGAAATCGGGAGAAATTGGCAACAATGGCGCGATGATTTATTGGATTTTATTGCTGGGTTGTATGGGTGTTTTGATTGGTTTTATGACTTATGGTCGGAAGGTGATTGAAACAGTTGGGTCTGGAATCACAGCACTGACACCGACACGTGCTTTTTGTGCGACACTAGCAGCTGCGACAACAACGGTTGTTTCAACGAGTACAGGTATTCCTGTCTCTGCAACACAAACGCTCGTTGGAGCTGTATTGGGTGTTGGTCTTGCTCGAGGAATTGGTGCATTGGACTTGCGAATGATTCGCCGTATTTTCCTGTCTTGGATTGTTACACTACCCGTTAGTGCGACGCTAACTATCGGAATTTATTATTTGTTTAAGCATTTGTGGGGAGGATCATTATGATACTAACAGCACTTCAGCAAAAGCTGTTGCAACATGTCAAAAGTGTACAAAAAAAAGCATTCAACCCTTTTTCAAACTTTTCTGTTGGGGCGTGTATTCACACACAGGGAAAGTTTTTTACAGGATGCAATATTGAGAATAGCTCTTTTAGCTTAACTTTGTGTGCTGAGTCAGGGGCTATTAGTGGGATGATTACTGCTGGAATACAGCAGATAGATGATATCGCAGTGATTGGCAGTGCGGATGATATTTGTATGCCTTGTGGGGCATGTCGTCAACGTATTGCAGAATTTGCAAGTGCTGATACCAAAATACACTGTTTTAATCAGCAGGGTCAGGTTAAGACTTTTTCTCTGGTTGAATTATTACCGCATGGATTTGTACTCTTAAAAAAACAGGCAAAGGATAAGAAATGACTACTGAAGCAAAACGATCGGCACAAGTTATCAAGCAAAGAATTGGGGACAAGTTAACACCACTGACGGGTATTATCTTAGGTTCTGGTTTAGGTGAGTTTTCACAACAAATTTCTCAGTCGATTAGAATTTCTTATCAAGATTTACCTGGATTTGTTCAACCGACGATAGAAGGGCATGCTGGAGAGCTTATTATTGGTGAGATCGCGGGTAAAACGGTGGCCTGTTTAAGTGGGAGAGCACACCTTTATGAAGGGATTGATCCTAGTATTATCAAAACTATGGTACGAACCTTAAAACTCATAGGTTGTGAGCAAGTACTGATTACAAATGCTGCGGGATCTTTGAGAGAACCCGTGAAACCAGGTAGCTTAGTGGTGATTAAAGATCACATTAACTTCCAGATTAGTACACCACTGATTGGGGAGAATGATGATGAATTTGGTCCTAGATTTCTACCAGTGCATAATGCTTATCATAAGCCAATGAGAGATAAAATGCTTGATATTGCAGATCAACTGCATATTAAAGCAACAGAAGGTGTTTATTTGAGTGTTTTAGGTCCATCATTTGAAACACCAGCCGAGATTCAAGCATTTCGCATTTTAGGGGCTGATGTGATCGGAATGTCTACAGTTCCAGAAGTGATTGTTGCGCACCATTGTGGTTTAAAAGTATGTGTTGTATCTGCAATTACCAATATGGGAGCGGGCATGACTGATGAGGCATTAACACATGATGTCACTTTAGATGGAGCTAAGTTGGCCAGCAAAGACCTGATACAGTTGCTGACGACTTATATAGAACAGGCATGATAGCGTTATCACGTTTAGTTGCCTTAGTTGACTTAACCAACCTAGATGAGAAAGCTTCTCAAGAAGATATAAAGCAGCTTGTAACAAAAGCATCGACGCCATTAGGTCCTGTGGCGAGTGTTTGTGTTTACCCTCAGTGGATACCTTTTGTTCGTAAATATATCAGCTCAGAAGTTAAAATTACAACCGTGTGTAATTTTCCAGCAGGTGATTTAGACCTTGATTCTGTACGGAGAGAAATTGAGTCTGTGGTTGAGCTGGGTGCGAATGAAATTGATGTGGTTGTACCTTATCAAGCATTTAAGAAGGGCTTAATTGATGATATTTCAGCTTGGGTTAAGCAATGCAAAACTGCTTGCCAAGGGCGGATATTGAAGACAATTTTGGAAACAGGTGAACTCAATGCTGAGCAAACTAAAGAACTCAGCAAACAGGCGATAGCCGGTGGCACTGATTTCTTGAAAACTTCGACGGGTAAAGTGTCAGAAGGCGCTACGTTAAATGCTGTAGAAGTCATGTTAAATAGCATCGTGACTCATCATAAGGTTTGTGGCATTAAGGTATCTGGTGGTGTCCGTACTTTAGAAGATGTTGATAGTTATCTTGATTTGATAGAGCGCGTATGTGGAAAACAGTTTGCTACTGCAGGCAACATTTGCGTACGTTTTGGGACGAGTGGATTATTGGATACTTTGCAGTTATGACCCGCCGTGTAACAACAATCCTGTATCAGCTAACAATGTATATCCTGTAATTTCCAACTCTGTTTTCGCTTGTACCAACTGTGTACGAGCTTGATAATATTCACCTTCCGCGTCGAGGAGGTTAAATAGCTGACGACGTCCAACTTGGTATTGTTTTTCGTAACCATTGAGGACATCCTTACTGTGCTTAACGTACTGTTGTAGTTGAGTAACTTCTTTTATAGTATTTTTGAAATTGATATATTCATTGAGTAGAGATTCATGCAGGTTTCTTGATAATTGCTCCTGATTATCAATGGCCTGCACTTTAACAGATTCTGCTTCGTCTAGTGCTGCCTTATCTGCGCCGCCATTAAAAAGTGGGTAGCTGGCATTGATGGTTGTTTGACGGTTACGGTCTGGACCTTTAATGCCCTGTAGGTTTTCTCCTCGGGTATACCCATATTGCAGATTGATTGTGGGCCAGAACCGGCCTTTGGCTGCTTTAATGCGGTCCTTATCTGCTTGAATTTGTGCCTGCCCTGCCCGTAAGCTTGGGTTTTGTCCCAGTGCTTTTCGTAGTTTAAGTAGCTTAGGTAGTTTATTGATAATAGAGCTTGGAATGGTTAGGTGATTAGGCACTGTACCAACAATTTGTTCGAAGTTATTACGGGCTTGAATGAGTTGAGTTTGAGATTGAATGAGTTGATTATGAGCTAATGCTAGACGTGAGTTCATTAAATCTTCGTTTACACGAGTTACGAGTCCTGCTTGTGCTTTTTTTTCAATGAGTGTTTGTATATGCTCATGAGTATTTAAATTTTCTAGCGCAAGTGTAATCAGTTGTTGACCTTGTAATACATTGTAATAAGCTATGACTGTATTCAGTGCAACAGTGACTCGAGTTTGCTGATATTGCCACTGTGCATTTTGTCGATCAATCCGACTGGCACGAAAACTGTTGATAGAACGACCACCATCAAATAGAAGCTGAGAAGCATTGATACTATATTGATGTCGATTTAAGCGTATGCCTTGTCCAACCATTCCATTGACTGGAGACTGGTTACTTTCTACTCCTTTATCTCCAGATAAAGTGAGATGTGGTAATAATTCAGCTCGCATGACACGGGACGTTGCATTCAAGGCATTTTTTTGAGCGGCTGCTGAATGAATGCTTGGGTTGGTTAATAATGCAGTATTAATTGCTTGTTGCAGTGTAAGAGCAGCAAAGCTGATCCTGGGTATAGCAATTAGCAAAACACAGCCAACTAAGTAAGATACTATACTCTGCGTAGTTGAATGTGCTGGTTTTTTAACGAGATGATTTTGAGTGGCATTGAATAAGCCTATAATGAAGGTTTTTAAGTTCAATGATGTCAAAAATATGAAGCTAAAAAACGGCATCTTTAATTGTAATGAGTATCGTCTTTTCATTTTATTATTATCCTTCTCTCAGTGCTTGATGTGTTGCACGAATAAGTGGGTTGATTAGATAGCTTAGAATAGAACGTTTACCATTAATAATATGGACTGATACGGTCATGCCTGGAATAATGGGAAGGCGATTTTTTGTATTCCCCAGATGGTTTTTATCGGCTTTTAATTTAATTTCAAAGTAGCTGTGCCCTTCTTCGTTAACAAGCGTATTGGCACCGACCGTCGTAACGTGTGCCATGACGCCACCATACAATGAGAAGTCGTAAGCACTGACTTTGATAATGGCTTTTTGTTTGGGTGCGATAAATGCAATATCTTGTGGGGGAACAAAGGCTTCTATGGTTAAAGCGCCATCAGAGGGCACAATTTCCATAATATTTACGCCTGGTTGAATCACTTCACCAATGGTGCTGGCGTAGATATTATTGACGACACCATTGACGGGGGCTTTAAGGGTAGTTCGTTTTAAACGATCTTTATTTTTCTTGAGTGCCTCCTGCAGTGTCACCAGTTGTGATTTTAGTTCGTTGAGCTTGTGAAGCTTTTCTGCGCGGTAACCCTCTTGTTGTGCTGTGATTTTGCCCGCAAGCTCATTCAAGTTTCTTTTTAGTGTTAAGAATTCAACTTGTGACACAATGCGTTCTTTGACTAGGGGCTCAATTAGTTTGAGTTCTTTTTGCGTAAGCTGATATGAGCTGTTTAAAATGTGCAATGATTTAAGTAGTGCTGTACGTTCAGAGATAAATAATTTCTTTTGTTCATTAATGATATTGGGTGCATTTTTTTTGAGGTACTGTGGGAAAGTAATTGTTTTCTTATCAAGCGATTGTGCTTTTAGACGGACTAGATTTGCTTGTAGTATATAGGCCTTTACCAGTTGTTCCTGGTAGTCTGAGCGCCAGCGGGTGTTATTGAGCGTCATCAGTATTTGTCCTTTTTTTACAGATTCTCCTTCTTTGACGTTGATTGATTGTACAATACCACCCTCTAGATTTTGGATGACTTGTGTTTGTGCTGAGGGCACTACTTTGCCTTCGGTGACAGTGACTTGATCAATTACAGCAAAGTGTGACCAAATGATAGCGGTGAACAGCACAAAAAATATCGTGTAGGGGGCAAAACGTAAATACCTAGGTGTTCCACCATAAAGCGCATCATCAACATCTCCAATAAAATCGAGTTGTTCTTTATCTTCTATCGATGCACCTTTAACTCGTTCAGTCAGTATAATAGATAGCCTTTGATGACAAAGGCATAAATTCTGCCACAGCTTCGAGCCGTTGTTAAGAATCCACGCCTTCATTTTATCTTGAGTTACTACAAAGCATTTTTTGAGTTTTGGTCGTGTGTTTAAGTGTGAGCTAATAGATAGTGCGATTTTTTTCAGTAGGGAGAACCGTTGTGTTACATGCTCAGCGCATTTAAGGGTAATCGCTTTTAACGGTATTTTTTTTGCAAGATTAAATTTACGAAACTTTCGCAATAGCTTGCTTTTGATAGAAGAAAGGCTCAATTTTTTAAATTTAACTTTTTTCAAACTCATTTTGTTAACACCTCGGTAGTTCCAAGTGCACTATAGCTAGCACGATTAAGTATCAACCATTCTAATCGCATGTTTTTGGCATTATTCCATTGAAAAACTTTCACCATAGCCTTGCTATGACTCAATTTTTTCAATGGAATACTACTCAAAATCATTTTGTTAAAAGCGTTCAATACTTAACCGTGTTAGCTATAGCTGTTTTTGTCATTTTTCTGTGTTGCTTTCATGGGTTGTCTTGATTGTTTATTTGCTTTATTTAATTGAATGAGAATATTTTGTTTCTCACC
>CBDBBL010000012.1:0-26571 GCA_965203125.1 Gammaproteobacteria bacterium | reverse complement strand
CTTGTTGCTTCAGTCCTTGGAAAAGCAATGTCTTCTCTGTCCATAAGATATTGCACACTGGCTCGAAGACATTCTGTCTGACGCGTTTTCTGCAGTGCCTTTTTACGCTCATACTCTTGGTGTAGCGCTGTCGTTTGTGCTTTACTAGCTTTGATCTTGTCTTCAACTTGTTGCCACTTAGCATGTAATACTGCACGTGGGATTAGCAGATTATCTTCAGGACTTAAACCTTTCAGTCTTGTCTCTACTGCTACCGATGCTCCACCTACTACTAGTGGTATTAATGGTGCTGGCATAGCCACTTCCCTTTGCTTCAATTTTAGTTATCCAACAAATTAAGAAGTTGCGCTATATTCAGAGATTCGCTATATCTCAAGATATTTTTTCTTGGTATATAGCGCCTCGCTAAATGGGTGAGATTATTTAGCACGTTTCATCTGTAGCAATTACTTTGCTACAGATGAACTTCTTTTTTGTTCATCACACTGTTGATCTTTTACTATCGACTCTCTTCTTATGAGTTCTCGTAGTAGACTTTCAATATCTGCATATATCAACATGCTCAACGCAATAAAAAAACATTTATATTTCCCATTAAATTAAGCTATTAAATTATCGTGGGATATTGGCTGGTTAATTTGTAAATGAATCCGGTAAAAACAAAATAACTATATGATAATATTTAAAAAGTATGCAGGGCTAGCCTTTATGGTTTTTTATCACAAATATTGACTAATTTTATTCTATTGTTACTATGTCCCACATGAAAATCAATTATTTTATGCCATGCACATGGCAAGAAATTAGAGAAAATGTAAGAAAAGTTAACCCTGTTCTGTGCGATATAATCGATAGGGTAGACCCTAGTGATAAGTATAATTTTATTAAGGTTAGGTATCATTTTGGACAATACATAGTATCTAGAAGCGAATTTCAGTTGCCAGTTTCAACTTCAAAAACAGTTCCCATTAGTGATCCATCGATTCCTAACAGCATTAAAAAACTAATCAATTATTCAGACTTGCCTATTTCTTTGATTCTTAATAAGTCTGTAGAAGTTTTTTATGAAAGTGATATAAGAGTAATGCCTACCAAATTATTTAGAAAAGGCGCACTCTTTGGACTATGGGAGCTTTTGGACAAAAAATTTGATGTTTCTACCGAAGAACTTTGGAACATCACTGCTGGAGCTAGAACAGCTTTTATGTTGTCTAAAATATCGGATAATGCCTCTCATATGAAGTTACGCAGACATTACTCACTCTCTAACTATCAACCATCTGGTATATTAGATCATCATAAAATATTTTCAGAAATTGCTCAGTCCAACATAGCTAAATCCAATTGGCATTGTGATCTGATTTTATTTAGTTCAAACTGGGTAAAAAATACAAATAAGCTAGCAGAATTAAATTATTTTTGGCTTCAGGAGGCTTGGAGACAATCCTTTAACTGTAGAAAAAATATGTCTTTTAACAAATCTTGGGAAACTTTCTCCGCTGCTGTATCTAGTAAAAATATACGTCCAAATCCACTGACCATAAACATAATAAAACATTTGTTATTAATCATTGATGGGCTATATCCTGCATTCTCACCAGCTACCGATGAAGAAACTATACCAAGAAAACTGTTACACTCAGCATATAAGGATATCTACCAGCTTAAAAATACTCCTCTTATCATGGAACCATCTCATTTATTCAAAAAAAATAAGCCCGTTTATTATTCTTTTCAGCTAGAGACACTGCTAGAGTATGCGCCAAATGTTAATCGAGGAAAAACGATTATTACTGACTTGCGTGAATTAATCACCCTGATAAGAATATTGGAAAATTTTGATCAAAAAGTTAAAGGAAAATTTAAATTTTTCCACAAAGATGCTGATGAAAATCATCAGATACAAAGCTCAAATTCAATACCATGTTTAGACTCTAACTTCCCGAAAGATGTAGCTCACAGTAGTCCGTTCTTCAAAGGATGCATTCAAGCTAAATTGGATCAGGATAGGTCAACACCTTTGCTTTCTGATCCTTGTATTTAACAAATAGAACAATTCCCATAGATAAAATCATACTAATCACAAAAATAAACAAAAACAGCTTAATAAGAGCAAATACAGAAATCCCTTCACCCAAGCTTAGAATACCACTGACTCCAACATTTGTTAATAGTAGTACTACATTAGCAACTGCCATTGAAGTATTAGATTGATGCTGCTTACTGACTTTACTAACAATAACATAGCCTAAACTTTGCACACTACAGCTGAACGAAACTATAAACATTAATAATAAAATGATATAAAAATTGCGCCAAGGAATTACCAGTATTACAGCTGTTATAATACTGATAATCACACTTGTTATAGTGATTCTGTACACGGTTAACCCATTATCGTACAACCAACCAAAAAATGGCATGCCCACTAAGTTTGCCAGGAATATAGTGGAACTTATTTTTGTACTATCAATCTCACTCAGTAGATAATATTTATGAAACATAATATTTCCAAATGAAGATGCTAGTATCAATAGGGGAACACTCAGTAAGCCTATCAATAATCCCATCAGAATAACCTTGTAATTTTTTAGTGTAGAAACCACATCAAAGAACAGTTGCTGTGTATTAATTCTTGTGATTAATGTGTTATCAAAAAAGTCAGATAACGAGTAAAACCCAACTAACATCAATAGGATGCCACATGATACGTTAATGATCTGGCTATACTCCCATCCTATATGCTTAATTAACAAAGCATACGGAGTTTGTGCTATCATACCTCCTAGCATCGCAATAGAAACCATACTGCTCATATAAAAACCATGTTTCTTCTTATGAGCTAATTGTCTTATTAATTTGAATCCTAGTAGGAATGCAAATGCGTGACCTATCCCTATTATTGCCCTACCCCAATAAATCAACCATAATTGATTCCCTACAAGAGAAAATATATTTCCAAAAATAATACAGCACATTGCAATCGGAAATAAGTATTTAGCATGAATATGATCAAACAAAATACCTGCTGGCAGAATGAACAAAGCATCCATCAACAAATACAACATACTCAATCTTGGAATTAAACTGATATTGCCATCAGGTAATGATTTTAACAAAATGGGAGCAATTGTATTCAAGGAAGCTAATTGGAAAATGGCATACATCGGAAATATGAAAGCGATTGGTAATAAAAATATCTCCTGACGCTTATTCATTATTAATAAGTATTCCAGAATTTATTATAAGAATTGATAACTGTATTCGTTACCTTTTTATATAACTCCATTGGTATTTTTTCACTTAGTATTGCTGTTAGGTGATAAGTAGGCAAATCTATATCTATTAAATTTCCTTCCTTTTGAGGATTGTCTTTTATTAACTCTCTAATCATTATGGATCTTGGAATAACATAGTTATTTATAAGGTGTTCTTCTTCTTTTGTCATTTCTTTATTTTGATTGGCGGTGTTGTATAAGAACATAATCCTATTATATGTATATTTTTTTGCCTGTTTGATCACATCTATAGGAAGCACTGGTAAATACTCCCCATATACGCACTCTTGCATAATGAAAAATTGAAAAACTCGCCCCCTTGCCATTAACTTATTTTTATAGCCTTCTACCTCACCTTTGTTTTCTAGAATTAGCTGATGAGAAAGAATGACATAATCTGCATATTCTTGTAACAATCCCTTGTCTGTTTCCCTAAACTGGAGATCTATAATTTTATCGTCTTCCTTGCAAATATAGCTAGGTGCTTTCAGTAAATTCACTTTATCACCTACAATGCAGGCAACAAAGTCATCATATACGCTCGGATACGACTCTCTAATATTACTCAGAGTATTCTTTAAAATAAAACTTCTATTCTCTATCGTATTGTTTTCATGAGATAATTTAATATAAAAGTAGAACTTTCTTAGTTTGCTAGGTGCTATATTGGTACTATATATTAGCTCAAATCCAAAAGGGGAGATGATATCTACTTCTGCTATATTTCCTTTCAAAGACTCTCTTGTTTGATCGACTACCTCTCTCCAAATAGGAAATGAAAATGTGTGTAGATTGCTCATAACTTAATTAACATCTTGCATAAAAACAAATACAGCTTCTGCTCTGATTCTAACATAATATCTTAGTTTTATTCACCTATAAATCCTCATAAACACACGCTTTTAATTACTTTATTAATATCATTTACTGTGACAAAATCCTTCCATTAATCAAAACTAAGCCCCTGTTGTTGGTGGCTGTTATCAGTCCTTAATAGGAAATACTGCCGAAGCTGTTTAAAGCTATTTTTATCAACCCCTACTCAATAAATTTAGCCAACAATCTCATTTCATAAAACAAAGACATTTTCAGTGTTCGCCTCTATCTTTATTATTAATTGCCGATAAAAATAATTGTATTATAAATCAGTTGGATATAGATTATAATTTTTACAGAAATTTAAATGATGTAACCAGTTATTTTTTTACAGTAAAAAATATTAATGTATTACCCGTGTTTAACTTTTTTGGCAAAATAACCCCAAAGAATTTATGAAAAGAAAAGAGAGATTTCAAAAGGAAATGAAAAAAGCAGGCTATACATGATGAGTAAATTGGTTTTAGGTTTCTGAAGTGGGGGAAAATCTTTGGACAGATATCTAAGCAAACATAGATGTCAAACTGTCAAATTTATGCTCCAGTTTCACCTGCTGGAAGTACACTTCACTGGGAGTGTTATAATCCAATCTTTGGTGTAACCTATCTGTGTTGTAGTACAAGAAATATGAGGTTAAAGCATCCTTCACCTCAGAGATAGATTCAAACTCCCTGAGGAAAATGCATTCATATTTCACGCTACGCCAAAGTCGCTCAATGAAAATATTGTCAAAGCAACGACCTTTGCCATCCATACTAATAGTAACACCATGATCAATCAAGGTGTTTGTCCAAGCATGGGAGGTATATTGAGATCCTTGATCAGTGTTAAATATACCACACTTGCTACCTGCCAGAGATCGAGTCAATGCTTCTACGCAAAACTCAGCTTCCAGAGTTGTGCTGAGTTGCCAGTCAATCACATAGCGGCTATACCAGTCCATGATTGCCACTAAATAGATATGACCATGCTTGAGGCGGATCTATGTAATATCAGAACACCAAACTTGATTAGGGTAATATACACAAACATCATCCAGCAAGTATGGGTAGATTTTATGCTCCTGACGGCTTTTTGCGCTGGTATTTGGCTTTGGGTAAATTGCTCTTAATCCCATTCTCGCCATTAAATACCGCACTTGGTCTCGCGTAACATCGTGTCCTTGTCTAGCTAGCCATCTCATAATCCTGCGAGAACCTTCCTGTGGATGTAAGGTGTAACGCTCGTCTATCAGTCTCATTAACTGCTCAGCATGTTCGCTGACAGGTTTGTATTGATAGTAGTACGATGATCGAGATAGCCCAAGTAGCTCACATTGTCTAGCAACTGAAATCTTATGATGTGCAGGGTCAATTAACATTTTCTTCCCCCTACAATTCAAAGTTAGATTTTTTTTTCAACCAGTCAAGCTCTACCTTAAGCCTGCCGATTTCCTCGTATAACTTTGCTTGCTCCTTTTGCTCATGCGCTGCTTGTTTATCAGGCGATAGCTTGCCACTAAATATCAGCTTGATAGCTTCCACTGCCTGTTTCTTCCATGTTGTAATTTGCGTAGCATGTATTTCATATTTACTACTAATTTGAGCCTGCGTTAGATCGCCTCGAATTGTCGCAAGTGCGACTTCCGTTTTGAATACTGCGCTGTGCTGTTTTTTCTTTTTCATGTTGTCTCCTTTTTTCCATGGAGACACCTAGTTTACCCTCTATCTATCCTGTCCGAAAAAACCCGACCACTATAGTCTCGTGTTGGCATAGAAGATCGACTAGAAATTGTAGATAAAAGAATCAGGATTGGAGACTGGGAAGTTGACAGTGTAATTGGAAAGCTGATACAGGTTTCGGAGTCTATTTTAGAAAGGCGAATAATTTGCATTTATAGTTCCCGATGCACTCCTTTTGATTTGATGCCCGAGAGCATTAAATTTGCCATGTTGCTCTAAATCTACGGCTATAGTACGAGCATATCCAGGAATCGAATTAGATGCATAATTTATTTGTAAAGCTTGACCACCGCCACTATGACCTTCACAGTTTTGAACTCTCAAATATTCTCCTCTACGTATCGTGAAAGCTAAACGTCCATTTGAAGATTGCTCGTAATTAACATGCCCCATATGAGAACCAGAAGCCGACCCTGAAAAATATAAACAAGGTTGATGAGGGTGATTAGAGGTGTTTTTATGCATTTGTACTACTAAATTATTTGATTCTAACATTTTTGGGTGAAGTAAATACACATTACAAGATGCATTATATGCACCTTGCCCTGCATGTGCTGCTGTTAATAAGTCTGGAGAGTCACCACCTTGGTAGTACATCGTATCCGTTGATAAAATATAATCTTTTCCAACCATTAATTGTACCGAGCTTGGTTCTCCATTTGCGCTTATATTTGCGTATTCTACAACCCCTTTTCTTACTTCACCATTATTTCTATTATTGATACCTGCAATAAAAAGATCATTACCTGAGAGTATTTTAACTCCTGTTATTGGGAATGAATATACGGATGATCTGGTAACGTGATAGAAACAGGTGACTTTCAAATAGGACGATGCAACATTCTTAAGCAGGTGATCTTTTAAATTAATGGGGTTAGCATTGTTAATGCTGTTAATGCAATGATTGCCATCACAGGAAAAATTAACATGCAAACTATTCGTGGAAGCTGATGCCATAGAAAGCAAACTGAGGTTAAGTAGTAATATACAACCTATTTTCACGATTTTATTTAAATTGTCCACTATATTAGGTTTCATAGTTTATTATCCTTACGATACTATTGATAGACCACATCACTCAAACTCAACGTACACAGAGCATGGTAAGTATCCGCTTGAGTCTTATTTAACTGCAGTTCTGGCGTGTCCCCTGCCCCCCTGTCGTAGAATAGGGTATCTCCAGACTCTCCGGCTTTTTTTGGATCTGATGTTGTTAACATGCCAATAGCAGATCCATCTGGGGATTTTGTCGTGTAACCACTAAATGTATTATTGGTAATTGTACCACTTGTAGTATTTACTTTAGAAATATTTATTATTCTAACACCTGCGTTGACACTATTAACGTTAGTATCTGTGGTTTCTCGCGTATAGATACAATAGAAGTCTATTTTTGCAGTAGATATACCATCAAAGCTTGAAGAAATATTGTAATTTCTAGAAAAGTTTTCAGTGCCATCGTATATACATTGATTGCTTTCAGTATTATTGGAGCAATCAATGTTAAAAGTAAACGTTTTGACAGTGGAACGATTAGATTCTACTTGAGATTCAAGCATGTTTGTATTTCCTTGAAGACATTCGTAGTAAAGAGAATTGGGTCCTGTTGCCCCCCAATACCGTGATTCATCACAATTTGAAATTGCAAATATAGAAGAAGCAATTACGAGCAATAGTGAAGTAATGATTAGCTTGTTTTTATGAACCATCTATTTTCTCTTGCAAATTATAATTCATATCTAACCGAGACAGAGGCAATATTATACAAAGCACCACCTGTAATTCTAATACCATTATCTTGCAGAGTGCTACTTGGAATACTGCCAAAGTAATTGAACCCGATACTGGTTTTATTGTTTACATGATAACCCACCCCAACTTCCATTGCTGGTTGTATGCTAGTTTTAGTGCTATTGCCTTCAATACGTTGTAGCAAATCCACCTGCTTTCATGGTTGCATAAAATGCTTTGTATATTGGAGTCTGCACACCGAATAAAACACCAATGGCTGGGTCAAGTGAAACTTGTTTACTTATAGGGCTAGAAGAACCATTAGTTCGTATAGTCACCTGTTTGCCACTAATCCGAGTTAGGTTCCCCTGAAAAAAACAAATCTTTTATGCTGAGCAAAATCGATGCCAATAGCAAACTGTCCAAATGAATTACTTTCAGTGTTTGCTGTAACATTGCCACCACCAGTTGTACCATAACCAATAGCTCCTGTCACATAAAGATGTGGTTTAAAATCAGGGCTAGGAAGTTGTGCTAATTGCTCAGAAAAGGCAGAAGATACACAAGCAGTAGCAACAATAAGGGAAATAATAACAGGTAGTTTTTTCATAAACACGCTAGCATTCCCATGGTAATCTTTACTCTTCATCAACAATGTACAAAATTCTAACAAAAATAAAATCATAATGCCATCAACTATTTATACAAGCAATTAGTAACCTTATAATCTACCACTTTTTGCTCATTTTATTGGGGGGTTATTTTTTCTTGATGGGTGGAGTAGCTCAAATTTGAGCACTATGAAAATTATATAAGCAAATATACTCAAGGAACACGTGCTACTATTGGCTTTTTTTCAGTGCCGACTAATTACACAACACCCTTTGCTGTCAGACTTCACCTTTAACAAATGAGATTACATTTCTTCCATTATTAAGTAATATGATTGCAAATAAAAATTTAATCGGAGAGGATAGATGACGACTAGAGGTAGAGGTAGAGAAAGGATATTATCTCCAGTGCATGAACTTCAATTACCTCAGAACACATTCGATGACGAGCCTGATTTTAATCAAATACATAATATAGCCTGTGGTGCATTAGTGGATCTATACATATTATCTAGTGTGTCCCTAAAATCGATAAACATCAACTTCCTTTCTGACCAAGATATTGAAAATGAAATTGCGAAGCTTAAAACATTACAGGACAAAAGTGTAGTGTTCAGTCAGTTACTGAGCATGTGCGGAGTAATTTTATATAAATTAAAAGAACTTAGTGATGATACAGCTCTGGGTGTAGTAGAAAAAAATATTCACTTCCTTCTATCTGTGATTGAAGGGCTAAATCATATCGTTAGCACCTCTCAACGTGATGATATAGTTATGAAATGCAGACAACGTGTTTTATTGTTATCCAATGCTGGTATGAAATTGAAAAGTTACTACCTACCAACTCCTAGCGTTGGCTTTGCACCATTAGCATAGCTAGGAAGAACAAATAGCTATGCCATATAATACAGATCAAAACCAAAATGTTGTAAGTACCATGACTGGCAGGCATTACAAATGTTCGCTTTAAGGTCTGAAAAACGAATTATATTCGCTTTCACTTTTAAAAGCGAACTTTATATAATGATTACAGACCGCATTTTTCTCTTGCAGGCTTAACTCCTTTGGCTTACATTGGGAAACATAATTCTCGAGGTGCTTGTTTGTCTCAAAACACCTGAACCTATACACGCAGTTGATTTATGTAATTATCCACATCATAGATCACCTGCCTGCCCCTGATAAATTTATCTCTGATCGTTGGATCCAATATATTACCTGTAACTTGACAAAGGGACACGATGAATCCCTTAACGCCTGTCAATTGTTGCTAAAAATTGGATTACTGATAGAGCATCCAAATCAAGCAAATTACCCCCACAAAGGTTTTCAAATCAATCCAGAGCTACATGCTGTACTGAAGAAAGCACTCCCTATTTTTGAACAAGACATCTATCAACACTACAAAAACTTTGCTCATTCACTCAACGATGCAGCCAGTCCAGCAACCAGCCGCAGTAGTAGTCAAGAGCAGATATCATCTGCCCCACCTCAACAAAGCGTCACAATACCCGCAACCCCCGTAATGGCACCCATATCTATTTCAACACCACCATCACCTCATCCAGTCACTGTACTTTATCCTAACATTAGATTGATACCTTCACTCTCTATGCACTTACCGCCATCACCTTTACCTGCTTAATCCCATTCTCTTCAATAGCAACAACTTCTATCACATAACTCGCAACCTTCAAACTCACACCAACACTAGGCATTGATTCAACCTGTTCTAACACCAAACCATTCAAAGTCTTAGGCCCCTCTTCTGGCAAGTGCCAACTTAACCGACGATTCAAATCACGTATGGTAATACTCCCTGATACCAAATAACCACCATCTTTATGTCGAATAATCTGTGGTGCCGCATGCTCACCCATCTCTCCAACAACTTCCTCTAGTATATCCTCCAAAGTTACCAACCCCTGAACATCACCATACTCATCCACAACTAAACCCATACGCAAAGATTCACGCTGAAAGCACACCAGCTGAGTATTCAATGAAACACTTTCAGGAATAAAATAAACTTCGCTGAGTATACGCACAAACTCTCCTTTGGTGAGTCGACTTTCCGCCATCAACGGTAATAAATTACGCACATCTACAATACCAATCACTTGGTTAATCTCATCTCGATAAACGGGAAGACGCGTATGGGATGTTGTTAACAATTTACTTTGAACCTCTAACCAATCGTCATTCAAATCAATACCCACAATCTCTCTTTTAGGCACCATAATATCTTCTATCGTCACTGCTTGCAGATCGAGCACACCAAGTAGCATTTGGTTTGAGTGCTGATTCGTTCCTGCAGCTACCACCGACTTCAATTCTTCTTCACTCAGCGCATCAACACGCTGCTGTGCAACATCCACCCCAAAGCAACGCAACACACCATTAGCTATTAGATTACCAACCCAAACCAACGGATAAAATAAACGGAGCAATCTCGCCAAAGGCATCGATACAAATCGAGCAACCTGCCAAGCATGCAGTGCTGCTAATGTTTTCGGTAATATTTCAGCAAAAATCAAAATGAATAGTGTTAAGACAATGGTTACTATCAACACACCAACATCACCCAAATAATGTATAGCTAACATGGTTGCAAATGAAGACGCTAATACATTGGCAAAAGTATTGCCAATCAAAATCACACCCAACAGTCGATCTGGCCTAGATAATAGCTTGTTCACTCGATGTGCAACAGCATCATTCTTTTTAACTGCATGACGTAAGCGGTAACGATTAATTGCCATCAAACCTGTTTCAGAACCTGAAAAAAATGCAGAAATTAAAAGCAATAAAATCAAGCCAACAATCGGCAAGATTAAAGCAAAAATAACGTCGATATTCATAATCTGGCATAGTATACTCAAGCCTTTACAAAAACAAGGAACACCCACGTTCCTATAGCTAACACTGTTAAGTATTAAGCACTTTTAGCAAAATGGTTTTGAGTAGCATACCATCGAAAAAATTAAGTCATAGCCTGCCTATGATGAAAATTTTTCAATGGCATAATGCCAAAAACATGAAGCTAAAATGATTCATACTTAACCGTGTTGGCTATAACTTACAAGAGCATCATTATGTTTGAGAATTTAAGCCACACGCCTCAACAGCACAATTGGCAAATTAACTGGTCGCGGACGACTCACAGAAACCAATATCCAGGATGCCTTAAAAGAAGTCAGGATCGCCTTACTAGAAGCAGACGTCGCACTGCATGTCGTCACACAGTTTATTGATGACATCAAAGAAAAAGCACTCGGCGAAGCTGTACTAAAAAGCATCTCTCCTGGAGACTTATTGATTAAAATAGTCAGTGACGAACTCACCATGCTCATGGGAGAAAAAAATAGTGAGCTATCACTGAATACAGCACCACCTGCAGTCATTCTCGTCGCAGGATTACAAGGTGCAGGTAAAACCACAACCGTTGCGAAATTAGCCAATCATTTAGCCCAGCATGAAAAAAAATCCGTGATGGTTACCAGCTGTGATATTTATCGCCCAGCTGCTATCAAACAACTGGAAACCCTTGCCAATCAAATTCAAGTAGGCTACCACTCTTCCTTACCAACAGAAGAACCATTGCAAATTGCAAAAAAAGCCATTGATGCCGCAAAAAAATCATTTCACGATGTACTGATTATCGACACGGCAGGTCGATTGCATATAGACACAGCAATGATGGATGAAATCAAAACCCTGCAGCAAGCAACCACACCAGCAGAAATACTCTTTGTTGCTGATGCAATGACAGGGCAGGATGCTGCAAATACCGCAAAAGCATTTCATGAAACGTTAAACTTAACTGGTGTCATCCTAACAAAAGTGGATGGTGATGCACGAGGCGGTGCCGCACTGTCTATTCGTCAAATTACTGGAAAACCCATTAAATTTATCGGGGTTGGTGAAAAAATCGACGCACTCGAGCCATTTCACCCCGAACGCGTTGCCTCGCGCATATTAGGCAAAGGGGATGTCGTCTCACTAGTAGAGCAAGTGCAACGACACGTAGATCAAGATAAAGCTAAAAAAACGGCTAAGAAAATCAGAAGGGGGCACTTTGACCTTCATGACTTTCGTGATCAACTCCAACAAATGAACAATATGGGGGGCATTCAAAGCCTGATCGCGAAACTACCTGGTGCAGGCGCAATGCAACAACAAGCAATGCAATCTATAGGTAACAACAAACAGTTCAATCGCATGGAAGCCCTAATTAACTCGATGACCCCTAAAGAACGTCAACGACCAGAACTCCTAAATGGATCAATGAAACGTAGAATTTGCGCTGGATCAGGCACACAGATCCAAGATCTCAATCGATTGCTCAAACAGTTTAAACAAATGCAAAAAATGATGAAAAAAGCCAAAGGTGGCGGCATGAAAAAAATGATGAAAAACATGCATGGCATGATGGGCGATGGTGGATTCCCTAATTTGTAACTACATACGCGTCATTATGGAGCAAGGCATACGATTCTGTCGCAAACGGAAGAATAATCTTGTACCCCGAAATGGGACTCCAAAAAATAGAACAGGAGAACCAAACTGGGAAGATATCAAACATACAGCGAGGAATTTAAAACAGAAAGCGTTAAACTGGCGCTGGAAGTCAGATGAGCTTATCAGCAAGTTAGCTAAGAATTTAGGCATTCATTACAAAACATTATACGCATGGGTGAAAAAAGCAATGCCAGAAACAGCAAGTACACAGGCAGGGAAAAGTAAAATCAAATCCCTAGAGTCAGAAGTTAAACGACTGAGGAAAGCGCTGAAGCACACAGAGCAGGAGAGAGACATACTAAAAAAGGCGGCAACGTATTTTGCAAGCGAAAATCTGTGAAATACGCATTCATTAAAAATCACCGCCATGCCTGCCGTGTAGACCTGATGGCGCAGATGCTAAACGTGAGCACATCAGCCATTATCGTTGGTTACGCAGTCCCTATAGCGCTAGAGACAAGCATTATCAGAGAGCAGCTCACCTGATCATGAAAATCTTTGCTGAACATAAAGGACGTTACGGTTCAACCAGAATCATGGAAGAAATGAAAGATGTCCATGCATTCCCAATCAGGCGTCAAACAGTGAGTAAGCGAGTGAGAAACTGGAATGAATCAATGGCTCATTTTACGGTCAGATTTTCTGACCGTCTTGAGGGGCATCTATGAATGAATTTACACAGTTAGATGGAAAGGCTCCCGCAACTGAAGAAGACTTTCTTGATGCCCTAGTAGGGGTTTGAACTCTGGGTGTTAATGTTCCTCCAGCCATCGCATCAGATACCATAAAGCGATTATTCTTATCCCTATACGCAACCATCTCGAAATTAATTTCCAAATTTGCAAGTTCTCCAACAATCCCTGCTGTATACAAGCCGGCAATTTCTTCAACTGCTAAACTAATTTTTAATTTCATTTCCAACACATAAAAGGGTTTAATTCTAGGCGCAAAAATCTCAACCACAGCAACCTCAGCAGGCACCGTGTAAAATATACTAACTTCAACTGTATTCCTGCTTGTAAAATCCAATATAAATAAATACGCTTGATTTATCATGAATTGATTAATAAAAGTATATTTTGGACATAGCTTCATGAAACAAGCTAATATTCCTTGGTGAAAAAATACTTTGCTTAGCACATAAACATCTTTAACCCTCCTGGGGCAATTCATAGATTGAGAAAAGTTTTTCGCTCTCTCCATTAAATGCTCTACTCGTCCACTAGAGTCTGTATCAACCATTGAATTTTTCATGTAAGTTGCTAACGGTTCAAAAAATAAAGCTGTTCCTTCTGAACGAATAAATGCCCTAAGTGATACCCCCCTTTCCCAATCAAGGTTTAATTGTTGATCAGAAACTTCAAGCTGCATCAAATCATCTAGTTGTGGACTGATTCTTGATTGGAAAGCTCCATTTTTTTTAACGAAAATATTATGTTGTGTATATGCTTTCTTAAAATATCTCCTGTCCGTTAAAAAACACAACGCTTCGCCACTCTCTTGATTACTACGAATTGGATTAATGAAAACGCCTTGGTTTCTTGTTATAAATCTTGAGTCAATAAATCCACCCGCTAACTTCACCCCTTGCATCTGCACAGGATATACAACCTCACCTGACAGTACATTTTGTGGATAAATAAGAGCAGAACCACCCCTTACATGACATGTGATTGGTGAATATACAACCTCATAGCTTCCACTATGGTATCTAACTACATCAATAACCACTCTGTTATTAAGCGCCGTGAAAGGAATGACTATTTCTTCATTGTCTAGTCTAACAACAAGACCGCTATCAATTGCTGTAAAAGAAGCATTTCCACATTGATCGTCATAAGTTATACAACCTCCAGAAGAGTCTAAATCAAAATTTACTTTTTCACGAGTCCTGCTGCTTCTGTTACAATTGAGTATCCTGCCCTGCTTAATACCAGTAGAGGGACTAAAACAATGAATATATATCCAATGATCTCGCTCAGCCATCTGAGCAGAATGATCAACGGAGGTTAGTTTTTTGACAGCATGCTTTCTTTTCCAAGATCTAATAGCTGTATAAACTGCATTCGCAGCAACTCCAGCTAAACCAGCAGGCACTGCAACTAAACCAGCAGGAGATGCAGCTGCCGCTACCGCCAATGTAGTTGCAGAAAAAAGAAATCTTCTAGATGCATAAGTATGATACACATGCCATGCTTGATATATTAAATCACATATCTCATGCTGATTTAACAGTTTGTTTTCGTCTTTATATCTTGTATTACCATGGATGGCAGAAACTTTTTCTCCCAACATTGCCCAATTACTTATGTGTAATACACACTGCCTATGGCGACCATTTATTATCCTAATAAGCATACTCTCTCCATCTTCCCCTGATTTTACTCGTCTTTACTTAACAATACATTGATCATGCTGTTCTTTTTTCTCATCAACAGAACAAGTTTGCTTCTCTGTATAATTATCCACCACTTTTACTATTTGCCTATCTTTAGATTTAACATTTACATTAATGTCAGTATCATGATTTTTTTCAAAAATAATTGTGTCTTTTGTCTTGTTGTCACAAGTCTCCACAATGACATGATCACCTGTTGCAACCCCTTCTATTAACTCTCTTTTTTTTGTGTGATCTCTGATTTTTTGCATCTCGATGCTGAATTTTAACACATCTAAACGCTGGGATTGTCCATCCATCTGTATATAAACCTTTTATATTAATAACAGCTACAGAATGTTGCGACATTGTATTAACAAATAAAATAAAACCAAAAAGAACAACTACATATTTAAGCATAATACCAGCTCGAAAAATTACTCTTACATAATAGAATAGAATAGTATCAATTTTAAATTATGCAAGTTATCACGCAAGGTAACCGCATCTAAATTCAATTAAAAATTGAATAAAATCAAAGTATAATTAAAATATCATTTTTCATAAGAAACTGAAAAATGGATACTAAATTTAATGAGCATTTTGGAGAGATTATTGATCCAAGAGTTGAGCGTACAAAAAAGCATGAATTGATTGATATAATTGCAGTTGCGTTATGTGCGGCATTAAGCAGGAGCTGAAAACTGGGAAGAAATGAAAGATTTTGGCAAAATGCATTACAACTGGTTTGCAAAATTTCTATCATTACCCAACGGGGTGCCATCACATGATACTATAGTGGTCTAATGTAATTGGACTGTTTTCTATTCTAGCTTAATTGACAATTTTCATGCTCATTTTATGCTGGAAACATGATCCCCCTTTCATGCTCATTTTATATTGAACAACACTAAGTCTTCACATTATGTTAGTTTTCGCATAGAATGACGCACTTTTGATTTTTCATACTTAAAAAGGATTGAGACTACAATTATGATTATGATTCGATTAAGCCGTGGCGGCGCTAAGAAAAAACCATTTTACCACGTTGTTGTTACTGACAAACGTAATGCACGTAACAGTGGGCGTATTGTTGAGAAAGTAGGTTTTTTTAATCCAATGGCACGCGGACAAGATACTTACTTAAAACTAGAAATGGATCGCATCACACATTGGCAAAAGCAGGGCGCACAATTATCTGATCGTGTTTTAAATTTAACCAAAACATTCAACAAACAAGGCATTATTGATGGAAAAACACTTGCTGAAAAAAACAGCAAAAAGAAACCTGTCAAAAAACCGACTCCTGTTGAAACAAAAGAAGAAGAGGTGACAACCAAGGATGAAGCCTCATCAACAGCAAAAAGTGATGCGTCATAAGCAATGACAACTCACTCATGTGAAGCCCCTAAAGAGCCATTAGAAAAACAACAAATAATTGTTGGGCGCTTTGGGAAAACACATGGAGTCAAAGGCTGGATTCGTGTTCAATCCTTCACTGATCCAGCCAAAAATCTCTTTCATTACCATGACTGGCGCGACGATAAAAACCTACCTATCGAAGTAGCTCAACACCAACAACATAGCTCGAACTGGATTGTCAAACTGAATCATATTGACACCCCAGAGGATGCACAACAGTTTGTCAACAAAACAATTCATATTGACAAGTCGCAATTACCTCAACTTGAACATAATGAGTACTACTGGAACCAGCTCATTGGACTCAAGGTCATTGATCAACACAACACCAGCATAGGTATTGTGAAAGACATGATGGAAACAGGATCTAATGATGTTTTTATTGTGATCAATGATCGCACGGAAACACCAACAAAGCACCTAATCCCTTATACCAACAATGTTGTCAAGCAGATCAATCTTCCTCAACAAGAAATACACATCGACTGGGAATAGCCTGTGGAGATTGCAGTCATCACGCTATTCCCCAGTATGTTTCACACCTTAACCCTTGGTGTCACTGGGAGAGCACTGAAACAAAAAACACTTCAACTTCATTATTTCAACCCACGCCACTACACAAGTGACAAACATCAACGTGTTGACGACACTCCTTATGGTGGCGGCCCTGGCATGGTAATGAAAGCAGAACCTATTGAAAAAGCAATTATCGCAGCAAAAAAACAAATCGGCGCCCAAAGCAAAGTCATCTACTTAAGCCCACAGGGAACTCCTTTCAAACAAGCTCATGCTGAAACACTTAGCCAACAATCCAGCTTAATTTTACTCTGCGGTCGTTATGAAGGCATTGATGAACGCGTAATAGAAACACTTGTCGATGAAGAATACTCGATTGGCGACTACATTCTAACTGGTGGAGAACTGCCTGCAATGACAATCATTGACGCCACCACAAGATTACTACCCGATGTGCTAGGAAACCAAGCATCCGCTCAACAAGATTCTTTCAGTCAAAACGTAACAACAAATCAGCGCTTACTCGACCACCCTCACTACACAAAACCAACCTCTATATTGGGAAAAGAAGTACCCGATGTTTTATTATCAGGCAATCATCAGAAAATCTCTACTTGGCGACAACAAAAATCATACGAAAACACTTGCAAAAAAAGGCCAGATTTGTTAAAAAGTTGCGCTCGCGGTGAAAGCGAAACACATAAAGATTAAATAGGATACAACGATGTCAAATGTCATAGCACAAATCGAAGCAGAACAAATGGAAAAGAAAAACATTCCATCATTTAGTGCTGGTGATACCGTTGTTGTTCAAGTAAAGGTTAAAGAAGGTTCTCGAGAACGTCTACAGGCTTTCGAAGGCGTTGTCATTGCAAAACGCAATCGCGCTCTAGGCTCTTCGTTTATTGTTCGAAAAATATCTAACGGTGAAGGCGTAGAGCGCACATTTCAAATGTACAGCCCACAAGTTGACTCCATCACAGTCAAACGTCGTGGTAAAGTACGTCGTGCAAAACTATACTATTTGCGTGAACTTTCTGGACGTAGTGCACGTATCAAAGAAAAACTAGCAAAACGCAAGTAAAAAGATTCCGTGACAAAATCACCCGCACAAATGGAACTGTTGCCATTTGGATTTCTTCGCGTATCAGGAAAGGATACTCAACAATTTTTGCAAGGACAGTTAACTTGTGATATTACCAAAGTTAGTTATACCACAATATTAAGAGGCGCTTATTGCAATGCAAAAGGACGGGTTGTTGCAAACTTTCTAGCAATATCAGCATCCACAGCTCCTAATGAACAATCAGCTATCATCCTAATCACACCAAACCAACCCATTCTCAAACACCTTATAGCAACATTAAAAAAATACGCCATTTTCTCTAAGGTCACCATTGAACCCATTGATTATTTTGCAGCTGGATTCTTACAAAAACCACCCGTATTAACACAAAACACTCGAGCTCAATATCGAGAAATGATTTACGAATCATCTCAACATCGCCAGCTCGCAATCAGTCCAGACATAACAACTCTCACAGAAAACATCGCACCAAAAACACTCATTACCTCCACTGGCTGGCAGCAATATGACATTGCACTCAAGCTCGCAAATATCGCACCAGAAATAAGCGAAAAGTACACACCTCACCAATTAGGATATGAAAAACTAGGCTTAATTAACTTCAAGAAAGGCTGCTACATTGGTCAAGAAATTATTGCTCGCATGCACTATCTAGGAAAAACAAAGAAGACAGTTCAAGCCATCAAGCACACACCAAACACTGACACATCAAAAGTTATATCTAGGGTGCCTCAAGCTCCTATTGCGAACTTACCAGACACATTACTTCTCACTTAAGAAACCCTCTAAATGTAAAAGCAAGGACTGCTAAACATGGATATTAGAAACTTTACAAGCATAGTATTCTACTACCACAAAGGGTCTTGTAACATACAGCCTCATACGCACCAACAATTAGAGGTAGAAGTAAGCAACATACAACTGGGCAACCCCCTTCTATAGCTACACGTCTAGAAGGAAACACGCACTTCCTCTAAAACACGAGGCGGAACCCAGAGATCCACAGCTCCTTTTAAACGTATAACCTCTCTCACCAAAGTCGAGGATAACCGACTATATTTTGTATCAGCCAATAGAAACACCGTTTCTAAATGATCGTTAAGACTGCGATTCATCTCAGCCAATTCACTCTCAAAGTCCAAGTCACGACTATTTCTTAACCCACGAACCAACAAAGTTGCTTGATGCTTTACCGCCATATCACTTAACAGTCCCTGCAAAGGGACTACTTTCACTGCTAACCCTGCATTTTTACAACTTTCACTAATCAGCTCACAACGAACTTCAAACTCAAACAATGGTGTCTTATGCACACCCTCAGCAACGACAACAATCAGCTCATCACACAACTGCAAACTGCGAGCAATAATGTCTAAATGTCCCAACGTAATCGGGTCAAACGTCCCTGCATAAAGTGCAATTTTCTGACTACTTTTCATCATTTACCTGTTAAGATATGCTCAACGTATTTGAAGACGCTGGAACACAACATGCCACACCTAAAAAAATCCTTTGTCAGCGATATTGATATGATGCTCAAAGAGTTTGATAAAACCCACCAAACTTCAAAATCACAACAACAAGAAATCGACAAATATCAAATGGTCCATCAACTGCGTGATAATATAGCTAACACGGCTAAGTATAAATCATTTTAACTTCATGTTTTTGGCATCATGCCATTGAAAAATTTTCATCATAGGCTGGCTATGACTTGATTTTTTCGATGGCATGCTACTCAAAATCATTTTGCTAAAAGTGCTTAATACTTAGCCGTGTTAGCTATACCTAATCTTCTTTCTCAATAGAATCAAATAAGGCTTTTAGCTCATCATCATCGTGCATTTCGCAAACAATATCACAACCACCTATAAACTCACCATTAACATACAACTGAGGAATCGTTGGCCAATCAGAAAAGTCCTTAATGCCTTGGCGAATATCATCATCCTCTAGCACATTAATTGCTTCAAAAGGAACATCATAAGACTTCAACACATTCACAACTTGACTTGAGAAACCACACTGAGGAAACATGGGATTTCCTTTCATATATAATAAAACTGCATTTTCTTTAATTTGTTGCTTAATTTTATCTTGAACCTTGCTCATAATCTTTTCTCCTTTTCAGCACTTGTCATTGTTTTTAATTGTAACGCATGTATCGCCTGTTTCATACGATCCCCTAGCACTTGATAAACCAACTGATGACGCTTGATACGTGACAGCCCTGCAAACAAATCACTCACAATCAACGCCGAAAAGTGAACGCCATCATCACCTTCAACCTCAACAGTATCACCCATAAACTTCTTTGCCAACAACTGCTTAATATCTTCTGCTGTAATCATTCAAACACCCTTATAACGCCATTAGTACTAACTTAGAGGCGGTTAAATCTTTATAAATAGCATCTAACTGCTGCTGACTTTTTGCAGTAACAGTCACCGTCAACGCTAGGTAACTATTCTTTTTACTATCTTTATACACAAAATCAGTTGGCTCTAATACTGGAATATGTCGACGAAACAATTTTGACATCTGCTTTTTAAAATCATCACTCCTCTTTCCAATCACTTTGATTGGAAACTTACAAGGAAATGTAAGTAGGGCTTCTTTTTTTTGTGTGTCATCAGTCACATGGAGACCCTCAACTATTTCACTAATTATTCCTTGGTGGAACACGAGCGAAATCAGCATATACCCATCACATATGATTATCAACCCAAAACGTTGCCGTACAACAAATGTCGTCATTAGACATCTTCTTCACAGCCGCCTGTAGCCCTTTCTGATAGTCTATCTCAGAAGAAATCCATCCACGCTTAGCCTGATGAATTGCAGTCGCAAAAAAAGACTGGTCTAGCAGAAAGGCACCTTGTGTACATACAAATAAATTCGCAACACATTCATTAACATCATCACCATTAGAATCAGCCTCTTTAAATTGTAGCTTCCCAACATTCAAAAAAGAAAGACGTAACGCATGCCTACCCATATAGTGAAACTCATCTAAGAAAACCTCAGTAATTTCTTGACGATCATTGACACAAGCATCACCCAACACTGTACGATTAAAATAAACTCCCTCAGCTGCCATGCGATCCAAATCCCAGCCTAATTCATCAAGATGCATCAAAATAATAGAGTGAACAAAAGAATTCAAAAATCCTTGATGCATCGTGTTATACATAAAATATCGCATATAACGTTCAACGAGCTGAGCATCTAGCTTCCAAAAACCTTGAGATCTAACCCCTTGTACAGCTGATTTAACGTGACATTGGTAATTCGACTCATCAAAACTAAAAAGTGAGCTAGCACTCGCCATTGGAGTTGAACACAAGGCTATAGGCGAAAGCATAGCCCCTACTATAACACTTGCTCTAGTCCTATTAAGGGAGGGAGATACCGTTAAACGATTCCCTCGCTGCATATCGTATTGCATCTGTGCAGGAGATACTGCAAATTTTCCTTTTAATATACCTTCAACCAGCAATCCTTTACATTTTATAGCTTCCGTAGGAATTGCCAAAATCACGCTATTTATTAACTTATACCCATCAGAACAAGAGCAGTTATATCTCTTTAAGCGCAAAGGGTCACACTCTAAATAACTCCTTGATTCTGTTTTATAAAAGAAATTCAATTTCTTACAATATCGGCACTTTCTCGGAGAAACTAACTTTTCTTGCACATCATATTCATAAACAGAAAACAGTCTCATCACTAATGAAAACCTCAAGTTTTGAACTCTTCTACTGTCTGCGAATAATGGTCGAATTTCACAACCAATCTTTCCCACTCTCTGACAACAATTATAAAGATCAAGAAGACTTTTAATGTAAAAATAAGCAATAGCACCATCGGGCATAACTAACCTCATAGCATACTTAGTTGCATAAACCAAACCATCATATCGCTGGCTACCAAAGTTATCTATCAATTCAATATCAGCTGTATCGGCTGCAATTTGCGCACTATTTTTTAATTCACTCCAGCTTGCACAATGCCCAAAACGCCAGAACACATGAAAAGAAACACCATCATACTGCTGCAGTAAATGATGTAAAAGACATACATTAACTGTGTCACGGCAACTATTAGAACCAGCAGACAAATCACGTACAGCCAAGTAATTAGGCTCCTTTAGTTGTACACAGAGTTGAATCGTATTCCACAAGTACCCTATAGGTATAGAGCCTAGCACCTCATTATAAACACCCTCACTTTGACCATTCTGATCCACAGGCAAGCTATATAAATAACTCTCTATTCTTGACTTAATACCAGCTACCGTTAACCCAGCAACAAACCTACGACCAAACCTTGTTATCAAATGACTCACACCCAGCTTATACGACAACGTTTGTGCCACAAACATCCAACTATTTTCCTTTTGAAAAAGAATCAATCTTTGTGATATTGATGGAAGCATAATCACTACCCCAGAACAGCTTGCTAACAAACATATGCGAACAGCAGAACTTGGGTAATCAAAACGTCGTTCATACGACTGAACACTTCCCCACACCCCCTCAGAAAAACAACCATGATACAGCAGATCATTGTCCACAGAATTAATACGGATATCCATCCCCATAAAAAGCACTCCCAAACAACGGAATCATTATAACAAATTCTGGAGCTAATATAAAATTCTGACCAAAACTCTCAGCTTCCTAAACAAGTCAATATCCACTACAATCCGACCACATGAAAAATAATAAGATCAACTACACTCAAAGATTCTGGCTCATTGCTGGACTACACCTATTCATTTGGACACTCATCCCCAGCTTAACTCGTTTTTGCTTACCTATGGATGCCAATGAAGGTTACGGGTGGGGGCAACACTTACAACTTGGTTACGATCGCAACCCATGGATGAATGCGTGGCTAACACACCTAGCAACATGGGTTAAAAGTCAATATCCACACTTAGCCACACTGAAACCTATTCAATTTCAATGGCACCGCAACACAAAACATTTGAAGAAACCTATTTTCATCTTGTTTGGACTCCTACCACCGCAAAAACACTTGCACACTTCTTAGCAGATGATATTATATCCGCTCTTCACGGAGAGATGGCCGAGCGGCTGAAGGCGCTCCCCTGCTAAGGGAGTATGGAAGGAATTCCATCGAGGGTTCGAATCCCTCTCTCTCCGCCACTATCTAACCTCATCGAAACTTCCACCATTTTAAAATAAAACCGACTTTCACAGAATCTCTGAGAGGGAGGCGAATCCGACAGAGGGTTCGATAAAAATGCAGGAAAGCATTTTTAGATGACGCGTAGCGTCACCCGCAGGGCGAGGCACATGGATGTGCCGAGTCAATCCCTCTCAAACCCAGATGACAAAAAAACCTAATAGCAAGCGGTATTCACACCACCAAAAGTTGCATGTATCTCAGCCACGCTCATCGCTGTAGGATTCGACAAAAAATTTCCCCACATACGAGCACCTGGCTGTTTCAGCATGCAAAGCAAGCCCTCTCAAAGAACCATCTTCATTTTGTATCTTTTTATATATAAGCACACGATACGTAGAACGAGGACTCCATGGAATGGTTTTTGCAGAGGAAAAAGTAGAAACTCCTAACTAAATCACTGTGGCATTGCTCTGCAAGCAAAGGAGCTCTACCATCAGCAGAACGTACCTGATCGTGACCTATGGAATGAGCTGATTCATCTAATAAAACATCAGGTAAAGGGCGTGTTACATTTTTGTTCCGCTGTGGGAATAGCTTAACTAGCGGCACAGGAGACTGCACTAACCAACCGTTTTTTCTAGCATTCATGCCTGTATCCCTTGGGAAATCACTCCTCATATCTTGCAGTCCTAAATAGTGAGCATGCCCCCCATCAGAAACAATACTAGCACCAGCTAGTGACTGCACAACATAGATTAATGGGGCCCATCCAACAGTAGCAGAAATTGGAGCTGCAGCAATAAATCCTGCAAAATGTAGAGCACTTCTGCCAATAGTCTTCACTAGACTCTGCTTTCGAGGACGCCCACGAAATTCTAGTCTTGTAGCATCCCCACTACCCACATACTCATAAATATCAACTCGCATAGCCACCCCCTCTATCAATCAAAACATATCAGCTCGGTATAGTACCTAACTAAGTAAAATCAATTTCTATAAAAAATAAAACTTATGTTACTATACATACTCCACAGACACTCAAATAAAGTCTAAATCATGCTCACTAGCATCTCATTATTCATTCTAGGCGCACTATTACTCACCATCGGAGCAGATCGCTTTGTCGAAGGTGCTGCACAACTTGCACGCTACTATCAAATACCCAGTATGATTATTGGCATTATATTGGTCGGATTTTCAACTTCTTTTCCCGAAATGCTCGTCTCTGCTTTAGCTGCTGTTAAAGGTCAACCTCAATTATCAATTGGTAGCGCGATCGGATCAAATATCATGAACATTGGTTTCGCCATTGGATTAGTTGCTATACTCCGCCCTATCATGGTTCATCCGATCGTATTGAAACGTGAATTTTTGCTTCTTCTTGCCAGCATAGCAATCAGTGCGGGACTATTATTGAATGGTTATTTATCTCGCCTTGATGGTATTATTCTATTAACCCTGCTTATCCTTGCTTTGACTTATTTATCACTATACCCAAATCACTTGAAGACACCGGACTTTAACGGCATGAGCTCGTCAGAATGCAAATCTAAAAGCTTTCCCAATAGCGGTGCTATTACTCAATCTTTTAAATTTAATTCTGCTCAAGCTCATTATGTTAAAGCCTCGGCATCTTCAAGTAATTTGGGTATAGCAAAAACAGCACACCACCCATCCACCACAAATTCAAATAACCCGACTACAAAATCAAAACAATCAAAAATAAGTCACGCTTACTGCTGGCTAATTTTTGGTTTGATTTTATTATTAGCAGGCGCTCAATTATTGGTCACCCATGCAGTAATCATTGCAAAATGGCTTGGTCTCAGTGATTTTGTCATCGGCATTACCATTGTCGCACTCAGTACCAGTTTGCCAGAAATCGCAGCCTCTGTCGCAGGCGTACTAAAGCAAGAAGATGATATCGCATTAGGCAACGTCATCGGCTCCAATTTATTTAATTTATTGGGGGTATTAGCTATGCCAGCCTTATTTCACCCCACAACCATTAATACTCAGTTACTCACTCGAGACTACCCTGTGATGACCGCAATCACATTGTTACTGTATCTGATGGCATGGGGATTTGATAAGAAGCATCAAATCAACCGCATCGAGGGGTTCATATTACTCAGCCTAACCTTAGGATATAGCGCATGGCTGATTTGGTAACAGCAGTCAACACATCTCCGATTTTTGCCATCATGGGCCCTACATGCAGTGGAAAAACAGCACTGGCATTATCGCTAGCCGAAACCATTGCCAAACTCTCTAACACCCCCTCAACCGTCGAAATCATATCTGTCGATTCCGCTTTAGTTTATCGAGGTCTCGATATTGGCACAGCAAAACCAAATGTAGATGAGCTCAGCATTGCGCCTCATCACTTAATTGATATCTGTGACCCACACGAACCTTACTCTGTACAACAATTCTGTATCGACACAAAACAAGCCATCCATGAAATTTTACAACGTGGGAATCAACCGTTATTAGTCGGTGGCACCATGCTCTATTTCAAAGCACTGTGTTTTGGATTATCAGATCTTCCTAGTAGCGATCCTGACATACGCAAACAACTGCAACAAGAAAAAGAAACACAAGGACTAGCCGCCTTATATCGCCAGCTCGAAATTATCGACCCGAAGAGTGCAGCCCGCATCGAACCCAATGACACACAGCGAGTTTTTCGCGCATTAGAAGTTTTTCGCATCTGCAATAAGCCACTCAGTGAACTACAAGGCAACCCAAAACAAGTGATCAATAACCCGATTATTCCTTTAGGTCTAATCCCAAAAGACCCGCAAACAACTACACCAACAAATTGCCACTCGCTTTGAGAAAATGCTATCCAGTGGTTTTTAGAAGAGGTTCGCACGTTATATGCTAAGCCCGAGCTACACGCCGATCTCCCGCCATTCGCTCAGTAGGGTATCGTCAGGCATGGGGTTATTTATCTGGAGACTATGATTTATCGACCATGAGAGAAAAAGCCATTATAGCCACTAGACAGCTCGCAAAACGACAACTGACTTGGTTGAGAAAATGGCCTGATTTACAGCCCATTACTTGTACTAACGACTTGATCAGCATGATCAAATCTTACTCAGCCAATAATGTCTTCACATCGGCTCTTAACAAATAAATGAAAGCACGCCCTTGTTTTTTCTGCTGTAGAAAGTCCAACTCATGAAGCTGCATGAGATCAGTTCTTGCCGTTTGATAAGTGACACGATTTGAGCTTTTATGCTCAGCTATTGTATAGTGATAGCCA
>CBDBBL010000011.1:0-56374 GCA_965203125.1 Gammaproteobacteria bacterium | reverse complement strand
AAATGAACTTGACTGCGATGATAGCCGCAATACTCAAGTTGTTGATAGAGAACGTCAATGATCGATTGATCGACATAAGCGCGAGTGCCTAAGCAAGGTTCTGCCAATGATAAGCGAGGCATGATGGTGACGGTGGTGTGGTAGATTGATTTTTCTGCATCGATCAATTTTTGTTCGGTATGAGAGATAATGCCGCAAATGACGCGTGGTTGAGCTAGGTTAGCATCGTCAATGGTTAAGCTTGCAAGTGTATTTTTTGTGTGATCAGTAGGCTGGGATAGTGAGTCAGTGCTGATAAATCGAGCAGTTAATTCAAATAACTCACCGATTTGTTCATGTCCTATCAGGTATGTGACGGGATAAGTGACATCATTAACGTTAATGGTAATGCTGGTTTGAGTATTGGTGCTGGTGTTGGTGGCATTGCTCATGGTCAGAGCATGACATAAGCTACGCTTTGGTCAATACGGGGGTTGTTTCTGACTGTTTCTTAGGGGCGCCCAGTAAAGCGCTGGTTACTCTCCCTCATTGTGAATTTTTTTCAACATGTATTTTGAGGTGAGATCACACTGTGCCAACAACTCTTCACGGGTTGCATGAGGTAAGAACTGATCGGGTAAGCCCAGTTGAGTGAGATGGGTTGTATAGGATTGCATGGTTAGGTATTCGCTAACAGCACTGCCAGCACCACCTATAGTAGTATTATCTTCTATGACGATAAAGTGTGAATGGCTATCAGATAACTGATCTAATACTGCTGTATCTAGTGGTTTAATAAAACGCATGTTGACGACGGTAGCGTTTAATTCTTCTGCAGCGGTGAGTGCTTCGTTGAGCAATGTGCCAAATACAAGAAAAGCAATCTTCTGACCCTGCCTAACAAGTTCACTCTTTCCCAGTTCAATGGGTTGGTTACTGATAGGAAGTTTCCCAGTGTCACCTCCACGAGGATATCGGACGGCTGCAGGGGCTGGGTGTTGGTAAGCAAAATCTAACATTTGATGACATTCTGTTGTGCTACTGGGTGCTAAGAGAATTAGGTTGGGAATACAGCGTAGATAAGATAGATCAAAACTACCTGCATGAGTTGCTCCATCAGGGCCGACAATGCCTGCACGATCAATTGCAAAAGTCACATCGAGATTTTGAATCGCAACGTCATGGATTAGTTGATCATAGGCACGCTGCAAGAATGTTGAATAAATAGCGACGACAGGTTTTTGGCCTTGGGTTGCGATGCCAGCAGCTAAGGTCACAGCATGCTGCTCAGCGATGCCAACATCAATGTACTGTTTGGGATATTGTTGGTGAAATTGCACCATGCCAGATCCTTCACGCATGGCGGGTGTGATGGCGATGAGCCTTTTATCTTGAGCGGCTGTTTGACATAACCATTGCCCAAAAGTGTCTGAGAATGTTGGGTTTTTGCTTGTTTTAGCGGTGGATTTGCTGGTATCTGTTGGTGTGTTTAAAAAACCAGCTTTAACTGCGTGATAGGTGATTTGATCTTGTTCGGCAGGAAGAAACCCTTTGCCCTTTTTTGTTTTAATATGGAGTAGTTTGGGGCCTGGTAATGTGCTTAGCGTTTGTAGTGTTTCAACTAAGGTGATGACATCGTGCCCATCGACTGGGCCAAAATAATTAAACCCTAAGTCTTCAAATAATGTGTTAGCTCCACTCATACCTTTGAGCAAATGAATCTCTGTGCGCTTACTCATTTCCCAAAGACAAGGAATACGTTTCAACCAGCGTTTACACCAGTTTCGTAAACGATGATAAGGTTTGCTGATGAGTATTTTGTTCAAATATTGATTGAGTGCACCAACATTGGGTGAGATTGACATATCATTATCATTTAAAATTACAAGTAAATCATGACGTGCATGCCCAGCATGATTGAGTGCTTCAAATGCCATGCCACCTGTGAGTCCACCATCGCCAATAATGGCAACTGCTTTATGAGGTAAGTTTTGTTGTTCAAAAGCAATGGACATTCCTAGAGCAGCACTAATCGAGGTGCCAGAGTGCCCAACCCCAAAACTGTCATAAATACTTTCCTCGCGTTTAGGAAAAGGGGATAAGCCATCTTTTTGTTTAATCGTATCTAGTTGCTCTTTGCGACCAGTGAGTATTTTATGTGGGTACGCTTGATGTCCGACATCCCAAACTAATGGGTCTTTTGGTGTTTGATAGACGTAATGTAATGCAGTCGTTATTTCAACGGTTCCTAAATTGCCTGCAAAATGTCCACCGCAACGATTAATAGATTGTATAAGATGGTCGCGAATTTCTGTACAGAGTGGTGCTAATTGTTTGAGGGGCAATTTCCTTAGATCTTGTGGCAAGTTAATTGTGCTTAGTAGTGGTGTTGATTTCATTAGCTGTTTAGATCGTTATTATGAGTTCTTATTTTATCCTAAATTTGAGTAATTGGGTGCGATTTGTGGAAATATTTTCAATGCTAATGTATAATTGCCGTTTCTGGCGTGGGAGATAAGCCTGTTTTATGCGAGATTTTCGCGCAATATTTTTTTTGTAATTGAGGGGTTAATAATGAAAAAAATGATTCTATTGAGTGCTGCTGTGATTTTAGCTTCTTCTGCTGTGGCAACTACTACAGTTAAGTTGGTTGGAAAGAATCCTGGTGGTTTTCTAAATGGGTCGCCATGTGTTGCCTATCAAGCTAATGGTGAGTGGTTAAAACTCAAGAGGTTTGGTGATATAAAGAGTAACTCTGATAATTTGGTTATTTCTACTTGTCATGGTCATGGCGGGTATAGTAATCGTCATCTAGTGATTAAGCAAAGTGGTGTGGGATGCAAAGTAGTTGTGACAGATGACTATAGCTCATCAATCAACTTGCGTAATAGTAAGAATTCATTTTCTGTTACCGTTAATGGTAATGATGTCCTTTCTGGTTTCAATATGAATGTTGGGCAGTATAAGGTCGTGAAGTTGAATGATAGCTGTGAGATTATCAAGTAATATCTTCCAGTTGAACCTGTTCAATCTTCTCAAAACGTGTAGAGATTTTCTTCGCCGAGGTGTGCACATCAGTTACATCTCGGTGTGCTTGATCAATATGAGTTGAAAGTTTGTCCATACGTTGTTGGAAGCGAGAAAAATCTTCAGCAAGTTTGCCTAAGTGTGATTGAATGACATGAACTTGCTGGCGGGTAGCATCATCTTTGATCACGGCTTTTGCGGTAGTTAAAATTGCCATCATAGTGGTTGGAGAGCCAATCCATACATGCTTGTTTTGTGCATATGTGACCAAATCAGGAAAATGTGCGTGCAGTTCGGCGAAAATAGCTTCTGCAGGAATGAACATCATTGCACCATCAGCGGTTTCTCCTGCAATGATGTATTTGCTACTAATATCATTGATATGTTTTTTAATATCAACGCGAAACTGTTGTTGTGATTTCTTATAGTTAGCATCGTTAGTTTCCAATTGTTGCATTGTTTGGTAGCTCTCTAACGGAAACTTAGCATCGATAGCAATGTTGCCTGTTGGTGGTGGTAAGAATAATAAACAGTCAACTCGAGTATTGTTAGATAGGCTGTGTTGTAGTGAGAAATGACTCTCAGGAATCATGTTACGCACTAAACTGGCTAGTTGAACTTCACCAAATGCTCCGCGAGAACGTTTGTCGGCAAGAATTTCTTGTAGGCTGACAACATTGGTTGATAGTTCAGTGATTTGTTGTTGTGCGCGATCAATTAAGGCAAGTCTTTTGGCAATATCATTAAAGGTGTCCGTAGTTTTTTCGAACCCTTTCGCGAGTCTTTGTTCAACTTGCTGACTGATGGATTGTAGTTGTGACTTGGTTGTTTCAGTGAGCGTTTTTAATTGTTGGTTGGTTTGTAAAGTTTGTTGTTGTAGATTTTGTTGTAATTGTGCACGCACTTCATTCATTTGTAGGCTCATATGTTCGCCAATTGTTTTTGGAATCAGTTGCATCAAGTTGAGTTTATCTTCAGATTGTTGTGCCTGATGGTGTTGTTGTTGTTTGAGTAGCTCAGTTTGATGGTTTTGTTGTGATGTGATTAATTGCTGTGATAGTTTTCTGATATGAGCAGTAACACTGTATAATATTAGCAGTGATACAATACCGAGAATGATCATGGTCAGGATTGTTGTCATAATTATAATTGGTAAGTTAGTGTGAGTATGAATTATTTTTGCTCGATCATACCATTTTCTGCTAGAATCGCGCCAATTTTATTAAATTTAATGTGAGTTAATGTCGATTAGAATTATATTTTTATTGAGTATTGTTTTGCTATTGAGTGGGTGTGTTCCAGCACCGCCGCGTCAGCAAGACAATGTGTGCCATATCTTTCGTCAATACCCTAATTGGTACTGGGAGGCTCAAGAAGCTTCGAAGAAGTATGGTGTGCGCATTAGTTTGATTATGGCGGTCATGCATCAAGAGTCACGATTTAATGGTACGGCAAGACCACCACGTGAGAAATTGCTAGGATTTATTCCCTGGTTTCGTCCGACTTCTTCTTACGGATACTCACAGGCAAAAGATGGTACTTGGGCTGGATATCAAAAAGATACAGGGGCTCATGGCGCAGACCGAGATGCGTTTGGTGATGCAGCTGATTTTATTGCTTGGTATGCCTATAAGGCATCACAACGCTTACATATTTGGCGTAATAATACTTATGATATTTACTTAGCGTATCATGAAGGTATGGGTGGTTATGAGCGTAAAACTTATTTGCGCAAACGCTGGTTGATTGCAGTTGCGAAAAAAGTGGCAGCACGTGGATGGCGTTATCATCAGCAATTACTTGCTTGTCGGGCTAGTTTGCCGAAGAAGCCTTGGTGGCGTGCCTGGTAGTATTGTATTGACTGGTGGGGAGGGAATGTGGAGAAGGTTATAATAGTAAGAGAGGGTGGTTTTGTTGAGAGAGTGCTTCTTGATATTGACGATATTTTGTTACGATTATTGGTAGTTTGGGAAGAAAATGAAGACGGTTCAGTTAGTAAGGATAAGCAGTTTTCACAATTGATGAGGACAGCCATTATTGAATTAAGAGACTGCGTAGAGTCGCTTAAAAAAGGATGTCATCCACGCTGTTTTTCTAGTTTTATGGAGAAGATTGGTGTTTATGTAGCTTATTTTGAGGGTTTAGCTGAGTGCTGGAGTGTTGACAGTAAGTTTAAGTCGAAAAAAAAGTGGGGTGATATATTGAATCGTTACTCGTGGAATGTTCATAATCCAGAAGACCCATGCGTTTATTATGTCACTTCTAGACGTGGGATGAAAGATGAGATGTTTGAGTGCTTTGATCAGTTGTCATATTTGTGGTGGCGATTAGATCGCCGTCTGCGTTTGTACTGTAACCTGTATTTGCCGAAGGTTTTATCTAGAAATTTTGAGCGTATTTGTGAGCAGTTTTCATCATGTCCTATGATTAGACTAGAGCCTTATCAGTCCTATCAGAATTATTTAGGACTGTTCTATTTGTAGCAATGGGTGTTAAGTTTTATCTAATAGTGCTACCATTTTGGTTTTAATCATATCAATCGCAATGCGATTTTCTCCACCTCTAGGTACAATGATATCCGCATAACGTTTTGATGGTTCAATAAACTGTAAATACATAGGACGAACTGTGGTTTCGTATTGTGTTAAGACACTTTCGATGCTGCGTTTTCGTTCAATAATATCACGTTGTAGACGACGTAATAGGCAGATGTCTAGCGCGGTATCCATGAAAATTCGGATATCCATTAATTCTCGCAGGTATGATTCAGTGAACAGTAAAATACCTTCCAAGACAATAATACGATGGTTGTTGCAATATTGGATTTGCTCTGTTCGCTGGTGTGTGCTGTGATCATATACGGGAATATTAACCGCTTCTCCTTTTTGGATTGCGAGGAGGTGTTCACGAAGTAAGATGTGATCTAAGGAATCTGGATGATCGAAATTAACTTCAGCTCGTTCTGCAAGTGGTAAATGAGACAGGTCTTTGTAATAGGCATCTTCAGATACAACGGTGACCTGATCTGATCCCAGCTCTTTTACAATCGTATTTGCAAGTAAGCTTTTCCCTGATGCAGATGCACCGCTAACTCCAATGATTATGGTCTTCATTTTTTTGATTCCTTAATATACTCATCACCTTTCAAGACACTGAATTTTAACTTCATAAATTTTTCAAAATTGCCTATGAATAATATGCAGGGTAAAAACTTTCGCAATAGCTTGCTATTACTCAATTTTTTAAATCTAATTTTACTAAAATTCATTGTGTTCAATCTTCGGTGTCTTGAAAGGTGATGAGTATAGAACATAAATAGCACCTGTCCCGCCGTCTTTGGGTTGGCAAGAGTAGATGGCAAGTATTACTGGAGTTGCTTTGAGCCATTGATATACTTGGTTTTTCAAGCGTGCGTTACTGCCTTTACCGTGAATAATATGAACATGGCGTAAATTGTGACTGTAAGTGTTTTGTATTAATTGACTGATGGCATTGCCTGCCTGGTCAATGGTCATACCGTGTAAATCTATAGAGGCTTGAATGTCAATGCGACCCTGTTTGATTTTTCTACGTTGCGTCGTGTGTAAAGGGTTACGCTCAAATGCAATGTAATCATTGGGTGTTAGTTGTTCGCTATCACAGATACTCATTTCAAAGTAGTGTTGGTTGTGGGTGTTTTCTTGAGGTGTTTTTAAGATGCTCGGGTTTTGTTTTTTCAGCGAAGAATTTTGTGACGAATAAAGTGCCTTCATACCTTGAATAGCCTGGCGGAATAATGCACTATCTTCTTTAGAAATTGTTTCCATTAAAATCGTATTTTAAGCACATTAGTATAATATGCAAACACTTTATCAAGTCATTTGCGATGTTGAAAAAACACTGTTGCAATCAGGTTGTTTTTTTGGTCATGGCACAGAAACTGCATTAGATGAAGCTGTTTATTTGGTGTTGACAGCGTTGAGTCTCCCAATTGATCAGCAGCTCTCAGAGAAGCAGTTGCAAGCAGTAGTTAATGATTCTCAATATGGTGCAGTACAACGATGGCTTAAGCGACGCTCTATGGAAAAAAAACCAATGTCTTATTTAACTAATGAAGCATGGCAAAGAGGATTGTCTTTTTATGTTGATGAGCGAGTATTGATTCCACGCTCTCCTATTATGGAGTTGCTGGAAAATCAATGTGTTCCATGGGTCGATCCAAATGGTGTGAAATCTGTGTTGGATATGTGTACTGGTAGTGGCTGTCTTGCCATTGGTGCTGCATTATATTTTGAACAGGCACAGGTAGATGCCGTTGATTTGTCTGCTGATGCACTTGAGGTTGCTCAAATTAATAAAGAGCGTTATCAAGACCGATTGGCAGATCGGTTGAGTTTTTATCAGGGCAATTTGTTTTCTTCTTTGCAATCTGAAAAATATGATTTGATCATTAGTAACCCTCCTTATGTGAGTGCAGAAGAGGTTGCTGCTTTGCCTGATGAGTATCATCATGAGCCATTGATGGCGTTGCAGTCTGAAGATTCTGGGCTTGCGCTTCCTATTCAAATTCTGCAACAAGCAGCTGATTATTTAACTGAAACGGGTGTTTTGATTTTGGAGGTTGGGTTTTCTGCACAAGCACTCATGGATCGTTTTCCGCAAGTGTCATTTACTTGGGTTGATTTTGCTGATGGCGGTGAGGGGGTCTTAGTGATCACTCGGCTTGAGTTGGTGCAGCTTTTTACTCCCAAATCATAATGACTTTTCCTGCTTTTCCAGACAATGCTGTCTCAAATGCCGCTTCAAAATCATCTGCCTTAAAATGGTGAGTGATAACGGGGGAAACATTGAGTCCTGCTTGTAGCATCGCAATCATCTTGTACCAAGTCTCAAACATTTCTCTACCATAAATGCCTTGTAATGATAGTCCTTTAAAAATCACTTTGCTCCAATCTATAGTGACTGATTCTGCAGGAACACCCAATAAAGACAATTTGGCACCATTGTTAGCATAATCTAACATGTCATTGATAGCGACTGCATTGCCTGACATTTCTAAGATGACGTCAAATCCTTCTTTCATTTTGAGCGCACTCATTGCATCTTGTAGGGATTCAGTACGTACATCTAAAGTGATGTCAGCCCCCATTGCTTTTGCCATTTCCAAGCGCTGTGGGTTGACATCTGTGATGACGACATGCCGTGCTCCAATGTGTTTGCAAATGGCGACAGCCATAATACCAATTGGGCCAGCTCCTGTGATTAGGACGTCTTCTCCTATCATGTCAAAAGCGAGTGCGGTATGCACTGCATTACCGAGAGGATCTAAAATGCAACCAAGATCATCGCTGATATCATCGGGCAAAAGGCAAACGTTATCTGCAGGTAATACAAGGTATTCTGCAAATGCGCCAGGATGATTCACACCAACACCTAGGGTCGACTTGCATAAATGACGTTTGCCCGCACGACAGTTACGGCAGTGCTCACAAGTAATATGTCCTTCACCTGATACACGTGACCCAGTGGTTAGCCCTTTAACAGCGCTGCCGATTTCAACGATTTGTCCTGAAAATTCATGTCCAAATGTGAGTGGTACAGGAATTGTTTTTTGTGCCCATTGATCCCATTTATAGATGTGAAGATCCGTGCCACAGATTGCAGTTTGCTTGATTTTGATGAGGACATCGGTAGCACCGATGGTTGGTTTTTCTACGTTTTGTAATTGTGCACCCACACCTGCATGATGTTTGACGATGGCTTTCATCTGTTATTCCTTCTTTTTCCCCTTAAATGATGCCCATCTGTTTGCCGACTTTTTCAAAAGCAGCGATCGCTTGATTGAGTTGCTCAGTGCTGAGCGCAGCAGACATCTGTGTGCGAATTCGTGCTTGCCCTTTAGGTACGACAGGGAAAGAAAAGCCAACGACATAAATGTTTTCTTTTAGTAGCTCGCTGCTCATTTGTTGTGCCAGTTTAGCATCTCCTAGCATAACGGGGATAATCGGATGGTCTCCTGGTACAAGATCAAAGCCAAGGGCTGTCATTTTTTTACGGAAGTAATCACTGTTTTCTTGTAGTTTTTTGCGTAAATGATCATTGCTTGAAAGCATGTCGAGTACAGCGCAAGTTGTTTCTGTAATCATTGGGGCGAGTGAGTTAGAAAAGAGGTAAGGGCGAGAGCGTTGACGCAACCATGACACGATTTCTTTGCTGGCTGCGGTGTATCCTCCAGACGCGCCACCGAGTGCTTTACCCAAGGTTCCTGTTATGATATCAACACGCCCCATGACATCGCAATATTCGTGCGTTCCTCGACCATTTTCACCCATAAAGCCGACAGCATGTGAATCATCTACCATGACCATCGCATCATATTTGTCTGCCAAATCACAGACAGCCTTTAAGTTAGCAATAATGCCGTCCATTGAAAAGACACCATCGGTTGCGATGAGTTTGAATCGAGCATTTTGCTCGCAAGCTGCTTGTAGCTGTTTTTCAAGGTCTTGCATATCATTATTGAGATAACGAAATCGTTTTGCTTTGCATAGTCGGACGCCATCGATAATGCTGGCATGGTTGAGTTGATCCGAAATGATGGCATCTTCTGGTCCGAGAAGTGTTTCGAATAGGCCCCCATTGGCGTCAAAACAAGAAGAGTAAAGAATGGTGTCTTCCATGCCTAAAAAGTCACTGAGTGCTTTTTCCAGTTTAATATGAGGTGACTGAGTTCCACAGATGAAACGTACAGATGACATGCCAAAGCCATACTGGTCTAATGATTTTTGCGCGGCTTTAACTAGTGTAGGGTGATCAGATAAACCTAGATAGTTGTTCGCACATAAGTTAATAACAGATTGTTGCGCAAGATCTATTTTTGCATTTTGTGGACCTAAAATAACTCGTTCAGACTTATATAGTCCTTCTTGGTGTAGATCATCAATCTGTTTAGCCAGTTGTTGATTGAGTGTTTGAATTGCTTTGCTCATGAGGGACCTCGTGTGATAATTGGGTAGGTTAAAAATTAAACGTATTAAAAATTGTAACAGCTTTGCTTTCCTGAATCGACTTCTGATTGCTAGATGAGTATAATTTGCGTCATTCAGATAAATCGAGTTATTTTGGTGATGAAGAAAATATTGACGGGGCTGGTAGGAGTTTTCGTCATTTATCCCTTGGTTATAATCCTTGGGGTGACGATGGTGGGAGTTGCTAAGCCTAAAAAAGCCACAGTAGATGTGCCTAAAGCAATAGACGTTAGTGTTGCCCCAGTCACTTATGAAAAAATCAATCATACACTTTCCAGTTTAGGCTCTTTGTTTGCTAAGCAAAAAGTTATGATTACACCTGTAGTAAGTGGGCGTGTACAGCAGGTGTTTTTTAAAGATGGGGATACCGTTGAGAAAGGTATGCCGATTATTCAGTTAGATGATGCAACTCAAAAAGCAGCGGTGCAGACAGCACAAACGGCGTTGAATTTAGCAAAAACAAATCAACAACGATCGAAGTTGCTTTGGGGGCAAGGGGCCATTTCTAAAAAAGATTTGGATCAAATTAATGCTAATGTTGAAAATGCAGCTGCTGACTTGAAGTCTGTTCAAGCAGCGCTCAATCAAATGGCAGTCAAGGCTCCATTCAGTGGCATATTAGGATCTTTTAAGGTGCAAAAAGGTGATTATGCGACGGCAGGTAATTCTTTGGTTACATTGGTCAATCGTACCCAGTTAGTAGTTAAATATAATTTGCCTGAGAGCCGTTTACCAGCACTTAAGTTAGGACAAACTGTGGTCGTTCATGTCGCTGCATATCCTAAAGATGCCTTCTATGGTTCTGTGAGTTACATTTCGCCGACGGTGAACCCTAATAATGGTGCAATTACGTTGCAAGCGGTATTGCCGAACCCAAATAATAAGTTGTCACCTGGAATGTTTGTGAGTGTTACGCAGGTGATTGCAGCCGCTAAAAAGTCATTAGTGATTCCAGAAGAGGCAGTGAGTGCCGATGTCGCAGGCTTTCATGTCTTTCGTATTGATGGTAATCATGCAGTACAACAGGTTGTTAAAATTGGTCAAAGAGCTAAAGGTATGGCAGAAGTGCTACAGGGGTTAAAGGCTGGGCAACAAGTAGTGATTGCCGGAGTGCAGAAATTACAAGATGGTAGTTTGGTGAGCGTTGTTGCTAAAAAATCACCGCAAAAATTAGCTAGAGACCCTGTTAATGCGAAGGTTTCTGGGGCTGGTAGCCATCAAAACCCACCTGTTCAAGCAGTGGTGGCACCTTCATGAAGAGAGGCGCATTTTATTGGCAACTATTAATCTTTAACTGCATGCTATTGGTAAAATGCTATGGAAAAAATCTTCGCAATAACTTGCTATTACTTAATTTTTTCCATAGCATTTTCCGCAAAATCCTTTTGTTAAAAATCAATAGTTGTAAATAGAATGCGCCTTCCTGAAATTTGTATTAGACAACCTGTTCTGGCAATTGTATTAAATCTCGTTCTGGTCGTGTTAGGTATTGCTGGTTATCGTTATTTAGAGGTGCGTTTCTTTCCCGATCTGCATGAATTAAAGGCGACGGTGAGTACTAGTTATACAGGGGCAAGTGCAAGTTTGATGGAAAACGCCATTACGACGAAAATTGAAGGCGCAATTGCAGGTGTTGATGATGTGGAGAGTGTTGACTCAACATCGCAAGATGGCAGTAGTACCATTAATGTGTATTTTAAACCAGGTAGTGATTTTGATGCTGACCTAAGTCAGTTACGTGATAAAGTCTCAAGCGTTGATGATTTACCTACAGATGCAGACCCTCCAACAGTGAGCTCAGCACGCCTTTCTTTGCCAATCATGAGTATTCTTGTAAGTGATCAGTCCCGTAACATTAGTCAAGTTAGAGACTATGTGTTGCGTAATATTACCCCTGTTTTGAATCAAGTGTCAGGCGTTGGAGGCATTAGTGTTGCTGGTGGGAGTGGCTACGCAATGCGTATTTGGCTGAATGAGAAAAAAATGGCGGCATTGGGTGTGACTGTATCACAAGTTAAAAGTGCTATTGCTGATAATAATATTGATTTCTCGGCTGGCAGGATTTACGGCAAAAATCGCCGATTTAGTATTGTCTCTGATACTCAGCTTAAGAGTGCCAGTGCGCTAGCTAATACGATTGTAGTCGTCAAGGGGAATCGCACCATTCGAATGAAGAATATTGCCAAAGTGGAGCTGGGGCATAAAAGTTTACACTTTGAACCTTTTCGTGCTAATGGCAAGTCTTCTATTATGTTGAATATTAAGCCACTACGCGATGCGAACCCGATTGCCGTTGCGAAAAGAGTGAGAGGGGCGTTTGCACGAGTTCAGCATAGTCTTCCTCAAGGAATGCATGCGTCGATTATGTATGATCAGTCAGTATTTTTAAAAGCATCTGTTGATGAGGCCTATTGGGCAATGGTAGAAGCCATTGCCTTGGTTGTGCTCGTGGTATTTTTGTTTTTGGGATCTATTCGTGCTTCCTTAATACCGATCATTACGATTCCTGTTTGTATCGTCGCAGTTTTCATGGTGATGAAGCTATTTGGTTTTACGATTAATGTACTGTCACTCTTAGCGATTGTGTTATCGATAGGGCTGGTGGTGGACGATGCGATTGTGATGTTGGAAAATATTTATCGTTATATTGAGCAGGGGATGTCACCATTAGATGCTGCATTGAAAGGAAGTAAAGAGATTGCCTTTGCTGTGGTAGCTATGACGATTACATTAGCAGCAGTCTATGCACCGATTGGACTGATTCAAGGTTATAGTTCAGAGTTATTTAAGGAATTTGCCTTTACTCTGGCAGGAAGTGTGGTGATTTCTGGGTTTGTTGCACTGACTTTATCTCCCATGATGTGTTCACAAATTTTAGTGCATGAAACAGACAATCGCTTAGTGAATTGGTTAGAGCAGCAGTTTGAAGCGATAGCAGTATGGTATCGGCACGGCTTGACTCTTATTTTACGTTATCGATATTGGGTGTTAATCGGATTAACAATCATAGCTGCTTTTGGGTATTTGATTTTTCAGTCTATGCCTTCTGAGTTTATGCCGACAGAAGATGCTGGTTTGGTGATGGTGACTGCAACTTCTCCACCTAATTCAAATTTAGCTTACACCAATTACTATGCTCAGATAACAGAGCAGGCATTAATGAAGAATGCTCACATAGCGACGGTTGGTTTAGATGTTGATCCGAGTGATTTTAGTATGCCGGTTGTATTGGTGCCATGGGAAAAACGTGGCATAAGTGCTGAGCAAGTGGCAGAGAAAATTACCCCGTTGTTAGATGCCATTCCTGGGGTCGATGCTCATGCTGATGTGCCAGATTTAGTGGGTGATGGTGGACGTGATATGGTGGTGCGCTTGTCAACAACAGGGAATTATCAGGATTTGCAAAGGCCAGTCAATCAGCTGCTTACATTGATGCAACACTATCCAGGATTTCGTAGCATTAGTACTAATCTGAAATATGATCAACAGCAGTATCAAATTACAATCAATCGTGATTTAGCTGCTAATCTGGGCGTGAGTGTGCCTGATATTGCAAGCACTTTTCAGGCGATGCTAGGTAGTGTTCATGTCACTGATGTACAGGCAGGTCTAAAAAGTTATCCAGTCATGTTACAAATGCAGGCATCCTCTTTAGAAAGTTTACAGGCAATTGATCAACTTTATGTGCCCAGTACTCATACGACACCCAGTGGTGCACCAGAACTTATACCTTTATCCACGTTGGTTAAGTTAACTCCAACGGTTGGCCAACCAAGTCTGGCACATTACAATCGTTTGCGATCAGCAAATGTTGCTGCTAGTTTGACTCCTGGTTTTACTGAAAGCCAAGCGGTGCAATACATACAGCGTGTATTACCAACAATATTGACACCTAATGTTCACTATGCCTTTGGGGGGAAAGCCAAACAACTTCTTGACCAAAGTGGTAATGTCGCAGGGATTTTCTTGCTGGCTTTAGTGTTTATTTATTTAGTTTTGTCAGCACAATTTGGCAGTTTCATTGATCCATTTATCATTTTGTTTTCTGTGCCATTATCGATTGTTGGTGCGCTTTTTACCTTGAAGATTACTGGTGGTACGATTAATTTGTATTCGGAAATTGGATTCGTGACTCTGATCGGTTTAATTAGTAAGCATGGTATTTTGATTACCCAATTTATCAATCAACTACGCGAAGAGGGGCACTCTCTGATTGAATCAATTGTACAAGGTGCTAGTGTGCGTTTGCGCCCGATTTTAATGACAACCTTTGCGATGGTGTTTGGTACGTTACCGTTGGCTTTTGCGACTGGTCCTGGGTCGGTTGGTCGTGAGCAAATCGGCTGGGTAATTGTGGGCGGTTTGTCTTTTGGTACATTTTTCTCGTTGGTTGTCGTGCCGATTGCTTATCTATTTTTTGCTCAGCTGAGAGAAAAAATTAATGGTAGCAGGGCAAGATTATGAAAGCATATGAACCTAATGTGCTACCGTTGGAGAATTTGGATTATCAACGGCTTTTTTCTTTAGTTGGTGAGGCTAATGCAGAGCTTGCTCGTTATGATGGCTTGTTACAAGGTGTTGTTAATCCATCTGTAATGCTTTCACCTTTAACTACTGAAGAAGCTGTTCTTTCATCTAAGATAGAAGGAACGCAAGCTACTATTGATGAAGTTTTGGAGCAGGAAGCTGGGATTATTAAACAAGGTGAAAAATATAATGATATTCAGGAGATTATTAATTATCGTAAGGCATTATACTTATCTCATCAGTTTTTAAGCGATAGACCTATTACATTATCTTTTGTCCGTGAATTGCATAAGATACTACTGAGTAGTGTGCGTGGACAAAATAAAACACCCGGTGAATTTCGTAAAGATCAAAATTGGATTGGTAGATATGGAGAATTGATTGAGAAAGCTTCATTTGTACCACCAAGTCCGTTACGGCTTTATGATCACTTAGAGGCATGGCAAGCTTATATCGAATCAAAAGAGATAGATACACTTTTACAAGTAGCAATTGTGCATGCTCAGTTTGAATTGATTCACCCTTTTAATGATGGTAATGGTCGTATTGGACGTATTCTTATTCCACTTTTTCTTTACCGAAAAAAGAAGTTGTCTCAGCCTATGTTTTATTTGAGTTCATACTTGGAAGCAAACCGAGAAGCTTATTACATAGGATTGCAAAATATTTCTCGTGATAATGATTGGACTGGTTGGGTAGCGTTTTTTTTGCGAGCGATTGCTGAGCAGGCAAAGAGTAATAGTGATAAAGTGAAAGCTATTATGAGGCTTTATGATAAGATGAAAGTGAGAATTCATGAGATTACTCGTTCTCAATATACGGTGCACTTGCTTGATGCTATTTTTGATCGTCCTATTTTTGATAGCTCACATTTAATTAAGCATACCAAAATTCCTGATTCATCAGTAAAAATGTTACTTACAAAATTAAAAAAAGAAAATATATTGATTGAAATTCAACCTAGCAGAGGGCAGAAAGCTGCTGTAATTGCTTTTTCAGATTTACTCAATATCACAGAAGAAAGAAAGGGTTGGTAGATTTGCAGATATTATTTCCCATCTTGATAGCTACAACATGATTTGTGGCTATCAGAATATCTACAAATCATGTTGTGGTTATTTTTTTTGATTTTAATAGCCACAATATATGGTCGATCGAATGATGTGGACCCATATTAGTGGTATGAAGATAAGGTGAGTAGAATTTTTTATCATTTGAAATGAAAAGGAAGGTTTATGTTAGACCCACAGTTATTACGTAATGACTTAACTGCTGTTGCAGACAAGTTAAAGCAACAGCGTGCTTATCACATTAGTGTTGATGAGGTGGCTCAATTAGAAGCACAACGCAAACAATTACAGAGCAATAGTCAACAGTTACAAAGTGAGCGTAATGCGTTATCGAAACAAATTGGGAAAGCCAAAGCAACTGGTAATTCTGCTGATGAAATCATGGGAAAAGTCAGTCAAATTAATGTAGTCTTGAAAGAGCAAACGGCTCAGTTAGAACAAATTCAGCAACAGTTACAGCTGCATGCTTTAAGTATGCCAAATTTACTGCATGAGAGTGTTCCAATTGGGCAATCTGAAGATGAGAATGTAGAAATTAGGAAATGGCGTCAACCGACGATTTTTAATTTTGAGGTCAAAGATCATGTCGCTTTAGGTGAGAAACTGGGGATGGATGCTAAACGTGCAACCAAAATTGCTGGCACACGATTTATGGTATTACACCATCATTTAGCGGCTTTGCATCGTGCGTTAATTCAATTTATGTTGACGTTACATACCCATCAGCATGGTTATCAAGAAGTTTACGTTCCCTATTTGGTTAATGATGATTCTTTATATGGAACAGGACAGCTACCAAAATTTGGTGATGATTTGTTTTCAATTCAAGACTGGTCTTTATCCTTGATTCCAACTGCAGAAGTGCCGGTTACCAATTTGATGCGAGGAGAAATTCTTGAAAATATTCCGCTGAAGTTTGTTGCACATACGCCATGTTTTCGCTCAGAAGCAGGTTCTTATGGCAGGGATACTAAGGGCTTCATACGTCAGCATCAATTTGAGAAAGTTGAGTTGGTGCAATTTGTACATCCAAATCATTCCTATCAAGCATTAGAAGAATTAACAGGGCATGCTGAGGCTGTGTTGCAACAATTAGAACTACCTTATCGAGTGATGAGTTTATGCAGTGGTGATACAGGGTTTAGTGCGGCAAAAACTTACGATTTGGAAGTTTGGTTGCCAGGGCAAGACTGTTACCGTGAGATTTCTTCTTGTAGTAATTTTGAGGCTTTTCAGGCTAGGCGCATGAAAACACGCTTTAGAAATGATGAGGGTGATGTCGCGTTATTACATACGCTGAACGGTTCTGGTTTGGCTGTGGGAAGAACCTTGGTAGCTATTTTGGAGAATTATCAGCAGAAAAATGGTGATGTGGTTATTCCAGAGGTGTTGCGTCCTTATATGAATAATCGAGAAAAGCTGGAGGCAAAATAATATGTGGTTCAAAAATATTCGTGTTTTTGCTTTAGATAATTTAAGCGTTGATATGGAAGCATTAGAAAATAATTTAAATGCATTCCCATTTAAAGATTGTGCAAAAACTAGCCCTGCAAGCCATGGCTGGTATCCACCCATACATTTGGATGGGCGTGATGATGCGCCACTATCACAAAAAATAGGTGACGCGGTCTTGTTATGTATTCAAGTTGAGGAGAAAGTATTACCAGCGACTGTTGTACGTCAACAACTGCAAGAAAAACTGGATGCGATTGAGCAACGTGAACAGCGCAAGGTTTATAAACAAGAGAAAACACAGCTTAAAGAAGAAATTTATCACACTTTATTGATGCAGGCTTTCAGTAAAAAGGAACAACTGTATGCCTATATTGACCTCAAAGCAAATTGCTTGGTCGTCAATAGTGCAACGCCAAAAAAAGTGGACTTAGTGACTGCCTTATTGAAGAAAAGTTGCCCAGAATTAGAAATTTCATTGTTGAATGTTGATGAAGGTCAAGCCAAACTAACGAATTGGTTAAAACACCATGATTGTCCAAAAGATATTACGGTCGAAGATAGTTGCTTGTTACTAGCACGACAAAATGCACAATCAAAAGTGAAGTTGTCTTGTCGGGATTTAACGACAGATGCTGTGCAGTCATTCTTGAAAGATGGTTGTGATGTCAGTGAACTGCGCTTACGCTACCAAGATCAAGTGCAATTTACTTTAACTAAAGACTTTGCTGTTAACCAGCTGAAGTTTACTGATCAGGTGACAGCACTGGTGGAGGATTATGAGCCTGATAGTAAGGCCGCACAAATATTGGCAAATGTAACGATTATGCAAGGTGTGTTAAATGGCTTGATTGAATGTTTGTTTTTGATAAAGGATTCATGAAGTAGAGGTGCTTAAGAATGCGTGTTAATAAATTAAAGTTACATAATTTTAGAAAGTTTGTAGATTCTACGTATTGTTTCCATTCGCAATTAAATGTTTTGATTGGTAATAATGCCACAGGTAAAACGGCAATACTGGATGCGTTGGCTATTATGCTGGGAACTTATCTTTTAAGAAGTGGCGTTGTTTTTGGTCATGGTGGTATTAAAGAAAAAGACGCGTTAGCACGATACTATGAAAAGCATGGTTTGCTCAATAGAGAGCATCAATCGGAATCTAGCTTAACAATTGATGCTGTCTTGCACGACAAGCCGCTTACTTGGTCTCGTCGTCCTAAAGATCGTGGTGGATATGCTAAGAATTTGATGCGTATAGCAAAAAGAGATAGAGAAGCAGTAAAGTTAGGTGAGTTTCATGATTTGCCATTGCTCTTATACTACGGGTCAAACCGTTTGTGGGATATGCATCGTGACCGTAATGCAAATGCAAACAGCAGTCGAATGGATGCATATCGCCATTGTTTGGAGTCAAAAACAGATCGTCATTTTTTTGAAAAGTGGTATGCAACGATTGTTCGATCAGTGCGAGCTGGTAAAGATGTGCCAGCTTTGCAGAGTATTAATAAAGCTGTCGTCAATTGTATTCCTGATGCGACAGGATTTGATTATGATGAGCAGTATCATTTGATGGTTAAAATTAAAGATTGTTGGCAAAAATTTGATGAGTTAAGTGATGGTTTTCGTAATATGATTGCGATGGTTGCTGATATTGCACATCGGGCATCACGATTGAATCCACATCAGGGTTTAAATGCTGTAAAAAGCACACAAGGCATTGTGTTGATTGATGAAATGGATTTGCATTTGCATCCATTGTGGCAGTTACATGTATTAGATGATTTGACTAAAGCATTTCCTAAAATACAGTTTGTGGTGAGTACACATTCCCCCTTTATTATTCAGTCTGTTGCCAATGTTGGTAAACTCATTGATTTGAATGGAAATGAGTTGGGAGATTCTAGTTCAATAGAGGATATTGCAGAAAATGTCATGGGTGTCGATTTGCCTCAACGCAGTCAGCGTTTGAAAGAGATGTATGACGCGGCCAAAAAGTATTATAAGTTATTATATGCTGAACCCACTAGTGTTGATTTACCTAAATTGAAAGAGCAACTGGACGAGTTATCTGCTCCCTTTAGTAAGGATGTTGCATATCATGCATTTTTAGAGATGGAAAGATTGGCTAAGTTTGCAAAAAATGGTAAGCAATAATGCGTCCTATTGTGCGTGGTGATTGGCCATTAGATAAACTAGGGCGGCATGAAAGTTATACAGATTATCAACGTGCGCGTGGTGAATTAATAAGACGACTAGGAGGCTACTGTTCTTATTGTGAAATGCAATTAGATTCAGGGTTACATGTTGAGCATGTGCAACCTAAAAAAGAGCAAGGTACTCAGTGCGTTGATAGCAGTAAAAATTCTGATTGGGATAATTTTTTATTGGCATGTGTCAATTGTAATGCTACAAAAAGTAATAAATCTGTGAATGACTGCCTGTTACCTGATCGTGATGATACTTTTGTTGCTTTATGTTATCAAGCAAATGGAATCGTTATGGTTGCAAGTGATCAATTGCCATCTGTACAGATTAAGGCTAAAAATTTAATTGCATTGGTAGGGTTGGATAAAACACCATCCAATGATAGCAAGATGAGTGATCGTCGCTGGCATGCTCGCTCGGACGCTTGGAGTAAAGCTGTGCATGCTAAGAAGACCTTAGAAACTAGTAATAGTGATGAAATGTTGGGGATAGTTGTTATGTTGGCAACTGCCAGTGGTTATTGGAGTATTTGGATGACTGTTTTTGCAAGTAATCCAGACGTGCTCCAAGCATTATTAAATACTGAAAAATTCCCAGGTACTAATCAGAAATTCTTTAACTCTTAGCTTTCAGATTTTCATTGATAGCTTTCTTTGTAATCATTCGCTAGAATCACGCCTCATTTAATTTAATTATTTTGGAGAATCGCATGGGTGACCAATTTGAAGTAATTGCTCAGAAACGTGAGCAATATGGCAAGGCACACAGCAGACGGATGCGTCATCAAGGACAAATTCCAGCCGTGGTTTATGGTGCAGGTAAGGATTCTGTATCTTTAGTGTTAGATCATAACCATATTTTACATGCACTTGAACTAGAGGCATTTTACTCACATGTGTTGGCATTGAATATAGATGGAAAAAAAGAAACTGTGGTACTGAAAGATGTGCAACGTCACACTTATAAACCAAAAATATTACATGTGGACTTTTTGCGTGTTAGTGCTAAGTCTGCCATTACGATGACTGTACCATTGCACTTTTTGAACGAAAGCAGCGCCATGGGTGTTAAAGATGGTGGCGTATTGACACATAATTTATCTGAAGTAGAAGTGAAGTGTTTACCAAAGAACTTACCTGAGTATATTGAAGTAGATGTGGCAAAACTTGAAAAAGGTCAGGCAATTCACTTGACGGAGCTTGTATTGCCAAAAGGTGTAGAATTGGTTGCGTTATCTCATGGTGAAGAAGATCATGACTTGGCAGTGGTGAGTATTCACAATCCACGTGTGGTGACAGAAGATACGGAAACAGAGGTTGTTGAGTCATCTGATGTGGATACGGCTGTCGAAGAAAAAGATAAAGCATAGGCATTGTCATTGTGACAGATTGCCCAATTCGTTTAATTGTGGGTCTGAATAATCCAGGCTCACAATATAAACACACACGACATAACGCAGGTGCATGGTTTGTTGACCACTTGACTGAAAAGCATGTGTTGCAATTTAAACTCAATAAAGCCTTCAAAGGATCAATTGCTCGTTTGCAAGTTGCCAAGCTTGATGCGGATTGTTATATCTTACTGCCGGATACTTTTATGAATTTAAGTGGTGCTGCTGTGCAAGCGGTGATGCAGTTTTATAAGATAAAGCCAGAAGCTATTTTAATTGCACATGACGAACTTGATTTCCTACCTGGTGATATCAAATTCAAGCAAGGTGGTGGACATGGCGGGCATAATGGGTTGCGTGATATTAGTCAGAAAATTGGTAATCAATATAATCGGTTGAGAATTGGAGTTGGTCGACCTAAAACAGCTCAGGCTGTGCATGATTATGTGTTATCAAGACCCAATAATCATGATGAGCTGTTGATCAGTGATTGTTTGAAGAAGACGGTTGATTATCTACCTGATCTTCTTGCTGGTAATATTTCAGCTGTGATGAAAGCATTGAATACGAGGACAAAATAATGGGGTTTAAATGCGGAATTGTTGGCTTACCTAATGTAGGCAAATCAACCTTGTTTAATGCTTTAACGCAAGCAGGAATTGAAGCGCAAAATTATCCTTTTTGCACCATTGAACCCAATGTGGGTACTGTAGAAGTACCTGATCAACGTTTGGCACAAATTGCACAAATTGCACAATCTCAAAAAGTGATTCCTGCGATCATGAACTTTGTTGATATTGCTGGGTTGGTGAAAGGTGCAGCCAGTGGGGAAGGGTTAGGAAATAAGTTTCTTGCAAATATTCGTGAAACCCAAGCGATTGCTCATGTGGTACGTTGTTTTGATGATGGTGATATTACCCATGTTTCAGGAAAAGTTGATCCGATTTCTGATATTGAAGTAATTGATACAGAATTGGCATTAGCAGACTTAGAGTCCGTGGAGAAAGCGATTCAGCGGGCTAATAAAATGGTGCGTACAGGTGATAAGTTGGCAGTGCAATCGATTGATGCGCTTGAAATAATTAGGCAGCATTTAAATAAAGGGCTACCTTTACGTCAACTTGAACTCACTGATGCGATGAGTGTTGCAATCAAACCATTACAGTTGTTGACGATTAAGCCAACACTTTATATTGCTAATGTGAGTGAAACAGGGTTCAAAAACAACCCTTACTTGGAAGCGGTACAAGCACTTGCAGCTAAGGAAGGTGCTGTGGTTGTGGCTATTTGCGCTTCTATTGAAGCTGAAATTGCCGAGCTGGAAGATATTGATAAAGCTGAATTCTTAGAAGAAATGGGAATGGAAGAGGCTGGGTTAGACCGTGTGATTCGTGCTGGATTTTCACTTCTCAATTTGCAAACCTATTTTACAGCAGGTCCTAAGGAATCACGAGCATGGACGATTCCTGTTGGTTTCAGTGCTCCTCAATCTGCGGGGGTGATTCATACTGATTTTGAGCGTGGCTTTATTCGTGCTGAGGTAATTACTTATGATGATTATCTACAAAACAAAGGGGAGCAGGGTGCAAAAGAACAAGGAAAATTACGCGTAGAAGGTAAGGACTATATTGTTCAAGATGGTGATGTGATGCATTTTCGTTTTAATGTGTAAAACAACACTGCTATTTTTTCAGTTCGCTTTGACACCTATTTGAATTTGTTCTAATTGTTTTGGAGTGCCCACATTACACCAAGTTCCAGAATAATACTCTCCAGTCACTTGATTTTCTAGGATTGCATTTTTTAAAGGCTTGAATAGGCAGAACACATCATTACTGAGTTGATAATGTTTTGGGTTAATTACCCCAATTCCTGCGTAATTTAGTTTTTCTTTATCGGTGCTATTGATGATTCCATCTGCTAGTGAAAAATCACCTTGCAGGTGGTGCTTAGGATTATCTACCAATACTAAATGTGCGTAGGCTGGATTTTGATTAGTCAATTGTTGATAGGGGAAATTTGTCCACAGATCACCACTGGTGATGATCAATGGTTGAGTTCCTATCAATGATAATGCTTTTTTGATGCCACCACCTGTGCCTAGCGCTGTATTATCTGCCTCAATTGAGAATTGAATCTTCACTCCATAATTTGACCCATCACCCAGTTGCTCAATAAACTGTTGATGAAGATAGCAAATATTAATGATGATTTCTGTAATGCCAGCCTTTTTTAAGCTGAGAATCTGATGTTCTATTAGGCTGTATCTATCAACTTTGAGAAGTGGTTTGGGAGTATGGTTCGTGAGAGGCTTCATTCTTTCTCCACGTCCAGCTGCTAATATCATTGCTTTCATATTTAGTTAATCCATTTAGATAATGGCTTGAGTTGAGGATATTTTGCTATCTGTATGCGAATATACTTCAAGGTGCGAGGAATATCTTTTAGATAGTTCAATTTTTTATCACGAATTGCTAGCCTAGAAAAGATTCCAATGGCTTTTAAGTGTCGCTGTATGCCCATGAGGTCAAACCATTGCTCGAATTGGGTGAATTTAATGGTAGAGCTGAGTAATTGAAGCGATAAAGCTTTTTCATAATACTGCTGTAGCCAGTGGTTTATTTGCTTTGTGCTCCATTCAATGTAGCAATCACGTAGGAGTGAGACTAGGTCATAAGTTATCGCTCCATAGACAGCATCTTGAAAGTCAATAATGCCAACTCGTTGCAATGCATCTTGACCTTCACACTGCATTAAATTACGGCTGTGGTAATCACGATGAACAAATACTTGTGGTTGTTCTAGTGCACTGTCAGTGAGTATTGTTTTTATATGTTCCCACTGTGATAAATCATCCTTGTTAGGTTTAATATTTTGTTGTTGTATCACATACCACTGCATAAATAATTCCATTTCACGGTTGAGTAGCGTTCGGTCGTAGCTGGGTAATGTTGTATGTGGGATGGTTTGTAGGTGAGTTAAGCTATGTATGGCATCATCATACAGTTGATCTGCTTGTTCAGGTGTTTCCTGTAGCGTTTTAAAATACTGAGTGTCACCTAAATCAGATAATCTTAAAAACCCTGATACTAAGTCTTTATCTAGTATGATTGGTGCAGTGATTTTATGCTGGTTGAGTAGCGTAGCAATCTTGATAAATTGTGCATTATTCTCTGTTGCTGGTGGTGAGATGACAGCAATTTGTGAAGGTTGATTGTTGATCTCCACATCCAAGTGGTTTGGATATATCCTAAAGTACTGACGAAAACTGGCATCACCAGTAATGGGTGATAACTTGAAATTATTCTTTCCTAAGCTAGTATTTAGCCAGTTATTTAGTCGTTTTTCTTGTTGATTTCTCATGATCTTAAGGTCTCAATAGGATCTAGTTTTGCGGCTTTCATGGCTGGGTATAACCCAAAAAAAACACCGACGAAGACAGAGACTAAGAAACCAGCGACTGGAGGCCAAAAATAGAGTTCAAATTGCCAGTGAGTAAACAAGGTGATAACCCAAGAAATTAAGGTGCCAATGATAATGCCTAAGAGTCCACCAAATACAGTTAGAGTGGTTGATTCAAGTAAGAACATGCGTTTAATATCTTTTCTAAGTGCTCCAATCGCAAGCCTAATGCCGATTTCTTGTCGTCGTTCTGTGACGGATACCAGCATAATATTCATCACCCCAATGCCACCCACAAGCAATGATATTGCGCCAATACAGGCCAATAGCCAGGTTAATGTTTCACGTTGTTTTGACATGCTGGCAATGATTTGTTCTGGGCTGGTAAAAAAAGTTTGCATGTTGGGGGAGTACAGCTGGACAAGTTGCTTGATTTTCCCTTGCAGCTGATTAATATCAGGGTGTTTCTTCAGTGTATAGATAACATTGTTAATCATCGTGTCTTTGCTTAATTGAAGTGCCTGATGTAGTGGTGTCACGACGCTGTTGTTTAAATCGACCAGTAGAAAGAAGTTTTCAGGTAGTGGTTTCATGACGCCAATAATCGTAAAGATATAACTACCTAATTTGATTTGTTGATTGATAGGATTGAACACACCTTGTTTGCGTAAATTAATGGCTACTTGACTACCAATGACTGCATACAGTTGCTGACGATCTAGTGGTGAAATGAAACGACCACTACTCAGCTGGATCTTATTGATTTTTTTCAGTGTTTGAGTAGCACCAATAATTTGAGCATTTAACGACTTTCCTTGATAGCTGGCATTCACATACACACTTGCATAGGGTGCGGTACTTTGAATGCTTGGGATTCGTTGGCTGACCTGCATGAGTTGTGTGATGTTGAGTGATTTTTCTTCCGTTTGTGAGCTGCTGGAATTACTAGGTGATTCTAGAGAGACAGAGAGTAGATTGGTGCCGAGCTGTTTAAATTGAGCCAGTGCATGTGCTGTGCCTAATTCACCAGTGGTAACCACTGCCACTACAGAAGCGGTGCCAACAAGTACACCCAATATCGATAAGAAGGTGCGTAGCTTGGCGCTGAATAAGTTACGCATGGATTGACTGAAGTGTGTGGTGAGGTTCATTGCTTAAGTTGATCAATATTTGATAATGTATTCTAGCAAAATGATCGGGATTCTTGTAGCGGCATTGGCATTTAAGTAAGAGGGTATTGGTTTTATCGAATTATTGGCGGTTTGACTATTCGTATTGGTTTGTGTAAAAGTTTTGTCGTTTATTTTTGCTTCTGGGAGGGAGAATGGAATCATATCAGCGAGGGAGTGTTTGTTCTCCTTATATTCGTGTTAATGGGAACTCAGAAGAGTATTGTTATCCTAATACAGCTGTAACAACTATTTCACCACCACCTGTTGGAAGACGTCATGTTCTCCAAAATGCTACTCCAGTTGATTCAAGAAGTTTTCAGAGAGTACAGTATAATGATGCTTCTGGAACCGAAGGAAGTTATCACAATTACAGTTCGTTGGCTGGTTGTACAAGTGTGGTGACCTCTTCAACGTTTTGTATGGGGCATGGTAGCTCCTTCCCACAAGGGGGTTCATATTATTATCAGCCATCCTGTTGCTATTGCTCGCATTATGGAGAGGGCTGTTGTCGTACTTATGTTCAAGATGTTGAAGATTCTTATACTCAGTTTTTGTGGTTGCAAAAAGAACTCTTTAATCAAGGCGTTTATGTGCCTATTGGAGATCCTGTGTTGAATATGAATCCGTTGCCTTGTGTGCCAGTAGATTTCCAAGGGATGGCAAACCGAGTGGCGCGAGAACATCACAATATGATGTCTGCACATATGAGTGAATATCAATCATATTCACCACCTGCTTTAATTTCAGGTTCTCAGATAAGTATTGATGGTAAGCTGTACAATGTGATTGATAGAGTTGATCGTAGTATAGTTAAAAGCTGTCCTCATCTTCAGAGAGTTGATGTTGATGAGAGCTCGAATGAGTATTGTTCCTTTTATATTAAAAATATACCCAATAGATACACAGTTGACACATTGTTGGAAGAAATATTGACTAAGACAGCGTTAGATGAAGATGATATTTATGGTATCAAGCTTCCCGCCAGTGGTTCTGGTCGGTGCAATTTTGGCTATGCTTTTTTACATTTAAAACGGGTAGATGCACTGACTATCGAAAAATTATTGCGTTTGAATGAGTTTGGTTGGAATAAATCTTCTTTAACAAGAAAGAAGGCAAAAGTTTGTTATGCTAATGAGCAATTGACTTTACAGCCTGAAATGAGATTAGTTTAGGCTAACTTATTCTCCCATCTTCAATTTCAATCACACGTTGACATTGATTAGCAATATTTGGGTCATGAGTTACAATGATTGTGGTGGCTTTACTTTCAGTATTTAAGTTGATTAATAAGTCCATAACTGCACGTGAGGTTTTACTGTCTAAAGCACCCGTTGGTTCATCCGCTAGAATAACTTTAGGTTCACCTACTAATGCACGTGCGATAGCAACACGCTGCTGTTGTCCGCCTGATAATTCAGTGGGTTTGTGATGCCAAAGGTGATCAATGTCTACTTTAGCTAAGGCATTTTTAGCGGATTTCTCGATGACTTTGGTTGGAAGATTGCGGTAGAGCAGTGGTAGCATGACATTCTCTAGTGCAGTGAATTTAGGTAATAGGTAGAAAGATTGAAAAATAAAGCCTAGCAGTTGATTACGTAATGTGGATTGCTTATCAGCACTGAGATTGGAAACATTCTGTTCGTTTAAGTAATAGCTTCCCTCGCTGGGTTTATCGAGTAATCCGATGATGTTCATACAGGTTGATTTACCTGATCCAGATGGACCAATAATCGCAACCAGTTCTCCTGTTTCGATGGTTAAGTCAATCCCATGTAGCACGGTTAGGTGTTGTTCGCCCATGTCATAGCACTTTTTGACTTGTTGCAACTGAATCATGTGGTAGGGCTATCATGGTTAGTGAGGTTTGGAACTACAACTTGATCCCCTGGCTTGATTCCTGTGGTGATAGCAACTTGGTCTGTGGTTGTTTGACCTGTAGTAACGGGTACACTGCGCTGTTGCTTTGTTTTTGGATCAATAATGAAAACTTGACTATGACCGCCATTGAGATGAACGGCTGTGATGGGAATCATTATTTGTGGTTTATTCTTTAGGAGAATTTGAGCTTTTGCACTCATATCAATATGGACTACCTTACTTTGTTCTGGCGTAATGGTTGGTATTTTTATGGTGACTGGGAAGGTTGATGTACTGCCATTAGCATGATCATTGTTTGCTTCAAATGCGACTGAATCAACGTTCCCTTTCAGGGTAATGTCGGGAAATCCTGGTCCAGTGATCTCAACAGGTAGTCCAATATGAATACGATTAATATAGGTTTCAGGAATGTTGATTTTTACAGTGAGTCCAGATAGGTTGCCTATGGCAGTAATAACTTGACCTTTTTTTACATTACAACCTGCACTGATTTTTGTACAGCCATTACTATCATTATTGGTGTTTGTTCCCGAGCTATTAGGTGGCAATAAGGCTAGTCCAGATTGGTCGCTGATAATCGGTAAAGTTGTTTGATTTTTTGCGAGTACTTCTCTCACCTCATTTAAGTTAGATAGGCTCAGATTTTTGATTTGGTTGAATAAGTTTTTATTACCTAATAATGCTTTTCTGAGGTCATGTTCTGAGTTGATTAGACTCAACTCGTTAGACTCTTGTTCAGCTTTATCGCTATTGAAGTCATTTTCAGAGATAATACCCAGTTTCCACAGTGCTTGGTTGCCAGCGAACTTTTTTTCTCCTTGCAAGAAGGTATTCTTTTCTTTGAGATAGGCAGTTAACATTTGGCGATATTTATCATCTAAGTCAGTGGCTTCATCGATTGCAAGGATTTGTCCTTTTTTAATCGGTTCACCATATTTGAACTGAACTTTTTTGATGATGCCATCGGTTGGTGCAATGACCACCTGATTGGACAAGGGTTTAATTTGTCCGGAAAAATAGAGCTTTGTGTCTGAGGGGGTGAGCTTTGCTGTGATGGTATGAAAAGCGTGTGTTTTTGTTGATTCTTTTTGTTGGCAGGCACTCAGTAATAGTGCTATAAAAATAAATCCACTGATTTTTATCCATCGTGACATGTTATACCTCTAATATTTAATTTTGATATGCCAGTGTTGTAATTCGGTGCCTAATTGGCTGTAAAGTTGGTCGATGTCGTTAAGCAAATTAGTTTGATTGCTGATTAAGCTATTGGTGCTATCAATGAGTCTATCTTGTTGCTCAGAAACTTCAAATTGTGTGGATAAACCATGGAGTAGTCTGACTTTTGCAGCTTGATAAGTTTGGTTTTGTAGTTTGATGGCTTGATGGTCCAACTTGATTTTTTGTTGGTCATTATATATACCCTGTAAGGTGTTATGGATTTTAGTGATTAGGTCACGCTTTGCTTTGGCGAGATTTGTTTGAGCAGTTTCTATCCCTATCTGATCATTTTCTAGCTGTACTTTATTGTCTAGCTTATCAATGGGGATGCTTAGTTTAACGCCAACTGTTTTATTTGCAGTGGTGTTAAACCCACCGACTGGCGTGCTGGCAGTCATGGATAAATTCCATCCTAAATTATCTTTATCATATTGATAGGTACGTTTTGCCTGTTTAAGACTATTAATCGCTGCCAAATAGCTGACGTTGTTTTTCATGGCGATACTCAGTGCAGCTTGCTCATTGGGTAAGTGTATCATTGGAATGTGAATTGTGTTATCCAGTTTAATGGCAGTCGTCGCGTTGATGCCCAGTTGAGTTAAAAAGCTACGTAACTCATTTTGATAGTTATTATTACTTTGTAAGAAAGATAGTTTCTGCTGTGCTATGGTGGCTTGTTGTTCAATCAGGGTTTGTTTTGGTATTTGCCCATAACGTAGTTTGACCCGATACTCTCGTAAGGTGCGCTCAGATTGAGCTAGCTGTTTCTTTGAGACTTCAAGTTGATTGAAGTTGCTGTTGACGGAGCGATAAGCTTGAATCACACTTAATAAAGTGCTGGCAATGCTGTTGCGATAATTGAGTTGGTCAAGATGTCGTTGATCGATAGCAGTATACCAGCCGTTTAAGGCATATTGACGTCCAAATTGATGGAGTAATGGTTGTGAGAGGGTAAGCTGAGCAGACTTTCCATTAGTCGATAAGTCTTGACTGCTGGTTAAAGCAAGCTTGGTGCCAAAAGGGCTTGTCCAGTTAATACTAGGTGCGGTTAGTGTTGTGACTGGCTTGTTGTTTTCGCCAATATTAGTTTTACTGCTTAAGTCACCATAAGTGACGCCAAATGCTTCGTTTTTTGCTTTCAAAAAGTTGAGTTTTTCGGTGATCTTGTTGAGGTTGGTGTTATGAATGTCTGGGTTGAAACGCAGTGCTAAAGCAATGGCATCGTTTAAGGTGAGTGTGAGTTTTGTCGTCGATAAGTAATTAGGGGTGGGTAATGTTTTTAAATTTTTTATGGTATTACTTGCTTGTAAAGACGCAAAAAAACATAGTGATATCAGACACCATAATAGCGTTACGTAGCATTTTGAGTGTTGAATTTTCATTTTCATAAATTACAATCACTCATCTGTCATTCTGCGCGAAGTCTCGGAATCCATGCATGCTTTGTTAAAAACTCGGCATCTTCAACTGCGTTGGGTATAGATTCTGCGATTGCGTGCAGAATGACGATATAGGGATCGAGTAGTTATCACAAGTCATCGTTTGATTGCCATTTTAAAGTATCAATGATAGATTGCAATCGATACCTTGATTGGATTGAGTCAGCATGAATGATGAAACAGATATAACTTTGAGTGAAACGACACAGCCTTGCATGCATTTAGCAGTTGAAGGCACAGAACAACAGCCGCTCATGGAGTTTACTGAAAAGGCTTACTTAGACTATTCGATGTATGTCATTCTTGATCGAGCTTTGCCTTATATTGGTGATGGATTAAAGCCAGTACAGCGTCGTATTATCTATGCGATGAGTGAGCTGGGATTAAAGGCCACTGCAAAATTCAAAAAATCAGCACGAACCGTGGGTGATGTGTTAGGTAAGTTTCATCCGCATGGCGATACTGCTTGTTATGAAGCGATGGTATTGATGGCACAAGGCTTTTCTTATCGTTATCCGTTAGTCGATGGGCAAGGAAACTGGGGGTCACAAGACGATCCTAAGTCGTTTGCAGCAATGCGGTACACTGAATCTCGTTTATCTTCTTATGCTGACTTATTGCTTAAAGAATTGAGTCAGGGTGCAGGACAATGGGGAGTGAATTTTGACGGCACACTGAAAGAACCCACTTTATTACCTGCGAGATTACCGAATATTTTACTGAATGGTGCATCAGGGATTGCAGTTGGGATGTCGACAGATATTTTGCCGCATAATGTGACAGAAGTAGCGACTGCATGTGTGCATCTGTTAAAGCATCCGCAAGCTACTTTAGAGGATATACATCACTTTATTCTTGCGCCAGATTTACCAACTGGTGCTGAAATTATCACCACTAAAGCAGATTTATTAGCCTGCTATCGCAGTGGAACAGGCTCCATTAAAGTACGTGCAACGTACACGCTGGAAGATGGTGAAATTGTAATTGATGCGTTACCTTATCAAGTGTCTGGAGCAAAGATATTGACGCAAGTTGCCGCACAAATGCAAGCGAAGAAACTTCCTATGGTCAGTGATCTACGTGACGAATCTGATCATGAGCAGCCAACACGTATTGTGATTTGTCCACGCTCTAATCGTGTTGATATTGATGGACTGATGTCTCATTTATTTGCAACGACTGACTTGGAAAAAAGTTATCGTGTCAATATGAATGTCATTGGCTTAGATGGTCGTCCGCAAGTGAAAGGGTTGCTACCACTATTGAATGAGTGGTTAAGTTTTCGTCTACAAACCGTGCGGCAACGATTACAGTATCGCTTAGATAAAATTTTGGCACGGTTACATATTTTAGATGGTTTGCTAGTTGCCTATTTGAATATCGATGAAGTGATTCGTATTATTCGTACTGAAGATGAACCGAAACCTGTTTTAATTAAACACTTCCAATTAACAACCATACAAGCAGAAGCCATTCTAGAATTGAAACTACGTCATTTGGCTAAACTGGAAGAGATGAGAATTCGTGCCGAGCAAGATGAGCTAGCACAAGAGCGTGATCAGATTGAAATCATTTTGGCGTCGGATAAAAAATTAAAACAATTAGTGGCGAAAGAAATTCAGCAAGATAGTCAGGTTTTTGGTGATGAAAGACGTTCACAATTGGTTGAACGTGAGGGTGCTGTTGCTATTAGTCAGGATCAAATGTTGCCAGCAGAGTCTATTATGGTGGTGTTATCAAAACAAGGTTGGGTTCGTGCTGCGAAAGGTCATGATGTTGATCCGACGGCGTTGAGCTATAAGGCGGGAGATGCTTTTCTAACGAGCTGTTTGGCAAAAACGAATCAACTGATTGCATTCTTTGATCAGTCAGGCCGTAGCTATAGTTTGCAAGGTAGTAAACTGCCGTCCGCAAGAGGTCAAGGTGAGCCTTTGACGAGTCATTTTAAGCCAGAATCAGGTTGCGGTTTCAGCTTTGTTACTGCGGGTAAAGATAGTGATTATTTATTGTTATGTTCTTCGGCAGGCTACGGATTCCTAGTAAAACGTAGTGAGCTATACAGTAAAAATAAAGCAGGAAAATCGATGCTGCGTTTGCCATTTGAAAACAGTAAGTTGCTCATGCCACAACTTGTTGAAGATATAGAGAGTCAATATTTAGTTTGTGTGACCAATGTTGGACGTTTATTAAGTTTTCCTATAGCAGAGTTGCCGGTGTTATCAAAAGGAAAAGGTAATAAAATGATTAACATGCCCAGTGCTAAGGTGAAGTCAGAAGAAGAATGGCTGGCGAGTGTTTGTGTGCTGAATGAAGGTTCATCGTTAACATTATACTCAGGAAAGCGTCACTTTACGTTGCAGGTCAACGATCTGATGCATTATCAGGGTGAAAGAGGACGTCGTGGTAATTTTCTACCACGTGGGTTTAGGCGCGTTGATGGTGTGGAATGATTTTTACTGCAGTAGTTATCACGGTAATTGTATGGTGTTGTGTCTCATGCTACACTGCGAAACATATTGAAATTAACTGGAGTTACTATGAATAAAGTTGTGTTAGGTTTAACTATTGCCTGTTTATCATTTTCTGCTTATGCAGAATCCATTCCTAATCCATTTGCAGGTGTTACTGAAAGTGTAAAATCTAAAGATTTACATAAGTTGAAGCTGACACCTGAAATTATTGCATCGCATCAAGCATATTGTTCACAGTTTGGTATGAAAGATGCAAGTGATGAGTCTGGTAATTCTGTGCTCGTTACTTCAGGGGCGAAAGATGCTGTACTTTGTCAGAGTATTCCTGGTTATGTTCTAACTGCTAAAGAAAAAGCGTTAAGTAAATTAGTTAAGAATAGTGGTGGAGTATATCCTGCCTTCCCACATAATATTTCAGGAAGATTTAATAAGAAACAGATTGATTTTATGGAGAAACGTATAAAAAAGTTTGTCAATAAAAAATCTAATTCAAAAGTTAGTTATGCCGATTGGTCTTTGACTGTTGATCCACCATCAGGCACTTACCCTTTAGGCTCTAATTTTAGTGCTGATGCTAATGCTTATTATAATTTGCCAGGTAATTATCGTGGTTCTGTTGGTACAAAGATTCCAGAGGATGATAATTGTCAGGCTGTTTATTCTGTAAATGCAAGTGGTAAGGATTCTCTTACTTGGTCTGTGACTTGTTTTGCTAGTGTTGGTGGTAGCGTTCGTGTGACTTCAGCAGCTCGACTTGGTCCTTATCAAGCACAATCATCAGGAACTATTAATCAGTATCAGTAGTTTAAACGAGGGGAGGAGCTATATTTATTGGTAGTGAGGGGTGGGAACTCAAACGTATCAGCACAAGCCTGTTGCCAATAAGTAGCGAAAGGCTCTGGGATGTTGCTATTATCTTTTAAGCAATTGAGCGGAATTTTAGGGTAAATATCTTGGTAGCGTAGTGCTTGTGTTTGGCTGATTCGTCTGCGAATCCGTGAACGATGGAGTTGCGATGGATGTGTTACGCCTGCAGCACCTAGTATTTCTCTGAAACTATGTAGTGTTGCGTGATGGTAGTTACGAACTTGTGGTGCTTTGGCTTGATAGTCGAGGGCGAAAGCACGCAATGCATTTTGTGTTGCCACACCTGTTGGACAACGGTTTGTATGACATTTTCGTGATTGAATACAGCCTATAGCAAACATCATCTCACGAGCGGCATTACAGAGGTCAGCGCCGAGTGCGAGTTTACAAACCAAATCAAATCCTGTCACAATCTTACCGCTGGCAATAAGCTTGATCTCTTGACGAAGGCCTGCACCCAGAAGTGCATTGTGTACAAAAGAGAGTCCTTCATCTAATGGTGTGCCAATGAAGTCTGTGAACTCCATGGGTGCTGCACCTGTGCCACCCTCTGAGCCATCAATGGTAATGAAGTCAGGAGTGATATTGGTTGCTATCATGGCTTTACAAATACCTAGGAATTCTCGACGAATGCCTAGGCACAATTTAAAACCAACGGGTTTTCCACCCGATAATTCGCGTAATTGTTGAACAAACGCTAGTAATCCTTTAGGTGTGGAAAATGTGCTGTGTGTTGGTGGAGAAATACAGTCTTCTCCTCTGGATACCCCTCGAATTTCTGCGATTTCTTGGCTAATTTTTGCCGCAGGTAAAATGCCGCCATGTGCTGGTTTAGCACCTTGTGATAATTTTATCTCAATCATTTTTACCACAGGAAGTGTTGCTTTTTGCTTGAACTGTTCGGGGTCGAACTCCCCATCCTTGGTGCGACAACCAAAGTAGCCAGTACCAATTTGCCAGATAATATCACCGCCTTGTTCAAGGTGATACTGGGATAAGCCACCTTCTCCTGTGTTATGGGCGAAACTGCCTAGTTTTGCCCCTAAGTTCAGTGCGCGGATGGCATTTTTACTGAGTGCACCAAAACTCATGGCTGAAATGTTAAGTGGTGATGCAAGATAGGGTTGGCGACAATCTTTGCTACCAATCAGAACTCGTGTGTTCTTTGGCGTTACAGTTTTCGGTGCGAGTGAGTGATTGATCCATTCATAGCCAGGAGATTTAACATTGAGTTGAGTGCCGAAGGGAATATCATCTATTTTATTTTCAGCTCGCTCTTTAATGAGTTCCCACTGTTCTCGACTAAAGGGCACTTCTTCAGTATTACGCTCAATAAAGTATTGTTGAATTTGAGGGCGGATTCCTTCTAGTAGGTAGCGGAAATGTCCTATGACGGGGTAATTGCGTAGAACATTCTTTTTGCGTTGTAAAATATCGTAGCACCCCAACAAGATAAGTGGTGTTATAACCCAATATAAATAAAGGGCTGGTGTCCAAACTTGACTGAGTAACGAAATCAGAGTGACAGCTAAGAGGCTAGAGGTATAAAAGTAATGGCGTGCATTCATGGTGGATATTATTATTTTAACTATAGAGGTTATTAATCGTATGCTTTTTGTAGGATAAAAACAATGATTGCAAAAAATCGATCTCATTGAAGTATAGCCTCTAATTGACAGACATGGATGCAATGAATTGATGATTATTCATTTTCTGTTATCTCAAAAATTGCTATAGTATGCGCTATTTTGTTGAAATGATGTATTTTACTATGTTGTTAGTCGTATTGAAAAGTTCATGTTAGATTGGATTCGAGTTTATTTTAATCGTCGTATGGCGTTTGTGTTAATGCTGAATTTCTCATCGACGCTACCCTTTGCCCTAGCAAGCTCAACGCTACAGGCATGGTATACAACAGCGCATGTCAGTGTTGTTGAGGTTGGTATGTTAAGTTTGGTTGGGTTTCCTGCATTGGCTAAATGGTTGTGGGCACCCTTATTTGATCGGTTTTCATTGAACTTCCTTGATCGTCGGCGTGGCTGGATGTTGTTGAGTCAAGTTATGCTCGCATTGACTTTGTGTGTGATGTCTACGTTATCTCCTCAGCATACACCTGTATTACTCGCTTTGTGTGCTGTTTGTTTGTCATTTTTTATGACTATACAAGATATTACGATTAATGCTTATCAGGTTGATATTCTAACAGCAGATGAGCGTGGTATGGGGGCCGCATGTTCTTCAACAGCAGGGCGTTTTGCTTTAATTCTTTCTGGAGGAGTTGCGATTGCAATGGCGGCTTATCTTGGCTGGCACAAGGTTTATCTATTGTTTGCATTGGGTATGTTATTGATGACAATCATTACATATTTTGCTCCATCAGTCCCTACAGTTTCTAGTATGCCAATGGCTATCAATAAGGTAGTCAAAGAGGCTATGAGTAACTTTTGGGTAAAACCAGGTGCAGTTGCGATGTTATTCTTGATTGTTTTTTATAAATTTGGTGATGCTTTTACTATTTCTTTAACTACTTTTTTCTTTATTAAGCTGGGTTTTAGTTTAGTTCAGATTGGTGTGTTATATAAGACGGTAATGATGGTGTCTGCATTGTTGGGTGGATTCATTGGTGGTGCGTTGTTACCGAGGCTAGGTTTATACAGAGGGTTGCTGTATTTTGGTTTATTGCAGGCATTTGCCAACCTATCTTATTTATTATTGGCGGTTGTTGGTAAGAATACTGTATTGGCAGTAGGCGTGATGTTCCTAGATTATTGCAGTAGTGGGGTGGGTACCGTTGCCTTTGTTGCGTTACTAATGGGGATGTGTGATCGTCGTTTTAGTGCGACACAGTATGCGTGCTTTTCTGCGATTGCAATGATTGGACGTGTTGTGATTGGACCTGTTTCTGGTGTGTTGGTTGCCCACTTGGGGTGGGTGTGGTTTTATTTGATTACCTTTGCTTGTTCTTTTCCAGGTGTTGTTTTGGTGAAAAGATTGAAGCAACGTATTGAAGCTATTGATTAGGAGAGGAAATGAAGAAAACATTGGGAGTGGGTGCATTAACTGCTTTGGTAGCAGGTAATATGATAGGGTCGGGTGTTTTCTTGTTGCCTGCATCTTTAGCACAGTTTGGGTCAATCAGTGTCGTATCTTGGGTGATTACTGCATTAGCCACGCTGGTGTTAGCATTTTCCTTTAGTCGTTTAAGTCAATTAGTCACGAAAACAGGTGGGCCTTATGCTTATGCTAGAGAAGCTTTTGGTGATTTTGTAGGATTCCAAGTTAGTTTTTGTTACTGGATTGGGTTATGGGTTGGTAATGCAGCCATTGCAGTTGCCTGTGTTGGCTATTTAGAGGTCTTTTTCCCAGTTTTATCTCATGCTCATAACGCCTTATATCTTAGTATTGCGTTGGTTTGGGGGGTAACCTTGGTTAATGTGCTTGGTGTGCGTCATGCGAGCTGGCTACAAACATTGACGACAGTGCTTAAGTTAATTCCGTTGGTTGGGTTGGTTGCCATTGGATTGTTTTATATACATCCTGACTTTTTGTTAAAGCATGTTAATGTCTCTCATCATTCTAATTGGCATGCTATTTCAGGAGCCGCGACATTAACATTGTGGGCTTTTATTGGTTTTGAATCGGCAACTGTGCCAGCAGCACATGTCAAAGACCCCAAGAAAACAATTCCAAGAGCAACCATTTTAGGCACAGTGATTGCCAGTTTGGTGTACATTGGTGGTACGATTGCGGTTATGGGGTTGGTGCCTATGAAAAGCTTAGCAGTATCACACTTCCCATTTGCACTGGCTGCTGCACAATTGTTTGGAGAATGGGGACAAGATGTGATAGGTGTTGCTGCAGTGATTGCTTGTTTGGGTACCTTAAATGGTTGGGTGTTATTGCAGGGGCAGATTCCACAAAGTGCTGCTTGTGATGGGTTATTCCCGAAACAGTTTGCTAAACTCAATCGTGGTGGCTCGCCTGCTTTCGCGCTGATTGTATCTGCACTACTTATTACTGCTCTCCTCGTTATGAAGTATGGAGCTAATTTAGTTGATACGTTTACTTATGTTATTTTGCTTGCAACCGTTATGACATTGTTTGCTTATCTTTATGCTTCATTAGCAGAAATTATTTTGCTTGCTAAAAATAAATCCAAAGATCGACCAGTGAGACGATATCAGTCATGTAAGGTCATACTCTCTGCTGTTATTGGATTTAGCTATATTATGTGGGCATTTTGGGGCTCGGGTATGGCAGTTTTATCTGATTGTTGCTTATTAATGATGGCCAGTATTCCCATTTATGTGTGGTTGAAAGTGAGTTGATGACGCAATAAGCAATGAATTACACTCCAATTCAAATTATTTGCTTATCCAGGCAATATGACCATCTGGTCTAACTAAAATTGCTTGAGTTTTTGACAGTTGATAGCGGTCATAATAGTCTTGATTGATAGTTATAATATTTGTGCCAATCACTAATTTTATGAGTGGGCTGTTTTTATTAATAGGTAAATTATCTGTGTTAATAGCGCAACGTTCACCAAGCAGAATTACGTACTGATGCGTAAATAAATCGATGGTAGAAATAATCTTCTCTTGATATGAAAACCAACAATGAGGAGCCCTCATTCCAACCACTGCTTTAGATTCATAGCTATTGGGATCGAATTTATAAGTATCAGATAAATAAGCATATCCAATATCTAAGCCCAAGTGATTAATATGCTTGCTTTGCGCTTTCAATTTTTTTTGAAATTCTTCTTTGTTGTTGTCCGCAAGTGATTGAAAAATAGAACGCAACCTGTCAGAGTTTTTAATGCTCCAATCGATTGTAGTTTGTGCTAATGGTTTTCGTTCTGTTTCATAGCTGTCTAATAATTCATCATTAGCGTAACCTTTAATAGCATAAGCAAGTTTCCATGTTAAATTATGAGCATCTCCAATCCCTGTATTCATTCCCATTCCACCAGTTGGCGGAATTCTATGCGCAGCATCTCCACATAAAAATACTCTACCATGACGATATTGTTGTGCATTTAATGCAGCCATCTCCCATTTAGAAATATTAATGACATTAACATTGAGGCTTGGATCATCTACAGTATCACGAACCAATTGGCATCCTTCTTCTTCTGTTAATGTTTTGCCATCATTTGTGCGTTTACTAAAAATCCACCGATGTTTTAAATCGACTGATAATACAACACGACCCATTTGTGATTTGTCGGTAAAAGCAAGTACAGCAAAAGGCTTGTCTTGAAAATAGGATGATAAATTGGCGCTACAATAAACGCTAACATGTGTTCCCAGAGATGGGGTGCCATTCATTTTGATATTAAGGTGTTCCCTAACAAAGCTATGGGCACCATCCGCAGCAATAAGATATTGGCACTTGATAACCTTTCTTGCTTTGCTTTCAACATCTTCGATTGTGCATTTAACGATGTCATCATCTTGTTGAATATCAATCAATCGAGTATTGAAGCATATTTGAGCCTGTTTTTTAGTTTCGATGCTGGCTAAAAGTTTTTGTTCAAATACATCTTGCGATATTAAACAATGAGCAGTTGGACTGACTTCTTCTTTTTCTAGAGTAGGGACTACTTCACCTTGGATATCACCTTGTAGGTTGTTCATCCAGAGAAATCGATGTGCCGATGACGTTAGTTCCTCTTGGCGTATGTTCCTTTCGACATCTAGCGTTCTGCAGATCTCCATTGTTCGAACGTTAACACCGCGTGCTTTAGGGTGTATTGATGTTGATGGATGTTTTTCTAAAATCATATGCTGAATGCCAAATTTTTCCAGTGCCACCGAAGCGCAAAGCCCTACTGCTCCAGCACCAACAATTACCACAGGAATTATATTTGACATTCAAGGTTCTCTAAACTTATTTTTAATTGTAATTACTCTCCTTATAGTGGTCAAGTAAAGCTGGAGAGAATTTAAGCCGCAAATTTTAATTCTCTTAGTTTTTCAGCAGGGGGCATCATGTAGCCAATACGATTAATGAGTGGGTTGCTAATGCTTAAACAACTGTATGATTACAGCGATAAAATGTTGGTGTCACAATGGGTGATGAACCCATACTTTCAAAGATTTTGTGGTGCGATAGGATTTCAAACTCAATGACCATGTGATAGCAGTGAGCTAAGTAAATTTAGATCAAGGATAGGTTCTGTCTGGGTTGAGGTCATTTTTGCACAATCACTCAAACTACATGGAAACGCAGTGGAAGAAAAAATTGTACTGGTTGATACCACAGCACAAGAAAAAGCGATCACCTATCCCACCGACAGCAAATTGGCAATGGTTTAAGGTGTGGCTGGGAAGGGTGTTTTTGGAGAGTGAGTTTTTGATCAGTTGATGGGGGTGGTCATCGAGGTTGGGGTCGCGGAGGAAGGCGGTAATTTTTTCTTCGGACAGCGTTGGGAGATTTTCGTGATTCATGGGCGATCAAATTTTTGTGTGATGGGTGAGATTTTATTGCCAATGGGTACACTGGTCAAAAAAAGACCGATAATGAAAATTATCACGGATATAATTCATCTGATGGTCGAAAGTGTTGTGAATTGATATAATAAAACCATGCATATTGGTTCGTTAGAGATTAAGGGGGATAGCACCATGTATCCAATTCTACCCGAGGGGATTGAGGATTTTAAGGAGATAAGAGAAACTAGAGTTTCTGGTCAACCGTTATCAATCGCGGATAAGAGTACGTATTTAAAGGATATAGTAGAAACAGGTAACAAGGTCATTCTAGTAACGCGCCCACCAAGATTTATGAAGACATCATTTTTATCGATGTCGTACTATTTTTTGTCATTGCATGGGGCAGAGGAAAATAAGCGCTTGTTTGAAAGGATGGAGATTACAAGAGATCAAGCATTCTGTCAGGCACATCAGGGTAAATACCCAGTTATCTCAATCACACTCAAAGGGGTGACATCTGCCACATGGGCTTCGGCAATACATGAATTTAAGAGAATATTCTCAAATCTGTATCAAAGCTATGATTATTTGTTAGGACAGATGCAATATGAACACAATAAAAACTATTTTAACCGAATTATTGATCAAACAGCAACACAGGATGATTTAGAAGACGCACTGGTAAACTTAACCCAATACTTACACCAAGCTCATCAACAACAAGTGATAGTCTTAATAGACGAATACGACACACCATTACATTATGCGCATAAAAAGACCAGCCCAAGGAGTAGAAGAGGAGGGCAGGGATATTTTGGGAATATGGTTGAATTCATTACAGGAATGTTGGGAAAGGCCTTAAAAACAAACGACAGCCTAGCCAAGGGAATGATGACAGGCGTGCTGAGGACAGCATTCACTAGTATTTTATCGGGCCTAAACAATCCAGGTATTTTTACGATGATGTCATCTGAGTTTGCAGGAGCATTTGGATTGACACAAGAGGAAATAGATCAGTTCCTAAGTCGTATTTCTGCTGAAAATCAAGCACGCATCAGACAGGAGTTATCAGTATGGTATAATGGTTACATAATAGGAGGGAAAACAATCTATAACCCGTGGTCGGTGGCACATTACTTTAAAGCATTGAGGTCAGGTGGGGAGTTTCCAGCAAATGAGTACTGGGTGCAATCTGGGCATAGCAAAGGATTAATAGAGTATTTATACCCAAGGTATCAGGCGATGCAATCAGATTTGGGCAAGTTGATTTCTGGAAAAGAGATAGAAGTAGAAATTGATGAAAGAACGACGATAAGTGACTTATCCGACACAGAAAATATGAGTGCCTTTTGGGGGTTGTTGTTGCATACGGGATATTTATGTTGCACGAGGACAATTGTTACTGATGGTATGAGATATTATAAAGTAAAAATACCTAATCATGAGGTTTTAGGTGCGTATAAGCGGTTAAGAATTGGCTATGATGATAAGGTGAGATTACCTAGATATCGAAATGTTTTCCTCGAAGCTTTATTTGAGGGAAATATTTTGAGGTTTTGCCAACATCTGCAAGAATATTTTAATCAATCGATGAGTTATTATGATGTAGCAGGCAATTCAGAGCAAAGTTACCATCAACTTATATCAGGCATATTTGCAACGTTACATGGCTATGATGGATGGAGGGTTCGTTCTAATAGAGAAAGCGGATCAGGAAGGTACGACATGTTACTGTTTCCAACAATAAGCAACAGAAGCGGCGGACATGCACATGGGTATCTGTTCGAGTTTAAACATACCAGTAATAGGAGGCGGATGCAGAAAGGGTTGACAAAGGCATGTCATCAGATTATGGAGAAACAGTATTATCATGAGCTAATATCACAAGGAATAAGGCAAGCGTATCATGTGGGAATGATATTTTGTGGCAAAACAGTTCAGGCTCAGTGGAATAAATGTCTATACACTGGGATGTCTGATTATAGTGGAGGGCGGTTAAGTAGAGTAGATGCAGTAAGTCAAGTTAGAGTGATTTCTTCAGGGATGTTTCCTCAATTTGTGCCGGCAGGCGCGGAATTACCATTGGATGCTGGAAGTGAGTTTGAAGCTAGGTATGAGCAAGATTTTGAGCGGATACGTCAGATGGTCAGTATCAATATTCCAGCACCAGCGATGTTAATGACGCTTGGTTATGGAGACGAGCAATCCTTGATAAATTATATTCGCAGGAGGATACAAGGGTTGCCAGCGTGAGAGATAGCGCAAGTTCGCACTCTGTACAGTAAAGCGAACCACGAAAAATAAACCTTTTAAAATCATACCATTAATAAATATGGTTTAGTTGACTTTGATATAATATGACTGAGTACGTTTGTTTCTGAAAAAGTAGAAGCAATAATTATATGAAGATTTGCATTTTTCTGCTATAAATTAATGATTAATGGAGGTGCTGTATGTGGATTTGGAACTATGGTGAATTAGAAAGTTTTTTTGGAATTCAAAACACTAACTTTATAATCCCTACGGCAGTGAGCAATCGATGGGGTGCTATATTAACGCAATATAATACTCTTTTGAGAGAGAGTGGGTTACTTCATCCTAATATCCTTCTAGCTGAAATTGTTGAAGCTGAATCAATAGATACATCAGCAATAGAGGGAGTTGTATTAGATAAAAGAACACTAAGGAGATCTATTAGAATAAATTTAGGGTTAGAGTCTAGTGGATCTTCTGATTATACACAAATAATAGCTTCCAAAGAGTATGGTATAGCTCAATTGATAAAATTTATAATGGAAACTAAACAAGATGTAAAGCTTACCCATGAAACTATTTGTGCATGGCATACTTTACTTGGTAGAGATTCTTTAGAATCTGGAGCGATTGTTGGTAACTATAGGGCTGGTAGAGTAGTCGTAACGGGTGGATCTGCTCAAGTTATATCTTATGAAGCTCCATACCACGAAACTGAGCAAGAAAACGGAGCTTATATTTATAACCAAATGACCAAGTTTATAGAATGGTACAATAGGGCATTAGCTGATAGCACTTATTCTCCATTGCTAATGGCTGCGATTACTCATGCATGGTTTGTATTGATTCATCCATTTGACGACGGTAATGGGAGATTATCGCGTGCATTAGCAGAATTAGCACTAAAGCAAAAAACAGGGCTTCCTATTATTTCTTTATCTTTAGTAATACGAGAATCCGTAGAAGCATATTATTCTACCTTGTCAAAATTAAGCAAACTACCTGAAAACATTGATGTAAGTGTCATAATGGATTCGATTAATGGATGGGTTCGCTATTTTTCTACAACCTGTGTAGAGGCTGTCGGGAAAATTATGATCATTTATAATAGGATCAGAAGGAAAGAGATGCTTGCTCACTCTTTAAGTGATACAGCGATATCAGATAGAGGGAGGAGAGCAGTGGAGTATTTATTAGCTAATACATCATGTTTGGATGAAAATAAATATATTAGTATTTTTAGGATATCAGCTCTTGTAGAGGATGTTAGCTCAGAGGATATGAGATTACTTGTATCTAAAAATATAGTTTTAGAAAGGGTAGTAAATGAGTTTGGAGAAAATAGTCATTATTATTGTTTAAATATCTAAGAGCCTTTCCAGCGAACTGTGTAAATTCATTCATAGATGCCGCTCAAGACGGTCAGAAAATTTAACCGTAAAATGAGCTGTAAAATAACACGTCAATATAAAGTATACTTTATCCTGACACTCAAACACCCTTATTCGACGACAATTATCTTTTCCAGTCGTATTGAATTATGAAGGACTATTGGTTAGGTAAGGATTATCAATACCATGTTGCGATAAAATAGCAATTTCATGTGCCTCCATTACGAGAGCATCTTCTGGTGTAATATGGTCAAACCCACATAAGTGCAATGTGCCATGAACAATGAGGTGGGAAAAATGGTTAGCGAACGATTTGTTTTGTTGCTGTGATTCTTGCTCAATGACCTTGGGTGTTAAAATAAGCTCCCCTAGTTGCTCATCGTTGATGCTGTTGAATGATAATACATTGGTAGCATAGTTTTTTTGTCGAAACTGGCGGTTTAATTGGCGCCCCTTTGTTTCGTTCACGGTTACAATTGTTATGACTTTTTTAGATATTTGTAAATGGCTGAATAGGGAGGTGATGAGCAATTCTATAGCATTAAGAGGTGGGACTTCATGGTGAGGTGAGTCATCAATTAAGTTAATGATTGTCATAGGCATCAACAATTTTCTTCACAAGTGGGTGTCGAATGACATCGTGACTATCAAAGAAAGTAAATGAAATTTCTTTGATATTCTTAAGTATATCGATGGCATGACTTAAACCCGACTGTTGTTTATCAGGTAGGTCAGTTTGTGTCATATCACCCGTAATAACTGCTTTAGAGCCAAATCCAATGCGAGTTAAGAACATTTTCATTTGTGCATTGGTCGTGTTTTGACTCTCATCTAGAATAATAAACGAATCGTTAATCGTGCGTCCACGCATAAATGCAAGGGGAGCAATTTCAATGATGTTTTTTTCTAGTAAGCGCTCGACACGCTCTGTGCCTAGTAGATCATATAATGCATCATAAAGTGGGCGTAAGTAAGGATCTACCTTTTGAGCTAAATCGCCGGGTAAAAATCCTAGTTTTTCCCCTGCTTCGACAGCAGGGCGCACGAGTAATATTCTTTGCACTTTTTCTTGTAGGAGTGCTTGGCAAGCCATAGCAACAGCTAAATAGGTTTTACCTGTTCCAGCTGGACCAATTCCAAAGTTAATATCTCGTTGAAGAATGTGTTCTAAGTAAGTGTTTTGGTTTTTCCCGCGTGGCTTAAGATTGTGCTTTAGTCCTGAAATTTTGATTTGTTCTTGCTTGGTGATATTGACAGCAGTTGTGTGTTGATTTTGAATCGATGATGTTTTTGTGGTGTTCATTTTATGCTCCATTGCTTTTGGGTCGTTTGCAGATATGCAAGCAAGGTGTACGGACTGTGCTTCAATATAAGGTTGATTTCTGCTTTCTTGATAGAGTTGTTCAATAACGACTTCAGTATTTTGACAATTTGCCATTTCACCGGTAATAGTGAATTGAAAACCATGACGATATATCGTGACCTTTAAGTGTTGCTCGATTTGCTTCAGGTTAGTATCGTGTTCACCACATAGTGTCGCAAGTTGCTGATTACTCTCTGGAGATAAGATGAATTGTATCAAACAAACTTCCCGCGTAATGAATTAGTGAGTGCTTCTGTGATTAGCACGGGTTGCATGGTACCAATTAAGTCTTTGTGTCCGTCCAAATTGATGACTCGATTATTTTCAGTACGTGCAGCAAGTTGATTATCGTCTCTTTTTGAGGTTCCAGTGACAAGAGTCATTTGTGTGGTACCGATCATTGCTTCTGCATATTCACGCGCAAACTGTGCTAAGCGCGTTTGTAAGATATTCAAACGTTTCTTTTTGACTTCCTCTGTTGTGTCGTCTTGTAGATTGGCTGCAGGTGTGCCAGGGCGCCGACTGTAAATAAAGCTAAAGGATAAATCGAAACGAATTGCCTCAACCAATGCCATTAATTGATCAAAATCATCTTCTGTTTCACCAGGGAATCCAACGATGAAATCGCTAGAAATGGCAATACTAGGTCGCACTTTGCGTAAGGCACGTATTCTGGATTTATATTCTAATGCGGTATAACCACGTTTCATTGCACTTAAGATTCGGTCTGAACCGTGTTGCACAGGTAAATGTAAATGGTTTGCGAGTTTGAATTCATCAGCATAAGCTTGCACTAAGTTATCTGAAAATGCGGTGGGGTGAGAGGTGGTAAAGCGAATTCTCTCAATGCCATCAATGCTGGCAATGTAGTGGATGAGTAAGGCTAAGTCAGCCATTGAGGTGTCGTGCATGAGTCCACGATAATCGTTGACATTTTGCCCAAGTAAATTGATCTCTTTGACCCCTTGTTCTGCCAATTGCATGACTTCAGCAATGACAGGATCAAATGGGCGTGATACTTCTTCGCCTCGAGTATAAGGTACAATGCAGTAACTACAGTATTTGGAACAACCCTCCATGATGGAGACAAACGCAGTGGGTCCATCTGCTTGAGGTTTGGGTAAATGATCAAATTTTTCAATTTCTGGAAAGCTGATGTCAATCACTGGTTTGCGCTCTTTCAGTGCTTTCTCGTACATGTCTGGTAGGCGATGCAAGGTTTGTGGTCCAAAGACTAAGTCAACAAATGGAGCGCGCTTGATAATTTTCTCACCTTCTTGGCTAGCGACGCAGCCTGCAACACCAATGATCAAATCTGGGTTGTTGTTTTTTAAGCGTTTCCATCTTCCCAGTTGATCGTATACACGGCTTTCTGCTTTATCACGAATTGAGCAGGTGTTTAGTAGGATGAGATCTGCTTCTTTGGGGTTGTCTGTTATGCCCATTTTATGCTTGTCTAACATCACGGCTTTCATTTTATCTGAATCATAGACATTCATTTGGCAGCCGTGTGTTTCGATAAATAGTTTTTTTGTGACTTGCATAGTGATGACAGTTAAAAAGTTGCGCTGATTTTATGTTATTTCTGTGGAGTTGTCATAAATTTTTTGTGCCTCAATATAAGCACTTACAGAGCGAGGTAAGTAAATTGATCGAGGAGCTTTACGAATTTGTGTAGAACTGGTTTCAATAATTTTATCTTGCAGATGATAAATAGATCCATGTATTTGTTGCTTGAACTGATTGCTGTCAGCACTTTGGTGAGAAGCAAACCACTTTTTAATGGATGAGTTCATTTTTATTTGTTTACCTTGGCGGTCTGACAGAATGAGGTGTGCACAGTCGAGTAATTCTTGCCACCCTTGCCATTGGTCAATTTTTAGAAATGCATCCATACCTAAGATGAGAGCAATGGGTTGTTGAGGGTGTTTTTTGCGTAGCGTACGTAGTGTATTAATTGTATAGGTAGCTCCTTTTTGCTGATATTCAATCAATTCTATATCGAAATAAGGATAATCTTGAATTGCTAATTTCAACATTTCTAGTCGTTGAGATGCTGTAGCAACTGGGGGAGTTTTTAATTGAGGTTCAAAAGCTGGCATAAAATGAATCGTTGGTAACTGAAAGTGTGTTTTCACTTTATGTGCAAGTTCTAGATGACCTTGGTGAACGGGGTCGAATGTGCCGCCAAGTAAAGTGATCATGGCTTTTTGTAACCCATTAAAGTTAATGCACATTGTTCTAATTGTTGCCAAACAGGTAGCGCATTTTGGTTGCTGACAAACCCTTTGCTTTGTTTATCGATATGATGCCCTTGTTGCAGTGCCTGTTTAAGCTGTGATGATGAAAAACGATTTAATGCGCGGTTGAATAGGGATTGTTGAGTGCTAAAAATACGCTCTTTTTTGAATACGGTGCTGAGGGGAGTATGTTGCTCTTGCGCTGCTTTTAAAGCAATGAGTTGACGGATGAGTCGTGAAATTGCCCAGAGGGCTAATGTTATTTCACTGGATTGTTGTAATTGACAGATGACACGACAGAGCTGTTTGGGCTGATTGGCAAGAATGGTGTCACTGAGTTTGAAAATATCAAATTGTGCGTGATCACTTAAATGCTGCTGTAATGTGGATGTTGATATGAGAGATTTATCTGGATTTAAGGAGAGTTTTGCTAATATTTGACGTGCTGCTAATGGGTTGCCTGTCGTCATTTCTGCAAGTAATCTTAATGCTTGTGTATCGACTGATAATTTTCGACGGTTAGTCTCTTTTTCTAGCCAGAGAATATAGGATTGTCCTTGCAAGGCATAGACTGGGATGAAAATGCTGTGTTGTGTAATTGATTGAAACCATTTGGTTTTTTGTGTTGCTTGGTCGAGTTTCTCACTTAGAATAATGACTAATTTGTCTGGGTTGGGTGCTGCCAATAACGGAGTGAGTATTTTTCTTCCAGCATCTGCTAATTTTCGATTGCCTAACTGAATGACAAGTATTTGCTGGGTGCTAAATAAGGATTGTGTTTGATAGTCATTACGGAAATTATGCCAGTCAATGCCCTGGGTGGCATCAAATTTTATGGTGTCACAGAACCCTTGCTTTTTTGCATGATAAACAATACGACGAAAAGCATCGTCGACTAATAAGTGCTCATCTCCTGCAATCCAGTAGCATGATGCTAGTTTATGAGTGAGTGTTGATTGTAGTTGTTCTAATTTTATTTGCATTCTTTTGGGGTGTCAGTGATTGTGTTATTTTAGCTTTAGGTTTTTCTTTTGGTATATGATCTAAGTACGCGATAGCATTTTTAGGTTGTGTAGGCTGGTGTGTTAAGTTGATTTTGCGTTGTGATTTACGTTTAGGTTGGGTACGTAATTGTGCTGAATAAATAGGTTTTGAGAATGATTTTCGTGTGTGTGGTGTAATGGAGTGTAAGTTAACAACTAACCATGGCTGGGTGATTGGGTCAATGCTTGAGTTACGCAAGCGGTAGATATGTTTGTTTTGATTGATGACATCATATTTGGCTCGATAATAATAGATGGTGTTTTTCAAGTCTGCCATAGTAAGCCATAGTGTTGGAGATGGGTTCATGCCTAGTGGGACAGTTAGACTGTTAATTGCGTCACTAGCGATTATTTTTGCTTCATTAGTCGTATGAGCAACGGGTGAATTTTTGGCAATGACATTACCTCTGATAAAGCGAGATGGTGAGCTAAAGTCACCAGGTAATCCATAAAACCCAGACCCAGACATGATTTGATCATTCCATTTTTGTGTGCTGTCTTTTTGAGATAAAATTTGTGTGAATTGCTTGCTATTGTTTAACTGCCATTTGATGTTTGGTGCGTTGGTGATGATGGCTGGTGCAGGGGTTTTAATATGTACTTTCCCCTGAATGAATTCAATCAGTGCACTATGACCACTTTTATCACGAATGATGAGGTGAAGCGGAAATTGGACTGCTAACTGGGGCGTCATTTGTATGTACTGTCCAATCGGCTGTAATTGCTTGAGTAAAGTGATCGCCTGCTTTACATTTTTAGCTGTGCCTAATAAATAATTTCCCAAATCAAATACGCCGATGATAGGCTTTTTATTGATAGGCTTGTAGGTAGGGTAGCTTGTTTCACTAGGTAAATAGAGCCAGCCAATATATAATCCTTTTTCATTGATTCCATCAACGATTTGGTGTGCAATATGTCCAGATACCCCTATGAATTTAAAACGATTTTCCCAAGTGATTAAATGAGCGCTTTTATCGGGCTTAGTCAGCTTAACCTCGGTCGTGTTTTCTTCTCCTTTGGCACCAAATAGTGGGCGTTCGTGTATGCTTTCTGGAAAGTCGAAAGTGCGTGCAATGATTGTATTGCTATGATCTTGAGTTGATATGCCAACGTTGCTACAGGCGAGTAGCATCGTTATTGGAAAAAAAACAAAGAAAAAGTAGGTGGTTATTCGAGCAATCATTTTCTTTTCCTAGCGTCTTTAAATAGCTTGGGTTTATTTTTAACTTTCCGACATTGGTTGAGTGATTTTCTTGCATCAATAGAGGCTAAGTGGTCATAAATTTGAGTAATGAGATTAGTGGCTAAGTTTTGCTTTGTAACCGTTACTTCTCCGCTTTCGCTCAGGAGTTGATTTCCTGATAAAGTGATTGTTTGGCTATTGGCGAGTGTAATAGGGCCATAGCAGGTCTTACCATTAGGGGTTTTGATTGCGAACACAAGAGTTTGATTAAAAGTATAGCTTCTAGGTTGGTTGCTAGAGACTTGATTGTCATCGTTATTGCTAAGTTGATTTGATGCAATAGCCAGTATCCATTTTGCCTGTTGTTTGTTAACCAGTTGAATGTGATTCGACTGCAATACCTGATTAAGTTGGGTAGAAAAGGGGCTGAATGAGCTAGATTGTGTTGCGTTTTCAATATAAACACCTTTTTTCAATGTCGCTGGAATTTGATCGCCTCTTAGTTGAAACCCGCAACTACTTAATAATAAACAGCCGATAATAGAAATTGTGAATTTCATTTTAAATCACCACGTTGACTAATCTATTAGGCACAATAATAAGCTTCTTAATTGTTGCGTTATTTAACAATGTGCTCAGTTTTTGGTCATTTAATATCGTTTGTTTAATGTTTGATTGATCTGCTTGTTGTGGCGCTGTAATTTCTCCGCGACGTTTGCCATTGATTTGAATGATTAGGTTGATCGTTTGACATTCGAGCGCTGATTTGTCAACACTTGGCCATGCACTTTGGCTAATATCTTCGTCATGATCGTAAAGTTGTTGCCATAGGTGGTTTGTTAAGTGTGGTGCAATAGGCGAGAGTATCTTTAACAAGATGGTCAGTGCTTCTGTAGCTACAGCTATGTGCTGATGAAACTCAAGGCTATTGATGTGGTTGAATAGTTTCATTGCAGTCGACGCAACAGTGTTAAACTGCTGTTTGTTCATGTCTGTATTCGCTTGTTTTAGTAGCTGGTGTGTAGTTCTTCGAATAGCTTGAGTTTGATCATCTTTTGCGTAAGTTTTTTGGTGATGTCGGAGCTGTGCTTGAAATATTGTTTTGTGGGTTGTGGTAAAGTGATGAATACGCTTTAAAAATTTGAATGCGCCTTCAACGCCACTATCTGACCATTCGAGTGATTGCTCTGGAGGTGCGGCAAAAATGACAAAAAAGCGTAAAGTATCAGCACCATATTTTTTGATGAGTGCATCGGGGGAAACCGTGTTGCCTTTTGATTTTGACATTTTGGCACCATTTTTTAGCACCATTCCCTGGGTTAATAATCTGGCAAATGGTTCTTTGCTGTGGATTAATCCTAAGTCACGAATCATTTTGTGAAACAAGCGTGCATACAGTAAGTGCATAATTGCATGCTCAATGCCACCAATATATTGATCTACGGGTGCCCAGTATTTAGCGCGATCGTCACATAGTGCATTTTTCTGATCAGGGCAGCAATATCGTAAATAATACCAGCTGGATTCAACAAATGTATCAAAGGTATCGGTTTCTCGCTCTGCACTCTGGTGGCACTGTGGGCACTGAGTTTGATAAAATTCCGTGCATTGTTTAAGCGGAGACGTTTTGCCGTCAGGGATTAATTGTTCGGGCAGTTTGACTGGTAATTCTGCTTCAGGGACAGGCACGGTGCCACAAGCTTTGCAGTATATCATGGGGATCGGAGTTCCCCAGTAACGTTGTCTGGACACGCCCCAGTCTCTTAAACGATAATTGGTCGTGCATTTTCCTTGTTGTGTTTGTTCGATATGATCTGAAATTTGTTGTTTTGCATCGATTGATGTTAGTCCATCAAATTGAGCGGAGTTGATTAATGTGCCAACTGTAGTGAATGCTTGTTGTGAAAAGTCATGGTCGATGTTGTTGCTGGGTGTGATCACAGGCATTATGGATAAATTGTATTTTTGTGCAAACTCGAAATCACGCTGGTCATGAGCAGGTACTGCCATCACTGCGCCTGTGCCGTATTGCATCAAGACAAAATTAGCAACCCAAATAGGAATGAGTTCTTTTGTAATGGGGTGTATTGCATGTAAACCAGTTGCAACACCCACTTTTTCCATAGTTTCTAATGTTGCTTCTGAGACATCATTTTGTTGACAGTCGTTAATGAAGGTTTGAATTTTTTCATTATTAGCTGCCGCTATTTTTGCAATAGGATGTTCGGTAGCGACGGCAAGATAACTGACACCCATCAATGTATCTGGTCGAGTGGTGTAGACAGTGAGGTTGGGTGTGCTCGATAGGCTTGTTTCAAATTGTACTTCGAGACCTTCAGATCGACCAATCCAATTGCGCTGCATTGTTTTGACTTGTTCTGGCCAGTTAGGCAATTCATCTAGGTCATTCAGTAATTCTTCAGCATACTGGCGTGTTTTGATAAACCACTGTGGAATTTCTTTGCGTTCAACCAGTGCGCCAGATCGCCAGCCACGACCATCAATGACCTGCTCATTTGCAAGCACGGTTTGATCAACAGGGTCCCAGTTAACGATAGCATTTTTCTTGTAAACGAGATCTTTTTTGTAAAGTTGAATAAAAAACCATTGCTCCCAGTGATAATAGTCTGGTTGGCAGGTGGTGATTTCACGATCCCAGTCAACGGCTAACCCAAGGCGATTTAATTGTGCTCTCATGGTGATAATGTTTTGCTTAGTCCATGCTGCGGGGGCAAGTTGGTGTTTAATGGCTGCATTTTCTGCAGGTAGTCCAAATGCATCCCATCCCATTGGTTGCATGACATTTTTACCTTTCATACGTTGATAGCGTGAAATCAAATCGCCTAAGACATAATTTCTAACATGCCCCACATGAAGTTCTCCACTAGGGTAAGGCAGCATTGAAAGGCAGTAAAATTTTTCTTTGGTAATATCTTCTGTGGATTTAAATAGATTCTTATCTTGCCATTGTTTTTGTATGGCTGCTTCAAGAGCGCTAGGTTGATAAGCGTTATCACTGGGTGTGTTGTGTGATGATTGTTTGGTTGACATGTTGATCTTGACTGCTCAAATAATATTTCGCGATTCTAGCGATAAAACATGGTCAGGTGAAGCGAAAGTTGTTAGACTTTATTCCCGTTCTCATTTGAAATTCTTTTTGAAACGGATCTATACAAAATGACACGATACATATTCATTACAGGCGGTGTGGTTTCCTCTTTAGGAAAAGGTATTGCAGCTTCTTCATTAGCGGCATTGCTAGAAGCCAGTGGTTTAACAGTAACGATGATGAAGTTGGATCCTTACATGAATGTTGATCCAGGAACGATGAGTCCTTTTCAGCATGGTGAAGTGTTTGTAACTGAAGATGGTGCGGAGACTGATCTTGATTTAGGTCATTATGAGCGTTTCATTAGTACTAAAATGACTAAGTTAAATAATTTCACTTCAGGGCGTGTTTATTCTGAAGTGCTCGAAAAAGAGCGTCAGGGAGATTATTTGGGAAAGACTGTGCAGGTAATCCCGCATATTACTGATCACATTCAAGCAAGAATTAAGAATGCAACGGAGCATGTTGATATTGCATTGGTTGAAATTGGAGGTACGGTTGGAGATATTGAGTCACTCCCATTTCTAGAAGCGATTCGACAGATGCGTGTTGAGTTGGGGCGTGAGCAGACTTTATTTTTACATTTAACTTTGGTGCCATTCTTACAGGCATCACAAGAAATTAAAACAAAGCCGACACAGCACTCAGTGAAAGAGCTGCGTTCTATCGGTATTCAGCCAGATATTATTGCTTGTCGTTCTGATGTGCCACTACCCGATGACGCGCGTAAAAAAATTGCATTATTTACCAATGTTGCTGCTAGTGATGTGATTTCATTGGTAACGGCAAAGAGTATCTATGAAATCCCGATGCGTTTGCAAGCACAGTCGGTTGAAAAACTGGTGGCTAAACAGTTTAATTTAAAATTAAGAGCAACCACTTTATCGCAATGGAAAGCTGTTGTTCAAACTTTAAATGAAGTGAAATCTTTGCCGTGTATTACCATTGCGCTTGTGGGTAAATATATTGACTATGCAGATTGCTATAAATCCTTAGCAGAAGCACTGATTCATGCACAAATTCATACGAAGATACATATTGATGTGCGCTATGTTGATTCAGAGTTGCTTGAAAAAGAGGGTGTTACTGCTTTACATGATGTTAATGCGATCTTAGTACCGGGAGGATTTGGTGCGCGTGGGGTTGAGGGTAAAATATTGGCGGCACAATATGCGCGTGAACACCATGTTCCTTACTTGGGGATTTGTTTGGGAATGCAGGTTGCGCTTATTGAGTTTGCCCGTCATCAAGCTAACCTAGTGGGCGCACATAGTACAGAATTTAATCGTGAGTCGCTTAATCCAGTGATTGCATTGATTACAGAGTGGCAAACTGAGGGTGCTGTGATTGAGAAACGTGATCATAACTCAAACATGGGGGGTACGATGCGTTTAGGTAGTCAGCCATGTCAACTAACTCCGAATAGTTTAGCGCATCATATTTATCAAAAACCTATGGTACACGAGCGGCACCGTCATCGTTATGAAGTGAATCAAAATTTCCTTGAGTCACTGGAGACGGCTGGCATGATTTTTTCTGGGACTTCGGTTGATGGTAAATTGGTAGAAATGATAGAATTAAAAGATCATCCATGGTTTGTTGCTTGTCAATTTCACCCAGAATTCACTTCAACACCACTGCAGGGGCATGTGTTATTTTCTGCATTTTTACAAGCTGCACAGGCTTACTCAACCACTATACCCAAACCACTTGAAGACATCGGATTTTAACGGCATGATCTCGGCAGAATGCAAATTTAAAAGTTTTCCCAATAGTGCTGCACTATTGAATCAGCTCATTATGTTAAAACCTCGGCGTCTTCAAGTGGTTTGGGTATATTAAAAAAGGTTAATTGTTATGATGTTATGTGATTTCAAAATTGGTTTGGATCAGCCTTTCTTTTTGATTGCGGGACCGTGTGTGATAGAAAGTGAGCAATTGGCCATGGATACTGCTGGGCAATTGAAAGAGATCACACAAGCACTCGATATTCCGTTTATCTACAAGTCATCATTTGATAAGGCAAATCGTTCTTCGTTAACGAGTTTTCGTGGCTTAGGCGTTGATAAAGGGTTGGCTATCTTACAAAAAGTGAAGCAGCAGTTTAATGTGCCTGTGCTCACAGATATTCATGAGGACTCACCGATTGAAGAAGTGGCAGATGTGGTTGATGTGTTGCAAACACCTGCTTTCTTATGTCGTCAAACCAACTATATTCAACGTGTCGCTCAAACAGGTAAGCCAGTTAATATCAAGAAAGGACAATTTTTAGCACCACAAGATATGGTGCATGTGGTTGAAAAAGCAAAGGCAACCGGCAATGATCAAATTATGGTTTGTGAGCGCGGTGCAAGTTTTGGGTATAACAATTTAGTTTCGGACATGCGCTCGTTAGCGATTATGAGAGAAACTCATTGTCCTGTGGTTTTTGATGCGACACATTCGGTACAGTTGCCAGGTGGTAATGGAAAAAGCTCAGGAGGTCAGCGAGAATTTGTGCCTGTGCTTGCTAGAGCTGCGATGGCAGTTGGTATTGCGGGTATATTTATGGAGACGCATCCTGATCCAGCGAAAGCGTTGAGCGATGGTCCAAATGCATGGCCATTGAACGAAATGAAAGTATTATTAGAGAAATTAAAACAGATTGATCGAATTGTGAAGACTGTTTGATTGTTCGTATGGAGGTGAGGGTGATTAACTTAAGGAGTAACTTAGATGAATAGTGCAGCATTAACCAAAGAAACGACACCACTATTTTTTGTGCAGATATTCTCCACGATAGGCTATAGCGTATTGGCGAGTACACTCATTTTATATCTTAAATACTTGCATTTCTCTGATGTTGCAGCAACGACGTTAATGGCGGCATTTATGGCGCTAAATTATGGTTCTAATTTGGTTGGGGGATACATTGGTGGTCGTTGGTTGAGTTATCGATCTTTGTTTGTGTTTGCGATGGTCTTGCAAGTGATTGGATGTTTGTTGTTGGCGAAAACAGATGTTTCTGTGATTTACTTAGCGTTAGCGTTGTTTCTATCAGGAGCGGGGCTTCATGTGACTTGCTTGAACTGTATGGTGACACAGCTCTTCGATGCTGATGATAAGCGGCGTGAGGCTGCGTTTCTGTGGAACTATAGTGGGATGAATGTTGGTTTTTTTGCTGGATTCATGTTGGCTGGGTTTTTTCAGTTAAGTCATAATTATCATGCGTTGTTTACTTTTTCGGCGATAACAAATGTTATTTCAATCTTCATTATTCTATATGCTTGGCAGTATTTACAAGATAGGGGTAGTGTGTTTTCTGAGAAAATGCAAGTTGCTACAGGAGCTAGGAAGTGCTTTATCTTGTCAATAGGGCTGTTGTTTTGTTTCGGATTTGTTTTTGTGCTGTGGGGATTGCTTAACAAGACTGATTTTAGTTTACATATGACGTCCGCCTTGGGTGTAATTATGTTTGCTTTTATTGTCGGGGTAGCCTTTTTCGAGAAAGAGCATGCAGTGCATTTGAAATTAATGGCATTTTTAATTTTGACCTTAGCAGCATTTGCTTTTTTTGTTTTCTTTTTAGTTCAGCCTATGGCAATTATGTTGTTTCTTGCTCGTAATGTAGACAAGCATGTTCTAGGGTTTTCTTTGGCGCCTCAATGGTTCTTGGAGGTCAATAGTGTAGTGATTATGTTGGGCGGCCCTATTTTTGCAATGCTTTTTAGGCATTGGAGAAGTCAAGGTAAAAATATTTCTATTCCCTTGCAGTTTTCGCTTGGACTGTGTTTTATGGGCGTAGGGTATTTAGTTTTTGCTGTGGGCACACAGTTTGCTGATGTTTCAGGTTTGGTGAGTCCTTGGTTTGCTATCGTGGCATTTTTCTTGTTTGCGTTGGCAGAATTATCCATTTCTCCAATTGGCTTTTCTATGATTGGGGAGCTGGTGCCGAGAAAATTACAGGGTATTTTTATGGGGATTTGGATGATGGCAACGGGCGTTGCCGCCCCTGTTGCAAATAAAATCGCACAACTTATGTTGCAACATTCGGGGGGGGTAACTCCTATTAATACTGATGGGCAGTATGAGTTTGTATTTTTCCTCAGTGGTGGTGTGATCATTTTTGTTTCGTTGTTGCTGTGTGTTTTTAAGCAAAGGTTGCATCGCATGATGGAAGGTTGAGTTGTGAGATAGCATCGTATATGTCTGTAAGTATTTTCTAGCAAAGGTTTGATTTCCTAGGTGGTATGTTGTATCATCGGTAGC
>CBDBBL010000010.1:0-55166 GCA_965203125.1 Gammaproteobacteria bacterium | reverse complement strand
TATTTTATACGGCACATATCATGAGCAACGTGGACGAGGTGGTTTAGCATCTTGCTTGACTAGGATCTATCATCAAGGTGTTCTAGCTCAATCACCTAGTGGTGTTGTGGTTGGTGGTGACTTTAATGATACTGATCATCAAATGATTAGTGCGGGTTCAATAAGTCGTGGAGGGATTACTCTAACATCACAAGATTATAACTCAGGAGCGCATACACATGTTAATAGCCAGCACGACTTAGACAGAATCTTTGTCAGCCAAAATCGACAAATACTTTCACAGCGTGTAATTAATATCAGGTTGAGCGATCATAATCCCATATTTGCAGGTATTGGATAGTGGTATTGCTGTAGGTGAAAAGGTAAACTAAGGAACTGATTGCGAATCGATGATGATATGATTAAAAATTTCTCCTATAGTGAATTGGTTGCTGTACTGAAAGAAGCCAGTGCGTTTGATTTATTTCGTTTGAATTGCGCAATAGAAAATGAGATGAATACACCTGCTAAAATTAATGCTATCAAGCAGTACTTACATATCGGGAAAGAAGTTGGGGTGTTTGATTCCGCGGAAAATAAACTAATTAAAGCAAAAGTAAATAAACTAGGTAGAACTCTGGTGCATGTTACTTACATAGATACGCATGCTAGGTGGAGACTGCCTTATTACATGGTAAATATAGATAGTAGTGATACAACGATTGCTTTTAATAAAGAAAAGTCACTATCCAAGAATGAGCTGAGTGTGGGCAATGTGATTGGATTTCGTCACCAAGGACGTGATCACTACGGCATGGTTGTTAAACTGAATCAAAAAACGGTTTCATTAATTACTACCGAGAAGATGCGTTGGCGTGTTGGGTATGCTGGCTTATTTTCAGTGATCGATAGTGAGCTAGAAAATACTTTTGAAACGGATGAGTATCAGCAATATATCATGGAGCATAGGCAATGAAATTGGAGCATCACATCATAACTGAGCAGAAAACATGAAAATATTACACACTATGTTGAGAGTAGCTGACTTAGAGAAATCAATAGAGTTTTACACAACAATTTTAGGTATGACATTATTCAAACGCCAAGATTATCCAGAAGGTAAATTCACTTTGGCATTTGTTGGGTTTGGTGACGAGATGGATGGAAGTACAATTGAGTTAACGCATAACTGGGAGACAAAATCCTATGATCATGGCAATGCTTTTGGTCATATTGCCATTAAAGTGACAGACGTGTATCAATCATGTAAAGAAATTCATGATGCTGGGGGTAACGTAGTAGGACCAGCAGGTAAAATGAAGCATGGAGAAACAGTGTTGGCATTTGTCAAAGACCCTGACGGCTATATGATCGAGTTACTGGGGTAATTGTTTGAAACAATATTTTGTATATATGCTTGAGTGTGTTAATGGGAGCTATTATACAGGCTACACTCGTGATCTTAACAAAAGATATGATAAACATTGTACAGGAAGTGCAAGCAAGTATACGCGTAGTTTTCCGCCGATAAAGATTGCAGCATGTTGGGAGATTAGATCAATATGTGCATCACAAGCCATGCGTTTAGAAGCAGGCATCAAAAAACTCTCTGCTAATCAAAAAAAGAACTTGGTAAGCAACGCAACTCAACTACTGCATTTTTCATCTTTAGCGGCATTGCTTTTAGATGACAAGGAGTTTGTTTTAAGTGCATTGGATGACCAGCAGATGTCATTAATGCTCAATGAGAAATAATCAATGCAACCCCATGTAGTAGAATCATTACAAGGCACAGTAGAGAGAGTCACGTTTCATAGTGAATCATCGGGCTTTAGCGTGTTGCGAGTTAAAGCAAAAGGGATGAGAGATTTGGTCACAGTGGTTGGCACATCAGGTGAAATTCGATCTGGTGAATTTGTCGAGGTTCAGGGTAACTGGATTAACGATACAACACATGGTCGCCAATTCAAAGCGACCAAGATAAAATCTGTACCACCAACTACGCTAGAAGGCATGACGAAATATCTTGGTTCAGGGTTGATTAAGGGCATCGGCCCAGTGTTTGCAAAAACATTGGTCAAAGGGTTTGGTGAAGAAGTCTTTGATGTGATAGAAAACACACCTGATAAATTGTTAACATTGGAGGGCATTGGAAAGAAACGTGTGGCTAAAATCACAGGTGCATGGGAAGAGCAAAAATCAGTGCGTGAAATCATGGTGTTTCTGCAATCGTATGGTGTTGGAACGGCAAGAGCTGCAAGAATCTATAAAACTTATGGTGATGATGCAATTGATAAGATCACTAAAAATCCTTATCGACTTGCTAATGATATTCATGGCATAGGATTTAAGACGGCAGATACATTGGCGATGCAAATTGGTATTGGCGCACAGTCGCTGATTAGAGCGCAAGCAGGTGTGATTCATACGCTGCAAGAAATGAATACAGAAGGACATTGTGCTGTTTTTACCGACGATCTAATTAAGAAATCCAGCAGTATGCTGGAGATTCCAATAGATACTATTCAAGAAGCAATCACAGAAGAAATTTGTGAAGATCGATTGGTTGCAGACATGATTGATGATAAACCTTGTGTCTACAATAGTTGGCTGTATCGTGCTGAAGTTGGTGTTGCAAAACACATCGCTCGTTTAATGAAGTTTGATGTGCAATGGAAAAACATTGATTTTGAGACAGCATTGGCATGGGTGAAAGAAAAAACACAACTGGAGTTATCAGCTTCTCAGCAAGAGGCTGTAAAACTAGCAGTTAGCAGCAAAGTCTCATGTATCACTGGCGGACCAGGCGTTGGGAAAACAACGGTAGTTAACAGTATTATAAAAATTATTCGTGCTAAAAAAGCGACAGTCATGCTATGTGCGCCTACAGGTAGAGCTGCAAAGCGTTTGTCTGAAAGCACGAACATACCTGCAAAAACAATCCACAGACTACTTGATTTCAATCCACAACAAGGAGGGTTTAATCATGATGAAGACAACCCACTAGATACTGACTTATTGGTCGTTGATGAAGCCTCCATGGTAGACGTTTTATTGATGAATAGTTTATTAAAAGCATTGCCTGATCGGGCAGCTATTTTAATTGTTGGTGATATTGACCAATTGCCTTCCGTTGGTTCGGGTAAAGTCTTAGCGGATATTATTGCTTCAGAAAAAGTAGCCACGGCACGCTTAACGAAAATATTCCGACAAGCAGCTTCCTCACAAATTATAGTCAATGCGCATAGAATTAATGAAGGAAAAACACCTTTCAAATCAGAAAAAGGAACGGAAACTGATTTCTATGTCATGCATGCTGAAAATATTGAAGAGATCCACAAGAAATTAGCAATATTAGTGAGTCAACGCATTCCTGCCAAGTTCCAACTTAATCCAATCAGTGATATTCAAATCTTAACACCCATGAATCGAGGTGGTCTTGGGGTAACATCTTTAAATATTGAAATGCAAAAACTGCTTAATCCAACACCGCTATCAAGCATCACTAAGTTTGGCTGGACATTTGGTGTGGGGGATAAGGTTATTCAGACAACCAATAATTATGACAAAGAAGTATTCAACGGTGATTTAGGAATCATACGAGCAGTGGATCAGGAAGAAGCTGAGGTGAGCGTGTTATTTGATAATCAGCTCATTATTTATAATTTTGATGAACTAGATGAGTTGAGTCTTGCCTATGCGACCTCAATTCATAAGTCACAAGGCTCTGAGTATCCAGTCGTTATTATTCCACTTGCGATGCAGCATTTTATGTTATTACAGCGTAATTTATTATACACAGGAGTGACTAGAGGTAAGAAACTTGTGATTTTGATTGGAGAGCCAAAAGCAATCGCAATGTGCGTGCGTAATGTAAAACAAAACAACCGATTGACCAAGTTGGATGAGCGCATTTGCGCGCTATTTTAAATATTCGAATTCATGAACGTGTTTGCCCATTGTTGAACAGCAATACGAACTTGATTAAATGGAGAGGACTCCATGATGCCAAACAATGAGTGATTTTTTAACTTCAGTTGAGTAATTCTTGGAGAAGTAATGCCACATAAGACGCGCACAATACTTTCAGCATCTTGAGATAATTCCTCATGTTCACTAAGTAACGTGGTTAATTGTTTTTCAAGGACGTCATTGATAACACACGTAGCGTTTTTGAGAGAGATGCTGATAGGTTTTTGATTGATGCACCATGAACAATGCCCACAGTTTTCTGTTAGATGGTCATTAAAATGTGCAGCCAGCATCATAACTTGGCAACCATCAACTTGAACCAAATCGAGAACCTCATGAAGGCGTTCTAAGTCACGCATTTCACGATCTAACATGCGCTCATGCAAGATTTGGCTTAATGCATGAATATTTTCTGGGCGTTTGAGACATCGATAACGATTCAATACCCCTGAAGCTTGCACTTCGAGCATGTGGTTTTGGTGTAGGTAATCAAGCATCTTAATGATTTGTGTTCTAGGTACATTTAAGACAACAGAGGTTTGATCAATATCTAACTTGAACCAAGTGCGTCCTTTGGTAGCTTGCTTAAATACATTACTGATTAATAGTTTTCTGCGCTCATCAAATTTCTCTAAAATCTTTGCTGAAGGTAGCAATGGTCTAAATTGATAAGATGCATAAAAGGCAGTTCCCTCGGACAAGAATCCATCCAGTTCTAGGTAAGCCAGTAAAGTTTTGATGACTAATATTCTAATATCACTTTTTTTGGACAGACTATGTAGACTAATTTCAAATGGCTCAGGCATTGAAAAGACCGTGTTCAACATGGTTTCAATGGCTGTTAAAGTTGGTGTGTCTCCATGGATAAAATTCTCCAACACACTGAGATCATTGGTATTGACTAGCATAGTACAAGTAGAGATTAATCCGTCTCGACCAGCACGCCCAATTTCTTGTGCATAATTCTCCAATGATTTGGGCAGATTATAATGATAGACATAACGAATGTTGGCTTTATCAATACCCATACCGAAAGCGATAGTGGCAACAACAATACCATCATGCTCAGACATGAACCATTCTTGAATCTGAGAGCGTTGATCATCTTTCATACCTGCATGATAAGCTTGAGCATTACATCCAGCGGCACGTAATTTAGCAGCAATCTCCATTGCAGTTTTCTGCAAGGTGACATAGACAATCGTTGAAGATTTATCGCGTGATTTGATCTTTTGTAATAAAATGACATCACGATCCAACCCCCATGTATTAATCACATCTAAATGTAAGTTTGGGCGATAGAATCCTGTATTGACGGTGTGTTCTTTTTTTATTTCAAAGGCAGTGCAAATATCATCTAAAACACTTTCAGTTGCAGTGGCCGTTAATGCTAACACGCGTTCTGCACGATACTGTTTAGCAAAAGCAGGGAGTTTCAAATAATCTGGTCGGAAATTATGACCCCACTCAGAAACACAATGGGCTTCATCAACGACAAACAGAGCAATTTTTTCACGTTGTATTAAAGTACGGAATCTTTCATTATTAAATCGCTCGGGAGACACATATAAAATACGTAATTGTTGTTGCCGTATTTTATCAACAATTTGTAGATATTCTTCAGCAGTGAGCGTTAAATCTAAGCGTTCCGCTGCAATGCCAAGACGATGTAAGGCATCAATTTGATCTTTCATTAAAGCGATTAATGGTGAAACCACTAAAGTTAACCCAGTAAGCTGTAAAGCAGGTAATTGATAGCAGAGTGATTTCCCTGCCCCTGTTGGAAACACTGCGACAGTGGAGTGACCAGCTAATAAATGAGTGATGACCTCTTCCTGTCCTGCTCGAAAATCATCAAACCCAAAGTGCTTCTTTAGGTTGTCATGCAATGTTGTCATATTATCTATCTCGGTGATACAGCCAGCAAGTTTTCAGGTGATCATTCACTAGACCAACAGCTTGCATATAGGCGTAAATGATCGTTGAGCCAACAAAAGACATGCCTCGCTTCTTTAAGTCTTTTGAAATAGCATCGCTAATGGGTGTTCTGACTGGCATCTCATCAAATGACTGCCTATGGTTAATAATCGGGACATGATTCACAAACGCCCATAAATATTGAGAAAATGAACCACACTCTTGTTGGATTGTAATAAACACTTGAGCATTTTTTCGTGCTGAGTAAATTTTGAGACGATTACGAATGATGGCAGGATTGTTGAGTTGTTGTTCTAGTTGCTCATCCGTCATGGTTGCAACTTTTTGCACATCAAAATGATAAAATGCTTGCTGGTAGCCCTCACGCTTTTTTAACACGGTTTCCCAACTTAATCCTGCTTGCGCCCCTTCTAAAATTAGCATTTCAAATAAACGCTGGTCATCATGATAGAGCGCATAAAAGTCTTTGCCATGACTAAAACAACGAGTTTTAGAAGTGATATCAGTCGTTACCATTTATGTTCTTTTCATAATAGGGTGTGATGATTATAATGAGGATTATTGAATTTAGCCACACTAGGTTATTCAGCTATCATGGTAATGGATTGTATGTATCAATTGGTCTTTTATGTGCCTGAGTCGCATCTCAATATAGTGAAAGATGCGATCTTTCTTGCAGGAGCAGGACGTTATCAGAACTATGACAATTGCTCGTGGCAAACCATAGGAGAAGGACAGTTTCGTCCAGTGGAGAATAGTCAGCCATATATTGGCACAAAAGGAGTTGTAGAAACGGTGAACGAGTATCGTGTTGAGACTATGTGTCAATCACAATATTTGAACCACGTCTTGTCAGCATTGAGAGAAGTACACCCCTATGAAGAACCTGCGTATCATTATTATGAAGCTTGTATGAATGATCATAACACACAGGAATCAACAGATGAGTAATAGTAAAAGAGGGCTAACTTTAATTCAAGGAGGTGGGTCGTCTAGCCAGACACAAAAAGACTCATCTAATGCCATGATAATATTCACCCCAGAAGATATCACCTATGAGTTTAAGAATTATGTGTTGCACTATGCCACTGATCTTTTTATGTCTGGAAGGGTATTGCAACATCAGGTGACTGCATTTGATAATAAAACCAGTGTACAGATTATTAAAGGCTCTGTCCTAGACAGGGGAGAGAAAAATGTACAGGTTAAAGTTGTTTTTGATCCGATAGAGAATGAAATCGACCTAGTGTGTAGTTGTACTTGTCGAGGAGCAAAAAGTTGTACGCATGCCGCTGCTTTGTTACTGCAAGCTTTAGAGCAGTGTGCTTATCGAAAACCCATGTATGCTAGTTTATCAGCCTATGAGTTGCTTAAGCGGCAGTCAAAATCTCAAGACACTTCTGTTGAACCATTAAATAAATGGGCAGAAAAGATGTCGCAATTTTCAACCACCAAACCTGAGAGAAGTTTGGTAGAGGAAGAATCAATCGTTTACTTATTGAGTACCAGTTTAGATGGATTCCGCTTAAAAGTGACGATGGAAAGTGCTAGGAAATTAAAAAAGGGAGGGTATGGCAAGTCAAAATCCTTATCAATGGATCCTTATTACGCGGCAAAAGCAGAGAAATTAATCCGTCAAGATGATAAGGATGTGTTGAATAATTTATATGCATTACAAGAAGACTTAACCTTAAAACGCAGTGAGTTCGATTTTGAGTTAAAAGATTGTAATGCTCTGCTTGAGTCGTTGCTGCACACTGGAAGAGTATACTGGGAAAATACTGCTAAAGAGCCGTTGAGTTTGGGTGAAAGAAATGTATTGGCAATAGAGTGGGAGATAAATCAATCAGGAGAACAACATTTAATTTTTCAATTGCCTGATAGGGCTGACCAACAAAGCATTCATCTGCTACCAACTAATCCAGTATGGTATTGTGATACGCAAACGAAAACATTAGGGGTGATAGATAGTGAGTTACCAGCAAATGCTTTAATTGGTTTAAAATCTATGCCAAGTGTTAAAGCAACCGACGTAAATCAAGTACAGGATGATTTAAAGAAGATTTTCCCCAACATGGCTGGTTTGCCTCAGTTAAAAGAAATCATCATTCCAAAGAAAAAAGAACAAATAAAACCCGTGGTTGAATTAAGACTTTATGGGCATGATGCTGGCACAGTATCAGCAAATTTTTGGGATGAGACGGATTATTATGAGGAGGATAATTGGGAAGAAGGTACGGATGGTATTCTAGCATTAGCCGAGTGCAGATTTCACTATAAGCAGCATACAGTGACCCTAGCAGATCCTGAAGAAGTCATTGAGCATTATGAGAATCAACAGTTGCACTTAATCGAGAGAGATATCAAGTTCGAGAAAAAGTGTATCGACATCCTCAGTAGCAGTGGGCTAGACCCAGTCACCATGCGCATGGAGTTGAAGCCTGAAAATGCTATGCTGGCGTTTTCTTTTTTGATCGCTGATTCTGATGATGAGGAAGAATCAATGATTGCAGAAAAGTTATCCAACTTGCAGTCTCTAGCAACATCATCAGGGTGGCAAATTAATTTAGAAGCTACCTTTCCTGCAAGAATTGTGCATGAAACAGACCAGTGGTATACCAACTTAGAAGAAAACAGCAGCGGCATTGACTGGTTTGGGGTGAGTATTGGTGTCATGCTTAATGGCAAGACCGTGAATATATTGCCATTGCTATTAGAGCAAATTCAAACGCAATTCAAAAGTATGTCACCTGCAGATATTAAAGCATTACCAGATACACATAGCTGTGAATTAAGGATGGATAATGGAGAGTATTTAAAAGTACCATTCCCACGAATCAAGAATATTTTGCTGATACTATGTGAATTATTTGAAGAAAGACCATTGGATGAAAACGGGTTATTAAAACTATCACGTGCAAAAGCAGGTCTATTGCAGGAAATATCAAAAGCAGTTGGGGCAACAAATTTAAGATGGCTGGGATCTAGTAAGCTCAAAGCATTTAGTAAACGATTGGCAAATTTCAAGGAAGTTAAGACAGTAGAGCCGGCCAAGATTTTTAAAGCAACCTTACGAGAATATCAGCAAGATGGATTGAATTGGTTACAATTCCTCAGAGAGTTTGAACTCAATGGAATATTGGCTGATGATATGGGGCTAGGAAAAACTGTGCAAACTTTAGCACATTTGTGTGTAGAGAAAGAAAAAAAGCGATTGAAAAAACCATCTTTACTTATTGCCCCAACCAGTCTGATGACTAATTGGGTGAATGAAGCAGAGAAATTTGCACCTAGCTTATCAGTACTGGTATTGCATGGTGCAAAAAGACATGACTTATTTGATCAAATCAATCGTTATGACATTGTGTTAACCACTTATCCATTAGTTGTCAGAGATAAGAAAAAACTGTTAGCACATGAGTTTAAGTATTTAATTTTAGATGAGGCGCAACAAATAAAAAATGCGCAAGCCAAAATGACACAAATTATTTTGCAGTTGAAGGCAAAGCATCGATTATGTCTGACGGGAACTCCAATGGAGAATCATTTAGGTGAATTATGGTCATTGTTTAATTTTTTATTACCAGGGCTATTAGGAACTTCCGTACAGTTTAAACGATTATTTAGAACACCCATTGAAAAGAATAATGATAAAGGTCGTCATAAACAACTTGTTCAGCGGATTAAACCATTTTTGTTAAGGCGAAAAAAAGGAGAGGTCGTTCAAGACTTGCCTGACAAGACTGAAATAGTCAGAAGTATTGAATTGGCAGATAGTCAACGTGATCTATATGAAAGCGTGCGTTTGGCAATGGAGGATAAAATTCGAAAAGCGATTGATGCCCAAGGAATGAATCGCAGTCAAATTATTATATTAGATGCACTGCTTAAATTACGACAAATCTGCTGTGCGCCACCTTTACTCAAATTAAGTCAGGCAAAATCAGTTAAAGAGTCCGCAAAGCTAGATGATTTGATGGAATTCTTACCAAATTTGTTGGAAGAAGGTAGGCGAGTATTAATCTTCTCAAGCTTTACATCAATGCTGAGCTTAATTGAAGAGCGGTTGAAACAGAATAAGATTGCTTATGCTAAATTAATCGGTTCGACAGTTGATAGAAAAATCCCTATTAACCAATTTCAAAACAAAGAAGTAGCCCTATTTCTAATTAGTTTGAAAGCAGGAGGTGTTGGGTTGAATTTAACAGCAGCGGACACAGTAATTCACTACGATCCATGGTGGAATCCTGCAGCAGAGCAGCAAGCAACAGGTCGAGCGCACAGGATTGGTCAGAAAAACCCTGTTTTTGTATACAAAATGATTGCTAAAGGCACAGTCGAAGAGCGTATATTAGAGATGCAAGAGAAAAAGAGTGCCATTATTGATAGTGTTTTAGATAGCGGAGCAGAGACCAAGCTTAAATTGACGCAAGGAGATTTGAATCAATTATTTAAGCCATTGGCTGATTGAAATAAGTGAGTTTGTATAGACATGTGGCAAATAGATAAAACAGATAGCGAAAAATATCCATATAGGATATCGATTACGTACAAAGAGAAAACAAATATTACATTATTTGCAGGACAGGCTTGGGCAAATAAGAATCAATCTATTTTTTGCGTTAAAACTGAAGCAAAACCAGACATTAGTGTGACCCAAAACGTTGAAAAAGTAAACGTTGTATCAGCAAGATGGTTAGAAAAAGGCACTAAATTATCTTTGGTATTAGACCGAAAAACACAAAGCAAATGTGAATTTCGCTTTGTTAAAAAACGTTACAAAGATAAAGCGGGTGAATATGAGCAGATCTTTTTTAAAAGCAAGGAAGATGAACTAACTACATCGATGTGGATGGTGGAGAAAGTAGAGAGTAAAAGGTTTCCATACAGAATTAGCATTGTTGAAAACAATGAAATGTCACTGACATTAATGTCACAGGATAAATGGCCAGGATCTAGTGGAAATATATTTTGTGTGCGTGCTGATGCTGAAGAAAAGATCGTTGAAGATAATGTAATCGAACAAGTGCCAGTTGTATTTGTAAAACGTATGGGGAAAAGACTGACTGTGCTGCTCGATCGTTCAATGAGAAAGCGTTGTGAATTTTTGTTTTTGCGTAAGCAATATAAAAACAAAGAAGGTGATTACGAACAGATCTTCTTTAGAACACAGCAAGGGATCAGTCAGCACAAATCAAGGGGTAACCTTAGTTTACAACCAAAAAATGCAGATTTAGATGTCATTATTGACAGCAATGAAAGATACCCATGGAAGTTTGGCGAGCATAATACACAAAGGGAAAATCTGACAGTGGGAGATTATGCATTATTATACGGCGGTGAAATAAAAGCAGTTGTCGAAAGGAAAACTTTTGAAAATATGCTAGGAGATATTGGGAAAATACAAGTCTTGCATCAGCAACTGACCGAATTATCCATGTACCCACATGCTGCATTGGTGATCGAGGCACAGTATGGCGATTTTTTGTCAAGTGATAGGATCGGTAAATGGTCGTCGGTTGCTCATATGGGTAGGGCATTGGCCGAAATAACCGTTTTGCACCCTAAACTACCAATTATATTTGCGGGGAATAGAAAACAAGGTAACCATTGGTCGCTGAGATTTTTTGAAGGGGTGCTGAAAAAGTTGAGCGATCCTACGAATGATGCAATTGCTACGGCAGTGGCAAAAACTAGGGGTAAAGTTAGTCAAGATAATCCAATCTGGTTACAAGTTAAAAGAGCTGTGTTAGATGAGATGCCGCATGAATTTAAATTTGTTGATTTGAGTCATCATTTGAAGCATTTGAAAAGTGATCAGGTTAGAACACAATTATATAAATTAAGAGAAAACGGTGCTGTGGAACAAGTAGGGAAAGGTCGTGCATCAAAATGGGTAAAAAATGAAAAGAACGAATGAAACAACAAAACTGAATATTGAATTCTGTATTTAGGAAGTAGTGATTTCCGAGTTGGATAGAGCAATCTTATGTGTGTTTTATACGTTGCACACATGATAAAAAAGGATGGATAAATGAAACAGCAGATAACTGATTGGGGAACTGAAAAACAAAGTATGCTTGAATAGGGAAGACAGTTGATCAGCGCTGAGTTTAAGTTGAATTTTCAAGAGCAGGCATTTTGTGCAAAAAATCCGTCTATGAAAACATAATACACAAAACCAAAAGCTACATGAGTATGATCCCAAATATCTATTTAGAAAATACAAAACGTGACGAAATCCCAGTGCTGTCAAAGGATATCGCGTAACCGCCCATTGCACCCAATGGGTGTAAGCATGAAATCTCCAAAAACCTTATGCCCCTAAGGATAAATGCTAATTCTGATTTTTCTAAATCGAGATTAGAGTATGATAAACAAATTTTAAAGACACATTTTGGTCAATAGTGTAGTCAGAAATTATCACTTGAAAATGATAATAATGCTTAATAGAATATGAGGGACGTTGGGAAATAAAAGTTTCATATTGACTCGACTACCTGTTTAATTTGCCACTCAAGTTAAACAGGACAACGGGGGAAAGAATGAATTAGCTTCATGGATGATCACAGTTAGGGATATTGTCCGTGAGGTTGATTTATTCATGAAGATAGTTAGAGACGAAAGACCTGATTTATTAACTTATGCTCAATTAAGCGATCATGTTTACCCTAGCTCAATCGATGCCTTTTTACCTGCCGAACTCATGCAGTGGCAAGAAGTTGATCGCTACGATAGTACTCAAGGAATTAGAAAAAGTGGCTACTTTGGGGTGTTATATCTCAACCCAGAGCAAACACACTATGTGTTAGCAAGTCGAGGAACAAAAGGTATTAAAGCAAAGATTGCTGATCTAAACGGTATTATACGTGGGCAACACACAACTCACGAAAATAGCTTGTATAAGTTCTTGTTTCGCATATTGAGAAAAGTAAGCGAAGAGCGAAAAGAACTTTCACTGACAGGGCACTCATTAGGTGCTTGGCTTTCTGAACTTGCAGTCTGTTGGTACTACACACATTTTATACAATGGTTTCCAACTTTACACATCAGTGCCACAGTATTTGATAGCCCCGGAGGTGAGGAAGGTGTTGAACGGTACTTTCCTTGTCAACTCAACCCCAGTATTATCAAACAATGGGATGTGATGAGCATTCTCTCGTACCCCAATTTAATTAATAGCCTGCATCGACATCTGGGAGCGTTATATCACTTGCCAAGTAGACTAGACGAGCATGGAAGTGATCCGTCATGTCCTCATAGCATGAAGACAAAACATGGTATGACAGCTATGGTAGCGACATTAAAAGAGATTTCAGACTCTGGCAGGAACCCTTATCAAATATTACAACCTATGGATAATTGGACACATAACCATGGGAGCATTGCAGGAAGAAGGCAGCGGTATTACGATCAACAGTCAAGCTACGATACTGAAAGTGGGCAGCTTCAGTTACAACAAGATCAAACACCGCAACAACAGCATGAGCTAGAACAACGGGGAGGCTTTCAAAGAAGAAGTTATCAAACACCCGATGAGGCGATTATTCAGCACAATGAATATGTGCTCGATTTTAGACACTTTCAGTATGCACATCGAGTCTTATTAGCACACCTCTACTTGCTTAGACAAATTAACGAAGCAGAAATCAGGAGACGACTAGAAGCGATTGAGCCGAGACTGCATCCCTTTATCTGTGAACAACTGATGAAGTATGAACTGTATAATGTACGTCCAGAAGGGGTTGGTATCATCAGCTACAAAGATGTTGCGGTGAGAACCCAACGCTGGAATGGAATACTGGTAATAGATCAAAATCAATCTCACGCACAAGATGTATTCAGATTCAGAAAAGATCACAGCAGAGTGTTTAGTCGACTAATGGAAGAAGCGATAGAAGCACTTATTAATCCTGTTCACATTATAGGAGTAGCTGGAGACGATTCATCGGCACCTGACCTACCTCAATATGAATATGCAGAAGAAATCGGTGGCAGTCTGATTATAGGCAATCGAGATATCGATGAAAGTTTCGCGGTGGTAGGGGATGAAGCATATGCTAGAAGAGCAGCGGAAGATGCAAGACAGTTACGTGAACAAGTTGCCAGTTTTCCTAGAGCACCATTGGCAAGAAGAGTGGCTGGAGATATCCGTATAGGTAGTGCTCGAATCAACAGAAGCTATCGAGCTATCCAAGCAGGAACACAATACGCGGGTGGTACAGAAGGGAGGCAGGAAACTATTCAACAAGCTATTGCGAATTCATCGATAACACGTAGCACTCAGCCCATACCAATAATGGTTGATCAACTTGACCCTAGGGCAATCGGTATTACTAATTCTCAAATGGCAGCAGGAACTGTAGTCAGTATTCCAAGTGTTAGAAGAGACAACCCAACCACAACATTATCTCCACACAGGGTTGCTTCAGTGCAAATTGGAACACTAACTGAAATTATCGACTTGCCTCCTAGATATCATACGCCCAGTGGAGATAAGCATTATAATCTCAAAGTAACTCATGCTTACACGCACTGTCATGTTGGCAGAGGAACTGAGCTTAATACAATTCACCAACAAATTACCCGTGCACGTTTTAGTATTATCATGTCATCTACGATTAGATCTGGTATTGGAAAAACCACCTTAGCGCATGCCTATGCACATTGGATGAAGCAACAGGATTACTATGACTACATTATATGGCTAGATGCAAGTAATTCTAGGACATTGCTAGAAGACATGCGTCAATTCCTATTGGAACACGAAAGACAGCAAATGAGAGGAGAGGAAAGAGACTATCCTCATACCCAAGCAACTATCCAGACTTTCTATGGAGTAATAACGACCCAACCATGTTATCGAAAGACATTGCTTATTTTTGACAACTTACCAGCAATAAGTGGTTTAGGTAATGTTTACCGATCACAGCCAACGGACTTATGTTTTGACCCCTTACAACTGACAGAATTGAATGATGTAGACACAAGGCAGAGATTGGATTGGATTATTACAACACCTGATCAAAGTGTACAAGCAAAACCAGTTGATCAACATATTGATCTAGTGCCATTTTCACAAATGGATAGCCTAGCTTATTTGCGACATTACTTGCCTGAAATTAATGAAAGCGAACGGCAGCAACTGGCAGAAATATTAGAAGGATATCCAAAAGCACTGGAATTAGCGGTTACTAGCTTAAGAAGAAGATTCATCCATAGCGTACAAGAATATTTGCGTTTTTTTCAAGAACAAAGTTCAGCATTATCACAAGAGGTAACAAGTATGGGAGATGAGTCTCTACATAGCACTAGTTACCAAAGAATATTACAAGTAGCAATGAGACTTAATGGAATAGGAGGTTGAGGAATGCCAGCACCTGAAGAAACACAACAGACACCAACAACGACACAAGGGGCTGGATTAGTAGCACACCCAGATGTTGATCAAGTTAATGTCGTTGTTGGGCAACAAGATACCAATTTTCATGAAACTACCCCAGATTATCAGCACCAAAGGCATTACCATTTGCCATGCAGAATTCCAACCTTTACAGGGAGAATAGGGCAGTTAATGAAACTTGAACTAAGCTTGACACAATATGCTGGCAGTATCATTGGAGAAGCCAAAGAGTTTCGAGAACATCAAGTCAGTGGTTTAGGAGGAGTAGGAAAAACCAGTTTGGCTTTAGAGTATGCACACCGTATGCTACATGCTAGACGTTATGATTATGTTATTTGGTTAAATGCTAACAATGCCGATCAACTAATGTTAGAGATGATGGATCTTGCGCTGACATTTAAGTTAGGAGCAGATATAAAGCATCTCAAGGAAAAATACTTTACGAACCAAAGCATTATAAAAGCCGTCTACAAATACTTATATACACAAGCAGCTTATTCAAAAGTATTAATTATTTTTGATAATGTGGATCAACTTGCTGTGCTGAGAGGTCAAATAATTCAGTCACAAGATGAAACAGTAGTCTCATTGTCTGCTGGAGCATCAGCTCATGTTGAGATGGATGATGATGAGAGTAGCAGTGGTTATACTTTACCTTCGATAGCAGCACAACAGGAAAGACAGGTAGTAGAAGCACTTAATTTTATGCCTGAGCAATTAGACTGTTCACAAACAGATAAAACCTTACATTGGCTGATTACAACGAGAGACCAAAGTGAGCAGCAACTTTATCCTGATAGACATTTAGCACTGCATGGGTTTAGTCCGCGGGAAGCAATACAATATATCCAATCAAGATTAGGATCAGAAACATCGGTAGATCAATGCCATCGACTTGCACATACTTTGCACTATTTCCCATTAGCATTAGCGCAAGCAGTGGCCAGTATAGAACAGATGCAAGAGTCAAGTATTGAAGAATATCTTGAACTTTATACAAGCACTAGAGAATCGCAGAAAGAATTTTTGACAAGACAATTGCCTTATCCTGACCCTTATAGAGAGGCAGTCTATACTACGTGGAAAATATCAGCAGGGAAACTTAGTTTTTTGGCAATACAGCTTATAGCAAGGTTAGTATATTTTAATTCAAATAATATCTTGAAAGTCTTGATTGATGAAATCGGATTGAAGAGTATGCCTATTTCTCTCATACAAGTTCGTGAATTATTAAATGAGTTGAGAAGATATAGTTTAGTGCAGTGCATCAATAATACAAAACAAGAGCAGTTTAAATTTCATCGATTGCTGCAAGAAATTATACAGCTTGACATGAGTATAGAGGATGCAAAGGAATGTGTTTTTTTATGTGCAAGAATAATTATTGATGTTTTTGATACAAAAGCAGAAACTCCTAATTCGGTAAGTTTGATATTTGAGTTGATACCTCATATTGACTATTTATGGCATTATCATTTACAAAAAATGCTTGTTCAAACGACAGTAAAATCTGAAAAAGAAAATAGTGCATTGTTTATAAATTTATTAGGACATGCGTATAGGTTATTGAACGAGCCTTTTAAGCAAATATATTGGTTTAATAAAGTTAAACTTATGTTTGAAACTATATTTGGGAGTAGTCACTATCTTCTTGCTGATGTTCTAGTAAATTTAGCAAATGCACATGGGGATATAGGAGAAGATACAATTAAAATATCATTACTAGAAGAGGCGCTTGAAATATTTGAAACTAATAGAGGAGAGGTGGAAGTTGTCGATTGTTTTGCAAGAGTATGGGACAATTTAGGCAATGCTTATGGAAAGATAGGGAAGTACCCTTATCAAATTTCCTTGCAAGAAAAAGCGCTACAATTTTTTCTGCATCATACTGATGAGTTTAGTATTGAAGTAGCAGGGGTGCTTTCTAATTTAGCACGTGCCTATGGTTATGTAGGAAGACATGATCTTAAATCGCAATATGCGTATCGAGCTTTAAAAATATATGAAAAGAACAAAGCAATGAATGGTGCTTCAGCAGCTATTGCCATGCATCATTTAGGAAATGCACGCGGTCAGTTTGGCGACAATAAATCCAAGGAGTTTTTTTTAAATAAGGCCAAAAGTATATTTGTTTCTTTGTATGGGGAGAATCACTTTTTTATAACAGAAATATTGCGAGATTTAGCAAATATGTATACTTTTGAAAAAGATTTTGATAAGGCTAAAAGTCTGTACAATTGTGTATTATTCAGACAAAGAAAGTTTTACAAAGGAAATGAACAACATCCTGAAATTGCTTTAACTTTCTATAATTACGCAGTTATGAAAGTTAATTCAGGAAATATCTCAGAAGGGATAACAATGTTGAAAGCTTCTCATGATATATTGAGCAGTTATTCAGGTTATGGAGCAGGGCATCCTTTGACTATACAGGTCGGGAAAGCATTAGTAACCACCAAAAGAAAAGTTCGGTAATCTGTATTACCGGACTTTTGGTAACAGCATGATAAAATGACGGTTTTGCTAATATTTCCTACCAGCTATTGTTTCTTTTAGGCTTATTCTCTGCAATGGAAACTTTCATTGCACGACCTTCTAGTTCTTTACCGTTTGATCCGTTCACTGCATTTTGAGCTGAAGATTCCTCTGCAAATGTCACAAAGCCAAATCCTCTAGCTCGATTAGGGTTGTCTTTCTCCATCAGTGCAATTGCATCAACCACTTTGCCGTATTGTGAAAAATGATCTTCCAAATGATTGCTTCTTACATCAAAGCTTAGGCTACCAACGAAAATCTTTGTTTTTGGTTCGCTCATGTTTGCAATATTCCTAATAATTAATCTTATTTTAAAGCGTCATTTTTGGCTTGTGCCAATAATGATGGGTCAACACCTTGCTTTTTTAATGCTTCAAACATAGTGTCAATACCCTGCTGCCTGCCTTGTTGCATACCTTCTTGTTTGGCGTCATAAGTCATAGTTTGTGCAAAAGTCATAATTAAATTCTCCTGTTCAGGTAAGGCATGGGTAAGATTATCAAGAATTTCCTTGGCAGCTTCCCTATTGTCTTTTTTATCCTCACCTACCGATAACATGTATGTTAGCACAGATTTGAGGTAATTTTCACCTAATTTTTCAATGGCATCTTGGATCAAATGATCTTTAATAAGTGATGTGATAGCTGACCTCATGTCTCTTAATCGAGCATGCTTTAGAAGCATTTCCATGGTGGAAGCTAAGCCATGTTGTTTGATTTCATCATCGGGTATGATGGTGAGGTCAATCAATGTAAATGGTGAAAATAAGACTTGTTTGGCTAATTCAACATGATCAAAACATTCAAATAAGCAAGTGGATTCGGGGTAAGGTGAATCCGTGCCATTGTACAGACAGAGGTTGAAGATCACAGGTAATTTTTTATTCCCTTTTTTGAGATGATTATCCATGAGGAGGACGTTGTACTGTAATTTTCTAAAAGCCATCATTTTGTCAGGAGTGCTTTGATGCTCCACTAGTGTGAGAACATAGCCTGTTCTCCCATCAATTTTACAGCTATAAACAACGTCAGTATGAAACTCTCGTAATTCAGCAGTCACAAGATTAGTTGATTCGATGCCGATCTCACTGAAATCAATGCGAGATCTAAATTCAGCGGGCAAATGATGTTTCAAAAAATCAACAGCAGCAGGAATATTCTGCATGGTTGTTTTGCAGAATAGGTCATGTGGTCGAATAGTGCGCCCAGCCTTTGGAGGCATCAAGGAAGAAGCTGCCGAAGCTTGAGCATGTTTGGAATGCGCTCATCAAACTAAGGAGTAAAAAAAAATGAGTGCCTGAATCCTGTCATGAGGATTGTGTGAGCCGAAGCGGCGGTGATCTGCTGTGCATTAGCAGAGTGACGGAGCCCGTGGGAAACGGGATGTGAGGCGAGGTCGTTACGCCAAGATGCATCTCTAGGCTGAGTATTGGAAGGTTGAGGAACACGAACCGATTAAATCGTATCTATGGGCTGAAACGTCGCCATCACCTACACGATCTAATAGGTGATATTCAAGCTGGTGAAAGAATAGATGTATGATTCTTTCACCCAAATTCTAGCATAAATGTAGGATGCTGGAAGGGTATCATGAAGAGAGCATGACTAGCTCATGATGCTTGATACAACTTGCAGAGCGCAAGGTTAAAGAATGCGATCGGCAACCTAACCAGTACACTTGAGTCCAGCATGTGGAATGGGGAAGGTTTATTGAAATGATAAGGGAATGCGACCCCAATGATCAATAAGCTGGCGGAGCTTTCGTAGTAGTCTGAGACAGGGAGAACCTGTTACATGGCGAAGGAAGGCAGTTTAAGTGATTTGTTTGGCAGATTACCTGCCTATAAAGAGGTGAAGACCTATGATAATCTGTCTCGCGTCAATTATCTTTGCAAGTTGACGACAATTAACTTTGCAGGTTATTGATTAGCCGATTATTTTTTATTGGGCATTCATGTGCCGTATTCAGCTTAATTTGGAAATGATACATTTTATAGGTCTTTATCACTGAAATGAACTTTTTCATTTGAGCTACTTTAACGATGTTATTAGCGGCTACCAGTGCATCATGAAGTGAATCCCAGTGTACAATATCGATCCATTGATTTTTCTCTGCTGTGTTTTTAGAAAACCTCCTCGATATAAAACCTGGATAAGATTTTAGGATAGTGCTAACCGATGCAGCTCTTTTGATAACTTGCTTGCTGGTGTAGCTGGGCTTGGTGGATAACATAACCACTTCTAACACACCATTTTTCGTTCTCTGCAATGATGACTTACTGCTTGCAAAAGCTAGTTGCCAGAGCATGAAAGTAGCACATGCTGACACTAAAAACCTTAGAGTCGTTGATTTAATCATAAATCCGCCTGTTTGTGATCTCTCAAGTATTTATATAAAGTTGGTTTGCTGATACCAGCCATTTGGCAGATTTGTTGGACAGAATGCTTCTTCGCATTATACAAGTCGACTACAAGTTGATGCTTATCCGTTCCAAGCTTTTTAGGCCTACCTCCTTGACGACCTCTTGCTCTGGCAGCTTGTAATCCAGCGTTGGTGCGTTCGCGTATCAAGTTTCTTTCAAACTCAGATAGCGCACCAAATATATGAAAGATTAACTTACCCGAAGAGTTTGTGGTATCGATGGATTCTTGCAAGCTTTTAAATCCAACTTTCTTTTGCTCTAATTCATGAACCCATTCAATCAAGTGTCGTAATGTTCTGCCAAGTCGATCCAATCGCCACACCACTAATGTATCACCTGATCTAAGTCGAGTGTTGAGCTCTTGTAACCCTGACCTATCAGCAACTGATCCACTGACTTCATCAGTAATGATCGTTTTACACCCAGCTTTTTCCAAAGCATCTATTTGCAAGTCCAAATTTTGTTCGTAAGTTGACACTCGAGCATATCCAATATTCATGCTTGTCTCTCAAAAGTTAATTAAGTCTTTAGAGATGGCATAATACTGAACTTTAATTTCTTTACAATATTTATCTACTGCGACAACCCGCTTTCGTGTGTTTGAGTTTGGAGTGATAAAAACAGGTAAAGAAAACCTTCGTATTCTTTACCCGTTTAAATGAATTAAGTGAACGAAAATCATCAAGAGTTTGTGATGCTGCCAGCATTACTCTTTCTGTAACTTTCTTCTTCTATTTTAAATACACTAGCATGATGAACCAGTCGATCAATAGCGGCTACCGCCATCATGTTGTCAGGGAATATCTTATCCCATTCCGAGAATGGATGGTTGGCCGTGATAATTAAACTGCCTGTTTCATAACGATCAGCAATTAACTCAAATAGCACGCTGGTTTCCATCTCATCTTTCTTCACATAACCTATGTCATCTAAAATCAACACAGGGTAGCGACTCAACTTATTGAGCATATCGCTTAGCTTCAGATCATGCCTAGCTTTTTGCAAGGATTGAACCAAATTGGTCGTCTGTGTGAACAAACACTTAACACCTTCTTGGATGAGTGAGTATGCAATAGCGGAAGCTAAGTGTGTTTTACCAACACCACTAGCGCCGAAGAACATTATGTTCTCACACTTTTTTACCCATGCTGTATCAGTAGCTAATGCCATAACATGTTGCTTACTAATGGATGGTACTTTACTGAAGTCAAAAGTTGCCAGCGTTTTCCCAGATGGTAACTTTGAATTTTTTACCATTCTATTTTGCTTTAACCTAAAGCGTTCATTAACCTCCAACTCAGCTAAGTTTGCCAAGTACTCTGAATGACGTAAGTTGTTTTTTTGAGCGAAGTCCTCTTGTTCTTTCCAGCGGATAGCTGACGTCTTTAAATTCAACTGCTTCAACAGCAATGGTAAACTTTCTACTCTGGCCATCAAGATGCCTCCGCATATGTGCAATTACTGCCATTAGCAGATATTTGCCGTGAGGATAGCAGGTGATCATAACCACTTAAATCATGCTGATCCACTTCAACCTTAGGTGCTTCTTGATTACCGCTACCGTATCGATCTTGCAACTGTGTCAACTTCATTTTGCCAATATTATGAATATTTTCGGACAGATAATCCCCAAGAGCTTGTTCACAATCATATTCAGCTGCGATACTTAGAATGCCAACGATCATCTTGCAGGCTTCTCGTGACTCCATTTGCTCATCAATGGCTTTCCATAATGATCGGTATAAATTATTAGGCAAAATGTGATCTCGTAACACCGAATAACGAAAAGACTGTGGCTTCTTCTTCAAACTGCTTGCGATATGACGATAATCTACATTGTATCCTCGTGCTTCTCCTACTTTTTTGTAGACCCTATCCAAAGTGATCACCTTAATATTACCTAAATAACATTCGAGTCTTTTATCATATAGATGTACTCGTAAGTTATGCCCCATCAGCCTAGATGGCACTACGTATGTTGATCCTTTCACATTTAGCGTACTATGTGTGCTGACGCGTACTACCATCTCTGTAAAATCAATCCCCTTAAACTCAGGTAGTGGCTTGAGGTGTTGTTTTTCTATTTCAACATCTTTAGCATTGCGTCGGTTATGTTTTGTCACTACTTTATTGATGAACAGTTGGTATGCTTCCACTGACTCAAAATCATTAGATCCTCTGAGCAGTAAAGCTTGTTCTATTCGTCGCTTAAGATGACCATGAGGAGACTCAACACAACCATTTTCATGACTGACGCCAAGATTATTGCGACTCGCCTTCATCCCAAAATCTTCGCATAGCTGCTTATAGCGGCTGGTCATGTCTTCTTTCTCATTTTTGCTACAGTTCTTGAATGCCGCGGATAAGCTGTCAGTACGATGATCCTCAACCACTCCACCAAGCTTATATAGTGCTGCCGTCAGTCCTTCAGCTAGTGCTGTATAACTTTCTCCTCCACATGTGACCGTCATATCACTCCACTTGGAAAAGGCTAACCTGAAGTGGTACAACAAATGAGCAAATGGCTTGTTTTGGATTGTGATCGTAATATTCTTGAGCTTTGTGAAATCAGAAAACCCTTGCCTGCCAGGCTCGTGCCTTTGTTGGATCATCGCGTCTTTGCCTTTTCCTTCTAATGCCTTCCACTGCCGAACTCTTCTCTGCAAAGTTCTTAGTTTATTATCGGGGTAGTGTCCCTCGCCATAAACATCTTGCAAGTTCTCCAATATGGTTAGTGGTGCAATATTCTCGTTGGTCTTTAACATCGGAACAACCTTGCTGTCCCACACTCCAGCGAAAAAATCTTCTCTTGTTCGCCATACATGTTTTTTAAGTTTGCGCTTGCCTGTTTCTATGTCGTGTCCACTACGCTCACTGAATCCTGCTTTTGCAGCTGATACTTCTTGGCTGTGCTTGCGGCGATTATCCATATATATCTTCTCCTGTTTAGGGGTGATTTGTTTTCCAGGCATTCCTATCCTCAGCTAATACTGATTAATTTTGATCCTGGTAGTTTAGGCTGACCCAACTGCTATGCAACTTGCAAAGCTAATTGTCGCCAACCGGAAAAGATAATTGTCGTCGAATACTGCTGTCCAAACTATTGAAATTGGCGCACTTGTATCATTGCAAACTGTTGAGCTGTTAATGGCAAAAGAAGCTGTATTGAATAAAAGAGTTACAAATATAAAAGTATAGTGGTCGGGTTTTTTCGGACAGGATAGATAGAGGGTAAACTAGGTGTCTCCATGGAAAAAAGGAGACGACATGAAAAAGAAAAAACAGCACAGCGCCGTATTCAAAACTGAAGTTGCACTTGCGACAATTAGAGGAGAGCTGACGCAGGCCCAAATTAGTGGCAAATATGAAATACATGCTACGCAAATTACGACATGGAAGAAACAGGCAGTAGAAGCTATCAAGCTGATATTCAGTGGCAAGTTGTCGCCTGATAAACAAGCAGCGCATGACCAAAAAGAGCAAGCAAAGTTATACGAGGAAATCGGCAGGCTTAAGGTAGAGCTTGACTGGTTGAAAAAAAAATCTAACTTTGAATTGTAGGGGGAAGAAAATGCTAATTGATCCTACACATCATAAGATTTCAGTTGCTAGGCAATGTGAGCTACTTGGGTTATCTCGATCATCGTACTACTATCAATACAAACCTGTCAGCGAAGATGCTGAGCAGCTAATGAGACTGATAGATGAGCGTTACACCTTGCATCCACAGGAAGGTTCTCGAAGGATTATGAGGTGGCTAGCTAGACAAGGGCATGATGTCACGCGAGACCAAGTGCGGTATTTAATGGCGAGAATGGGATTAAGAGCAATTTACCCAAAGCCAAATACCAGCGCAAAAAGCCGTCAGGAACATAAAATCTACCCATACTTGCTGGATGATGTTTGTGTATATTATCCTAATCAGGTTTGGTGTTCTGATATTACATATAGTGCGCCCAGCCTTTGGAGGCATCAAGGAAGAAGCTGCCGAAGCTTGAGCATGTTTGGAATGCGCTCATCAAACTAAGGAGTAAAAAAAAATGAGTGCCTGAATCCTGTCATGAGGATTGTGTGAGCCGAAGCGGCGGTGATCTGCTGTGCATTAGCAGAGTGACGGAGCCCGTGGGAAACGGGATGTGAGGCGAGGTCGTTACGCCAAGATGCATCTCTAGGCTGAGTATTGGAAGGTTGAGGAACACGAACCGATTAAATCGTATCTATGGGCTGAAACGTCGCCATCACCTACACGATCTAATAGGTGATATTCAAGCTGGTGAAAGAATAGATGTATGATTCTTTCACCCAAATTCTAGCATAAATGTAGGATGCTGGAAGGGTATCATGAAGAGAGCATGACTAGCTCATGATGCTTGATACAACTTGCAGAGCGCAAGGTTAAAGAATGCGATCGGCAACCTAACCAGTACACTTGAGTCCAGCATGTGGAATGGGGAAGGTTTATTGAAATGATAAGGGAATGCGACCCCAATGATCAATAAGCTGGCGGAGCTTTCGTAGTAGTCTGAGACAGGGAGAACCTGTTACATGGCGAAGGAAGGCAGTTTAAGTGATTTGTTTGGCAGATTACCTGCCTATAAAGAGGTGAAGACCTATGATAATCAGAGAAATGCAAAACAAATTAGCAAAGTGGTCTTTAGAAAATCGCGAGCGAAAGTTTGATCGATTACTAAGGATGATTGCAAACCGGTCATGGTTGCAAGAGGCGGCTCGTGTCACGCTAGCATCATCAGGTGCTAGAACAGCAGGAGTTGATGGAGTAAACAAGCAGGTAATGGAGGGAAACCTCCTAAAAGAGTTGGCATTGATAAGTTCTGAGCTACTAGCAGGGAGCTATCAACCACAACCAGCCAAGCGAGTTTATATTCCCAAAGCTAACGGCAAACAAAGACCGCTAGGAATTCCGACATTACGAGACCGAATTGTGCAGCGTGCTATGTTGATGGTTATGGACCCTATCTGGGAAAGCGACTTTCATCGCTTGTCTTATGGGTTTCGACCAGAACGCAGTGTTCATCATGCAGTCCGCACACTGAAAATTCAATTACAAGACGGTGGTTACACCTCAGGACGCTGGGTGATCGAAGGTGATCTGTCCAGCTATTTTGATACGGTGCATCACCGATTGTTAATGAAGTGTGTAAAAAAACGGATACGTGATCAACGCTTTCTGACATTGCTGTGGCGATTCATCAAAGCAGGACATATCGACAAGGGTCTATTTAACGCAGCTAGTCGAGGGGTTCCCCAAGGCGGAGTAATCTCGCCATTATTATCCAATTTAATGCTCAATGAATTTGATCAATGGTTGGATAAAAGGAACTTGTCTAAAAAAGCACGCAAAGACCGTTGGTATTGGAATGATAGTATTAAACGGCAGCGCAACATTGCTATCCAAAAAGGACGACAGTGGAAGCCTGCCGTTGCTTACTGTCGCTATGCAGATGATTTTGTTATAGTTGTAAAAGGAAGTAAAGCACATGCTGAGGATATTCGTAAAATGTGTCAGCAGTTTTTAGAAAGAGATCTCAAACTAACATTAAATATGGATAAAACTCATATTACACATGTTAATGATGGGTTCACTTTTCTAGGTCACCGCCTGATACGTAAGCGAGGATCCGAAGGAAGAATGCGGACTGTAACAACGATTCCTCAATGTAAGTCTAAAGCATTTGCGTTAAGCGTGAGCAAAGAGCTTACAAGTAATCATAGCGTGAATAAAACTGCCATGATAGAGAAGCTCAATCGCAAAATTATTGGTTGGGCAAATTTTTACCAACACACTGATTTCACAGCTATTGTGTACCAGAAAATTGACAGAATAATATTCTGGAAACTAGCGCACTGGCTAGCTCGGAAATACCGAACTAGTGTCAAGTCGCTAATGCGCAAATGGGTGAATCGACCGGAAGAAAGCAAAGCAAAAACTTGGCAGCTGTCTGGTCACAGTGAAAATGGAAAATATATCAAAGTGTCGTTACGACGATTGGTAACCAGTCGTAAAATGACATTTCGCTGGCGTAATCCTGAAAGCAACCCGTATTTGATACGGGAAGAAGTCAGGAGCACAGTTACATCACGCTATCATGAAATTGCAATGGCGATGCGTCACACTTAAATGGAGAGCCGTATGCGCTGAGAGGTGCACGTACGGTTCGGTGAGGAGAGATAGGGAAATAGTTCGACTACGCCCTATCTCTTACTCTACTCCGCCTCAAGCATGGTCATATCTATTTAGTGGCAATTATGGACTGGTATAGCCGCTATGTGATTGACTGGCAACTCAGCACAACTCTGGAAGCTGAGTTTTGCGTAGAAGCATTGACTCGATCTCTGGCAGGTAGCAAGTGTGGTATATTTAACACTGATCAAGGATCTCAATATACCTCTCATGCTTGGACAAACACCTTGATTGATCATGGTGTTACTATTAGTATGGATGGCAAAGGTCGTTGCTTTGACAATATTTTCATTGAGCGACTTTGGCGTAGCGTGAAATATGAATGCATTTTCCTCAGGGAGTTTGAATCTATCTCTGAGGTGAAGGATGCTTTAACCTCATATTTCTTGTACTACAACACAGATAGGTTACACCAAAGATTGGATTATAACACTCCCAGTGAAGTGTACTTCCAGCAGGTGAAACTGGAGCATAAATTTGACAGTTTGACATCTATGTTTGCTTAGATATCTGTCCAAAGATTTTCCCCCACTTCAGTGCTTATGAATTTTCTGAAAGATGCCGAGAAATATTGTCCAAAGAATTGTATTCTTCATTTAGGATTGTTTGCATTATCTTCTTTGGTGATTTCTATCTTAATTAAGTTAATTGCAGGTGTTTTAAACCTCCTATCAGGTGATCCAATCTTGAATACAGTGATTGTAATAGCCGCCATGATTCTTGCATTAGTGTTGTATTGCAAGTGTTGCTTACAACGTCAGTCCTTAGCTTGCAATGATACGCCAGCAACACCTGAAATTAAGGCTAAAAAACCTATTAAGAAGACACCAGTCAAAAAAACAACAAAGAAATCTGATGCTAAAAAGGCAACTTAAGTTACACAATATCTGATAAAAACCAATAAAAATGCCATTTTATCAGGTAGTTACCCTATGTCCGGTAATACAGATTACTGGACATTAGTTTGGGAGGCGAGAAAAAGGCTCCAAATCTACCAACATTTCCCCCATTTGTATTGCCTGTGGATGAGAAGCACCATACCCCTCACAACTAATAATCATTTCATGAGCTTTCTTAATATATTCAATAGCCTTTCTTATGTTGCCAACCTGCCCCTCAGCATTACCCAAATTGAATAAAACAATTGCCACTTCTGCATTATGAGATCCATAATATGCCATCTTAATATCTAAAGATCGTTGCAACAATTGCTTCTTTAAAAATGCGTTCCCCTTTAAGCCATGAATCGTTGCCAAGTTTACTAATACCTTAGCAATAGTATAATGCCCATCAGGATAACAATGCTCTAAAATACTAAGCGCACGCTCTAACATTTTCATCCTCGTTTCCAAATTATCGTGAGAAACTGTAGCAATCCCCGTTAAAACCATCGCAACTTTCGGATGGCAATCTCCGTAGTATTCTTTAAAAATTGATAAAGCTCGACCAAAAAACACTTTGCTCTGGTCGGAACGCCTAAGAATACCGTATAAATTCCCCAAAGATTCTAAGATCTCTGCTACTTGAATGTCTTTTCTTCTACCATGTTGCTCGAATACAGACAACGATTCTTCAAGTAGATTTTTTTGTTCTTCAAGACAACCTATAGAACCATATTCTGAAGCTAAATTACACTTTATTCTCGCAACAATTGGATTATTCTCCCCATAATGTAACTCTAGTTTAGCTACAGCTTGTTTTAACATATTTCTAGCAATAGTGTGTTTTCCAAGCTTGGCATATACTGTAGCTAAATTAGCTGAACTAATTAGGGTATCATGATGTTCATTACCATAATGTCTTCTTTTTATTATCAACGCTCTCTCTAACAATTCTTTCTTTTTTCTTAAAATTCCTAAATCTCCATAAGCTATAGCCAAATTGTTTAGAACGGTTGCAATATCATAATGATCTGCATCACAATGCGACTCTAGTATAGCTAAAGCGCGCTCTAATACTTCTTTCCTCTTTTGAGCAGCCCTACCCAACTCTCCATAAATCATCGCAAGATTAATCAGTGGGGGAGCTATTTCACGACTATTTTTCCCGTAGTACGCTTCTGTCATTTCTAAAACTTCTTCCTGTATTATTTCTGCTTCACGCAATCTCCCCTCTCTTGTATAGGCATGTGCTAAATTCCCACGTGTTTTAAATAATAGTGGCCAACTATCCCACCTAAAATTCTCCTTTTGTATTGCCAATGATCTTTCCAGTAAATTTATAGCTACCTTATATTCTCCTAAATCTCCGTATGCTGTTGCTAAGTTACCCAGCGTTTTCGCCACTTCACAATGATTAACCCCGTAATGCTTTTCTTTTATGCTTACTGCTTCTATCAGCACATCTCTTTTTTTTACCACATTCCCTAAAGCTCCATAAGCATCACCTAGAATAAGCAGAATATGTTCTCTACATATATCCACCTCACTTACGGGACAACAAATATCTCTCTTTGTTAATCGTAATAATTCTTCACCATGGAGTATTAATAACCTGACCATAGCAACCTGCTCTTTAAATTGTTTTTCCCACGGATAAACAGTATCAACACATTCTATAATTTTTGGTAAATACTGCCCAACAGTTGCCCCTTCAGATTCTATCATTAATGTTAACTGCATTACTTCTTGTAGCATCCTATGCATTTTAAAGGTTGGTATTAAATCAACTTCTTGCTGATCAGGCTGAATCAAAGAAGATCCTATTAATGAAGTAATCACCCCCCTAGTTTGCAAAGCATTCAATTGATGCGTTAATTCACCTAGCTTATCAATCAATGGTAGTGGTATATCGTTGGCATATAAAAAGCTAAGTAACCGTATCATTTCTCTTGCTGGCTCACTGAGCTTTTCATCTGAAATCCGCCACGTTGTATAAACTGCTTCTTTATATGGATCAGGGTAAGGTGACTTGCTTGCTAAGTAATCTCTTTGTGCTTCTTTGGTGCTGTTGTAAACTGCCAAGTAAGCTTCAATATCAAGATGATCCATTTGTTTTATGCTTGCCACTGCTTGCGAAAGCGCTAGCGGAAAGTAGTGTAATGTATGCGCTAGTCTTTGACAGCTAACTACATCTATATTCCAACCTAAACGAGATTGAATATATTGTATGGCTTCTTGTGGGCTAAATCCTTGCAGTGCTAAATGTCTTTCAGGATACAGTGTTTGTTCACTTTGATCTCTTGTTGTGATGATCCAGTGTAAGCTGTTTGTTACTTGTGTTCCTGCTATAGGCATAAAGTTTAGAGTTTCTGTTATAATAGACTGTTGCTCAGTCTGTCTGTGTATTTGTAGCAATAGTCCAGTTCCTTCCTCTTCTTCACCATCATCATCTCCATCTTCTGCTGGTAACATCATTGCAGGTTGAGGTGTTACGCTGGAATGAGCATGCGTTGTTGTTTGTACTGCTGGTGCTTGCCCTTTTAACATCGCTAACTGATCTACACTATCAAAAACAATCAGGACTCTTCTGTAAGAAGTCGTGGTATATAGGTGATTGTATATCGCAGTGATGATGTTTTGATTGGTGAAATATTTGTCTTTGAGGTGTTTGTGATCTTGCCCTAATTTTAGCGCAATCGCTAAGTCCATCATCTCTAGCATCATTTGGTCTGCGTTATTGCCATTTAACCAAATCACGTAATCATAACGATTGTTACTTAGCATACGATGGGCATATTCTAGGGCTAAACTAGTTTTCCCCACACCGCCTAGTCCACTGAGATGTTGTTCTCTGTGTTGCATCTCTGGAATTGGTGCATTGTTAATGATGCTACTGGCATATCGAGTTAGGCTAAGTTCTAGTTTCATCAGTTGTCCTACCCTGCCTGTAAACGTTTGCAACCGACAGGGTAGTCTATAATATTTGCAGTGTTCGTAGCTTACATGAGGTTCATGTTCCGAAATATGCTGAGTTCCTATTACGACTTGAACTGGTGATGATAGTCTGCTTGTTTGTGATGTAGTGGGGGTCGCACCCGTTCCTTCTGCTGGCATCAGTAAACTCCTATTAGGCTGTTAGCATGGGGTTGTTTAATCTTTTTGCAATCAGTAAAATTTGTTCTGCTTCACTCAGTGGTGTGAAGTCATCGATTAGTGCTTTTCTTAACGTTCTTTGCTCTTGTTCAAAAAACTGTACATATTCCTGTCCGCTAGTAGCAATTATTCTTCTATTGAGAGTAATTGTAGCTAAATTGAGTGCTTTTGGATGTCCTTTTAATAAAGAAAATATCTGTTCACATTCTGTTGGTGTAATGGCTATAGTTAAGTATCGTCGTAGATAGTATGTGCTTTCTTCAAGTGTAAATGGATGCAATTGGATATATTGGTTCTCTGGTTGTGAATACCTGCTTTGGTCTGAAGTAGTGATAATCCAATCAAGCTTTCTGTTTTCTCTCGATGCTACATTAAGATCATGCTTTATTGGGTCAAAACTACTAGATCCACGTGGTAAATCAGGGAAAAATGAAAGAGATGGTAAGTTGTCAAAAATCAATAATGTCCTTTCATAACCCGGCATTCTACATAACAACTCATCATAAAAACTTGCTGTTAATGATTGAGTGGTCTCATATACTCTTTCTTGTCTTGGAAAATATAACCTTTCATGTTCACGTATAATCATCAACATATCCTGAGATAAGCTTTGAGCAGAAGAAGCATTTAACCAAGCAATATAATCGTACTCATTTTGAGCTTGCATTTGGTTAGCAAATCTATTCGCTAAAGTACTTTTCCCAGCCCCTTCTTTCATCACTGATGACATAATAACACTGAAACGAGCTTGAACAATTTGATCATGTAACTGTCGAAATTCTTCTTGTCTACCAATGAAGTCTTTTACAACATGTTGCGACTGGTTGAGTTTATAGTTGCCTTTTATACTAGGTGTTACCAATGGTGCAATTTGAGGCGTATAATAGTCCTCAATATTTACTTGAGCCGAATGATTACCAACATTTATTTGACGTGTCTCTACCGCATTTAACCTTCTTACCATCGTGATTGGAGTTTGAGGTCGTCTAACCTCAGTTGTTGCAGGCATCACAACCTCTTCTTGAGAAACAACATCTTTCCTTGTTATTTGAAGATTAATTCCAAAGTTTTCTTTCCATGTTACGTTTGCATCTCTTTCTGCTCTGATCTCAACGCCAGCAAGAGTGAAGTCATCTCGACGTTGCCCTTCTCTCAGTTTATCAATCGCTGTAACACCTCGTTCCAATGCTGCCTCTTCTGCAACTAACGTGACACCTCTATCCGTTTCCCTGTGAAATGTAGTATCACGACCAGCATGTACTACAATACCTGTCTCATGAGACGATGCCTCCAATCTATCTTCACTAGTCTGTGTAGTAATTGAAGTCATAAATTTATTTATATCTTCCTCCGAAACATTGGCTAGATGCTCGCTAATTTCATATCTAAATGTGAAAACATTTTCATCGTCGTCAACCACTTCCTGATTAAGAACCAAAATACCATTTGCTCTTATACTCTCAAATGAGATTAATTTATCATAAGGTTGAAACACTTGTGAATTGAACGCATATAAATGATAGCTCATCAATATTTTCTGAGCATGCCTACTAAAACCTAATTTTTTTAATTTTTCTTTCATTCCCTCTGAATTTTCTACCCGTGAAATGTAAAAACGTGCTAGGAAAAAGCCATAATTAAGTTGAAAATGTCTGAAATCAAGTACATATTGAGTGTGTGGCATAATATCAGAGGAAACTATAGCGTACACTCTAGGAGCATAACCCACCCTTCTGAGCGCATGTTCAGCATCAAGTGATAATTCTCTCCTCACTTCCACACATCCACTTTCCATGCTACGTTCCGAATGTCTGTCAAATTTCTGATGTCGTTTATTTTTTCTAAATAATAGCCCTTCATTATGAACCCAGCTTGACATGGGTTTCAATCCTGCATAAGGTACTTTGCCTCCTTCTCTTATTTGCTCTAATGATTTGATCATTCCCAGTATTCTGTGTTTTTTTATCACTCCTCTAGGTACAGCTCCTCCTGAACTCTCTTCTATATATCTTGGCAAATGATACAGCACTCCTAGATGATGATTGGCACTGTTAATTAAACTAGGGTCAGATAAAATGTTCATAACATCCCACTGAGTTATATTAGATTGAGGCTGATAATACTCTGCGGCTTCTCTTCCTCCAGGACTATCAAATACCGTCGCAGTCACATCTAAATAAAACCCTGAAAAATCATCTCTAGCATATGTATTATTTTTACACCAACACATCGCCACTTCAGATAACCAGCCACCTAAAGAGTGTCCTGTTAATGACAACCCTGCGCCTTCTGTTTCCATCACTTTTTTCAATACATCATATAAAAAACTGTAAAGACTCCTTAATTGTGCGTCATTTTTATTTCTTATAATCGTACGGATATCTGTGAAAACATCTTTAAGACTCTCCGTCCCTTGGTTTGCTAAAACGTAGTGTTTGCCCGCAGGGTTCTTATATAGGACACCAAAATAACCACTTTTGCAGTATTCTTCTCTTGGTTTTAGTGATATCTCCCATCCAAGAGGCAAGGGATCACCAAGTCTCTTAGAATAAACATGAGCTGATAAAATAGCGTAAGTTAGAATATCAGGTCTATCGTCTCTAACAATTCTCATAGCAAACCAACTTCATGGATATCCCTTTCGATGATCATCCATGAAGCTCATTTGCCCTTTCCCCCGTACATCTATTGCATCAGGAAGGCACATCGTAAATCTTTTTACGATGTTTATTCGAGTATTATATTTATGCCTACATTTGATTCAAGTAATATTTCTTTTCAATGTCATTTATAATTTCATATCTGCATGATTCACCCAAAGTAGCTCCCTACCTTTTTGACTAACAATCTCATTGTCATGGAGGTATTGTAGACATTGATATCAGAAACAAGTACTTTGCACAAAGTCAGATTTGTCACTAAATTCACCAAGACATCAATACTATCAATGGATCTAAGCATTTTCACCCAAGCATTTCAGAATAAACCGTCATCAAAATTATCGCCCTGCCCTACTGACTCACAAAACGATCGTTTAAATGCACAACAAATTTAGAAACACTGCTTAATAAACGTTCGTTTAATATACAACCTCAATTTTACCTCAAACCACCCCAACTTGTGTATATTATCCCGTTTCTTTTTTTATGGCAATCAAACCTATTAACTAAAAAGATAAAAATACACATTGTGCTTTTCAATCTCAACTCTTTGCCTAAAGCCCATAAAAATAAAACCCTACTTGCAACATGGTAGCTTATAAGCTACTATGTGGGCATGAATAAACAATTGCTTTTCTACAAAACCAAAGAAGGCAAAACCCCTTTAATTTCTTGGTTGGATAAATTAAAGGATAAAGTCGCAAAAATACAAATATTGCGACGACTGGATCGTATCAAAATTGGTCACTATGGTGATCATAAACACATTCAGAGTGGTGTGTATGAACTGAGGTTACACCAGCGGTCTGGTTATAGAATATATTATTCCAACTTAAATGATGTAACTGTGATTTTGTTGATAGCTGGCAATAAAAGTTCTCAACAATCTGACATTGAGAAAGCTTTGCTGTACTGGCAAGATTTTCAGGAGAGATACCATGAATAACGAACTAACAAAATTAACTACCGATTATGACTCTTACATAGTCGATACACTAAAAGACAAACAGGAAGCTGCTATTTATCTTCAAACTGCTTTAGATGAATATCAAATGGATGGTGACAGTGAAGCACTTTTGCTTGCTTTTAAGCATATTGCCAATGCTCAAGGTGGCATCACTAAATTGGCAAAGAAAACCAACCTCAATCGCGTTAGCTTATACAGAACCTTATCAAGTAAGGGTAACCCAAGATTACAAACACTTGGCTTAATATTAAAAGCTTTAGGCTTTCATTTGTCTGTTAGCCCTGCCTGAAATATTTGCCATATAGATTGTCATGCTACAATAATAGGTTCGTAATTGGGTCTGAAAGACGCACCTTATTCGCTTTCACTTTGAAAAGCGAACTTTTATTGAACGGTGGGGTTGAGCGGATGGAGACTGAGCTTTGGGATCATGGAGGACTGCGGGCAAACTTTTCAGATTTTGAGAAAAGTTCGCTTTTGCGTACAGAGTGCGAATAAAATATGCCAGTCATAGCTATATATCCAACCCCAATAAACAAAAACCAACACTCCAGCTATCAACAGCTTTCAACAACAAAAAGACTTTGCAAAAAATCTCTTGATAATAGAGATGCTGAGAGTAAGCTTTTAGCAGGATTAACAACTCCCCTCCTGCTAATATGAGGAGATGGTGGAGATGATTGAGAAATACTCCCCTCAGTTAATAATAGAGATCTCCTTTCCATCTGCGGTGTATTCTTGGGTAGCAAATCATCTGCACTATTTGATCTACTTGTCTCTGGAGATGCAAATCCTTCTAATTTTGTAGCGAATTCAAAATAATTCTCCCCTATGCATCTCTTACAAAGAATATTCTTAAGCCCACCAGACACACGATATCCTTCACCATCATAACGATGAAGTCTGCTTTCTATATCCACAGGAGGCCACAAAAAACCCAAGTCATAAAATAGGCGCAAAAAACCATCGCTTTCAACATCTACACGACCTACTAAGTTTATGATTACATAAGATATCCATCTTGTCGAAATGAAAGAATCACTGAAAGACAAAGCAAAAAGAACTCTAACTAAAACCTGTGCAAGACTTAATTTTTGACAATGAGTTCTAACATCATGCGAATCTGCCAATAATTTATCATTTATCATCCAACTAACGTACAATATACGCTCATATACTGTAGGAAAACCTTTACTTTGTGATTGCCTCATGAAATTCACAAAATTCATGCTGTAAGCTTTTAAGTAATCATCAACATACCCTATAGGAACACGATTCTCTACCATAAAATTAATAGATTTAGCAAACAAAGCTATTGGCTCTTTGTAAAGCTGAAGCATCCCGTTAGTAAAACGAGAAACTCTTTCTGAATACTTTCTGTAGTGTGGAACTAGCGATAAAAAATACTCTACCGCATCCCTGGAATTATCAAATCTGTTCATTTCAAATAGCCACCAATTCACCTGTATCGTTAACAGTAAATCTTGATCTACTAATTTTCTGTCTAAACTCAAATGCTGTCACAGAATAGTAATTAACTTTTAAAAGACCATCCCAAATAGTATCAGTATCAGAAATCAAAACGTAACTACCGTCTAAATCCTTATTGTACAAATCAAAAGAAAGTAAATAATTTATAAAAATTATACGCATTCCAAACTGTTGATACAAGTAAGACTGCTGAGAAAATCTCTCCCCTCTCAGTTTAGCTTTGTAAAAGCTTAATAAGCTCCTTCTTAACTCTATATTAAAGTGCCTCGACTCCATGAGTGCACCATTATAAAACTGTATATCTCCATAGTCTTTCTTTTCAAAATATACCACTCCCCTAGTCGGTGGGCTAGGAAAAGATAACTGATGAAAGTCAGCTCCATCTGGATTATTATGTGTTTGTAACTCAGAGAGTTGTCTAAACCTATTAGTGGCTTTATTTTGCGTCCTTAACCCAAAACAACGACCAACCCTTCCTCTTCTCATGTTTGCATACCAAAGAGAAACTGGTGTTAAATGAGCTACCGACAATTTCTGCTGTTCTGACTCACTATAGCGCACCATTCCATTCATACTATGCTTTTCTAGCGTCTTGCTTATACCATCGCTAGCAAATATAGTGGGCGCATAATAAGCACTGTCAGTATGTTGGCATGATGTATTGACCATATTTGCTGGAAACATGATATTAGCAACATCAACACCATTCATCCAATCTAATGCCATTTCATTAACTTCTCTTTGATGTTCAGTGTTATCTTTATCAAAATAATCAAGAGCCTCAAATATATTGCGATAAAGCCACTTTATACAATTATATTTTCCTCCTGGGCTATCAAACGTTACAGCGTTAACATGCATACTGTTAACATTAACACTCTCCACATGAAAATAAATCATTGCCATAGCTAATTCAGAAAACCATCCCCCAAGCGAATGTCCAGTAAATGAAATGTGATAACAATTCTCCATAGCATAATCAATAAGCTGGTCTATACATTCTTTTAGTCTTGTGACTCTTTTTCGTTCATGAGCATTTCCATGTTTCCAAATAAACGCTGACACATCAAATCTATAATCATCTCTATTCGCTGTTCCCCTGCTAGCGAATACTATGTGTTTTAAATTTCTATTGACATAAGTACGGAAAATATAATGTTCATATTCTCCTTTAACGATATTAAAATCAACTTCCCAATTATCTGGTACTCCCTGATCACCTGCATCATGATACACATGTTCAGCTAATAAAGCATAATCATGCAGTGCTGGTCTGTTATCTTGTAATATCATCATTGACTATCCAAAAGTATTATATGAACTATAGCTCATGTAGGATATTATTTCTATATATTGTGCGTTATAGCGCTTCATTGGTGCAATCTTTTGCCAAAAACCGCAAGAAACGAGAGTGGTGGTGAGATAATACTCAGCATCATACTTTCTAGTAGTGATGTCAGAATAAAGTATACTTTATCTTGACACCAAGCTTAAAGTGGTTACATTTTCAGTTTTTATAAAGCAACTTGCTAGGTTGAAGTATTCTGATTAACAAATGTTAAAAAAACATATGTATAAGTTCAGATAGAAATGAGACAAATTTGCAAAAATAAAAAAAGACCTCGAGAATTGAGTTGAAATAAACCAAAACACGAGGTCACTATGCAAATCAAAGGACTGCACAAATCAATTTATAAACTATATGGATACGGACGTAAGCAAGAAGTTTTAATTGAATACCGAAAAAAATATCAAGCGATAGTCAGTCAGTGGGAGCGTTTGAAAAATGCAGGAACCAATGAGAAAGAAATCCCCTCATTTGTAGGTTACTCAAGAGTAACATATGAAGTGGGGGAAAATCTTTGGACAGATATCTAAGCAAACATAGATGTCAAACTGTCAAATTTATGCTCCAATTTCACCTGCTGGAAGTACACTTCACTGGGAGTGTTATAATCCAATCTTTGGTGTAACCTATCTGTGTTGTAGTACAAGAAATATGAGGTTAAAGCATACCTCACCTCAGAGACAGATTCAAACTCTCTGAGGAAAATGAATTCATATTTCACGCTACGCCAAAGTCGCTCAATGAAAATATTGTCAAAGCAACGACCTTTGCCATCCATGCTAATAGTAACACCGTTATCAATCAAGGTGTTTGTCCAAGCATGAGAGGTATATTGAGATCCTTGATCAGTGTTAAATATACCACACTTACTACCTGCCAGAGATCGAGTCAATGCTTCTACGCAAAACTCAGCTTCCAGAGTTGTGCTGAGTTGCCAGTCAATCACATAGCGGCTATACCAGTCCATAATTGCCACTAAATAGATATGACCATGCTTGAGGCGGAGTAGAGTAAGAGATAGGGCGTAGTCGAACTATTTCCCTATCTCTCCTCACCGAACCGTACGTGCACCTCTCAGCGCATACGGCTCTCCATTTAAGTGTGACGCATCGCCATTGCAATTTCATGATAGCGTGATGTAACTGTGCTCCTGACTTCTTCCCGTATCAAATACGGGTTGCTTTCAGGATTACGCCAGCGAAATGTCATTTTACGACTGGTTACCAATCGTCGTAACGACACTTTGATATATTTTCCATTTTCACTGTGACCAGACAGCTGCCAAGTTTTTGCTTTGCTTTCTTCCGGTCGATTCACCCATTTGCGCATTAGCGACTTGACACTAGTTCGGTATTTCCGAGCTAGCCAGTGCGCTAGTTCCCAGAATATTATTCTGTCAATTTTCTGGTACACAATAGCTGTGAAATCAGTGTGTTGGTAAAAATTTGCCCAACCAATAATTTTGCGATTGAGCTTCTCTATCATGGCAGTTTTATTCACGCTATGATTACTTGTAAGCTCTTTGCTCACGCTTAACGCAAATGCTTTAGACTTACATTGAGGAATCGTTGTTACAGTCCGCATTCTTCCTTCGGATCCTCGCTTACGTATCAGGCGGTGACCTAGAAAAGTGAACCCATCATTAACATGTGTAATATATTCGACGACAATTATCTTTTCCGGTTGGCGACAATTAGCTTTGCAAGTTGCATAGCAGTTGGGTCAGCCTAAACTACCAGGATCAAAATTAATCAGTATTAGCTGAGGATAGGAATGCCTGGAAAACAAATCACCCCTAAACAGGAGAAGATATATATGGATAATCGCCGCAAGCACAGCCAAGAAGTATCAGCTGCAAAAGCAGGATTCAGTGAGCGTAGTGGACACGACATAGAAACAGGCAAGCGCAAACTTAAAAAACATGTATGGCGAACAAGAGAAGATTTTTTCGCTGGAGTGTGGGACAGCAAGGTTGTTCCGATGTTAAAGACCAACGAGAATATTGCACCACTAACCATATTGGAGAACTTGCAAGATGTTTATGGCGAGGGACACTACCCCGATAATAAACTAAGAACTTTGCAGAGAAGAGTTCGGCAGTGGAAGGCATTAGAAGGAAAAGGCAAAGACGCGATGATCCAACAAAGGCACGAGCCTGGCAGGCAAGGGTTTTCTGATTTCACAAAGCTCAAGAATATTACGATCACAATCCAAAACAAGCCATTTGCTCATTTGTTGTACCACTTCAGGTTAGCCTTTTCCAAGTGGAGTGATATGACGGTCACATGTGGAGGAGAAAGTTATACAGCACTAGCTGAAGGACTGACGGCAGCACTATATAAGCTTGGTGGAGTGGTTGAGGATCATCGTACTGACAGCTTATCCGCGGCATTCAAGAACTGTAGCAAAAATGAGAAAGAAGACATGACCAGCCGCTATAAGCAGCTATGCGAAGATTTTGGGATGAAGGCGAGTCGCAATAATCTTGGCGTCAGTCATGAAAATGGTTGTGTTGAGTCTCCTCATGGTCATCTTAAGCGACGAATAGAACAAGCTTTACTGCTCAGAGGATCTAATGATTTTGAGTCAGTGGAAGCATACCAACTGTTCATCAATAAAGTAGTGACAAAACATAACCGACGCAATGCTAAAGATGTTGAAATAGAAAAACAACACCTCAAGCCACTACCTGAGTTTAAGGGGATTGATTTTACAGAGATGGTAGTACGCGTCAGCACACATAGTACGCTAAATGTGAAAGGATCAACATACGTAGTGCCATCTAGGCTGATGGGGCATAACTTACGAGTACATCTATATGATAAAAGACTCGAATGTTATTTAGGTAATATTAAGGTGATCACTTTGGATAGGGTCTACAAAAAAGTAGGAGAAGCACGAGGATACAATGTAGATTATCGTCATATCGCAAGCAGTTTGAAGAAGAAGCCACAGTCTTTTCGTTATTCGGTGTTACGAGATCACATTTTGCCTAATAATTTATACCGATCATTATGGAAAGCCATTGATGAGCAAATGGAGTCACGAGAAGCCTGCAAGATGATCGTTGGCATTCTAAGTATCGCAGCTGAATATGATTGTGAACAAGCTCTTGGGGATTATCTGTCCGAAAATATTCATAATATTGGCAAAATGAAGTTGACACAGTTGCAAGATCGATACGGTAGCGGTAATCAAGAAGCACCTAAGGTTGAAGTGGATCAGCATGATTTAAGTGGTTATGATCACCTGCTATCCTCACGGCAAATATCTGCTAATGGCAGTAATTGCACATATGCGGAGGCATCTTGATGGCCAGAGTAGAAAGTTTACCATTGCTGTTGAAGCAGTTGAATTTAAAGACGTCAGCTATCCGCTGGAAAGAACAAGAGGACTTCGCTCAAAAAAACAACTTACGTCATTCAGAGTACTTGGCAAACTTAGCTGAGTTGGAGGTTAATGAACGCTTTAGGTTAAAGCAAAATAGAATGGTAAAAAATTCAAAGTTACCATCTGGGAAAACGCTGGCAACTTTTGACTTCAGTAAAGTACCATCCATTAGTAAGCAACATGTTATGGCATTAGCTACTGATACAGCATGGGTAAAAAAGTGTGAGAACATAATGTTCTTCGGCGCTAGTGGTGTTGGTAAAACACACTTAGCTTCCGCTATTGCATACTCACTCATCCAAGAAGGTGTTAAGTGTTTGTTCACACAGACGACCAATTTGGTTCAATCCTTGCAAAAAGCTAGGCATGATCTGAAGCTAAGCGATATGCTCAATAAGTTGAGTCGCTACCCTGTGTTGATTTTAGATGACATAGGTTATGTGAAGAAAGATGAGATGGAAACCAGCGTGCTATTTGAGTTAATTGCTGATCGTTATGAAACAGGCAGTTTAATTATCACGGCCAACCATCCATTCTCGGAATGGGATAAGATATTCCCTGACAACATGATGGCGGTAGCCGCTATTGATCGACTGGTTCATCATGCTAGTGTATTTAAAATAGAAGAAGAAAGTTACAGAAAGAGTAATGCTGGCAGCATCACAAACTCTTGATGATTTTCGTTCACTTAATTCATTTAAACGGGTAAAGAATACGAAGGTTTTCTTTACCTGTTTTTATCACTCCAAACTCAAACACACGAAAGCGGGTTGTCGCAGTAGATAAATATTGTAAAGAAATTAAAGTTCAGTATTATGCCATCTCTAAAGACTTAATTAACTTTTGAGAGACAAGCATGAATATTGGATATGCTCGAGTGTCAACTTACGAACAAAATTTGGACTTGCAAATAGATGCTTTGGAAAAAGCTGGGTGTAAAACGATCATTACTGATGAAGTCAGTGGATCAGTTGCTGATAGGTCAGGGTTACAAGAGCTCAACACTCGACTTAGATCAGGTGATACATTAGTGGTGTGGCGATTGGATCGACTTGGCAGAACATTACGACACTTGATTGAATGGGTTCATGAATTAGAGCAAAAGAAAGTTGGATTTAAAAGCTTGCAAGAATCCATCGATACCACAAACTCTTCGGGTAAGTTAATCTTTCATATATTTGGTGCGCTATCTGAGTTTGAAAGAAACTTGATACGCGAACGCACCAACGCTGGATTACAAGCTGCCAGAGCAAGAGGTCGTCAAGGAGGTAGGCCTAAAAAGCTTGGAACGGATAAGCATCAACTTGTAGTCGACTTGTATAATGCGAAGAAGCATTCTGTCCAACAAATCTGCCAAATGGCTGGTATCAGCAAACCAACTTTATATAAATACTTGAGAGATCACAAACAGGCGGATTTATGATTAAATCAACGACTCTAAGGTTTTTAGTGTCAGCATGTGCTACTTTCATGCTCTGGCAACTAGCTTTTGCAAGCAGTAAGTCATCATTGCAGAGAACGAAAAATGGTGTGTTAGAAGTGGTTATGTTATCCACCAAGCCCAGCTACACCAGCAAGCAAGTTATCAAAAGAGCTGCATCGGTTAGCACTATCCTAAAATCTTATCCAGGTTTTATATCGAGGAGGTTTTCTAAAAACACAGCAGAGAAAAATCAATGGATCGATATTGTACACTGGGATTCACTTCATGATGCACTGGTAGCCGCTAATAACATCGTTAAAGTAGCTCAAATGAAAAAGTTCATTTCAGTGATAAAGACCTATAAAATGTATCATTTCCAAATTAAGCTGAATACGGCACATGAATGCCCAATAAAAAATAATCGGCTAATCAATAACCTGCAAAGTTAATTGTCGTCAACTTGCAAAGATAATTGACGCGAGACACATTATAAATACCAATAGGGCATGTTATTAGTATTTTTGGACAACTTTTTTGTAATGTCCATATTTCTGTTTTAATAAACAGTATTATTTTTTTTAATCCTGCTAAAATAGACTCTGGTGTCCTTTTTAACCTATATTTTATGTCATTTGTCCCCAACATAATTAAAATTAAATCAAGAGGATCTTGTGATTCTAAAATTGTTGGTAAATGTTTCATTCCATTTCTATCTTTCCATGTTGGGTCATCTATATCTGTTAATCTACCGTTTAGCCCTTCAACTGTAGCACAAATCGGAATTCCAAGACTTTTCAACATTCCTTCTAATAAAAAAGGCCACGTTTTAACGTATGGAAATCTCACTTGTTTAGCACAATCGTAACCCCATGTATTTGAATCACCAAAAAACAAAATTCTTTTCACATTTAATCCCAGCTCTTCATGAAAACTAAGTGCCTTATAATACACTATTGTTCAAAAAGTACAATCCTTTTATTTATTTCGTGTTTTACTACAACCTTTTACAGGTTTGATATATCACTTTTCTTTCTTCATTTTAAAAATCAAGAAAAATCCATGTTTTTATCATTTTTGGTGTATTATATTATTTCTATGCTACACAAATTAATGTACGCTTTTGCTGTTAGTTTAATCTGCTCAAACTCAAATCACACACAACAGTTTAATTATATATAAGCCTACACTGTGACAAATTATTTAACCATAGACAGTCCCTTTTGTTGAGGATAGCTTTCATCCGTCTTCAAACGGAAGTAATGACGTAAGCTATTAAAACTCTCTCTATCAAGCTGATAGATACGCTGACGGGTCAGTTTCATATCAGTAGCCGTATACCAGTCAATTTCTTTGAGTATTGCATCATAAATCATGTCATCTTCTTCACCGATTCTGACTTGTTTACCTGCACACTGTAAACCTAATAGTTTCTTGAACAGCTTGTTAATAAATGCCACATCATGACTGTTGCCATCAATCTCTAAATTGAGCTTGAAGGTCACATATCGATTCAGTGCCTCGTCTTTTCTAATCACATCACGGGTTTTTTGCGCTTTCGTTTTATCATAACTGCCTGCTCCTGTGGTTTTGTCTATTTCGAGTTGTTCAAATAAGGTATTGAGCAACTGGACTTTGACCGCCCGCCACTGAGCATTGGTTTTAGCAACCCCTTTGTCTTTATCAGCCTGATCGTTTTTTTGAGCTGATTCGTAGCCATTGAGCATGGCTTGATAGTTGGCAACATGATATTGCCCCTTGTTTTGGTAGTATTCGACATCATCGATACTGACCGAGTTTTCACTTAAATGTAAATCGTCGTTGATCTCATAGCGTTTGATATCTATGAGGTCTTGGTTGGTGAGCCGATCTGACTGCCCTCCTCGGCTTTGTCTTTTCTTACGGTTGTATTCTTCTTCATTGAGATTAACCTGCCCTGCCAGTTCAATTTGTTGTTTGGCTTGGGTGTATTCATTGAGTAATTGAATATCTGCTTTGATTTTAGATTTAACCTTTTGGTGTACTTTGCTGGTGACATAACGCAGTTTAATCTTACGACACATGGCTTGTAACAATAAGAAAGCAGTGGCATTATTGGTTTGTTGATTATCCATCGCTTGGATTTCAGCCGATAATCGTTCATAGCGTTGGTAGTCATCATCGCCTTCAATAGTGAGCTTGCCTTCATCGTTTTTAATCGACAAGGTCGCAATGGTCGACAACTGAGTTTTAGGATCAAAGATCATTTGTTGTAGCCCAAACTGTTGCATGGTTTGTTGATAAGCTGCCATTAACAATGCAGTGGGGTTTTCAATATCACGTGCTTTACTAGCGGTATAATTGGGTAAACTTAAATGAAAGGTGTTTTGGGTTCTCACACGATGTAGCATTTGCTGAAACACAATCGGTGAGACTGTACCGCCATAAAGCCCAAAACAACGATCAAAGTAATCGGTTTCAATCGATATCCCCGACTGAACCGCAGGAGAGACCAATACGATATTGGGTTGTTTGTCTTTTAAGTATTGATCGGGGTTTTGAGCAAAGGCTTGTTGTTCTTTTAGGTTCACCGTATCTGAGTTTAAACTCAATACTTTGATCGATTGATTAGTCATCCACCCTGCCCGATTACGTGCATTGGGGTTGGTATGATCCTCTAGCCTGAATACTTTGGTGCTTGTTTGAGTATGATTATCTTTTGAACACTTTGTATTTTGTGATATTGGTTGCTGGTTTGGTGCTGGCGTATGGTCAGGTATAGATAAAGCCTCGGCAATCATATCGAGCTTTTTCTTAGAGTCAGAAACGATATAGAGTTTCTTGCCGTGTTTAGCTTGTTTAATGATTTGTCTGAGCAATAGCTTAGAAGACAAATTAGGATCATTCTCAAGATGAATGACGTATTGCTTTTGGTGTTGTTTTTTATCTTTGATGGTTTGAGCGATATCTTTAGGGTCTTTGGCTAACAAGTAAGTCTGACCAAGGCGAGCTTGCCCAAGGATCGTGGGTTGTTGCTGTGCTTGTAGTTTCGCTAATTGAGTATCGTTACTCGCTTTCTCATCATTCGTATTGGCTTTCATCGCATGACCCGCAACAAACGCCCTACCCGCTTCTTTAGGCTGTTTTAAACGAAAGATAAAGATCGGACGCTCATCAGTCACTGCTTGAATTAAATGATCAATCGCAATTTGATTAAAATCGGCATCGGCTAAGTAACAGTATTTAACTTGATTGATTAGGCTGGTAAGGCGTTTCTCGGTATCGTGACGTAACATGTTATCGACTGTACCTGAGGTAATCGAACGTAACACTTGGGTATATTCATCAATGAACAAGCTTTGGCTAAACGATAAGGTACTGTGATACTTTTTATTAATAATCGAGTTAATGGTAATTGCCAGTGAAGCAGCAATGGTGGTTTGATCTTTAGAGAACGAGACCACATCATCATCGATATAATGAGCGCAGTTGAAGCGTTGAGAAACACTTTGGGTTAAAGAGCGCACAGGGGTAATAATAATTGGTAATTGAGACTGAGATTCAGCCAACTCAAACTCAGGTTGCATGAACTGCTGGGTCTTGCCCTGCCCCATCGGTGCATTGGTAATAAAGATCGCTTTTTGGTGTTGTTTTTTCAGTTCACGAACTTGAGTCAACATATCCGCCATCGAATCAACTTCAACTTGCTGTATCGGTGAAGCTTGTTCTTTTTTGAAAGTAGTTGCCCGCAAAGCAATAGCAAAGCGACGACGTTTGATTCGAGACCACCAAAAACGCACGTCTTTAAACTCTATTTTAGTATGTTTGATTTGTTCAAGTAATGAAGCGATATAATCATTTTCGTTTATTTTATGCGGATACAGCATGTGACAGTAATGGTTTAACGCAGAAATAATCGCTTTGCGTAAAGTAATCGAATGATCACCGTCTTTGAAGCATTCAAGGCGTTTGAGGTGAAGGTCAACCACCTTTTCTTTGGTCTTTTCTTTAAAGGTGGCTTTAGCTTCTTTGAGTAAATCCTCATTACGACGCATCTTTTGCAAATAATCGCACCAGTCAGAGCCATCGGACATCTCAGGAGGTATCCGCATCTCGGTGTTGTGGTTACGCGCTAATACCGCAGAGTATCCCGCCAACAAACCCGCATTGCCCTTCCCTTCTAAAAAAGAGGCATCATCATTATCGGGACAAATCACAAACTTCTTATTCTTAAAGCCAGCGTGTTTAGCCATCAGAGTAACGATGGTGGATAAGTTACTGGCATCCAAACAGATCACCACAGCACATTCAGAAGGATGGCGTTCGGTATCAATCACAAGGTCTAAAATACTACTGGCGGTTGCATAACCCTCACAGAAGAAGAGTTTACTTGCCTCTTTGAGATCACCCAGCACCGCAAAAGAACCTTTCTTTTTACCATAAATCAACTTAAAACCATCGGGTTTGATTTGCTGAATCCCTGTGATTTCGCCATCAAGGTTGTGTAATAAGAAACCAATGTTTTGAGTCTTTTTAAGAATACGCAGAGGGCGAAGATGATTGATATTTTTGTGTTTAACATAAGGGTGGATGATTAAGTCAGGGGATTCGGGATCACCAGCACGCCAAGCAGAATGCCCGTCATCAAAGCGTTGTTTGAGTCTTAAACGTTCTTGACGTTCTTTCTCGCGCGCTTCTTTTTGTTTAATAGAAAGCGCGAGATCACGGGCTTGTTGTTCAGCTAAGAGTGCATCGGTATACGCCGTATCTTCTTGATGAGAAGCAGGAACAACCAAACGCTTTTTACCATCAACCTCAACAGCTTCTAAAGCTGGACGAAGCAGTTGTTGCTTTTTAAGCGTAGCAAGACTATTAAAATAAGCAGACTGCCCACCACCTTTAAAGCTATGAACAGTAATCTTAACGACAGGGGTATCTTTGAAGTAATCAAAGGTACATTTAAAACCGATCTTCTTACGATCTTTACGTGCAGAAGTACGCACGTACCGCCAGCGATTGGAAGGGAAGATATCACTTTGATCGGGAGCAACAGCTCCTAACGAATCAAAGGTATCGACAATATCATGCCATAGATGTTGTATCACATCACTATGGCTGTGGAATTGAGCCATAATGAAACTCTCCGAATAAACGAATTGTAATGATTAAATAAAAAAGATATCTGTTTTGAATCGAAACGGATTCAGAACATGAATCACATTTATCTCACAATAGGGGAGGGTGTCATTATGGTTTTATAGATGTCATTTATCATATAGTAGCTCCTACTTGTTTTCTTGAGCTACTTGCGATACTATCTGATTGTTGAAAAAGATTGCTGTTAAGTAGCTCTAATGGCTGAAAAAAAGACCTCTCGACCAAAGAGGTCTTTTTTTTGTCCGTTATAACGGACTTTTATATTTTTTGTAATTTTTTCACTAACGCTTCTTTTATTTCATTTGCAAAATCGTCCATTTCTAGTTTACCACTCGTAAATAAATCATTAATTTCTTTTGGGAAGTGAAGAGATGGAAGGCTATTGTTATCTTTTCTAATAGTGAAAATATGTCTTCCATCATTCGTTTTAATTTTCAAAGATTCATTGGTAATCTTTCTATGTTCTTTTTTAGATACTATATTTAGTACAGCTTTGTCTAGCATTGTTCTACCTAGACTTCCTTGTGCCAGCTTATCTGACAACGATATAATTGCATTTTGGTAGTCTTCACCTTTTTGGGAGAGTTGTTTTATGCGCTCTCCAGTACTGGCACTAATACGAGTCATATCTCCTATTGATTCGATAATAGCTTGTGGTATTGAAGGAAAAGATAATAATGCAGAGATATATTGCTTGCTTTTATTTAAGGTTTGACTTAAATCTTTTGCTGTAGTGAGGTTATCTTGAATAGCCTTATGATAATTCATGCCCTTAGAGAAGTCAGATAAATCTTTTCTATTGTTGTTTTCAGTTGCTTGAATATAAAAAGCTTCTTTATCACTAATATCTTTAATAAGAACTTTCAAGTCTATGCCAGCCTTCTTAGCAGCACGCCATCTTCTTTCTCCTGCTATTAGCTCGTAACGACCATTTTTTTCAGGATGTTCCCTTGTTATACATGGTTGTTGTTGCCCTATCTTTACTAACTCATCGGATAATCCATCAATATCACCAAGGTCATTATTTGTTCTATCACTAAATAGCCAGTTATCAATTAAGCCAGTATCTATTGAGTAAACAGTATCTTTATTATCAGTGTTGTCATGATTTTCTTCAGATACACTAAAGACTTTGTTATGCGTGTATTTTTTCTTTGGTAATGCTTTTGTTAGAGCATCATTTTCCCTTGATTTTATATACGCATCAAAGCGATCTTTTTTGACAGCCATCTTAGTCGTCCTCTGTCAGTATTGACGAATAATCTGATATTATATATTCGTCAAAAGGTTGGTTTAATATTTTCCAAAGATTTGTTATTAGCTTGTAATATTGTGTAGCTAATGGTGATTTTGGAGATGCTTCGAATATTGTTTGCCCTGACATCAACGCCTCTTCCCCCATTACTGTTGATTTTATGGGTTGATTAATAATGTAGTCTGAAAATCTCATTAAATATTGAGTGTATATTTGCTGGCTTAATGCAGAGTTATTCAATGCAGTGGGGTAAGTTATAATTTTTTGCTCATGTAGTTGCATCTCTTGCTGAAACTCAAAAATAGATGCGATGTTTGTTTCAGATGCATTGTATGCTAATAAATTACACCCCATCGGACAAACTACAGCACCTGATGCGACAATAGAGTTTTCAACTAAGTGAGACCAGCTAGGGTTATTATCGAAAATAATAACATCGTATTCTGATAAGTGAGGTATTAATTTATCTCTATAAATATATTCTCTTCTTTTTTGCTGATTTAACCATCTATCTAATGTATTTAAGTCGTGCGTTTCAGGTATGATGTCTAAAGTTGCTAAATCTGTTTTTTTAATCACATCGGATAAAGGAGCGTCTTCAACAAGAAAATGAAACAAACCAAGAGGGCTTGTCATTTCTTCCAGTTTAAGCACTTCCTGTCTAGGTAAACAAATATCAGTAATGGAGCATTCAGGGTCTCCACCTATGATTAAGGTTTTTATGCCATTCAATGCAAAAGTTCTTGCTTCATTATAAGTTGTAGTTGTTTTAAATACTCCGCCTTTCTGAATATATTTTGAGAAGACAATTTGTTTTGCATTTTCAGTAGTTTTTAAAAAACCAATTTTCTTTCCAATAGATGGTATGTGATCTTTTTCCCAATATCGCACACTTACTTTTCCTCTAGCTTTTCTTTGCGCTTTTGGGATGGTCTTTTTCTCTTCTGCATTGTATAAAGATTGTATAGATTTATGGCGTTCATCAAGTCTGAATAATCTGCGGATATCAGCACTTGTCCATAGTTCTTTCATAGCCATTATTCTGTATATCTCATTATGTTTTATATCTACTGGTACGCTAAATACATATAACTTACATCACAGACATCAAACAGTCAATGAAATTATGGGTGTAATCTTGATTCATATCAATATATGCATAACATATAGATGTTTGAATAAAATAAGGTATAGTTAGCTGAAGGGGTAGTAGGGGTTGAGTGGAATATGTCAGAATAAGGTCTAAGAGTTCAGCTAAAATATGTCAATAAATTAAAAAACCAAGTCTAATCTGACGCAAATAGAGGGGTGTTGAGGTGTCATGATAGAGTATACTTCAAAATTATACCCCTTAACACTGAGGCTATTATAGTCCGCCCGGGGTGGGTTTAGGCTCACAAAATTTTGAGAAATATGCCCGCCTGGGTTATAATGACTATTAAGTGTTCTCGCATTATCGTATAGGGTGGGTATATGGGTAGAGTTATTCAAGATCATCGACCAAGCTTAAGTGACTGTGTAGCATTGAGCCAAAATGCATATGATGCCTCTAGACAACCAAACCAGCAGGATATTGTTGCTCCTTTAGATAATTGGCAGGTTCATGCTACTTCGACTACTGTGGTTCATGAGAATTACTATGGAGTGATTTATATAAATCACGAAACTAATCATATTGTTCTAGCTAATAAAGGAACAAGCAATCTAGGTGATAAGCTAATAGATGCTTGGGCTGTTGCATTTAATTTTGATCATAGGGTTTTGGAAGGGTTAAAACGATTTGTTCGTATTGCATTGCAATTGGCACACACTTTAAGCTATAGCATAACCTTTACTGGACATTCTTTAGGTGGATGGTACGCGGAGATAACAGCATGTTTAGCTGTAAAAGTATTCACAAATTTTGTGAATAGCGAAACAATGCATATCAATGTGGTTAGCTTTGATAGTCCAGGAAGTAAATCGGCCTGTAATAGATATCTAACCCCTCTGGAGCGTGCTAGTGATTTTTTTAATAAATATGATGTGCAGAGTATTCTTTTTTATCCAAATCCAGTAAACGGAACTAGGTCTCACATAGGAAAGTTATATCATGCGATGATACCTGTTGAAGCAAATAGATTTACTCAAAATCATTCTTTGGATGCGATGAGAGACTATGTGTACAGATACGATGTGCATCAGATACCTAATGTAGAAGGGGATGTAATACATCCTGCAAGAATCATTAGATTTCAGTTGGCTGAAGGCAATCTAATCCCAATGAGGAAATGGCCTGGCAGTATTGGCAGTAGGGTGGCATATGGAAGAAGAGGACAATTAAGAAATCTTCAATTTAGAGATAGAGATGATCCTGTTAGAGTAATTTATACACAGAATTTTCAACGTAAAGCTTATATTGTTAATCAGGGAGATCATCAGATTGAGGTGCCCTATGGTGGCAATGCATCGGAGTCCTGTCACTTTCATGTGGCATTAGCGGCATTTTTGCGAGACTTTTTTTTCTACCGTACTGATGAAAAACATAACATTATTACTTTGATAGAAGGAGTAGAAGAAAGTCTGTGCTTTGAACTTATGAGCTATCAGTTGTACAATGAGACCGATGAATCTTATACATCACTTAAGGAATTTCCTGAACTTACTGATTGGAAAGGGATTATAAGGACGCGATTCATGAGTATTCAGAGTTTCAGGCAAGCGTTGTCTTCGGTCTTATCTAGAATGGATGATGATCAGATAGATGAGTTGATTGGGCAATAGCTCGTAAAGGAAGATGATAGCAGGTGCAAGATATGGTTAGAGTTATTAGTGAAAGGGTAGTTAGCAAAGTTTCAGGGATTATTTCTCAATACGGTCATAAGATTCGCTTTTCTGATGTAGATGAGGCTCTAAGATGCATGGTTCAAATAAGGCGACCTAATCAATATGATCAGGCAAGAACGCTAGCAAGTATGCTCAACTTAGAGGTTTACCCCATTGTAAGAGCTATGGCAACTATACGAGCAGGAATCATTGTAGATATAGCAAATTATATGCGAATTTTAAATGACATGAAGCAAAGTAGGCTTGATTTGTCCAATCAAGTCATTACGTGGATGATAACGGAAAGTGCTCCTAGTGGTTTGGAGTTTTGCAAAGAATACCAGCCTCACTCTAACTCACTATCTAGTGAAGAGCGCCATTTGTTGCGCGTGATATCTTGTTGCTCGCAGACAAATAATATTCAGTCTTTATTCATCAGATCTCTAGCATATGAATTGGGTTTAAGTTCTCATGAAGCTTTGATTAATAATTTAGTTGGATTAGCTTTAATACATAAAGATCAAAGCGGCTGTATATGCATTTCTCCTACGCTAAAATGGGGGATTCAATCAGTGTGCGATGATTTTTCAATTACTAGATACAGAGATATTGTTCGAAAGGTTGAAAATAATATACGCCTATGCGCTTTACAACGAAGTGCTACGGATATAAGGTCGGCTTCCGATTGTACTGTTTATTATCATTATCATCCTGCATCACAACCTGTTCATCATACATACGGAACTCCTCAGACAACTTTTATTGGATCTCCTATATCAAGTGAGGAAGAGGAGGAAGAATAAAAGTCCGGTAAACATTGTTACGGGAAATGATTTTCAGGCAGCGTAGTTCGCAGACTGTACACAAAAGAGAACTTTTCTCAAAAATTGAAAAGTTCGCCTCCGCTCCTCCATAACCTCAAAGCTCAGTCTCCATCAACTCAAAACCAGCATACAACAAAAGTTCGCTTTTCAGAGTGAAAGCGAATAAAGTTCGTCTTTCAGACTCAATTACGAACCTATTATTGTAGCATGACAATCTATATGGGGTTGAGTGGTTTGGAGTTGGTGTGCTTTATTTGGAAGTTTTTTCAATTTATTTATGGTGTTATGTGTCTATTATCGTGTCTCTTGTTTTTATTATAATGAAGTTGTTTGTGTCTTTGATTGTGTCTCTTATGTGATGGTTAATGGAAACTCTTACTTAAAATATAAGTGAGCCATTATATAACTAAAGTAAGCCATCACCCGCATGGTTATCGTAGTGAGCGATGTGACGATAGTAACGGATGAGTGTTTTAATGTCTTTTTGTCCAGTGACTTCCATGATTTTTTCATAACTTGCACCTTGATGTAGTGCGGCAGTTACAAAGCCACTGCGTAAACTATGACCAGCATAGTGTTCAGAAGATAGGCCGAGCTTGGAGATGTGTTTTTTCAGCACACGAGCAACGGTTTTGTCATCGAGTGGTTGTTGAGGTGATGATTTTTTTACATTGCCACCACGCGAAACTGCCCGAAAAAGGTAACCCGATTCAATCCCAGCTTGGCTGATCCACTGTTGAAGGGTAGTGGCGGGGCAGTGCTTTTTACCTTTGATGATGGGTTTGGTGATGCCATGACCTGCTTGGTCTGTTTTGCTGTAGGGAATAAATATGTCGACCCCTTTATCGTGAAAGTTCAAATGCTCTAATCGAATATTCACCAGCTCTGATCGACGAAATGCTCCCGCAAAACCTGTGAGGAGAAGGGCGCGGTCACGGAGTCCGAGAAGGGTGGTGGTGTCGATTTGGGCGATGATGCGATGCATGATGTCATGGGTGCTGGGTTTCTTTTGATTGGGCGCGACAGGGTTTTGGCGCATGATGCCTTTGAGGGTTTGACGGACTAGCGTGTGGTCGGTTGGTAAATGATCGAGGTTGGCGAGCTTGTGCAGATAACGGATTGCCGCGAGTCGTCTTGAGAGTGTCACCGATTTGGGTGCAGGGTCGAGTTGGGATTGATGAGCTAGAAAGTTGGCAATGGTTTGGGGTGTGGCTGGAAAGGGTGCTTGGTGATTCTGGTTGCACCAGTGTTGGAAAATTTTGAGATCGGCGGTGTAGGCGCGGAGGGTATTTTTGGAGAGTGAGTTTTTGATGAGTTGATGGGTTTTGTCATCGAGGTTGGGGTCGCGGAGGAAGGCGGTGATTTTTTCTTCAGAAAGTGTGGGGAGGTTTTTGTGATTCATAGCAGATTAATTTTTTAAGTGATTGGGTGAGATTTTACTTCTAACGGATGCGTTGGTCAAAAAAAGACCGATAAAGGAACTTATCGGGCATTATTCCGCCAAAATAGGGCAGGGTGGTTGTTTTTATTAATTATTTTTCAACAGGTTATAATACCTAAAAAAATATCAACCTTCTATTTTGTCGTATTTTTGACGATCTCAGCACAGGTAGTATGTTTGGATAGCGTTAATCAAGTTGCTCTAGAATCGTCTAATTTTCGTCAGTCGTATTTTCCAACTTTATGAAAGTTCTGATATTCAATCCCAATGGAATGATTTCAGTTAGTGCTTGCTCTAACGTCAAGTCATGTTTTTTACGGTACTCATCCAATGCCAACTTAACCTCAGCACTGACCCAACCCTTCAAACGAACCAACCCTTGATCCAGCTTTTTTTGATCCGATTTTCTCGTCACCTCAGCTTTGCTCAATGCCTTCTCAAACTGGGGCTTTTTCCCTGGCATTGGATATCTCATGAAAACACACAGTTCATTGTGTGTGGTTTTCAGTTGGAGCGTTTTCTGTAACAACTTCCTCGCCTGTGCTATCGCAGGATAGTAATCACAGGTTACGCTAAAAGACTGTTTATATGCACGATGCAAGCGAATCATTACTGCTAACAATAATGCTGATAATGGCAACTGGTTAGTATGGATTTCTGATTTTCTCAAAAATTTCAAAGTAGCATCAATGGTGATCTGCTGTGACATCTCATCTTGCGTGTAATGTAAAACAAACTGTCGTGCTGTTGGTTGCTCGAACCGAGTTACCTGATAATCACACCCCTGCTGCAAAAGTTTCAAAATATCTCCCTTCACAAAGTTCCATACTCGCTGTTGTTTCACCTCATTGGGGATGAATTCAGGATTAAAATGGCTGATTATTTCCCACATATTTCCACTTATTTATTTTATAATATTAGAACTTTCTATTTTATAGGGTTGTTTTAGCAAAATCAAATCTGTGAAATTACCCTCTTTTGCCAATTGAGCATATTTTTGTTAGGGTAGTTTAGTGTTCTGAAACATATTAGGAGGAAATATGAAGAAGTTCGTTGTGCTTACTACTGCTGTTCTAGCTGCCAGTATCACATTTGCTAATCAAATGAGTTCGTCTCATACCCAGCAAATCAAACAATTGTTGGCAACCTACCAATGTCGCACTAATTACACACATATGCAGCTCAAGCAAGAGCTAGACTGGGTTGTCTCACATCCAAGCTACATTCAGTCAATCTGTCATGGGAATAAAAACTGTTTGACAGGCATTATGTCATTACCCTCAGAAGCCAAAGGGTTTTCAAATGTATTGAATCAACGACAACAATCCATGATTTACTGCAATATGGCACGTGACGATCAAGCAATGTTGTTGGGTTACTTTAATAAAAGTCAGTAACCCCTTCTGTTGCTGAAGCTCGGTTTTACTCCATGATTCAGCTAACAGCTTGATAATGATTGTAAAACTCCAGCATATTTTTTGGGTTTGTGTGATTAAAGTGGTACTGAGAGGAGGTGCTATATGCCATTGATTACAACGGTTTGTTCTTGGAACACACAGGGTATGAATGCCTCTAAATGGCAGAAGATTGTGACAATCATGTCAGGGGTCTAATTCACCGATTGCCGATGGACATAGACAATCTGCACCGACTATCTTGTCTGTGCAAGAAGCTGGTTATTTATCGGATAACCCTACAGCAATCAATGTAGGGGCGGCAGTTATTTCTCGTGTTAATAACATCACTTACTATCAGTGTGTTGAATCAAGAATGCAATTATATGTATTAGGGATTTCAGGTTGTGCGGTAGATTTTTATCACAATAATCGTGTATCTCTTGCCCTAGTTTCACGGCAACCATTTATAAATTATGGGTTTGAACATAATCAATTTTCTGATCGAGGTTTATTATGGGGCATTACTGGTAATATTTTATACGGCACA
>CBDBBL010000009.1:0-24230 GCA_965203125.1 Gammaproteobacteria bacterium | reverse complement strand
GGTATCATTGGAGAGTGCAGGTTAATAAAATCAGCTACCTCGTCAAGTGATTATTTATGCAAAAGGCAAGTAATAATTTAACATCAACAATATCTCAAAAAGTTCTTTTTGGTATTCTTGCTGGTGTTTTTCTGGAATACTTTGACTATACTTTGTATGGTTTTTCAGCTCCTTATATAATAGATAGTTTTTTCCCTAGTGAAACCCCTACTATTAAATTAATGCTTGCGTGGTCGGTGTTTGCTATTAGTTTTTTATTAAGACCAGTAGGCGCTATCATATTCGGACATTTTGCTGATCGTTTTGGGCGTCGACATATCTTGATTTTAACCATCGTTATGATGTGCATTGCTACAACAGGAATAGGGTTACTCCCTACCTATCATGAAGCAGGACTTATCTCATCATTTGCTCTAGTGGGTTGTCGAGTTATCCAAGGGCTGGCAGTTAGTACAGAATATAGTGGTTGTAGCACCTATTTGCTTGAATTCAAGAAGTCTTGCAAAGGTTTATTTTCTGGAATTGTCACCAGCGCATCAGGGTTTGGGATTTTTTCTGCTTCAATGCTGGTAATGTTTTTTAACACTATTTCAACACACAGTATGCTTATCGCCAATTGGAGATGGCCTTTTATTATCGCAGGATTACTGGTTGGTATATTAGGTTTTTACTTGCGCCTTGATTTGTTTGAGTCACCTGAGTTTTTAAAATTAAAAAACAGCCAAAAAACTGTCAAAATACCATTGTTGCAACTTATTCGACTATCTCCAAAAGCATTAATTAGGAGTGTATTTGCTTCTGCTTATGCAGGTATTGCAATTATTCTTATTGAAATTTATCTGCCGAGTTATTTGCAAGAGTATTTTAAAATACATAAAAGTATGGCATTACAGCTTTCCACCTACTTAGCATTCCTTGAAGCTTGTTTTGCAATTGGCTGGGGTGGGTTTTCAGATAAAATAGGGGTATCGAAAACAATTTTTATTGCTGGAGTGCTTATGTTAATAGGAATATTTCCTATACTGTACTTATTCAGTATAAAATCGTTACTATGTTATTTTATAGCAGCAACACTTCTAGCATTTATAGTTGCTGCCATCGATGGACCGATGGCAGCTTATTTAATTAACAACTTCCCTACTCAAGTTCGTTACACAGGTGTTTCAATTAGTTACAACTTAGGTGCAGCCATTTTTGGTGGATTAAGCCCAGCCTTGATAATAATGCTTAACTATCATTATCATACAACAAATATCTTAGGCTATTTCCTTGTGTTAAGCTCTTTAATTTTTGTTTTAAACAGACTGTTTTTAAAGCAGTGAGATTATAACTCCATATAGCTTTAATGATAATATGACTGCAAATCAGGCCTAATAGTCCTATAGCCACCATGATGGATAATATCGCCCAAGCCTAAACATAATTACTAAGTAAATGTAATTCCACAAGGTGTCTATTAATTTATAATATAATAGACACCCAAAATCACCTAGATTTTATTGTCTATTAAATCGGTAGCAGGGCAGTTAGGAGACAACTTGTCTACGTGTCTCGCGTCAATTATCTTTGCAAGTTGACGACAATTAACTTTGCAGGTTATTGATTAGCCGATTATTTTTTATTGGGCATTCATGTGCCGTATTCAGCTTAATTTGGAAATGATACATTTTATAGGTCTTTATCACTGAAATGAACTTTTTCATTTGAGCTACTTTAACGATGTTATTAGCGGCTACCAGTGCATCATGAAGTGAATCCCAGTGTACAATATCGATCCATTGATTTTTCTCTGCTGTGTTTTTAGAAAACCTCCTCGATATAAAACCTGGATAAGATTTTAGGATAGTGCTAACCGATGCAGCTCTTTTGATAACTTGCTTGCTGGTGTAGCTGGGCTTGGTGGATAACATAACCACTTCTAACACACCATTTTTCGTTCTCTGCAATGATGACTTACTGCTTGCAAAAGCTAGTTGCCAGAGCATGAAAGTAGCACATGCTGACACTAAAAACCTTAGAGTCGTTGATTTAATCATAAATCCGCCTGTTTGTGATCTCTCAAGTATTTATATAAAGTTGGTTTGCTGATACCAGCCATTTGGCAGATTTGTTGGACAGAATGCTTCTTCGCATTATACAAGTCGACTACAAGTTGATGCTTATCCGTTCCAAGCTTTTTAGGCCTACCTCCTTGACGACCTCTTGCTCTGGCAGCTTGTAATCCAGCGTTGGTGCGTTCGCGTATCAAGTTTCTTTCAAACTCAGATAGCGCACCAAATATATGAAAGATTAACTTACCCGAAGAGTTTGTGGTATCGATGGATTCTTGCAAGCTTTTAAATCCAACTTTCTTTTGCTCTAATTCATGAACCCATTCAATCAAGTGTCGTAATGTTCTGCCAAGTCGATCCAATCGCCACACCACTAATGTATCACCTGATCTAAGTCGAGTGTTGAGCTCTTGTAACCCTGACCTATCAGCAACTGATCCACTGACTTCATCAGTAATGATCGTTTTACACCCAGCTTTTTCCAAAGCATCTATTTGCAAGTCCAAATTTTGTTCGTAAGTTGACACTCGAGCATATCCAATATTCATGCTTGTCTCTCAAAAGTTAATTAAGTCTTTAGAGATGGCATAATACTGAACTTTAATTTCTTTACAATATTTATCTACTGCGACAACCCGCTTTCGTGTGTTTGAGTTTGGAGTGATAAAAACAGGTAAAGAAAACCTTCGTATTCTTTACCCGTTTAAATGAATTAAGTGAACGAAAATCATCAAGAGTTTGTGATGCTGCCAGCATTACTCTTTCTGTAACTTTCTTCTTCTATTTTAAATACACTAGCATGATGAACCAGTCGATCAATAGCGGCTACCGCCATCATGTTGTCAGGGAATATCTTATCCCATTCCGAGAATGGATGGTTGGCCGTGATAATTAAACTGCCTGTTTCATAACGATCAGCAATTAACTCAAATAGCACGCTGGTTTCCATCTCATCTTTCTTCACATAACCTATGTCATCTAAAATCAACACAGGGTAGCGACTCAACTTATTGAGCATATCGCTTAGCTTCAGATCATGCCTAGCTTTTTGCAAGGATTGAACCAAATTGGTCGTCTGTGTGAACAAACACTTAACACCTTCTTGGATGAGTGAGTATGCAATAGCGGAAGCTAAGTGTGTTTTACCAACACCACTAGCGCCGAAGAACATTATGTTCTCACACTTTTTTACCCATGCTGTATCAGTAGCTAATGCCATAACATGTTGCTTACTAATGGATGGTACTTTACTGAAGTCAAAAGTTGCCAGCGTTTTCCCAGATGGTAACTTTGAATTTTTTACCATTCTATTTTGCTTTAACCTAAAGCGTTCATTAACCTCCAACTCAGCTAAGTTTGCCAAGTACTCTGAATGACGTAAGTTGTTTTTTTGAGCGAAGTCCTCTTGTTCTTTCCAGCGGATAGCTGACGTCTTTAAATTCAACTGCTTCAACAGCAATGGTAAACTTTCTACTCTGGCCATCAAGATGCCTCCGCATATGTGCAATTACTGCCATTAGCAGATATTTGCCGTGAGGATAGCAGGTGATCATAACCACTTAAATCATGCTGATCCACTTCAACCTTAGGTGCTTCTTGATTACCGCTACCGTATCGATCTTGCAACTGTGTCAACTTCATTTTGCCAATATTATGAATATTTTCGGACAGATAATCCCCAAGAGCTTGTTCACAATCATATTCAGCTGCGATACTTAGAATGCCAACGATCATCTTGCAGGCTTCTCGTGACTCCATTTGCTCATCAATGGCTTTCCATAATGATCGGTATAAATTATTAGGCAAAATGTGATCTCGTAACACCGAATAACGAAAAGACTGTGGCTTCTTCTTCAAACTGCTTGCGATATGACGATAATCTACATTGTATCCTCGTGCTTCTCCTACTTTTTTGTAGACCCTATCCAAAGTGATCACCTTAATATTACCTAAATAACATTCGAGTCTTTTATCATATAGATGTACTCGTAAGTTATGCCCCATCAGCCTAGATGGCACTACGTATGTTGATCCTTTCACATTTAGCGTACTATGTGTGCTGACGCGTACTACCATCTCTGTAAAATCAATCCCCTTAAACTCAGGTAGTGGCTTGAGGTGTTGTTTTTCTATTTCAACATCTTTAGCATTGCGTCGGTTATGTTTTGTCACTACTTTATTGATGAACAGTTGGTATGCTTCCACTGACTCAAAATCATTAGATCCTCTGAGCAGTAAAGCTTGTTCTATTCGTCGCTTAAGATGACCATGAGGAGACTCAACACAACCATTTTCATGACTGACGCCAAGATTATTGCGACTCGCCTTCATCCCAAAATCTTCGCATAGCTGCTTATAGCGGCTGGTCATGTCTTCTTTCTCATTTTTGCTACAGTTCTTGAATGCCGCGGATAAGCTGTCAGTACGATGATCCTCAACCACTCCACCAAGCTTATATAGTGCTGCCGTCAGTCCTTCAGCTAGTGCTGTATAACTTTCTCCTCCACATGTGACCGTCATATCACTCCACTTGGAAAAGGCTAACCTGAAGTGGTACAACAAATGAGCAAATGGCTTGTTTTGGATTGTGATCGTAATATTCTTGAGCTTTGTGAAATCAGAAAACCCTTGCCTGCCAGGCTCGTGCCTTTGTTGGATCATCGCGTCTTTGCCTTTTCCTTCTAATGCCTTCCACTGCCGAACTCTTCTCTGCAAAGTTCTTAGTTTATTATCGGGGTAGTGTCCCTCGCCATAAACATCTTGCAAGTTCTCCAATATGGTTAGTGGTGCAATATTCTCGTTGGTCTTTAACATCGGAACAACCTTGCTGTCCCACACTCCAGCGAAAAAATCTTCTCTTGTTCGCCATACATGTTTTTTAAGTTTGCGCTTGCCTGTTTCTATGTCGTGTCCACTACGCTCACTGAATCCTGCTTTTGCAGCTGATACTTCTTGGCTGTGCTTGCGGCGATTATCCATATATATCTTCTCCTGTTTAGGGGTGATTTGTTTTCCAGGCATTCCTATCCTCAGCTAATACTGATTAATTTTGATCCTGGTAGTTTAGGCTGACCCAACTGCTATGCAACTTGCAAAGCTAATTGTCGCCAACCGGAAAAGATAATTGTCGTCGAATACTGGGAGCAATTCGCAATGATCTTAAAGTTGCTGTGGCTAAATATAATGATTACAGACCGCATTTTTCTCTTGCAGGCTTAACTCCTTTGGCTTACATTGGGAAACATAATTCCCGAGGTGATTGTTTGTCTCAAACCACCTGAACCTATACAGTGGAGTTCAATTCCTGCAAAAGTATCGGCAGCATTTGAAAATGATTTGAACCAAGTGGAAGTTTTCAAAACTCTCTTAATTCCCCGATGATCTTGCGCTACAATATGATTCAAATACTTATTTTTCCGGACATTCATCACATAAGCCAGAAACCATCAATAGCGCTTTCTGTTTTAGCTGTAAGTGCATTTGCACAACGTGGTCACTTTAAAAGCTCTATTACAAATAATTCAAATAAAACTGTTGTTGTAGATTTTACTGCTCAGGGATGCGCTGGCCATAAATTTGGTCATGACTATGTATGTAATAGTCAAATTTTGCCTGCTGGAGAAACTGCTGTTTATCAATTTGGCAAGCTTAATTCCATAGAAGATATTCATATGGGGGTTATGCAAAAACCAAGCCAAAATGATATAAGCAATGACGTATCTGAACGCTCCGCTAACCGAGGAAACTGCTATTTTACAGCAAAAAATGATATGGTAGTTAATGCTATTTCAGCCGATGATAAAATCAATGGGAAAGGTAAAGCACCTTTTGTTACTTGTTCTGTTAACTAATCATCATAACCTTATGACACCCTTTCTAATACCAATGTTAGGGTGTCATGTTTTTCTGCCCATCTTCGCTCCTTTTCTTTGTCGCTTAGTTTAGGCCTTAAAACTCTCCAATTACATTAGACCGCTATATATACTTTTACCTACAACCAGCCCAACTTTTCCTGAAGCGTACGAAAATAATCATAGCTTTTAGGATGTATGAGCGATAGTGAATCTCTAGCCGTTGAAATATGAATAGGTTGATCGACGCTTACAGGATGCCGCTTTTGCCCATCACAGCTAATAAATGGTGTAGTTGCTGCATTTTCTACGGTGATGGTGATGGCCTGTGAGTTTGGAATCACCAGTGGGCGACTGGATAGACGATGTGGAAACATGGGTACTAAGGTGATGGCATCCAATGTGGGTGTGAGAATAGGTCCGCCACCAGAAAGTGCATAGGCAGTTGATCCTGTTGGTGTTGCAATGATCAGGCCATCAGCACGTTGTGTTGAAACTATTTTCCCATCAATCATCAAGGTAAACTCAATCATGTGAGCAGTATCCCCTGGGAGTAATACAATGTCGTTGAGTGCAGTGCTATGATATTGATCAATATTGGCTTGTAACAAAAATCGAGATTCTTGGTGATATTCTCCCTTGAAAATCGGTAGTAGTGTTTCTAAATGATCAGGACAGATATCGGTTAGGAATCCTAATTTTCCGCGATTAATGCCGACTACGGGAATATGACGTTTACTGGCAATACGAGCTGCCTTGAGCAGGCTGCCGTCCCCCCCAATGGCTATCATGAGGTCGCAACGCCCAGCTAATTGGTCTTTATCAATCAAGCTGGCATGATCTAGTGTGAGCTGTGAGTTAAACTCAAATAAGGCAATGGTTTCTGCTTCGATCAATATTTCGATATCTTGTGTTGCCAGTAGCTGGATGAGTTGATGTAAGGTTTCTGCAACTTGTGCATTATAACGACGGCTAATTAATACGACTTTTTGAAATGCGAGACTCATGTATTCCCCTCTAGTAGTTGTTTGAGTTGATAGAGTGCTTCATGAGCTTGTCTTGGAGATAGACTATCAGGATCAATCTCTATTAATTGTTGCAGGGCAGGATGAGGATCATTGTTAATAGTCGTCGTAGCAAATAAATCACCTTGTTGGGGTTGATGCGAGAAGGTATCACTTAGTGCGTTATCAACGCTGTGTTGCTCGAGATTGAGTAACTTTGTTTTCGCTAGTTGAATGACGGATTTAGGTACCCCCGCTAGTTGTGCTACTTGTAGTCCATAACTTTGACTGGCAGGGCCTTCTTTCACGGTGTGCATAAAAATAATTTGTTCTTGATGCTCTACAGCGTCTAAGTGTAGATTGCATAGGTCGGTGTATTGGTCACTCAAGCTGGTGAGCTCAAAATAGTGGGTGGCAAATAGTGTGAGTGCTTTAACTTTTTCTACTAAATAGCAAGCACAGGCATAGGCTAATGATAAGCCATCAAAGGTACTGGTTCCTCGACCAATTTCATCCATTAAAACTAAGCTATGTTCAGTCGCATTATGCAGAATATTGGCGGTTTCAGTCATTTCAACCATAAATGTGGAGCGTCCAGAACTGAGGTCATCACTTGCCCCAATACGAGTAAAGATGCGATCAATAGGACCAAAGGTGGCACTTTGTGCAGGAATAAAAGATCCGGTATAAGCTAAAATCGTCATTAATGCGGTTTGACGCATATAGGTTGATTTTCCGCCCATGTTAGGCCCTGTGATCATGAGCATCCGTTGTTGTTCATTGAGTTGAGTTGGATTGGCAATAAACTGCTCTGAGATGACTTGTTCAATCACTGGGTGGCGGCCTGCTTTAATATCAATACAAGGGTGGGTCACAAAATGTGGTTTGACTAAGTTGAGTGTATTAGCGCGCTCAGCAAAATTAGTCATCACATCTAGCCATGCGATTTGAGAAGCAAATTGCTGCAAAATGAGGGTGTGTTCACCCAATTGATCTAGTAAATGATCATACAGCCATTTTTCGCGAACTAAAGCACGACTCTTGCTGCCGAGGACAGAGTCTTCAAAGGTTTTTAATTCAGGGGTGATAAAACGTTCGGCATTTTTTAAGGTTTGTCTGCGCACATATTCAACAGGTGCTTGACCTGCTAAAGCTTTACTGATTTCAATATAATAGCCATGAACACGATTGTAGCCAACTTTTAAGGTATGTAACCCTGTGCGGGCTTTTTCTTTTTGCTCATAGTCTAATAAAAAACTACTCGCATTTTCACTGAGTTGGCGCAGCTCATCGAGTTCTTGGTCGAAATCGGATGCAATGACACCACCATCACGAATAATGACCGGTGGGTTATCGATGATCGCTTGTTCCAGCAACATAGCGAGTTGTTGGTACAGCTCAAAATGTAGTGGCAGTAACTTTCCTAAGAGAGCGGTGATGAATGATGACTCCTTTTTGTTTAACTGCTCGATTATTTGTTCGAGTGTCTGTAGTCCTATTTTGAGCTGTACTAGATCTCGTGGTCTGGCGCTTTTCAGTGCAACTCGAGTCACAATGCGTTCAATATCGCCGATTTGCTTGAGTAATGGTTGTAGTGATTCAAACAAGTGATGGGTCAGCAAAGTGTCAATGGCAAGATGGCGAGTGCCAATTTCATCGAGATCACGAATGGGGCGATGCAAAAATCGTTTGAGTAGTCGGCTGCCCATGGTAGTTTGTGTTTGATCATAAATGGCTGTCAGGGTGTAGTCGGTGCCGCCTGCTAAATTCATGGTCAACTCTAAGTTTCGCCGTGTAGCAGCATCCATTAATAACGTTTGTTGGTGCTGTTCAATTTGAATTTGATTGATATGTGGTAATGCATTGCGTTGCGTTGATTTAACATATTGTAACAAGCAGCCTGCTGCACCGAGTGCTGGGTGTGATGCTGCAACACCAAATCCAGCCAAGTCTTTGGTTTTTAGTTGTGACGTTAAGCATTGAACAGCCGTTTTTGGATCAAACTCCCACTGTGCACGCTGATGACAGGATGCGTGGGATTGAAAGTAATGTTCTAGCGTTTGATCTTGTTGCAGCGTTTCATCCACTAAAAGCTCAGCAGGGTTTAAACGTGCGAGCTCACTATGTAATGAATCAGGGCTGCTTGCCGATAACAAATTAAAACGCCCTGATGCAAGTTCTAAAACAGCGATACCATAGCGTATTTGCTGGTTTGTTTTTACTTGTGTAATAGCACAGAGTAAGTTGTCTTGTTGTTCATCCAGTAGTGCATCATCACTGAGTGTTCCAGGGGTCATGATACGCATGACTTTACGTTCAACAGGACCTTTACTGGTAGCAACATCACCTACTTGTTCACAAATCGCAACGGACTCACCAGTACGTAATAATTTGGCAATGTAGTTTTCTGCTGCATGATAGGGGACACCAGCCATGGGGATCGCCTTATCAGCAGATTTCCCACGAGCAGTCAGAGTGATGCCTAAAATGTCGGCAGCACGTTTGGCATCGTCGTAAAATAGTTCGTAGAAGTCGCCTAGACGATAAAATAATAGTGTTTGTGGGTGGTCGGCCTTGATTTTGAAGTATTGCTGCATCATGGGTGTGTGTTGTGTAGTCATATGGTTGTCTCAGGTCGTTTCTTTAAGATGCTTGCTACAAAATCGCGTTTACCATCGGTATAAGACTCCCTATCATAGCGATGTTTTTTAGCGAGACTTTTTTTCAAGGTGGTATATTGTTGTAATGCTTCAGAATGTTGGCGTAAATAATCTCTGAAAAATAATTTATCATGCCAGTGATGGCTTGTATGTTCGTAAATATGAACTTGATGTGTTCGACCATTTCCTGTTGGAGGTAGTCCTTTCATGAATAACATACGTTCTTGATTAGGGTTGGCATACCAGTAACTATAGCCCATCATTTCTAGCTGCTTGATTGCTGTCTGTCTAATGGTTGCTAATGATTGAACGGCAATCTGAATATCGATGAGTGGTTTTGCAGTGGCATGGGGAATCGCAGTGCTACCAATATGTTGGATGTCGATCACTTCGTCTTCAGGTAACTTGCTTCTTAGGCAATGAATTTCAGTTGCTGCCATTTGTGGCCACTTTGAGTTGTAATTCGTTAGTTCAATCAAATCATCGGCATCACGATACCCTGGTGGGCGATAATCTGGATGATACTTGTCGGTTATAGGAAAAATTGCTTGATCAATGATGTGGATTAGGGATGATTTGTTTATTGCTTGTAATTGATCACGCAATCCTTGGGTTTGTTGTTGGCGATGCTGGTAATAATCAGCATGCGTTAATAATTTTTCAAGTTCATGGGTGATCGTTTGTGGTGTCGCATGGTGTTGTAGTAGTTCAAGGGCGATTTCTTTTTGAGCAACAATATTACATAATCCAATATGGGTGAGTGTAATCAATTTCTTTGCTAACCAGTAAGTTAGCCAGTGAGTTTTATAAATAATGATTTGTGGAATGCCCAATAGAGCCACTTCTAAGGTCGCTGTTCCAGAGGCGACAATGGCAGCTTTACATTCTGCAATTGCGGCATCTGTATTGTCGTCAACCAATTTAACAGACAGCTGTGATGCATGGGGTTGGATTAATGATTGTAATGTGTTGATATCAATGGTTTTGGCAACAGGAATCATCCAGTGTAAATTGGGATGCTTTGCTTGTATCTTCAAGGCGGCTTGTAATAATAGCGGTAAATGACGCTTAATCTCTCCTGTGCGGCTACCCGGTAACAATGCGATGGTGTTTGAATCTTTTTTTAGCGTGTTTTTCTGTTGATCGATGAGTGGTTGTAGGCGTTGTAGTGTGGGGTTGCCAACAAAGGTGGTGGATATTCCATGATTTTTAAAATAATCGACTTCAAACGGAAAAATGACTGCTAAATGATCAATGGTTGCACGCATTAACTTTAGGCGTCCTTCACGAGAGGCCCATGTTTTTGGTGCAATATAATAAATCAGTGGGATTTTTAAGCGATGAATAAATGGTGCTAAGCGGAGGTTGAAACCTGGATAATCGACTAAAATGATGCAATCAGGTTGGTTATCTTGAATCCATAATTTCAATCGCTGTAATAATCGTCTGAAACGATTTAAGTGAATCAGTGTATCCCAAAGTCCAATCACTGAAAGCTGGTCAATGGAGGCAATGAGCCTGCATCCTGCTGCTGCCATTTGTGAGCCACCCATGCCAAAGAATTTCGTCATTGGTCGATGTTGGTTGTATTGTTGAATGACTTCAGCGGCGAATTGATCACCTGATGCTTCTCCAGCAATAACGAGGATTTTTTTTGCTTGTGTTGATATCATGTGTTGAATTCTAAAGTAAAAAACGGGCGTTTTGAAGCATGGTGAGTATTGCAGGTGTTGATGAGGTAGGGCGAGGGCCATTGGTAGGAAATGTGGTGACCTGTGCAGTCGTTTTAGATCCGCAGCATCACATCTGCGGTATTACTGATTCAAAAAAATTAACACCTGCACGTCGTGAACAGCTGTTTGATGACATTACGCAAAATGCTTGTGCCTTTCATTTTGGTTGGGCAACACCTGATGAGATTGATTGTTTGAATATTCATCATGCAACTTTATTAGCAATGAAGCGAGCGATTGAAGGGTTGTCGGTCCAACCGACGAGTGTGTTGATTGATGGTAAATTTGTGCCAGAAGGGTTGTCGATGCCTGCACAGGCGGTGATTAAGGGAGACTTAGAGCATGAATGTATTGGAGCCGCATCTATCTTAGCTAAAGTAGTCCGCGATCGACAAATGCTTGAGTTGTCGAAAGCGTATCCTGAGTACGGGTTTGAACAGCATAAAGGTTATCCGACAAAGCAGCATTTAATGGCGTTGGAAAAGCATGGTGTGTGTCCACAACATCGACGATCATTTAAACCTGTTGCAGCATTGCTTGATTGATTGCCATTACTGGGTGTAAGATAATGACGCTTGACAATCTAAATATAAATTACGTATATATGGTTTTTATACGGCTCTCAAGGGCTGAAATTTCTTCTGATAGCCTGCTTGATTCTTTTTGAAAATGAATAATTATTGGATTACTTTGCGCATTAATACTTTGACTATTCCCTAGTAGTGCAAAGCAATAAGCTTGCATATCTAATGAAACAAATGAACCAATAGTTCTTGTTTCTGCATCTAAAATCCGCGTAGGACTAGCGTTAGGCAATGAGCAATCCTTTAATCCAAGATACCCTTCTAACCCCTCATTCTGCATAAACATATTTGGGCGATTAATTAAAGCAGCTATCGGTTGGCTTTTTTGCATAAGTGCTATCATCCCATTTGGTGCTAAAAACTCAACTATTGGAGATGAGGTGGCCACCCAGCGTCGACAACATTTGATTAAAGCTATTATACGTTCCTGCAAACCATCAGGGTGCTGTCTGAATTGATTGCTTAATACATCATTAATTGACATCAATGAATTTAAAGTTTGAAAAAGTATCGACAATACCTGCGCCATTTTATATTTAACACGATCCTGCCTAATAATAAGATCTAAGTTAATTCCTGTGAGAACAGAAGGTGTTTTTTTATAAATAAAAGTATGTGATTGCCCAGATCCGTAACATACAAAAATATCTATAACATTAGGTAGCATTAATTCATCGCTAGATAAATTAAAAACAGATTGTTGTGGCGTAACATAATTAGAAACTGCTCTCGGAAGACAAGCTATTTGCAACACTCCATTAATGATTGAAATCCTAAGATCAACAGATGACAGTCTTACTAAAGCACCATGATCGTTATCACTGTACATCACATCAGGATTTGTTTGATCCCAAGCATATCGCGCAAGACAGTTCCGTATTATATCTTCAAAAACCTGTATTTGTGCTTGCCCATCCGCAGATATATTTCGTTGTGCCGCCCTATCTATAGGAATCACCAAAGGAGAGGCCATACCAATAGTTAGAGTATTTAAAGCCCAAAGAGCAGCGCGTGATAGTGTATAAGGGATTTTTCTAGATAAAGAACTCTGTCCTTGATGTAATACTTGCTCACCTATTGCTAAACTACTAGCACTACCATCAAGTTGAGATCTAACTGGTTGCACATAAGCATGACTTTCTACAGGCATAGAGTTGCAAGAAAAATCGCTTCTTATACTCAAGCAGCTTCTAGCTTCAATAGAGAAGGAGGAGTCTGCATGTTCTTTGATAAGGTTAACACGTATAATCATAATTAGAGCAATATATTAAACTAATTTATCGCAAGCTGGTTTCCAAGCATTGCAATTAACTGTCTTGTTTTCATGTTTAGAAAGAACAGCTTTTGCTATCAAATGAGAACCACCAGCGGCATATATATTTTTTGGCTCTGAATACACTTTTGTTCCTGTTTTTATGTGTAACCTCGCCGTTGAGTTCTTAAGATGTAAAGTATGAGTTTGCTCTGTATTATCACACCTTGTATATTTGATTTGATGAAAAGCCATTAACATAGATTTTTTTGTTAACTTAAAGTTAACATGTGTACAATCCACAGAAGCATACACAACACTACCTAACATAAGCGCAACTGATCCCAATACTGCAACTGATTTCATAATCACCTCCCATAAAGCTATCGATCTCACATATATAATGCACTATATCTTACGAAATGTAAAGTTGTTGTCTCAGATATTGAGCGCTCTTCTCTTGCGTATGTAGCCATCGCCTTTCAAGAAACCGAATTTTAACTGCATGAATTTTGCAAAATTGAGATTTAAAAACTTCGGCGTTTTGATAGACGATAATTCGCCACTAAATATCATTTTAATCCTTCCCATTGCCTGTTTTTTCCATGTCGTCTCCTTTTTTTCATGGAGACAACTAGTTTACCCCCTATCTATGCTGGCTGAAAAAACCTGAGCCTATACAGTAATGGAGTGAATCTTGAGGTTTATTTTTGTACACTGTGCATATGCCTACCCCAAAATTCATCCATCTTAAAGCCCATAGTGATTATTCAATCATCGATGGATTGTTACAAGTTAAGCCGTGGATTAGTGCTGCACAGCAATTAAAGTCTCCTGCTTTGGCGTTAACAGATCATTGTAATTTATTTGCATTGGTGAAGTTTTATCATGCAGCTATGAATGCAGGAATTAAACCGATTATTGGTTGTGATTTACCGATTAAAGTGCATTCTGATCAACCAGCAACCTGTCTTACCGTGTTGTGTCAAAACCAACAAGGATTTCATAACCTAACCCAACTCATTTCTCGTGCTTATACGCAAGGGCAACATTTAGGTGTGCCTTATGTGGATTTATCTTGGTTGACGCCATTACAATGTGAATCACTCATCGCCTTGTCTGGTGGTGTAGCAGGTTGGATAGCTCAGCGTTTATTAATAGGGAAGTCGACAGATGAGTTTATCGACAAAATGAAAGTATGTTTTCCCGATCGATTTTATTTGGAGTTACAACGTACCAGTCGTCCACAAGAAGAAGATTATTTGCATTTGGCAGTGACACTAGCACAGCAACATAACCTGCCTGTTGTTGCCACCAATGATGTGCGTTTTTTAACGACAGAAGATTTTGAGGCGCATGAAGCGCGGGTGTGTATCAATCAAGGCTATGTGCTTGATGATCCTAAGCGTCCAAAAATATACAGCAAAGAACAGTATTTCAAATCTGTTGAGCAAATGTGTGATTTGTTTGCCGATATCCCAGAAGCTTTAGAAAATACAGTGATGATTGCACAACGTTGCAATCTTGAACTGAATTTAGGAACCTATTATTTGCCAGACTTCCCTGTGCCAACAGGCATGACGGTTGATGATTTTATTATCGATAGTGCTCGAGCAGGTTTGCAAAAACGGTTAACGTTATTATTTCCAGATGTTGATGAGCGTGATACACAACAGCCCGCTTATGATGAGCGCTTAAAGCTTGAGCTAGATGTTATTATCAAGATGGGATTCCCTGGTTACTTTCTGATTGTGGCAGATTTTATTGAATGGGCAAAGAATAATGGAGTTCCAGTAGGTCCTGGTCGTGGTTCGGGAGCAGGGTCATTGGTTGCCTATGCGCTGGGTATTACAGACCTTGACCCGTTAGCACTTAATTTGCTTTTTGAGCGTTTTCTGAATCCAGAGCGGGTGTCGATGCCTGATTTCGATATCGACTTCTGTATGGAAGGACGTGATCGTGTGATTCAATATGTTGCGGATAAATATGGTCGTGACAGTGTGTCACAAATTATTACTTATGGCACCATGGCGGCTAAAGCGGTGATTCGAGATGTTGGTCGAGTATTAGCACACCCTTATGGTTTTGTGGATAAATTGGCAAAGCTCATTCCGTTTGAATTGGGCATGACCTTAGATAAAGCACTCGTTCAAGAGGAGACCTTACGTCAGCGTTATGAAGATGAAGAAGATGTACAGAATCTGATTAATTTGGCTCTAAAGCTAGAGGGTGTCACCAGAAATGTGGGTAAGCATGCTGGTGGTGTTGTGATTGCGCCATCGGCATTAACCAATTTTGTACCACTGTACTGTGAAGAAGATGGTAGTAACTTAGTTACTCAATTTGATAAGGATGATGTTGAGAAGATTGGGCTAGTGAAATTCGATTTCCTCGGGCTCAGAACATTGACTATTATTGATTGGGCCGTGCAACATATTAATGCACGTCCAGAGTATCAAGCACAACCGCTGGATATTAACCTGATTCCTTTGGAGGATGTTAAAAGTTTTGACTTGCTTAAGGCATGCCAAACGACCGCGGTGTTTCAATTAGAATCTCGTGGGATGAAGGACTTGATTCATCGCTTGCAGCCAGATTGTTTTGATGAAATTACAGCGTTGGTGGCATTATTTCGACCAGGACCACTACAATCTGGGATGGTGGATGACTTTATTGAGCGTAAACATGGCAGAGACGTGGTTGAATATCCACACCCTGATTTAGAGCCGATTCTAAACAGTACTTATGGGGTGATTCTCTATCAAGAACAAGTGATGCAAATTGCGCAGGTATTGGCAAATTATAGTTTAGGTGCGGCAGATATTTTGCGTCGGGCGATGGGAAAGAAGAAACCTGAAGAAATGGCAAAACAGCGTGCGATCTTTATGGAAGGTGCTATTAAGCGCGATGTGGATGCAAAAGTGGCAGGTCATATTTTTGACTTAATGGAAAAATTTGCAGGTTACGGATTTAATAAATCTCATTCAGCAGCGTATGCCTTGATTGCCTATCAAACGGCATGGCTCAAAGCACACTATCCTGCAGAGTTTATGGCAGCGGTGTTATCCTCTGATATGGATAACACCGATAAGGTGGTTAATTTTTACGAAGATTGTGATGCTTTGGGTCTTCAGGTGTTATCACCTGATATTCAGCACAGTGACTATAAATTTACCGTGGTGGATGGCAACATCAGATATGGTCTAGGTGCTATCAAAGGGGTTGGGGAAAGTGCGATTATGAGCATCGTATCGGCGCGACGGCCTAGTATGGATAAGCCAGTTAAACCATTCAAAGATTTATTTGATTTTTGCGAGCGAGTAGATTGTCGACGAGTGAATCGTCGGGTGCTAGAAGCATTGATTAAAGCAGGCGCAATGGATTGTCTTCAGCAAGAACGTGCCAGTTTATTTGCAAGTGTTGATTTAGCATTGAAACATGCAGAACAGTTGTCGCGCAATCAACAGGCAGGGCAAGGTGATTTGTTTAGTATGTTCGAAGCCGATGAATCTTTATCTGTGTCATTGGAATATGTGAAGGCAAAACCTTGGCAGGAATCGTTTAGACTGCAGGCAGAAAAAGAAACTTTGGGCTTGTATTTGAGTGGGCACCCATTAGATCAGTATGCCCAAGAGTTGCAACATATCGGTAAGCCTATTGGAGAGTTGTGTGCCAGTGGCGTTGTTAGTATTGCAGGGTTTATTCAGCAAATACGTGTCGTAATGACTAAGCGTGGGGATCGAATGGCCATTATTCAATTGATGGATAAGACAGGCTCTATTGATATTGCAGTTTTCTCGAATATCTTTGCTGAGAAACGAGCTGTTTTACAAAAAGATCAGCTAGTAGTTATTGTGGGTGATGTCAGTGAGGATGAGTTTTCTGGCGGGCTAAAAATGCGTGCGGAAGAAGTCATGAGTCTGGATGAGTACCGTGGTGATCGTGTGAAGTCTCTATTTATTGAGTTGCGTACTCATGTTAATTTCGAGATGAGTTCATTTAAGGTAGCATTAAAAAATCATGCGGGAAGTGTGCCTATCGTTTTGCAGTTTCAGGATCAGCAAGGTAGTGCAAAATGGGTTTGTGCAAAATCATGGAATGTAAAACCAACAGAGTCGTTATTGAATGAACTACGTGAGATTATGCCTCAACAATTGGTGATGTTTCTTTATGATGCATCTATTGTGGGTTGACTGTGTAGATATGCGTCACTGGTGACGATAAAACATTAGAGGTTGAAATATGAGTAATCAAGTTAAAAAAAAGGAAAGTCTAACGGAATCTAATGTTGAAAGGCAAAACATCCTCAACAACCCGTTTGCGCTTCAAAAGCTTGAGAAGAACCTTGCTTTGGGTGGTGTTCAGTATCAGGGGAAGACCATTTTTACCAAGCAGAATGTTGCCTCTCTTCTTGATGTGGACGAGCGCACAATCGAGCGTTATATAAGTAGCTATAAAGATGAACTTTCCAGAAATGGCTATCGGCTTCTTGAAGGTAAGCACTTGAAAGAGTTGAAAGAAGTCTCACAGACCGACATTAATGTCGGTCTGTCTGCTAGGGCATTGAGCATATTCACTTTTAGAGCAGTTTTAAACCTTGCTATGTTGCTCACGGAGAGTGAAAGAGCCAGAATGATCCGCTCTCGAATATTGGATGTCGTGATTGATGTCTTGACCCAGCGTGCTGGCGGGAAAACCAAATACATCAATCAACGAGATGAGGATTATTTGCCTGCAAGCTTTCAGGAAGATAATCATCGTCAAGAATTTACCAATGCAGTGGATCGATTCGTCAAGGGTCATGTCAATTATAAATATGCACAATGTACCAACGCTATTTATCAATCAATTTTTCATGAAGATGCCAAAGAGTATCGTAAAATATTGGATCTTTCTCAGAAAGAGCAGGTGCGTAATACAATGTATTCTGAAGTTTTAACGCTTATTGCTAGTTATGAGGCAGGTCTTGCTTATGAAATACAGCGAGCCTATGAGACAAAAGGTAAAAAACAGATCAGTATGAACGAGTTTCAAACAGTTGTTGAAAAGTTTGAATCCCACCCCATGCAAAAGCCATTGTTAAATGATGTGCGCACTAAAATGGCAAGTCGAGATAAATGCTTTCGTGATGCGTTGCATACTAAGTTGAAAAGTTATGTGCAATCTGTACCAGAAGCAGATTTTGAACGTTTCCTTGGAGAGAAAAGTAAAGAGCTGGCAGAGCGTATTCTTGAAACACGCGAAGTCTTTGAAAGGCTTAAAGATAAATAATTATGGGCAAGCTAAAGACATTCTATTTTGGTTTGCCACATGCTATTGAAATACATGATCTAATCATTGAGGTGTCAGGTGGTCTGTCAGGATATGATGCAGAAAAAATCAAAATGTTGGAGCCGATATTAGCGCATATTCAAAACGAGAATTATTATCCTACATTTTTAGATAAAATCACTCATTTGCTATTTTGTGTTAACAAAGCTCATGCCTTTATTGATGGAAATAAACGCACTAGCTTGGCACTTGCCGCCTATTTTTTACAGATTAATGGATATGATTATTGCGTTAAAGACTTCATTTGTCGCATGGAAGATATAGTTGTATTGGTAGCTGATAATAAAATTGAAAAGGACCTGCTGAAAGATATTATTGAAAATATTATTATGGATGCTGAAGATGAATCTGTTCAGCTTGCTCTCATACATGCGTTGAGGGTGGATGAGCTAGTTTCTTGAATTATTTTTAGGTTATCCCAATATTTATAGCTAACACGGTTAAGTATCAACCATTTTAACCGCATGTTTTTGGCATTATGCCATAGAAAAATTTTCATCATAGCCTTGCTATGACTCAATTTTTTCAATGGCATACTACTCAAAATCATTTTATTAAAAGTGTTCAATACTTAACCGTGTTAGCTATCAATGACCAGCAGTCGTAAAAGTGAGGTAACGTGATGTCAATGGATAAGCTAACCGCAAAGTTTCAAGCGAGCTTGGCTGAAGCTCAATCTTTAGCCGTTGGACTGGATCATCAGTTTATTGAGCCATTGCATGTGATGAAGGCACTATTGACGCAAAAAGAAGGCAGTATTGTGCCGCTATTTCAGCAGCTAAACATCAATTCAAACCGTGTTCTTACTGATGTTGATGATGCGCTACGACGTTTGCCAAGTGTACAAGGTAGTGCAGGACAAGTTCATGTATCAGCTGCTTTGCAGGCAGTATTAAACTTATGTGAAAAAGTGGCACAAAGGCGTGGGGATCAATACATTGCCAGCGAGTGTTTTTTATTGGCGGTGTTGGAATCTAAGGATTCATTGCGTGAGCTTCTCAAAAAGCAGGGTGTGAGTGCGAAGGCGCTCGAAAAAGTCATTGATGATCTTCGTGATGGAGAAACGATTAATGACCCTAATGCAGAAGATCAACGTCAAGCTTTGAAGAAATACACCATTGATTTAACGCAGCGCGCAGAGCAAGGTAAATTAGACCCTGTCATTGGTCGTGATGATGAAATTCGTCGAGCAGTGCAAGTATTGCAACGACGTACCAAGAATAACCCCGTATTAATTGGTGAACCAGGCGTAGGGAAAACTGCGATTGTTGAAGGGCTTGCCCAGCGTATTATTAATGGTGAAGTGTCAGAGGGGCTTAAAAATAAACGTCTGTTGGTCTTGGATTTGGGATCATTATTGGCAGGTGCTAAATTTCGTGGTGAATTTGAAGAGCGTCTTAAAGCTGTATTGCAAGATATTGCCAAACAGGCGGGACAGATTATTTTGTTTGTGGATGAGATTCATACCATGGTGGGCGCAGGAAAAGCTGAAGGAGCAATGGATGCAGGTAATATGCTCAAGCCTGCATTAGCGCGAGGAGAGTTGCGTTGTATTGGTGCGACCACTTTAGATGAATATCGAAAATACATTGAAAAAGATGCTGCATTAGAGCGCCGTTTCCAAAAGGTGTTAGTGGGTGAGCCAACGGTTGAAAGTACGATTGCTATTTTGCGTGGGCTTAAGCCACGTTATGAACTGCATCATGGCGTGGATATTACTGATCCTGCGATTGTAGCTGCTGCAACGCTATCACATCGTTATATTAGCGATCGTTTTTTGCCTGATAAAGCCATTGACTTGATGGATGAGGCAGCCAGTCGTATTCGAATGGAAATGGATTCAAAGCCTGAAGTGATGGATAAACTTGAACGTCGATTGATTCAACTTAAAATTGAGCGTGAAGCACTGAAAAAAGAAGATGATGCTGCTTCCAAGAAACGGTTACAAGATTTGCAGGCTGAAATTGACCGTTTGGAAAAAGAATATGCTGACTTAGAGGAAATTTGGCAAGCGGAAAAATTGAGCCAACAAGGGACACAAAGCATTAAAGAAAAGCTAGACCAGGCTCAAACTCAATTGGATGCTGCACGTCGCAGTAATGATTTAGCCAAAATGAGTGAACTTCAATATGGGGTGATGCCCGAGTTAGAGAAGCAACTTAAAGAAGCTGCCGCACGAGAAATGTCAGCAGAGAATGCGGCGTTTAGTTTGGTGCGCAATAAAGTGACTGAAGAAGAGATTGCAGAAGTGGTTGCACATGCAACGGGTATTCCTGTGGCGAAAATGATGGAAGGTGAAAAAGAAAAGTTGTTGCGTATGGAAGATGTACTGCATCAACAACTCATTGGGCAAAAAGAAGCAGTTTCTGCGGTCTCTAATGCGATACGTCGCTCACGTGCGGGACTGTCTGATGAGAACCGCCCCATGGGTTCTTTTTTATTTTTAGGGCCGACGGGTGTGGGTAAAACAGAGTTATGTAAAACACTGGCAAGGTTTATGTTTGATAGTGATCAGTCATTGATTCGCATTGATATGTCAGAGTTTATGGAAAAACACAGTGTGGCACGTTTAATTGGTGCACCGCCTGGCTATGTGGGTTATGAAGAAGGGGGGTATTTGACCGAAGCGGTTAGACGGAAGCCTTATGCGGTAATTCTGTTGGATGAAGTGGAAAAAGCTCATCCAGATGTATTTAATATTTTGTTGCAGGTATTGGATGATGGGCGTTTGACCGATGGGCAAGGTCGTGTGATTGACTTTAAAAATACCATTATTGTAATGACTTCTAATTTAGGCAGTCAGTTGATACAAGAAAAAATAGATCAACCTTATGAAACCATCAAATCTGAAGTGATGAAAGTGGTGGGTGATTATTTTCGCCCTGAAATGATTAATCGCATGAGTGATATTGTCGTCTTTCATCCGTTGGATCAGTCTAATATACGTCACATTGCAATTTTGCAGAGTGAGCAATTGCGCAAGCGATTACAGGCTAGAGACTTAGACATTCATTTGGATGATGATGCGATGGATTATTTAGCGCAGCGTGGTTTTGATCAAGCGTATGGCGCAAGACCCTTGAAGCATGCAATTGAGCGTTACCTGGAAAACCCATTGGCACAAGCATTGCTACAGGGCGATTTTAGTGGTGGGCAGACCATTAAGGTGAGTGTGAAAAATGATTGTCTAGCCTTTAAATAGGCTCCTCAAATAATGCACGTCCAATTCTAACGATTGTACTGCCGTGAGCAATGGCTGATTCGAAGTCGTTGCTCATACCTAGGGAGAGTGTATCTAAGGCAAAAGGTTGCTGAAATTTTTGATAGAGTTTCTCCATTTTTTCAAAAGCAGTCGTATCGGTAGGCGCAGGAATTGCCATTAATCCACGCACACGTAAATGACTCATACTTTGGCAATGTGTGAGTAAAGACTCGATCTCACTGGGATGTACGCCTTGTTTTTGTGTTTCTGCACTGATATTGACTTGAATACAAATATTGATAGGTTGAGGCTGTTGTGAGCAGTGCTTGTTGAGTTCATGAGCTGTGGACTGTTTCGCAACGCTATGTACCCAGTCAAAGCGGGTGGCGATTGTTTTGATTTTATTGCTCTGTATAGGACCAATAAAGTGCCATTGGATATCGGTTAGGTGATTCAGATTGTGCTGTTTCTTGATTGCTTCTTGGAGGTAGCTTTCTGCAAAGTTACGTTGTCCTAGCTGGTAAAGTGCTTCGATTTCTTGGTATGTTCTTTTTTTGCTGACGGCCAGTAGTTGAAGGCTGTTTTTTTGTCGTTGTGTATGCTGGCAAGATAGCTTGATTTTTTGCAGTAAGCGGTGATAGTTTTTTTTAATCGTCATAAGATTGATGGCAAATAATGATGAATTACTAATTATCTACTAATTAATCCTAAATTAGTAGTTGGATGTTGCTATTAGTTTTAACTACTAATAAACTACTAATTAATACTAAATTAGTAGTTAGTCGAGTTTGCTAGTATGAGAATGCCAAAATTACCCCCCACTATTGACGACCTTTTAAAGGCAAAAGCGTTAGATTTAGAGAAAATAATGCCATTCGGAGAAAAATTCCATGAAGTTGATACTGATTTAGTGAGACAATATCTTCACTGGGATGAGTTGCGCTATAAAAAACCTTTGCCTGTTAATTGGACGTCAGAAGAAGTATGGGCTAACTTGAAGTTCAGGCGTAACTATAGGATGTTGCCCTTTAGCAATAAAAACAGTCAAAAGTTTTGTTTTGTGAACACGGATCAAATATTAGAAGGTCTCTTTCGCATTGATGAGTTGTTAGGACGAACATTTAATCAGGCGAGCACGTTGTTTAATGAGGATCAAAAACATCACTATCTTGTGGCAGATTTAATAGAAGAGGCGATTACATCGAGTCAGCTTGAAGGAGCTGTGACAACAAGAAAGGTGGCTAAGGAGATGATTCGGGTTAAACGTCGCCCACAAAGTGAGAGTGAGCAAATGATTCTCAACAATTATAATGCAATGTGTTTTGTTAGGGAGCATAAGGATTCGGTGTTAACAACGCAGATGATATTAGAATTGCATCACATTGTTGTCTTTGGAACATTAGAGGATGAGAAGTGTGGGGCGATTAGGATGACAGACGATATTAATGTAATTGATACACATAGTTACGAAATTTTACATCAGCCACCACAAGCTAGGTCTTTGATGTCTCGGATGGAGGTGTTGTGCCAGTTTGCGAATGAGAAGGATGATGCGGTTTTCTTGCACCCAGTGTTGCGAGCAATCATGATTCATTTTATGTTGGCATATGATCATCCCTTTGTGGATGGAATGGTAGAACGGCAAGAGCATTATTTTATTGGTCTTTGTTACGATCAGGTTATCAACTCTCGGAATTTATCTCTATCTCTAAAATTATTAAGCAAGCACCCGTAAAGTATGGACGTGCATTTCTTTATACCGAAACCGATGATAATGATGTTACTTATTTTGTTAATCATCAATTGGAGATGATGTTAAAAGCGATTGAGGCTTTACAAGTACATTTATATGAGAAATCTGCTGAGTTGATTTCATTTGATGACAAGTTTAGTCAATCTGCTGTATTTAAACAGCTTAATGAACGACAAATTGCTTTGATACGTCATGCTTTTTCTCATCATGGCTATCACTATACAATAGCTGAGCATAAAAGCTCAAATCGTGTCACTTATCAAACGGCAAGAACTGATCTCATGCAGCTTCATGAGTTGGACTTTCTACAGCAGAAAAAACAAGGGCGTGCTTTCATTTATTTGTTAAGAGCCGATGTGAAGACATTATTGGCTGAGTAAGATTTGATCATGCTGATCAAGTCGTTAGTACAAGTAATGGGCTGTAAATCAGGCCATTTTCTCAACCAAGTCAGTTGTCGTTTTGCGAGCTGTCTAGTGGCTATAATGGCTTTTTCTCTCATGGTCGATAAATCATAGTCTCCAGATAAATAACCCCATGCCTGACGATACCCTACTGAGCGAATGGCGGGGAGATCGGCGTGTAGCTCGGGCTTAGCATATAACGTGCGAACCTCTTCTAAAAAACCACTGGATAGCATTTTCTCAAAGCGAGTGGCAATTTGTTGGTGTAGTTGTTTGCGGTCTTTTGGGATTAGACCTAAAGGAATAATCGGGTTATTGATCACTTGTTTTGGGTTGCCTTGTAGTTCACTGAGTGGCTTATTGCAGATGCGAAAAACTTCTAATGCGCGAAAAACTCGCTGTGTG
>CBDBBL010000008.1:0-131571 GCA_965203125.1 Gammaproteobacteria bacterium | reverse complement strand
TCGTTTACAACAAAGCTTGAACGACGATCACTAGGACTACCAGGTGATGCTACCATATTCACACTCCTTATGAAATCATGATAAAAACGCCAGAATACTAAATATTTCTACCAATCACAAACCAATACCATGTTCTTTCTAAGAATATTCACTACACAGCATACACTATTCACACCATCTACTTCTTGGAACTGCTCAAATGACACCATAAACTAACAACCAAACGACTCAATATTACAATTTAATTTGCTCTATCAATCATTTTTTGCTATAAAGCCGCCTTCTGCAAAATTTTGAACAGCACGAGAAATATCATCATGGCAAAAGTATGTGAAGTAACGGGCAAACGCCCAATGAGTGGTAACAATGTATCTCACTCGAAACGTAGAACGCGCCGTCGTTTTGAACCAAACTTACGTAAAAAACGTTTTTGGATTGCTGCCGAAAATCGATATATCACTTTACGTGTTTCTACCAAAGGCATGCGAATTATTGATAAAAAGAGTATCGAAGTTGTTTTAGCAGAGATCAAATCACGCAGTACCGCTGCATAAAATAGGAATATAAATCATGGCTAGCAGTAAAGCAGTAAGAACTAAAATTCGTTTGGTTTCTAGCGGAAAAAATGCAAAAGGAAAAGCGACGGGTTTTTTTTACACCACAAATAAAAACAAACGTGAACATCCAGAAAAAATGGAAACGATGAAATTTGATCCTCGCGCCTTCAATCCTGAAACGGGTAAAACAGGCATGCACGTTAGATTCAAAGAAAATAGTAAGTTCAAATAAACCCACAGTCTCCTCACTCCTACTGAGCTGTATGAGTGAGGAATTATACTTATCACTATTTATTAAATCTCTCGCCTATTGAAAAGACGACGAGCATATTAATTATGCCAGAACTACCTGAAGTTGAAACCACATGTAGAGGAATTAAGCCTTATTTATTAAGGCAGACTATCGCAAAAATCACCATTCGAAACCGTCAACTACGCACTCTAATTTCACCCCAACTAACCCAGCAGTTACAGCTGCAACAAATCACAGACGTAACTCGTCGTGCAAAATACATCCTTATTCACACCACTCGTGGAACTCTCATTATTCATCTTGGCATGAGCGGATCTCTCAGAGTAAACACAACAACGAAAAAGTTAAACAACACCCCCGTAAAAAAGCATGATCATGTTGATTTTATCTTAGACAATGGTACCACACTACACTTCAATGACCCAAGACGTTTTGGACTAATCGAATACACCAATCAAGACACCAAAAAACATCGCCTATTAGCACATCTAGGTGCTGAACCACTTGCCTCCTCAACAAATAGTCAGCAACTATATCAAGCTGCACAGAAAACACGCACTACTATCAAAACATTCATCATGAACCAACGCATTATTGTTGGGGTAGGAAATATTTATGCCAGCGAATCTCTATTCAAAGCAAGAATTCACCCTCAACAAGCTGCAAACACACTAAACTCTAGCGAATTCACAACACTACTCAAACATATTCGTAGCATATTAAATTGCAGCATAGAGCAAGGCGGCACCACACTAAAAGATTTCAGCAAACCTGATGGTAACCTTGGTTATTTTCAACAATCTTTATTTGTCTATGGACGTGAAAACAAACCTTGCCTAACTTGCAAGACCATCATTAAAAAAATCACCCAATGTCAACGTAGCACTTTTTATTGTCCGAACTGTCAAAGCGAATTATAATCACCATACCCAAATCACTTAAAGACGCTGAGGTTTTAACATAATGAGCTTGAACAGAATCAGATTTAAAAGATTGAGCAATAGCACCGCTATTGGGAAAGCTTTTAGATTTGCATTCTGCCGAGCTCATGCCGTTAAACTCCGGTGTCTTTAAGTGATTAGGGTATATGCCCAACACAGCTGAAGATATCGTTTTTTAACTGCGCTATAGCTAACACGGTTAAGTATTGAATACTTAACCGTGTTAGCTATAGGTATCGCATATCTTTCATTGATTGATCAAGCAAGGAACTCGCAAATGACAAACACTCGTACAGAATCAGACTCTATCGGTAATATTGAAGTTGACAGTAGTCGTTACTGGGGCGCACAAACTGAACGCTCACTACATCACTTTGCAATTGGTCATGACCGCATGCCCAGAGAAATGGTGCGCGCACTCGGCATTCTAAAAAAATCATGCGCTATGACCAATCAAGCACTCGAAAAACTACCTCAAGATAAAGCAAAGTTAATCTACCAAGCCGCTGATGAAGTCATTGAAGGAAAGCTCGATGAACACTTCCCATTAAAAATATGGCAAACTGGTTCTGGAACACAAACTAACATGAATAGTAATGAAGTCATCTCAAATCGTGCTATTGAAATAGCAGGTGGACAAATCGGTAGCAAAAACCCGATACACCCTAATGATCATGTCAATATGTCACAATCCTCTAATGATACTTTCCCAACTGCCATGCATATTGCCGCTGTTGAATCTATCACACACCAACTCTTACCTAACCTCAATCAATTAGAAACAGCCCTGCAACAAAAAATGAAAAAATTTGAATCTATCGTAAAAATAGGTAGAACTCATTTACAAGATGCTGTGCCATTAACGCTAGGGCAAGAATTTTCTGGATACTGTGCACAACTTAAAGCAGTATCAAAACAAGTCAAACAATCGCTGCTTCCCTTATATGAATTAGCTTTAGGGGGAACAGCCGTTGGCACAGGGCTCAATACTCACCCCAAATTTGCAGTGATGGCCGCACAACACATCGCAGACATCACACAATTACCATTTGTAAGTGCCGAGAACAAATTTGCATCACTGGCTGCTCATGATGCCATTGTCACCTGCTCGGGAACATTAAAAACACTAGCTTGTGCATTGATGAAAATCGCCAATGACTTACGCTGGTTAGCATCAGGCCCTCGTTGCGGACTGGGTGAACTTACCCTGCCAACCAACGAACCTGGATCATCCATCATGCCAGGAAAGGTCAACCCTACTCAGTGTGAAGCTATTACCATGGTCTGTACTCAAGTCATGGGAAATGATGCAACGATTGGCTTTGCAGGTAGTCAAGGAAATTTCGAGCTCAATGTTTACAAACCAGTGATGATCCATAATCTCCTTCACTCTATCCGTTTACTCAGTGACTCAATGCATTGTTTCACAGTATTCTGTGTTGATGGACTAAGTGCTAATGAAGATAGAATTCAACACTTCCTAAAGAATTCACTCATGCTAGTCACCGCATTAAACCCTGTTATTGGATATGATAATGCCGCAAAAATTGCCAAAAAAGCTTTCCAGGATGGTAGCAACTTAAAAACAGCCACACTTGCCTTAGGTTTACTGAGTGATGAAGAATTTGATCATGCTGTAGACCCTAAAAAAATGACGACACCTCAATGATAAACCCCAAGCATTTGAAGGTGTTATTACCCTCAAATCAAAAATTCATTGCTAGCTTTGATGTTGATGCACAAAAAACTTTCACCCCTTTGTGTCCACAAGAACTCCCCGTTCCAAAGGGGAATGAGATTAGCAGTGCGCTTAATAAACAGGCAAGCTATGCACAATACCGCATTGGTTCTAAAGATGCACACCCCGCCAACCCCTTATGGCTCGCTGATAATGAAAACCCAACTGGAACCCCCATAACAGCACCACAAATGGATCAGTACTGGCCAGCCCATGCACACATTGGATCTAGAGGATTTGAATTGCTTGACGAGTTGCCACACCCTAGTGAATACGACTTTTTTGTTTACAAAGGTATTGAAAGAGATATGCACCCTTATGGTGCTTGCTTTCATGACCTAAAAGAAAAACAATCCACTGGCGTCATTGAGTGGTTAAAACAAAAAGAAGTGACGACCGTTATCATTGGCGGGCTTGCATTGGATTACTGCGTAAAAATCACTGCACTCCAGTTACAGCGCGCGCAATTTAATGTCATTATCAACCAAGCTGCTTGCCGTGGATTAAATAAAGAAAGCACTCAAATTGCCCTTGAAGAAATGAGAACTCAAGGAGTCAAAATTTACTCATGATTGGCACAATTAGCCTGTACGGCTCCTTTATTCTCTATCTAATTTTATATTTGCCGCAACTCAAACGAAATTACTCACAAAAATTCCTACAAGGAATGAGTTTTTCCTTCCATAGCTTGCTATTTCTAACCTTAACAACTGACCTATTTTACGCCTTTGGCCGCATCGCCCAATGGCAATACCGATTCATTAGCGTGACGATGTTTTCCTCTCTATTCATTCAACATGCACAACTATTCTTTCGCCACAAAGCACACGATCAAGAACGAAAATACTGGCTTGCTTTATCTGCTATTATCATCACATTACTCAGTCTACTCGTATTTATATTACAACAACCACAACAACACCAAACATTGATTATTAGTATGGGATGGATTAATCATATCGGTTACTGGTCTTATGTTCTACCGCAGTTCATTCGCAACAAGAAACTTCGTTCAGCACAAGCCATTAGCCCCGTATTTCTTGGTATTGCCATTTTTGCCAGCGTATTGGACACCACATCAGCGTGGTACTTTCATTGGGGAGCCCCCAGCTTATATGGTGCTCCGATTTCAGGATTGTTACACTTATCGCTATTATGGCAATGGTGGAGATACTATACCCATCACCATTCAAGAAACCGAGCTTTAACTTCATGAATTTTGCAAAATTGACATTTAAAAACTTTTGCAATAGCTTGCTATTACTCGATTTTTTAAATCTAATTTTACTAAAATTCATTTTGTTAAAACTCCGACGTCCTGAATGGCGATGGGTATAGGACACTCACTCATGATTATTAAATCACTACTAGATACAGACCTTTACAAATTCACCATGATGCAAGTTGTCTTCAAGCACTTCAGGCAAGTAAAAGTAAATTATTTATTTCAATGTCGCAATCAACAGATCAACCTAACATCACTAAAAGACTCCATACAAGCTGAAGTGCAAAAGCTCGAAAACCTGAGCTTACAAGAGGATGAGCTAAGCTATCTCAAAAAACTACCCTATTTCACAACAGACTTTATTGATTATTTACGTCATTTTAAACTGAATTCAAACCATGTAAGCATTCAGATTACAGACGGCTCACTCTCCATTAGCATTCAAGGTAGCTGGCTAGAAACCATCTTATTTGAAATCCCTATTTTGATGATTGTTGCAGATAAATACTATCAAACCCACTATCCACAATTTGACTTAACACAAGCAAAAAAAAACCTAGCTAACGATATTAAAGCAATTCAAAATCTACCCACAACACTCGGCTCAAATCATGGAGAAATCTTCCAATTCATGGAGTTTGGTAGCCGACGGCGTTTCAGTTTTTCTTGGCAAGAACAAGTGCTCGAACAACTCATAGACAAAGTACCCCAAAACTTAATGGGTACAAGCAACGTTTATTTTGCAAAACAATTTGGCATTACACCACTAGGAACAATGGCACACGAGTATATTCAGGCCTGTCAAGCACTCACCCCTGACTTGAGAAGCAGTCAAATAGCTGCCTTAAAGTTGTGGCAAACCGAATATCCCAATCACCTTGCTACCGCACTATCTGATACTTACGGTACTGCTGCTTTTCTACACGACTTCTCTTTAGATCTTGCAACACACTATCATGCCGTGCGTCAAGATTCTGGTGACCCTGCCTTATTTGCACAACAACTCATCAAACACTACCAATCCTTAGATATTGACCCACTTACAAAAACAATCATCTTCAGTGATGGATTAAGCGTTAATAAAGCAATTAAACTACATCAACGATTCTCAGAAATTATTCATACGGCATTTGGTATCGGCACCCAACTGACATGTAATGTAGGTGTTTCAGCAATTCAGTGTGTGATTAAAATGACTCAATGCAACAATCAACCCGTTGCTAAAATTTCTGATACACCAGAAAAAACCATGTGTACGGATCATACCTACCTAAGTAAACTTAAAGATATATTCCAGGTCTGAGAGCATGAAACAACGCTCTTCCCAAATAACAATATAAAGCCTCCACACTTCTACTTGAAAAGATAACATGCAATATCTCAAGAGCCATGGAATGAGAGAAATGACCACTCTTTAGCCGCCACATATACCACTCGTAGTTCTCATATGTATGACTTCCAGCATAAAACCCACACGCTGTCATTACTCTATTTAATCTGTAAATTATCTTTTCTTGCATATCACCTTTATACAGTTTATTTAAAATATCCCATTCTGCGAACATTTCTAGGTGACGATCCTCATTGATTAAAATTATAGAACGCATTTCTATACGACAATATAACTGCACTCCTCTCTCCTCTTGCTGAACAATAATAAAGTTATTGCCTAACTAACTTTCTGCTTAATTTTGAGGAAGTAAAGTATTTCGGCACCAAAGAGTCATCACTAGCACGAACAGGATTAATATCAATTCCCCCACGACGTGTATACAAACAAGCAACCAGCAATTTACTCGGATTTAACAGTTTAAACAAGTCACGGTAAATCAATTCACATACTTCTTCGTGAAAATGATTCACCTGCCGATGACTCACTAAATATTTCGCCAAGCTTTTCCACTCTAAAGATTTCACACTTTCAAAAGTAATAAAAACATCACCCCAATCGGGCTGATTAGTCACACGACAATTACTTCTTAAAAGATCACAGCGTACTGAATATAAACTCGATGAAACAGATACTGCATGAACCTTTAACAAAGCATCGGCTGTTCTCTCATTAAAATCGATAGTCGATAGATCCACATACTCTGACAAACAGCGATAATGCTCAAAACCGTTGGGCACATATTTATCTACCCTACCAAGTCGATTAACCTGATGCAATGAAATTTCAACAGCCGCCCCCAGTAATAAACTTAAGTCTGCTCTGATATGCTGTTCTAAGTGCAACTGCACCTCACTCACTGGCACAGTCATTTGATGCAAATTAAAACTGTTCAAATACAATTTCAAACTTTTACTTTCAACATGATATTCACTATTTGCAGGTAACACCAACTTCAAAATGAAGTTCACTGGTAGACCTTGATTGGTCAATACAGAGACTTCATAAGCATGCCAAACATCAAATCCAGCATTCCAAGGCAACTGCTTATTTAACAAATCATGTTGCTGACGATTCAATGATCGAGGTATTTTCACCAATAAATTAGCATCACAAGGTTTACCCACCTTAGTATAGGCACCCACCTTTCCTAAATGAGTAGCTGCTAACGCTTCTATCAATTCACCATCAGTCAACTTGTCACCATACGCAGCTGGACCTATTACTTGATCAACCATTGCTTAACCCAATAATCCACGCTAAAGAACCGCCCTGCTCCAGTAAAAAATAAAGACACTAACATAATCAAATAAGTGACCGCAAACTCAACGCCATTATTAAGAATAACAGGTTGCCCATGTTCTGTAATGTATTGGAAATGCTCTGGATGCATCATCCGCAACCACTCTAAGAAGTTTCCCAATCGCATTGCCCCAACGTGTTCTCCACTGGCAATTGCCAACCAACCATTATCAAAGTGAACTCCAAATGCGGCGACTAACATCACACCTATTAATGGAATACACAACAAACGTGTTGCAAAACCTGCAATTAAACAAATTGCACCTACAATCTCAACACCGCTTGCCAAATAAGCCATAACATAAGGAAACGGTAATCCCAAAGCATGACCAAACCATTGAGCTGTCGCATCAATATGTGTTATTTTTTCAACACCTGCCATCCAAAAAATAGGAAATAAGTAAATACGAAATGCCATCGGCGCCAAAAAATCAATTTTGCGACAATGGGTTAATATCTTGCGCCAACAGTTGTAACTGTTAATTAATTGCTGTTTCACTGCGAACTCCTAAAATAATATCCAATTGCTTAAATTTTTCTAACAATGCTAAGCCTTGCTCAGAGGATTGTTGATGTTTTGTATTTTGCTTAACTAACGATACAGTTTCAAGGGGACTTTTATCATTTAGGTTATGAGCAATTGCACTTAATAATTGCACTGTATTCTCATCTATCTCCATAAATTTCACTTGATCTTGTCGATTACGATAGACAATGAAGTAACAATCACTCTGGTCTACTTGCATATTTTCGACATTTATTTGATGCACAGGATAATCATAAGCAACCACCCATGCCAATGGTGATAGTACGGCAACACCATTTTTCAATGATGTAGTCTGATCAACACCTATATCATCCAAATCAATATCTGCTAGCTCTAACGCCAACTCAATCCACTCGTAATGTGCCAAATCATACAAATAAACTGGCAACCCCTCAGCAAGCATCACTTTAGGTGACAATGTCTCCAAATAGTTTAAAAAAATTTCAGGGATTTGATAAAAATAAGGTGTAGTAGCCGCAGATTCCTTTAAAAATAAACGGACCAACTTTTCCCAACTAGTACTCCCTAACACTTCAAATAGCACGGGAAAAGCTTGGCTAGTCACTTCATACAACGTACTGTACACCAATGAGTGATAAACACTTATTGTATCTGATGTTACTCCCGTGAGAGTTGGATATTTTCCCGGTGTTCGAATTGAACGCCCAAAATCGTGCTGTAGCTGGCTCAAAAGACTCAACTGTGTCACGACTGTAACCTCTTAATTAACTCAATTTCTTGTAACAAATCCTGCAATGCTGGAATATCATTATCACGCTCCAATAAAGTCGGTAGCACCCCATGAGTCTGATAGGTTTTCCGTAATAAAGACCAAACATCCTCACAAACATCTGCGCCATGAGTATCAATAATGAGCTGATTATCTCGACGTTCATGCCCAGCAATATGTAAATATGCAATACGATTGGTTGGAATCTGCTCAATAAAATGAATGGGATCATTCTGATGATTTTGTGCATTGACATATACATTATTCACATCCAACAACAACTTACAGTCGGCCTGTTGTATCACTTGGGTAATAAACTCAACTTCAGTCATCTCACCTGGTAATTGTGCATAAAAAGAAGCATTTTCCAATGCGATCTGCTGCCCTAATATATCTTGCACTTGGCAAACGCGATTGACAACATGTGCAACTGCTTCGTTAGTAAATGGTAACGGTAATAAATCATATAACAGCCCTTGCTGATCACCGCAGTAAGTTAAGTGATCACTGAACAAAGTGATCTCATACTGATCTAAAAACTGTTTCAATGCACTTAAGTAGTTCTTATCTAATGGGTTTGGCCCACCAATAGACAATGAGAGTCCATGGCAAGTCATCGGATATTGCTGACAATAGGCTTGTAATTTCTTTTTACGCCAGCCTCCTACACCAATCCAGTTCTCAGGTGCGATTTCAAGAAAATTGACAGGTTGCGAGGACCTACTCAACAGTTCATCAAGGAACTCCATTCGTAAACCTAAACCAACACCACTGATATTTTTCACAGCTTACCTCTGCTTGCCCACCATATAAACAATGGCTGCTGAATCAAAACACTAATTAATACCACGCCAAACACAATTGATTGAGCAGTCCACCAACCGCCCAACGAAGTTGGCAATAAAAAAACCAACGCAATAGACATCGGATTGCGTTCTGCACCTGCCCATAGCATCCATAACACATTCGATCTCTCGCCTGCTTGCAAAACTCCACTCTTCGCAGGAAAACAGCAATGGCTGATTTTTAATCCCAGAAAACGTGTAGTAGCAAGTGCCAGTATCGCGAGAATAATTGCAATATAACGCTCAACAAATAAGTGCGGGCTCATCACTGCACCTAATAAAATAAATAACCCAATGGTTGCTAACGATGCTAAAACTTGCCAACTGGTTTTAAAAGCCAAACTAATTTGTTTTCTCGCTTTCAAATTAAAAGATAACCCTAAGAAAAATACAGTAATCACTAAGGACAAGCCTATAAACCTTTCCGCAAGTGCTGCAACCATCAAAACACCTAACAATAAAAAAACAATACGTTCAGCCACCTCATTCAACCATAAACAAATGGATGCAAAGCACCACCCTGCTAAGCTACCCAGTAAACAACTACCTAATACCTGTTTAGTCAGTAACCAGATAATTGAGAGATAAAGCTCCCAGTGATGTAAACTTTGTTGCATCGATGAAAAATCAATGACGAAAGTAAATAAGACTAGACTCACCACACCACTGAGCAAACTCTCTAGCTCTAGAACATGGTATGCTTTCTTTTGTGATCGAAAAGCAAAAACAGGGCTAGGGAGCGTCGCTAATAAGATGCTCGTTGTTAATAAAGCAGTGACCCAGGGAAACCCTGAGGGATTTCCAATTCCCCAATACAGTAGTGTGCTTACACCAGCTAGAGTCAAGCTCAAACTAGGAATAACTTGCCATAAAGCAGGACGCCAAGTTTTCTTTAACAACTGTAAATCAATGGAAAATGTGCTCATAAAAACCAACACAGGCAAAAAAACAAATAAACAAATTGGTGCGAAATGTATATGACGAAGATGCAGGTCAAACCCTGATCGCACCAACATTTCAGAAATAATAAAACTTAATACAACCAGCACTACATTCGTACTCAGAAAATTAAGTTTTACCACAAAAAATAAGCGAGAAATAAGCAGTGCCACCATCGCGACACTGCATACAACAATTGCTAACCAAGCAAATGGAATAGTCGTTAACATGAGTTATACCTTTTGCCTTTCAAGACATCAAAACTCTAACAACATGGTTTTAATAATTTCAAAATCATGAAGTTGAAAAATGAAGTCTTACATGCTGAGGGTTATCATTAAGCGCCGCATTTACCATGGCCACATTTACCATGACCTGCTTTACTACTTTCCTCACTACCACATTTTCCTGCACCACACTTACCAGCATTTGCTTTTTTCATGGTTGATTTTTTTGCTGCCTTTTCAATAGATTTTCCACCACATTTTCCTGCTCCGCACTTATGCTCAGCTTTTTTTGCATAACCAGAATTCATTGGCTTAGCGTGGAATACTTTTGCCTCTCCTGATTTGTGCTCATTGCTACATCCTACAAGCGACAATGCAACACCCATACTGAGTGCAATTAGGGTTTTCTTTTTCATCTCATTAAACTCCGAATAATTATCTTGCCCTCCCTACCGCAGTCATTATACTAACTAATATCACCTCATCAAAGAGATATTAAGATGATTATCACCCCTAAAACGCGTGGGTTTATTTGCACAACCGCACATCCAACAGGGTGCGCTAAAGCAGTACAAAATCAAATCAACTACATTCAATCTCAAGTATCACCTCAATCAACACCCTCCAGTAACTCAAATAAAAACATCCTGATTATTGGCGCATCCACAGGTTATGGCTTGGCAACACGTATTGCAGCCACATTTGGCTTAAACGCTAACACAATTGGGGTTATGTATGAAAAACCGAGCAATGGTAAACGCACTGCCAGTGCTGGTTGGTATAATACAGCCGCATTTGAAGCACAAGCACACAAAGCAGGTCATTATGCAAAAACAATCAATGGTGATGCCTTCTCTACAGCAATAAAAACACAAACTAGGCAACTCCTAAAGCAAGACTTAGGACAAAAATCACAAAAGCTTGATTGCGTTATTTATTCATTAGCATCTCCTCGACGAACTGACCCATTAACGGGTGAAACTTATCACTCTGTACTCAAACCAACCCATACCACTTTTAACAGCAAAACTTTAAATGTTGCCACGCAACAAATCAGTGATATTAGTATAGAGCCTGCTACCAAAGCGGAGGTTGACGCAACGGTTAAAGTCATGGGCGGGGAAGACTGGCAACAGTGGATTGACGCTTTAATTGCTGATGACTTATTAGCAGAAAATGCAATAACACTTGCCTATTCTTACTTAGGCCCCGCACTCACTTACCCTATTTATCACCAAGGCAGTATTGGTCAGGCAAAAAAGCACTTGGCAGAGACAGCTATACAACTCAATCAAAAACTACAAGCACACTGTCGTGGGCGAGCACTCATTTCAGTGAACAAAGGTTTGGTCACACAGTCCAGTAGTGCGATTCCCGTAGTACCCCTTTATATTTCACTACTCTATCAAGTGATGAAAGAAAAAAATTGCCACGAAGGCTGTATTGAACAGATGTGGCGATTACTACGAAACTATGACCAGTGGCAACTAGACAAGCAGGGGATGATTCGTTTGGATGATTTTGAGATGCAAGCAGACGTTCAAAATGAAGTGTCATCACGCTGGGGTAAAGTCACTAATGAAAATTTATCACAACTAGCTGATATATCAGGTTATGAAGCAGCATTTTATGAGCTATTTGGCTTTGATCAAGAAACTTTAGAGACTCATGAAGATGTAAATCCTGTGGTTGATATAGCCTCACTATCATCTATTGCTCAGGCTTTACAATCATCTCATAAATGCCCTGAGGATCTGTGGAATGAAGATATAGCAGACTCCCCACCACAAGAAAGAAACATTTTATGAAAATAAAATGTAACTACGCATCCGTCATTCCGCGCGAAGTCGCGGAATCTAGGCACGCGATGCATGCTTAACTCACTATGTGAGCTGATGGATCCTGCGACTACACACAAGATGACGGAAAGCCTCAAACTGGATCAATTAATGTGAACCAACTCTTTCGGCCTCCAGCATTAGAGCCGTTGATATAAACGATAAGGCAATCTCTACTTGCTCATCATTAGGTTGCTTGATATCTAATATTTTTAAAATCTGCTTTGCTTGCTGCTGGGCTGTTTTTATTGTTTTCATACGTTAAATATTAACATACAAAAACACTCTTCGTCACCCGTAAAAAACTCGAATCGACCCTGACAATCAAAATAATAATGAGCATTAATTCAATACCTTGCATAGAAATTTTTATACAAATCTCGCAATCTGATATTTATTTACTATACTTTGGTCACTTAAATTTTAAACAAGAGGAAGTTTATTTATGAAATTAAAGAATATATTAGCTTGTGGATTGGTTTCTACTGCTTTGGTTAGTGGTGCTGCTTTTGGAATGGGAGTTATTACAGTAGTTAATAAAACCGACAGCCCAATTAAAGTTTTGGTCAATGGAATAGAAACGCCAAGTTTTGACATCCCTCAAGGAAAGAAAAACGATGGTGGCGGTGCTATTCAGACATTAAAGACTTTAGCACACAACTGTGGTGGCATGAATCACATGAAGGAGTGTAAAATTAAATACACCTTAAACGGGCAAACGTTGCTAACCGCTACTATACAAAGCCTTGGGTCGGCAAGTCTATCTTACAATGCTACTCCTGATACTCAAGCTTGCCTAACTAATGATACAAACCCAAGTTCGTCAGTTTGCTCAAGCAACTTACCTAGCACTTTCAACTTACTAGAAAATAACAATGTACTATTTCACTCAGTGAAATAAGTGCTCGCTACTTTCAAGCCCTCTTTACACATGTGAAGAAGGCTTGAAAAAGCATCAAAAAGCAACGGTAAGTTGTGCTCCAATTATGTCCGCATGAGTAGACACTTTCCCTTGGGTATTAACAGTGATAGGTGTGCCATCTGCATCGATGACTCCATCGTTATTAATTCCAGCAGACTGTGCAAGCAAATGAGTCCAACCAAAATCAACCTTAGTGTGACTATTAACATCATAGCGTAACCCACTAGAAATCATCCATCTATTAGCATCAGGAAGTTGCAAATTTCTGTCTGTAGAGTTCGATGGTGTTCATCAAATCCAGCACCCAATCTCCACAACCAGTTAGAGTCAACACGATGTTGAAACCCTACAGATGCTTCCCATGTGTTTCGATAGTTCTCAGCCACAACCAAAGGCCCATTACTATCCGCAACATTATATAGCACTAGTTTAGAAAAAGTATCCCACTCTGTATAATGCATCCCCATTAACAAAGTATCTCTACTATCAAACAAATGTGAATAAGACACGTCAAAAAATGCTGGCATTCTCGTTGCTAATGATAAATTATCTGATAGATTGCCAGTCCCATCATAATTGATACTGCGACTTGTCCCAGAAAGCTTATGAGCAATTTGAGAATGATAAGAAATACCCAAATTATTTTTGCCCTCCTGAAAGAGCATTCCTGTATGAAAACCATACCCCCAGTCTGACCCAGAATTATATGACAATGTGTCAAAAGCTGAGTTTCCAGCTATATCAACAGCCCTATCAAAATCTCCCTCAATATGCTGAGCATCAAAACCAACACCAAAAGAAATATTGTTTGCTACTTTCCATCCCAAAGAAGGAGAAATATCGATTGTTTGTAAGCTAGTTTTTGTAGCCGCATACCTAACAGGGGTACTTAACCCATAATTTGTTTTCAACCCAAATGGAACATTAATACCAAAACCAAAGCTCATTTTGTCACTCAACGGTGTCACATAATGAAAATTTGGAATCATATTGAATGTACCACCCTGTGCATTATTAACCTGATACGTAGGGTTTCCTGTTCCACTATCTATACTACCTTTAAATCTAACATCCAAAGGAACAACAACAGCGCCAACAGAAACTTCTTTATGCTTCACCTGCGTCATTGCCGCAGGATTATACCACTCACTTGAGGCATCAGCTCTCACCGCATCACCAGAGTGCGCATCACCTGTTCCTGCTGCACTTTGCTCAAACAACTGAAACGCAGATCCCAATGCCACAGTAGAAAGTGCTGTTAAAGCAAACCCTGCCAGTGCTAATTTTTTAAATTGTCTATTAATCATATTATTTACCTCTTAAAAATTCTGAAAATTCTTGTCCTAACTGGGGGTGCTGCAATCCAAAATCGACAGTAGCTTGCAAGTAACCTAACTTGCTACCACAATCATAACGTTTACCTTGCAACACATGTGCATAGACGGACTCTTCTTGCATCAATCTCGCAATGGCATCTGTCAATTGAATTTCATTACCCGCACCCAATCCAATTTCGTCTAAGTGCTTAAAAACCTGTGGTGTTAAAATATAACGTCCAATGACTGCCATATTAGAAGGTGCTTTTTCTGGTTGTGGTTTTTCCACGATTTGGTTAATTGCTATAGGGTTAACGGTATCTATATTTTTTGCAGAAAATGACACTACTCCATATTTGTCCGTTTCACTCTTTGGCACCTGTTCAACACAAAGCACACTCTGCTTAGTTGCTGTAAAACTGGTCAACATGCCCGCTAAACAACCTGGATTGTTCTGACTAATCAAATCATCAGCCAGTAAGACTGCAAAAGCTTCATCACCCACTAAGTTCTTTGCACAATTAACGGCATGCCCCAAACCAAGCTGTTGTGACTGCCTAACATAAACACACTGTACGTGTGCAGGCACAATCGACTCAACCAACTCCAGCAAATCCGTTTTATTCTTCTGTCGTAGCGATGCTTCTAGCTGATAATCACGATCAAAATGATCTTCAATAGCACGCTTTGTACTGCTGGTGACAAAAATCAGCTCATTGATGCCCGCCTGAATTGCCTCTTCCACAGCATATTGAATCAATGGCTTATCTACAATCGGTAACATTTCTTTTGGATTGGCTTTCGTTGCAGGTAAAAAACGCGTACCCAAACCTGCAACAGGAAAAACAGCTTTCTTAATCATCATTAAAACTTCTATTTTCTTGAAAACACACGATATACTTCACCATCATTACGCTTTCCAATCATCTTAACTTGTAACATTTGATCATCATAACAGTAAATGATGCGGTATTCTCCAACATCTTTTCGATACAACAGATCGGTATAACCTTTTAATTTCATCGTATCATGTTGAATTGGATCTTTTGCTAAAGAGAACATGGCTTTAACAATTTGCTTATAGTGCTTAGATGGTCTTTTCTCCAAAAACTTATCAACACCATGACTCATATCAATCAAACGCACACATTTACCCCAAGATTAATTCTTGTTAATAAGAAAAATTGATCTATTACACTTCTTCTGTAGAATTGAGTAAAAAGCTTAGCTTTCTCATAGTTTTTTCAGCACCAAGATAACCACTTTGATCCCCCGCTTCAGCCTTGGCAATCCAGTAAGCATCTTCTAATGCTTGCAAATGATCATATTCCTCTTTGCTCAATAAAACAGCTTTTTCTTTACGTCGTGTGACCACAACGGGCTTTTTCATTGCTGCTGTAAAGTACTCACCTAAATGTAATTTAAACTCTGAACTTGTAATTGCTGTAGCAGTCATATCAATACCCCAAATAAACTGAATATCTGCATGGTAATCAATTCGATCAATTTAATCAACCTGACTTCCAGTGCGACCCTGTATAGCATCCAACAAACAATTTGGCTGGTGGATATCAAAAACAACAATCGGTATACGATGTTTTTTACAACGAAAGAAAGCTTCTTGATCCATAACCTCCAGTTGCTGTGTAATCACATCATCAAAACTTAGACGAGTTAATTTCTTAGCATTTGGATACTGCTGTGGATCTTTATCATAAACTCCATCCACTTGCGTACCTTTTAATAGCAAATCAGCTTGAACTTCTGCTGCACGCAATGCAGCAGCTGTATCCGTAGTCACAAATGGATTACCTGTGCCACCTGCAAAAATAGTCACCACTTGATCTGCTAGTAACTGGCGAGCCTTATGTGAATCAAAGCTGGCACACACACCAGTGACAGGCAATGCAGACATCACCTCACTTTGTATTTCATAGGCTTTCAGGGTATCACGTAGCGCAAGGGCATTCATGTTGGTTGCCAGCATGCCCATTTGATCTGCGGTAGATTTAATAATTTGAGTCTTCTCAAGTTGTTTACCACGACAAAAATTGCCAGCCCCCACAACGATCGCCACTTCATAAGATTGAGCTGATACAACCAATGCTCTAATCTGCAAAGCAACTTTATTTAATGCGTCACTAGAAATACCCGATGACGAAGAACCCATGAGTGCTTCGCCACTTAGTTTGAGTAAAATGCGTTTAACGACTTTCTTCATGATTACGAAGCAGCACTCACTTGAGCCATCACTTCTTCAACAAAGTTATCTTCTTTTTTCTCGATTCCTTCACCGACCTCAAAGCGCACCATTGACTCAACAATAGCACCATCTGTTTTCAATAATTGAGCAACCGTTTGATCAGGGTTTTTAACAAATGCCTGACCTAAGAGACTATTTTCACTCAAGAATTTCTTCATGCGTCCCGTGATCATTTTGTCAATAATTTCACGCGGTTTTCCACTTTGCTCAGCTTGTGCAATGAAAATATCTTTTTCCTTTTCTACTAAATCAGCTGGCACATCTTCTGGTGCAATAGCGGTTGGATTAGTAGCAGCAACATGCATAGCAACATCTTTTGCCAAGTCATCATTGGCTTGATTCAATGCAACTAACACTCCAATGCGCGCTCCATGTGAATACGCACCGACTAAACTACTTGCATTCACTAGTGCTGCACGACGTAGTTGTACGTTCTCACCTACTTTCAAAATTAAAGCTTGGCGAAGCTCTTCAATAGTCTTTCCTTGAGTACTTTTTAAGTTAGCAGCTTCATCTACACAGCCACAAACTGCTTCCACCATGAGTGATGCCGCCAAATTCACAAAATTCACTAAATTTTCATCGCGAGCAACAAAATCAGTTTCACAGTTAACTTCTAACATTAACGCTGTTTTATTGTCTGCAGACTTAGCGATGCTAATCAACCCTTCAGCAGTCACTCGACCTGCTTTTTTATCAGCTTTTGCTTGCCCTGATTTACGCATAGCTTCAATCGCAGCATCAATACTTCCTTCACTAGCAACCAATGCTTTTTTGCATTCCATCATGCCAGCACCCGTACGCTCACGCAGCTCTTTAACCATACTTGCGGTAATTTTCGCACTCATTACTCTTCTCCTTAATTAAGCTGTAGTAGCAGGTGTTTCTTCTTTAGTGATCGTTGCTTTTTTCACGACTTTCTTTTTTGGCTTCATGACAATTCTTTCTTCACCCACTTCTTCAGGTAAAGTGCCACGTGAGTCTAAAATCACATTGGCTAAGTTACTTGCATATAAAGTAATCGCCTTGGTTGAATCATCATTCCCTGGAATAAGATAATCCACACCATCTGGGCAACCATTACTATCCACCACTCCAATAACTGGGATACCTAAACGATTGGCTTCTTTAATTGCAATATTTTCGTGATCCACATCAATGACAAAAATAGCATCTGGCAATCCACCCATGTTTTTAATGCCACCTAAACTGCGCTCTAACTTTACAAGTTCACGAGTGCGATTCAAGCTCTCTTTTTTATTCAAGCCACTAAAACGACCATTCTCTGAGTTGGCTTCCAAATCTTTCAAGCGTCGAATAGATTGACGAATTGTTTTGTAATTTGTCAACATGCCACCTAACCAACGATGGTTAACATAAGGCATACCACAGCGCTCTGCTTCAACTTTGATAATTTCTTGTGCTGCACGTTTTGTACCCACAAATAAAACACGCCCTCGATTTGCAACAACACTTGAAACAAACTGCATCGCGTCATGAAAGAGCGGCAAGGTTTTTTCTAAATTAATAATATGAACTTTCTTAACACTGGGATGAACACCATAGATATAATCACTCATCCGTGGATTCCAGTCACTACTACGATGACCAAAGTGAACACCAGCTGCGAGCATATCGCGCATAGTAACAACTTGATTTAAGCTTGTATTTGAATTCGACATTATTTTTCTCCGTCGGGTTAGGCCTCCATTAATCCCATGCTGCGATTTTTACCACCGAAGAACCTCAGCAGTAAAAACACCCCGCACCACGTGCCGATTAATGTGCGTTTTAATTTAACATCCGCAAACCACTTGCGAATATAAGACCGCTCTTATACCATGAATCAAGTTTTTAGTAAACAAGTTAAGAATCCAATGACACAACCGATAATACAAAGGCATCAACGCCCTATTCATATCAAGACACCAGAAGCCATTAAAAAAATGCGCATTGCAGGCAAACTAGCGGCACAAGTGTTACAAATGATCACGCCATTTGTTGTCAAAGGAGTCAACACTCAAGAATTAGACCAGCGATGTCACGATTATATTGTCAACGAACAACAAGCGATACCTGCCTGCTTAGGTTATCGAGGTTTCCCAAAATCAATCTGCACATCCGTGAATCACGTGGTTTGCCATGGCATCCCTACTGAGAAAAAAACACTTAAAGAGGGAGACATCATTAACATTGACGTCACTGTTATTAAGGATGGTTATCACGGTGATACCAGCAAGATGTTCATTATTGGCAAAGGCAGCATATTGGCTAACAAGCTAGTTAATGTGGCACAGGAATGCTTATATACTGGCATTAAAATGGTCAAACCTGGCGCAAGCCTAAAGCTCATTGGTCGAGAGATTGAGCATGCAGCTAAAAAAAATCGCTTCAGCTCAGTTCGAGATTTTTGCGGTCACGGTATTGGTGAAAACTTTCACGAAGCACCTGATGTTTTACACTATGACCATCAAGGCACAGATGTAACTTTGAAACCTGGCATGACCTTCACCATAGAACCCATGATCAATGCTGGCACACATGCGATTAAAATTATGCCAGATGGGTGGACTGCGATCACAAAAGACAGGAAGCTTTCAGCACAGTGGGAGCACACTTTATTGGTCACTGAAACAGGAGTCGACATACTCACTGCTCGTGATGATGAAACATTACCATGTTAATTAGTGAGGATCATGCCAGCGACTGTTATTTTATTGAAAGTCATCAACATAACGAGCTTGTCATTTCTGGGAAACAATATCACACAAGTATTTTCCTAACAGCGCATCAACTCATGAATAGTAACCTTCCAAACAACCCTGAAGCATTAACATGCAAAATATTATCAGATCTCATATCAAAAGTTACACAGTCAATCGAGCTACTGATCATTGGCACAGGCAGATCTTTATATTTCTTTGATGAACCACTGATGAAATTCTTGGATGATCACCACATCAGCGTAGAAGTCATGAACACTAAAAATGCCTGCAAAACTTTCAATATTCTTGCAGGTGAAGGACGCTCTGTTGCAGCCATTCTGCAACTTCAACCACAGTAAAGCCAGCACGAAGTTATTATGTCATTCTGCATACAGTCGCAAAATCTATACCCATCGCCATTCAAGCCTATCTTTTTTCAGGAGCAGGCAAATGAGGATAGTTCCTCCTCAGCACTACTTGTGTCTGCGCTACCATTTTTGGCAACTCTAGTTTCTGATAGATTTTAACTAATAACTGCAACGCTTCTGGAACTTCTGGCGCCCCAACAAAGTGACGCACTACTTGATTTGCTCGCGCAATGGCTGCTGTATAAGCACGACGGGAATAATAATATTGCGCAATCTCCAGCTGATGCTTTGCCAAAATATTACGAATAAAAATCATGCGCTTTCTTGCATCGGGTGCATACTGACTGTGTGGAAAGAACTGAATCAACGTTCTAAAATCGTTAAAGGCCTCTTTATAACTAGTTAAGTCACGAGGAGCTGGATCTAAATGTAGCTTCGTCTGTACCCAACTTTGTTCTCGACTATAGTTAACGAAACCATGCATATAATAAGCATAATCAACAAATTTACTTTGAGGGTATAATTGAATATAACGCTTGGAAGCAGACAAACTAGAAACCACTTCATCGTTTTTATAATACGCATAAATCAGGTCTTTTAAACCTTTTTGCGCATATTTCCCAAACGGATACAATGCATTTAATGCTTCGAATCCACTAATAGCATCTGGCAAATTATCTTGCACCAACAATGCATTGGAATGCTGATATATTTGCTGTGCACTTAAGTCTCGGTAAGGTGCCAGAGGATCAGGCTGCTTATCATTACTGGCACACCCAGCAAGCAATAACATCAAAACAATAGAAATACTCGCTATTATATTTTTCATGGTTTTCTTGCGCTTCAAAATTAAAATCCAGAGAAGTATACCCAACGCAGGAGAAGATATCGAGTTTTTAAAGAGCTGTGCAAAATTAACTTTTTCACGGCTCCTAATTTAATGATTTTGACTGCACAACTTGATCTCGCACATAACATGGTTGCAATGTCATCACATCCTCCACCAATCCTTGCTGTAATAATACTTGTGCGCTGAGCATGATAGATTCTGCAGTGCAAGATACACCATCATCATGACTCATACTAGAATACTGAGATGACAAACTAACACCATCAATATCTTCAACCCCCCAACCATTACCCACAACATGGCACGCTTGATTCAGCAGTTGAATATCACTGGCAGGACTCACCGCTGGTTTTTTAACCTCTCGCGCCACCTTGTGTACATCATCCCACTGATACACTCCCCAGTAGACTTCCTTCATTCTCGCATCAATCGCCACAACGACTTGATCCACCTGATGATTTAAACCATAGGTCTGTGCAATTGCTTGCAAAGAAATGATTGGAATTACAGGAATATTGGCAGCATACGCCAACCCTTGAGTCACACTCACACCCAAACGCACACCTGTAAAAGCACCTGGTCCAATATTAACAGCAATAGCATCCAGTTGCTGCAATGCAACCTGCTGTGCCAAAAGCAACTCATTGACCATCGGCAACAATATCTCACTATGACGCTGTGGTTTTTCAGCGGATTGACTCTGAATGATTGCGCCTGATTCAATGCTCAAAGCCACTGAGCAACACTCATTACCCGTATTAATTGCCAATATACCCAAACCACTTGAAAACGCCGAAGGTTTAACATCATGAGGTTGAGTAGCATCAGATTTAAAAGCGTGAGCAATAGCACCGCTATTGGGAAAGCTTTTAGACTTGACTGCTATCAAATTCATACCGTTAAAGTTCGGCGTCTTCAAGTGGTTTGGGTATCGTTTACTCATACTCGTTTTACACACACATCAACATCCGTCAAACGTATATAACCTGTGCTCGACAAGTGATGATAGCAAAATCCAAGCTGCCACAATGGTATTGGTGAAATGCTCAGCGATCCAACTGCATCTTGTTGATTGATATAACTTCCATCTAAATATAATACATCTCCAAGATAACATACGGACAGCACTGTCTTTTGGCGACTACTCGCTGTACCAGCGGTTGCATAAACAGGTACTTGTTCACATTCATTTGCCCTGACAATCATCTGAATAGGCTGAAATGCCCTCGCACGCTGGAATGGTGGAAACCAAATCAAACCATGCTGGATGCGCACCTCAATAGGATCTGCTGTAAAGTTTTTAAATTGCGCACGTTTATCAATCGCACGAATCATTTTATACTTTTCCTCTAATTTTTGTTTTTTTAATGGTGTATAACTTTTCCATGTCGATTGACTAATCCCCAGCTGCTTTGGTGTAACTGCACAACTCATGAGCAATAAACTCAGCAGAGTGATCACGCTAAGTAATCGTATTCTTTTTCTCATACAACCTCTTTAATATTCACCACATTAAGGAACTGTCCATTAATAACTTTCACAACTGATCATCTATAATAAATTCACTGTCAAATTTTTTGCAATCGAAAAATCCGTGCAATAGCTTGCTATTACTGTGGTTTTTCTCAATTAAAAAATTTAAAATTAAATTCATTTTATGCGCCAGTTGCAAAAGTTATTAATGGACAGTTCCTAACACACTCAAAGGTGGTGGGTATGTTAGCTATAACAGTTTTCCATTTTCTAAATAAAGCACTCTATCCATTTTTTGTGCCAGCTGGTGATCATGTGTCACCACAATAAAACTCATCTCCAATGTTCTTGTCAATTCTAACATCAGCTGATACACAACTGCTGCTGTGTCTCTATCCAAATTACCTGTTGGCTCATCTGCCAACACACAGCGCGGCTCATGAACAAGCGCTCGAGCAATCGCAATACGCTGTCTTTCACCACCGGATAGCTCACCAACACGATGTGTTAATCGATGTGTTAACTCAACTCGCGCTAATAGTTGCTTCGCACGTTGTTTAATTTGTTGATACGTTAAACGTTTTTCACGGGGAGCTAACTGCAATGGAACCATGACATTCTCTAAGGCATTCAACTCTGGAAGCAAATGATGGTGCTGGTAAATAAACCCTAAATGCTGATTTCGTATTCGACTCTTTGCAACCTCATTCAGTGCTAATAATGACTCACCCAATACGATCACATCACCTTCTGTTGATTGATCAAGCCCTGCAAGCAAGTGTAGTAGCGTGCTCTTACCTGCACCCGATGCACCCATTACAGCAACTTGCTCACCTTTTCTAAGTTGAAAATCAACCTCATTCAAAATCACATGCTGCTGTTCACCAACTTGAAATACTTTACTTAATCCCACCCCTTGAAGAACGATATCAAAGCCATTTAAATACTCTGAACTTTTAACACATTCATTCATAACGCAACGCCTTTGCAGGTAAAATTTTTGCCGCTGTATATGCTGGATAAATAGTTGCCAACAGACAAAGCAGTAAAGATAAGAGACTCACATGCCAAACATCCTGCCATACTAAATGAGAAGGCAGGAAGTTCACGAAATACACGCTGGCTGAAATCAATTGCACGCCAAAAGTGACTTCAATCCAACTCACAATCGCTGTAATATTGAGTGATAACAAAACACCACCGATTATACCAAGTAAACAACCTAATATCCCCACACTAAAGCCTTGAATAATAAAAATACGCATAATCAAACCTGGGGTTGCTCCCATCGTTCGTAGAATTGCAATTTCAGCACGCTTATCCGTAACCACCATCACCAAAGTTGATACCAAATTAAAAGCTGCAATCGCCACTAATAAAATCAAAATAATAAACATCATCGTTTTTTCCATTTGAATGGCATGACTGAGCGCACCAAATTGCTGTGTCCAATTAGATACTCGGTAATCATGCCCGACTTGCGTATTCAAACAATGTGCTAGCTGTCTAGCAATTGCAGGCGCTTGAAACAAATGCTGTACTTTTAAACGCAATCCAGTCACCCCTGTTCCCATTTGCAGCAAAGCTTGAGCATCTTTTATCGATACAAAAGCAACGCCACTATTCAAGTTAAACCCACCCTTGGCATGAAAAACTCCAATGACAGTAAAGCGTTTGAAACGAGGAACAATTCCTAGCGGTGAGAAATCTGCTTTGGGGACAATTAAGGTCACTTTTTGTCCTGGCCATACACCCAGTCTACCAGCCAGCTGATCTCCTAGAATGATACCAAAACGTTGGTGATTTAAATCACTAAACTTCCCACTTAGCATATGATCAGGTAATGCTGAAACTGTTTTTTCTAACTTTGGATCAACTCCTTTAAACAACACTGGTTGAACAATTCCTTGGTGACTCAACATTCCCTGCCCACTCACAAAAGGTGCAGCAGCAATAACTTCTTGTTGCTGCATTATTTTTTTTCTCAAAGGTTGCCATGCTGTCATTGGTTGTGCTTGATTCACAACTGTTATTTGATCTGCTAATTTAAAAATTTTATTGATAATCTGTTGATCAAACCCATTCATCACTGATAACACCGTAATAAGCACTGTCACACCCAAGGCAATCCCTAGAATGGATACTAATGAAATAAAAGAAATAAAGTGATTACGTTGCTTAGCTCGGGTATAACGCAACCCCAAAAAAATTGAAAATGGTTTATACCCACCACCATTCAAGACACCGAATTTTAACTTTATGAATTTTGCAAAATTAAAATTTAAAAAGTTTCGCAATAGCTTGCTATTACTTAATTTTTTAAATTTAATTTTACTAACATTCATTTTGTTAAAGCTCCAGTGTCTTGAATGATGGTGGGTATATTCATTTGGCAATTATACACATAAACGCATCCCCACCCAACAAGCCAATAATGATAACACAACGCTACTACTCACATAACTTAATGCTACAACTACTCTCCCTTGTTGTAACAACATGAGCGACTCTAAACTAAAGCTAGAGAATGTGGTGAAACCACCTAAAAACCCCGTCATCACCCATAATTTCCAAGATGCGTCATGAGCAAGATGCTTAGTAAACAAAACAAACAGCATGCCCATCAAAAAAGAACCTAAAATATTAATACCCAACGTACTCCAAGGATAGTTATCACTCGAGATTAAGCAGCCCAACCCGTAGCGACAGACAACACCAGCACCACCACAACCTAACAAACCTAATAGCATCCAAAAATTATTCATTTTTATTCCATGTTTTTAATAGCGCTAACTTTTGAATGATTTTTTTCTCGATTCCTCGCGCAACGGGTTGATAAAAGTTTTGCGGCGCGACTCCTTCTGGGAAATAGTTGACGCCTTTGGAAAAGCCATGTGGCTCATCATGAGGGTAGCGATAACCCACTGCTGCACCTTGTTGCTTCATTAATTGAGTGGGCGCATTCTTCAAGTGATTTGGTACGACATCACTGCCTCGTTTTTTCACAAAATCCATGGCTTGATTAAATGCCTTATATACAGCATTACTTTTAACACAACTGGCAAGATAAAGCACCGCTTGAGCTAGTGCAAGCTCCCCTTCTGGAGAACCTAAACGCTCATAGGCAATCGCCGCATCATTAGTCAATTGCAGTGCTTGTGGATCAGCGTTGCCAATATCCTCGCTAGCAATTCGTATCAAGCGTCTTGCTAGATAACGCGCATCAACACCCCCATCTAACATACGACAAAACCAGTACAATGAAGCATCTGGATCAGAACCTCGAATTGATTTATGTAGCGCAGAAATTTGATCATAAAATAAATCTCCTTGCTGATCAAATCGGCGTGGAAAATCTGCCAAGACTTGATCAATCATGGATTGAGTAATCTTGACTACTTTTGACTCACCCTCTTCAAGTAACAACCTCATCACATCAAACAGGTTCAATAAACGTCTACCATCACCATCCGCACAATCAATCAACTGCTTACGACAGTTTAAATCAATCGTTACATTCTTGAAACCTGCTGCCTCTGATAAAACACGATCTATCAATTGATTGAGCTCATCAAACGTTAGTGATTTTAGCGTGTATACCTGACAACGTGATAGTAATGCATTATTTAAACTAAACGAGGGGTTTTCTGTCGTCGCACCAATTAAAGTGAGTAATCCAGACTCTACGTGTGGTAATAAAGCATCTTGCTGCGCCTTGTTAAAACGATGAATCTCATCCAAGAAAAGCACACAAGGCAAATCAGTTTCTGTTGCTTTTTTTGCAATATCACGTATTTGAGAAACTCCAGCCGTCACCGCAGATAAATGTGATAACTCTGCCTTGGCCTGCTGACTTAGCAAACAAGCTAATGTTGTTTTCCCAACACCTGGTGGTCCCCAGAAAATCATGCTATACACGATTCGACTCTGATACGCTTGATAAAGTGGCTTATCTTTTTCCACTAAATGTCGTTGCCCGACATACTGCTCTAATGTAGCCGCACGCAATTGAGTCGCTAAGGGGATAGCTTTAACCATGAATGACATCCACATCCTTTGGCAGATGCAATATAAACTCAGACTCAGCAAACTCAGGGTTCATTTTTATTTTCGATAAATCAATTTGTATCTGTTGTGATAAAGAATTCAACAATGTCACTTTTTGTAAAACAGCATGATTAAACCATAAAGTTGTTTGTTGAAATGCGGCATTATTTTTCTCCCCAACCTTTGGCTTGACTACAAACCGACATATATTTTGCAAATTATCTTGATCACACCCGCCTTGAATGACGAAGTGATTGAGTAATGTCGTTGACGACATACTCAGCAAAAGAAAAGGCGACAAGTGGGCTGTTGTTATTTTCCGAACCATCACTTGTTCTAATAATGGATCATAAATAGATAAAACTCCGTGACGCATATTTAATATTTGTTTATTTGGAGAGCTAACCTGCCAAAAAAACTCACCTGGACGCCTGATTTTCAGCATTCCTATTGTTTTTACCTGTTGTTGATCAACACCTACTATTTGCTGAGAAAAATTTGCAGAAAGCGAATGAAATCGTTGTAATAACTGTTGCAATTGCTGTGCACTTTTTTGACTAGCAAAAGAAGAAAAAACGATCAGAAGAAAAAAAATAATAATACAACGTTTCATACTTGACCACTTCTATTGAGATTTAACCAACACTTCACGCAATCCGTTTTGATTGGGCGAACTCACAACACCCGATTCCTCCATGGTTTCAATGAGTCGTGCTGCTCGATTATATCCAACCTTTAGTTTTCGCTGTACCCCAGAAATGGAGGCGCGATTCGATTCAAGAACGAACTGGACTGCCTGATCATAAAGCGGATCTTGTTCTCCATTACCTGAAGCATCATCACTGCTATCATCATCTAATCCTGCAATGCCTGTTTTCGCTCCAGACAACACTTCTTCTAAGTAATTAGGTGCTGAACGTGTTTTCCAATCAGCAACTACTTTATGTACTTCGTGATCATCCACAAATGCACCATGAACACGTGTTGAAACCGCTGTTCCTGGAGGAAGGTACAGCATATCACCATGCCCTAACAATTGCTCCGCACCTGCTTGATCCAGAATCGTACGAGAATCAATTCTAGAAGACACCTGAAAAGCCATTCGAGTTGGAATATTTGCCTTAATCAATCCAGTAATCACATCAACTGAGGGCCGCTGTGTTGCCAAAATCAAATGAATTCCAGCAGCACGAGCCTTCTGTGCTAAACGAGCAATGAGCTCTTCTACTTTTTTGCCAACCACCATAATCATGTCAGCAAACTCATCTGCTAAAATGACGATATATGGCATCGTCTCTAGTGATAGTTGCTCCACACCACTGTCTGCCTGCCACAGTGGATCTTTTAAAGGAGACCCAGCTGCTTTTGCCTCACTGACTTTCTGATTAAATCCAGCCAAATTTCGTACACCAACGGCTGCCATCAGTTTGTAGCGACGCTCCATTTCAGCAACACTCCAGCGTAACGCACTTGCAGCTTCTTTCATATCAGTCACCACAGGGGCAAGTAAATGTGGAATTCCCTCATATACAGATAATTCCAACATTTTGGGGTCAATCATAATTAAGCGTAACTCATTAGGTGTTGCTTTATACAACAAACTCAACAGCATTGCATTCAACCCAACCGACTTACCAGAACCTGTTGTACCAGCAACTAATAAATGCGGCATTTTTGCTAAATCAACACTCACCGCATTTCCGCTAATATCTTTACCAACCCCCATTGTTAAAGGTGATTTTGCTGATTGATACTGCTGTGAACTAAGCACCTCTTTTAAACGAACAATTTCTCGTTTTTCATTAGGCAACTCTAGCCCAATCACTGTTTTACCTGGAATAACCTCTACAATCCGAACACTCACAACTGAAAGTGATCTAGCAAGATCTTTAGATAACCCATTAATCTTACTGACTTTCATACCAGGAGAAAGTTGTAATTCATAACGTGTTACAACAGGGCCAGGTAAAGCTGCAACCACTTTGACTTCAATTCCAAAATCTAATAATTTCAACTCAACCAAACGAGACATATCTTGTAATTCTTTCTCACTATATTGTACAGCTTCTATCGCTTGTGCCTCATCCAACAAATCTAAACTTGGCATCCCTGCTCGTACTTTAATCTCTGCCAATGGTTGAGAACTGGCAGGTGACGGTGATTTAGCTGTAATAATGGGCAACTCTTTTTTATCTGTATTTCTACTTGGCAATAAGGCAACATTTAGTTTTTCAATATGCTTCAGATTTTTACTTTCACAATGATCCTGCCGTATAGAAATATCACTTGTATCATTCAACACCTGTTTTTTAGCAAAGAGCCGAGAAAGCTGCTGGTGTACTGTGTTGATTACAAACAGCACCCAGCCTCCCAAGCGCTCTAAAATCATGAACCAAGATACATCTAGGCATAATGAAAATCCTGCAAATAATAATCCTGCAAAAATAATACTACTACCCGTTAAATTAAACACAGACTGCAGCCCAAACCCAACAAAATCACCTAGCAATCCGCCTGAGGTATAAGGTAAGTTCACATGTGTGCTAACAAAGAGACTCAACAATGCAGAAGCCGCAATAAAAATCATAACGACACCCAGCAGTCGAATCCAAATCAACCAGTTCACTATCTGCGCATCTAAATGATCTTTTTTTCTAAATAGTCGAAAAGAAATACTATACATCAATAAAGCAGGTATCGCATAAGAAACGTAACCAAAGACATAGAGGAGTATATCTGCGGTCCATGCTCCAGCTAAACCACCTAAATTTCTAATTTCTGTCGTACTCCCACTGTGTGTCCAGCTAGGATCAGAATAATGATAGCTACACAGAGTCAAAGTAAGAAATACAGCCAAAGCAAGCGTTAAGATAAACAAACATTCTTTAATACTTCTAGACAATAAACTCGCAGAAGTATTATTTTGATGTTTCACTGTATTATTTTGCCCCCCTCTCGGGTTCGCACTTGCTTTATGATAAACCTTCTCTGTCGCAGCCTTTTTATATTTTGCTTGCTTCATAATTAATAAACCCATCGCCTGTCAAGAAATTGGAGTTTTAATAAAATGAATTTTAGTAAAATTATATTTAAAAAATTGAGTAATAGCTGGCTATTGCGAAAGCTTTTAAATTTTAATTTTGCAAAATTCATGAGGTTAAAATCCATTTTATTGAACGGTGGTGGGTTTAAAAAACTTAATACTTGCATTATTCAGTACTGACGAGCGATAACCTTGATAATCAAACTGTTGTTGATGCACCGCAAAAAGCGCTTGATTCACAGGGTCACTTACTTTCCCCATTTCGTCACGATTTGGCACATCAACTTTCTGCAACTGTATGATCAATGTACGACTTGGCAACGCCACAATCTTTATTGAACCCACTTGATTAGGCATTCCAAAAACAGCTTCCTTCAATTTACCATGAAAATACTGTTCACCATGCAGTGTGATACTAGCTGAATGAATAGAAGTGAACTGATTACCCTTTGGAAACACACTCAACAATGCTTGCTTAAAGGTTACTTTTGGAGTTAATGCGGATGCAACTTGCTCTGCTTTTCCTTGAGTTTCCACTTTTGCCTGCCTAATCAGAAGTTGTCTCTTAATCAGTTGCTTCACCTGCTTGTATGGTTTTACAGTCATAGGTTGGTGTGTCAACACACGCAGTACAACAACACGACCATCTGGTAAAGTAAGTGGCGCACTATTATTTCCATTATCCAAAACTTCTTGAGAAAAACTAGCAGCTATCAGTTGCTTCAGTGCACTGGTATTTTCAGCCGTATGATGACTTGCAAATAATTTCCCGAAAATAGAAAGCGCTTGGCTTGTTTTAGAAAATAACTGGCTTTTATTAACTGATAAATTCAAGCGTTTTGCAGCAACATTTAATGTATTGGGGTTCGTATAAGTAAGCGTACTGAGTTGATCTGTTAAATCACCTAAACGTGCTTGTACATGTTGCTGTTTCCAGTCCTGTATGACCTTAGGCTTAACTTCAGAAAAAGGCAACAATCGTGCTGCCTTAAGCGCAGTTAGTTTAATGATGACCTGTTTCTTATCACCCTGTATAACCTGACTATACCCCCCCACTTTCAGGTGAGAAACCACTTCAAACTCTTTAGCTGATACAGCTAACTTATCGGATGAAACCCATTGTTTTGACTGAAACAGCACCCCAGTATTTTTGTATTTTTGTGCCAATTCTTCAAGGCTACTCACGCCTTTACTTGCCTTTAACTCTCTCTCTATCTCTTGCATGATATTTTTCGATCGCCCTTTTTTCGACTCTGAATCCGACTTTGGCTTCGACACAAAAGAATCATATGGTAAAATAATACGCTCCACTTGCCATTGCTTTTGTTTTGTATAAAGTCGGGAGTTATTTTGATAGAAGTCTTGCAAAGCAACCAAACTAGGGCGCATAGTTTTCATTAACTGTTCAGGTGATAACACAAGATAAGCAATCTTCACTTTTTCAGGCACCATAAATTGCGATTGATTTTTTTGATAATATTGCCTTAATTGCTTTACCGTCAGTGGTGTTGACAATCTATTTTTTATCACCGCATAGCGCACGGTACGTTTTTGCTGATGTAAGCGAGTTAATTGACCTACTTCATTGGGTAATAAAAAACTACTCTGTTTAATGGCAGACTCTACTTGTCCTGTCAGTAAAGATTGCTCCACCTCTGCAATAAATGACGCCTCTGTATAACCTAGTTGTAATAAACGCTGATAAAAAACCTGATAAGAAAAACGATTCTTAAGTTGAAAAATTGGCAGTGAATGAATTGCCTCGCTAATCATGCTTGGTAATACAGTGAACCCCTGCGAATTAGCAACGTAAGAAAATGCAGTGTTATCGACTAAATATTGTAGTGACTTTGCCTTCAAGTGTTGCACTTGAGATTTTGTCAATTGTATAAAACGAGATTGTTGCTTTGCTAAATAATTTTTCCGCATACGATCATAGGTATGAGTTACTTGTTGGCTGGTGATTATCTGACCAAACACCTTGGCAGCTTTACTTGTTGAAGACCACCCCGTTAAATAATAACTAATGCCCCACAGCGCAAAACTAGCACAAATTAAAACAATAATTGTAATTGAAACCCAACTTTGTGTTCTCTCGCGAATATTTTGCAACATGTAGTCATACCAGTAGTCATTAATAGCGTGATTTTAACAAAATGATATTAAGTCGTATATACCCATCTCTATTCAAGAAATCGGAGTTTTAACCAAATGATTTTGAGTGAAATGAAATTAAAAAATCTGAGCAATAGCAAGCTACTGGGAAGATTTTTAAATTTTCATTGCGCCAAAATCATACTGTTAAAAACCGCCGTCTTGAATGGAGATGGGTAGGCACCCAACACAGTTGAAGATAGCGAGTTTTTAAGAATAAAAAAAGCACGCTTACGCGTGCTTTTCAGTATGGCGGAGCGGACGGGATTCGAACCCGCGACCTCCGGCGTGACAGGCCGGCATTCTAACCAGCTGAACTACCGCTCCTAAATGGTGGGTGGTGAGGGGCTCGAACCCCCGACATCCTGCGTGTAAAGCAGGCGCTCTCCCAACTGAGCTAACCACCCCAAAAAAATACCCGCTTTTACACGGGCAATCTTTCAACAATCAGTTAAGATTATTTTACAGCGTCTTTCAACTCTTTTCCAGCTTTAAAGCTAGGAGATTTAGATGCTGCAATTTGGATTTCTTGTCCAGTTTGCGGATTACGTCCTTTACGTGCCTTACGATGAGTCACGAAAAACTTGCCCACACCTGGAATCGTTACTTCTTCTTCTTTTGCCAATGATTTTTTGACCACATTAAATAAAGTATTAACAGCGTTAGCTGCCTGTGCTTTAGTTAACTCAGCTTCCTCAGCAACAGCTGCTACCAATTGTGTTTTATTCATTACAACGCCTCATTCTGGTTGTTATTGTATAGGGGAAGCTCACCAAAAGAACTTCGAGTGAATTTATACCAAGCAAGCCTAAGCACGTCAAGGCTTTAATCTATTTTTTATGTTCATCACCTTAAAGATCTTGAAGTTTAACTGCATGATTTCTGTAAAATACAAACTCAAAAACTTTCGCAATAGCTTGCTATTACTCAATTTCTCCTGATTACCCACCAACTTCAGCCATCGTAGACTATACCCATTGCTAATGAAGAAAGCGGTACTGGATGGAAGTTTACAAACACGGCAAATAATGCGATAAACCTCACATGCTAAAATATCTTACACATGAAGATAGAGAGCGAATCGAGGCACCACATAAAGCAGAGCGTTTATAGGTTCAGGTGGTTTGAGACAAACAAGCACCTCGAGAATTATGTTTCCCAATTAAGCCAAAGGAGTTAAGCCTGCAAGAGAAAAATGCGGCCTGTAATCATTATATTTAGCGACAGCATCTTTAAGATCATTGCGAATTGCTCCCAGTGAACCTGCAAGTGAAGGCTTGGCATAAAACTCTTCTCTAAAAATGCGGTTACCTCTTTCAACACCTCCATTTTTCTTTGGGCTAGCTGACTTACTGCTAGCATTGGTGTAAATCTGTGCTCCAATATATTTGCTTTTACGTTCCCATGCCTGAAAATGCTTCACCATTACTCCATTGTGGCGTACTGTCATATGATCTATTTGAAGATGCTCGCCTAACTTCATTTGTTCATACTTTTTGAACTGCCAAGGCTTAGCATAATCTTTGGTGAAATTACGTTTCTTTTTTGCCCGCTGTGCTGATAGGGATTTGGTGATCAAGCCATGGCACTGGATCTTGATAATCTTCCACCACTATAGGGAGATTCCATAAAGTGCGATGGATCTCTAGCAGATGAGAATAAGCTTGTAATCTCTTGTATGACAGCATCCAAAGTATCATCTAAATCAACCCAAACAGATTGATTGACAAAGTCAGTAAGTAATTGCTCTTCCTGGAATAAATGTGAAAATTCATCTAGCAGTCTCCTTCTCACTTGAGTCTTTATTTCTGCTATGTTGTGAATACTATGCAAATCTTCGCTGTCATATCGTCTGTTTTTTTTAATCAATCGACGCACAAAATGTAAATTTCTATCATTATAGGGGCGTGCAACTAAACTGAGGAAATATAGTCTACACTCTTCTTTCACAATAATAGGAAACTTTAAAGCCGCCACTTCGATAGTGGCATATTGTATTTCACAATCAGGGTGAATTCCCACTAATAATTCGATCAGTTTATTTACGACCCCTCCTCGACATATAGTCCTATCAGGATCATTTGGTCTTAAGTCTCTTCCAGACTCGTCTAAATTACCACCTCTCTGACATTCATATAAAGCTGAAATGAATGCTCTCTCTCTATTTTCATGGCTTGTTCTTGCACATGCGGTATTGTCCTGTAATGCTGTATATATGAGCAATGCATTATCATAGGATTCTATATCTTGTGCTCTAAATCGATTGACACATCTCAATACTGCAGATTTTTTAAGGCCTGTAAAGTTATGGTGCTGTGAGAAATAATGCTCAAATGATTCTTGATTAAAGCCTATCTCGGTGGAGTACTTCCTTCTTAACAATTGAATACTATTGTTAGCTGATGAGTGAACAGAAGCTCGATGTGTATTTTGGGAGTCGCTTGATAAGTTTACTGACGTGAATCCTTCAAGCAATGTATTAACAGCTATAAATCCTTGGACATTTCCTCTTTGTTGTAGCATATTAGCAACATTATAACCATGTCGGTCACGAGCAAGTAACATCTCATTGGCGTTTCCTCCTGCTTGATTAACAGCCGCTATCAATCCTGGAAGATTGCCTACACAGTTTGCGTTTCCTACTGCCAAGTAGTGAAAGATATTTGTGCCAAATCGGTCACGAGCAAGTAACATCTCATTGGCGTTTCCTTCTGCTTGATTAACAGCCGCTATCAATCCCGGAAGATTGCCTCCACAGTTTGCGTTTCCTGCTGCCAAGTAGTGAAAGATATTTGCGCCAGGTCCGTTAGTAGCAAGTAACATCTCATTGGCGTTTCCTCCTGCTTGATTAACAGCCGCTATCAATTCTGGAAAATTGCCTCCACAGTTTGCGTTTACTTGTGCCAAGTAGTGAAAAATATTTGCGCCAAATCGGTCACAAGCAAGTAACATCTCATTGGCGTTTCCTCCTGCTTGATTAACAGCCGCTATCAATTCTGGAAAATTGCCTCCACAGTTTGCGTTTACTCGTGCCAAGTAGTGAAAAATATTTGCGCCAAATCGGTCACAAGCAAGTAACATCTCATTGGCGTTTCCTCCTGCTTGATTAACAGCCGCTATCAATCCTGGGAGATTGCCTACACAGTTTGCGTTTCCTACTGCCAAGTAGTGAAAAATATTTGTGCCAAATCGGTCACAAGCAAGTAACATCTCATTGGCGTTTCCTCCTGCCAAGTAGTGAAAGATATTTGTGCCAAATCGGTCACGAGCAAGTAACATCTCATTGGCGTTTCCTCCTGCTTGATTAACAGCTCTCATCAATGCTGGTAGATTCCCTGTAATATTAGGATTATCCCTTATCAAGATGTGAAAAACATTAGCCTGAGCTTTCTGGCTAGTTTCTGTTATATTCTCTATCCCTTCCAGTACTAATGGCAACAATTCTTGGGATAATTGCTGTCTTTCTACATCGCTTATAAGATTATCATATCTCGCTAGAAATACTCTTAAGTCTGGCATCCTGCCCCCTCTATCTACATGCTTGTTATGCACTTTAATAAGTATTTGTGATCCCAGCCTGCTGTTTTTCTCTTACAAGTTATTCCATTTTTCAGGGAAGTCTCTCGTTTAAGTAAATTCAGCGCTACCTGTATAGGTTCAGGTGGTTTGAGACAAACAAGCACCTCGAGAATTATGTTTCCCAATGTAAGCCAAAGGAGTTAAACCTGCAAGAGAAAAATGAGGTCTGTAATCATTATATTTAATGACAAAATCTTTAAAGCTAATGAGCTACAATTTTTGCTTCAACAGTTGATTTACCTGTCCAGGGTTGGCCTTACCTTTGGTTAACTTCATCACTTGCCCTACAAAAAAACCAAACAATTTATCCTGCCCTGAACGATAAGCAACAACTTGCTCTGGGTACTGCTCACAAACATCTTCAATCAACTGTTTAATCTCATCAACGTTATTAACCTGCTTTAACCCAGATTTCTCAATCACATCATCAGCGGTCAATTCACTACCCCACATTCCCTCAAAGACTTCTTTAGCAATCTTACCAGAAATCGTATCATCTGTGATCCTAACCAGTAACAACGCAAATCTTTCTGGAGAAATAGGAGCATCATTCATACTTAGTGCGGCTTTATTTAGATTCGCAGCTAACTCCCCCATCATCCAATTAACAACCAACTTCGCTGGGACTTGGATTGATTGAGCCGCAAGACTTGCCAACACTGCTTCAAAATAATTTGCGATAGCTTTCTGACTTGCCAAATATGCTGCATCATACTGACTCAATTGATAGTCGCTTTGGAAGCGTTGTGATTTCTCCCACGGAAGCTCTGGAAGTGAGCTCTTAATATCCAACAACACTTGCTCGTCTATTTTTACTGGCAACAAATCAGGATCAGGAAAGTAACGATAATCATGCGCAGATTCTTTAGATCTCATTGAACGTGTTTCATTTTTTGATTCGTCATATAAACGTGTTTCTTGCAATACTTCACCACCAGACTCGATTAAAGCAATTTGACGTAGCACCTCGTAATCAATTGCTTTTTCAACAAAACGAAAAGAATTCACATTTTTAATTTCCGCACGCGTCCCAAATGCTTCCTGACCTTTGGGGCGGACTGACACATTAGCATCACAACGAAAAGAACCTTCTTGCATATTGCCGTCACATATTTCAAGATATTTCACTAATGTATGTAGCGTTTTCAAATAAGCAACTGCCTCTTGACTGCTGCGCATATCTGGCTCAGAAACAATTTCCAACAAAGGTGTTCCTGCTCGATTCAAATCCACGCCTGTTGCACCAGCAAGTCCTTCATGCAAAGACTTACCCGCATCCTCTTCCAAGTGTGCCCTAGTAATTCCCACACGCTTCATTTCACCATTATCCAACAAAATATCCAAGCACCCTTCCCCTACAATAGGTAAATCAAATTGACTAATTTGATAACCTTTAGGAAGATCAGGATAAAAATAATTCTTACGCGCAAACACATTGACTTGATTGATAACCGCATCAATTGCTAATCCAAACTTCACAGCCATACGAATGACTTCTTTGTTTAAGACAGGGAGTACACCAGGCATCCCCAAGTCAACCAAACATGCTTGCGTGTTCGGTAATGCACCATATTTTGTCGCAGCACCTGAAAAAATTTTAGATTGTGTTGCAAGTTGCGCATGCACTTCTAGACCAATAACGACTTCCCACTCCATCACACATACTCCTTAGGTACATACCTACTACCATCCAAGAAATCGATTTTTAACTGTATGAGTTCTGCAAAATTACAGTTAAAAAACTTTCCCAATAATTGATTATTACTCAATTTTTTTAATCTAATTTTTCTAAAATTCATTTTGTTAAAACTCCAACTTCTTGGAAGTCAGTAGGTATTGATTGATGCCAATCTGTTTGCAATTGATACTGGTGTGCCACATTCAATAACTTACTTTCCGCAAAATGATTGCCAATTAACTGCAAACCAGCTGGCATACCATTAATAAACCCACAAGGAACTGAAATAGCTGGCAAGCCAGCTAAATTAACAGCAATCGTGTAAATATCAGAGAGGTACATACTCACTGGGTCTTTTGCTTTCTCACCCAGTTTAAATGCAGTTTCTGGTGTTGTAGGACCCAAAACCACATCGACCGAATCAAACGCAGCCTTAAAATCATCAGCTATTAAGTGTCTAACCTTCTGTGCTTTTAAGTAATAAGCATCATAATATCCTGCAGATAGTACATAGCTACCAATCAAAATACGTCGCTTAACTTCATCACCAAAACCTTCAGAACGTGAGCGCATATAAAGATCTTCTAAATCAGCTGGATTATCACAGCGATAACCAAAACGAACACCATCAAAGCGTGATAAATTTGAAGAACACTCCGCAGGAGCAATCACATAATAAGCTGCCACAGACAAATCATTGTGTGGCAATTCGACATCATGCAAGGTTGCTCCCATCGACTCAAGCTCTTTGGCTGCAGTCATAACAACACGAGTCATCTCATCATCTAATTGCTCAAAATACTTCTGAGGGATACCAATCTTTAACCCAACTACCGACTGATTTAAATCAGCAGTATAATCTGGCACCACTGTATGACTGCTTGTAGAGTCTCGCTCATCACCACCGGCCATATGATTCAGTAAGAGCGCACAATCTTCCGCCGTTTGTGCCATCGGCCCTGCCTGATCTAAACTAGATGCAAAAGCAACCATCCCATAACGTGATATCCTGCCATAAGTTGGCTTTAACCCAGTAATACCAGTCAACGCAGCTGGCTGGCGAATCGACCCACCCGTATCTGTCCCTGTCGCAACAGGCGACAATCGCGCCGCAACAGCTGCCGACGAACCACCTGATGAGCCACCAGGCACACACCCTAAATCCCAAGGATTTTTGACCGCCCCATAAAAACTAGTCTCATTCGAAGACCCCATTGCAAACTCATCCATATTAAGTTTGCCCAGCATCGTCATGCCTGCGTCTTTCAAGCGCGCGACTACAGTCGCATCATAAGGAGAAACAAAATTATCCAGCATTTTCGAACCACAACTCGTTTTCAGCCCTTTTGTACAAAAGATATCTTTATGTGCAATTGGCAATCCAAGCAATGGTTTATTTTCAACTTTTTTTTGACGCAATTCATCAGCGAGCTTTGCTTGTGCCAACACACCTACCTCATCAACACTGATGAAGCTATTTAAACCTACTGAACCGTCATATTTTTTAATGCGATTCAAATAGTGTTGCGCCAACTCAACCGCCGAGAATTCCTTTGAATTCAATCCATCACGCAATTGCGCCAATGTTTTTTCATGTAATGACATACGATTACTCCACAACCTTGGGCACAAGATACAAACCAGACTCCATTTCAGGCGCTAAAGCAACTACCCTATCATGAATATCTGGCTCACTAACACAGTCTACTCTCAAGGGTTGACTCATATCTAGTGGGTGAGCCATTGGTGACAAATCTTTAACAGGCGCATCACTTAACTCTTCAACCAACTCTAAAATATTATGTAAGTCACCTGATAACTTTACTTTCTCTTGTGCTGTAAAACTCAACTTTGACAATTTTGCAACACGATCAATATCAACTTCGCCACTATCTGTGTCAACCTGCGCATCTAAATCCATCATTTTTCACCCAATTAGAATTGATACAAATTATAACTAGACAGAGTGAAGATGTCGAAGACTTATACCCCGACAAAATATACTCGACGCTCTCCCTGTTTTTCAGGTAAAGTGAGCGAAATTTTATCCCTTGGAGTCACGATTTATGTTTTTCAAGAAATTACGCGGGCTATTTTCAAACGATATTTCAATCGACTTGGGAACAGCTAACACGCTAATTTATGTCAAGGAGAAAGGAATCGTACTCAATGAGCCTTCTGTCGTTGCGGTTAGACAAAACGTTGTCGGCAGTCAAAATCGCATTGTAGCAGTTGGGTTAGAAGCAAAACAAATGCTTGGTAGAACACCCGGTGGCATGAATGCAATTAGACCATTAAAAGATGGTGTAATTGCTGATTTCCATGTAACAGAAAAGATGTTGCAGTTCTTTATTCACCAAGTTCATGAAACTAAATTTTTCCGCCCAAGCCCACGTGTTCTAATTTGTGTGCCGTGTGGATCGACACAGGTTGAACGTCGTGCAATTCGAGAATCAGCATTGGGTGCAGGTGCGCGAGAAGTTTATTTGATCGAAGAACCGATGGCTGCAGCAATTGGTGCTGGATTACCTGTTGAAGAAGCCAGTGGGTCAATGGTAGTCGACATCGGTGGTGGAACAACTGAAGTCGCCATTATATCCCTGAGTGGCATTGTTTATTCAGCATCTGTTCGAATTGGTGGTGATCGCTTTGACGAAGCCATCATTAATTATGTACGTCGTAATTATGGCAGTTTAATTGGTGAAACGACTGCTGAACGCATTAAGCATCAAATTGGCACGGCCTTCCCACAAAAAGCTGTCAAAGAAATGGAAGTGCGAGGCAGAAATCTAGCGGAAGGCATTCCGAGAAGCTTCACACTCAATAACAATGAAATTCTGGAAGCGCTACAAGAACCACTACAAGGTATTGTCGGTGCAGTCCGTGCAGCTTTAGAGCAGGCTCCACCAGAACTAGCAGCAGATATTGCTGAACGCGGCATGGTATTAACCGGCGGAGGTGGTCTCTTACGGGATTTAGATCGCTTACTCATGGAAGAAACCGGATTACCTGTAATAGTCGCAGAAGAACCTCTAACTTGTGTTGCCCGTGGTGGTGGTGATGCATTAGAAATGATGGATAAACTCGGTGGTGAATTCCTTTCTAAAGAGTAAAGAGCGAGGAGCTTTACAAACATAACTTACACAATGGGCGCATGGAATGAGTTTAATTTTGAATTTTTCAATTGAGAACAACCGCAGTAGCAGCAAGCTATTCCGAGGGTTTTTCGATTGCAAAAGATTTAAAAATGAATTTATTATAGGTGATCAATTGTTTAAGTTGTTTTCGCGTAGTTCCTAATGTTTAGCCATAGCCATCACACAAAAAAACACACCCTGACGGTTATTACACTCTCTATACTAGCAATGCTTCTGCTCATTAAGCAGCAAACTACTCCAGTCAAGTTATTACGCCATATTCTAAGCACAAGTGTTGTTCCAATACAGTTACTAGCAAACGCTCCAAGCTCAACTTACCACCATTTTACCGACCAACTCCAGTCACAAAAACGACTCCTTCGAGAAAACTTAAAGTTACAGACAAAACAAATCATACTAGAGTCTAAACTACAACATTTACAACAAGTTGAGAAAGAAAACAGTAGTTTGAAATCACTACTAGGGTCTAGCACTCAAATTGATGAGCAGGTAAAGATAGCCTCAATTCTTGCTGTTAAAAGCCAACCATTTAATCAAGAAATTGTCATCAACAAAGGAAAACGTGATGGTATCTATATCGGGCAGCCAGTATTAGATGCATTCGGCATCATGGGGCAGGTCATTGCTAATAACTCCATTGTGAGTAGAGTACTACTATTAACAGACCCCAGTAGTGCTATTCCTGTTATCGACCAACGAACACAAGTACGAGCCATCGCAGTTGGATCAGGTGATGGAGAACACCTCTCATTAATCAACATACCGAATACAACTCACGTAAAAACAGGCGATATATTAGTAGCTTCCGGCTTAGGCATGACATATCCCACTGGCTACCCTGTGGGAAAAGTTGCCCAAATATCAACAACTCCCAACTCTCAATTATTAACCATCCAAGTAAACCTCACCGCACATATACAACAAAGCAGGCTTGTTTTACTTGTTTGGCCCAAGCAAAGACAACTTGCTAATGCTGTTAATCAATTATACCCATCGCCTTCTATAGCTAACACGGTTAAGTATTGAACACTTTTAACAAAATGATTTTGAGCAGTATTTCATTGAAAAAATTGAGTCATAGCAAGGCTATGGTGAAAATTTTTCAATGGAATAATGCCAAAAACATGCGATTAGAATGGTTGATACTTAATCGTGTTAGCTATAACAAGCGGAAGCTTTAATATCATGCCATCTAACTTATCAAATCGAACGCTTACATGGATACTAACACTGCTCAGCATCCTACTAGCACTTTTTTTATCATCGCTAAACTTAGGGTTATCAAGTAGCAACAATGGAACCCAATGGAGCCAAGCACTACCCAACTGGACACTGCTATGGACAATTTTATACACTCAGTGCTTAGGCGTCCGAGGTCACTTCACACCCTGTTTTATACTAGGCCTTCTCTATGATGCTTTATTAAACTATCCACTAGGAACACACAGCTTACTATTTGTATTAGTCCGCTATTGTTTAATTCGTTTTTCCACACAAATCAACCTTTACCCAGTAAAAGAACAACAAATCATGATGCTCGTACTCATCAGCATTTTTTATCTCTTCCAACTAGGATTACAACGACTAATCAATGCACCCCTCCCTGCCTATACCTACTGGCTACAGCTACTTACCACAAGCACTACTTGGCTGTTACTCTATCATTGGAGATATCATTCCGATCAAACAAAATCCCCTCGAAAGCCCCTGTCTAATAAGATGATTAACTCATGACAGTAGACACCACCCTCACTCAAGCTATCGAAAAACTATGGGATCCACATGGACTCTCAATAGACTCCGTTAACAATATTTTTTCATCCCACCTACAAAATGACAGTGACGATGCTGACTTATACTTTCAATTAACTGAAAATGAATACTGGTCACTAGAAGAGGGTAAGCTCAAAGACTGCCACTATAGCATTGATCAAGGCGTTGGAGCTCGACACATCACTGGAGAAAAAACAGCACTAGCTTATAGCAATGATTTATCCCCCCAAAGCTTAAAACAACTATTATCCGCCAATAATTCAATGCGAAAACAAGGAGAAAACTTAACGATACTAGTACAGCCTAAGCAAAAACTTGAACGCTACTACACATCGTACACGCCTTTTCATTGTCTAACCAATGAACAAAAGGTCGACCTATTAAAAATCGCCCACCACTATACACACCATAAAGACCCGCGCATTATTGAAGCCAACTTTTCACTCAGTCTACAACATGAAGATATTATCATTCTCAGGAAAGATGGACTACTTTGTGCAGATTCTCGACCAATGATCCGTTTTAACACTCACATTGTCGTTGAACAAAACAACCGCAGAGAGCAAGGTTCAAACGGTTTAGGCGGACGCTATTTACTACACGAATTAAATCAAACAGCGATTGAAGACTGTATTGACCAAGCGATAGAACAAGCAGTCACCAACTTAGAAGCCATAGATGCTCCTGCTGGAAACTTTCCAGTTATCCTAGGGTCTGGGTGGCCTGGAATACTACTTCATGAGGCTATTGGACATGGACTTGAAGGCGATTTTAACCGCAAAGGTAGCTCAGCATTCAGTCACAAACTTGGCGAAAAAGTTGCCTCAGATCAGTGTACTATCGTTGATAATGGCACGCTAAAAAACAAAAGAGGCTCACTATCTATTGATGATGAGGGAACACCGACACAGTGCACCACCTTAATCGAAAATGGTTATCTAACCAACTACATGCAAGATCGTACCAACGCTCGCCTGATGAACACACAGCCCACAGGAAACGGTCGACGCGAGTCTTATGCTCACAATGTTTTACCTCGCATGACCAACACTTATATGCTAGCAGGAAACCGTCACCCAGATGAGATCATTCAATCAGTCAAAAAAGGTATTTATGCCACTCATTTCTCAGGAGGACAGGTTGACATTACCTCGGGAAATTTTGTCTTCAGTGCACAACAAGCTTACTTAATTGAAAATGGAGAAATCATACAACCGGTCAAAGGAGTCACATTTACTGGTAAAGGCATTGACGTATTAAAAAGCATATCAATGGTTGGCAATGATCTTGCTTTAGATCATGGCGTAGGCACCTGTGGCAAAGATGGACAAAGCGTGCCCGTCGGTGTTGGACAACCTACTTTGAAAATTGATATGATGACCGTTGGCGGATCAACGCCCTCTTAAAAACAACGCATCCAATGATTTCAAGTCCATTTCAACCCAAGTGGGTCGACCATGGTTACACTGCCCACTGCGCTCAGTATTTTCAATATCACGCAATAAAGCATTCATCTCTGGAATGGTTAAACGTCGATTCGCCCTGACTGCACCATGACAAGCCATCGTCCGTAAAACATCCATCAAGTGATCTTGAATACGATCACTATCTCCCCACGTAATCACATCGGCAATCACATCTTTAATTAACGCGGCACTATCTGCTTTTTTCAATAGGATAGGAACAGCACGAATCATCAAGCTATCACTGCCTGAACGGATGACGTCAAAACCCAGTTGATTAAAGTAGCTTGGATGGTGCTCAACAATATCTGCATCTTTTTCACTCACCTGCACATTCACAGGCAACAACAACGATTGAGAGGCAAACCACTGCCCTTTTGATACCGCCGCATCCGCTTGTTGCTTCATTTTTTCATACACAATGCGTTCATGCGCTGCGTGCATATCAACCAAAATAAGCCCTTTTACATTTTCAGCTAAAATATATATCTGATGCAATTGAGCAATCGCCATCCCCAACGGTTGAGGTCTATTGTTCTCGTCATTTTCTTTTAACGGCTGATCGATATCCTGATAATTACGAGAATAATCATCGGGTGCTGGCTCAGTTTTCATCCTCACTTCGTGCTGCTGTGATAATGACGCCTGAACCTCTGGGTTTTCTTTCGATGATGTGTCACCGGATTTCGCTTGATCACTGTAAACAGGCACCTCACAATCCTGAACTGTGATCGCTTCCAACGATGCTTGCTCAGGCATCTGATATAACTTATTTGCAAGCTGCTGATGATTAGCTGGCATCACAGAATTAGAAGACCTCACCTGATCGATGGCGTGATCGGTTTGACTATCAACCATACCAGAACTCGGACGGTCATTGGCAATGGCCTGATGAACTGCTCTAAAAATAAACTGATGGATACGCTGGCTGTCACGAAATCGCACCTCATGTTTTGCTGGATGAACATTGACATCAACCCACTCAGGATCAATTTCCAAAGATAAAACAAAGGCAGGGTGTCGCTGTCCATACAACACATCACGATAGGCTTTTTTAATCGCATGACTCACTAAGCGATCTTTAATGACTCGCCCATTCAAGTAGAAGTATTGCATATCTGCCTGAGAGCGTGAGAAAGTTGGTTTGCTAATCATCCCGTGCAATAATAGTGTTTGCTCTTGGTGCTCAACAGTTAGCGATTGCTCAACAAGCTGTGAACCCAATAGTTTCGCAATACGCTGATTTTGGGAGAGCTTATCAAGTGCTTTAGGTAATTGAAAAATAATCCGCCCATTATGCTTAAGCGTCACTGCCATAGAGAAACGGTTTAATGCTTGTTTTCTTACGACCTCTTCAATATGAGCAAATTCAGTTTTCTCACTTTTGAGAAACTTTCTCCGTGCAGGCGTATTGAAAAATATATCTTCCACACGGATCACTGTACCCACTTGTGCCGATGCAGGCTGCAAAACCAATTCGGGGTCACGACCTTCTGCTCGAATAGTCCAACCGTGTTGTTGAGAATCTGTATTCGAAGTGAGTGTTAAACGAGAAATTGAGCCAATAGAAGCCAAAGCTTCCCCTCTGAACCCTAAGCTAGCTATATGATTCAGATCATCCAGCTCACTAATTTTACTAGTAGCATGGCGACACAATGCTAATGAAAGCTCATCTTTAACAATACCTTGTCCATTGTCTCGTATGGCAATTAATCTTGCTCCACCTTTTTCAATATCAATTTCAATTTGATCAGCCCCAGCATCCAAACTATTTTCTAATAATTCTTTAACTACCGAAGCAGGTCTCTCAATCACTTCACCCGCTGCAATCTGATTCGCTAATTGACTGCTTAATATTTGAATACTCACTACCTAACAATACCTCGAGAACTATTATTCAATGCATCAATGAGTAGCTGTACTTGATCAAATTCTTCAACTAGAGGTTCTAACTCCACGACAGCTTCTTTAATACTCAAATTATGACGAAAAATGATACGATATGCTCGGTGCAAAACTTTTACTTTTGATGCCTCAAAACCATGTCGGCGTAATCCAACTAAATTAAGGCCTCGCACTTTTGCATCTCGACCAAACACCATAACAAAAGGCGGCACATCTTTACTCACCATTGCTGATTGAGCTAAGAAGCTATAAGCACCAATATGACAAAACTGGTGTACTCCAACAAATACGCCAATGGTTGCATAATCATCAACGTGGACATGTCCTGCTAAAGATGCATTGTTAACAAACATGGTATGATCACCCACCAAGCAATCATGTGCAATATGCACATAAGCCATAATCAAATTATGATCCCCTATTTGCGTAGTACGTAATTTTTCTTTAGATGTGCCTCGATGAATACTACAATATTCACGAATTGTATTGCCATCACCAATCTTTAGCCAACTATCTTCACCATGAAAAGTATAGTCAATTGGATCCTCACCAATTGAGTTAAATGAAAATATTTCGTTATTCTTTCCTAGGTGTGTATTTTTAGCAATCTTAACGTGTTCATGTATTTTAGAATCAGCACCAATCTGTACTTTTTCGCCAATAATACTATAAGCACCCACTTCAACACTTGCATCTAACTCAGCACTGGCGTGGACAATCGCTGTTTTGTGTATTTTAGTCATCCAGTGTTCCTTTTGCATTCATGATTTCAGCCTGACAAACCATTGTTTCTTCACCTCCCTCATCCAACAAATAAGCAGTTCCTGAAAACCACCAAATATCACGCTTATCTTTAAGGTAAGAAACAGAGAGCTTCAGTTGGTCTGCTGGCTGTACTTTGTGTTTGAAACGCACCTTATTCGTACCTGCTAAAAAGAACCAGTTCTCTTCATGAGGTAGTGAATCTGTTATAAGGTAAGTTAAGATACCCGCTGCCTGTGCGAGCGCTTCGACAATGAGCACCCCTGGCATTAAGGCTCTTTCAGGAAAATGACCATTAAAAAAAGGTTCATTACGACTTACATTTTTTGTCGCCAATAATTTCTTTTCCTCTAAGTCATAATGATCCACTTTATCAATCATTAAAAATGGATAGCGATGTGGAAGGTAACTCAAAACATCATTGCGCTTCATTCTGTTGCTCCAACTTTTTCAGGCGAGAAAATAATTGATCGATATTACGCAATCTCGCAACCATTCTTCTCCATGATTTGCTTGCTAAAAACCCTGTTCCAGAGGAGTACATGCCTGATTTTTCAATCGACTTTGTAATCATTGCCATGCCTGTGATTACCGTATTATCAGCTATCTCTAAATGTCCGCCGATACCAGAACCACCTGCAATCATGCAGTTTGCACCAATTTTAGTACTACCAGCAATGCCAACACAACCTGCAATCGCTGTATTACGCCCAATTTGCACATTATGTGCAATTTGAACTTGATTATCTATTTTTACTCCAGAGGCGATATGTGTGTGATTAAAGGAACCACAATCAATCGTAGTATTCGCTCCAATTTCGACATCATCCTCAATATGGACTGACCCAAGCTGAGGCATTTTATGCCACTGCCCATCAGCATCTTGTGCATTACCAAAACCATCACTACCGACAACTGTACCGCTATGAATAACAACACGTTGCCCTAAAGTCACCTTAGGATATAGTGTCACTTGATTATGTAGCACACTGTTAGCCTCAATCACACAGTCATCATCAATGGTTACGTGTGCACCAATGACTACATCTTCGCCAATGACAACTCGATCACCAATGACACTATAAGCGCCAACCGAGACTCGTTTACCAACTTGACAATTTTTGCCAATCAGTGCTCTTCTATGAACTTTAGCTTTCTTTTGCTTTGCTTTTTGCAGCACCATCAAAATTTTAGACAACGCTAAATAAGGATTATCTACAATAATCATATTAGTTGAGCAATCTTGAGCAAACTCTCTGGACAGCAGCACAACTGAAGCATTAGTTTGCTTTAATTCTGCCAAATATTTTTCATGATGCAAAAAACTCAAGCAACCCTCAGTTGCTTGAGCAAGTGTTTTCACATCATCGACAGTAATCGATGGATCACCCTTAAGCTCTCCATCAACATAATCTGCTATAAATTGTAAGGTATAAGACTGCGCTTTCAATTATTCCAGCCTAAATTATTTTAGACCAGAAATAACTGCATCGGTTACGTCTAAATCATCTGCTGCATAGGCGACTGCAGTTTTGGCAATCACAAGCTGTAACTTGTCTTTCTTAGCAACCGAAGAAATCACACCTTGCACTTGTTTCATCAAACCAGCCAACGCTGTCTTTTGTACTTTCATATAGGCAGTTTGGAAAGTAGCTTGCGCACTCTGATATTGTTTTTGTAAAGCAACAATACTGGATTGATTTTTTTTCTTATCAGCGTCACTCATGGTGGCTAAATTCTTCTTATATGCTTGTATTTTATCTGTTAATTTAGCTTGCAAGGACTTAATTTTCTTCACCTGTGGTTCGAACTGTTTCTTCATATCAGCACGAATATGTTGCACTTGTGGTGTATCTTTCAATACTTTTTGCATATCAACCACACCTATATGTCCAGCTATATTTTTAGATACATGGCTTGCAGCCTGTGCAGAAACCATACCTAATGCCAAAATAGAGGCTGCTAACGTTAACTTCTTCATCATAAAACTCCTAAATTTTTAAATGGGCGTGTTAAAAAGTGTACCTTCCTTACAAACCAAACCCAATATTAAATTGAAAATTTCTCACATCATCCCCCGATTCAACCTTCAATGGTTTAGACAAACTAAATACAAGCGGCGCGCCCAAAGGCGTGTACCATGAGAGCTGCACCCCCACAGAATAACGCGTTTGTACCCAGCTAACATGTCTGTCATAAACATTACCCATATCCACAAACGCACTCGTTCGTACCGTATTACTAATCCAATTGGGAGTAATGAGGTTTACACTAGCAGTCGCTAGTATATTCCCCACCTAATGGCTGACCCGAAGAATCTTTAGGTCCCAATGTATTTGATGTATAACCACGCACTTGCCCTGCCACACCCAAGCCACCAGCATGAAAATTCTTAAAAAATGGTAAAGACTTCATTCGACCATAACCATTTCCATAACCCAAACTCGCCTGCGGCTGCAATGTAAAATGCCCACCCAGTGGATGATAATGGCTATAACCATAATTTAACGTATAATATTCCAAAGGATTCCCTAACACCGGTAATCCAGCCACTATAGAAGCATTTTGGCTCGTCCCGCTCGTTGGAGAGTAACTGTTGTTTAGCGTACTAGAATTCCAACCGAGTGTTGTCGTCACTGGATTAAAATTGTTACCGTATTGATCAACAAATTGTTGAATCTGAGCTGAAGAGAAGCTTCCCAACAATAACCTCAAGCGACTTATATAAAATCTTGCATAAACCTGATCACTATCAGAGATAGGCATACCATAGGTCATATTAGCACCTAACTCATTGGTATTATAAGAAATTAAATTCGCACCATCACCATCAGTGGTTGTTCCGTAAATTCCAAAACCACGACTCACACCGTCTTCCGTATAAAATGGATTGGTGTAATTCAAACTAAATTGTTTACTATATTGACTATGTTGTACATTGACACCCAAATTTTTCCCAGTGCCTAAAAAGTTTTGCTCTGTAACAGAAGCCCCATATAAAAAACCATTCGCATCGGAATAACCAAACTGTACGGAAGCTGTAGCAGATGATGCATCTTTCACATGATAATTCAAATCAACCTCATCAGGATGACCTGGCACAGCAACTGGTGTTGCCGTCACATCTTGAATGTACCCTAGATTTGAAATTTTTCGCTTAGATTCATTGACTTTAGACAGTGAAAATTCACTTTGTTCAAACTGACGCATCTCACGACGCAACACATGATCTTCAGTTTTCGTATTACCAGAAAAACGAATATCGTTCACGTAAACTTTTGGCCCTATTTGAATCTGAAATATTAAATGAACTCGTCCATCTTTTTCAAAGTTGGGGGCAGGCATAATTCTAGGAAAAGCATAACCATGATCACCTAACACTTTCTGAATTGCCATAGAGGTATCAATCACTGTTTGTCTAGAAAAAACAGCCCCTGGCACAATCTTGGATACACTCTCAATTTCACGACGATACCCTTTCAAGTTACCCTTAAAAGTGACACGCCCAAAATGATATACAGATCCCTCTTGAATTTTAATATTAATATTTGCTCTTGTATTTTTAGTATGAATGTTTGCATGACTACTCAGCACCTTGAACTTTAAAAAACCATGATTGAAATAAAAGTTTTTCAACGCTTGTAGATCTTGGTCCAACCCTGATCGTGAGTATTTATCATTCCCCCGAAATCCATGACCACCAATGATGCTCTGTCATTTTTAATTGTGCTAATAACTTCTCCTGTGAGAAGTGCTGGTTACCTGTAATTAAAATGCGACTCACTTTAACAACAGCCCCCTTCATCAATGATAATGTTAATATTAATATGCCCATGTTGAGGCTTGCCTAATTTGGCATCTACTTTCACGCTGTAATAACCTAGTCTCTTATACTCAGCCTCGAGTGACTCAGTCATTTCTTTAAGCAAATCAGCTTTGAATATTTCCCCTTGAACTAGCCCAACATTTTTTAATACTTTTTTGATTGTTTTATCATCAATCTCTTTATTTCCAGTAAAATTAATCAACCCAATCACTGGACGATCCGTCAATTTTATAATCAAGGTGCTTCCGTTACGATATAAAGACACTCTTGAAAAGAGTCCTGTTTTATAGAGCGCCTTAATCACTTGGTTAGACTGCCCAACTGTCAAGCGATCTCCAATTGAAAGCGGCAAGTAATTCAACACAGTGTCTTTGCGAATACGTGTCCCACCAGAGATCTTAATATGTTGCACTACAAATTGAGTAGCTTGCCGACTCATAGAATCTGGACGTCGTTGCAGCAAATACAACATTCAAGCATACACTGAAACTTAGCGCAAAGATGACCACACCCAATACAGTTGAAAATATCAAGTTTTTAATTAAATGTTTTTGAGTGGCCTTGGTTTTGAAAGGTTGAATCATAGCAATCCTATGGTGAAAACGTTCAAAACCAAGGATACCAAAAACATGAAGTTAAAAAACGATATTTTTAACTGTATTAGGTGGACTAATGACTTTACTGATATTTTACGCATTGGTGACATAAGGAATTGCTTAAATTATAAAACCGCGTCATCATATCAAAATCAAGTTATATACTCAATCTATACCCACCACCTTTAAGAAACTGGATTTTAACTTCATGATTTTTGCAAAATTGCCGATGAATAATATGCAGGGTAAAAATTTTCACAATAGCTCGCTATTGTTCGATTTTTTAAATCTAATTTTACTAAAACTCACTTTGTTAAAGCTCCAGTGTCTCGAAAGGCGATAGGCATATGAAAACTACAAACATTGGAAAAACGATTGTCATTTGGCTTTGCGCCATTGCTTTGTTCGTTGAAACATTAGACAGTACGATTATTATCTTAGCCATTCCAACCATTGCTAAAGCATTAACTATCCCACCACTCCAACTCAAATATGCACTCACGAGTTACCTATTAGCCGTCACAATGATTATCCCTATTAGCGGTCATTGGGCCGATAAGTTTGGCACCAAGGTAGTTTTCAGCAGTGGATTATTCCTTTTCACCATTGGATCACTTGCCTGCGCCCTTTCTAATACATTGCCAGCACTCGTTTTATCCCGCATATTGCAAGGCATGGGTGGTGCCGTGATTTTACCCGTATCACGCATGATGTTATTACAGTTATTTGAAAAACATGAACTCGTTAAAGCAAGCAATTACTTTGTTATCCCTGGTTTACTCGGACCCATTGCAGGTCAAATACTCGGAGGAGCCCTTATCCACTTTACCAGCTGGCACTGGATATTTCTAATCAATATCCCGATAGGCATATTAGGCATTATTCTGACACTACGTTATGTTCACAATCAAAAAGAAGATAGAGCGCCCATTGACTACATTGGATTTCTACTCTACAGCGTTGCGCTAGTAATTCTGGCCTATTTACTAGACGATAGCGCACAACTGCATCATCTATGGCATGCTCTCATGTTAGCTGCAAGCAGTGCTACTTTGTTCGTTGGCTATTTTTATTACAGCAAAGGTCGAAAAAACCCCATATTAGCCACGAAGTTATTTCGTGATCGCACGTTTAGATTTACATCCATCGGCATGACTTGGACACGCATGAGCTTCTCAGGATTTAGCTTACTCATTCCAATCATGCTACAAAGCATTTATCATTTAACACCGCTTCACACTGCTTATATGATGTCAGCACTTGCTATCGGCATGATCATTGGAAAATTAATACAAACCTACATCTATCGTTATATTACTTTCAAACAACTTTTGATCATCACCAACACGACACTGTGTATCGATTACCTGTTAATCACTCACTTAAGCCCTACATTAGAGACGGGTTTATTCATTGCTCTATTAGTCATTAGTGGTGTTTTAATGAGTTCATTCTTCACCGCAAGTAATGTCCTATGCTTCTCCAGCCTCAAACCTTTAGAAATCAGTCAAGGCACCAGTATTAACGCAACCGTTCGTCAATTTAGTCGCTTAGCAGGCATTGGGCTAACAACTCTCGTGCTCGGTTACGCGGCACAAACCAACATAACAGTGAGCAACCTCCTAAGCCGAGAACACTTCAATCATACTTTTATGTTCTTGGCAATCTTAACCATCACCTCGAATCTTTTTCTAATTCTCTTAAAACACAATGCAGGTGAACAAGCTATTCCCAAATAAAATTTCAAACAAAAAGCACTTGACCGACTATCTGGAGATTATTATGATACCGCTTCCATTGTTCCTCGGTAGCTCAGTGGTAGAGCAGGTGACTGTTAATCACTTGGTCGGCGGTTCGAATCCGTCCCGAGGAGCCATCAGTCTTTCTTCCAAGCACTGACACAGACTTTCTGACAATTCAGCTTTCACAGGCAGATAATACAGCACCATATCTTCACTCTCAAAATCAAGGCATTGACACTTCACCGCATCTTTTTCTGTCATAATGATTGGGTGGTCATCAGCAAACTGTAGTATATCTATAGTATATTGCTGATGATCAGAAAAAGGATGCTTAATCACATTCAAACCTTGATCAGATAGCAGCTGAAAAAAACGCTCAGGATTACCAATACCCGCCACTGCATGAACTGTTTTTCCTTGAAAACTCGATAAAGTGCAACGACTACCATTAAATTGGCACAACTGATCAAAAGATAAGCTCATTGCATATGCGGCTTGCAATGGCGATGCTTTCATTTCCCCGTTAACAACCACAGCATCAACCGTTTTCAAGCGCGATAAAGGTTCTCTCAAAGGTCCTGCAGGCAACAAACATTGATTACCAAATCCACGATTCCCATCGACAACTACAATCTCCACATCTCGATGCATCGCATAATGCTGCAAACCATCATCTGCTATGATGAGATCACACGGTATTTTCTCTAATAAAAAAGGAATGGATCGCACACGTTGAGGATGAATAACAACATTCCCTTGAGTTCGCCGAGCAATCAATAAAGGCTCATCACCCACTTCATTAGGGTCATCATCAATGGTGACTATTCTTGGAGATGAAACCGATACGCCATAACCACGACTGACAATACCTACCCTCAGTCCCTTTGCCTCGAAATAATTTGCAATCGCAATCACCAGAGGTGTTTTTCCCGTACCTCCTACGGTAATATTACCAACTACAATCACGGGCACAGGTGCGCGATAAACTCTAAACCAACCATGCTGGTAAGCATAACGACGACAATGTATGATACAATAGTACAACCATGAAAATGGCAACAGCACATACCGCAACCACTGTGATTTCTGATACCAAATTTGGATAATTTTATTCTGCAACCAAACCATTAGCAGACTCTTGATATAAACGTGAATAATACCCATTCTTTTGTAACAATTGACCGTGCGTACCCACTTCACAAATCTGACCTTTTTTCATCACCACAATTTTGTCAGCTTTTTCAATGGTACTTAAACGATGCGCAATCACCAGCGTGGTTCGATTCTGCATCACCGTTTCTAATGCCGATTGAATATGACGCTCCGATTCATTATCAAGCGCAGATGTTGCCTCATCCAAAATCAACACTGGCGCATCCCGGAGCAATGCTCGAGCAATAGCTAAACGTTGTCGCTGCCCCCCAGAGAGTAAAACGCCATTATCACCAACAATCGTTTGCAATCCATCAGGAAGCTGGCGAATAAAGTCATCTGCATGCGCAGCTTTCAACACATCCCAAATCACCGCTTCACTTGGCACCACAGCTTGCCCATAAGCAATATTAGCCAACACGGTGTCATTAAACAGCATCACTTGTTGTGATACAAACGCAAATTGCTGCCGTAAATTATTTAATTGATAATCACGCAAATCAACTTGATCTAATAAGATCTCACCTGAAGTTATTTCATAAAAACGTGGTAAAAGATGTGCTAACGTGCTTTTTCCTGCCCCCGAATGACCAACCAACGCAACCGTTTCGCCTGCTTGAATACTTAAATCAATCTGATTTAATATATGATCTTGGTGTCGTCGATAATGAAAACTCACTTGCTTAAATTGCAACTCTCCCTTTGCCCTAGAAGTTTCAACAACCCCCTCATCTTTTTCTACAGGCTGATCCAAAAGTTCAAACACACTAGATGCACCTGCAATACCTTTTTGAATCTGTCCATTCATCCGAGTTAACCTTCGCACGGGTCGCAACAAAGAAATCATTGAGGTGATAATCGCCGCAAAGCTACCTGCGGAAATATGTAGCCAATGAGAAGTCGCCAGATACAGTGTCAACGCAACTGGAATCGAACCAACAACTTGCACACCAGAACTACCCACTGCATTGGTCACTGCAACCTTCAACTCTTGCTGAAAATTATGCTTGGTGACACGGTCAAATTTCTGCTTCTCATAATCAACACCGCCAAAAGTACGAATAACACGAAACCCCTCAATACCTTCTTGTGCAACATGAGTCACATCCCCCATCGCTCCTTGCACACCTTGACTTAAGCGTCTCAATCGTCGTGTCGTATATTTCAGCACCCCTGCTACAGCAGGCACAGCAATCAACAATAACAAACTCAAGCGCCAACTCAATGAAAACATCACCACTAGCAATCCAATACAATAAAAGCCCTCTCTGGCAACTGTAATCAATGCATTGGTTGATGCTTCTGCCACTTGCTCTACGTTATAAATAACGGCTGATAATAGCTTTCCAGATGAATTTTCGTCAAAAAAAGTGACTGGCAAATGCATGAAATGATGAAATATCTTTTGACGAAAACGCATCACTACGCTACGTGCAACCCGTGTAATACAGTAAGTTGAAGTGAAATTACTCGCACCACGCAATAAAAAAACCACCACAATCGCAAAAGGCAACCATTGAATAAATTGTATACTACGTGCAACAAATCCTTTATCGAGAATAGGCTTGATTGCATAAGCAATCCCAGCATCTAAAGATGAAGCCATCACGGTTGCAATCACACCGGCAAGTAACATGGTAATATAAGGTGTTACCTCAATAAGCAAACGTCGATAGATTTGGTAACCATTTTGTTTAATCATGCAATCCCTTTTATGCAGCCATCACCTTAACACACACCTGTCCAACCAATAAATAAAACACAAGAGTCTTCGCAGGTATACCTCTGGGAGTCAGCAACCAAAAAACTTCACACATCATAATCAAAAACTTCCCTATCGACAACGAGGTTATTTTCAAGCAACTTAGATGCCAATCTGCTGCCCACTGCATCAAATGCCACAGCGGCCGCATCAACCACGCTGCAATTTGCCAACTCATTGCGGCAATAGAATGAGATATGATATGTAATAACACGGCTAACAAACAAAATGGCACCACTAAAAAACTCACCCAAGGAATCGCAAGTAAATTCACGATCAACCCACTGACTGACACTTGATTAAATACCAACAAGGATAATGGCATCAATCCTAATGAAATCATGCTTTGTATTCGCAGTGATTTTACAAAACAATGACCATGGATATGACGATATTGCACCACATATAAAATGACACCCACTGCTGAAAATGACAACCAAAATCCTGCTGAAAATATCGCAAAGGGGTTATGAATGAATACAATAAGCAAAGCAACCACCCACCCAGTGAATAAGCTAAGATTTCGCCTATAAAAATGAATCACCACCAACACAGCTAACATAATCATCGCACGCTGTGTTGGAATAGAAAACCCTGCTAATGCACTATAGAAGAAACCACCACATAAACCAAACAACATCTTCCAAGATTGATAAGGCAAGCGCAATAATAAACTTGGCTTAAGTAATCGAATCAGACAGCACAACGTTGAAAGTAAAAAGGCCACCAATCCAATATGCAGCCCAGAAATAGCCACTAAGTGACTCGTACCCGTTGCTTGAAAAACACGCCATTGCTGTGAAGTAATATTTTGACGCTCGCCGACTGTCAATGCAGAAATAACACCTGAAAGCACATTATTTGGCAACGCTTCCTGAACCGCACCATTCAACCTCTGCCTCCACAGTGATAACTTAAATTTAGACAATGCTGGCGATGGTAACAACACCCCGCTTTTAATATACCCCCGACCCTGAACACCTTGACTCATTAAATAACGATCATAATTATTTTTCATCGATAATGCAGATTGCTTGATCACCAACCGCCACCTTTGACCGACTACAAGTTTTGGATGATGCCCATACCACCTCAAACTAAGTTTACCCGCATCCTTTTGCCCTAATGTTCGCACAATAACTGCTTGATATTGCCTGCTATTTTTTGTCACCGCAACAACGCCAGCATGAACAGTCAACATGCCATCATTGACTTTCTTTAACGCAACATATCCTCTGCTCCATGAAAGCACGAACAAAGTAACCACTAGAAATAAAAGTGAACTGCGCTTCATCACCAAAAATCAATCCATTAAAACCCCCTATTTTCTTCATCATGAAGCATGTTTTCTATACAGGAGACATCTTCAAAAAACAGCCCCTTCAAGTGATTTGGATATATGCTATAATTACATTACTCACAAAATTCAATGAGGAATATTCTGATGGCTTATGATTTAATTATTGTGGGAGGTGGTGCAGTTGGATTATCTACCGCATCACACGCTGCAGCGCAAAAACTATCCACACTAGTATTAGAACAATTTGGTTTTTTCAACCAAGAAGGTAGCACCGCCGGTGCCTCTCGTCAGTTTCGTTTACAATACTCCCAACAATATATGTCTGAATACGCCCTTGCATCCGTCCCCTACTGGAAGGCATTACAAAAACACAGCCCAACTGAACTGATATCAAGCATTGGCTCCTTGTGGTTTGGCTCCCCTAGCATTGACTCACAGGAAGGAGGGATCAGTACAGCAATGAAAACCATGGATACACTTGGGATTCATTACCAACCTCTCAATGCCAATGAAATTGAAACACGCTTTCCCTTTAAAAACCTGCCACAAAACTATCATGGTTTCTTTCAAAAAGACGGTGGTATCATCAACGTGGAAGCCACATTAAGTGCTATGTACAACATCGCAAGTGATAGTTCATATGTTGAGCTACATGATTATGAAACAGTACGAAACATCCAATCTCACGCTAATGGCAATATTGACGTGATCACAAATAAGGCAACCTATACCAGCAAAAAACTTGTCATTACAGCAGGTGCTTTCACCAATGAAGTATTAAAATCACTTAACTTACACATTGACTTAAACATATGGGAAATGTCTTCTGCCTATTTCCGCAGAACAACAACAAATATTCAGTACCCTACTTGGTTTGTTTTTCAAGAACCACAAAACACGAGCTTATTTTACGGTTTCCCCCATGTTGATTGGACACACCCTAACCATGTTCGTGTAGCCCCTGACATTCCAGATCGCATCCTAATCGATCCTAAAAAACGCACACACACACCTTGTGACCACAGTTTAAAGCTAACAGATCAGTGGGTTGATAAGCATATGACAGGTCTAGCTCCTAAAGCCGAATTCACGAGCACTTGCTTGATTGCCCTTGCCAATGACAATAAAGAATTTTTGCTCGACTTTGCACCAAGCTCTCTCACCAACCATAAGAACATTGTCGTCTATACAGCAGGCTGGTCAGCAAAGTTCATTCCGATTCTCGGGGATACAATCATCAAAATGATCACAACAGGAGAATCTCAATTTAACTACGGAAAGTATCAGTTTGATCAAACGCGATTTAGCATTAACTGGCAACAAGTCAAAAAAGAGACATCTTGTTACTTCAAACAAGACTATCAAGATAACCAAGAAATGGATGTCGCCATTATCGGTGGTGGTGCTGCTGGACTGTATAGTGCCTATCGCCTTCTCAATGATTCAAGCACTCAAAAATTGAAAGTTAATATTTTTGAATCATCGCACCGCATCGGAGGACGCCTTGAGTCAACACAATTACCAGGCATGAATGTTGTCGGAGAGCTTGGTGGCATGCGTTACATGAGCAGCCAAAAGATCGTTAGCACCCTTATCGAAAAGATATTTGCTCGCCAATACGGCTTAAAACCCAATGACTTTCAAATGGGCAGCCCCTGCAACCACCTCTTTTATTTGAGAAAACAACACTTTGTCGCCGAGTCTTTTCGTGCTGCAAAGCTAGCTGGTAAGAAATTTAAAACCAAATACCCACTGAGCTCAAAATTTCATGGCTTATCTCCTAGTGAAATCTTCAATCATATCATCGCTAACGTACTGGAAAAATATGGCTATCACTTAGCAGATATTCTAGCAGCTGAACAGCCACGTAAAATGTGGGCAGAAGTAAAACAAAAGACACGCTATTTATTTGATGGTCCCTATCAAAATCTATACCTTTATGAAATTGGCTTCTGGAATTTGATTAAAGATCAAACCGATGAAGCTTGTTATGAATTCCTCACTGATGCAGGTGGCTACTATTCCAACACCATTAACTGGAATGCTGCGGAAGCATTTCCTTACATGGTGGGCGACTTTTCAGATAAGTCTATTCGCTACAAAACCATTGACGGAGGGTTTGATCAAATTGCAACTTGTTTAGCCGATGCAGTCATCAAACTCAACGGGGAAATCCGGACGCAAAATCAATTGGTTAACTTTAACGTCAATACCGATAAAGCATCAAAAAAACGCTACCAACTGCAGATGTATAATCATGCTAAAAAACAACGGTATCAAGTTTTTGCAGACCATATCATATTAGCACTACCAAAACGTGCTTTGGAAAAACTAGATCAGAATAATTTTTTCTTTGATGAATTGAACAACCCAAAACTACATCAAGACCTGAATCAAATCATTCCACAGCCAGCATATAAGATCTTGCTTGGCTTCGAGTCACCTTGGTGGATAAATTCACTCAATGCTCATTACGGAGAATCGATTACCGATTTGCCAATGCGCCAGTGCTACTACTTTGGAACTGATCCAGAAAATGGACATTCACTGATGTTAGCAAGCTATAATGATATGCGCGCTAGCACCTTCTGGTCAGCACTCGAGCAAGATGCTCCCTATGAGGGCAAGGCAACATGCTTCATCGAACAAAAAGACCTTGATGGCATCCAACAAACCAAAGCCACTCAAACCATGGTTGCTGAACTCATGAAACAGCTTAAAGAGTTACATGGAGACGTTATTGGAGAGATCCCAACACCTTATGTTGCTATATACAAAGACTGGAGTGCAGATCCTTACGGTGGAGGTTATCATGCTTGGAAACCTCATTGTCAAACGTGGAAAGTGATGCCTGCCATTCGCAAAGCCTATGAAGCACATCAAGTTTATATTTCTGGAGAAGCTTATTCTGACCAACAAGGCTGGGTAGAAGGCGCGCTATGCGTTTCAGAGCATATTTTACAAACACATTTTAAACTTAAAGCACCTGACTGGTTAGATCCAAATTATTATTTAGGCTATTAAGAACGATCATCTAATACGGGTTAATTTCCCACAAAAATAAGCGTTTTTAGTGGCTACAAAACAAATGATAATACAGCTATGATACAATTCTCCTCCCCAAAGCTGGAAAAGGATGACAAAGGATTGACGCTAAACGACAACGGTGTTTAGCATTTGCACAAAAGCTATCCCCTCATAGCGTTGATGTGATTATGCTTTTCCAGCTATTCTCAACAAATTGACTATTCCGTTGGTGTTAACGGTGGTGTTAGCGGTGAATCGAAATCCTCATTAGGAACACAAAATCGATCCAACACCTCGGGTCTGTACACCGAAGCTCTATAATTGCCAGGTCCATGTTCAGGGCGCAATTCCTGAGGACGCTCACCGACATAATAACTATCACGTCTTGGTTCAAAACCATAATAACCAATGCAACCACCAGCGACGGCATGCGTATAGCACCCATTCATACGAATAAACCTCCTTACCAAAGAACACCATACATTTGCCACAGAACCTCCAAACATAACATCCCTTCTGTTAAATAGACCTCGAACCACATCAATATGCTTTGCTAGATCCATTAATGGCAAACCTTCTTCTCTTAACTGATCCCATCTATCTGCCATCCGAAAATAATACTCATTTCTAGGACGCGCTGGGTCACCTCGCACCGGCTCTTTAGTACCATAATCTGGCCCAAAACGGTTATATCTACGATATGACTGCATCTGCCAAAATAGCATTCGCATTTCTCGCCCTTTTTCTCGCAAAGGGATACTATATTTTTGTTCTAACAATACAATGCAACGCTCAACCTCTTCCACTGAAACAGGGTATGGCATTTGCACACGAGCTATCCCCCTTATAGCGTTGATGTGATTATCTTTTTCCAGCTCTCCTCTCACCATCTGTACAATCTCACATCAGATCCAGATTGTTGCAACACCTGCAAACAAGACTCACTACTCTGAATTGATACTTGAGGGTGAAAGCCATTCATATCACCCCCCCCACGTACCTGAATAAATAGCTGACCTGAACCTATATATTGAATCGCTTGCCTCATCGTAACTCCCCAATATCGACGGTAATTGTGCCACTCTCTCACACACATTAACCTTTCCTTCAGAAAATCTCGAACTCGATACAGTTCATCTCTTCTTGCGACAAAAACATCTGCCTCTGCAAGATAGCGAAAAAACTCGGGGTGCTTCCGTTGGAATTCCACTAGTCCTTCTTCAGAATCTGTATGATATAGCACACAACCCTCTTCAAAAGAGGGTTTCATGTACTTCAAGCGATAATTATGAGCAAGTCGACTTAGCCGCGCATCCTCCCTATCTAACATTGCAATCTGTTCTTCATACACCTGAAAGATAAATCGGCAACAATACTGGAAATCTTGAAAGCTAGCTATCATTTTGATCTCAAACCATACTATTTATTTATAGTTATACTATCTCAACAAGCAACAAAAAGCGATATAGTGATGACTATAGCTAACTTCAACATTAATCACTCAACCCGCCATAATAACGAATCAATGCTTGATTCTGTGGTGACAGTGGTTTTTTCATATTGCAATAGCTTGCTTGATGCTGCAATAGCCTTCTACCTGTACACCACTGTAAATAACAAGAAACACTATCAGCCTGTGGCTTTAACAACCATCGTCCTAGTGCACTTCCTGCTCCTGTATACAAATAATACTTATTCTTCTATTCCATAGGGGTTAGCGGTCTTACATGTGGCGAAGGTATTGGCTGGTAAGTCTTTGGACACTCAACCTCTACCCAACAATGAGTGAGTGTACTCGGATCAACGGGTCTAGGGCGTAAATCTTGAGGTATCTCCGTCCCCACATAACGGGATTGTCCCGACTCAAAGCCATAAAACCCAATGCATCCACCTACTACTTCTTCTGTGTAACCATTCAAAATAAGACGTGGATTATCAATAAATCGAGGGTCGTAGCGGGAACAAATAAAACGATCGACTAAATTCCACCACGCTAAAGCGAGATCACCCCTTCTGTACTGCTTCATAACCACCTTCACTTCACGCAATGGCGCTACGAATGGACCACACTCTTTGTCTAATTGATACCAGCGAGCACGCCATGCAAAATAATACTTATGCTTAGGGTCTCCTTCCACGGGCTCTAACTCACCATAGTCTGGCGCAAGGTCATGATCTCGACGATGAGTTCGCAACTGCTCGCGTATTAGCTCCATCTCATCCCACTTATCTTGAAAAGGCTTGATGTATTTTTGCCATAGCAAATTAATGCAACGCACTGCTTCTGCTTTCGATACGGGATATGACACAACCTTACTCCTTTATTACATACTCACATGATAAATTGACCATTAATCACCTCACCATAACATAATTGATAATACACGTCGATACAGTATCACTTATGCATTATGCGAGTCCAACATCGCTTGATCATGACTTGCTAAAGGCTGAGGCAATTCAGCAAAGCTAGTCTCGCTCAATAGTAAACGTCGCCCTGAACACCAATGCAAGTAGGCATGGATTGAATGCTCCTCAATATGCAGTAACCAGCAACCTAAAGCACTACCTGCACCCGTATATAAATAATATTTTTTTTCTCCATTACTGTGCGCCCTTTCTTCCACCTTCAACTCATCAATTGCAGCAGAAAAATCCAATTTTAGCTCTGCAACATAATATTGTTGATCCTGCGGTTTACGCCAAAATTTGATCTTACCAAACTTATCACCTGTTACTAAAAAACGAGCATTAGCATGAGAAAAATAAGCAACTGCACTGTATTGGCTATCGCAAAAACCTTGTCTCACCTGACCTGATAAATCACAAATAAATAATCTTTTATCTCCCATCAAAATCATAACTTCTCTATTATGATACCAACATTTTTTAATCCATAATGGATTATTAAAGACAGGTTGAGCCTCCAGTTGCGCTGATTGTACTCTCATACTCTCCCTTTCACCCCAACCTGTTGGATCTGTCGTGAAAAAACGTTGATAGAACCGACCATCACGATCCACAAAAAGGAGTCCAAATGCTCCCTGCGATACTATGGGAAAAAATCTGCGTAGCAAATTATGTGATGCTGTCGGCAAACCTATGTCAATCGCAGTGTGGACAGCTTCCAAACAACCTATGGATGATAATCTAACCACATGAAGATTATTACAAGCATCTAATAGCAACACATGCGCTCGCTTATTGACAGATAATACTAACCAAGCACGAATTTGGATACCCCCCATCAAATGATGCAATAAGCGCCATTCATCGCTCGCATCAAAAGCAATTTCCAACCTTGCTCCAGCAATCCGCAAATAAGCCAATCGGCTTGCTAACTGAATTGGATTCACGGTTTTCAGTTGAGCTGGTAAGTAAGACTTTCTTAATAAAAATTGATCTCGTTTTTGCCAACCCTCAACACCCGCATAATGCCTAGCAACTACTTGATCTTGTGTAATATATAAGTCAGTTATTTTATTGGCAGGACGTACGAACAATCCTGCTTGTCGATCACTGGCTGATAAATTAATACCCCAGCACTGCAAGCGATTATCAGCTAATAACCCAACGGTTTGATCATCAAACGTTAACAATCTTGCATTTCCCGAAACAATCACATCACGAAAGCGATCAATCCTTCGCTGTTGTAATCCTACCTGCCAATCCAGCACATATAACTCTGTGCACGAATCTCCAACAACATAGCTTAGCAGATATTGATCTGACAAAGCGGTTATGCACTTAGGAGTATAAGCTAATTGTATCGAATGATAACAACAATCAAAATTGCTGATTGATCTGATTTCTAGCACACACGCTAGCTCATGCTCTTGTTTTACCAATATGGCAAGGTATTGTTGATTAACACGAGCTACCTTTACAATTTTTAATCCATTGGTGTATTGATATGTAGATAGTGGTGACTCAGAAATATGAGGCGTTAAACTGTAACTATATAATTGTTGTTGATTCCACGTCACCAAGTAGCTTTCATAAGGATGCGGGTATAGACAATAATCACCCGAAAACCATGCTATTGGTACTGGTGTTACCAAGCCATTATCCCCACACCAATGTAGCAAACAAACGTGGGCATCGAACAACCATACTAATACTGTATAATCATCAATTAACGCTATACTGCTCACATCATATTGCCATTGATGGGAGAACCTTAAGGGTGAAGAGGAGGAGTCTAGCAAATCAAAATTAACAATCTCTTTATTTCCCAATACAACAACAACTCGAGAATTCAACAGTGCGAAGGAATCTATAACACTTGCAAAAGCTCGCTTCTGCAAGCGATTAGTCAACAGAAATTTGATGAATAAGTAGCATCCATCTGCGAAAAGCACACAAGGCTCAGAATCTCTAGTAAACCCGATGACTTGCGTAGTATCTTCAAATAACAACGGTGGTATTTGACGAAAGGTTAAACGCTCAAAATAACATTGATTAAAATTGGCTTTACGTAGCCAACTGCGACTTAAATCGGTTTCACCCGTAAACACAGATCGAGAAAAGTCGGCTTGATCACCTAAAATATGACTTAAGTCAGCATTGTGTGCTCGAATTGATGAGAAATCATGTGTGTCTTTGTGTTGCCCATAATCAGAAAAATTATAACCAGCGTAACTCAATATGGTTAATAAATTCCCAGCCAACCAGCTCAACTGCTTCACCAAATCTTCTGATAAAACAGACACCACAGTTGTTTGTCGAGAAGCACGAATCAAACGCACACAATGTGCGTAAGCTCCCATCCCATTATATTGTGAATTATTCACTCCTGCAGCAATAAAATATAGGACATTATGTTGTTCTCTCAATGAACATAAGCGCATTAAATCCAATAGCCCTCCAACTTCTGAATGAGCGTAATTCAAGTCACCTGTATCTACACTGGCATCAAACCAACCATCAACAGTAATTTCTCTCACTTCCAAATTGTCATCATAAATCTTCAAGCGACGCAAAATAGCACATGCAAAAAAGTATTCACGAAATGACGCATGAGTAAACCCATACCCACCATTGTCATAATTTTCTATTGGACTATTACTAATTTCAAACCAGGACGTAGTTAATCTTGAGCTAACAATACGAACTAGATGACGATGACTAACACCTTGACCGCTATCACTTTGATTTTCACTCTCATTAGCTGATTTCATCCATTGAACAGCTAAATTTTCCGAGAATTCTTGTAACATTGGAATGCTAGGAAGGCTATCAGCTTGATGACCTCTATTTTTCACAGCTCGAGCAAAATATTGTTGCATGCACAAGCGATATAACTCAAACCTTCTACTAGGTTCATGAGCTTCTGAAAGTGTATTTAACTTTGGATATGCATCAACAAACAAACGCAATAATAAAGGCACTCGCGTTAATGCTTCCATTTGTCTCAATGCCTGTCGCTTCGTATCTTCAATACGTTGCGAGTGATCTGATTGATGTAGCTCACTAGATAAATACTGCTGAATAAAATGATTTACTTTTTGTGCTGTCAGATATTGCAAGTAAAAAAACTTAACTTGCGTCCACTCATTCAAGCTCAATAAAAGTTGATCACTCTCTCTTGATAGAAACCCATCCTCTCTCATCAGCAGCATCACTCGACTTTTTGGATAAGTCTTGCTAAGCCTGCTAAACGCAAGTGGTTTTTTATGCTTTCTCAAGAACGGCAGAAGCTCATCAACACCATCAAGAAAAATCAGATAAGAATGATGATCAGTTGTTCCACTCATGTCACGCAAACAGTTAATCATAGTACTTTGAATTCTGCTCCCAACAACATCAGCATTCAGTGGTATTGTCATTTGATCTTTTTCCCAGCAATCTCGATAGTGTGTCAAATTCACTAAAATCGGCGTATAACGAACTGGATTTTTCCAGCACCAATCCATCAGATAATGCGTAAAACTACTTTTACCCATGCCTGCTTCACCAAGCACCACAGTAACACTAGCTTCAACAGCAACACTATGTTCATAAGCAAATTGCTCATTAAACCACAGTCTCCAATCTTTATCACTTGAACCCAATTCCTTAGCAAAACTTGGCTGAATATAAAATGGTTGAACATGGGTTCGCCAATTGGTTGCCTCATGACTTTGTAGATAATAAAAATAGGATGTAAGTTTATTTTGACCGAATTGCTTTGCTACCATATAGGCAACTTTTTGCTGAAACATGACCCACGTACTATAAGCTGCACTAAACAACGAATCATTATTTTGTATTTCTGAAAGATCTTGACAAATACTAGACAACTCTGCTTCCAATATTTTCCATTTATCACCAAACTCAGCTACATAATGAATACGGTAATTTTCAAATACACAGTTTCTTATTTGTTGTGCAGGTAATGCAATATTTCTCTCCGCTCTTCCTTCACAACTGACTTCACGCACACTCTCCGGCAAAGAAGCCTCATACATTTGAGGGTAAATCATTTTCATAGCCCGATCTGACTCTGAACCAGAAAGGTCAAGCGACAAAATTTGTTTTTTAAGCATCTGTGGTAAAACCTCAATGCTTATATAGCCTACCTCATGACGACAATATCGCCCCTTATGTCTCTTATGCAGTGGATCGATTCTTATGATGCGCCCTGTGCGAGCATCGACACCTGCACCCAAGTTGTCAATAAAAACCTGCAATGAACGCTCCGTCCTTATCAGATCAACATAAATCGCATGCGTTCGCCACCCTGTCGCCAACAAATAATGCTGCCCCTCCGTCAACGCAAGCAGCTTATCTTTCAACCCCTCAACAAAAGGATCTAGTAACTCATCTGGGATACTACTTTGATCTATACAATAGAAACCACCAAACTTCTTCATTCGCTGAATATCACGCAAATACTGGTAGCACTCTATGCTCTCCAATAAAACATCAATGATTTGATCGGCAGATAAACTTGCTTCGACATTTCTTTCGCCAAAGGATAAGCACCGGTATAGCAAATAAATATGTAACGCTAAATAACTGTCTTTATGCCAATCCTCTCGATTTTCTTGATTCTGCGATTTTCCTGTCACCTCAAAGTAATGACCAATGTATTTCTCTTGCTGTGCCTTCAATATGGATTTATGAAGTTGGTCATCAGAACAAGAAAGCGCCTGTTGTAAACATCGCTTTAAAATAACTTGCTTATCTTCTGGACCAGCCACCACATCAAGCAACTGAAGATTGGTTAAAATAGTTGCCTTATCTATCGGTTTACGATAGTGAAGAAACCATTTAAACAAAGGCTTTAATATCGATAACGTCGCCGAATCAGTCACGTTTTCTATCAGCAAATCTTGTGCGACTTCGCCTTTATTATCCACGTGATACATGGACACACCAGCATCTTTCGAAAATAATAGCAATTTCAATATGTCTTCTTCTAGCACCACTGCTTGCATGTCATCTGAGCCATCCATACCATCTGGATTACTAGATTGCGCCAAATGCTTGTCTAAACAGTAATAAACCAGCAGATGCCAAAAGTTACCATACTGAGTGGATAGCACTGAGTGAACGAGTACATTAAAATCATCGCGCTCATAGCCATCTTGATCAAAATCAAACGCTAACCTATTTCCATCGAACTCGCCCTCAGCACCATACTTACAAACTCTCTTCAAAAGCTGTTGCTGTGCTGGCGTTAAAGCTACCATCATTGCCTACTTAACAAACCATCATGATTTGCAATTACTCATGCTTGGAATTATAGCACATCTAAATACACGGTATTTACTCCTAATAAAATCAGAGTAAAATGTAATTAATCATTAAAAACTGAGGTTTACATTATGGCACTAAAAAATTTCGCATATATATTTCTCTCTGACGACATGAACCCTGCTGATAACACAATTAGCACACACTCAGATGATGTTAGTTTTACGGCTGTGGGCATTAACCCAAAAGATAAAGATGAAGTAATCAATGTTGCTAAAAAACTCGCCGAAAATGGCGCTCAGTTAATTGAATTATGTGGCGGATTTGGTCCAACCTATGTAACCAAGGTTCGCGAAGCTATTGATAATAATAATATTGCTGTTGGTGGCGTCATGTATGGCCCTGAATACCGCCAAACTTTAATTGACATATTAAAACCCTGAGACATTAAAACCCATGAACACTTTAATTGTGCTTGCACACCCACGCCATAACTCTCTCAACGCATCATTAAGTCAATGCTTGCAATCGAAATTGCAACTGTACGGGCATCATGTCGTTCTCAATGACTTGTATCGCAGTGGATTCAATCCGATCACAGATGAACAAATATCAATTACCGCGGACGTTATTGGAGCACAAGAGCAAATCCGTCAAGCAGAGATAGTCGTCTTACAGTTTCCACTCTGGTGGTTTACAATGCCAGCCATGCTTAAAGGCTGGTTTGATCGTGTTTTCACCAAGGGCTTTGCTTATGATGTCGGAAAAATCTTTGCGACAGGTCTATTAAAAGGCAAAAAAGTGATGATTTCCACCACAACACAATCCAACGCTAACGTGTATAGTGATTCAGGTCATCATGGCAATATTGAAAAATTCCTCGAACCCATTCATCACACGCTACGTATGGCAGGATTCACCATATTGAAGCCATATGTTGTCTATGACGCAATGAACACTAGTCCTGATCACACCATACAAAAAACAGCTTTAACTCGAATTACACCTCACCTTTTAGAGCAACTTTAGGCATAAACCAACGATACACGACCACTAAATTCGCATAACCCCATGGATAAATAACACCCTTCAATAAAGTATTAATCAACACTTTATTGAGCAATAAATCATGCCCCTCTTGTTGGTTCATTAGGATGTTAACTGCAAATACAATAATCACAGGCGGTGCTAAAACACAAAAAACAATGCTCCATGATTTAGAAACTGTTTGATAACTAAGCTTAAGTGCTTGGAATATGGCTTGTTGATCAAATAACACATAAGGCAATGCCAAAGAGAATAACACGCCTACCATTAACCCAGGCACTACGAACAACATCAGCCCTAATCCCACAAGCAACCCAAAAGCAACTGAGACTCCCAGCACTGGCCAGTAACGATTGATGCTCAAAGCATAGGATACTTTAAACGAGCAAGACTTATTTTGATACAAATGGTCAATCCATGCCAATAATATCGTTAAACAAAAGATGCTTAACATCGGGCTTGCAATGAGCAATACCCACTCAAATGAATTCGTGGGTACAAGTTTACTTAATTTTTCAACATCCCCTGCTGATTTCAGAACCGCGTGAAATATCGGCAGTTGACTTAACACAGCCGCCAACAAACTCAGCGGCAATACTTTAAAAATAAGTTGTGTATACAGGCGAAACCCTGCTTTAATTCCTGCTGGAGCAGTGTTTGTTTTAGGGTCTAGTTTTGGTAGCATGTTAGCTTCTTTATTTTTTGATGATTTTAAGAGAATACACGTGAATAAACAAGGCTATATCAACAAGCTTGAAGCAAATAATTTAACCCATGCAGAAGTGTTAATTTCTCAATGGATAAAATCGAATAAAAATACTAATCAGGCAAGTAAGAACCATTGCTTATTATTAGTCACAGAAACAGCACTGCAAGCACAACAGCTATCTACTCAACTACCCTATTTTACGTCCCTAGACCCTCAAATTTCACACTTTTCAGATTGGGAAACATTACCATACGATCATTTTTCTGCTCATCATGATCTCACCGCAGAACGTCTCCAGAAACTTGCTCAATTACAACGCCCTTCAAAATCATCATACAATATTCTCGTCACTCATATCACTGCTTTAATGCACCCTACTTGCAGCCCTGCTTATAGCCAACAGCAAACACTACAGTTAAGTGTGGGCGAACATCAACCCCTCGATCAATTTCAACAACAACTTGTTAATATGGGCTATCGACATAATCACCAAGTCATGGAACCTCAAGATTTCACCATCCGTGGTGGCATGATTGATTTATTTCCTCTAGGTGCAACTGAGCCATTTCGCATTGAATGGTTTGATGATGAAGTGGATAGCATCCGTACTTTTGATGTTGAAACTCAACGCTCCATTGAAGTTGTAAAATCAATCAATTTACTACCTGCTTTTGAATTTCCTCTCGATGACACAGGTGTAAGTCAGTTCCGCACTAATTTTCGCGAACAATTCTCTGGTGATGTGAGTGAGATGCCCATTTATCAATCAATTAGTAATAAAAAACCATTTGCTGGTATCGAATACTACCTACCCTTGTTCTTTGATCAACGTTATAGTTTATTTGATCATTTACCTGCATCCACTCACATCATCCGCATTGGTAATACATTAGCACAAGCAGAACAAGCATGGTCACAAATGGAACAACGCTACGAAAGCTTAAGTGGTGATAGAACACGCCCAATACTAACGCCTCAACAAGTATTCACACCGACTAATCTACTATTTTCTCAATTGAAACAATTTCCACAGATACAAATCGACTTACAGGAAAAATATTTACCGACTGAGATTCGTACTGATGTGAAAAGAAATTTACCGCTGGCAGGGCTCAAAACCTATTTACAAAAAGATGATAAGCCAACACTATTTATAGCGGAAAGTCGTGGGCGTCATGAAATGCTTCTTCAACACTTAAACACTATCAATATTCGCCCGCAGTTTTGTGAATACTGGCAGTCATTTACTGACTCAACTACAAAAAACACCCTCATTCAAAGTAGTATCGCAGCCATTGATTTAGGGTTTGAAACCTCAGAATATCGTATCATTGCTGAAGGCGACCTCTTCGGACACAAACCAAAGCAACAAAATAGCCAGCAACAGTCCATCATTAATCCTGATGTGCTTATTCGTGACTTAACTGAACTCTCCACTGGCGCACCCGTTGTCCATGAAGCACATGGTGTAGGACGTTATCAAGGACTCGTCACTTTAGATGCGGCAGGCTTAATCGCTGAATATCTACACTTGACTTATGCCGATGAAAAATCGCTCTATGTTCCCGTTTGTGATTTACACTTAATCATGCGTTATAGTGGTGGCAGTGAAAGCAATGTCCAACTTCACCAACTGGGGAGTAATAAGTGGCAAAAACAAAAAGCGAAAGCGAAAGCACAAGCTGAAGACGTCGCCGCTGAATTACTCGAGATCTATGCCAATCGAGCACATAAAGCAGGACTATCTTTTAGCATCGATGACACATCCTACCAGAACTTTAGCAATGAATTTCCCTTTGAAGAGACCCCCGATCAACTCAAAGCAATTCACGCCATTGAAGCGGATATGCAAGCAGATAAATCAATGGACCGCTTGGTATGTGGCGACGTAGGTTTTGGCAAAACCGAAGTGGCCATGCGAGCTGCTTTTATTGCTGCCATCAATGGTAAACAAGTGTGCGTCATCGCACCAACAACACTACTAGCAGAGCAGCATCATCAAAACTTTATTGATCGTTTTTCTAACCATCCTATCAACATTGATGGTCTATCCCGTTTTCGCACACAACGAGAACAAACACAAATTTTAAAGCAACTGCAGGCAGGAAAAATCGACATTATCGTCGGCACCCATCGTTTGTTACAAAAAGACATTCATTTCAAACAACTAGGGTTAGTCATCATTGATGAAGAACAACGTTTTGGGGTCAAACAAAAAGAAGCACTCAAACAATTACGTCACGAAGTTGATATTTTAACACTCACTGCAACACCGATTCCACGCACCTTAAACATGGCGTTTTCTGGCATGCGTGATTTATCCTTGATTGGTACTCCACCAGCCAAGCGGTTAAGCATTAAAACGTTCGTCCATGAATATCACCTCCCATTAATTCGAGAAGCCATTACAAGAGAACTGCATCGTGGCGGTCAAGTTTATTTCTTACACAACGACGTCGCCACTATTGAGAAAGCAGCGCAAGTCATTCAAGATCTCGTGCCAGAGTCTAAAACCGTCATCGCACATGGACAACTACGTGAGAAAGAGCTTGAACAAGTGATGAGAGACTTTTATCACCAACGTTTCAATGTCTTAGTCTGCTCAACCATTATTGAATCAGGTATTGATGTGCCTACTGCCAATACCATTTTAATTGAGCGTGCTGATAAACTAGGACTATCACAACTGCATCAAATTCGTGGGCGTGTTGGCAGATCACACCATCAAGCCTATGCTTACCTATTAACGCCAAAAGATCAACGAATCAGTAAAGACGCGGAAAAGCGCTTAGAAGCCATTAGCAACATTGACGCACTAGGTGCTGGTTTTATGCTCGCAACTCATGATTTAGAAATTAGAGGTGCTGGTGATATTCTTGGAGCAGGACAAAGCGGACAAATTCAAACAGTCGGTTTCTCATTATATATGCAAATGCTGGAAGAAGCGGTACAACATTTGCGTGACGGCAAGCTAACCAGTCCTGCGAAAAGAGCACAGCCCACAGAAATTGCGCTCAACTTACCCACCATTATTCCTAATGACTACATGCCAGACACCAATCATCGCTTATTGTTTTACAAACGAATTGCCAATACAAATGATGCAAAGCAACTCGATGAATTACAGGCTGAAATGATTGATCGTTTTGGGGGATTACCCATACAAACACAACACTTATTTGCACAAAATCGATTGCGCTTTAAAATGATAGCGTTAGGAATAACCAGCATCAAAGCCAATCAACAAGGTGGCATACTGACATTCAAAGAGGACACTCAAGTTGAACCCATAACCTTAATTCAATTGATGCAAAAGAACCCTGCTATTTACAAATTAGAACCAGATCATCGTTTTCGTTTCAAGTCATCCATTCAAGAGACACATCAAATCATTGATGTTATTAGACAACTGCTTCAAATAATTTCACCTCACCCTTGTTAAAAACTAGCATCTACCAGCAGAATAAGCATATAATTCATCTCATGAATTCAGTAATAAAATTTATAGTAACATGTGCCATACTTTGTTTTTCTTGTAGTGTTATAGCGAAAAAAACCACGAGTGCAAATCCAGTAAAAACAAGAATTGTTCAAATTGAAATGATTACTTTTCAACGTAATCAAGTTGATGATACCAGCTGGAAATATTGGAGCTTTAGCCCACTCGACTTCAACAGCATCAAAGCAGAGCAATTACAAGATCCCACACTTAACGCAAGTTCGGATAAACAACAAGTATCCTCTGGATCAAACGATATCACAGTAAATAACCAGACACTTTCAACAATAGATGACACTACGATAAACCAACCATTCCCACTCAATCAGCTGCTCCCCAGCAAAGACTTCAAATTACACTATATTGACCGCCGCTTACATGCTTTAAAAAACTACACCGTACTCTCTCATATTGCTTGGTATAGCAAAGTCAGTTCAAATCAAACCATTCGACTATGGATCCCTAACATAAATCTGCAAGCAGCTGATCAAGAGAAGAATAGTACGGAAACACCTGTATCATCACTAGGCTGGTTTCAACTGAGCATAGCACAATATTTAAACGTTCAATTAACACTCAACTGGCAGCGTGATTTTGACACCTTGCCTGACTCGTTACAAACAGCAATCAAAGCAGATAACAACTACCAACAACAAAACATGATTAACTTCCCACTGCAGCAAAGCAGACGAATGAGATACAATGAGTTGAATTACTTTGACAACCCTTTCTTTGGCGTCTTTTTGAAAATCATTCCAATCAAAACACTCTCAACCAAGAACGTAACCTCATGAAAATTAGCCTTATCCAAATGAACTCCACTGCGGATAAACAAGAGAACTTGCTCCAAGCATCACGCCTTATTGAACAAGCTATACAACAAGACCAACCAGACATGGTGGTCTTACCAGAAATGTTCAACTGCCTAGGCGGATCGAAAGCAATACGTCACCAAGCAGCAGAAATCTTACCAAAACACCCGCTAAATCTTGATGAAGGTGAAACTTATCAAATGCTCAAAGCACTGAGCATAAAACATAACCTAATCATTCATGGTGGCAGTATTTGTGAAAAAGATGAAGATCACTATTACAATACCAGCATCATTTTTAATCGTGATGGTACTGAATTGGCACGTTATCGAAAAATTCATCTATGTGAGGTGTCAACACCCGATGGCACCAAACTTTGTGAGTCTGACACCTATAGCGCAGGTGATAGTTTAGTTACTTTCACTGTCGAGGGGATTACTTTTGGTTGTTCACTATGTTATGACTTACGCTTTCCTACGTTATACCAACAACTCAGAGCAAAAGGCGCTCAAGTATTCTTTGCTTCATCAGCCTTCATTTTGCAAACAGGGAAAGATCACTGGGAAGTATTGTGTCGTGCTCGAGCTATTGAGCAACAAGCTTATGTCATTGCCACCAATCAATATGGTGATTACACTGATAAGGGAATTACCAAAACTACTTGGGGACACTCAATGGCTGTCAACCCATGGGGAAGCGTGATTGGGCAGGCTGAAGATAAAGTAGGTATTTTGACCGTCAGCTTGGATATGGATTATTTGGGTCAAGTTCGTCAGCAACTGTTGACTCATCGGCATCATAAATTATAGGTGTTTCAACAATAGATCAATGCGTATTTGGCTGTGTTTAATGCTGAAAAACTCCAGTAGATAATTGATTGGAATCAAGTGGACATTGATCATTACTACGAAGAGCACGGTCAAGTTCAAGCAAGATTGAGTATCTATGACGCACAAACTCGACACTATACACCCATCGCCATTCAAGACGCCGGAGCTTTAACAAAATTCATGCAGTTAAAATTCGGTTTCTTGAATGGCGATGGGTATACATCATTTATTATGACATCAGAATCTTCGCATCTGCGGAAATAAAATCACATCACGAATTGATGCAGAGTCGGTCAACAACATCACCAAGCGGTCAATCCCAATACCCTCTCCCGCTGTTGGCGGCAACCCATGTTCTAGTGCAGTGATATAATCAGCATCATAATGCATTGCCTCATCGTCACCCGCATCTTTTGCTTTCACTTGCTGCTGGAATCTTTCAGCTTGATCTTCGGCATCATTCAACTCAGAAAACCCATTAGCAATTTCTTGTCCGCCCACAAAAAACTCAAAGCGATCAGTCACAAAAGGATTATCATCATTACGTCTTGCTAGGGGTGATACTTCAGCTGGATAAGCAGTAATAAATGTTGGTTGAATTGCTTGATGTTCGGCTGTTTTCTCGAAAATCTCAATTTGAATCTTACCTAGTCCATCAGTCTTCTTGAAAGAAAGCCCAAGCTTCTCTGCATAAGCCTTTGCTTGATCAAAGTCTTGCAACATCACCTCTGTCAACTCAGGATTGTGTTTCAAAATAGCCTCTACAACTGTCATACGTATAAAAGGCTGAGAAAAATCATAATTCACTCCTTGTGAAACAATTTCAGCTGTTCCAAATACGGTATGACAAATATGGCGCACCATCTGTTCTGTCAAACTCATCAAGTCCTGATAAGTTGCATAGGCTTGATAAAACTCAAGCATCGTAAATTCTGGATTATGCCGTGTTGATAAGCCTTCATTTCTAAAATTACGATTAATTTCAAACACACGCTCAAAACCACCGACAACTAAACGCTTCAAATACAGCTCAGGAGCAATGCGTAAATACAGCGGCATATCCAAGGCATTATGATGAGTCGAAAATGGCTTGGCTGCTGCACCACCCACTAACGGGTGCATCATCGGCGTTTCTACTTCTAAAAAGTGTTGATGAATTAAGAACTCACGAATGCAACTCACGATCTTAGATCGTAACAAGAACACCTTGCGACTTTCTTCATTACTGATCAAATCAAGATAACGCTGACGATAACGTGTTTCCACATTGGTTAAACCATGAAATTTCTCAGGCAAAGGACGTAGTGCTTTAGTCAACAACTCAATTTGCGTTACTTTAACACTCAACTCACCCACTTTGGTTTTAAACAGCACTCCTTTGACGCCGACAATATCCCCTAAATCAAATGATTTGAATTGCTCATACTGACCATCAGGTAACTGGTCCTTCTTCAAATACAGCTGTATCTGCCCTGTCATATCTTGCAAATGGCAAAAACTGGCTTTACCCATTAAACGACGCGTCATGATTCGACCAGCAACACTAACAGCCGATGCAGATGCTTCTAGTGACTCTTTTGATTCAGCATCAAATTGTACCTTTAAATCAGCGTGGTAATGTTCGCGCTTAAAGTCATTTCTAAATGCAGTTTTATTTTGCTTTCTCAACTCGGCAAGCTTACGACGACGTTCTAAAATTTGCTCATTTTCTGATACTGCATCACTCATGCTATAGTCCTTTTTTCAAACTGGCTTCAATAAATTTATCTAAGTCACCATTAAGCACCGCTGTGGTGTTGGTGTTTTCAACATGAGTACGTATATCTTTAATTCTGGATTGATCTAGTACATACGAACGAATTTGATGCCCCCAACCAATATCTGATTTAGTAGCTTCTAGCTCTTGTTGACTTTGCATTTTCTCCTGCATCGCTGCCTCATATAATTTGGCACGCAGTTGTTTCATCGCTTGATCTTTGTTTTTATGCTGCGAGCGATCATTTTGACACTGCACCACAATACCACTAGGCATGTGAGTAATACGCACCGCAGAGTCAGTAGTATTAACATGCTGACCACCAGCACCTTGTGCACGATAAGTATCCACTTTCAAATCTGCGGGATTAATTTCAATCTCAATATTGTCATCAATTTCTGGAGAAACAAAAACAGCGGCAAAAGAGGTATGACGACGATTACCTGAATCAAAAGGAGATTTACGAACTAAACGATGAACCCCTGTTTCTGTTCTCAACCAACCATAAGCATACTCACCCTGCACATAAATAGTCGCACTTTTAATACCAGCTACATCACCTGCTGAACACTCTACTAATTGCGCCTTGAACTGGTGGCTATCACACCACTTCAAATACATTCGTAACAACATTTCAGCCCAATCTTGCGCTTCAGTGCCGCCTGAGCCTGCTTGAATATCGACATACGCATGATTCACATCCATTTCACCGCGAAACATTCTTTGAAACTCGAGTAATTCAACCTGTTGTACAATCGGACCAAGTTCTTCAGCAATCAAAGCAATACTTTCGTCATCCTGCTCATCAGCTGCCAGTTGTAATAATTCTTGCTGATCATTTAAATTAGATTCAAGCAGCTCAATAGCTGTGACCACTTTTTCTAAGCGTGTGCGCAACTGCCCTAACTCTTGTGCTTTTTGAGGTTGCTCCCAAATAGTAGCATCTTCAAGTTGCAGGGAAACTTCTTCTAGTTGTAGTTTTTTATTATCAAGGTCAAAGATACCCCCGTAACGCCTTCACACGCGATGATAAATCATTTAGTCTTTCTTTCAATGCTGTTAACTCCATTATCTTAACCTCGTTTATAAATTCTGCTAGCATGCTAAACTAGATAAAGATAGCAAGGAATGCCACGATATTCCAAACAAATAAGCAAAAAGGATGCATATGACTTACCACATTCAAGCAACCACTCAAGCTACTTCACTGACTGAGGCCATTAACATCCTAAAAAACCCAGATATACCAAGCATCCCAAGAAGAATTCTTCACCACTATACGCTCACTGAAAAGCTCGCGAAAATTTGGAATTCATTACAGCACTACCAATCCACCGCCAACACGCTGAAAAGATTTCACAACGCTGAACTATTCCAGAAAAAGCAGCTATTATGTGCTAACTATACTCAGCAAATCATCACAATTGCTACACAAACTAACATTGAGCAAATCAATATCTTACAACAATTGATCCATTGCACAGTCAGAGCAATGATCATCATTACGCTTCTCAATCAACATGCAAATCAAAAAAAACACGCGACAAGCGGTCGCCTGTATCGATTCATTAACACATTCTATCATCTATTCAATCAACTATTAGAATCACAAGGTCTAGAATTAACAGAGCAAATCGAGCAGGATGATCAAGCACTAGAAGCGTTGCCAGGAAGCAATCATACAACACAAATTCAAGAAATCACTTTGCTCGGCGCCTTATCACAAATTACCCATTTATCTGCACGCACCACAGATCATATTAAAACACATTGGTTGCAATTAAGTCATTATTTGCAATACACAGATGAGCGCTTAAAAGGTTTCACTAGCTCATTTTATGATCAAGCACTGACAGAGAAGAAAAGAACTCTATGCCATCTTTTTTTGAGAAGCACCCGCTTGCTCGCAACACATTATACTCACCACCTACCCATCCTTAACAAAAACGAGCAGGACTTATCAAACTACTTACTGGTGACACTATGTGATTTAATTGACTTGTGCATCACCTATAAAGCATCACTCATTCACTTAAATCAACAAGCACGTAAAAGTGCTTCCAATGGGCTACTATTTAACTACCTTTCTCAGTTTTTTAATGACTTAATCAATATCATACATTCTCTAGATGCTCAGCTTTTGCATCCTATCCCTAATCTTTTAACACACCCTATTGGCAACAATCAGGCGAATCAACTTATTCAGGCACAAAATGCTCAACATCAGCAAGATCTAGCAAGGGTAAAACACAGCACGAATGCTTTAAGTCAAAAATATCAAGATCATACTGAAGCCAATGAAGCAGCGATAAGTGTTCTGGGTGATGCTTTGAAATCACAAGCAACGCAAAATAGCACTCACTTATCGACGATACAACAGCAACACACAGAAGCACTCACTGAGCTCAGGAGCCAACTTGAAGAGCAAACTCAACAGAACAAAGTACTAATAGTCAAAACAACTCAATTAGCACGAACGCAAAAAACACTTAGCACCCAAGAAGATGGTCAAAAAGCGAATCTAGTTGCACTTCATAACAAAACTGAAAAACTATCACAGCAACTAAATCTAAGAGGTAAAACTCTACAAACTTCTCAAGCCGAAATAGTAAGACTCAGCACAACATTAGCCAGCGTACAGCAAACGCATCGTCAAGAAATAACAGCATTGCAATCACAGCATGCAACAGCCATCACTGACAAAGATTCTCGGATAGCAACTTTGAGCACACAAATAGATACGCAGCAAGCCGATCATCTTGCTACACAAACACAGCTAACTGCAGCAGAGAACACCATAAAACAACAGAAGGGCTCATTAGCTCAAGTACAAACTGAACTTCATAAAAAAACTGAAGAATTATCACAGAGCAAATCAACAATAACAACCAGTATCGAAAGAACGCAAGCAGAGTTAACAAAAGCACATCAAACTGAAACTTTAGCACTTCAAGACCGGCTCACGCTAGAACATGTAGCAGAGATCGATCTACTTAGCGCAAGACATGCTACAGAAATGAATGAACTCAAAAAGGAGCAGAAAGCTCACATTGAGCAATATACGACACAAGCAATCGCAGCTCATGAAGCCAATATCACAGAACTCCAAGCACAATTAGCTACATTAGAAACTGCCACATCAAGTCGTAACGAGATCATTATCAAGCACATCAATACACTTCGCGCAGCACTCTCAAGCACAATTGAAACAAGACTTATCAACTCTATAGTACGCGTAGAATGCAGTAATCTTGTTACAAAATCGATTGATACGATGCTTATCAGCTAGGGTTGCACGTGAAAGCGTACAGAAAATATCACGCCGAAACACTTGCAAGAAGCTCTCTATTATCGACAGATAAAAAACCTCCGGCGATAGAAACAAGGAGAAGCAGCACATCAGCAATTCACCAAAGAACAGGGAAAACTTCAAGGAGTTCTCATTCAGCTCCCAGAAGAAGATCATTATCTAGAACCAGAGAACAAATTGAATAAACCAACTCTCAAATCTTCAATAGGAACCACAGAATTCTCGCGCAACAACTCCGCGACCCAACAACAAATTGGCATTTGAATCGCTAATTTTTGGCTCAGCTTAGTTAAGGCAGTCGCATTTCTAGCACCCTCCACCACCTCGCCAATCTGAGCGATGATTTCTGCTTTAGGCGTATTCTTCCCTAATGCAAACCCATAGCGATAGTTACGAGACTGATCGCTAGTCGTGGTTAGTAATAAATCTCCAATTCCTGCTGCTTTAAATAACGTATCTGAACTCCCCCGCATTGCCATAATCAATGCATTCATTTCCTGTAAACCTTGAACAATCAAACTGGCTCGTGAATTTTTTCCCATCATCAAGCCATCAGAAATACCTGTGGCAATAGCCAATACATTTTTAACAATACCAGCGATTTCAACACCCATTAAATCCGTTGTTAAATCAACCTGAATATCCGCACATTCAACATCGCGCTTTAACTGCTCGACATCAGAGGCACTGGCAGAGTAATGTGTTGCTAAGGTTGCCATAGCAGGTAGCCCCTGTGCCACTTCAACAGCAAAAGTCGGTCCCGACAAAATAGCAAAATGAGTCAACGACCCCAATGATTGTGCAAATAGGTCGTGCATTAAACGCGTCTTTTCACCTTGAGCATCTTTTGCCAATCCCTTACATGCGAGTACAAACCATGGAAGACAACCTAGCGCATACATATCTAAGTATTCAGTCAGTTGTGATAACAACGCTGTCACCGCATGACTGGGTACAGCAATCACAATCATTGCTTTATCTTTAATCGCTGAGCCAAGGTCTGTCGTAAATCGCATCGATGGGAATTGAATATCTGGCAAGCACTTGGGGTGATATCTCGTCGAGTTCAGCGAAGTAATCACCTCATCAGATCGCCCCCAAAGTGTTACATCATGCCCGCCTTTAGCTAATGCAATTGCAAGCGCAGACCCCCAAGAACCTGCACCGAGAACAACAATTTTTTTAGTCGTTTGCAACATTTTTCTGTTGTATTTGTTGCTGATAGACGGCATCAAAGTTGATGGGAGCTAAGTACAATGGCGGAAAACCACCTGCTTCAACCATGCCACTAATACGCTCTCTAGCGTAAGGAAAAATGATATTAGGACAAAAAGCGCCTAACATGTGAGGCAACTGTTCTTCTGGTAAGTTCTTAATCGCAAAAACAGCCGCATGTTTAACTTCTACTAAGAACGCCACGTCATCTTTATTCTTAACAGTCACTGTTAGATGTAATGTCACATCATGAACACCTTCTTCTAGTTTTTCATTATCAACCTTCAGGTCTAAATTAACATCAGGCTTCCACTCTTCTAGAAAAGTTTTTGGTGAGTTAGGTGCCTCAAATGAAAAATCTTTGACATAAATACGTTGTATCGCAAATTCTAATTGTGCTTCTTGTTGTGTTTCTTTTTTCTTAGTCATCACACTGTTCCTTATTTTCGTTTAACTCTTTTTTAACTAACTCATCTAACTTATCATCTTGGTGCAAAGCATATAGATCGTCACACCCACCCACATGATAGTCCCCTATAAAAATCTGTGGCACTGTTTTGCGACCACTGCGTTTCATCATCTCATTCTTTAAGTTCTCATCCTGATCAACATGAATTTCGTCAAATGGCAGTTTTTTGTTCTTTAATAACATTTTTGCCTTATCACAGTAGGGGCAATAGCCTGCTGAATATACAATGATTGTTTTATCCATCCTAGTTTTCTGCCTTTTTTGTGTTATCTGCTTTCTTAGGTGTTTTCTTTGCCTTAGCTGCTTTTTTACCTGACTCTTTCTTAACGTGCTTAGTAACAGGAAGTCCTTCACGCTTCCATCCTTCCACACCACCTGTCAGTGCATAAAGCTGATCAAACCCTGCTTTCTTTAATTGTGCACCTGTTTTTAAGGATTGCACACCATGTTGACAAATCAACACCACTGGACGCTCTTGGTATTTTTTAAATTTGCTTACTTGATCAAGCAGTTGACTATGATGACAATGCTCTGAACCAATGACGTGTCCATTCTCAAAAGCAGCTTGATCACGCACATCCAACACAAACGCATCATCATGATTGATCAAACGTGTTGCATCATGTGCAGATACTTTGGTGACGCCATTGACAACTTTCTTTGTCTCTTCCTGAAGCAATAATACCGCGACGACAACAAATGCCGCTACTAATTCCCAGTGTCGTATCACAAACTGAAGGAGATGATCCATAAAACAACCTATCATATTGATCTTAAAATCGTTGTCGCATATCATACCACTTCCCCAATATATGTACAGATGATATGCGCGCAAAAACAACCATACTCACAATCCTTGATGGATGGGGTTGCCTGCCAAAAAACGAATCAACACAATTTAGTGCCATCGCACAAGCCAATACACCCCACTGGGATCAATTACTCAAAACAACGACACACACGCAACTGCAATGCGCTGCAGAAGCGGTTGGATTACCTTCAGGGCAAATGGGAAACTCAGAAGTTGGGCATTTACATATCGGAGCAGGTCGCTTAGTTGAACAAGACCTTACTCGCATTGGATATGCTATTGAAAATAAAGTCTTTCAGCACCATCCGATCATTCAATCACTCACTCAACTACCCCAGTCATCATCTATTCATATTATGGGATTGCTGTCTGCTGGTGGCATTCATAGTCATGAAAATCACATCATTGCGCTTTTACAGCATTTACTCGCAACTACAACCAAGATCGTTTACTTTCATGCCATACTCGACGGTCGTGACACTGCTCCAAAAGCAGCTACTCACTCTATCACCAAAATAATAAAGCTGTTTAAGCAATATCCACAAGCCAGATTTGCATCAATCAGTGGACGCTATTTCAGCATGGACAGAGATCAACGTTGGCAACGTACTGCACGTGCTTACGACATGTTAACAGCGACCTCATATGAACAAAATCATTCAGACCCACTCACTGCCCTCAATGAATTTTATACCCAACAAATTACAGACGAATTTATCCCTCCGACAAGAACACATGCTAAATTTCAGCCAATCAACAGTCATGATACATTCATACTCATGAATTTTAGAGCAGATCGAATGCGACAAATCACGAGGTGCTTCACCCAAAACACTACCCCACTTCAACACAATACAACGGTAACACCACGCTTGATCACATTAACTTCTTATGCAGAAGATTTAATCACTGAAGTATTATTTGAAAAACCTGAAGTCAAAAACAGCCTAGGAGAAATCATCAGTCAACAAGGGCTATCACAATTAAGGCTAGCTGAAACAGAAAAATATGCCCACGTCACATTCTTCTTTAACGGTGGTCAAGAAACTCCCTTCGCTAAAGAATCTCGCGACATGATCCCCTCACCTCATGTAGACACTTACGATTTACAGCCTGAAATGAGCGCACCACTATTAACAAAAAATTTAATAAATGCCATTAACAGTCAACAATATGATTTGATCATCTGTAACTATGCCAATGCTGACATGGTCGGTCACACAGGCAATTTCCCAGCAGCCATCAAAGCGGTTGAAAGTATTGATCAAGCGATCGGGCAGTTAATCAAGCTACTTGAAAAAACAGATGCACAGATGCTAATCACTGCAGATCATGGCAATATAGAATCCATGCATAATACCAGCACTGAGCAAGCTCACACAGCACATACAACCAATCCTGTTTCCCTTAGTCTATGTAGGCAAACAACAACTTCAACTGAGCACAGGATCATTAATCGACATTGCACCGACCATTTTAGATTTAATGCAAATTCAACAACCCCATGAAATGACTGGTCACAGTTTGATTAAAAAATTATGAGACTCACCCTGACTGCGCTACTGAGCTTAATGCTTTTCAACATGATTCAAGCAGCACCCTCATTATCGAAGATTCAGCAGCAATCCAAGAAAACGTCTCAACAATTACAAAGCAATCAAAATCGATATCAAACACTGCAATCACAACTCAAGAAAAACGAAACATATATTAGCACCTTGGCTCAATCTATTAACAAAATCAAACAACAACTCAAACAAAACAAACGAAAATCCCAACAATTACTAAAACAACAGAGAAAATTGAAACAGCAAATCACACAAGCACAAAAGATACTTTCACAACAATTACGCTCCGCATATATGATTGGTGAACAAAGTTATTTAAAAACAATTTTAAACCTAAAAAATCCATCACACTTAAATCGCATCATCACTTATTATCGCGCATTCTCACAGCAACAATTAGACAGCATTAACGCGCTCAAACAACATATGTCACAATTGCAACAGGTTACCGTTGCACAAACAGTCATTCGAAAACAGTTATTTCAATTATTGCGTAAAAAACAAAAAGCGCAGGACAGTTACTAGTGACACAAAACAGTAGAAGCCAGGTTATTCATAAACTAAAAGCCTCTATTCACACTCAAAAACAAGTCATTTCACGCCTAAAACAAAATCAAAATATCATTGAGAAAACCATTGCTCAACGTAAAAAGCTCACCCAAGCAATGAAGCAATTTAAATTCAAGGCGGCAACGACATCATTTAATCTGGCCATTGCAAGGCATTATCGTACAGCGCTTTCATCAACAAATCGGGCGCAGTCAATTAAGAAGTAGCGGGCTTCTTATTAAAGCAACATTAGGTCAGGCTGTCCATGCAATCGCTCCTGGTAAAGTAGTCTTTGCCAATTGGCTCAGTGGTGTCGGGTTATTAGTCATCATCAACCATAGTAATGGATTTATGTCTCTATATGGACGCAACCAAAGTCTAACGGTAAAACAAGGCGATATGATTAAGACAGGAGAAATCATTGCACATGCTGGTCGTAGTGGAGGCTACCAACAAGCCACCTTATATTTTGCCATTCGCAAGCATGGCATTCCGTTAAACCCCATTAGCTGGTTGAAAAAAAGGTAACTATTTTTTCAAACACCCCTTGCTGAATCCAGCTATTCAAAATCATGGCTGCCTGTTGTGCTGCTTCTTCCTCAGAATACTCCATGCAAAAATATTCACAAATATCAGCAAAACTATTGCCCAACTGTGTCTGTTGAAACATATTTTTTTCATTAGCTGAAAGCGGTATGTAATAAGATTTTGCTCGTAACGCCAAAATAACCACGTTACTTTATCATCAGCACCTGACTTTAGATCAAGCTTGTTCAAGTCATCTACTTTTCCATCAGGTACAGATTGTAGCTTTCGAAATAGTTCACCCACGTAGTGTGGTAATTCAAACTCATCACTGAAGGATGGAATGTAAACACCAGCTCGCACCATTTCTCAGGCACAATGCTGGCTAAGTCACTTAAACATAAATGCTGTGCATCTGCTCGCTCCATCACCATAGACAAATGATCTTCAAATCTCGCTAAATGATATGCTGGCAACCCTATACTTTCTTCAAGTATTTCTTGCTGATTAATAAACTGGGAAAACCCTCTACTAATCATATTCACAGAGAATGATCGTGATCATAAGGGTCGCTAAATATAAAGCTGCTACTTGATTAAATGTATCAATCCCAATCAAACGCTGCAACATCGGAAAATCTTGCGCTAGAACTTCAATTAATCTTCAATTGATACGCGTGCCGATAAATATCTAAACGCTCCATGGTGTGCTTTGTGTTTTTGCTTGAATAATATGACTATAAATCGATTCATCCTGCGATAAAATATAAGATTGTAGTGCTTGCTGAATATTTTTTTATGCAATCAAGATAAAGTCACTCCTTGCTGTGCTCTTTTCTCCACCTCTTGTAACTCTGCTTGCAATACTGAAAATGAAGGCATCTTTGCATCACGCTCTATCATTGTCGAAACCAAACAAAACGCTTGATCGCTTTTTCATAAAGTTGCCAAACTGGCTCAACAATGGCTGCATCATGTGTATCTACAATATAATTTCCACAATGATCATGCCCTGCTAAGTGAATTTGTTGCACACGCTTACCATCTATCCCCTCCATGTAAGTTTCAGGATTCAAAACCATGATTAAACCCACTCACATAGATATTATTCACATCAAGCAACAACAAGCAATCTGCCTGCTGTGCGATTTCATTGAAGAACTCCCACTCTGTCATCTCAGAGTCAGCATACGTAATATAGCTTGATACATTCTCCAATAAAATACGACGTCCAAAATAATCTTGCACTTGTTGCACTCGGCTCACAATATGTTTAACCACTTCTGCTGTATAAGGCAGTGGCAACAAATCATGTATATTAATACCGTCAACGCCAGTCCAACACAAATGATCAGACACCCACGCTGGCTGAAAGCGCGCATAAAAATCTTTAAGCTGTTTTAAGTAGTCGAAATTCAAAGGATCAGCACTACCTATAGACAATGATACGCCATGAGCAACAATCGGATAATCTTGGCGAATTTTCTCCAAATAGTGCAAGGGGTTACCACCAGAAATCAAAAAATCTTCACTGATGACTTCAAACCAATCAACCTTTGGCTTTTTCGTTAGAATCTCTTCGTAGTAGTCAGTTCGACACCCCAACCCAAACCCCAGAAAAGGATACTTGGTCATATATCACTACCTTTTCAAAAACGAAAATCCCGCTTAAAAGCGGGATTTTCGGTATATGCTACAGCTTAATGCTTACCATTACAACCATTCATGCCTTTGCACTTGTGCACACCTTTACAGGCATTCATTCCTTTGCAAGCATTCATTCCCTTACAAGCATGCTTGGACATTGTAGACTTATCGCCATGTGAGGCACTCGTTCCTTGAGAAGCACAACCAGCTAATAATGCTGTTGCTGCAACTGCTGCGACGGCTAAACCTAATTTTTTAGTAGACTTCTTCATACACTTTCCTTATCTCATTTAAGAGAAAATAGTTGGGATAAATCTCATTAAAGACCATCAATCAATAAAATGCAAATATCTTATAAGTTGATTAGAATGGAGGAATGGAAGAAACACCTCAACACAAAAAAATTGAATCACTTGGCTATACAGAAGTGATTCAATTCGAAAGCACCCCATCCACACATCACCACTTGTTAATACAAGCAAAAAAGACATTTAAAATTTCTCCTGTTTTTTGCTATGCAAAGGAGCAAACACAAGGCGTTGGACAACTTGGGAAACAATGGGAGTCACCTAAAAATGCTGGAGTTTATTGCAGCGCATTACTCCCTTCAAACACTTATTTACCAGCAAAATTGAGTATAACCGTTGCCAAAATTCTTATTAGGCAGTTAAAGAAAATCGGTATTACGCCACTAAAAATAAAACATCCTAATGACATTTATTATCAAGAAAGAAAATTAGCAGGTATTTTATGTGAAGGAAATAACAAATATTGGGTGATCAGTATTGGACTTAATTATATGCTCCCTAGCAAAATCTCACAACATGACAGTCATTGGTCCTATTGCCACCAAATTAACCCAAGCATAACCTTAGCACAATTACTGTATTGTTGCGCTAAGGTTGCAATAACCTCATCAAAACAACCCTAGACAACTACATAATTCTATCGATTATCGTATTAGTCAACTTTTGAAGAATCACCCTTTTTTTAAGAAAATCATCATAGTCTGTCGAAGTAATTATATAATATTGTCCATCAGCTCTAAACGTTCTAAAGCCATTCTCAAACGAAAACTGATTAAGTGCTTTTCTACATATTTCTGGTAGACCCTCTATACCATTGACACATAGAAAAAACCTTAAGGAGCGATAAGAAACACCTTGTAGGTCATGCAGCCTACCACCTGCATATGCTTTAATTTTAATACTAAAACCAGCATTGATCGGGGCATTACAATAAAAAAAACTCTTGCTATAGCCGTTAATCTCACAAAATTCTACACCTTTAAAAGTAGGCATCACAACCCATCTCACCTTATAAAAATAAAATCTTTTAATAACTTCAGTTAATGATTTTCAATACAACACCTAATCCACCAGCTCAGCAGATCGTTTTGCCGCCTTAGTCACTTCCCGAGCAGTAATTACCCCTATCAAATCATCCAATTTTTCAGAATGTTCTTTTTTCGCCACTAATATGACGGTACTTGCATCCTCTTTCATCAAACGCAAGACATCTGGCCATGGCGTATTTTGATAAACCCACTGCACATGCTGATTAAGATTCATTTGCGTGGTTCCTTCAGGCATAAAGTAAGTCAAATCTTGACGAATCATCCCCTTCACGAGCCCTTCATTTTCAACGAGGACATAAGCAGGATTTTCTTTTCCTTGGCGTTTAATGCAAACATTCTTTGCTTCACTTTCGTTGTACACAACAAAGCTTTCTTCCATTTGTTCTTTGGCTTTGCGTGCGGAAAAGATAGCCGCTTGCAACCCTTGTGGTAACGCATGACCTCGTCGCGATAATTTCAATGTATAAATGCTTTCAGCTGTTATTTTAACCCGTACTGCGTATGCCAACGCTACACTAATGGTGATTGGAACAATATCCGCATAATCTCTGGTTTGCTCAATGGTCATCGTAATGGCTGTAATCACAGCACCTGTTGCCCCACTCACCATCGATGCCATTCCCGCAATCGCAAATAATATAACATTCACTTGAAAGCCAAGATCTCCACTCATATGACTTCCAATATAGTTCAAGAGTGTTGCAAAAAACGCACCTAATGTTGCCCCTAAAAATAATGAAGGAGAGAAAATACCACCCGACGCACCTGACCCCAATGTCAAACAGGTTGAAAGCAATTTTGCCGCAAACAAAAGTAATAAGAACCAAGGATTAGAAAGCAACCCTTTTAAAACATCCAAAATAGTCGCATAGCCAACGCCATCGACATAATAGTGACCACTAAATCTCATAAATAAATAAAATACAATACCAAGGAAAAACATCCCCAGTGCATGGCGAATATATGTATTCTTAAACACTGCCTCAAAAAAGTCTTCTGCCCAATAAATGGTACGAATAAATAATGCACTGGCAGCCCCCATAAGCACTCCAAATGGCACAAACAATAAGAGTGTTTTCAGAGGTAGCACATGATTGCTAAAACCAGCGATTGATGGCACATCAAAGGATGGCATATTGCCTAAGTAAAAACGCCCTATAAAGGTTGCAATAACAGTTGCAATAGCAACCATTGTCACACTAAAAGCGTTAATTGCGACTAGCATTAATTCCACGGCAAACGCTAAACCACCTATTGGCGCATTAAATGTTGCAGCAATACCTGCACCAGCACCTGCAGCAATCAAAATAATACGTTGTCGTGGACTAATATGCATCAACTGTCCTAAGCTAGAACCAAATGCTGAACCAATTTGAATAATGGGCCCTTCACGACCAACAGAACCGCCCGTACCAATCGAAATCGCTGAAGCAATTGCTTTAACAACCGATACAACTGGTCTAATACGTCCTTTGTTATAATAAATTGCATCCATAACTTCTGGCACACCATGCCCTCGCGCCTCTGGTGCAAACGTATTGGTAATCCAGTTCACAATGACCGATCCAATCACTGGAATAAAGATAACACCCCAGCCCCACGTACTTGTGCTGGCATGCAAGTTCGCATTAAAATTCAAACTCCATTGTGCTTCAAAAAATAAATTATGCACCAAACCAATCATTGCACGAAATAAAATCGCCCCGTAACCACCTACAATACCGACTAAGATGGTTAAAATAATCATCCAAGCTGTGCCAATCGGACGCTCAATTACAGTTGTACTTTTATTCATAACATCGACTCTAGGGTAGTTTATACCCAATGCAGTTAAAACTTGGCATTTTCAACCGAATTGGGTGAATTTCTGAAATTGGCGCGATTATATATGCTTTAGTCTTGACTCACAACGTAATTACCGCTTTAATATGCCCCGTGTGGCCTGATAGCTCAGTCGGTAGAGCAGTGGACTGAAAATCCTCGTGTCCCTGGTTCGATTCCGGGTCAGGCCACCATATCACAACTTCTACTTAATTATCTCCCATACTCTATTCCTTCCTAGAACAATCCAAAACCAATTCAACGGCCTCTCGGTCATTACAAAGTAACACTCGATCTACTCCTGCTTCTAGTGCTTTTCTAACACGGGTTGTAATAACCTCATCACCAGAACCTTTCATGCTAAGACAGTCACTAAAAATCAAGCCTTGATACCCCATTCTTCCCTTTAAGATATTTTTCAACCAATACGTAGAGTAAGTCGCTATTTGCGAGTCACATTTAGGATAAGATATATGTGCAGACATGACACCCCAAAGTAGCTTTTGATCAATTAAATACTGATAAGGCTGTAAATCTTCATCCCAAATTTGACGAGCATTACGTGTATCTACTGGCATGTCCACATGAGAATCAGCAACAGCAAAACCATGCCCTGGGAAGTGCTTTCCAACTGCTGACAAACCTGCCGCACGCATCCCTCTAATGTAGTTAGCACTCAATGCAGCGACAACGGCAGCATCTTCATGAAAACTACGACTACCAATAATATCACTTTGAGAGAAATCCAAATCTAAAACAGGTGCAAAGCTAACATCAATCCCCAGTGATTTCACCCCAGAAGCCATTTGATGTCCTTGTTGTTTGGCTAACCTCATTGCAGCAAGTGGATCAATATCCCACAATCGCCCCAGCTCACGACAAGCTGGCAAAGAAACAAGTAAAGGTTCTTTGATTCTTTGAACACACCCACCTTCTTGATCAACATATATCGTTAGTGGTTTACTCCCTTTTCTTGGTATGCATTTAATTTGTGACACTAAGTTTTTGAGCTGTCTCACAGAAGCGACATTACGCGAAAATAACACCACCCCCTCAACAAAAGGATGTTGCAATAAACCATAATCCTCTGCTGTTAAACAAACACCTATAACATCAATAACTAAAAATGGATTGACTGTCATTTTTTCACTTGTGCATTGGGTAAAAAAGTCACTTTATCACTACCAGCACCTGCATAGTCCTTGATCTTTGCACTACCTTTCTTTTTAACCACATCAATACGTATGACTGCATGCACAGTCACGAAAATTGTTTCGACATCCATAAACTCCTGACGTAATCGATCTTCTTGGGGATCAACCACAATCGAACTATCGTCGAACACTAACTCACTAATTTCCACAAAACCGAAAAGATCACTTTGTATGATTGATTTTGCATACAACTCATACACCTTGTCTTGCTGAATAAAAGTAATGCGATATAAGTGTTTTTTTTCCAACCGAAGTGCTCCTTTTTAAGAAAAAGCATAACGCACCGCCATCATCAATGGAAGCGCTGGGATTTTAGCAACAATGCGAACATAAACTCACCATCATTGAAAGTACAACAAATTCAATGCAGTGAGTATATCAACCTATGAATTAATGAATAACCCCATCAACACGACGATTTGCTGCACGCCCTGATGCAGTCTGATTACTACCAACTGGGTTCTCTTCTCCCAACCCTACAACCGTTAAACGATCACGACTCACACCAGACTGAGCTAGTACATCCGCAACATTTTCTGCACGCTGCTTAGAAAGTCTCAAGTTATATGAACTAGGACCTACACTAGATGCATGACCTTGCAATGTTGCATCAACCTTAGGTTGCTGTTGTAATTTCTTTGCAAATTGTTTAATGGCTGGCATCATTGACGGTTGAATTTGCGCGCTATTGTTTGTAAAAGTTGCCAACTGCTCTTGTCCTAATCCAACATCAGCACCTCGACTCATTTGGTTTCCACCAAAAAAGAAACGATAGCCAACATGAAAATATAAATCATGCCGCCCAGTTGCAGGAGCATAAGCATCACGAGCACCCGCTTCTAGTGCAATCGAAGGTGAGAAGAAGTATTGAGCTCCACCTCCTGCATTCATTACAGTTTCAGTATTTGAGTTACTCACCAATCCTGTTGGGTAACGAATGTGTACAACGCCTAATCCAGCTGTCAGATAAGGCTGTAGTTTTTGGTCAACCTGAAAGTGATAACGACCATTCAATGTATATAGTTGAGAATTCACAGAATCTCTCGCCGTATTTTTTGCTTTACTAGCAAATGGAACCACCATTAAACTCGCACTCAAACGCCGACTCAAATCATAAGCAGCACCAAAGACTGGTGAAGTCGCATTATCCAAGTGATGCCCACTTGCTAAATGGGTATATCCACCACCGATTAAAAAAGAAAATCGATTCGACTGATGTCCAGCAAAAGCCGTTGTTGATAAGACAGCTGCCGCCATCATGGTTCCAATTATACGCATATCTGCTACCTGCTTTATTCAATTATGTTTGGCATTGTATATGAAAGCATGCATGAGATGCAAAAAAATTATTCATCACTACTCACTCGTCATTCCGCGCGAAGCCACGGGATCCATGCGTACGACTACGAGCAGGATGACATGGTAGGGCGAGCTGTTACAATTATTCTTCTACCTAGTCGGCGCTGAAAAAAGCCAATGTTAGCACGTGTTCCTTGAGTATATTTGCCTATATGATTTTCATAGTGCTCAAATTTGAGCTACTCCACCCATCTAGAAAAAACAAACCCCCAATAAAATGGGTAAAAAGAAAATGGCTATCCATTTTCTCAAGTTCCACGCGCACGCTACCATTAATAAATTAATCGCATCTCCTTGGCTTCCTTTAAGCCAATTTCTCGTTTAAGCGAAAACTATGTTTCAAATGTCCTATTACTGGCTCAATCGCTGCTCGATTTCTACAAAGTTTTCGTTTTTTATCTCTCTGATAAGCATTGTCTTTCTTCAGTGGTGGCTTTGGCAGCAACACTTCAATTCCCTCTTCTGCCACATATTTTTGTGCACCACGATAACCTCGATCTACTACCGCCATTTTTATTTTCTTATGGCGATTTCTATGCGCTGCATCCAGAGCTGGCTTGAGTGTTTTAGAGTCATGCATGTGCTCATCGTGACTTTCAACTCCTATGATTAGCTGGCTTTTTTGTGTCATTACAATGGATGCTTTTTTACCATATTCATAGGCCACATGATCTTTTCCTTTGCCTATGCAATACACATCGGTTGCATGCAGGCTGTATATTTTATTTTTGTCTTTGGGCGATTGTGATAACACTTTTTGGTACAGCTTGAAGTTTTCTTGTTGTTCAACTTCGGTTGCTTCAGGTAGCTTTCTTGCTAGCTCTCTCATTAAAGCACCCGCTATTGTACGTAATCGTTTTAATGCTTTTTTTGCTTTAGCTCGTTTTTTTACATGCCGAAAGTGCCTACAGTTCAATCGCAATTCTTTGACTTCTTTGATGTAGGTTCTTCTTTGTTTTACGCCATTATGTTTTGCTAGTTTGTTTAAGCGATTAATAATTTTAATTGCCAATTTGCTGTCGGTGGGATAGGTGATCGCTTTTTCTTGTACTGTGGTATCAACCAGTACAATTTTTTCTTCCACTGCGTTTCCATGTAGTTTGAGTGATTGTGCAAAAATGACCTCAACCCCGACAGAGCCTATCCTTGATCTAAATTTACTTAGCTCACTGCTATCACAGGGTAATTGAGTTTGAAACCCTATCGCACCACAAAATCTTTGAAAGTATGGGTTCATCACCCATTGTGACACCAACATTTCATCGCTGTAATCATACAGTTGTTTAAGCATTAGCAACCCACTCATTAATCGTATTGGCTTGCCTGGCCTGCCTTTTTCAGTGCTGTAAAATTGTGATAGCTCCTTTTCTATGCATCCCCAGTCAATTTTTTCTGCTAAAGCAATTAACGGATGTTTTTCATCAAGTTGTGATCCGATATCAAAGAAACTTCCTTGCTTTGGTAGCTGGGTTGCATTCCTGATCATTTTTGCTCCATTTCGACCGTAAATCTTGCTCAGATTTTACCATTTTCGGTCGAAAATATCTCCGTATTTATTCTATTTTTTTATACTTTTCATTGTGTTGGTGATTTTTCAGTGCCGACTACCTATTATAAGTCACTATTCGTAGAAAAATGCCCGTTAAACCTTCTATCTTCTGTTCGGTATATTTTAAGGTGGCACGTTGATGCATCCATCAACCATCGCTGACTCACATCCATAGTAGCATCACCTTCTAAACAAAATAATAATTGGTAATTGTAGCGCACAACCAAGCCAGAATCAGGTATGGATTCTCCTCCATGACAAACCTCCACTCTACCAGTTATTAAACGCTCACAACGCACTTGACAACATAACTTTCCATCATGCACCACCAAACCATCAATATTCACACAAGTAGTCGGAGTATGTTTTATATAATTAAAATAATAATCAAGCAAGCTAGACTCACCCACCAAACATGATGTTATTTTTTCGGCAAAAGCCATCGTCACATATTGTTTAAATAACTTATATACATCTTGAGAGTGATCTTCGAACACAGCTGCAGAGCATAAATTACCACACAACAAGTTTGCTAATGCATTTTGAAATGATGCCAAACCAGCATCGATAGAACGAGCACCACCTCTTCCTCGGATCATTTCAACCTGTTTTCTTAAAGGTTTTATAATCTCATGCCCCCAATAATTACACAGTCGTGCAACAAATGCATCTCCACCTCGTGTATTTCTAGTAGTATTTTTCCGCCTTCTATCTTTGACCAACTTAAAAATACGCTTAGGGTATGCATACTCATAACTCCAAGGCTCTTCATCTATAAATCCTGCAAGTGTTTTTCGCCCACCATTATAAACAATCTCAGTAAATGGGTAAAACTTCATATTCCCACCAATGCAATCCTCCTGATATTGAACTGTGAGCATATCCAAAACCCTGCGCTGATCTAATGGAATCAGGGCTTCACAGCGAAATTGATTCAAAGAAAAACTATTACTACTATCGCAACTCGCTTCATCAAAAAAGACGCTATTCAAGCACTCCATATTAATACGAAAAATTGAGGCTGTATCTAAATATCTAGGCTGATACTGCTCACTAATAATTGGCAAATAATCTGCATATTCATTCTTTCCCCAACCATCTTGCAATGAAAAAAGACGGAAAGTTCGTTGTAGTATACATCCTTCAAATCTACTTGATGGCAAAGTAATACAAGGCAATAATAATTCACAACAGCCTTGAATAATCGTTACTGTATTTTCTATTACTCGAGAATGAATTGCATCTCTTCGATCTCCAGCAGAATACTGTACTTCAAATAAATTTAATGTTGCAGAAAGTAATTGAACTCTCAGATAGTGTTTTCCATTCACTACACATATATCTTTAAACATCAAACGAACCGGACTGGAACCAAGATTACTAATATTTCTTAACCTCACAGCACTCCATGGATGTAATAACTCATACGCATCTGACAAGCGCGAAAGAACAGGAAACGTGGGCAAACTACCTGATGGAACATACTGTGAAAAATTTTGGTGAAAAAAATTATTCACTTGATCATACAAGCGAGCATCATTCAAGTTAGCATGCAATAAAACAAGCTCATGATCTAGTAAAATTGGCAATAATTTCAGCAATCGATCACACAAAGAAACATTAAGCTTTCTTAATCTATCAAAGCCATAAAATCGCTTCATTTCCTTACCAATCCAAACAGCTAACAATGGTTTGATTTTTTCCGTCATTTCAGTCAAATGAGTATCGTCTCGCTCATGCACAGACCCCAAATCTTCTGACCATTTTCTCTGTAAAATAGCCGCATAGCGTTGATGATACTGACTGACACAGAGTGTGTTCTCTCTAGAACCAAAACTCACGAGAGTCGCAGGATGTATACTCTTTCTTTCAAATTCAGTAATATTCAAGCGTTGGATATCTTCACCGACTGTAAATTCAGCTCTGCTATCTTGGGCGACAAAATAACGTAACGTAGCACGTTGACATTTCCTGGGATGTTGAGACTGCAAAGCAAAATCACTGCCAAACCCAACCCAATGACACTGCTTACAAAAGGCTAAACTTGCTGTCTCACTACATAATGAACCAAGACTCAACTTCAGCTCGGTGTTATATTCTTTTGCAATCAAGTCACAGTCTATCACACCGACATCGTCACCAACCACATCATATAAAGATGAAAAAGGAACTAATACATAGTGCTCATATTTCCCCACCGTAATGTGAATCATGTAAGCATTTAATTGGTGATTCCTACCCTGTTGATCAACTATCTCAGGGATACAAAACGAAAACTTAAGTTGTCGCGACCCTGCAAGATTCCAAGTTACCCAGCCATTATCATCATCATAGCTATTAACACAAGAGAACACCTTGCCGTCATACACAAGCACATAGCCCCTGTCACTATTAAAATAACGTTGTTTAAACACAGGTGAAGTCGCTTGATCATCACAATCATATTGTTCAATCCTCACTTGATCTCTGTGACGCATCAAACGAAAAGACGATTCAGGAATCCATGCAAAAGGCAGTGCGACACAACTTAACAGTGTTAGTACATTAACAATATTTGATTTATGACTCACCTGAAAAAATGGATTATCTTTCTCAAATTTACGATGAAAAGAAGAGGATAATAAGGATGCAGTAACAAGCGGTTGCTCATCAAATTCTCTCTCACCAAACAAATATCTGTTTTTTTCATTAACATTAAAATCAGGGGGTTTCTGGCATCGGTTATAATACAACTCATAAGGAACTCGGACTTTTGGAATCAAAGCGTGAGATATTTTAATACTTTGCATCACTGGACGATCTCCAGCTAACATTCTCAATCTAAATAGCATCTCCTCCTCCCCTCTCCAACTAATAATTACAATGTAAATCAGGTACAAATATCAAAGGTGTAAAATAAGAATCACACGAAATAGTGCGAGGTTTCGTGACGGTTTTAGTCACATGCACATGTCCTTTAATTCCGATCTCGTCAACCCGAATATCAAGTTTTCCTCCTGCAAAAACATGGAACTGACGATGATTCGTTGAAAGAATATGATCTGTCTTACTACCATCACAAAACTGAGTGGAATTCACCTGAATCGTCATATCGCTACCTACCTTATTCTTCACCGTCACGGCATAACAAGGCGGAGATGATAGCGCCACAAACGAAATCGATATCAATAAAAAAGCAATCAAACGAATGATCATCACCAAACTCCTTGCTAGTAAATGACCCACCCTATCAATGAAATATATGCTACTTCCCCTTCAAAGCAACTAACAGTTGGAACAACAAACAACAGGCTAAATTTTATTTATCATCAAGAAAATTAAGGCATAGCGAAAAGAAACGTAATAAGAACCAAGATACAAAACGACGAACTAGCATAACAAAACTCCTTTAATAGTCCATTAATACCACCCGTCCAAAATGTAAGAGTCAGGATATCAGCATTTCAAATCTATTTGCAATACCGCCCTGCCAGTTTCAGAAAAATCTTACAACAACTTGCAAGATTAACCCCGAAAAGGCACCTGCTAACACATCATCTATCATAATACCAAAACCCGATTTAACACGACGATCCAACCATCGAATTGGCCATGGTTTAACAATATCAAACAAACGAAACAAACCAAACCCCAACAAAACCCATTGCCAAGAAAATGGTACAGCAAACAAAGTAATCCACAACCCCACAAACTCATCCCACACAATGCTTGAATGATCATGAACACCCAGAGCTTTCGCTGTTTTTCCGCAAATAAAGCAACCATAAAGAAAGCCCAACAGCACAATAAACCCGTAAGCACTCAAAGGTAATCTCGCCATCAAGCAATAAGGTAGCAGAGCAAACAAAGTACCCCAGGTTCCCGGTGCAGGAGATAACAAGCCAGAACCACAGCCCAATGCAAAAAAATAATGTGGCGACTTAAAAAGATAAGATTTCGCTTTCTTGAATGGTGCTGGGTATATCATCTAGATTATTACCTTGCATCGATTCGAATTGATTTTGCTAGTTGATCAAGTACCCCATTAACATATTTGTAACCATCAGTTGCGCCAAATGTCTTTGTCAGCTCCAGTGCTTCATTGATCACCACTTTATAAGGCACCTCCAGTTGTGATCTAAACTCGTAACTCGCTAAACGCAAAACAGCTAGCTCCACTTTACTTAATGTTGTTTTTTTTCTATCAAGCAGTGGTGTAAACAAATCATCCAACTCACTCACATGATCGGTAACCCCCACAAGTAATTGATTAAAGTAATCCATATCCACTTTGCTGGTAGTTTCTCTTAAAACAAATTGATCAATGATCTCAGCTGTACTCTGTGCTGTATTGCTCTGCCACTGATAAATTGCTTGTAATGCACATCGCCTTGCTCGACGACGAGCTGCTTGCTTCCCACTCATTTGTGACGGTTTTCTATGCTTTATCTCACCCATCAACCTTTTCCTTTTTTATACTTTTCACTTCTTCGCTAAATTCAGAAACATCTTTAAACCGTCGGTACACAGACGCAAAACGCACATAGGCAACTTGATCCACCTGCCTAAGCTCATGCATCACAAACTCTCCTAGCTTCAAAGCAGATACTTCCCTCTCACCTTCTGCTCGAACAGAGCGAACAAGATGTGCCATCATTGTTTCCACCTTATCACAATCAACAGGGCGCTTTTCCAATGCTCGCTCCAAACCTGCACGTAGTTTCACTTCATCAAAAGGCACACGCTCCCCATCACGCTTAATAATCCTAGGCATCAGTAATTCTGCCTTCTCGAATGTTGTAAAGCGCTCTCCACAATCCGCACACTCACGACGACGACGTACTTCAACACCTTCACTTATTAAGCGTGAATCAATCACTTTTGTTTCTGTCGTTTCACAAAATGGACAATACATAGTTATATACTCAAATCACTTGTATACCCATCGCCATTCAAGAACTCGGATTTTAACTTTATGAATTCTGCAAAATTAAAATTAAAAAACTTTCGCAATAGCTTGCTATTACTCAATTTTTTAAATCTAATTTTACTAAAATTCATTTTGTTAACAGCTCTGGCGTCTTGAATGGCGGTGGGTATATCGATTTTCTCAATGCTGGTGGCTATCATAAACTGGAAAACGCTCACATAGGTTAGCAACGTGATTTTTCACTCGAGCAAGTACAGCGTCACAGCTGATATCATCCAAAATATCACATATCCAATGCGCGATTTGTTCTGCTTCTTGCCCCCCAAAACCACGCGTTGTTATGGCTGGGGTACCAAGGCGTAATCCACTGGTAATAAATGGTGATTGCTGATCATTTGGCACCATATTCTTATTCAAAGTGATATTGGCTTCCCCCAAACGGTTTTCAGCATCTTTTCCCGTCAACCCTTTATTCATCAAATCAATCATAAACAAATGATTCTTAGTCCCCCCAGAAACCACTTTAAAACTTCGTTGCTTAATCACAGCTACCATCGCATTCGCATTATCCAGCACACGTTGCTGATATTGCTGGAAATCAGGTTGCAACGCCTCTTCGAATGCGACCGCTTTTGCAGCAATGACATGCATCAGTGGCCCACCTTGCAATCCTGGAAACACAGCAGAATTTAAACGCTTTGCAAAATCAAACCCGAGTCCAGCCCCTTGATCACCAACCGCTTTGCGCGCCAAAATTAGCCCGCCTCGCGGACCACGTAACGTCTTATGTGTCGTCGAAGTCACTATATCTGCGAAAGGCAAGGGTGATGGGTATTTGCCAGCAGCAACCAAACCCGCAACATGCGCCATATCTGCTAATAAGAAAGCACCCACTTGATCTGCGATTTGACGAAACCGCTGCCAATCTACTAAGCCAGAAAATGCAGAAAACCCAGTCACAATTAATTTAGGCTGATGTTCAACTGCTAACTTCTCAACTGCTTCATAATCAATATCACCGGTTGCCTCGTTCAGCCCATAATGAACAAAGCGATATAATTTACCAGAGAAATTAACCGCTGAGCCGTGTGTTAAGTGTCCACCTTCAGACAAGTCCATTCCCAACACAGTATCACCTGGTTGAAGAAGCGCCATATAAGCCGCTGCATTCGCCTGTGATCCTGAATGTGGTTGCACGTTGGCATATTCGGCAGAAAAAAGCTGTTTCGCACGATCAATGGCAATCTGCTCTACAACATCAACATGCTCACAACCTCCGTAATAACGCCTACCTGGATAACCTTCTGCATATTTATTGGTTAACACTGAACCCTGAGCTGCTAAAACAGCTGGACTCACATAATTTTCAGAGGCAATTAGCTCAATGTGTGCTTCCTGACGCTGTGTTTCTTTATCAATTGCATTTTGTATATTCATACTATTTGAAGACATTACGTTCTCCGTTTATTTTTCACGAAAGACATCAGTCGTTTTTTACGCTTAATCTGCCGACCAGTCAATTTGTTTTTCTTATCTGCATAAGGATTATCACCCGTTTTAAACTCGAATTTAATGGGTGTCCCTGATAACTCCAATTCTTTTTGAAAAAAACCTTCTAGATAGCGTTGATAATGTGTAGGCAATTGATCCGTTTTATTACCATGAATTACAATCCTAGGAGGATTGTGTCCACCACTATGCGCAAATCTTAATTTAATACGATGACCTTGCACAATGGGTGGTTGATGTAACTGCACTGCCTTCAAAAGTAACCGTGTCAATTGATTAGCAGAATGTGCTTGTGTTGCTGAATCATAAGCTTGATGAACTGAATCAAATAAATTACCAACACCTGTACCAAATTTTGCGGAGATAAAATGCAAAGACAGAAATGGGACAAAATTGAGCCGCCTTTCAATATCAACGCGAATTTCCTCACGCTGATGACTTGATAGGTTATCCCACTTGTTAACGGCAAGAACAATACCTCGCCCTGATTCCAAGGCAAAATTAAGCAATTTCAAGTCTTGTTCTGCCAACCCATTATGGGCGTCCAGCACCAAAATAATAACATTAGCATGCTCAATTGCTTGCAATGCTTTACCAATAGAAAACTTTTCCAAGCATTCATTCACTCGCGCACGACGACGCACCCCTGCTGTATCAATTAAAGTATACTGTTTGCCACGGCGTTCAAATGGAATATAAATACTATCACGAGTTGTTCCTGCGTGATCAAAAACAACCACACGCTCTTCTCCCAAAATGCGATTAATCAACGTCGACTTCCCTACATTGGGACGCCCAAAGACTGCTAACTTAATCAGTGCATTACTTTCACCCTTCTTATCTTCAGCTGAATCAATATATTGTTGCACAGAAATTTCGTCACCCTTGAGAAGGGTCTTTTCTTGCATGATTGATTCACTGCTCTCATCATCGATATTCACCCCAAAGGCTAAACTAGTCTTTTCTAGTAATTGATAAACCCCACGCCCATGCGATGCTGTAATTGGCAACATAAAGTCAAAGCCAAAATGGTAAAAATCACCTTTAGCAACATCTATATCAACACCATCAATTTTATTGACCACCAAAACGACAGGTTTTGATTGCTCACGAAGCACTTGTGCAATATTGTCATCAGCAGCAGTGCAGCCAGCTCGACCATCAACCATAAAGAAAACAATATCAGCTTCAGCGATTGCTAACTGGGTTTGCTTTAACATCGCTTCATCAATAGAGCCATCTATGCCATTATCTTTATCCATGGCTACGCCACCAGTATCAATAATCAAAAAAGAATACTGCCCACCACTCTCATCGGCCTCAAAAGATATCTCACCATATTGACGATCTCTGGTTACTCCAGGCTGATCAAACACTAATGCAGAGCGTGTGCGTGTTAGGCGATTAAATAGAGTCGATTTGCCAACATTAGCTCGCCCAACCAAAGCAATAATAGGTTGACGATTCATGTGGTCGGAATACTATGAAGCTTTAATGCGATTTGCGAATAAAAATCATCATGTAATGCCGACATACCTTTTTGTTTTACACTCATTGCTTTTAATGCAAGCTGATAAGCCTGCTTGGCGTTATTCACTTTTCCTTGCGCGAGATATGCATCTCCTAAGATAAGCTGCTTTTGCCCATTCATGCCTGCTAGTTTCACTTTTTGTAGTAACTTAATCGCAGCATTAGTATCACGCTTAGCAAGATAAATTCTGGCTAAGCGCATTCGTGCAATCGCTGTCAAATATTGACTATGCGTATGACCAACGACCCATTGCAATGACTCACTAGCTTGTGTCAATCGATTAGCGACCACACTTTCTTTAGCTGCTAGTAGTGTCGCCACAGTTGCATAAATCGTACCTGGGTATTGTGTTTGCAGTTGTGTCGTTATTTTTGCAGCATTCTTGGTATTTTTTTGCTGTATAGTCAACTGTAACCTTTGGTATAATACAGCCGCATTAGTTTTATTCTCCAGTTGCTCATGTTGCCAGTATCTCCAACCAGAACCAGCCAGCAGTACAACGATCACAGTAAACAGCATGGTTTTACCATACTCATTCCACCAGCTCTTAATTAAATCAATTTGTTCTTTATCACTTTCATGTAATGCCATGATCTTCTTTGCTCTCTTTTAATATGTACTCAGTAGCAATTAAAACACTGGATTTTAACCGCATGAATTCTGCAAAATTGCTTATTTAAAAACTTTCACAATAGCCTGCTATTATTCGATTTTTTAAATATAATTTTACTAAAGTTCATTTTGTTAAATTTCCAGTGTTTTAATTGCTACTGAGTACGGAAACTAATTCATCAAACGTGCAATTATTTTCTTCGCCTGTCTGTAAATCTTTCATCTTGAGGATATCATCTTCAACAAAGACAACCAAGCGACTGTTCGACTTATCTGCACGTTTTAACTGTTTCTTCAGATTACCACCTACCATATCACACAAAATACTCATACTAGGCAATACCGCAAGCAACTTTTCTCGTAATTGATAAATACTGATACGATTCTGATTTATACTAATTAAATAGCAGTTTGGGGCAACCACCACATCATCGTGTGTTAGCATTAAGTCAACCACTCGCTCTAATCCAAGTGCAAAACCAACCGCAAAGCTTGGCTTCCCACCTAATTGCTCAACTAAAGCATCATAACGCCCACCTGCACACACCGTGTTCTGCGCACGTGAAGAAGCAGTCACCCATTCAAATACAGCATGAGAATAATAGTCTAAACCTCGAACAAGTTTTGGATTCACTTCATAATGAATGCTAAGCGCATCGAGCCCCGCCACAAAGCTCTCAAAATGCAGTCTTGATTCTGCCGACAAATAATCCATTAAAGTCGGTGCTTGCTGCAAAATTGCTTGTGTTTTTTCACATTTACTGTCCAAAATACGCAATGGATTTGTCAACAAGCGTCGCTTGCTGTCTTCATCCAACTCATCTTGGTGCTTCATTAGAAACTCAACCAATGCACTACGGAATTTAGCACGATCATCAAGATTACCTATCGTATTAACTTGCAAGGTTAATTGGTCAACCAACCCTAGTTGAGTGAACAGGCGATGTGTTAACAGCAGCTGCTCCAATTCGATTTCAACACCAGAAAACCCGAATGCTTCTAAACCAAATTGATAAAACTGACGATATCGCCCTTTCTGCGGACGCTCATGCCTAAACATCGGTCCTAAATACCAAAGCCGTTGTGTTTGATTGTAAAGCAATCCATGCTCAATACTGGCACGCACGCAACCTGCTGTTCCCTCAGGCCGTAAAGAAAGCAAGTCATCATTGCGGTCAGCAAAAGTATACATTTCTTTTTCTACAATATCTGTTACTTCACCAACAGCACGCTTAAAAAGTTTTGTTTTTTCAACAATAGGAAAACGAATTTCTTTGTAACCATACATAAAAGAAACATTTCGCAATACTTGCTCCAATCGATGCCAAACCGGCATCTCGCTAGGCAACGTATCGTTCATTCCCCGAATAGCTTGTATTTTTTCTGACACAAATAATTTCTATACTAAAATAATTAAGCATAATTCTAGCAAACCCCTTTTAACAGTTCAATTTGCATTATACTCAAACTATTTTTATGGCTCTATACTCGGTTCTGTTCTGTCCGAAAAACCCAGACCACTATATTAACCGTGTTAGCTATCGTTCATACAACCCCGTAAAAATTCAAGTTTAACCAACTTGATGGACAACTCATTACTCGGTATGATGGCGCGCAATTAATGAACTACTCAAAACATCATGAACAATACAATATTAAACATCATTTACTCGCTTTTTGAGTTGCATAACGTACAAAATATCTTTTGGGAGAACAGCGAAATCTTATCCGATCAAATTGCTGTAAAAAGTAACACCGATGATTTTCAGCAAGCACTCTCGTGGATCAAGTCACTACTGCAATACCGCACTACTCAATACAATCATTCCACACTCAACAATCGCACTTACAGCCCTCATGAAATGACTTTGCTTAACTGTGATGTACGCGCCTATCTAACCACCTTACTACAACATCAAATCATTGACTTATCACAACATGAGCACATTATCACCCACGCATTACAATTTTGTCCTGAGGAAATATCACTCAAACGCATCAAATGGGTTACACTCATGTTTTTGAGTCAAACTCATGAGTCTAGTGAGCTTATTGAGAAGCTATCGGTATTACCACAACATCAAGATGACATGTATATACCCATCGCCTTTCAAGACACCGGAGTTTTAACAAAATGAATTTTAGTGAAATTAGATTTAAAAAATTGAGTAATAGCAGGCTATTGCGAAAGTTTTTTAAATCTCAATTTTGCAGAATTCATGCGGTTAAAATTCGGTTTCTTGAATGGTAATGGGTATATACCCATCGCCTCTGAAGAAACTGGAGTTCTCGCATCATGACCCAATCTACGAAAAAACATTTAGTTATTGTTGAGTCCCCCGCCAAAGCAAAAACCATTGTTAAATATCTAGGTAAAAACTTCACTGTTTTAGCTTCTTTTGGACATGTCAGAGATTTAGTTCCCAAAGAAGGTGCTGTTGACCCTGAAAATCAATTCGCAATGAAATACCAAGCTATCGATCGCAACAAAAAACACATCGATGCCATTGCAACTGCACTAAAAAAAGCAGACACACTCTATCTCGCACCCGATCCAGATCGAGAAGGAGAAGCGATTGCTTGGCATATTCACGAGCTTATGAAATCGAAGAAATTGCTTAAAGACAAGCCAGTTTATCGTGTCGCCTTCAACCAAATCACCAAACGTGCAGTACAAGAAGCAATAGAGAACCCACGTGAAATTGCTCAAGATCTAGTCAATTCTCAACAAACACGACGCGCTTTAGATTATCTTGTGGGGTTCAACCTTTCACCACTACTATGGAAAAAAATTCGTCGTGGATTGTCGGCTGGACGAGTACAAAGCCCAGCACTGCGTCTGATAGCTGAACGTGAATTAGAAATTCGAGCTTTTGAGAAAAAAGAATATTGGAGTATTGTTGCCAAAGCATCGCTGGTTCAACAGGCATTTGATGCGAAACTGATTGAACTCAATCAAGAAAAAGTAAAACAATTCACCATCACCAACGAAAAAAATGCCCAGCAAGCTAAAAGCACTTTACTGAAAGATGCAGGCGGACAACTGGTTGTTGAAAACGTTGAAAAGAAAAAACGCAAACGCAACCCTTCCCCGCCATTTATTACCTCAACCTTGCAACAAGAAGCAGTACGCAAACTAGGTTTTAGCGCCAGCAAAACCATGCAAATCGCACAACAACTTTACGAAGGAATCGATATTGGTGAAGGTGTCACTGGTCTAATCACATACATGAGAACTGATTCTGTTCACCTAGCACAAGAAGCACTGGATGAACTTCGCCAACATATTAGCAGCACATACGGTGCAGATTCTTTACCAGCCAAGCCTCATTTTTACAAAACTAAAAGCAAGAATGCACAAGAAGCCCATGAAGCCATTCGCCCCACCGTTGCGCACAACACACCCACTGATTTAAAGAAATATTTATCCAACGATCAATTTAAATTGTATCAGTTGATCCATAAACGCACCGTCGCTTGCCAAATGATTCACGCAACACTCAACTTGGTCGCCATTGACTTACGTTGTGGCAAAGATCACTTATTCCGCGCGACTGGCTCAACCATTGAAACAGCTGGGTTCATGAAGGTTTACCAAGAAAGTCTTGATGATAAGCCTAAAGAATCCGAACAAGATAACCAGAAAATATTGCCTGAAATGAAGATAGGTGATTTAGTTGACCTAATTGATATCGTGGCAACTCAACATTTCACTGAGCCACCACCACGCTACTCAGAAGCAACGTTAATTAAGGCACTAGAAGCTTATGGAATTGGTCGCCCTTCAACTTACGCAGCAATCATCTCAACACTTAAAACACGTGAATACGTCACCTTAGAACAAAAAAGATTTGCACCCACTGATGTCGGTGAAGTCGTTAATAAATTCTTAACCAACTACTTCACTCAATACGTTGACTATGATTTCACTGCACAGCTTGAAGACAAACTGGATGCGATTGCACGTGGAGAGACCGAGTGGATTCCTGTATTGGATCAATTTTGGAACCCATTTATCAATAAAATTGCCGATGTTGGCGAAAACGTGTCGCGTGCTGATGTCACTCAAGAAAAACTCGATGAAAACTGCCCAGAATGCAAAAAACCATTGTCCATTCGACTTGGGAAACGTGGTCGGTTTATCGGCTGCACAGGCTATCCAGACTGTAGCTATACAAAAACTATGGATGGAGAAGAGCAGTCACAAGAACCTGAAGTGGTTGACGGTCAAAGTTGTCCAAAATGTGACAGTGAATTACATATCAAATTAGGTCGCTATGGTAAATTTATTGGCTGCAGTGCTTACCCTAAATGTAAACATATTGAGCCACTAGAAAAACCAGAAGACACTGAAGTTGAGTGCCCAGAATGCAAGCAAAGTACCTTATTTAAACGCAAATCACGTTTTGGAAAGATATTTTATTCTTGTAATCGTTATCCAGACTGTAAATATGCAGTTTGGAATGAACCACTTGCAGAAATATGCCCTGACTGCCAATGGCCAGTTTTGACGATCAAAACAACTAAACGTCGTGGCACCGAAAAAGTATGCCCACAAAAGGAATGCAAATATGCTTTTGAACTGGAACCACCTGAAAAGTAAATGAATAATACAGCACAAATACAAAAAGCCGTTAAATTGGTTCTCCAAGGCAAGGTGATTGGATACCCAACTGAGGGAGTTTATGGTTTGGGCTGCGACCCTTTCAATCAAGCAGCCGTTGAGCGAATATTGGTAATCAAACAACGCTCTATGGATAAAGGATTGATTCTGATTGCCAGCAATCTTGAGCAAATTCAAACGCTCATCTCAGCTGATGCCCAAATCTATTTACATCGAATCAGCGACAGTCAATCGCCATGTACATGGATCTTCCCAAAGTCAGCTTCAGCACCCAAATGGATTAGCGGGCAACATGACTCAATTGCCATTCGACTAACACAACACCCAATTTCACAAGCATTGTGCACACAAATTAAGACACCACTAGTTTCCACCAGCTTGAATGTATCTGGAGATGACGCCATCCGTCACTATCGTGAAATACCTTTAGAACTAAAGCAGAAAATCGATTATGTGATTGAAGCTCCGACTGGAGGGCTTCAACAGTCAACCCCCATTATAGATGCAATCACAGGCAATCAATTACGATAAACCTCTTTTCTATGCCCTACTTGCACAACAGACACACCACCCATTTTTCCTTTTTGATCTGACAAAGAATCCGCGCATTTCTAACTCGATATCTCCATAATCCAGTGAATTGATAGTGCATTGGTTTGCCATATTGCTTAGGATTTTCAATCACCGCAACACGCTCCTCCAAGTAATCCAAGATTTCTTCTTGCAATTGCTTATCTAACTTACGCAATTGCTTCAATGCAGCATTACTCCACTCAATTTTCCAAATCATCACCTCGCCTTACTTCTTCTTGTGTCCAGACCCGCATCTCACCTTTCTCTACTTTTTCGATAACCTCCATTGCAAGATAGCAATCCTCTAAATCCTCTAACTGATCTTCCAATAAGGTACGCACATAAAAACTTTTTGAGCGATTGGTTTGCTTTGCTAACCTATTCAATCTCTCAGCCAGTTCATCGGGTACTCTGATACTTAATGCGGTCATGACACATCCTCGTTTTATTATATCTACTACTAAAAAGTCAAACAATATAGCAATATTTACTACATTGTAATACACGTATCACAAAAAATACAATATCGTTATTGATAGACTTAACAAGCATTTGATAGAATGACTACTTATCATTCAAGGATTATTCATGCAACATCAACAACTCGCTAATGCTATTCGTTTCCTCAGTGTCGACGCGGTACAAAAGGCTCAATCTGGACATCCAGGAATGCCACTAGGCATGGCAGATATTGCAACTGTCTTATGGCGTGATGTGCTAAAAATCAATCCTAAGAATCCACAGTGGCACAATCGAGATCGATTCATACTCTCCAATGGACATGGATCCATGTTGCTTTACTCACTCTTGCACTTAAGTGGTTTTAATTTATCAATCGATGAAATTAAGCAATTTCGCCAACTGCACAGCAAAACACCTGGGCATCCTGAACAGGGTGAAACTGCAGGCGTAGAAATGACAACAGGACCTCTAGGGCAAGGCATTGCTAGTGCTGTCGGCATGGCAATTGCAGAGAAAACACTCGCCGCACAATTCAATCAACCCCAACATGAAATCATCGACCACCACACTTATGCATTTTGTGGTGATGGCTGCTTGATGGAAGGTATATCACACGAAGCTTGTTCTTTAGCAGGCAGCCTGAAACTAGGAAAGTTGATTGTTTTTTGGGATGATAATGAAATATCTATCGATGGCAAAACACATGATTGGTTCGGTGACGATACTGCCAAACGCTTTGAAAGCTACCACTGGCAGGTGATCAAAGTTGATGGGCATGATCCAGTTGCCATTAAAGAAGCGATTGCACAAGCACAATCCAATACCTCTCAGCCCACTTTAATTTGCTGCAAAACGACCATTGGAAAAGGGTCTCCAAACTTAGCTGGATCTCATAAAACACATGGTGCACCACTGGGTGAAGCCGAAATCAAGGCAATGCGTAATCAGCTCAACTGGAACCACCCACCTTTTGTCATCCCAGCAGATTGTCTGCAAGCATGGAATCAATCTGACCGTGGTAATCAACTAGAAAGCGCATGGAACCAACAATGGGAAGCTTATCAGCAAGCTTACCCCGCACAAGCACTAGAACTCACTAGACGACTCAATGGTGAATTACCAAAAAATTGCACAGCAATATTCGAGCAATTAATTCAACACAGTGATCAAGAGAAGAAATCAGTTGCGACCCGAAAAGCCTCACAAATTACTTTGGAAGCTATTGGTAACCATTTTCCAGAATTCTTAGGAGGCTCTGCAGACTTAACAGGGTCCAATTTAACGAACTTTTCAACCTCACAGTCCATTGCACAACATGATCATGGTAATTATATTCATTACGGGGTCAGAGAATTCGGTATGTTTGCGATCATGAATGGGATTGCACTACATGGTGGATTCATTCCCTATGGTGGTACCTTTCTAACCTTTGCTGACTATGGTAAAAATGCAATTCGCTTAAGTGCGCTGATGAAGCAAAAAGTAATCTATGTCTTCACTCATGACTCAATTGGTTTGGGTGAAGATGGACCCACACATCAACCAATCGAACAGGCTGCCATGCTCCGTATGATGCCAAATGTTGCCACATGGCGACCTTGTGATACGGTTGAAACGGCTATTGCTTGGCAACAAGCACTGAGCTATCAGAGTCCAAGCTGTTTGTTACTATCACGTCAAAGCACAGTACAACAAACACGCAATGAAACAATGCTCAATAATATCGCCAAAGGTGGTTATATATTACGCCCACATCAAAGCCCAGATATCGTGTTAATTGCTACAGGATCCGAAGTTGAACTAGCCATGATGGCAGCAGAAGAGTTATCAGCTCAAAATATTCAAGCACAAGTTGTCTCCATGCCTTGCACAGAGTATTTTGATCAACAATCACAAGCGTATAAAAATCAAGTCTTACCGCCTCATGTCAAACGCATTGCCATTGAAGCGGCTCATGCTGATTTTTGGTATAAATACGTTGGACTCGATGGTCACATCATTGGGTTAGAACAATATGGATTATCCGCACCCGCTGGTGACATTTATCAGCAAGTAGGAATTACAGTTAATAGTGTTATCGGTAAAGTCATTCCTTAAAAAGAATTTGTGAACCATCAGAGCACTGGATAAGAGAACTCGATGAAACAGATGCTTCACTATGAGAGCGCTGACTGTCACAGAACCCACGAGATGCCTCATAAACAATAGATCTTGGACTCATAACTGAAGAATTTAGTTTAGTTATATTTATCATTGGATTAAAAAATGAAGAGTCTTCAGTATACAAAGCAACACTTTCATTACTAAGACAAGAATTTGCTGATCCAGATACAGAATCACTATCTACGTCAATAGTCGATAACAACTTATCATTCTCTAAACTTTGATGTATCAAGTCATCCAAATTAATTTGCTTTTTCATATCTCCACTTTGAACACAAAAATAATGGTGTTTTTCATGCCCTGTTTCGTTAATAAAAAAGCGCAATTTAAACTGCAATTTCATTGGTGCAATGAGAGATACAGTTAATTTGAAGGCACTAACTTTTCCTACACTATCAAACCATACAGATGACATCCTAAGACGAATTTCTTCCATTCGATTCAATCGAAAAAACAATACGATATACTTTTGTACTCTACCTTTCTCATCAATATAACCACCACATTCAGATAAGTATTTAACCGAAGCCGTTCCAAAATTAAGTTTTGCCCCTACCACATTCAGCATATGAGCACACCTAGGTCCCAATTTAATTAACACAGTCATCCCTCCCAGTCAAAACAACACTCATGTCCAAATAGCAACCACTGCCATCACCAGAAAACCTATCACCACAAAAGTATAACGATTCAAATCACAACATTGTTTTACCAATACCGCTCTTTCTAAACCATGCAACGTACCTAAATACAAAAATGTTCCTGCTGCCAGTGCGGTAAAAATGGGCTCAATCAATGGGTAGTTGGTTAATAAATGTGTTGCTGATTCTCCACACACAATACCTAACGGTACCATGCAAGCAAATAACGCAAACAAGCTGACACGTGCCGTTAAAGATAATTGACTCTTGTTTAAATGAATGGACAGGGCCAAACTAGCCGCCCATTTATGTGCTAAAATTGCTACCAATATCATTAGAGTAATCGACAACGATCCACTCAAGCCCAAAGCAGTACCCGCTAAAAAGCTATGCAGTGACAGCATAATAGTAGCTAATACTGCGAAAGTATTTCCTCTATCACCTTCATGTTGATAAATTTCACGCCCTACATGCTCAAGCCATAATAATAATAAGAAAACAGCACCCGCCAATAAAAAGGCAACAGGGTACTCAACATGTAACTGATAAAAGTTTTGCACTGAATCGGCCAACATATGCATTAAGCCAGCACCAAGAAAAATACCTGCTGCCAGTGATTCTCCTATTGGGAAATCAAGCTCATGACTCAAACAAGCAAGCATCTCTTGTTTTTTACAAAAAGGATATAACCCAGCAATCACTGTCACCAGAAAGATTAAACAACCACTGATTAATTTTAAATGAACCATACAAAGAACCCATAATTTACAGCGTCAAATTCTAACGAATGGGCAACCAATAATCCAACTGCTTCTGTGCCTGCCGATAAAACATTTCTTTCCCAGATACAATCTTAATACCCAAAGTCATTATTTTATCATTCAACTGCTCAGCTACTGGCGTATAATCAACATTCATCCATACATCTACTGGATTATTTTTTAACCATGCTAACACATCTTTTTGTACCAATTTCTTTGAAGGTACTGTATTAATCATCAGTACATGATCATTTTGTGCAAATTCTACTGATGCTAAATCTTGCCACTCAACTCCCACCACTTGGGTATCAGATGATTGATAACCCTGTAATTGATCTTGCTTTGCACTCAAGTTTCTCACCACAACATCAATCGAAATCACTGCTTGCTGAATCAAGCTATCAATGATTGCTGAAGCAGCCCCACCCAAACCTAACACAACGACATGTAACGAGCTCCACACGATTTGCTTACATTTGCGTAGTGAATCAATTGCACCACCACCATCTGTATTAGTACCTTGCACTTGATTTGACAAGAATTTCAAAGTATTGACTGATTGAGATCGCTCTGCCAACAATGTTAAGTCGTCACAGTAACGAGTAACTGCCTGCTTCAATGGCATAGTCACACTCACACCAGCAAAAGGAAGTTTCTTCATCCATCCAATGCACTGGACTAACTCACCAAGTTGCACACGTATTTTTACATACACTGCATTCTCTTTGAGTTGCACTAAACGCTGATTATGGAAAACATGCCCCATACTATGTGTCACTGGATCACCTATCAAAGCATAAATATAGCTATCTGTATTTAGAGTCAGGAACTGATAGATACTGAGAAACGCCTCAACATCAGGACAGTTAGGAATAAAGGACTGATTGACGGAGTTTGCATAACTCCATGCATTACCAACAATAACACCTAATATTCTTGAAAAAACGCCATCTTCTCCCATACAATGCGCGATTAATGGCTTTTTGATCGTAACTTGCGACCTCCAATGCAATAAGCACAAACTATCTAAACTATTACTAGCTTTTGCAACAAGCTTATAGCCATATACACTAATATGCTCCATCAATGCTAATTGTTGCTCTAGAAGCTGATGACTGACTACCTGATCATCCACCTGATGCCAAGAACGAATCAACTTAACTTGCGGGTAATTTCGAGCAATTTCTTCCAAATGAGCATCTGCAACATCCCACTCGACATCCAAATAATCGGGTTGAAAAGATGCTAGTTTTAATAGTTGCGACACACGTACTGGCATACCCCCATCAAAACATCCGCCATCCTGACTAGAGCGTAAAGTAAAAATGAGTGGACGATTAACTTGATTGATTAATGCAGGTAACAAAGAGAACTCTGTATCATCCAACACATCACAACGAATCTCAAATAAACCAACGATGCTAGGCTGCTTCCCAATGATCGCCAATACAGCATCAATCGTTCTTTCTGCAATAACAACAACGAGCTTACTCATATCTCACACTGGAAATATCGATCAAGCACCCGCATAACCTTTGTTTTTTCAACCGTTATTAAATAACTTCCATCTTCACACACAGTCGCACCTAGCGAAGACAACAACACAAATCGAACACTTGCCTCTCGTGATTTCTTATCATACTTAAGCTGATCGTATACTTTTTCACTGGTTATACTTTTACTCAACTTGGGTAGCATATGAAACTTCTGTAACAATACTTGCAAACGTGTCACTGTAATACAGTCTAAATACCCCAGATCAACAGACAACTGTGCTTCAATTAGCAATCCCCAGGCCACTGCCTGACCATGACTCAACTGATAATTAGATAAATGCTCCAAGGCATGCGCTATCGTATGCCCATAATTCAAGCAAGCACGCACTCCCTGCTCTGTTTGATCTTGCAACACCATCTGTTGCTTAATCTCAACACTTCGACAAACAATCGGCTCAAGTTTACTCAAATCCTTCTGTAATAAATCATCTACCTGTTGTTCGATCGCTGAAAAATGTGCTGCATCAACGATCAATGCATGCTTGATAATTTCTGCAAATGCCCCACGATATTCTCTCTCAGGCAGTGTCATCAAATGACTTAAATCAATGAGTGTCATTAATGGCTGGGTAAAAGTACCTAATAAATTCTTTCCTTGCGATAAGTTAATACCTGTTTTCCCGCCAATTGCTGCATCCACCATCGCCAGCAAAGTGGTGGGTAAATAAATTACTGGTATACCTCGACAAAATGTCGCGGCAACAAATCCGGTTAAGTCTGTTACAACACCACCTCCCAAAGCAATCAATAAACTATCCCGCCCAAACCTCAACGCAAACAATTGATCTTCGATCTGCGCTTTCATTTGCCGCGATTTAGAAGACTCTCCTGGAGGAATAACAATAAGATGTGGATTAACTTCCGGAGATTGCAATGATAACATCAGAGTATCAGCGTAATGTTCTTTGACATTTTCATCGGTAATAATCGCAATTTTCCCTGCCTGCCGACACGCTTGCAATAAGTACTCTGTCATTTGTAGCATGTTGACAAATAATGTTGACACTGTGATCCTCATCGATAATCAATCATCCAACCCTAGCAGTTATTAGCTTGAAAATCATCCATAATTAGCCTGTAGTGTATACTCATGATTTAAAGCGGTTCTGTCGCAAACAGAAGAGAATGTGTTAAACTGGGTGTAAAATCACAGGAGTAAGCAGATGGCAATCGACTTTGCAGGAAGACATTATCCAAAAGATATCGTGTTATGTGCAGTGCGTTGGTTGCGATAACGACTTTAATCTGCGCTTTTCACCATCCCATATTTTTGCGACAGAACCTTATTTATTATCCCAAAGATACTGATCAGTAGCTATAATACGAGCCGGCGATTCAGTACCATTAACAATTTTTAACGGTAAAGCAATTATTGTTGCACCTATGGTTGGTAACGTCTCTGTGTTGGTCAAATTTTCAATGATAAGACAATCTCTCGGCAACAGTGCTTCATGCACGGGGTATCCATTCTCAGCACAATCTGGTGACAATGTATCCACAGCAAGCGCTGAAATTTGTTTGTCTACCAAATACATCGCAGCTTCTTGACTAACACTGGGATGCTTCAAGTTATTACGATACTTATCGGGTGTATCCCAGCGTTTATACCAACCCGTACTAACGACTACAATACTCCCAGCTTTAATCGCACCGTGTGAGGCTTCAATGCTTTTGATATCTTTCACACTCAGCTGGAAATCATCATCCACCCCTTCGACATGAATACAATAGCAAGGACAAATTAATTCACTCAGCTCCAGCTCATGAATCATTCGCCCTGCTTTGTTCATGTGAAAAGGCGCATCAATATGCGTGCCTGCACTACCTAGCAAATGATAAGAATCTACTTGGAAGCTATATTGCTGAGCATGATCTCTTTGCTGGATCTGATCAACAGAAAAACCACAGTGATGATCCCAAGTAGGGATATCTTTGTTCAATTTATGGGTTAAATCAAGCAACATGCTACAACCTTATTATTTTATTCATCAATAACGCATCTGCCAACACCAGCTGACACATTGCCTTGACCACTGGCACTGCACGAATTGCAACACAAGGGTCATGCCTAGCATGAGCAGGCTGTTCAAAGATCTTTTCCTCTCCTTCAAAATTAACCGTTTTCTGTGGTTTCAGAATGCTCGATGTCGGTTTAAAAACAACCGAAAATCTAAGTGGCATCCCAGTAGAAATGCCACCTAGTGTACCACCTGCATGATTTGTTTCACAAGGCTGATGACCTTTCATAAATGCATCATTATGCTGCGAACCAAGATCACCCACTGCATCAAAACCTCTCCCTATCTCAAAGCCTTTACTTGCAGGGATCGATAACATCGCTTTTGCTAGATTTGCTTCTAGTTTTTCATAAACAGGATCACCCAAACCAGCAGGCATTAAAGTCACCTGACAAGCAACACAACCTCCTAAAGAATCACCTTGCTGCTTAGTTTTTGTCAATAAAGCTAGTAACGCTTCTTCAACTGTTTCATCTGGACAAAAAATTAAGCTTTCCTTCATTCTATTGACTGATATCTCATCGACAGCTACTTTGATAGTGCCTATTTGCTGAATGCAAGCTTGTACATCAATTTGGTATTGTTGTAATAATTGACCAGCCACAGCGCCTGCAGCAACACGACACACAGTCTCACGTGCAGAGGCACGCCCACCACCACGATAATCGAAACAGTCATATTTTTTTAAATAAGTAAAATTAGCATGCCCAGGTTTATATAAATCTTTTGTTGATTCATAAGCACTACTATCAGCATCTCGATTCGGAATGATAATAGAAATGGGTGCACCCGTGGTTTTTCCCTCAAACACACCCGAGTAAATTTCAGCCTGATCTGTTTCAACACGAGGTGAAACATAAGCACTCGTACCGGGTCTACGCTCATCCAGCGCTTTTTGAATGATTTTCTCATTCAATACTAAACCTGGAGGACAACCATCAATGACAACACCCATCGCCTTACCATGAGACTCACCCCATGTCGTTATCTTGAATAAATTACCAAAATGATTACTTGCCATAAGATTGCCCTACTAGGTGAACTATTTCATCTACTGTTTTATTGGTAGTATCTATGATGATATCAGCATTTTTTTTATATAAAAGATGACGGCTATCATAATACTGTTGCCAAGCTAGTGGGTCATTGATATCTAACAAACATTGTTCTAAAGATTGCCAACGCTTATATAAAACAGCTGAATCTACATGTAAGTAGATCAATTTCCCTAGTTGCTTCAAGCGATCAATATTTCCCGTCTGCAAAACAGAACCCCCACCTGTTGCAATAACAGTAGGCTCATTAATAGATAAATCTAAAATCAATTTAGCCTCTAATTTTCTAAACTTCACTTGACCTAAACGCGCATATAAAGCCATTAATGTTTCACCATCTTTTCCATATCGTTGCTGTAAACACTGATCTGTATCTATAAAAGATAACCCCTGCTTTTTAGCATACGCAACACCTACGGTCGTCTTTCCACACCCTTTATGTCCGATGATACCCAATGGAGTGGAAAATGCCGATTTTGTAGCAAAATGATTTTGAGTAGCATTAGGTTTAAAAAGTTGAATCATAGAAGCCTATGGTGAAATTTTTTAAATCCAATGATACCAAAAGCGTGAAGCTAAAAATTGGCATTTTCCACTCCATTGGGTATGAACTGAACGTCACCTAACTCTCCTAAAACTTGCATATCTTGAATAAAGTTAGGATAACTTTTTGCAATACAATCAATATCCTGTATCACCGTTTCACTAACTATACCCAAATCACTTGAAGACGCCGAGGTTTTAACATAATGAGCTTGAGCAGAATCAGATTTAAAAGATTGAGCAATAGCATCGCTATTGGGAAAGCTTTTAGCTTTGTATTCTGCCAGGCTCATGCCGTTAAAGTCCGGTGTCTTCATGTGATTTGGGTATATACCACTTGCTGCCACAGCTAAAGACATCGCAATTCTATGATCATGGTAAGACTTTACTTCAGCACCGTGCAAATTTGAAGATTGTATTAATAGCCCATCCTGACCTTCAGTCACCATAATCTTTGCACCCATCTTTTTCAACATATCACACATCACACTGACACGATCACTCTCTTTATTTTTGGCAATGGCTGCATTATAAAGGCGTGTTGTTCCCTTTGCATAACATCCAATAACCGCCAAAATAGGCAGTGCGTCAATCAAATCATTCACATCAATATCACAGCCCTTTAACTCAGCACCACTATACACCAACACACTACTGTCTTGCGCTACAATGTTCGCGCCCATCTGCTGGAGCTGTTTAATCAAGAACTTATCCCCTTGCGAATCATTCCAATCTATGCCCGTAATACACAGCTTTATCGGTTGAGAAGAAATCAATGCGAAAGCGATAGGATATGCAATTGAACTAAAGTCTCCACTCACCTGATAATTAAAAGCTTGTATGCACTGCCCCCCTTTGATTTGATAGTGCTGATAGCCATCTCTTTGGTAAGCGAGTCCTAAACGATCCAGCCAGGATAAGGTCAAGTCAATCCATGGTTTTTCTCCTGCATTCTGAACAAGTAGTTCAGTATCATTAGCTAACAAACAACAAGCTATCAGTAAGGCAGATACTGGCTGAGAGTCTTGCCCATCAATGGTTGCGATACCAGCTTCTATTTTTCCCGTTACAATCAGTGGCGCATGGCCATCGTTCTTCGTACTGAATGAGCGAGCACCTAACTGATTCAACCCATCTATCAAAGGTTGCAGTGGCCGTCGTGATCGTATGGAGTGATCCCCAGTCAATACGGTTGTTCCATCAATGACCCCAGCAACTGCGCCAATAAATCGAAGCACTTGACCTGAGTTTCCCACATTAATCACATCGTCAGGCAATTTAGGTTTGCCACTCACTCCAATGATACTCAGTTGCTGATTAGATACGGTGATCACCGCACCTAGCTGTCGACAAGCACTGATCATTGCTTCGGTATCTGGAGATTGAAGAATATTACTAATATAGCTCTGACCACAGGCTAAACTTGCAAATAAGATCGCCCGTAATGTGTGTGATTTTGAAGGTGGAGCATGCAATATAATCGATTCTTGATCAGTCACTAATCGAGTAGAAAGAGATTGCACTGATACTTTCAATGCTTTAGCCGACATCCACTAACACCACGGCCTTAGCAGCAATACCTTCTTTACGTCCTGTAAACCCCAGTTTTTCGGTCGTAGTCGCTTTAATACTCACGCAATCTAGAGAAATGGATAAATGGTTCGCAATCACCTCACGCATTGGCATAATATGTGGACTCATTTTTGGTGTTTGAGCAATAATGGTGGCATCGATATTATGAACCCTAGCATTTTTTTCTTTTAAGAATGCCATCACCTGCGCTAATAGATTTTGGCTGTCAACATTGCTCAACTGTGGATCTGTATCAGGAAAATGTGATCCGATGTCTCCTAAAGCCAACGATCCCAAGAGTGCATCACAAATCGCGTGCAACAGCACGTCTCCATCTGAATGTGCCTCAATCGCCTGATGATGTGGAATCTTAACGCCGCCAATCGTAACATAATCACCTGCGCAAAATGCATGCACATCAAAACCTTCACCGATTCTTAGCATCTTTGACCTCTCTTTTGCACTATCTCAGCAATTTTTAAATCTTGCGAAGTAGTCACTTTCTCATTAAAAAAATCACTCAAGACTAACCGTGGCATTAAACCTAAACTTTCAATCATACCTGCCTCGTCAGTCACTACCAAATTGGCGGCTTTAAATGTTTGCTGTAAATGATGGAATCGAAACATTTGCGGGGTTTGTGCGAGATATAACTGACCACGATCTAAAGTTTTGTCGATTGTTTTAGCATTAGACGACAACTTAACTGTATCAAAAATAGGAGACACTAATAACCCGCCAACTTCATCATCTTGTAACATTTTCCACAATTTCTGTAAATCTTGCTGATGCAAGCAAGGTCTTGCCGCATCATGCACCATTACCCACGTATTATTATCACAGATATCAGCTATTTTATTCAATCCAGATTGCACAGAAGCTGCTCGAGTTTCTCCACCAATGGTTGTTTTTAACTTAGGGTGGGTTAAGTTTAATTGTCCCCAGTGCTTATCTTTCTCATTCAACACAACCATCACTTGCTGGCATTCATTTTGTTGCAAAAACAAGTCGATTGAGTGTTGAATGACAGGTTTTCCTGCACACAGTTGATATTGTTTAGGCAGATCACCACTACAACGTTGCCCAATGCCTGCGGCAGGAATCACGACTACATAGGTATCATGCGTCATCGATAGCTTCCAAAACACATTGAGCTAATCGATCACCGGCATCAGGTTTCGCTAATGACAAAGCTGATTTAGACATCACATCAAGTTGCTCTGGCACACTCAACCATTGATACAATTGCCTCATTAACTGATCAACTTTCAGCTGATCTTCTGAAATTAGTATTGCAGCCTTTGCCAAAACCAGCGCTTGAGCATTCGCTGTTTGATGATCATCAACTGCAAAAGGAAATGGTACTAAAATACTGGGCAATCCAACAGCTGCCAGTTCTGCAACCGTTAACGCACCTGCTCGACATAATACAACATCCGCCCAGTCATAAGCTGCAGACATATCATCAATAAAAGTATCACAATGCCAACGCACTTGAGAAGCATACTCAATATGTGATTCTACTTGCTTTCTATTAAATGCATTTCCTGTTTGGTGCCAAATTTCCAGCTTTTCATGATGATGCCAATTTTGCAACAACTCTACGACAACTTGATTAATCGCTTTTGCACCTTGACTCCCTCCCAAAACAAGCAAGTTAAGACCTCGAGACTTAACTTGCTTAGCACGCTGTTGGTACCCCGCTGAGTTAAGCAATAACGCTCTACGAACTGGATTACCCACGGTTAGCGTTTTTCGATTCTTAAACGCACCCTCATACGCTTGAAAAACTCGAGTAGCCAAATAACTTGATAAGCGATTTGTAAGACCTACGATTGCATTTTGCTCATGAATATATAAAGGAATTCCACATAACTTTGCAGCAACTGCACCGGGTCCGCAAGCAAAACCACCAAAGCCAAATACAAGGCTAGGACGCAATCTACGAAATAACTTCACACATTGCCAAACAGCACGTAACAATCGCCACGGCGCTAGCAATAAACTCAACCTGTGTTGCCCTCTCAACGCAGTAATATCAATGCAATTTAAAGAATAACCCGCTTGTGGAACGAGTCTTGATTCAATGCGATTTGCAGTGCCTAGCCACTGAATAGCAACACCTTGTTTTTCTAATATATCAGCAACGGTTAATGCAGGAATAACATGCCCACCCGTGCCACCTGCCATCATCACAACCGTTTTTTCAGTGCGCATACCCAAACTACTTGAAGATGCCGAAGGTTTAACATAATGAGTTTGAGTAGAATCAAATTTAAAAAGTTGAGTAATAGCACCGCTATTGCAAGAATTTTTAAATTTGCATTCTGCCGAACTCATGCCGTTAAAGCACGGCATCCTCAAGTAGTTTGGGTATATACTCATAGCTCTCGATTCCGTATTCGCCTATTATCAACCCTCAGACGCCTCCACCCTCGTTTAGGAATTGTTGATCCCCCAGAAGTATAATCACCTACAATGGTTGTTTCATGCGAAATACGTAATAATAGTGAAATCACAATTGCATTAATTAATAAACTACTCCCGCCATAACTCATCATAGGCAGTGTTAAGCCCTTAGTTGGCAACACCCCACTGGTAACCCCAATATTAATCATAGCTTGTACTCCTAGCCAAACGCCCAACCCCACCGCAATAAATCCAGCAAACTCTCGATGCTGATCAAAACACCGTCTTGCCAAATAAAAGGCACGCCCAACTAAGGTCGCAAATAAGCCAATCACGGCCAATCCTCCAATAAGACCTAACTCTTCAAATAAAACAGCATAAAGGAAATCAGTATGCGCCTCAGGCAAATAAAATAGCTTTTGGATACTGTTACCCAGTCCAACACCAAAAACTCCACCTCGACCAAACGCCATTAATGACTGCGTTAATTGGTAACCACTATTAAACTGTACTGCCCATGGGTTCATGAAAGTTGTTAATCTTAATAGTCGATAAGGTGAAGAAATAGCTAGCAAGGCGAAACAAGCAATCACAATCACCATCAACAGTAGAAACTGCCAAAGTTTTGCTCCTGACAAAAACAACAAACTCAGTACAACCGTAAATACAACAACTGTTGCGCCAAAGTCAGGCTCTTTGAGTAATAACAAGGCCATCACCGAGAATAAAACCATCGGCTTTAAAAAACCTATAAACTGTGCTTGAACCTCTTCTTTCTTACGCACTAGAAAACTCGACATGTAAATCACAGCACATAATTTTGCCAATTCAGACACTTGCAGTCCAATTGGTCCGAGCCCAATCCAACGCCTAGCACCATTAACTTGCCGACCAATCCCCGGAATGAGAACCAGTAATAACAGTACAAAGGTCACTATCAAAAAATATGCACTATAACGCTGCCATACCTCTAATGTAATATGCCTAGTCAACCAAACAATCACACAAGCCAGACCGCAGTAAATAGTTTGACGAATAAGAAAATGAAAGGGGTATCCAAATTGCTTATCAGAAATCACCATAGAACTTGAAGCAACCATCAGCAACCCAAGTAACAAAATTGCTACAACCGTTGTCACCAACCATGGATCCAGGTAGAAACGCGTCTGTCGTTTTGATCGGGCAACACTACTCATAGACAAAAAACACTTTAATAAATCTACCCAAACCACTTGCAGATGCCGAAGCTTTAACGTAATAAGTTTGAGTAGAAGTCTTCATTCACGCGTAATTTTAAAATCTTCTGGTGCATCAATTCCAATCTTAACTTGCTTACCTCTCGAGCTCAACACTGTCACTCGAATACCATCACCAATTCTAATTGACTCACCAATATTTCTAGAGAGCACTAACATATCAACATCCTCCATTGTGTCCAACAATGATTGCTTCTTCACTCTCAGTATAGACTGATTGTACAGAAAAGTTATAGCTTTCCATTCCGTGGTATTCACTCCCCTAGAGGGACGACATATTGCTTTATTTTATCAACAAATGCAACTCCATAACGCTTGAGCTTTTTCTCTCCAACACCATTAATTGCAAGAAACTCATCATCCGTCTTCGGTTTTTGATTAGCCATTTCAATTAATGCTGCATCGGAAAAAACTACAAAGGGTGGTACATCAGCCGTATCTGCCAGTGTTTTACGTAGGTGACGCAACTGTTCAAACAAACCCTCATCTTTTAAAATTTGTTGTTTGTTTTGATAACGGTGAGTCGATTGACTCACAACAATCTGTGGTTTTGCTAACGTCACTTGACACTCTTTCCTCAATACATTTCTTGCCAATGGCAACAACTTCAATACGGAGTAGTTTGATAAATCTTGAGCTAAAAACCCCAAGTGAATTAACTGTCGAAAGACACTATACCAAGCCTGTGTGCTCAGGTGTTTACCGATGCCATATGTACTTAACTGGTGATGCCGCTTATTTCTAATCCGCTCATTATCTGCACCACGCAAGACATCAACCACATATTGCAAACCAAAGCTTTGTCCCACACGATAAACACATGACAATGCTTTTTGTGCATCAATCGTCCCATCATAAGTCTCGGGCGGGTTCAAACAAACATCGCAATTGCCACAGTCCTCTAGTAGACTTTCATCAAAATATTGTAATAACACTCGACGCCGACAACTTTGTGCTTCGCAAAAAGACGTCATGGCGTTTAACTTATGTAACTCAATGCGACGCTGTTTTTGGTCATTATTTCTCTCAAGCAACCCTTTCACTAATGCAATGTCACCTAAACCGTATAATAGCAATGCATCAGCAGGCAATTGATCTCGTCCTGCTCGCCCTGTTTCTTGGTAATAACTCTCAAGGTTTTTTGGCAAATCATAATGAATGACATAACGTACATTTGATTTATCAATGCCCATGCCAAAAGCGATGGTTGCCACAATAACCTGTACATCATCTTTTTGAAAACGACTCTGTGTTTGAGCTCTCACTTTATTTGGCATACCCGCATGGTAGCCTGCCACATTGAAGCCGTTTGATTTTAGCTTATCACTCAACTGCTCAACTCGTTTGCGTGATAAACAATAAATAATACCCGCTTGATTTTCACGTTGACGCAGGAATTGTAAAACTTGTTGCAAGGGTTTCTGCTTTTCTGTCACCGTATAACTAATATTTTCACGATTAAAGCTTCCTAAATGAAAATGTGCTTGTTGCAACTTCAAAACACGCCGAATATCTTGACGTGTTGGTTTATCAGCCGTTGCAGTTAAGGCAATACATGGCACACTAGGAAACAATGATCGTAATTGACTTAACGCTAAATACTCAGGTCTAAAATCAGGCCCCCATTGAGAAACACAATGTGCTTCATCAATCGCAAACAAAGCGATATCAATGGACTGTAATCTTTCTAAAAAAGAATCTGTCATCAAACGCTCTGGTGCTATATAAAGCAATTGAATCTCACCAACGTGTAATTTTGCCAACACTTGCCTAGCTTCTTGTGAAGTCAGACTAGAATTATAGCAATACGCTTCTACACCGTTAGCTTGCAAGCTGTCTACTTGATCTTGCATTAAGGAAATTAACGGGGAAACTATAATGGCTACCCCAGAGCGCATGAGTGCTGGAATTTGATAACATAAAGATTTACCACCACCTGTAGGCATCAAAACAAACTGATCATCCCCATTAATCAACCCTTCTATAATAGGTTCTTGTAATGGTCTAAATTGATCAAAACCAAAGACCGCCTTCAAGACTTCTTGAGCAGATTGCAATCTATTCATGACGTTAGCGTAGTTTCAAGGTTGCCAGCCCAATCAATACCAGTACAAATGTAATAATCCAAAAACGCACTATCACCTTTGGTTCAGCCCATCCTTTAAGTTCAAAATGATGATGAATCGGTGCCATCCTAAAAATTCGCTTACCATAGAGTTTAAAAGAAGCTACCTGAAGAATGACAGAGACTGTTTCTAACACAAAAATACCACTCATAATGAAAAAGACTAACTCTTGACGAATCGCAACGGCAATCACACCCAAAGCACCACCAAGACCTAATGACCCAACATCACCCATAAAGATCTGTGCGGGATAAGTGTTAAACCATAAAAACCCTAATCCTGCCCCTACCAAAGCACCACAAAACACACATAACTCACCCACACCTGGTACATAAGGTAATATCAAGTAGTGAGAAAAAATCACGTTACCGGTTAAATAAGCAAAAACGCCCAGTGCTGCAGCAATCATCACCACGGGTAAAATAGCCAAACCATCCAATCCATCCGTTAAATTAACTGCATTACTACTACCAACAATCACAAAGTAAGCCAGTAAAAAGTAGAATGCACCTAAATTAATAACGACGTGTTTGACTAATGGAATAACAAGCTGTGTTTCTGCAGAAACCGTTGCACCATGATACAAAATAATACTCGCAATAATCGCAAGTAGTGACTGCCAAAACAGCTTCCACTTCGCTGTTAACCCAGTCGTATTTTTATGCACAATCTTACGATAGTCATCTACCCAACCAATGGCACCAAAACCGAGTGTGATTAATAAAGTCGCCCAAATATAATGGTTTTGTAAATCGCCCCATAGCAAGGTACTAAATGCCACTGCTAATAAAATCAATGCACCGCCCATGGTTGGCGTACCCGATTTTTTCAAATGACTTTGTGGTCCGTCGTCGCGAACTACTTGCCCTACTTGCATAGCATTGAGCTTCGCAATGATTTTTTTACCAAACACAAGTGATAGCAATAATGCAGTCAATGCACTCAGTATGCTACGGAGTGTTAAGTAGTGAATGACGGAGAAGAGGTGAATGTGTTTGAATAGTAATAGCATGGAGGGATTTTATATGGAAGCTTTAGTGACGACAAGTGGAATATTTCAAGCATCTTATACCGATTTAATCATGTACACTCAAGTTGACCACACCCTAGTGACCCCAAGTCTTTTTGGCTTCTGTAACATTCTTTGATATATTTTTCTAGAAAAACCACGTAGCACAATAAAATAAAATTGGCATTCCCCAGTCCTCCACCAACTTCGTTAGACTTCACAGACTTCACAGATTTAGAAGACGATGATTTAAGTGTATCAACGGAATCATTCTCGACATCGACATAAAACCCAAACTTATTATTTTTAACCATCTGACACAAATCAGGTTTGTTAAAAGCAGGCAACGGAATCCAACTTCCAAGCAACTTCTCTAAAACAGCATAAAGTTTTTCAGACCTTATGGCAGGATGAACATCCTTTAAAATGTCATCAAATAATCGGAGCTTGTTAGAACTCAGTAATTTCGGCATCTTACTATATATCTCCCCTGCATTGAGAGAATCACCACGCCTAGCACAAGCTATAAATTGTTTGTTAATCCGACACAACAAGTCGCCACCTGTGTAACTAGCCCCATCTCGATCAATGCAAGACTTCAAGCGATCGAGTGCTTTATATAACTTAGAGTTCTTTTGTATACACAATAGCAAGCTCCAACAAGGCGTTGGCAACAAACGAGCTAACTCATAGTCAATCACCTCACAATCCAAGGCGTCACTATTCTGTTTAAATGCATCTTTAAAGCGCTTAATCTCTGAAATAATGGTCTTAATATAACGACTAGCAGAACTATCCCTAACTTGAACATGAAACCTATTAAGCATCGGCACCTCATTTAAAGCAGACAGGTCGCCAACTTTGACTAAAAACTCTATCCATTTTTGCAATAAATTCAAAACTTTCTTACGCTGATGCTGACATTCGCTTGAATCGACTTCGATTACATCACGTTTCAACTGTGAAAAATGGCGAAGCCACCTTGAGATATTACTACTCACAACGCGTAGCGGAACAAAACATATAGCACTCTGAGCCTCTGGAGAAAAGCATCGCTTAACATCACCACGCTCCAAACAATAACCATACAAGTTAATAAAAACAGTATTAATAATGCCTAATTTTCTAGCAGAGAGCACTGTATTCCAAGCTAGCGCACCACCAAATGGGGAACATTGTAAATCTTGTCGCTCAGCCTCTTTTACATTAAGCTCTCGATTAAAAGGAACAAGTAAAGGGTAACTCCATGGTTTCATGATGGGTGACACCGTTTCGCCTCTTATTGTCTTTGTTTGTAATAACTCTTTTCTCAACGTAGCAGCCTGATATTTAACGCTCTCTTTCAACTGAGCTTCTTGTCTATCCTTACGCTCAATCAACTCAGACAATAGTGTTATCCCAAGCTTCTCTTTGAGAGAATTTTGGTCCCAAAATTTCCCTTCGTGATTATGGTTTATTATGAAACCATTTCGAGATGCTGCCTCAAGTTTCTGAACAGTCCCCTGCCATTGGCAATCAAAAATCTTCTGATAAATATTAATATTTCTATTATCCAATGAAACATCACTCTGAAGTTGCCTAGCATATCTCGACACGAGGCGATTGAAGGACGCATAAGCCTTGGTATACTCTTCAATAATAACAGAAAGACTAGCTTGGTATCTTTCATGATCAGAGGGTTTAGCTTTAGAAAAATCCGTGAGCTCTATGTTAAAGTTGCTTTCAATCTTTAACAGTTCAGTAATTTCATCTTTAATTTCACATGACTCTCTCAACTGAACCCAGAATTTTTCTTCTAACACTTTATCTTGGTCGTATAATCTTTCTTTCAACTGCCAAATATAATTATTAACTTTTTTTGGAATCAGATGATCGGCAACATATAAAAAGGACTGATTAAGTGAGAAAGATTGCTGAGCATATAATACTCGAAAAATGTTGCTACCAACTTGAGAATAGCCATTATCAAAGCAAGTGTCAGCCTCAAATAAATCACAGAGCAACACATTAGTAGAAACAGTATCGTTCTCACGAGTGTTCCCTGAAATAGATGGGTCGACATGGTATATATTTTCGTAGCGTTTGCAACAATCCAGCAAATGACCATGCTTTTCTAGAAAATGTTCCTGCATCCCCCCATGACTACAAAATTTTGTACTATCAGCAGGATACAACAAAAAAAACTCCTCCACAAACCCAACTGTATCGCGACCGTAGATATCGAAACTGCAACGCGCTTCTTGATAGGGCCTTTCACACAATGTATGTCTAAGAGAATGATAAGGGCTATAACAAGCTAAACGCATTAAGAGGTAAAAGAAAGTTCCCCCTTTAACCATGTTGATCAACCCATACATCAGATTTGAATCAACCTGACCAACAGGCATGTTATTACGCTTAACATCGCAACGATTAGCATGACTATACAAAAAATTATCAGCGCAATCCTTATTAGCCAGCTCGCAAGATAAAAGCTGACATAATATCGAAACATAGTCAAGATGGACTGGCATGCTATTTTGTGAAGTGGATTCCCATCTATCAGGTTGAGATATATTGATACTCTCTGCCGGTAATAGTAAAGCAATATACAAACTGACTTTTAACTGCCAAGCATAAAGATAAACTGTTTCGTATCTAGTCATTTTTTTTTGCTGAGCTCTATCTTGCATCTGATTATAACAAGCATTCAAATATCGCTCAATCCATTGCATCGCTGTCAAAAAGCGATCCATACGCTCAAATGCCACCTTCACATCATTATCTTTTGTATTTTTCAATGCGACTTGCTTCGAAGTAATTGGATTAGCTTTAGCACTCACATCAAAAAATAGCAAATACACTAATTTCTCTGCTGCCTTATAAGTAGAATGTGTGCTCATTGACTTATTTTTTCTAGCATCTACCACAAACTTTATCACCAAATCAAACAATCTTACGAAGTCTTTCAAATGCATTTCTTTGAGCTCAATCGCATTACCAATCGAACAGCAAATTTGTTCCAGCTGATGATTACTGGAAAATTTATTACGTGCATCATAGTATTTTTTAACTTCAGAAAGACATTGATTCAAACGTGATAAAAAGTACGCTCCCTTCATTTTATAAGAACGCTCTTTTGAACTAGGTATAGTTAACTGCAGCTCATTCAATTCACAAAATAGCCGATAAGCAAATTTATAAGTTGACTTATAACTCAATGATTGACTTTGCTTACATGATTTATCTAAAAATTCAAATATCTGACCAACCCAATTACGGATATCCTCAGCCCTTAAGGTCTTGCATTTTTTTAGCTTACCATGCTCAGTGATTTCTTTTACTAAATTACTCGTACCAAAATGCTTATTTCGATGATACAGCTCAAACTCACGAGAGACTAGTGAGTGCAACACTTGATAAAAAGATCCTGTCATTTTCGCCGATAACAAGCGTTGTTGTAACGTGTGTACATTGCTTATAGTGAATGCACATTGAGATGATTGAATGGCTTGTTGAGGTTGATCTGCAAAGAGATTAACATCATCCTTAAAACTCAATAAAAATCCAAATAATTTCTCAATTGCTGAGGAATGCAATTGATTTCCTTGGCTCACTTGGGAAACATTATTAGTTTCAGAACTAGACTTTCGGCTAAACCAACCCATATACAACAACCTTAGTAAATGATAAAAAAAACACTCTCTCCCAACTGCAAGCAACCACTCAACTGTGTCTCATTAATGAAATACTCCCATCAGGTCTAACCTCCTTGCTTGCCAAATAGGCATAAAGACTTGCTTGATTTTTTTCTTGAAACGCAGACTCTAACCCTGCCTTCGGAACTTGAAAACTCATAAAATTGTTATTACTATCAAGTAGAATTACATTGCAACAATACCGCTTTGCCGCTTTCAGAGATTTTGGGCGCTGAGCACCAGTGTAACTAATACTCCACCCATTATAAACTGGCTTTAGGTATAAATTAAAGTCATTATTAGCATAACTCTCTGCATCGCCACAACCAGTGATATTGATAATATAAGAACAAATACTTTTTATAGCAGGGAGTCTCGCAGACTTATAAGCTCCAGAGCACACTTCCATTTCAACATCCACCCCCCGACTCGAAACATCTTGCGTCCTAGTTCTACCAGCATAGCACAACCCATAAGCCATACCAGTAAAAGTCAATGCAGACACAGCAATTGCTGGAATCTTCCAAGAGGATGGCAATGAAGCATACCCTTCCCCAGTTATTAGACCTTTTGCAAAATCCACTATATGACCAGTGAAATAAAACCCAGTCGTAGCAAGCACACCAATCACGCTGTGATAGCAATTTTGATAAAAGCTTGCATCAAACTTTACAACTCGACGATACTCCTTCCTCCCGAACACAGATTCCTTACAAATGTAAAGCTCCATATAAACACCCCCTTTAATATAGTCCCTAACGCCACTGATGGTACAACATACCACCTAGGAAATCAAACCTTTGCTAGAAAATACTTACAGACATATACGATGCTATCTCACAACTCAACCTTCCATCATGCGATGCAACCTTTGCTTAAAAACACACAGCAACAACGAAACAAAAATGATCACACCACCACTGAGGAAAAATACAAACTCATACTGCCCATCAGTATTAATAGGAGTTACCCCCCCCGAATGTTGCAACATAAGTTGTGCGATTTTATTTGCAACAGGGGCGGCAACGCCCGTTGCCATCATCCAAATCCCCATAAAAATACCCTGTAATTTTCTCGGCACCAGCTCCCCAATCATAGAAAAGCCAATTGGAGAAATGGATAATTCTGCCAACGCAAACAAGAAAAATGCCACGATAGCAAACCAAGGACTCACCAAACCTGAAACATCAGCAAACTGTGTGCCCACAGCAAAAACTAAATACCCTACGCCCATAAAACACAGTCCAAGCGAAAACTGCAAGGGAATAGAAATATTTTTACCTTGACTTCTCCAATGCCTAAAAAGCATTGCAAAAATAGGGCCGCCCAACATAATCACTACACTATTGACCTCCAAGAACCATTGAGGCGCCAAAGAAAACCCTAGAACATGCTTGTCTACATTACGAGCAAGAAACAACATAATTGCCATAGGCTGAACTAAAAAGAAAACAAAAAAAGCAAATGCTGCTAAGGTCAAAATTAAAAATGCCATTAATTTCAAATGCACTGCATGCTCTTTCTCGAAAAAGGCTACCCCGACAATAAAAGCAAACATAATTACACCCAAGGCGGACGTCATATGTAAACTAAAATCAGTCTTGTTAAGCAATCCCCACAGCACAAAAACAAATCCGAAACAAAACAACAGCCCTATTGACAAGATAAAGCACTTCCTAGCTCCTGTAGCAACTTGCATTTTCTCAGAAAACACACTACCCCTATCTTGTAAATACTGCCAAGCATATAGAATAATGAAGATTGAAATAACATTTGTTATCGCCGAAAAAGTAAACAACGCATGATAATTATGACTTAACTGAAAAAACCCAGCCAACATGAATCCAGCAAAAAAACCAACATTCATCCCACTATAGTTCCACAGAAACGCAGCCTCACGCCGCTTATCATCAGCATCGAAGAGCTGTGTCACCATACAGTTCAAGCAAGTCACATGAAGCCCCGCTCCTGATAGAAACAACGCTAACGCTAAGTAAATCACAGAAACATCTGTTTTCGCCAACAACAAACATCCAATCACTTGCAAGACCATCGCAAACACAAACAAAGATCGATAACTCAACCAACGACCACCAATGTATCCCCCAACCAAATTAGAACCATAATTTAGCGCCATAAATGCCGCCATTAACGTCGTTGCTGCAACATCAGAGAAATGCAAGTATTTAAGATATAAAATGAGTGTACTCGCCAATACGCTATAGCCTATCGTGGAGAATATCTGCACAAAAAATAGTGGTGTCGTTTCTTTGGTTAATGCTGCACTATTCATCTAAGTTACTCCTTAAGTTAATCACCCTCACCTCCATACGAACAATCAAACAGTCTTCACAATTCGATCAATCTGTTTTAATTTCTCTAATAATACTTTCATTTCGTTCAATGGCCATGCATTTGGACCATCGCTCAACGCTTTCGCTGGATCAGGATGCGTCTCCATAAATATACCCGCAATACCAACTGCCATCGCAGCTCTAGCAAGCACAGGCACAAATTCTCGCTGACCTCCTGAGCTTTTTCCATTACCACCTGGCAACTGTACCGAATGTGTCGCATCAAAAACCACAGGACAATGAGTTTCTCTCATAATCGCTAACGAGCGCATGTCCGAAACTAAATTGTTATACCCAAAACTTGCACCGCGCTCACAAACCATAATTTGATCATTGCCGGTTGCCTTTGCTTTTTCAACCACATGCACCATATCTTGTGGTGCTAAAAATTGTCCTTTCTTGATATTAACTGGCTTACCTGTTTGAGCGACACGTTGAATATAGTTGGTTTGACGACATAAGAAAGCAGGTGTTTGCAACACATCAACCACATCTGCCACTTCTTCAATCGGTGAGTCCTCATGAATATCTGTGAGCACAGGCACATTAAACTGCTGCTTCACTTTTTGTAAGATAGCCAACCCTTTATCAACGCCTAAGCCACGAAAACTCGTTAACGAAGAACGATTTGCCTTATCAAATGATGACTTGTAGATAAACGGAATATCGAGTGCTTGTGTGATCTCTTTCAATTGCCCAGCAGTATCCATGGCCAATTGCTCACTTTCTATCACACACGGTCCCGCAATCAAAAAGAAAGGCTGATCCAAACCAATTTTGAAATCACATAACATCATAACAATTAACCTTTTTTAATATACCCAAACCACTTGAAGACGCCGAGGTTTTAACATAATGAGCTGATTCTGCCGAGATCATGCCGTTAAAATCCGATGTCTTCAAGTGGTTTGGGTATAGTGGTTGAGTAAGCCTGTGCAGCTTGTAAAAATGCAGAAAATAACACATGCCCCTGCAGTGGTGTTGAAGTGAATTCTGGGTGAAATTGACAAGCAACAAACCATGGATGATCTTTTAATTCTATCATTTCTACCAATTTACCATCAACCGAAGTCCCAGAAAAAATCATGC
>CBDBBL010000007.1:0-6247 GCA_965203125.1 Gammaproteobacteria bacterium | reverse complement strand
TCTACTTTTAGTCATACCATTCAGCCTAAGACAAATGGTTTGAGTGCTTCTTTTATATTCGCTATAGCGGTAACTTCCGTTAGTGGTGTCGCTCTTGGAGCGTCACCACACCTTTCCCCTCAACTTAATCAGCAATCATCACAGGCTATGCCGATGAAGGTTGTGGCTGATTTGCCCAAACCCGATTTTCAGTGGAAGAAACAACTGATCTTAAAAGCAGGGGTTGGTTATGCCGAAATTGGCGGTACTAATGCTGTTGCTGGCAATCAAGTGACTGCCATTAATGATCTTAATGTGGGGCTTGAGTTTGCTACCTATCGGCAATTCTCTTTTAACACTACGCTTGGGTTTATCACTGGTGATAAGACTTCTATTTATAAACCTGACGGCAATCGTAGCCAAACAACTGTCGAGCCTGGTCTAAATTGGATGCTAGGTGTTGAATCAAATTTTACTAAAAATTTGTATGCCTCTACATCTCTTGGCGTGTTGATTCAGCGTGTCGAAGGTATTAGCAATCGAACTAGCGTTCAACCATCCTATCAAATAGGAGTCGGTTATAACGTCACCCCTCGTGCCAGTGCCGAACTGGGTTATTACGGCACTTTAGGTAGTCCTCTCAAGATAGAAAATGATCAACTGCATGGTAACACCCGTTACAACGCAGGAGTTTTTAGCATTCGATACAAACTGTAATGCACTTTCTCAAACAATTATTAAATAATGGAGTATTCCTCATGATATCTAAATCAAAAAAACTTTCTTTCGTTCTTGTACTTGCCTTATCCACTGTAAGTATTAGCTCTACATTGGGTGCTGATATTCAAGACTGCTTGAAACAATCAGGTGCTATTAACACAGATGGCAGTCTCACTCAGCAGTTTGCCTCTTGTATTGATAGTGATGTGACTATTGTGAATAATGGATTAAGCACCACTGCTGGGACGAGAACTATAACACTACCAACAGTTACATGTAGCCCAAGTGGAACTTGCGACGTAAGCAGTATAAATCAATCTTTGTCTAACAATGAGTACTATTCGGAGATTTCTTCTGCGACCTTACAGCTTGATTGTCATGTTACAATGGGAACTGCGGATATCGAAACGAGGAAAATTCTTCCAGAAATTCTTCCTCAAACTGTTAATGGACAACAGTATTTTTTCAACTATGATGGTAACAATAGAGGTAATGGCACAAATACTCAGTATGATGGTATTGTTGGTGAAACGAGTTCTGTCACTCCTGAATTGCTGAATACAACTTGGGTTGATTCTTATGGTGCTGGAAAATTATTTAATAGTGATATGCTCGGAAATAACACTTATCATCTATTATCTGCAAAAATTAATTATATACAAAACAATCAGGACCACTCTAGACCTATTGGAATTCAATTTGGGTCAGCCTCTGCAGATTCTGACAGAGAAAATGTTGTTTATGCATGTAAATTAGATTTTAGTAATATCGTATATATTAATTCATAAAAATGATCTCCTTAAGAACCTGTCATTGTTATTAAAGAGTGGCAGCTTTATTGAACTCTTGGCTATTTTTAATATTCTTGGCGTACAATTGTTTTTTTGATGTTTTTTCCATTGTAAATTCCTTTTAGTTTAGTTGGAATTTACACAGTTAGACGGGAATACTCACATAATGGCTTTAAAACATGATTGTATCCCTTTCCTGCTCTGGGATCTGAGAGGGTGTCTTTGAATCAAGTTAGTTAGACTCGCTCGCTAACTCATTACAACTGGTCAGAATCAGATTATAAGATACAGTGAGGCACGAACATGGCACCAAAACCTAAACTTTGCTCTGCTTGTGGGAAATCAGAGATTAAACATGCTCAACCTAGTCCTTGTGTTGGTGCCACCTTTATCAGCCCATCTACATTTCGTAATCGTCAGTTGGTCTGCGCCCAATGTAGGAAAGGGATGTGAGCGATCAAAAATTTTCAGGTCGTTAAATCGGCATAATCGCCAAGAAAACGATCGTTTTTCTTGTGGTTTCAGAATCCACAAACTTACCCAATAAGTTTAGCAAATAAACCCGATCAACAAAACAAAGCTATCTTGTTTATGGTAGATTATCTTTCTAAGATTATCGTTCTCTTAAACTGAAATGAAAGCCTCTTGGCTATTACCGCTTGATCGTCGCCATTGACAGTCTACATTCCAGTGAGCTTCCCATGTTCGAACAGCACCTGCTATTCCAAGATTTGACCATCCACCAGTTAGATAATCATTTGATATTGAATTAATGTGCACAGTGTGATTATCCATAGAGTGGAAATGACAGTTCCCCCATACATTCCCTTGTGCTGATTGAACATTATCATTAGTACATTCTGTTTCTATTACAGGTTTGTTATCTATATACGCTTGCGTCTTTCGGCATGTTTTTCGGTCATCACCAATATGAATATTATCGTCAGTATCTCCCCACCTATACTGATGTTTAGCACATTGGCTTGGTTGTAAATGCCGAATTGAAGCGCAAGCTTCTGGATGCCCTAGATCAATGTGAGAACAACCAACTGCTGTCCATACCACCGAAATTGGTACGTTTGTAGTATTACATACTGTTGAACTATTAATGCCAAAAGAAGCTACATTGACCAAGAGAATTGAGGCGATAGAGAGCAGGGCTTGTTTCTTCATGTTTATTGTCCTTAAATAATCATCCTTCCGTGGAATAACTAACATAGCTCATTTTTGTGACAATTGTTAGTGATTACGCATGATCATCATGTGGGATTTTCATGCTATAAAATGTAAGGGCTGATGTAGAAAAATAAATGGTAAGTTTTTCTGCGAAGATTTTTACATTTTTGGTATCACGATAATCCTATGTTTTAAAAGAGAATAATATTTTTAGAGGTTGTTTTTTGAAATTTTTTGATCGCTCACATCCCTTTCCTACATTGGGCTATCTCAGATTTCTGGTACAAACTTGTGCTATATGGTTTATAACCCCTTAAAGAAAATCGAGCAAAGCCTGTGAAACTATTAGGGGTTGAGTCAGCTCGAAGGGAAACCGTAAAGCATGCTCTGATGGCTATTGTAATTTATATACTGTACATTCTTTCCCAAACAAATCATTAACTATAGAAAAGTTGATTTCTTTTTTACTGTAAGCAAATTGGTAGAAATTATGATGATCTTTGTCCCTAGCTGTATGCATAGCAAAGTAGTTTTTGAAGCCTACTTTTGTATAAAATGGTATTAATTTTTCATTCTTGAACCCAACGAGATATACGTTATTCTCTCCCAGAGATTCGGTCAATTGATGAATGAGGTTTTTTGCGATTCCTTTTTTTCTAAATTTTGGATATACACATAAAGGCCTAAACCTACGGAAGCTCAGGTGAGGGGCCACGGCCGAAAATAAGTACCGACTTATAATTCGTGGCGAATATTTAAGCCGATTCTTGAGGAAGATTGGTACAAATTCCGCAGTTTTACCCTGACTATTGAGTGAAAAGTTCCGACATGACCTGTTCTAGGAATTTTAGAAAATATTAATTATTTCATTGCTTATATACAGTTTTTATCTCTCATGGCCCCTCACCTGAGCTTCCGTAGGTTTAGGCCTAATACCATCGATCAAGCACATCGTTGTGTGTTCTTTGGGCGTATGGCAGAGTCTATCCTCAAGAAGAATTGTAAAGGTCGTCATGTTCACCTGAGAGGGACACTCAGATCACAGCGAGTTGGTGATGGTGAGCAGGCTCGATATTACACCAGTGTACTGGTGGAAGAGTGTCTGTTTTCACCACGGCAGAATGTTGAGGCATTGCGTGATGCTTTGGTTACTTATGATAAAAAGCAAAGGAAAGGCCCAGTCATAAATTGATGGGTAGCGCGATTAGTGAGAAAAAGCCCAATTATAATTAAGCATTAAGCTATTACCATATTGAGATTATGACAGCCAATACTATGATCAATCTCATACACAAGAGGTTTTAAACAATGATAGTTGATGGTAGACCGACAGTAGCAGATTATGCGTATCTAAGTCAGAATGTATATGAAGATAATATTCAGCCTGGAACAAACCTTGAAAATGGTTGGGTCGTCTCTATGACCATTAATTTAAGGTCTGTACTTAATGGTTACATCGCTAGAGTTTACTATAATAAAAGATCTAATCATCTTGTTGTTGCACACAGAGGAACAAAATTTAGTAACTTTGGTTCAGTATGGACAGATGCAGTTGGTATTGCATTTAACAGAATTGTATCGCAAGTTAGAACAATGGTTAGTTTCATAAGCATAATTTTGAGGCAGGCTAGGGAAAACAACTTAAATGTATCATTCACTGGACATTCATTGGGAGGATGGTTGGCTCAGATAAGTATGGTTTTGCTGAATAACGATGAGTTTCAATATGGAGAACAGACAGTTATATCAAATGCGGTTACATTTGATGCACCTAGTGCAAGAAAGTTCTGTATCAGATGGTTGATGCTAAAATATGGTGTTGGTACAGAACAAGACGCATTGGATATACTGGAAGATTATGATATAGGAAATATTCTTTTTTATCCTAATTTGATTAATACGACAAGGATACCACATGTAGGGAATATTTATCATGCGCAGGTGATTTTAGGGAAGCAGAGAAAAAAATTTAGGCATGTAACACACGAAATGGAAGGCATGCTTCGCCTAATACAGAATATGAGAGTTATGGATAGTGTTAGAAATGCTGGTGGTATTCTAAAGAGTGTAGACTTCTCGCGATTTGTCCCCATGAAACAATGGATAAGAAGGGCTAATAGAGATGATTTTTATGAGGGTGCAATAAGAAACCCTGATGGACCTATACATTTTGGATATAAGCTTAGGGATGCTAGATGGGAAGAACTACAGCAATATGGATTGATAAGGAAAAACTATATTCCGATAGATGATGGTTTTTCCTTGTTGGAAGCATTGCATTTTAACAAAGGAATACATTCTTTTTTAAGAGAATTGTTTCTTGCTCAAAATCGGGACGAAAAAGTAAATCAGTTTAACGTGCGATGCGGTGGAAACTTGCCTATAGCACTATTAAATGCTTTGCGAACTTATGTTTTATATAGAGTTGAAGGTAATCAATATATCCAATATCATAGAGTTATTGATGATTGGGATGGATTTATAATAATTCAAGGAATGGATGAGTTTGAGTTTAGGTATCAGCTTACGCATTATCTTTCCTTGTTGAGAGTGGAAGTGTTAGATGAAATATTTCCAAACTATTTTCAAGGATAATTATAGGGTGTGATTTATGGGTGTTCCTATAGAACATGAAGCGTTTGTAACAGAATTATATAAACGCGTGCCGAGAATGGCATTTGACCCACGAGCTGCTTTGGCATTAGCACAATTAGGATTTTCACAAAACTGCATACCTTTCATTGCATCGGCTGTTAGTTATATGCATAGTTATAGTAAGTTTGGGGTTGCTAACACAGCTATGCGAACCTATCACTTAGATTACTTAACGATCAGGAAAAATAATATTGCCTGTTTGAGTAGTATAGAGGAACAATATCACCATATCTTCTGTATGTGGAAACTTGCAGAGCGTATGATTTCCATATCAGCAGAAACAATTCGGTATAGAAGCACAGGTAGAGAAGTTCCTGCAATTATAGAGTTATTGAAGATCTTGTATGTTTACCATAAAAAAAATTATAAGCAAAAGGGACTGCATTATATTACAAGAAACTTAACCAAAGGTGATAAGGATGTATTAAATGAATATACAAGTGCTACTAGATTATTACTGCTAAAAGAGTTTCCGTCAGGTCAGGTTGTGTACATCCCAAAGGAAATGATTATAGCTATTGATTTAGATGTTACCATCAGTGGTTGTTTGCCAATTTATGAACATGTAGTTGACTTACTTAACACAGCGAGTCCAACAGCAGTACAAAGTGCTACTTCGAGAACTTTTGTAGCTGGTGAGTCATCACCAGTCGAAATGCGCTCCCTTGATAGAGTAAAATTTCGGCATGATTCTGGCTCTATCTCAACGCCGACCACTCCTAATTTAAGTAGATATACTTTTACTACATTAAGTGAAATTTATTGCTAGCAGATTTTTGTTTACGAACATACTCAAGCTTTAGATATGTGTTTGTAACCCCGTGCAGGAAGTAACATGAGTAAATTCACTTTAAACATGTTAGAAAAAGTAAAGTCCTTTGATTTATTGTTGAAGCAGTATATTAATAATCATTTAGGGGTTGAGT
>CBDBBL010000006.1:0-92382 GCA_965203125.1 Gammaproteobacteria bacterium | reverse complement strand
TGATGTTCCTGCTTTTACTCCTGCTATTGATGATTCAACTGCTCCAATCACTGGAATTCAGAATGCTTATATTGATGTGTATGGATTAAAAAAATATGATCCTGTGATTTTACATGGTGAGAACTTTTTTGTTGGATAGTGACAAAGTTGCATATTACTCTTTCCAAATACCAACAACGATGTTTTTTTCTCCAAAATCTCGTCGCTCATCTAGTATCATGCAGGATATGCAAGAAGTGAAATATATTATGAATGTACTCATCAGTGAAATACTACAAGGGAACTTAGAAATCGAAAACACACCATTGTATGATTTAGCTGAAAGAATTGAATTTAACTATTTTCATACTGATAACAGTACCGCTGGAGATATTAATCCTTCATCAGCCATTTTACAGTTAAATCCTAAATTCTGTACTGATTTGAACATATCTAATGAGCAACTATTTGCTGAGTATTCGCCTTTTTTTAAAGGTTGCATCTCAATTTCAAAAAAACAAAAATGATGGCATATAGCTTTATTATATATATTATGGTTTAGTCAATTGACTAATCTGAGGAACTGAGATTTTTCTATGAGAACTTTTTTATAGATTTGCGGAGGAAAATATGACTGATGTGATTAACTATAATGCTTCTATGCGCATTAATTCTCAGGTTGATGATATTCTTGCTTTGAATAATTTGAGGGAGAATCACTTATTTTATCTGAAATCAAAAAAAACGTTGAACATTAATAGTGCTTTTTTGATAGCTAAAAATTGGGCTGAAATCACCAAAACTTTTTATACACTACCATTTCAAGTTTAGGTGTGATGGCGAATGAAATGATGAATCGAAGAAGTTCTATCTGCAAATTAATGGCATTACAAACTGCTTTTTCAATTATTCAGGATGATTTAGGTAATGCACACATCAATTTTAAACAAGTTGCTCCTCGTGGTGTCGCAGGAGTGCACTATAAGTGGTGGGAGAATCAAGTATTGTCAAAGCTTACTCCTTTTTATGATGGGAGATTTGAATATTCAACTGAAGTAAACGAATTACTGCAGCATATGAAATTATTAGCATCTGAACCACTGGGAGCTATGGTGCAAATACGTGTTGTTGAGGCTATTGCGCTTGATATCTCCAAGTCATTTTTAAATTTATTTGGAAATCTTGAGCATAAAGGCAAAAAGTTGTTCCCTGCAGATAAAGATAAAACATGGATTACTGCACATGTGAACTCTGAGTCTGTACATCACGAAATGGCTAATAGTCAAATTGATGGTGTCTGTTTAAGCGTGACAACAGATCAAGAAGTTGAAAAATTTGCATCTTTAACAAGCGCTTATTGTAAATCATGGAGTAATGCGTTGCTGTATTTCGCCTCTCTTATTTCCCCATCAATAAGCTGAAAAAATCAAAAATGAAGCTATTACATAATTTTAAATTTCTTGCTATTTCATATACAGAATTTTGTGATCGATTGAGTTATTATGGGCTGCAATCTTTGCTGGTGCTTTATTTGGTCAACTCGTTCCATTTAAGCTTAGATGCGAGTTATGCAACTTATGGGCAATATTCTGCACTAACGTTTGGTCTATGTGTTATCGGTGGAATCATTGCAGATAAATGGTTGTCACAGTTTGAATCTGTTCTTTATGGTGTAATCTTTATGTTGATTGCAAATGTAATTTTATTTATATCAACTCAACTTCATTGGGTGTATATAGCAATGGCTTTTTTAATTGTTGGAGTTGGATTAATTAAACCAGTCACTTCCTGTATGGTTGGAGATTTATATAAAGAATCACCTGCTTTAAGTGATAAAGCATTTACTTGGTTTTATACCATTGGTAGCTCAGGCAGTATATTAGGACCAATACTTTTATGGATTTTCTCTAGTCATGCATGACTACCGTATTGGATTTGTTTTTAGCAGCATAGTAATATTGATTAATGTGTTCATTTTGCTGGCTGTTAAGCGCACAACAAAGAGTACACTTGCACCTACTGATCAATACAGTAATATGAAGTCAATATTCATTCTATTTTGTATGCTAATTGCAACATACCTTGTGATATCTGGTGAGATTCCAATCATGGTTTTATTTATACCAGCATTGCTGTTATGCATGGTGTATTTATTACAAATGATAACAAAACTGACAGAGCACGAACGTGAGAAGACAGCATTGATCATAGTTCCAATGATATGCAGTATCATTTTTTTCTCCGTGTATCTTCAGTTATATGCCTCCATTATTATATTCATTCACAATGATGTTAAAACAATGCTTTTTGGTTGGAGCATACCTGCGACTTGGTTTAGTTCTTTAGAACCAGTATTTTTGTTAATAATTACCCCCATTATAGCGTGGATGCATCAATTTTTCATAAAAGATGGACAGTCTTTTCATTATCTAACGAAAAAAAATGCTAATGGGGTTGATCGCAACAGCTATTGGCTTCATGTTTTTTTCAATCAGTGCATATAGTCATCACTTGATTGGTGAATATGCTCTTATTTTATTAGTCTTAGCTAATCTTTTTTTAGCTATTGGCGAATTATGTGTTATCCCAGTTTCTATCCAAATAATTAGTATGTATGCTGCCAAAAAGTATCGAGGATTATTAATGGGATGTTATTATTTTTCATTGGCGTTATCTGGATACTTTTCAGGTATTCTTGCAAAACTAGCACCTGTTTCGATTGAGCAAAAATTTGGACACTTTTTCCTCATTATTGCTGTTAGCTTGGTTTTATTTGTATTCATGTTGTGGTGCTCTTTTAAATATCTTGAAAAATTCAAATATAACATATGTGATAATTAGTTGTGAATTAAGCTAGAAAATTCGATGGCTAATTTGAAGATGTAACCTAAATTAATCTTATGTTTTACTGTTGGCGTGTGGGAGGTATTGTAAATTAACTTAGGAATATATATAAATTATTGTGTGTATGTTCCAACATAAGAGATATCCAAAATGCAAAAACAATGTCAATTTATAAAAAATAAGTCAACACTCAACTCTATTTTGTCAAGATCGCAAAAACGAAATTACTTGGTTGTTTCAATCCTTGAAGCTGCAGGTATTAATAGGGCTACTGAGCTACAAATTATCTCAGCCGAATCTGAACTTAAGAGACTTTTTGGGATTTAATCTATAGAAGTCACTACTCGCTCACCAATTGTCACAATTCAAACAACGAATGTCACTATAAATAGAATCGATAGACGGGGTGGAGGTCGTCAATCAATACACAACTCGGAGAATCAGCATGCCCTCACAACCTCAACATCACAGATTCTATGCCATCATCGACAAGTCCAGCATCCAACTCTCAGCCAAACAAAGTCATTTTTTATGGCATTTCCTTTCCGAGAAGAATTTAGCCATTATCGCAAAATCGATGGAGATCGATACCCAGCATGCTCAATCGATTCAGCATCACTTAATACAACAGTTCAATGTAACAGGAGCGATCCAACTCCACAAAGAACTGGTTAAACAACACTGTCAAATTGGATGTCGCTATCATTAACCCTCTCAACCCTTATTGACCAAAGCTTAGCTTATGTCATGCTCTGACCATGATCATATCCACCAATACCAGTACCAATACTCAAATGATCTTGTACCCCGAAATGGGACTCCAAAAAATAGAACAGGAGAACCAAAATGGGTCGATATCAAACATACAGCGAGGAATTTAAAACAGAAAGCGTTAAACTGGCGTTGGAATCAGATGAGCCTATCAGCAAATTAGCTAAGAACTTAGGTATTCATTACAAGACATTATACGCATGGGTGAAAAAAACAATGCCAGAAACAGCAAGCACACAGGCAGGGAAAAGTAAAATCAAATCCCTAGAGTCAGAGGTCAAACGACTGCGAAAAGCACTGAAGCGCACGGAGCAGGAGCGAGACATACTAAAAAAGGCGGCAGCGTATTTTGCGAGCGAAAAGCTGTGAAATACGCATTCATTAAAAACAATCGTCATGCCTGTCGTGTAGACCTGATGGCACAGATGTTAAACGTGAGCACATCATCCTACTATCGTTGGTTGCGCACTCCCTATAGCGCTAGAGACAAGCATTATCAGAAAGCAGATCACCTGATAATGAAGATCTTTGCTGAACATAAAGGGCGTTACGGCTCAACCAGAATTATGGAAGAAATAAAAGATGACCATGCATTCCCGATCAAGCGCCAAACAGTGAGTAAACGTATGCAAGTAATGGGTTTAGTGCCTAAAGCTAGAGCGACATGGGTTGATATCTTCTATGAGTGCTAAAGGTTGCTGCTATGATAATGCTGCGTGTGAAAGCTTCTTCCATTCTTTAAAGGTGGAGCTTGTTTACCAAGAAAATTATGTCACTAGGGAGCAAGCTAGATCATCCATCTTTGAGTATATTGAAGCCTATTTTAATACGTGTAGGCGTCATAGCGCCATTAATTACGTGACTCCAGATCAATTTGAACGTATTATTCAGATTGATAAAGTCGCGTGACTTTCATGTCTCATTTTGGGGGACAGGATCACATAGAGAGTAGCGCCAATAATGAAAATAATATTTTCATATAATCTCCTTATCTAGCTTGTGTACACAATATTGTTAGCAGTTACAACACAAGTAGCTGTATAGTCGACACTAGTTGATGTAGGTAGACTGAATTGTGCCAAGCTAGCAGTAGCTGGCTCATTCCAGTACATCATCTGATCAGCAGTGGTAGCATGTGTGTATGATCCATGTGCAGAGATACTAGTGATTGCTGTTGTTCTATCTGGAGCTGTATCTATTTTTTCAGGGTGATCTGTGTTAATAGCACCTGTTGTATTAATATATCTATTAAGACTGAGGACTCTAATGCTATTAGCGGTTTGAGATATATCATTAGCTGGGTTGCTGACATTAGCTGGGATTGACATAAAAATTACATATGATGGATACATCTGCCGTTCTTATGTCAGAAAAAAAGTTTGCCAAGCTAACAGAGGTTTGGGGAGAGCTACCTCCGTCAACTCTACATCCACTTGATGATGTATTACAATCAAAATTCACTGTAAATTTTCTTGAACCAGAAAGTGATATATTACTACCACTTGGTAACTGTCTGATTCCTGTCCTATTTTCTACAGTTGACAAGGCGCTATCTTCACATTGAGCATAAGCTTGGGTTGCCACTCCATTGCTAATTGCACCACCCAGAGTTGCACAATCAGCAGCCACTAAGCTTGTAGAAAAAGAAAGTGCAATTAATCCAGCGGAAAAAGTAATTTTGTTAAAGTTATTCATTTTAATATCCTCTTAAATATTTATTTAATTTGTCTAAACTGAGTAACGCAAGCTGAATAATCCAGCATTGTAACGTAACCCACCATTGATGTTAGTATTGTTCTTAATTGTAATATGATCTGCATAACTACCAAAGTAACTTAATTCAGCGCTAATGTTGGTATTAAATCTGTAGCCTATACCTAGCTTATATGCTGGTTGATAACTATTTTGATTGTTAAGCCCTTCAACTCTCTGATACAACATCCCTAAAGAAGTTGTGGCATAAAATCTTTTAGTAATATCAGTTTGAATTCCAAGCATTACATTAAGAGCAGATAGAGCTTTTAAAGAAGTATCCGTAGAGCCTGTTGACGTATTTGTATACTTAACAAGCACATCCTTCCCAGAAATTATTCCAATACTACCGCTAAAATGTAATCTTCTATAAGTAGCAAAACTAACACCTAGGTTTACATTGCTCATACTTGTTGTTTCAGTTGTTGATACGGCATTATTACTACTTATATTTCCCATTCCGACACCAACATCAATAAATGGGCTAGATTGCCATTGAAAATTGGGAGACGGTAGCTTTGCTAGAGTATATTGTCCAGCATATAAGGGTATACAAACAGTACTAATTAATAAGCCAATACCCGTTAGTTTTTTTCCATAGCTCACTTTTAATGCTTCTTTTATCATCATTACTCCTTCGCATTTAAAAAATATATTTTTTCATCAGGATACACATTTCATCGCCAGTCTTTGGTGACTAGCACCCATAACTCTTAATAAATATTTGTGATCCCATCCTGCACTTTTACGCTTGCAACTGATGCCATTTTTATGTGACGTTTCTTGTTTCAAGAGAGTGAACGCAATACGCCGAATTAATGCAAGGTTTTCTGCTGCATTTGGATTCCATGTTTGGTTTAAGTCTTCACGAAAGCTCACATCTAAAGACCAGTGCAAGTCAATTTCTATATGCCAATGTTTCCTGACTGATTGCATAAATAAATCGATATCTTCATATTCTAAGCTGGTAATAAAATAGCGAGTAGAATGCTCAACCTGATGGTTAGTAACTCGTTTAATTTCAACTTTACCAAGCCCACGCATGGCAGGCCATCGCAATTCAAAGTTTAAATCGTCTCTAGCTGATAAAAGTGTATATTTTCTTGTTTCAGTTCGCCCATGATCTTTTGTTTTTTCCACTCTGCGTAGGTGCAACATATTCTTGTATTGCTTCGTCTTATTCACTTCAGCCTGAAGGAAAATTGATTTCACATTGTCATAAAGCGTTTTCTGGTTTTCTTTAAGGGAAAATACATAGTCAGCACCTTGCCTGTGTATTTGCTTGGCAATAGCAGTTTGGCAACCCATTGGATCTATAGTTACAACACTATCAGTAATGTCGAGCTTCTTGAGTAACTCAGGTATTGCTGTAATTTCGTTAGATTTCTCTTCTGTTTTTACTTGGGCTAGTAATACTCTATTGTTAGCAGCCCATGCACTCACTAAATGCAATGCAGGCTCACCTTTTCTTTTGTTCCCTGAGCCTCGAAGTGTTTTGCCATCTAGCGCTATGATTTCTTTTTTTAAGTCAATCTCTAAGGATTGTATCCAACTCTCAAAGCATTTATTAAACTCATTGGGATCTATTAGTGCAAAAACTCTTCCAAATGTATCGTGTGATGGAATTCCATAAGGTAACTTTAAGAACGTTTGCAGCCAATCTTCTTTAGCTTTTACCAAACTTCTCTATTTCTACCCAGCCGTCTGCTCCACAGATTGTTGCTAATGTAGAAATAATTAAAATATCAGATAATTCATGACGAAAATTATGATTTGTTAAACGAGTATCTTCCATTTCAATGAATTGGGAAAAGCAAGTTTCTGATAGTTCCAATTCCATGTGTAATCACAATCTAATTGAGGTGACGCTATATTTTACAGGGTTTTAATCACTAAAGCAATCCAGTTGATGGACATGTATAGGTTCAGGTGGTTTGAGACAAACAATCACCTCGGGAATTATGTTTCCCAATGTAAGCCAAAGGAGTTAAGCCTGCAAGAGAAAAATGCGGTCTGTAATCATTATATTTAGCCACAGCAACTTTAAGATCATTGCGAATTGCTCCCAGTGAATCTGCAAGTGAAGGCTTGGCATAAAACTCTTCTCTAAAAATTCGGTTACCTCTTTCTACGCCTCCATTTTTCTTTGGGCTAGCTGGCGGTAAAACATACAACGGTATATTCAGCTGTCGACAAGCATCCTCAAATTCAGCCATGAACTCTGATCCTCCATCAACCTGTATCGACAAGATCTCGAACGGAGCTTGCTCTATCAGCTCGAGTAAAAACTTTCTAGCTGACTTACTGCTAGCATTGGTGTAAATCTGCGCTCCAATGTATTTGCTTTTACGCTCCCATGCCTGAAAATGCTTCACCGTTACTCCATTGTGGCGTACTGTCATATGATCTACTTGAACATGCTCACCTAACTTCATTTGTTCATATTTTTTGAACTGCCAAGGCTTAGCATAACTTTTAGTGAAATTACGTTTCTTTTTTGCCCGCTGTGCTGATAGAGATTTGGTGATCACGCCTTTTCTTAGTAAGTGTTTCAATATCCTGCCTACTGTGCTTTCACTCATCTGTAACTGATGCTCTCGTTTCAATATATGGGTTATTTTAAACTTGCCATAGCTGCTGTTTTCTCTGCGAACACCAAGCACTAACTGTTTTTCTGCCTCACCCCATTTCGGTTTGTTTCGCCTAATCCTAGCTTTTGATGGTGGTAGTTTACCGCGTTCTAAATCGATCAATATTTTTCGAGATCGATAATACGTTGCTCTTGAGCAACCTACAAATGAAGGGATTTCTTTCTCATTGGTGCCTGCTTTTTTCAGACGCTCCCACTGACTGACTATGGTTTGATATTTTTTTCGGTATTCAATTAAAACTTCTTGTTTACGTCCATATCCATATAGTTTATAAATCGACTTGTGCAGTCCTTTGATTTGCATAATGACCTCGTGTTTTGCTTTATTTCAACTCAATTCTCGAGGTCTTTTTTTATTTTTGCAAATTTGTCTCATTTCTATCTGAACTTATACAGACAAGCCATCGGCGCTCACTTTCCACTACAAAACGGCACTGAAGTGTTGATTGACTGCATCAATGGTGACCCAACCCAAGCTTATATTATGGGCGCGGTGAGTAATGCAGCACAACCGAGCGTCACCACCTGTCACAACCCTTATGAAAACCTCATCAGAAGCCATCAGGGACAAACTTTATTGATGGATGACACGCCCACGGCACCTAAATTGTCATTAGGTACTGCTCATGATGAAAATCAATTACTAATGGATGCTACACCACAACAACATCAATTAAAAATACAAAGCAAAAAAGGCAGTATTCATCATCGCGCCCAACAAAATATCGAACACCAAAGTGATACCAATATCATTCACCAGATCGATGGCAACCATCAACATCACAGTGTGCAAGATCAAATTCAACACAGTGGTGGCAATCTGCGGACACAAGCCAATACCCTGCAACAAAAAGCACAAGGTGATATCCAAAACTCAAACCGATGGCGATCATATTGAACAAGCAGCAGGCACTCATCAACTCGAAACCATACAGGATATTGCCCAACTGACTCACGGTAAACAACATGTCAGTCATAGCATGCAATCATCTCACCTGATTCAAGCGGGCAATCAAATCACCATCCAAGGCAGTGGCGATGCACCGTTGCATATTGGACAAGGAAAAAGCGGGATTTGTTTACTCCCCAATGGCACAGTACAACTTTATGGCAATAGCATTGCACTCAATGGCGCAGTGAGCAAGCAAGGCAAAACCAATTTTTTACCAACTGTAGGACAAGCGCATCCATGGCAAGCCGTAGATGCAGTACAACTACCAGAAGATATTGCACAACTCACCCTCGGTGCAGACGGAATCACCGCTCAAAATCATCAATTAACGATTACAGCTTAACCATAAGCTACCACAAAAAACAAATGACCTATCATCTTTGAATTACCGCTATCAAATCAAACAAATTGATTTTAAAGCATCCCAATCAACTAGCGCGACGACATGGAAAATCGTCAGCGAGGGTATCATCAGCGATGGATTGATTAAAATCAGCGATGTTGATCTGAACCAAAGCATGCAGATTCACCTCACAGAAAGCAATCAACCAACACCTCAGTTCAGCGTGCATTGTATTGGCATTGACCAAACAGCTTGCTTGCCAACCAACCACATACAAATAGAGGCAGATGATGCAAAATGTCAGAAAACAGTGGATACGCCATAACAATCAAAGCAAAATAGAACGCACCGTCACCCTCACGATTTTACCTGCATCCAACGCATCGTGATTACCGCATTGGTGAAGCACACAGCTTTGCTCAATGCTTGCAAGATCATGGCTATCAACTGACTGATTCTGATCATCAAGCACTGCAAGCCAGTGAATCTTATTACGACATCGCACAAGTCAACAACAATCGCTTCCGTACGACTTTATTATCATCCAAAGAACTGGCACAACTCAAAGCCATCGGCAATGTGACGATATTCATTCATGGCTTTAACGTACCCTTTGGAACATTTGCTGATCAAAGTGAAAACGATGATAACCAATATGATTTATATCGAGAAGAGCAACAACGCAACGGTGACGGCGCGCATAACTGGTGGCTCAATATTGAAAACAGCCTCAACCAAGCCAGCGGAGAATTTGACGGCAAAGATTACAGTCGATACGGCAGAATCATTGGCATTGCATGGCAAGGATCACCACGCAGCGTCAATGATTACATGGCGGACGTACAATATGCCAAATATCCAGCCCTACTGGCAAACTAAACTCATCGAGCAATTGCTTGAGCAGAAAATAGAAGTTAACATCATCGCTCATTCTTTAGGTAATTTGGTGTTGATGAACATCCTAGAACAACTCGGTAAACAAGACAAATATACCAACGGACTCAACCATGTATTCATGTGGGAAGCGGCAATACCTGACAACAGCTTTGCGACAGAGAAGCCTAAAGACCCGATTGCGGCAAAGTATTACTACTTTCCGAATGCCTACAAAGCGATGAAAAAAGTGACCGTATTATATAGCCAGCATGATAATGTGTTGGGAGCCATGGGACACAGTGATAGTATCGTACAGAAATTTGAAGATCAAAATGCAGGGTTTGCGATTGCTATCACCGAAGCGGCTATTTGGGAAACCGACAAGACCATACTAAAAAACAGCAATCAAGCAACCAGCCTATATAATGCAGCCAATCTGATGCGCTATCCACTGAATGAAATCATCACTGACTGTAAACAACAACAGAAACTATATCCTGCATTTATCAAAGCCTATGCACAAAAAGCAGGAGAGCGTTATGTGGATATCAACCATAACCCAATCGATATAGATCTTGAAACCCAAGTCAGCGTACTCAAACATTTTTACCCCAAAGCTTTTGTAAGCATTAGCAAACTCATGTGGTTATATCTATCCAACAAACTCGATTGGTTATGGGAAACGCCCATTGCATATACTGAAGCACAATTCACCATCAAAAAAGCTGAATTAATCGATGTTATTAATAAAAACTATGAAGAAATGATGGGCAAGCAGTTGGAAGATGGGAGCTATAAACCCAGTCAGGAATGGTGTCCGATACACGAGCGTGTCGCCTGTTTTGTGATGACTGCGTTCTTGTGTCCGCATGTTGAGCCTAGAGGGGCTATGGGATATCACGGTGCTGATAAGAATACGATTCTACATATTTTGAAAAATAAATATATCGATGGAAACCAAAAAGACTGGCTAAAAAGTCACTCTGACATGCACTACCCCAGTGCTGATATGATGAAGCATGTTTATGAACGTTATATTATTGGAGGAGAAGGACTGCATACATTCGGTAGATACAAAAAATTAGCGAGCAAAAAATGATTAACACCGCATTATTTTCTTCATTAGCAAGATACACTTACAAAACCATCTCTTATTTCCGTCATTCCCGAGAAATCTGGAATCCAGTTTACTATAGAATAAAAAAAAGCATCTTATGGTCATTAGCACTCATACCAATAGTGCTTACGTGCTGGCATATATGGCTTAACTCTCGTTATGGGCAAGTACAAGTTATTAGCGTTAGTTCAGACGGTCAATATGCAATTTCAACCAATGATTCTCGTGGAGTAGTATTGTGGAATATCAAAGAGAAAACATCAAAGGTAATTGATTATCCTGCCAATATTTATAGTGCTTACTTTATTCACAACACACATAACTTTATGTGGCAAAATGACAAAACCAATGAGGTTTATATCCAAAGTATCAATGGAGAAATAATCAAACACTTTAATCCTAAATTTCCAACGTATGGTCAAATTATTAATAGCCAATTATCTAACTACTATGCCAATGATGAAAGTGGTCATCTATATGGGTTTAAAAACGGTCAACAGATATTCAAGGCTAAAGTGCCTTACGGTGATTTTTTAGGATCACAAAAACTAATCAACCTTTACTTAAATGAAAACAGATTATTAGCAACTAGTTTTGTGGATGTGATGCTATATACACTAGCAGGAAAACAGCTACACGACTATCAGAAAAACGTATCCAAAACAATCGCTATTTTCAGCCCTGATGGTAAATATGTCATAAGTGGTGATAGCAATTACAATTTAATAGCTTTCAACTTATTAAATAACACATCTGAGAAAGCATGGGATTTGGGTTATGGAAAGCCAACTAAGTTAAATAAATATGGGGCGGTTATTTCATGGGATAGTAAGGGTATGATTAAAACACCCAGTAATTTTAAAAATATTAATACTCATGAGGAAAATGATAATGTCCTAGCAATAAAATTTATTGATAAAAATCATTACCTTCGTTTTACTACAAGCATTCCTTACGTAATTCTTTACAAATTAAATAATCCAAAGCCTCTGAGGTTCATTAATCTTGGAAAAAATCCAATGCCAAGCGTGACTGATTATACGCGTGATCAATCCATCGATACTTCGTGGAAAAATCATATCTTGGTAACGGGCAAAGCATGGGACAATGGTATTATTGTGTACCGCTATGATCCTAAAACACAAACACTGAAAAAAATCTGGCAACCTTCAGGATCGTTTTGGTATGCGATGAGGCAGTGGCTAAGGAGTATTTATGAAGATGATTGATAACAATCATATTAAACAAACTATGGAAAGAGCAACTTAGCTTATCGCGGACGATTGTATGGATATTTATTTGTGTTGACAAGTAGTAGCATTACAATCCAAAATTTACTGTATACTCAGATTAAAAGATAATTATAATCCCAAATCAGTGTTGTTGAATGGAATTATATCATTGAATAAATGATTTTTTAATTTATTGGGTAATTCAGCGTCTGCTAGTAAAGCACGCCCAAGAGCAACTAAATCAAATTCATCATTATTTAAGCTAACAGCCAAATTATCCATTATACTTGGCATTGATTTAACACCTAAGAAACTGTCAGGAAAGGCCTTGTCTATACCTACACTGCCTACAGTAATAGTTGGTTTGCCTGATAATTTTTTCACCCATCCTGCATAATTCAAAGTATCACTATATTTTGGGTATTCAGCTATATAAAATCGATGAGCACTACAATGAAAAGCATCTACACCAGCTTCAACAAAAGGAGTTAAAAAATGTGCAAGTTCATGTGGTGTTTTGGCATCTTTAGCATCAAATTGACCAAACTTCCAATTTGATATGCGCATTATTAATGGAAAATCATCTCCTACGGCTTCTCTAATTGCACGTATTACTTCAACGCCAAAAGTGACTCTATCTGCTAAAGTTTTTCCACCATACTTATCTGTTCTTTTATTTGTATGCGACCAAAAAAACTGGTCAAGAAGATAAGCATGAGCAGCATGTACTTCAATACCATCAAACCCTAATAATTGAGCATTCTTGGCGGCATCAGCAAACCCCTTAATCACGTGATCAATATCATTCTGTGTCATTTCAACAGGTGGCATTGGTGCTCCAAATTTATTAGTTCCTTGTTGTAATAGATAAGGATGTGTAATAGAAGATGGGCCATAAGAAGGAGCTTCATGATTTGGTGGCATACCTTTTCTGCGTACACTACCTACATGCCATAGTTGTGGAAAAATAATGCCATTTTCTTTATGAACAGCATCAACAACTTTTTTCCATCCCGCCAATGATGTTTCTCCAAAAAAAGAAGGTACATTTGGGTAACCATGAGCACCCTCATGATCAATACAAGTACCTTCTGTGATAATTAAACCAGTACCACCTTTTGCTCTTTTTTGATAATAATCAACATTAAGCTCATTAGGTTGATTATTTGGAGATTTACATCTTGTCATAGGAGCCATAACAATTCTATTGGGCAAAGTTAAATTACCTAGTTTGAAATTTGTAAATAGACTATTTACTAAGTCTTTGTTTTTGAAATAAGACATAACACCTCTTCTTTTATCTTTTATTTACCCAGTTTAATATATCAGAAACAACATCTTCATATTTAGGTGACAACATTAAGTCATGAGGTTTACCCTCATAAATAATAGGAGATGTTTTGTAGATCTCAGCTATTTTAGTCGTTTCACTTTTAGTGAACCAGCTATCTTTATCTCCAGCCATTACAAGGAAAGGCGTTTTAATTTTAGACGGCCTGATTAAATTTAAAAATAATATATCTAAAAATACTCTGTAAGATTCATCACATAACAGAGTATTATAGTATTCAAATTGATCTTTAGATATTTGAGAATCAAACAATGAAATATATACTTCTTCAGGAGCTGAAATAAACTTATACACTTTAGTTAGTAAGAATGTGTCTATAAATAGCTTTGGAGAATTTCTCATGAGTCTAAGTACAGAATTCCTAGAACCCCAAGGAGGGGCAGATGCTAATAAAACACAACCTTTGGCATGATGGGTTTCCAAATATTTTTGAGCAATGAATCCACCCATTGAATGACCAATAATAATAGGAGGTTCATTTATTTGTGAAATTGCGTCAGAAAGCTCAGAAACATAATCGGAAATACTTTTCCATTTTATATTTTTACGTATAGACTTATCTGCTTCATGACCAGTAAAATTAATAAGATAACAGTCATGACCATTTTGCAGAAATTCGTCAGTAAACCCTTGTTCCCAACACCAAGATCCATGCCAAGCACCATGCACAAATAGAATAGGTGTTTTTTTTAACGCTACAGAAGATTTTCTTATAATTAATTCCACGTTACTATTCTCTGATTAAGTTACTATTTTTATAAAGGAAGTCTTGTTCACTTTATTGACAGCATTGTGTGATTTTTTCTTTGCCTTTGTTGCTACCACTTTAAGATTTTTTTTCAGTTGATATTCACACTCAGATGTTGTGTTACTTTTTTCTGTAAAATCTATAATTTTATTTGGAGTAGATCCTTTCATAACATAGTTATTAAACGAAGCTATTTGGATACCACCATTGAAAGGGACAAAGTTTTTTATTTCAGGAAAAGTATACTTACTATTTTCTTGAAATATATGTTTTAAACTCATATATGCAAAATCACCAATTTCAAGAATTGCATTAACATTACATGCAAAGACATATTGCATTAGAGGGTCTTGTTTTTTTGTAGCTATGGCATAAATAATATTAAATGTACCTTCAGAGCTTTCTATTTTTCTAACAAAATTAGTACCAGCATTTAAAGAAAACTCCTTTTCTCTGAACTGATGTATTTCTTCTACTTGCGTAGCTTTTTCTTTTGACAACATGCGACGCCAAGGATAAAAAGGCCAGTTTAAATACATCTGCTCATGTAAGGCACAATCAAATAAGCCATATTTACGCATATTATAAACTTCAACTAATTTTGTATTTGTAGAAATATGCACTACTTCTTTGTTTGGTAAAACGATTAGTATAGCAAAATGATCTATATTGAAATACCCCTTGATCCATCGATTAAAAAAAGCATTTATTTGATCTTCATATGTTTTTGAAATAATAGCACGAACATCTTTAAACATATTCACCTCCTGCAAATTAAGCTGTAGTACGCTTTTTCATGCCTGCGGATAATGTATACATTACGGAAGATATCATTTTGTGTTGTATCGTTTTATCTTCTGATATAGAGATTATATGATTATATATATCAATACTTATTTCCGTAATTTCCAAATAGGTATATGTTAAAGTTGATGCTTTTATTTGGTCAGTGATTCGTTCCACTATGGACATAAACAAACTTTTATCGCAGACGGAATGAGTGGCTTTTGTTTTTGAGATAAATTGAGGAGTTCTAGTTGTTGTGAATGAACTGATTTCATCAGGAGATAATGGTTCATTATAATAGGCTGTGTTATTTTCTGCACTAAAAAAGAAAGAAGGGGATACTTGAAGTATACGTGCATATTTTTCTATAGTATCTGAAGTTAATCTTCTTTTTCCAGATTCATGTTGAGTGTAAGTTTGATATGCGATGCCTTGTTCTTTTGCAAATTCTTTTGCAGAGTTGTATCCAGCAATTTTTCTAGCTTCTTTTAACTTTGAAGCAATTTGAAGTTGTCTTTTTTCACTTCCAGTCAGCATATAAAAACCATCACTATTAAACTCAATACGAGTATTACATAAAAAATAGAAAACATCAATAAAACGACAATACTGATAAATAAAACTCTAAACACTAGCTTTTCTTATTAAATACCTATAAATTAAAAACTCAAAAAGAGTACTTTTTTGTTGATAAAAAACTCAAAAAGAGTACCATTAAGAGTAAGAACAAAAATTATTTGTTATTTTGCTTTAATAAAAGGAAGCTTCATGATGAGAAAAAACACTAATTCCGAATCAAGAATTATGAACACAGAACCAAAATGGCTACAACAACACGGCATACGTAGCGTAGAAAACATCGCGATGATTTTAGGAGCATTAACTCAACTAGAATCAGGTCGATATGCTGGATCATCCAAACATAAAAAACAGTATCAACTCGCTCACCAATTGTCACAATTCAAACAACGAATGTCACTATAAATAGAATCGATAGACGGGGTGGAGGTCGTCAATCAATACACAACTCGGAGAATCAGCATGCCCTCACAACCTCAACATCACAGATTCTATGCCATCATCGACAAGTCCAGCATCCAACTCTCAGCCAAACAAAGTCATTTTTTATGGCATTTCCTTTCCGAGAAGAATTTAGCCATTATCGCAAAATCGATGGAGATCGATACCCAGCATGCTCAATCGATTCAGCATCACTTAATACAACAGTTCAATGTAACAGGAGCGATCCAACTCCACAAAGAACTGGTTAAACAACACTGTCAAATTGGATGTCGTTATGATTAAGATTAGTTGTAGCTACACATTTCTAGCGTTACCCTACGCGTGGTCACAGGATCTATGAACTCACTTTGTGAGTTTGGTGTATTTTTCACACCTAGAGTCTGCGACTTCGCACGGAATGACGCATGAACAACACCGCAATCAAAGCAAAATAGAACGCACCGTCACCCTCACGATTTTACCTGCATCCACTCATCGTGATTACCGCATTGGTGAAGCACACAGCTTTGCTCAATGCTTGCAAGATCATGGTTATCAACTGACTGATTCTGATCATCAAGCACTGCAAGGCAGTGAATCTTACTACGACATCGCACAAGTCAACAACAATCGCTTCCGTACGACTTTATTATCATCCAAAGAACTGGCACAACTCAAAGCCATCGGCAATGTGACGATATTCATTCATGGCTTTAACGTACCCTTTGGAACATTTGCTGATCAAAGTGAAAACGATGATAACCAATATGATTTATATCGAGAAGAGCAACAACGCAACGGTGACGGCGCGCATAACTGGTGGCTCAATATTGAAAACAGCCTCAATCAAGCCAGCGGAGAATTTGACGGCAAAGATTACAGTCGATACGGCAGAATCATTGGCATTGCATGGCAAGGATCACCACGCAGCGTCAATGATTACATGGCGGACGTACAATATGCCAAATATCCAGCCCTACTGGCAACTAAACTCATCGAGCAATTGCTTGAGCAGAAAATAGAAGTTAACATCATCGCTCATTCTTTAGGTAATTTGGTGTTGATGAACATCCTAGAACAACTCGGTAAACAAGACAAATATACCAACGGACTCAACCATGTATTCATGTGGGAAGCGGCAATACCTGACAACAGCTTTGCCACAGAGAAGCCTCAAGACCCTATCGCTGCCGAGCATTATTACTTCCCTAACGCTTACAAAGCGATGAAAAAAGTGACCGTATTATATAGCCAGCATGATAATGTGTTGGGGGCGATGGGACACAGTGATAGTATCGTACAGAAATTTGAAGATCAAAATGCAGGGTTTGCGATTGCTATCACCGAAGCGGCTATTTGGGAAACCGACAAGACCATACTAAAAAACAGCAATCAAGCAACCAGCCTATATAATGCAGCCAATCTGATTCGCTATCCACTGAATGAAATCATCACTGACTGCAAACAACAACAGAAACTATATCCTGCATTTATCAAAGCCTATGCACAAAAAGCAGGAGAGCGTTATGTGGATATCAACAACAATCAAATTGATACTGATCTTGAAACCCAAGTCAGCGTGCTCAAACATTTTTACCCCAAAGCTTTTGTAAGCATTAGCAAACTCATGTGGTTATATCTATCCAACAAACTCGATTGGTTATGGGAAACGCCCATTGCATATACTGAAGCACAATTCACCATCAAAAAAGCTGAATTAATCGATGTTATTAATAAAAACTATGAAGAAATGATGGGCAAGCAGTTGGAAGATGGGAGCTATAAACCCAGCAAGGAATGGTGTCCGATACACGAGCGTGTCGCCTGTTTTATGATGACTGCGTTCTTGTGTCCGCATGTTGAGCCTAGAGGGGCTATGGGGTATGTTGGTATTCGCCCTGAAATTAGAAATGAACTTACACCAAAGTATATTGATGGCAATCAAAAAGACTGGCTAAAAAGTCATTCTGACATGCACTACCCCAGTGCTGACATGATGGAGCATGTTTATGAACGTTATATTATTGGAGGAGAAGGACTGCATACATTCGGTAGATATAAAAAATTAACGAGCAAAAAATGATTAACACCGCATTATTTTCTTCACTAGCAAGATACACTTACAAAACCATCTCTTATTTCCGTCATTCCCGAGAAATCGGGAATCCAGTTTACTATAGAATAAAAAAAAGCATCTTATGGTCATTAGCACTCATACCAATAGTGCTTACGTGCTGGCATATATGGCTTAACTCTCGTTATGGGCAAGTACAAGTTATTAGCGTTAGTTCAGACGGTCAATATGCAATTTCAACCAATGATTCTCGTGGAGTAGTATTGTGGAATATCAAAGACAAAACATCAAAGGTAATTGATTATCCTGCCAATATTTATAGTGCTTACTTTATTCACAACACACATAACTTTATGTGGCAAAATGACAAAACCAATGAGATTTATATCCAAAGTATCAATGGAGAAATAATCAAACACTTTAATCCTAAATTCCCAACTTATGGGCAAGTGATTAATAACAATTTGTCTAATTATTATGCCAATGATGAAGACGGTTATCTATATGGTTTTAAGAATGACAAACAGATATTTAAAACTAAGGTGCCTTACGGCAGTTTTTTAGGCTCACAAAAATTAATTAATCTTTACTTAAATAAAGATAGATTATTAGCCACTAGTTTTGTGGATGTTATGCTCTATACTTTATCGGGAAAACCAATACATGACTATCAAAAGAATGTTTCTAAAACCACAGCTATTTTTAGTCCTGATGGGAAATATATTATCAGCGGGGATGAAAATAGTAACTTATTCACAATCAACACATCCATTGGAAAAATACAAAAAGCATGGTTAATTTGCTGTGGCAAAGCAATTGCGTACAATAAATATGGAGCAATTACAAAATTTGACACAACTGGATTGATTAAACGCCCCAATGATTTTAAATGGCCTTGGATGACGCAATATAAAGAATTAGCAGGTTCAAACGTGTTAGCAATGAAATTTATCGATGGCACTCACTTTCTACGTTTCACCACCAATGTACCTTACGCCATCCTCTACAAACTAGGCAACCCAAAGCCCCTCAAATACATCAATCTCGGCAAAAATCCAATGCCAAGCGTGACTGATTATACGCGTGATCAATCCATCGATACTTCGTGGAAAAATCATATTCTCGTAATGGGAAAAGCATGGGACAATGGTATTATTGTGTACCGCTATGTCCCTAAAACACAGACACTGAAAAAAATCTGGCAACCTTCAGGGTCGTTTTGGTATGCGATGAGGCAGTGGTTTGAACAATTGAAAAAGCTGAACATAGCAGAGTAAAAAAATTCCTCAGTTACACTGGGATTGCTATAAGAGTTTCTTGATTCTGTCATCTGAAAAATGGTAAAAAGCAAAAGTTATATGCTGTTGTTGCTTGTGTTTATGAGTGATATAGTTGAGTTGATATTTGAATTGCTGAGTATTTAAAGTTTTTAGTTGTGGTCATGTTATGAGAAATACATTGATTAAAGCAAGAGATAGTGTTGTTATCTTAAATAGAATTCGAAATGGTTTGCCTATAGATTTCCTGAGCTTGCCTACTTGCATTAATCATCGAAAACTCCGAGGGTTGATTACCCAGTATAATGAGTATGCAAAGACAATAAATGTTAATGACCATGCTTTACGTAATATGGTATTTTATAAAATCATACAAGATAGACATCCTCGGTTTCAAGTGCTAGAAAATGACGGAAAGTTTGAATTTATTAAGCCAAAATACAAAAAAGAAGATGTATCCCTCTTAAGTTTATTGATTGTTGATATTGATTTTGACGATGAGCAAGAAAGCAATCAATCATGTTTGTGCTCGAATCATTTTCCGTTGAATATTTCTAAAATGCTCACAACACTCTTACGTGATCTTCAAGTAGTATACCCTAGTATTATTGATGCAGACCGGCTGATAAAGTGGTTGAAAAAAGGACTTGATGGTGAAATCTTATGCTCAGTATCTCTTGTTTGCCCAGATTATTCCGTGATTAGTACAGGTGATCACCTGTCTCCATATTTACATACATTTACAGATGTTCATAATGGCGTTGGTGTGATTGCAAAGCGAATTATTGATTCCCTTCCATATATGGTTGATTGTTTTAGCAAGTTACGTATTAAGTATGTACCAGTGATTGTTATGGCAGACTATGAATCACTTTCAGCAAAAAACTTAATGCGATTAGGCACAACTAAGACCATATTTCAGCAAAAAATGAGAGCAAGTATGGTTGCGATAAAAAAGCAATCCCCCTGCTTTGTTGAAGTTGTGAGTTTACTTGATTTGTGTGGTGGGGAAAAAAAATGGGAAATATTATATCATACTTATTCAGATCAATTCGAAGTTCGAAACTTTGGTGGCATTAAGTTATCAAATACAGAATTATCTAAATTAGCATTAACTCGAAAGAAGCTTTATACAAGGTGGTATGGAGAGAAAAGCTCAGATGTAGAATATATTGACTTGTTTCTTTCTCAGGCAGCAGAATATGCGGCAGTTAGTGATGTTTTTCATAAAAATTATAATAATATGGCGATACTTGGAGCGGATCATATAGCGTTTCAATTATTTTATCAGGTGAGTCATGTCCTTCCGATGCTTTATCTTCAGAGATTTTATCAATAAATGTCCTAGGGCAATTAATTTAGTTGCAGTATACATATTTTTATGTGATTATTTAGAAATTCAAATCATTAATCTTTAGGTGATTTTAAAGTTATTATATATGGAGCTGTCTAAATCAATTAGTCGTCATTCTTGGAGTGATGCCCGAACTACCTTTTCCTCTGTTAATAAGGAGTTGGCTCAAATCATCGATAGGCTTGATGTTAATGATGACTTTTATTTATATACAGTTCAATATCCTTATGGTGCATTAATTGTTGATCATGGGGAATTTCAAGTGCCTAACGAAAATGATGAAATGGTCTCTATTCTTGACGATTCTTTGCCGAAATCACTACAGTTTGATTTAAGTTACTGCGGTACGATTCCTTTAGGACTTGTGGTAGAGAATAAAATAGAAGCCTTTATGACTGGTAAAGATAGGATTATTCCATCATCAACTGTCGGTGAAGGCAGGCTTATTTCTTTGTGGCGAGTATTGGAAGAAGAAAAATCTTACCATACAGGGAAATTTTGGTGTATTAGCTCTGGTTCTAGGTCTATATGCATGGTTCCAAAGATTACAAACTCTGCCTCCCATCATGCTTTAATGCAACACTATCATATAACACAATCGATTCCAGCCCGTTTATTTGATCATTGGGAGCTTTTTACCAGTTTAGCTAATAGCACAGAGTTCACTTCCCCCTGGAAATCATCTTTAATTTTCTTTTCAAGAAGTTGGATTGAGAAAACACGTGGTGATCCAGCATGGAATGAATTTTATTTATATCTTTTTAAAACGGTTTGGAAAAGTTCTGCATACCGAAGAAATCAGTTTATTTTTAATTTTGCTTTTTCGTTAGCTCAAGACTATCGCAATTTAAGACCAAACCCATATTTAGCAGATACTGTGCAACATCTTGTTGCTATTAGTGAAGGTGATGTTCCTGCTTTTACTCCTGCTATTGATGATTCAACTGCTCCAATCACTGGAATTCAGAATGCTTATATTGATGTGTATGGATTAAAAAAATATGATCCTGTGATTTTACATGGTGAGAACTTTTTGTTGGATAGTGACAAAGTTGCATATTACTCTTTCCAAATACCAACAACGATGTTTTTTTCTCCAAAATCTCGTCGCTCATCTAGTATCATGCAGGATATGCAAGAAGTGAAATATATTATGAATGTACTCATCAGTGAAATACTACAAGGGAACTTAGAAATCGAAAACACACCATTGTATGATTTAGCTGAAAGAATTGAATTTAACTATTTTCATACTGATAACAGTACCGCTGGAGATATTAATCCTTCATCAGCCATTTTACAGTTAAATCCTAAATTCTGTACTGATTTGAACATATCTAATGAGCAACTATTTGCTGAGTATTCGCCTTTTTTTAAAGGTTGCATCTCAATTTCAAAAAAACAAAAATGATGGCATATAGCTTTATTATATATATTATGGTTTAGTCAATTGACTAATCTGAGGAACTGAGATTTTTCTATGAGAACTTTTTTATAGATTTGCGGAGGAAAATATGACTGATGTGATTAACTATAATGCTTCTATGCGCATTAATTCTCAGGTTGATGATATTCTTGCTTTGAATAATTTGAGGGAGAATCACTTATTTTATCTGAAATCAAAAAAAACGTTGAACATTAATAGTGCTTTTTTGATAGCTAAAAATTGGGCTGAAATCACCAAAACATTTTTATACACTACCATTTCAAGTTTAGGTGTGATGGCGAATGAAATGATGAATCGAAGAAGTTCTATCTGCAAATTAATGGCATTACAAACTGCTTTTTCAATTATTCAGGATGATTTAGGTAATGCACACATCAATTTTAAACAAGTTGCTCCTCGTGGTGTCGCAGGAGTGCACTATAAGTGGTGGGAGAATCAAGTATTGTCAAAGCTTACTCCTTTTTATGATGGGAGATTTGAATATTCAACTGAAGTAAACGAATTACTGCAGCATATGAAATTATTAGCATCTGAACCACTGGGAGCTATGGTGCAAATACGTGTTGTTGAGGCTATTGCGCTTGATATCTCCAAGTCATTTTTAAATTTATTTGGAAATCTTGAGCATAAAGGCAAAAAGTTGTTCCCTGCAGATAAAGATAAAACATGGATTACTGCACATGTGAACTCTGAGTCTGTACATCACGAAATGGCTAATAGTCAAATTGATGGTGTCTGTTTAAGCGTGACAACAGATCAAGAAGTTGAAAAATTTGCATCTTTAACAAGCGCTTATTGTAAATCATGGAGTAATGCGTTGCTGTATTTCGCCTCTCTTATTTCCCCATCAATAAGCTGAAAAAATCAAAAATGAAGCTATTACATAATTTTAAATTTCTTGCTATTTCATATACAGAATTTTGTGATCGATTGAGTTATTATGGGCTGCAATCTTTGCTGGTGCTTTATTTGGTCAACTCGTTCCATTTAAGCTTAGATGCGAGTTATGCAACTTATGGGCAATATTCTGCACTAACGTTTGGTCTATGTGTTATCGGTGGAATCATTGCAGATAAATGGTTGTCACAGTTTGAATCTGTTCTTTATGGTGTAATCTTTATGTTGATTGCAAATGTAATTTTATTTATATCAACTCAACTTCATTGGGTGTATATAGCAATGGCTTTTTTAATTGTTGGAGTTGGATTAATTAAACCAGTCACTTCCTGTATGGTTGGAGATTTATATAAAGAATCACCTGCTTTAAGTGATAAAGCATTTACTTGGTTTTATACCATTGGTAGCTCAGGCAGTATATTAGGACCAATACTTTATGGATTTTCTCTAGTCATGCATGACTACCGTATTGGATTTGTTTTTAGCAGCATAGTAATATTGATTAATGTGTTCATTTTGCTGGCTGTTAAGCGCACAACAAAGAGTACACTTGCACCTACTGATCAATACAGTAATATGAAGTCAATATTCATTCTATTTTGTATGCTAATTGCAACATACCTTGTGATATCTGGTGAGATTCCAATCATGGTTTTATTTATACCAGCATTGCTGTTATGCATGGTGTATTTATTACAAATGATAACAAAACTGACAGAGCACGAACGTGAGAAGACAGCATTGATCATAGTTCCAATGATATGCAGTATCATTTTTTTCTCCGTGTATCTTCAGTTATATGCCTCCATTATTATATTCATTCACAATGATGTTAAAACAATGCTTTTTGGTTGGAGCATACCTGCGACTTGGTTTAGTTCTTTAGAACCAGTATTTTTGTTAATAATTACCCCCATTATAGCGTGGATGCATCAATTTTTCATAAAAGATGGACAGTCTTTTCATTATCTAACGAAAAAAATGCTAATGGGGTTGATCGCAACAGCTATTGGCTTCATGTTTTTTTCAATCAGTGCATATAGTCATCACTTGATTGGTGAATATGCTCTTATTTTATTAGTCTTAGCTAATCTTTTTTTAGCTATTGGCGAATTATGTGTTATCCCAGTTTCTATCCAAATAATTAGTATGTATGCTGCCAAAAAGTATCGAGGATTATTAATGGGATGTTATTATTTTTCATTGGCGTTATCTGGATACTTTTCAGGTATTCTTGCAAAACTAGCACCTGTTTCGATTGAGCAAAAATTTGGACACTTTTTCCTCATTATTGCTGTTAGCTTGGTTTTATTTGTATTCATGTTGTGGTGCTCTTTTAAATATCTTGAAAAATTCAAATATAACATATGTGATAATTAGTTGTGAATTAAGCTAGAAAATTCGATGGCTAATTTGAAGATGTAACCTAAATTAATCTTATGTTTTACTGTTGGCGTGTGGGAGGTATTGTAAATTAACTTAGGAATATATATAAATTATTGTGTGTATGTTCCAACATAAGAGATATCCAAAATGCAAAAACAATGTCAATTTATAAAAAATAAGTCAACACTCAACTCTATTTTGTCAAGATCGCAAAAACGAAATTACTTGGTTGTTTCAATCCTTGAAGCTGCAGGTATTAATAGGGCTACTGAGCTACAAATTAGCTCAGCCGAATCTGAACTTAAGAGACTTTTTGGGATTTAATCTATAGAAGTCACTACTCGCTCACCAATTGTCACAATTCAAACAACGAATGTCACTATAAATAGAATCGATAGACGGGGTGGAGGTCGTCAATCAATACACAACTCGGAGAATCAGCATGCCCTCACAACCTCAACATCACAGATTCTATGCCATCATCGACAAGTCCAGCATCCAACTCTCAGCCAAACAAAGTCATTTTTTATGGCATTTCCTTTCCGAGAAGAATTTAGCCATTATCGCAAAATCGATGGAGATCGATACCCAGCATGCTCAATCGATTCAGCATCACTTAATACAACAGTTCAATGTAACAGGAGCGATCCAACTCCACAAAGAACTGGTTAAACAACACTGTCAAATTGGATGTCGCTATCATTAACCCTCTCAACCCTTATTGACCAAAGCTTAGCTTATGTCATGCTCTGACCATGATCATATCCACCAATACCAGTACCAATACTCAAATGATCTTGTACCCCGAAATGGGACTCCAAAAAATAGAACAGGAGAACCAAAATGGGTCGATATCAAACATACAGCGAGGAATTTAAAACAGAAAGCGTTAAACTGGCGTTGGAATCAGATGAGCCTATCAGCAAATTAGCTAAGAACTTAGGTATTCATTACAAGACATTATACGCATGGGTGAAAAAAACAATGCCAGAAACAGCAAGCACACAGGCAGGGAAAAGTAAAATCAAATCCCTAGAGTCAGAGGTCAAACGACTGCGAAAAGCACTGAAGCGCACGGAGCAGGAGCGAGACATACTAAAAAAGGCGGCAGCGTATTTTGCGAGCGAAAAGCTGTGAAATACGCATTCATTAAAAACAATCGTCATGCCTGTCGTGTAGACCTGATGGCACAGATGTTAAACGTGAGCACATCATCCTACTATCGTTGGTTGCGCACTCCCTATAGCGCTAGAGACAAGCATTATCAGAAAGCAGATCACCTGATAATGAAGATCTTTGCTGAACATAAAGGGCGTTACGGCTCAACCAGAATTATGGAAGAAATAAAAGATGACCATGCATTCCCGATCAAGCGCCAAACAGTGAGTAAACGTATGCAAGTAATGGGTTTAGTGCCTAAAGCTAGAGCGACATGGGTTGATATCTTCTATGAGTGCTAAAGGTTGCTGCTATGATAATGCTGCGTGTGAAAGCTTCTTCCATTCTTTAAAGGTGGAGCTTGTTTACCAAGAAAATTATGTCACTAGGGAGCAAGCTAGATCATCCATCTTTGAGTATATTGAAGCCTATTTTAATACGTGTAGGCGTCATAGCGCCATTAATTACGTGACTCCAGATCAATTTGAACGTATTATTCAGATTGATAAAGTCGCGTGACTTTCATGTCTCATTTTGGGGGACAGGATCACATAGAGAGTAGCGCCAATAATGAAAATAATATTTTCATATAATCTCCTTATCTAGCTTGTGTACACAATATTGTTAGCAGTTACAACACAAGTAGCTGTATAGTCGACACTAGTTGATGTAGGTAGACTGAATTGTGCCAAGCTAGCAGTAGCTGGCTCATTCCAGTACATCATCTGATCAGCAGTGGTAGCATGTGTGTATGATCCATGTGCAGAGATACTAGTGATTGCTGTTGTTCTATCTGGAGCTGTATCTATTTTTTCAGGGTGATCTGTGTTAATAGCACCTGTTGTATTAATATATCTATTAAGACTGAGGACTCTAATGCTATTAGCGGTTTGAGATATATCATTAGCTGGGTTGCTGACATTAGCTGGATTGACATAAAAATTACATATGATGGATACATCTGCCGTTCTTATGTCAGAAAAAAAGTTTGCCAAGCTAACAGAGGTTTGGGGAGAGCTACCTCCGTCAACTCTACATCCACTTGATGATGTATTACAATCAAAATTCACTGTAAATTTTCTTGAACCAGAAAGTGATATATTACTACCACTTGGTAACTGTCTGATTCCTGTCCTATTTTCTACAGTTGACAAGGCGCTATCTTCACATTGAGCATAAGCTTGGGTTGCCACTCCATTGCTAATTGCACCACCCAGAGTTGCACAATCAGCAGCCACTAAGCTTGTAGAAAAAGAAAGTGCAATTAATCCAGCGGAAAAAGTAATTTTGTTAAAGTTATTCATTTTAATATCCTCTTAAATATTTATTTAATTTGTCTAAACTGAGTAACGCAAGCTGAATAATCCAGCATTGTAACGTAACCCACCATTGATGTTAGTATTGTTCTTAATTGTAATATGATCTGCATAACTACCAAAGTAACTTAATTCAGCGCTAATGTTGGTATTAAATCTGTAGCCTATACCTAGCTTATATGCTGGTTGATAACTATTTTGATTGTTAAGCCCTTCAACTCTCTGATACAACATCCCTAAAGAAGTTGTGGCATAAAATCTTTTAGTAATATCAGTTTGAATTCCAAGCATTACATTAAGAGCAGATAGAGCTTTTAAAGAAGTATCCGTAGAGCCTGTTGACGTATTTGTATACTTAACAAGCACATCCTTCCCAGAAATTATTCCAATACTACCGCTAAAATGTAATCTTCTATAAGTAGCAAAACTAACACCTAGGTTTACATTGCTCATACTTGTTGTTTCAGTTGTTGATACGGCATTATTACTACTTATATTTCCCATTCCGACACCAACATCAATAAATGGGCTAGATTGCCATTGAAAATTGGGAGACGGTAGCTTTGCTAGAGTATATTGTCCAGCATATAAGGGTATACAAACAGTACTAATTAATAAGCCAATACCCGTTAGTTTTTTTCCATAGCTCACTTTTAATGCTTCTTTTATCATCATTACTCCTTCGCATTTAAAAAATATATTTTTTCATCAGGATACACATTTCATCGCCAGTCTTTGGTGACTAGCACCCATAACTCTTAATAAATATTTGTGATCCCATCCTGCACTTTTACGCTTGCAACTGATGCCATTTTTATGTGACGTTTCTTGTTTCAAGAGAGTGAACGCAATACGCCGAATTAATGCAAGGTTTTCTGCTGCATTTGGATTCCATGTTTGGTTTAAGTCTTCACGAAAGCTCACATCTAAAGACCAGTGCAAGTCAATTTCTATATGCCAATGTTTCCTGACTGATTGCATAAATAAATCGATATCTTCATATTCTAAGCTGGTAATAAAATAGCGAGTAGAATGCTCAACCTGATGGTTAGTAACTCGTTTAATTTCAACTTTACCAAGCCCACGCATGGCAGGCCATCGCAATTCAAAGTTTAAATCGTCTCTAGCTGATAAAAGTGTATATTTTCTTGTTTCAGTTCGCCCATGATCTTTTGTTTTTTCCACTCTGCGTAGGTGCAACATATTCTTGTATTGCTTCGTCTTATTCACTTCAGCCTGAAGGAAAATTGATTTCACATTGTCATAAAGCGTTTTCTGGTTTTCTTTAAGGGAAAATACATAGTCAGCACCTTGCCTGTGTATTTGCTTGGCAATAGCAGTTTGGCAACCCATTGGATCTATAGTTACAACACTATCAGTAATGTCGAGCTTCTTGAGTAACTCAGGTATTGCTGTAATTTCGTTAGATTTCTCTTCTGTTTTTACTTGGGCTAGTAATACTCTATTGTTAGCAGCCCATGCACTCACTAAATGCAATGCAGGCTCACCTTTTCTTTTGTTCCCTGAGCCTCGAAGTGTTTTGCCATCTAGTGCTATGATTTCTTTTTTTAAGTCAATCTCTAAGGATTGTATCCAACTCTCAAAGCATTTATTAAACTCATTGGGATCTATTAGTGCAAAAACTCTTCCAAATGTATCGTGTGATGGAATTCCATAAGGTAACTTTAAGAACGTTTGCAGCCAATCTTCTTTAGCTTTACCAAACTTCTCTATTTCTACCCAGCCGTCTGCTCCACAGATTGTTGCTAATGTAGAAATAATTAAAATATCAGATAATTCATGACGAAAATTATGATTTGTTAAACGAGTATCTTCCATTTCAATGAATTGGGAAAAGCAAGTTTCTGATAGTTCCAATTCCATGTGTAATCACAATCTAATTGAGGTGACGCTATATTTTACAGGGTTTTAATCACTAAAGCAATCCAGTTGATGGACATGTATAGGTTCAGGTGGTTTGAGACAAACAATCACCTCGGGAATTATGTTTCCCAATGTAAGCCAAAGGAGTTAAGCCTGCAAGAGAAAAATGCGGTCTGTAATCATTATATTTAGCCACAGCAACTTTAAGATCATTGCGAATTGCTCCCAGTGAATCTGCAAGTGAAGGCTTGGCATAAAACTCTTCTCTAAAAATTCGGTTACCTCTTTCTACGCCTCCATTTTTCTTTGGGCTAGCTGGCGGTAAAACATACAACGGTATATTCAGCTGTCGACAAGCATCCTCAAATTCAGCCATGAACTCTGATCCTCCATCAACCTGTATCGACAAGATCTCGAACGGAGCTTGCTCTATCAGCTCGAGTAAAAACTTTCTAGCTGACTTACTGCTAGCATTGGTGTAAATCTGCGCTCCAATGTATTTGCTTTTACGCTCCCATGCCTGAAAATGCTTCACCGTTACTCCATTGTGGCGTACTGTCATATGATCTACTTGAACATGCTCACCTAACTTCATTTGTTCATATTTTTTGAACTGCCAAGGCTTAGCATAACTTTTAGTGAAATTACGTTTCTTTTTTGCCCGCTGTGCTGATAGAGATTTGGTGATCACGCCTTTTCTTAGTAAGTGTTTCAATATCCTGCCTACTGTGCTTTCACTCATCTGTAACTGATGCTCTCGTTTCAATATATGGGTTATTTTAAACTTGCCATAGCTGCTGTTTTCTCTGCGAACACCAAGCACTAACTGTTTTTCTGCCTCACCCCATTTCGGTTTGTTTCGCCTAATCCTAGCTTTTGATGGTGGTAGTTTACCGCGTTCTAAATCGATCAATATTTTTCGAGATCGATAATACGTTGCTCTTGAGCAACCTACAAATGAAGGGATTTCTTTCTCATTGGTGCCTGCTTTTTTCAGACGCTCCCACTGACTGACTATGGTTTGATATTTTTTTCGGTATTCAATTAAAACTTCTTGTTTACGTCCATATCCATATAGTTTATAAATCGACTTGTGCAGTCCTTTGATTTGCATAATGACCTCGTGTTTTGCTTTATTTCAACTCAATTCTCGAGGTCTTTTTTTATTTTTGCAAATTTGTCTCATTTCTATCTGAACTTATACAGACAAGCCATCGGCGCTCACTTTCCACTACAAAACGGCACTGAAGTGTTGATTGACTGCATCAATGGTGACCCAACCCAAGCTTATATTATGGGCGCGGTGAGTAATGCAGCACAACCGAGCGTCACCACCTGTCACAACCCTTATGAAAACCTCATCAGAAGCCATCAGGGACAAACTTTATTGATGGACGACACGCCCACGGCACCTAAGTTGTCATTAGGTACTGCTCATGATGAAAATCAATTACTAATGGATGCTACACCACAACAACATCAATTAAAAATACAAAGCAAAAAAGGAAGCATTCATCATCGCGCCCAACAAAATATCGAACACCAAAGTGATGCCAATATCATTCACCAGATCGATGGCAACCATCAACATCACAGTGTGCAAGCTCAAATTCAACACAGTGGTGGCAATCTACGAACACAAGCCGATACCCTGCAACAAAAAGCACAAGGTGATATCAAAACTCAAACCGATGGCGATCATATTGAACAAGCAGCAGGCACCCATCAACTCGAAACCATACAGGATATTGCCCAACTGACTCACGGTAAACAACATGTCAGTCATAGCATGCAATCATCTCACCTGATTCAAGCGGGCAATCAAATCACCATCCAAGGCAGTGGCGATGCACCGTTGCATATTGGACAAGGAAAAAGCGGGATTTGTTTACTCCCTAATGGCACAGTACAACTTTATGGTAATAGCATTGCACTCAATGGCGCAGTGAGCAAGCAAGGTAAAACCAATTTTTTACCGACTGTAGGACAAGCGCATCCATGGCAAGCCGTAGATGCAGTACAACTACCAGAAGATATTGCACAACTCACCCTCGGTGCAGACGGAATCACCGCTCAAAATCATCAATTAACGATACAGCTTAACCATAAGCTACCACAAAAAACAAATGACCTATCATCTTTGAATTACCGCTATCAAATCAAACAAATTGATTTTAAAGCATCCCTATCAACTAGCGTGACGACATGGAAAATCGTCAGCGAGGGTATCATCAGCGATGGATTGATTAAAATCAGCGATGTTGATCTGAACCAAAGCATGCAGATTCACCTCACAGAAAGCAATCAACCAACACCTCAGTTGAGTGTGCATTGTATTGGCATTGACCAAACAGCTTGCTTGCCAACCAACCACATACAAATAGAGGCAGATGATGCAAAATGTCAGAACACAGTGGATACGCACAACAATCAAAGCAAAATAGAACGCACCGTCACCCTCACGATTTTACCTGCATCCACTCATCGTGATTACCGCATTGGTGAAGCACACAGCTTTGCTCAATGCTTGCAAGATCATGGCTATCAACTGACTGATTCTGATCATCAAGCACTGCAAGCCAGTGAATCTTACTACGACATCGCACAAGTCAACAACAATCGCTTCCGTACGACTTTATTATCATCCAAAGAACTGGCACAACTCAAAGCCATCGGCAATGTGACGATATTCATTCATGGCTTTAACGTACCCTTTGGAACATTTGCTGATCAAAGTGAAAACGATGATAACCAATATGATTTATATCGAGAAGAGCAACAACGCAACGGTGACGGCGCGCATAACTGGTGGCTCAATATTGAAAACAGCCTCAACCAAGCCAGCGGAGAATTTGACGGCAAAGATTACAGTCGATACGGCAGAATCATTGGCATTGCATGGCAAGGATCACCACGCAGCGTCAATGATTACATGGCGGACGTACAATATGCCAAATATCCAGCCCTACTGGCAACTAAACTCATCGAGCAATTGCTTGAGCAGAAAATAGAAGTTAACATCATCGCTCATTCTTTAGGTAATTTGGTGTTGATGAACATCCTAGAACAACTCGGTAAACAAGACAAATATACCAACGGACTCAACCATGTATTCATGTGGGAAGCGGCAATACCTGACAACAGCTTTGCGACAGAGAAGCCTAAAGACCCGATTGCGGCAAAGTATTACTACTTTCCGAATGCCTACAAAGCGATGAAAAAAGTGACCGTATTATATAGCCAGCATGATAATGTGTTGGGAGCCATGGGACACAGTGATAGTATCGTACAGAAATTTGAAGATCAAAATGCAGGGTTTGCGATTGCTATCACCGAAGCGGCTATTTGGGAAACCGACAAGACCATACTAAAAAACAGCAATCAAGCAACCAGCCTATATAATGCAGCCAATCTGATGCGCTATCCACTGAATGAAATCATCACTGACTGTAAACAACAACAGAAACTATATCCTGCATTTATCAAAGCCTATGCACAAAAAGCAGGAGAGCGTTATGTGGATATCAACCATAACCCAATCGATATAGATCTTGAAACCCAAGTCAGCGTACTCAAACATTTTTACCCCAAAGCTTTTGTAAGCATTAGCAAACTCATGTGGTTATATCTATCCAACAAACTCGATTGGTTATGGGAAACGCCCATTGCATATACTGAAGCACAATTCACCATCAAAAAAGCTGAATTAATCGATGTTATTAATAAAAACTATGAAGAAATGATGGGCAAGCAGTTGGAAGATGGGAGCTATAAACCCAGTCAGGAATGGTGTCCGATACACGAGCGTGTCGCCTGTTTTGTGATGACTGCGTTCTTGTGTCCGCATGTTGAGCCTAGAGGGGCTATGGGATATCACGGTGCTGATAAGAATACGATTCTACATATTTTGAAAAATAAATATATCGATGGAAACCAAAAAGACTGGCTAAAAAGTCACTCTGACATGCACTACCCCAGTGCTGATATGATGAAGCATGTTTATGAACGTTATATTATTGGAGGAGAAGGACTGCATACATTCGGTAGATACAAAAAATTAGCGAGCAAAAAATGATTAACACCGCATTATTTTCTTCATTAGCAAGATACACTTACAAAACCATCTCTTATTTCCGTCATTCCCGAGAAATCTGGAATCCAGTTTACTATAGAATAAAAAAAAGCATCTTATGGTCATTAGCACTCATACCAATAGTGCTTACGTGCTGGCATATATGGCTTAACTCTCGTTATGGGCAAGTACAAGTTATTAGCGTTAGTTCAGACGGTCAATATGCAATTTCAACCAATGATTCTCGTGGAGTAGTATTGTGGAATATCAAAGAGAAAACATCAAAGGTAATTGATTATCCTGCCAATATTTATAGTGCTTACTTTATTCACAACACACATAACTTTATGTGGCAAAATGACAAAACCAATGAGGTTTATATCCAAAGTATCAATGGCAAAATCATCACACATTTTAATCCAAAATTCCCCACTTATGGACAAATAATAGACAGCAACTTATCTAACTATTATGGAAATAGTGAAGACAGTAAGATATATCGATTTCATAATGGCAAGCTGACGTCAACTATCAACATGTTATCTGGTGATTTTTTAGGTGCACAAAAATTAATCAATCTATCTTTACACAAAAACAAACTGCTAGCTTCCAGCTTTGATCATGTTCTGCTTTATAATCTAGCAGGCAAACAACTACACGACTATCAGAAAAATATTTCCAAAACTATCGCGATATTTAGCCCCAATGGTCAATATATTTTGAGTGGAGATGAAGGCAGTGCTTTATTTAACTTTGACTTAGAAAGCAATAAGATACAAAGGCTATGGGACTTGAATTTTGGACTGACTAAAATGATAAATGGAAAACTCATTTGTAATAAAACAGGATTGCTTTCACAACCAACATCATTTGATGCGGTCAATGCAAATGCAGTGCTTGCAATTAAATTTATAGATAAAACTCATTATTTACGTTTTACAACTTACATCCCATACGCCATCCTCTACAAACTAGGCAACCCAAAGCCCCTCAAATACATCAATCTCGGCAAAAATCCAATGCCAAGCGTGACTGATTATACGCGTGATCAATCCATCGATACTTCGTGGAAAAATCATATTCTCGTAATGGGAAAAGCATGGGACAATGGTATTATTGTGTACCGCTATGATCCTGAAACACAGACGCTGAAGAAAACATGGCAACCTTCAGGATCGTTTTGGTATGCGATGAGGCAGTGGGTTGAGCAGGCTTGGTAACACCTCATACATATTATTAATACTTCATAAAAAATCATACACGAGGATCAACCATGAAAAACTTCAAAAAAACATTAAACAACACAGGCTTCGCACGCTTAACTGTTGACCCAATGGTGAGTGAATTTGTTACAGACGCAAAATCGCAAAATGACTACTGGTCACTTGAAATTGGAGCTGGAGTTGGGACCGATACATCGGCAATTATTAACTCAGGAGCTAAACTTTATTGCAATGATTTAGATGCTAATCACATGCAAATTATTCGAGAGAAGCTGGATAATCACCCACATTTAAAATTACTTGTAGGAGATTTTCTATCATTACAATTTGAACACAATTCATTGCATTCAATTTATGCATCACGTGTATTACATTTTCTAACACCAGCTGAAATTAAACAGGCATTCATACTTTTTCATCACTGGTTAAAAAAAGACGGGAAATTATTTGTGACAATGGAAACTCCATTCCTAAAAAACTGGCAAAAATTTATCCCTGAATTTGAAAAACGAAAGCAAGATAACATTGATTTCCCCGGGTTTATTAACAATCCACGTGATTTTGAATCATCTGGATTCAGCGAAGATTTACCAACAGTAGTACACTGGTTTGATGTTGACACCTTATCAAAAATATCAACTCAGCATGGTTTTATAATAGATAGGGTGCATTATGTGGATCGCAAAAATGATTTTCCTCAACAACTATTACTAGACGGACGAGAAAGTGTTGCTGGCATTTTTATTAAAAAATAATTATTATCAACACCCTCTATATTAGTGGATACAACTAATGGAACTACCTAAAAAACTCACAGTACGCTATCGATATACTTACTATTTACTGGCAGCCTATTTATTCTGTATTCTGGCAACGATGGCAACAGCTAACTACGAAGTCAAAATTTGGCAACTTGTACTTCCTGGTGGGATTTTCATTTTCCCATTAACATTTATGGTGAATGATATTACAGCAGAAACATATGGTTATGTTTATCCTCGTTTATTTATTTGGCTTGGGATTTTTATATCCGCATTATTTGCTGGATATACTTCCATCATATCACTAGCAGCACATCCGAGTTATTTTTTAAATCAACCCGCCTATGAAACTGTATTTTTACCAACAATACGCTTCTTTTTTGCAAGCGTTGTAGGTATATTTGTTGGGGAGTTTGTTAATATCTACTTACTAGCAAAATGGAAAATACTTTACACTAAACACAGCTTCATTATGAGAGCATTAGGATCAACAGCCATAGGACAACTGGCGCTATCATGCAGTGTTGATGTAGTTGCTTTTGCAGGCACAACACATGGGTTTGAACATTTACTCAATATGATGCTTTCAGGATTCTTAATTAAAATGCTGGGAGCAATGCTCGGAGTCGTTCCATCATGGTTGATTGTTAAATATTTAAAGTCTAAGGACAAGGCTGATCATTATGACCTTAGTACAAATTTCAACCCTTTTCGATTAAAGTTAGATTGACAGGTAGCTTGATAAATCGGCTCACCACTCATTTTTCAATGAGAAATAAATTATTACTGGTTATTGGATTAAATATAATGCTTACAGCACTATCAGCAATCTCGTCATCATACATACAGAGCACACTTTCACTAACAAGTATTCTATTCATTATCGTGGGACTAAATGCTTTTATATTGCCAAATGCTTTTGCGAGTGGCGTGATGTTATTTCCTAAAACAGCAGGGGCTTGCAATGCTTTACTGGGCAGCTTTAATATTGCTGGATCAGCAATATTAACTGCGATCATTAGCTTCTTTACAGTAACTCAAGTTTCATTTATCTTTTGGATTTTCTGTGGAATGGCGACTCTATACCCATCGCCTTTCAAGACGCCGGAGTTTTAACAAAATGAATTTCAGTAAAATTAGATTTAAAAAATCGAGTAATAGCATGCTATTGCGAAAGTTTTTAAATCTCAATTTTGCAAAATTCATGCAGTTAAAATTCGGCTTCTTGAATGGTGATGGGTATAAGCATCACTCTAGTTTTTGTAGCAATGAAATAATATTGTACAGTTGATTGTTTCTAGCATCAGAGCTTATGAGCAAGAATCACATCCTGATTCACACCAGGTTCCTTCGTTAATTCACCAAAAGACACACACTGACTAAATCCTGTATCAACTAAAACTCCCAGCCATTTTTCTGTAGAAATCAAGGGAGAACCTTTCATTCTAATTTTACAATGCCTTGCATTCCACCAACCAGTCGCGAGCCCATATATCAAAGTTGAAAAATCACACTTACGCACCCCTTCATTAATAATAAGCACACCGTTTCTTTTCAATAAACTATAAACACCTTTCATGACCTCTGTCAGTGAGGTCGCATTGTGTAGACAATTAGAAGCAATAACAACGTCAAACTGTGGCAAACTGTTGTCTTCTAACAGAGCATCAATATTTAATTGAGAAAACTTAACATCATCCTTATACATCATGAGCTTCTTTTTTCCTTGATGCAAAAAAGCTAAAGAAATATCTGTATAATGGTATTCGTATCTTAAATTAATCCCGTCAAGTAACTCTAAAACAGCAACAGATGTGGCTCCAATTCCAGCACCAATTTCCAATACTCTAATTTTATGAGTAGTAAAAGATACTGTTGCTAAATGAGTAATAAACTTTAACATCATTAAAGAAACTACTTGGTTATAATAAGCAGCCTCAGGAGACAAGGCATATAGCATTTCCAGCACATTAAAACCTCCACTTGGAAAGAGATGAAGCAATAATGAAGCCTTCCCTGATAAAATATACAGATAATCTTGAAGCAATTTTTTTATAAACTGAAACTTTTGAGTTAGCACAGGAGATTTTACCAACAACTTTTCTTGCTCTTGTAGCAACGTTGCCTCAGTTACTGTGTTTTTATCACTTGATAAAGAATAACGCGCATTTGTTATTGTAATTATTTTACGTCGGATAAAAATTTCTAAAATAGCTTGTAATTGTGATTCGTGTCGACTACAAACTTGGAGTATATTGACAAGCTCAGAAAATCCGTATTTTTTCCTTGTATTACCAAAGATTCCACGCTTCTGAAGCTCATAAAGTAAGTAGTCAAATGCCCAAGTTGCTAGTTGAGCATGTTCGATAAATACTAATTTAGACTGCTGCTTCATTTCATCAAGTAATACAGCATCATTCTTTACAGCTTCACAATATTGATTCCAACAAGATTTAATCATCATCAATCTTTATTGATTTTCTATATGTAACATAATAGACCTACTCAAAGTGAGTATAGATAAATTATTGTCGAAGATAGAAAATGGCAACTTAAGATTAAGTAGTTTATTTAATTCATGAGTAATTAGCAAAGCCGTTAATGAGTCTCCGCCTAAAACTTCGAAACTATCCTCGATATTTGGATTTTCTAGAGACAAGAACTCCTCAAATACTCCCTGTACAATGATCTTTATTTTAGCAACATTTATTTTTTTCTGCCTTTTAGTCGATGATTCACTGGTACTCACTGATTTAAACTTAGGGAATTGCAACGCCTCATGGCAAGCCCAGTATTTAACTTTTTCAAAATGATATCCAGGTAGCGGAACTCTTTGAATCATCAAGTCTTTATATAAATCTTTCCAATCAATTTCTTTCCCTCCTAACCAATCCTGAACAACACCAGAAGAAAAGCTATTCTCTAGTTTAGATGGATTTTCACATTGTGCAATGGCATCTGCGACCGATTCACATTCGAATGCGACTCTATGTTGAAAGCTTTGCCGACCTACTTGTAAAGAATATGCAATCTCCGATAATTTCATATCTTGACGTGTTATTAAAAACTCAGCTAGCTCTTGTATCATATTGTTTAAAGAAGTAACACTTTTTGCGGAAAGCAATAAATAATTAAGGCTACTTATTGGCGGAATACTAACATCATTAGCCTTGGGAGCTTCTTGTAAAATCACATGGGCATTCGTCCCGCCCATTCCAAATGAGCTTACTCCTGCATATCGAACAGCCTGCTTTGGCATCCAGGATTTTAGCTTTGTATTCACTTCAAAGTTAGTTTGATCCAAATTGAGTTGCTTACTTGCATTTGTAAAATGGATTGCTGGAGGCAAAACTTTTTCTTTAAGTGCTTCAACTGTTTTAATGAGACCAGCAACTCCAGATACAACATCTGTATGCCCAATGTTAGGTTTCGATGTTCCAAGCACTACCTTTCGAGCTTTAACATTCTTTGATTTAAAAACAGATTTCAATGACTCAATTTCAATCAGATCCCCCAAGATGGTTCCCGTGCCATGTGTTTCAATATAAGAGATTTCTGTGGGTGATAGTTGTGCATTATTCAATGCTTGTTCAATCACTTGAGTTTGCCCAGTAACAGCTGGAGCTGTGAACCCTATGCGGTTGTTTCCATCACAGTTAACGGCAGAGCCTTTAATGATCGCATGGATATGATCACAGTCTCTAACAGCATCTGTATATCTTTTCAATATAATTGCAGCAGAGGCATTACCTACAACAATACCATTTGCACGTTCATCAAAAGTCGAACATTTCCCAGTGGGAGAAAGCATGAGCCCCTCTTGAAATAAATATCCAGATTTCAAAGGAGTTGAAACACAAGTAGCGCCAGCAACAACTAAATCTGAATCTCCAGACAACAAACTTTGGCACCCAGTATGCACAGCAACCAACGAGGTAGAGCATGCTGTTTGAATGTTAATAGCTGGGCCTCTTAAATTAAGTTTATAAGCTATCAATGTCGCTAAGAAATCTTTAGCATTATGCAACATGACTGAGAAATTGTTTGCTGTGAGAATGCTTTCATCATAGTTCAAAAGATTTCTTGTGGTTGAATAGCTATCAATGTTGGATGACCCAACAAATATCCCAACCTTCCCTGGATACGTGCTGGGAATATACGCTGAATTTTCAAATGCCTGCCAAACTACTGACAATAGCAATCGATACTGAGGATCCAACAATTGCGCATCGTGCTGTGAAAAATTAAAAAAGCCAGCATCAAAACAGTCAGCATTTTTCAACCAACCTTTCGCTTTGATATACAGTTTATTTTTTAATAAGTTCTCAGGCACTCCAAGACCAGCAAGTTCATCATTGCTAAAATCAGAAATTGAACATCGTCCTTTTTTGACATTACTCCAATACTCTGCAATGTTGCTTGCTTCTGGAAAGCAACCCGCCATACCTACAATTGCTATATCATTCGACATGCATGGCGTCTTTTAGTCTTTATCATCAGAGTTAAACTTGAATGGGTTGAAGTTAATACCATAATCGTAAGCATCAACACCCTCTGAACGTTTGAGTAAATTAACGAAAAAAGTTGCAGGAAAAGCAAATACAGCCTGAATAACAATGGAGATAATCAACTCATACACTATTAACTCCACTATTTTATCAAAGGGCATTCTTCCTAAAAAAATAAAAGAAAGCGATAGCACTGTTGTAATTAGATCCCCCATAAAACATGAAGATACACTACGAACCCAAAAAAAACGCCCTCTTGTTAAAATTTTGAATTTTGAAATAATATATATATTCAAAAATTGCCCTGCAATAACAGCCACAATGCCAGACAGAATTGTTCGAAAATACGGCTCCATTACAACATTAAATTGTTGAGAATAACTACTCCAAAATGCTGGACCTGGCAACTTGATAGTGAGTGCAATTAAAACACCAGATACTAACCACGACAACAAACCACACCAAAGAATTTGTCGCGTTACTTTATATCCATATACTTCAGCACTGATATCACATAGTAAGTAAGAAAATGGATATACAAAAATAGCCGCACACACATTAAATCCATGCAAAGAAACTAGTCTGTTTTGAATAATGGCTGTGACAAGGTAAAATGTAACGACTAGTGTGGTAATTAAATTTAAATATTTAAAACCTACCCTATCTTGTATTTTTTGATGCATGATGACTCCTATTCGCCTCAAAAACCACGAAAGTATTATAAAAAATTGTTAGTCCTCTGAAAAACTGCTTAAAAACAAATCTAAACTCATCAGCGATGACAAATCTCTCACAAAATCAAACTATTCAAAAGATGCAAGATCAACACACACCGTGAATTAAACCGCGATTGTAACAGATGATAAAGGCAACATTCAATCGTAATCAATTGGCTTTAAATGGGTTAAAATCAACTCTTGTATTATAAATGTCAATACCCTCAATAGATGCAACTTTTCTAGCTAAAAACGTGGCTGGAATCGCCCCGACAGCAGAAACAATTAACATCATAGTGAGATTAGTGAGTATATTTTTCACTATTAGCTCCACAGGCAATTTTCCATAAAAAATCACCATGGTAGACGATATAACAGTAAAACCATCACCAAGAGCGCTCGAGCCAATACTTCTTAACCAAAAATATCTACCTTGTGTTAGTATTTTCCACCTACTGATAAAATGAGCATTAAGCATCTGTCCGCAAAAAATAGTGATGGAACTCACTATTGCGACACGAGGAATAGAGCCGAGAACATAATTATATGACATTGCTGTTTTCCTCCAAAAAGGTGGAGAAGGTGCATGTAATACAATAAAAACACATAGAGCCAAAAACAAAGGCGCAATCAATCCACACCAAACTATTTGACGAGCAACTCTATACCCATAAACCTCAGCAACAACATCGACAATCATCGGAGATATAAAGTATATCAGTGCACCTCCTGTGATATAACCAGAAAAAATACTGATTAATCGATTGAGCAATATTTCCTGTGTTAAATAACACGTAATGAAAGCAGCCACAAAGTAGGCGATGCATTTGTAGTGAGCACGAGGACGCAGATCTATTTTATCTTCCTTTAAATTACTCACATTAGAAACCCAAAATCATACATTCATACTACCATAATAACTGAAATATAATTACGCTCACTTGCTTGGCGCGAAATATTATCGCACGGCTGGAATGAAAGCAAACTTGCGAACAAAAGATGAACCATGATACGATAGCACATATTTTCTAAAAGGGTACAATAAAATGTCAAAAAAAGTATCTATAGTTATGCCTGTTAACAATAGAGGGATCTTAAATAAAATAGATTTAGAACCTTACCAATCTCATAACTGCACATTTAATATTATTTACCCCCAAACTCCTCTGATTGAATTAAACACAGAAGAAGATATAAAGCAAGTCACACCAGAAGTTTTACGTAGCATCAATATGGCAGCTTCAGAAGGTGCGGCAGCGATCATAATATATGCATTTGGAGATGTTGCAATTCAAGAAGCATCTCAATTTCTACAAGTACCGATATTTGGACTAGGCAAGCTAGCAATACATATTGCGAGCATAATTTGCAGGAATGCGTTTACCGTTTTACCTGCTCAGTTAGATCACAACGGTTTCATCGAAGCAATGATTAAAGAAGAAAATCTAGAAAGAAAATTTAATCTTGCAACAAATTCAGTCACTGCAAACCCATCACAAATAAGAGAAAATGTAGAATCAGTCCTACGCAAATTAATTGCTATAGCAGATATTGAAATAGCCAAAGGGATAGACACCTTCACTTTAGGGTGTGGCTCATTCATCGGCATAACAAAACCACTGGAAACCAAGCTAAGGCAAATGCACCCGAACAAAGCAATAAAAGTCGTTGACCCTATTTCAACAGCACTAAAAATTGCTGAGGGTTTTGCCATATCTCAATAATTAGCAGGCATAATGCACTCGCAAATAAGCAACAATCAGGGATAACTCACCATGTAGCACCACATACCCAGATGGACTTACTAACAAACCTGATGATGTGGCTAGCTTGAGGAACGCTCCCACTTTGCTACTAATAAAAATAATAGTTACAACCCTATAGAACTTTCTGATTTCCTTGACACATAGATTCGATTTATCTCTCTCTACTAAAAACACTATACTCTTTCCCAACGCTAATAAATCGTAAATATTTTTTACTGAAGCACTCGATTCTGAAAACTCAAAATAAGGCACATGCTTGCCTGCTAACGATGATGACCCATCAATTGAGTAATCACTAGTATATCCAGAAAAGTCAAAAGGAAGAGTTCGCTTAAAATGCTTATAGCGCGATCGACTAAATACACCGTCCTCACTGAAAACGCCACTTTCCTTTGCCGACATAATCATATGAGTATAATAATCTGTAACAGAGAAAACTTTACGCACAGCTTTTTGTCTCTCACTTTCATAAGCATGCAGGTGGCAACTTGTCGCGTAGCCACTGATATACTCCCCAAGCCTCCAAGCCAACTCAATCGCATCTTGAATACCCGTATTGAGCGTCTGACCTCCAACTGGACTAAATAGATGTGCAGCATCTCCAGCGAGCAACAACCGACCATGTTGCATCTTATCAACAACCAAGCTCTTTATGCTTGCAACTGACTCACAACAAACTCTATCAATAATTGCATTCGGATTTTCAAAAACATGCTCTAAGCTCTCAAGTAAATAGCGAGATACATTATCAATTAATTTAGCTTCATTAGATTCAGAAACAACCACTCTACATAAATTATCTGTGATTGGAAAAAATCCAACGAAACCATTTTCCCGCACATAATAGGAAAGATTATTAATTTGAGCACTTTTCTTGAAAACTACATCACTTAAAAAAAAACGAACCTGATAATCATAACTAACTCCATCCCCAGAAACAAAAGATCTCACTTTGCTATGAGCTCCATCACAACCAATAACATACCCATATTTTCTTATTACATCATCAGAACCAATCTTAATTTTCACGCTCACATTGCAGTCATCATTTTGATCAATATCTAACAGTTCATGTTGATATAAAACTTCAATATTTTTGTTTTTCAGGTGATTCTCTAATATTTTCTCTGTTACCTCCTGAGGCAAACAAAGAAAATAATTATAAATATCATCCAGACACTTCAAATCAATCTTTGCTACCCTTTTGTTACGATAAAATACATCACCTGATGTACCCACCGCCCCCTCAGTAAGCAATTCATCGATAATCCCTGCAATATGAAACGCTCTTAAGCTTGTGGGACTCAATGTTAATGCGCGGGAAAATTGACACTTTCTTTGAGATCTTTTTTCGATAATAGTCACATCAACCGCATATCGCCTTAACATTAACGCCAATAATAAGCCAACTGGTCCAGCACCTACAATTAAGACTGACTTCATCATATTCATTTAATACGCTTCACCAAATCAGCCATTTTACGGACAGAAGGATTTGAGAATAAATCAATCATAGAAATTTCCACATTAAAGCACTCTTCCAATTGCTGTTGCAACCTGACTAATAACACCGAATTACCTCCGCAATCAAAAAAATTATCCTCCAAACCAAAATCAATGTTAAAAATCAAGTTCCTCCATATATTTAACACAGATTTCGTAATCTCATCATGCTGCCCCTCCAATGACACTCTCGTATTAGTTTCTGAGATCAAACTTAACAGTTTTTTTGTGTTTACTTTCCCATTATTAGTTAATGGAATAGATTTCACAACAATCACTCGATCAGGCATCATATAAGTAGGCAAAATAGTCGCTATTATTTTCTGTAAAGTTTGCGATGTAAATCGTGCATCAGAAACCACTATGAAACATAATAATAAATTATCCTTCATTGAAATTACAACATCATCAAAAAGAGTTAATCCTAACAACAACCCCTGAATGTCAATCAAACTGATTCGATAACCTCTATGTTTGCAGAGATTATCTTTTCTCCCAATGTACTCAATATCTCCATTCTCACGCATTCTTGCATAATCGCCTGTTTTCAACCATCGAATACCATCATGTTCAACAAACATTGCTTGACTCAGTACGCTGTTATTAAAATACCCAGCAGCAAGACCAAATCCCGAGAGATAAATCTCACCAACACTACCTCTAGGTTGCAGTTTCCCAGCATGACCAATAATTTTGATAGTTTTCCCTGGAATTGCTCGACCAATAATTGGATGACAATCATTTTTATTGTTGATAGTAATTTCATAGATGCTTGAATGCACCGTATCTTCTGTAATACCATACATATTAAAAAATCGACAACCAGATGTTGAAAACTGCTGTATCGTAAAATCAACTTCATTGGCACAAAAAGCCTCTCCACCAAAAATAATGAACCGAAGCGCCAAACAGGTTTTCAACTTATTCTGATCAGAGAGCAAATACCGTTGCCATTGTTTGAATGCTGTTGGAGTTTGATTCAAGATAGTGACCTGATGATCACACAATGCTCGAGTTAATTGTCTGGGAGACTTGATTTCCATCTTTGACAGCACAACGAGCGTTGCCCCACTCAAAAGCGCTGACCAAATTTCCCATGTTGAAAAATCAAATGCATAAGAATGAAACCAAACAACTCTATCTTTGTTAGAGATGTCATAATACCGTTGACACGAATTAACTAATTCCACAATGGCACTGTGTCGCGTCATGACACCTTTCGGCTTTCCTGAGGTTCCAGAAGTATACAGAATATAAGCCAAATCACTGCTTTTCTGGCATTTTGGAATTAAGTGTTGACTGGATTCTTCTAGAAAGTCTTCAACCATCAAAAAGGATAGGCAGTAATCACCCTCCATCAGAGTTCTGCTGTCAACAATCAAATATTTGAGTTGTGCATCTGCAATAATTTCTTTTGTGAATCTCTTAGGATTTTTAGGGTTAATGGGAATATATGTCTTTCCTAACCGAAAAAGCGCAAGGATTGTCACAACAAGATTTAAACTGTGTTTCATAGACACTCCAACAAAGCACACATCTCTTAATGTTTCAGACAAATTTTGTGTCATATTGGAAATTCTCCGTGACAGCTCTGTATAACTTATTTTTTTATCATGATCGATAAGTGCTATGCTACCTGGATTTTCGGAAACTACTTGATCAAATTTTATATCTATGCGTAACAAATTGTTTTTTTCTGAATATCCCTTAGTTGTATTTTTTTCTCTTAGGGGAAGGTGCTGCCACATATCACGAAAAGTAGACTTGGAATCCATGCATATACGTCTAATTAGTGTCTGAATATCATTTCTGACTTGCTGTCCAAGTTTTTCATGTTCAAACCATCGGTTCTTAATATCTAACTTAAGCTCAATCGAGCTTTCAGTAAACTGGTATTCTAGAGATAGATCGTATGGGAGATTTTCTTTATTGATAGGTAAAGCTTCCACGATCAATTCTCTTAAACCTAAAGGTTCAAGCTTTAAATCTGTCTCAGATGCAATAATCTTAACTGTTGTTAATTGTTCTGAGTGACTACTTGCTAGTAAATCAGCAAATAAATTCTCATAAGGAATTTTACAATACCTTGTCTTTTCTCTTGTCATAATGACCTGTTCTAACAAATCGTCAAAGCAACTATATTGATCACATGAGAAAGGAATGAATTGCAGGTTGATACATGAGGAAAAAGAGCGTGATGCATATTTTGTTCTCATGTTAGTCGGATATAAAACAGAAAAAGCAACTCCATCAAAATATTGATAAATGAAGCAAGCATACATAGCCAACATAAACTGAGTGGTTGTGCAATTTCTACTTGCACAAAATATTCTCAATTTATTACGTAATTGGTTATCAATCGACAATCTGATTGATGTACTTTCTGCAGTCATTGGTGAAAAATTACAGCTAAGATTCCGATTACTCAACAAGCCACGATAATAAAATAAGGCTTCCTGTTGCTCTGGTGATTGAAAGTCATACGATGCTTCTGCAGCAAGCTGCTGTTTCAGTTTCTTTTGATCAGAGTTGATTTCATCTAAATTAATTGCTGGCTGGTTGTAGAAAAAAGCAATATCTTTTCTTAGGTTATCGTAACAATTACCATCAATCACTATATGATGAAATGATAGCATCAGAAAAATATTATGCTGAGATGTTTGGAGTACATTAACCCCCCATAATGGACCAACCTTTAGATTAAAAGGTGTGTTCATTATCTCCTGTATTAATACCTTCTCATCCCTTGCTTTAATACCTTGTAATGTTGTGATACGGTATGGAAGGTTAAAGTTATCGATTGATTTAATGATTAGATTTCCATCAAGCTCATCAAAGCAACTGCGCAAATAACAGTACTTTCTCGACAACTTCTCGAAAGTATCCTTGAGTTTGGGAAGGTTTATATGTCCAGTTATTTTGTAAAGAAAACACTCATTATATTGCGCACTATCTGGATTTGCTTGCCACTCAAGCCAAAATCTCTTTTGATAAATTGATGCTTTCATTAATTACAATCTCAGAAAAATCACATTTTCTCAATAAAGATAAAATGTGATCAATACACTTTACCACACTAAGCCCCCATCAATAAAACATGCTCATTTGGAACACGTTCATCAAGCACAATTTCTCGATTAGCGATAATATTCAACGGTAGATGATCTTTCGTCGACTTATTGACTCGTAGTGTCTTAGTCGTATCTTCAACAAAATCTTGTAATGGCTCTGATCTACGCACTAAAGCATCAGTCCGATACATATGCCATTCAATGATTTGATGAATGTCTGCTTTCAATGGTTCTATCGATTGCAATGCTTTAACTGCATAATTAAGTGGTTTTTGATTGGCGTGATCTGTTGCCAACTTCACTTGATTCAATACATCAAGTGTTGACTCATAGTCAAAACCATCTATGTTAAGCAATTTTGCCAATGTCACCAACACTTTCCATGCAGGTCTTGTCTGTTTAAATGGCTCTTCAACCGCAGTAAATGATTGCCACTGTCCTGTCACATTAATAAATGTTCCTGAGGTTTCACTGAATGGTGCAATCGGTAGTAGCACATCTGCATAGTCATTCATTGCCTCTGAACTAAATGGTGTCATTGCTACCACACAAGCTGCTGCTTTCAAAGCGTCGTGTGCTTGAGCCGCAAAACGACTGTCACATTCTGGTTCGACATTTAATAGTAAATAGCCTTGTCGTGGCTTTTCAAAAAGTGCTTTAGCATGATCACCTGCGTTCACAACAAGCTCACCCGCCAATGTTCGGTGCGGCACTGCGCCTGCTAACCATGCACCCTGCGTATTAGCGCCTTCGGTAAGCATACCACACGGACATGCTAAACAATCTGCAATCAGGTGAGCTAAAAATTTAATATCATGACTATTTGCATGCTGTACACTCTGTGCACCTAAGATCAGACAAGGTTGATCTGCATTAATAAGCGCTTGTGCTAATGCACTGGCCTCTTCACTAATCGTGATGGCCAACAACTTTTCAGGCACTGTTTGTTGTTTATCTTGCAAAATAAATTTTGCTACTTGTGCTAACATTGGCACCAGTTGTGCTGTTCCAGTAATTGCTTTATTTTGTAATTTGAAATTAAATTCGTAATCCAATGGATTGATCGCCCCAACCCATGCATCATTGAGAAATGCCTTACGCACACGTACAGCAGCCAAAGGTTGTTCGCGTCGAATATCACTGCCTACTAATAAAATAGCATCTTTAGTTTCAATTTCATCAATACCCATGCCTAAAGTTGGCATTAAGGGCATGCTTGAATCGTCGCGAAAATCTTGTTGTCGAATGCGATGGTCGATGTGATTAGATCCCAATGCACGCATTAGTTTTTGTAATAGGTAATACTCTTCTACTGTACTATTGACATAGGTCATTGCAGCTAATTGGTCTACGCCATCATGCGCTTTAATTTTTTCAAATGCTTCGGTTACAAAATTCAGTGCTGTTTGCCAATCGACCTCATGCCACACACCATTTTGTTTGATTTTTGGTGTCGTCAAACGATGTTTTTCATTCAACCCAAGGTAGCTGAAACGATCACGATCAGATAACCAAGCTTCATTAATAGCTTCATTTTCTTTAGGCACAACCCGCATCACATTTTGCTCATTACCATAAGCAGTACGACGACAGTGGACATGGATATTAGAGCCCAAGCAGTCATGCGGAGCAATACTATCACGCTGTAACATTTCCCACGATCTTGCCGTAAAACGATAGGGTTTAGAGGTTAATGCTCCCACAGGGCATAAATCAATGACATTCCCCGACACTTCAGAGGTCATCATTTGTTCAACATAGGTACCAATTTCAGTATCAGTTCCACGACCAATCCCACCGAGTTCACGTTGCCCTGCAATTTCATCACCAAAACGTACACAGCGTGTACAATGGATACAACGTGTCATTTCGGTAGCGATGAGTGACCCTAAGTTTTGATCTTTGACCACACGTTTGCCTTCATCAAAGCGCGAACTATCTTTACCATATGCCATGGTTAAATCCTGCAATTCACACTCGCCACCTTGGTCACAAATCGGGCAGTCTAAAGGATGGTTAATCAATAAGAATTCCATCACCGCTTTTTGCGCTTCTTGTGCCATGGTTGATTTCGTATTGACCTTCATACCGTCGCTAATCGGTGTTGCACAGGCTGGCATCGCTTTACGCCCGCCTTCAACTTCAACGAGGCACATACGACAGTTAGCAGCAATCGAGAGTTTTTTGTGGTAGCAAAATCTTGGGATATATACATTCGCCGCATCAGCAGCTTCGATAATCATATCACCTTGTTGTGCTTGTACTTTTTTACCGTCGATTTCTATACTGAGTGACATGGTGTAGCCCCTTGTTGTTTTAGCCATGTTTGGTGGTGTTGTTTTCGTTGTTGGTAGTGTTCCAATAAAACATTATCTGTTTCAAGCTGCTTAATCACAAATTTCAAAAATTCAGGATAATTCATATTCTTAAATTGATAGCGGTTCTTTTCAAATACAGCGTATAACTTGTCTTTGTCTTTTTTTGATGAAACACCGTCTAACTCAGAATCCACATACTCAGATAAGACTTCAGAATTTAACACATCACTTTCCCATGAATAGTGCTTTGTGTGATACACACAGTCAGGATAGTCGACTCGATGATCTCGATCACAGGCAAAAATATACTGCTCATCTTTCACTTTGCCAGAAAAATAACGCTGAATATTTCCCTTGCCGCCAACAAGTAAAATCACAACATTTTTTAACCCAATAAAATCAAAAACTTGACGCCAAAATATTCGATCATCAAACTCATATCCGTCTTTATTTCTTCCCACTAATCCACGAGATAATTCATAGGTTTTAGAGCGGTCAAATAGTTGCTGATCACCGCCTTCTGTTAGTGCAATATAAGCATATTTGCTTGGTGGTTGATCTAAATAAATAAATATTTGTTTTTTTAGTGCTTCTGGTGATCTTGCATTTACAACGGGAAACATCATTATGCCTCTGATTTTAAATGCAAACAATGATGATCTTGGTGTCTAGCCATCATATCAGGTGAATGTGTTGCAAAAATCATTTGTGCATTTGGATTAAGCCATTTAACCGTACTTGCTAATTTTTCTTGCCAACGAATATGTAGCGATTGTTCTGGCTCATCAGCAATATAGATTGCTGATTTATTACGCTGTAACAGTGCTTCTCCCAAAGTTAATAAAATATGTTTTTCTCCCGATGAAAGCAATTCTAAAGCTAATAATTCGCCGTCATTATCTTTAATCACAACACGAGGAATGCCTTTGTCTTCTTCAAAAGAAATTCTTTTATTACTCAGAAAACTATTAACACACTCACAGAAACTCTGCTTAGTTTGCTCAACTTCTTGTTTTTTTTGTTCAAACACTGTTTTCATATCTTGATCATCAGATAGATTATTCAAGCTATCATGTACGCTCGCAGTTAATTCAAGAATATACTCTTGAATTTTATTAAAATCTGTATCTGATTTTTGATACATGACAATCAAGTCAGTAGTAGTTTTATCCAACCCCTGTGTTAAGTTTAAATAACTTACCAAGAATTTAAGCTCTATCATTTTAGACAAATAAGGGTCAAAGTTACTCATGATAAATCTTTGATCCCCCCTTAGCACATTGTTTGAATTTAGCATCAACGAACACGTAACGCTCGAGTCTTTCACACCCTGAATATCAAAATCAAAATGACACTCAAAAGCTTGATTCACCTTATCATCGTTTGATCTTTTCCTTAATGATAGCTCATAAGAATAATCATCTTTTTTCTCCAATATCAGCAATGCCGATGAAAAATCAACCTCTCTCAATGCAAACACAGCAGGATCACTGGGCTGTAAAATTGCCCTAAGAATCTTCAAACAACTCGTTTTCCCAGAACCATTACGACCAAACAAAAAGTTATAATCATCATTGAAATCAATGGAGATATCTTTTTCACCCCACAGACCTTTGATTTCTAATTTTTTAACATGACAACCAGTTGACATCATCAATCTCCACAACAGTCAGGAAGACACTTCCCATGTTCAATGTGATAAGCAAACTCATCCCAAAAATGTTTCAGAAATCCACCCACTGGCCAAGCAGCCGCTTCACCTAACGCACAAATCGTGCGCCCTTCGATATTCTTTGCGACATCTCTTAAGCGTTCTAGGTCTCCAGACTTGCCTTCACCTGCTTCAATTTTATGCACTAATTTTGATACCCAAACAGTACCCTCACGACAGGGTGTGCACTGCCCGCAAGATTCTTCTTTATAAAACTCAGATAGAATTGCCAACATTTTAACCGCACAAGTTGTCTCATCCATCACAATCACTGCACCTGAACCTAGCATCGAGCCTGCTTTCATCAAGCTATCGTAGTCCATATCAGTTTCCATCATGATATCAGCTGGTAAGACGGGCATCGATGATCCACCTGGAATCACCATTTTCAAACGATGTCCTTTTCTCACTCCACCAGCAAGTGCTAACAAATCTTTGAATGGTGTTCCTAGTGGCACTTCAAAATTACCTGGATGATTAACATGTCCAGAGACAGAAAAAAGTTTGCATCCACCATTATTGGGTCGACCTAAGTTTAAAAACCATTCCGCCCCTTTTTCTAAAACAACAGGGACAGAGGCTAATGTCTCTACATTATTAACCGTCGTAGGTTTTCCATAAACACCATAATTAGCTGGAAAAGGTGGCTTGAATCTTGGAAAACCTTTTTTGCCTTCAATCGAGTTCATCAGTGCGGTTTCTTCTCCACAGATATAAGCACCTGCCCCCAAATGAATATAGAGGTCAAAATCAACCCCTGTCCCTTGAATATTCTTACCTAATAATCCTTGTTCATAAGCCTCATCAATGGCCTTTTGTAATGCTTTCCATGGATCGTAAAACTCACCGCGCAGGTAAATATAACCAACCGTAGCCCCCATCACATAACCGCCAATCGCCATCCCTTCCACTAATTGATGTGGATTATACTGTAAGATTTGACGATCTTTGCAAGTTCCTGGCTCACCTTCATCTGCATTACAAACCAAATACTTCTGCCCCAGTTTATCTGCGCGAATAAAGCTCCATTTTAAACCTGTTGGAAAACCAGCTCCACCACGACCACGTAAACTCGAAGCTTTTAAAGTATCAACAATCTCACTACGTTGGGTTTGCTCTTGGAGAATCTTTTTCCAGCTATTGTAACCACCGACAGATTGGTAAGTCGTCAATGCGGCAGGGTTTTCTAAGTGCATGGTGCGAAAGCAAATTAAGTTTTGATTCTCAACCATGGTTTGCCTCTTTTTTAATTTTAACACCATTAGTAAGAAACTCTGGATTCGTGATCAATTGGTCTTCGTCTTTGTCTAATGCACTGAGCATATTCTCAACTTTTTCTGTCGTTAAATTTTCCTGGTAACTGCGATCATTGATTTGACATACGGGTGCACTTGAACAAGCTGCCATACATTCAACAGGCTCTAAAGTATAACGCCCATCTGCTGTCGTCTCGCCCATTTTAATATTGAGTCGATTTTCAAGTTGTTGAATAATTTTATCACACCCACTGAGTTGACAACTGATATTGGTGCAAATAGAAATTTTATACTTACCTTGTGGTTGATGTTTATACATCGAATAGAACTTAGCGACTTCATAAACGGAGATTTTATCCATCTCCAAGTAATCAGCCACCGCATCCATTAATGCTGGGGTCAATGATTTAGTCGATTGATCTTCTTGCACTAAACGCAATGCATGCATCACAGCAGATTGCTTTTGTTCAACTGGATATTTTATTAGCCATTGGTCAATTTGTTGTTGAATTTGTGGTGAAATTAAGGGTGCACTCATCGGTCAATCTCTCCAAATACGACATCTAAACTCGAAAGAATCGAAGCCAAATCAGCAATCATATGCCCTTCCAGCAATTCTCTAAGCGCAGCTAAATGTGGAAAACCTGCTGCGCGAATTTTTAAGCGATAGGGTTTATTGGCGCCATCAGACACCAAATACACACCAAACTCTCCTTTAGGATGCTCAATGGCAGCATAAGCTTCGCCCTCTGGCACACAATAACCTTCAGTAAAGTGTTTAAAGTGGTGAATCATAGGTTCCATGTCTTTTTTCATATCAAAGCGCTTCGGCGGTGTGATCTTATGATCAGGCAATAATATCTCACCTTGATTATCAGGTGCTTTTAACCAGTCAATGCACTGTTGAATGATGTGTGTTGATTGACGCATTTCTTCAACGCGAACTAAATAGCGATCATAACAGTCGCCATTTTTTCCAACTGGAATCTTGAAATTTAATTCATCATAAACTTCGTAAGGTTGCTTTTTACGCAAGTCCCATTCAACACCAGATCCACGTAACATAGGACCCGTTAACCCTAGAGCTAATGCACGATCCGCTTCAATCACGCCAATACCGACCGTACGCTGTTTCCAAATACGGTTGTCTGTTAATAAGGTTTCATACTCATCAATTAAACCAGGAAATCGATTCACAAAATCCTGAATAAAATCTAGTAAAGAACCTTGTCGATTTGCATTGCGTGCTTCGAGTTCTTTTTTGCTCAAAAACTTAGATGCTTTATATTGTGGCATTTGGTCTGGCAAATCACGCGCAACACCACCTGGACGATAGTATGTGGCATGCATTCTAGCACCAGATACCGCTTCGTAACAATCCATCAAATCTTCACGTTCACGGAAACAATACAATAACATCGTCATCGCACCATTGTCTAAACCGTGCGCACCTAGCCAAAGTAAATGGTTAAGAATACGGGTGATTTCATCAAACATCACTCGAATATATTGTGCGCGTTTTGGTGGAGCAATACCCAGCATTTTCTCAATTGCAAGCACATAAGCGTGTTCATTACACATCATCGAAACATAGTCTAAACGATCCATATAACCAATAGACTGGTTGTAAGGTTTTGTTTCAACCAATTTCTCAGTAGCACGATGCAGTAAGCCAATATGTGGATCTGCATCCACAATCGTTTCACCTTTAAGCTCTAGAATTAAGCGCAGAACACCATGAGCTGCCGGATGTTGTGGCCCAAAGTTGATGGTGTAGTTTTTCATCTCATTCATGATTCAGCACTCTCTTCAACGGTCTGCATGGACGCACGAATAACTTTAGGGACTAATACACGCGGCTCAATCGATACAGGCTCATAAACACAGCGTTTTTCTTTCGCATCATAACGCATTTCAACATAACCAAAAGTTGGGAAATCTTTGCGGAAGGGATGTCCTTTGAAACCGTAATCAGTCAAGATACGGCGTAAATCTGGATGCCCTTCAAAGATCACTCCAAATAAATCGAACACTTCACGCTCAAACCAATTTGCCGCAGGCCAAATATCATTCACACTAGGCACCATCAGTTTCTCACCTGTAATAAACACTTTCAAACGAATACGATGATTACACTGGGTTGATAAGCAATGATAAACTATTGCAAAACGCGGTTTTTTCCAATGAGAGTTTTGAGGTAGATTCATGTCTGCCTTACCCATCGAATCGGTCGCTCGGCTGAAACCACTGGCTGTTGCCGATTGTGTTTGCCACTGCGCTAACCCATGATGGAGGTAATCAACACAAGTCACATCAATCAATTGATTAAACTGCAATTCATCTGTAGCGCTTAATATTTCACAAAATGGCAGCAATTGGTCTGCTGACAATTCCACCGTAATTTCTTTATTTTGTACCGTCAGACTTTCGTAATATTGATCAAAATCTTTTTCTAATAATGGATACAACATTGCTTCATGCTTACCCAGCAATACTTTCTTCGTATCATTTGTTATTGGTGTATTTTCTTCATTCATTTCTTGAACCCGATCCAGCGCTTCCAGTATTTAAAAAAGCGTAACCACAAGCTATTTCCGTCAAAATCTTTAAAAGCAAATTGTTCACGACTCAGTACACCTTGTGACTTAATTTTATTTTGTAATTGAATAATGCCATATAACAGTGCCTCTGCAGTTGGCGGACAACCAGGCACGTAAATATCAACTGGGACAATGCGATCACATCCTCTAACAACAGAATAAGAATAGTGATAGTAACCACCTCCGTTAGCACATGACCCCATCGAAATCACATAACGCGGCTCTGCCATTTGGTCGTATACTTTACGTAAAGCAGGTGCCATTTTATTACAAAGTGTCCCTGCAACAATCATCACATCTGACTGTCTTGGACTCGGACGAAACACCACACCAAAACGATCCAAGTCATAACGAGAAGTTGCCGTATGCATCATTTCAACAGCGCAACAGGCCAACCCAAAGGTCATTGGCCACATCGAGCTACCTTGTGCCCAACTCACCAGTTTATCTAAAGTCGTCGTCACGAACCCTTCGTTCTTGAGTTGCTTATTTAACGGTTGTGCTAAATCTAGTTTGCTATCCACTGTCGCTACTCCCATTCAAGCGCACCTTTCTTCCATTCATAGATAAATCCAACAATTAAAATCGATAGGAAAATTCCCATGCTGCCAATACCAAACCAACCCAAACTACGAAATGAAACTGCCCAAGGAAATAGAAATGCTGTCTCAAGATCAAATAAAATAAATAAGATGGCAACCAGATAAAAGCGAATATCAAACGGTATCCGTGTATTTGAAAATGGCTCAAAGCCACACTCATAACTCGAGCGTTTTTCTTGGTCTGGTTTTTTGGGGCTCACAAAGAAACCTGCAATGATAGGGGCAATCCCGAACAGCAACCCGATTACAATAAAGATCAAAATGGGCAAATATTGTTCTAACATTTTTTCTGACTCTTAGTAAAAAAATAGTTTATTTAGTCAAGATAGCATTTAATTAAAAAAGGCGCGTAATAGCAAGTGATTGTGTGTTTTTTTCAATATCGTAACACCTGCAGCACTTAAGACAATACCGGTGCCGCCACAGGCAAATAACTCACACAAAGGCAAGCCAAAATGGGAAAAACGTCAAGATAATACTATACTCGCTGACAATGAGAAAAATAATAGATGCTATATGCTTACAACAATTACACTTAATCAAGATAAATGCTACAAGATTCCAAGTAGTATAACCCAAGACACACTCGGTCAAGTTGCATCAAATGAACTCCCATTATCCGACATCTCGTTTGAACCGCTATTCTCTGACGCAGAAAAAACAACGCTACTATCAAAACATTTGCAAGCAAGCGATGACGGACCACAATACCAAGGTCGCAAACACCTACTTGCAGATTTAACCTACCTCTGTCAACACATCAACACTCACACGTCGAGCATTGATCCATCGCGATTGGCTCAAATAAAACAGACCATTCGAGAAGACATCGAAAACTGCTCACAAGGTTTTCACAATCGTGTCCGTATCGTCATAACAACCCTGTCTTCACCCAAAACCATGGATGAACTGCTTTATGAGGTTCGAAAAGATATGGTTCAATCGTTAATTTTACGCCACTCACACACTGCAATACAATCTTCACATGTCATTAATGATTTCTTTCTCACTGCATACAATGAAGGTTATGGTCTTCGCCCATTGAATCAACATGACTCATATCGTAGTGATACAAACCTACAGACAATTAAAACTCAAATCCAACAAAGTTTTGCAGAATTTTATAGCCCCATACAGCTACCAGCCACTTTATGCGCCACCATTAGACTGACATTAGAAAACTTAGGCCTACCAGACGCTCACTTGAGAAATCGAGACAACTGGATATCACCAGAAATTATTGAGCGCTGCCAGAGTTTTCTACAACAACTTTTCAGCCTTGACTCAGAAACAACGCTACCTTGTTTTATTAGCAAACAAGAAGAGATATACGATGAAGTTTACACTTTATATTATGACATCAACTGGCAACTCATAGAACAATGGTGCACCCATGCTTTGATATCACAACAGTATTTCCAAACAACTCCAAGCGACCCTCCAACACTGAATGAATGTCATCAGCTTTTTCAGCTACGCTACCTACAAGATTCTTGGCTAAATGTAACTCAAGTGACTTTGCTGCAACATAGATCATTAAGCAGCAATGATGTCAGCCTACTACAAACAATAAGCCAAGGCTCTCAACACCCTCAGTTGAAACAATTAATTGAAAAACATGAGACAACTATTCGACAACATCAACTCAGCTATTACTCTAGCTGCTTTTTTATCATGAAACAGTTACTGGAAACTACTAAGCAGTGTTTAGCACTAAACGCAACCACCTACTCACTACTCCGCAAACCACAGAATTCAGAATCTACCTTAATACATCTCAAAATGTCGACATTGGAAAAATTAGTTAAATACTGGAAACAAGTCAGCCATTATAATCAGCAAGATATTCATCAAATTTATAATAGCCCACAATTTACCCAACTCACTCATCAACTTATCCAAGGGGATACTAGTGTTTTAAACTTTTTATTCGACTGTAGTCAAACTTTTAAAACAGCCGCCAATATAAAAACAAGCATCAAATCTTATTTCACTGATACATTGTTTGATCTGTTCACCCTCTGTACCCCAGAGCAATTTAACCCTACCAAATTACATGAACTTCTTAGGAAAATCACCACAGCGGAACCAGCAAATGACCCTCTACTGGTTTGGAGACGACATTTTGAGTTAACCCTGACAACAAGCCCATCTCCTTCACAGTTCAAACAACATATCGAACAAGAAAATCACTCTTTGCTTTCTCGTCTATTTCACACACATCGTTCATTGCTACCCATTGGATCACTCCATGCTAAAAGCTTACTCAGCAAAGATATCCAAACAACCATCTCTTACAATGAGTATCTATTCAGCATAACACAGTTAGAAAACTCAGCCACATTACACCAAGAACAAGCTGATGAAATTTTTCAAGTCATGTCTTGTTTTTTCTCAACCAAGAACACAGCTCACAGAAGATATCACCTCTATACAACAACAGACTTAGGCTATATAGACAGCCTATTAAAAACACCCTGGTTACTTGAAAAATATGGCATTGGATCTATCGAGGATCAATCAAAAATTGTGACACAAATAAATCATGAAATCACAAGGTGTTTCAATCGAAACTTTACACAAAATCAACATAGAATGACCTATTGGATACTTCAAAACAGTCATCGTTTTGCTATGTTTTTTGCTATACTTTGTACAAAGAAACACTTCTTCGACCCTTTCATCAATCTTCTAGATATATATCGAACATCATTATCCAATCAAGAATTGCTCAAGCTATTAGTTCAGCGAATGCTTGAAATATCCATCCTAAAATACGAGGGAGAGAGTGTATCTCATTTATTTCACTACCTTAACACCTCCACAAATAATGATAAGCTAAGTATAGCCTATCATTGCATTGATGAAACCTACACTTCTTTATCAAAACTGCAAGCTATAGATTCAAATCAAAAACTTGGCTATCTCCTTATGAAAATAAGCAACAGAAAACCAAGATCCACTCCTGTACTACCTAGCGCCTATTCTATGAGAGCTAAAATTTCACACATTGCTATACGACTCCTCAGAAGTTACAACCAAGGAAAAGGTGTATATTCTTTTCAACATGTAACCCAATTGTTACTGTACGCTAACGCATGGACAACACAGCACCACTTCACTAGTATACGGGGCGAACTGAACGCCTATTTACTAAACACTCATGAGCGTATTCAGCATGATCGCAGCAACTTAGACGTCACGCAAGCACACACTCTCGAACAGCTCTTAAAAATCGCCAACCTCACGGCAATGACCATCATATTCATGAGGGACACGACACCTAGTCATCACAAAATTGCTGAATCAGGGTGCATACTACATCACATGATCTCGAAAACAATAAGCTGTACTAACTTACAGTTTCAACTATCGCAAAAGATATGCTCTGCTCTAGAATTACATGATCTCCGGTTTTGGTCATACCAAGTCATACTACAACACTTTGCCTCCTCTCAGTATAACGAGGGCACACCACAACACAAATTATCAAAAGAGCTAGCCAACAACGATCTAAGCCAAATTCTAGCATCAATCATGCTAGAGCTCACCCCAAGACACCAAGAACAGTTTAAAGAAATAGTTTTGCAAACTGAAAAAATGGAAGAACTCGAGCGCTTCTACGCACAATCAGCCTCATTAACCCTAGCAGCTCAGTATACGGTTATCGATGAAAACAATTTATTTTTAACTTTTCTACTCAAGCTATTCAGCGACCAAAAATTTTGGGGTCAGTTTTTATCCAGTATAAAATCCGAAAGAAGCAAAGAAGGTTTATCTATTTTTACCAGCAATTTAGCAGATAAAATTCCGCACCTCCCCCTTAAATACTTAAAAGAACATCAACAAGTTTTGTTATGGATACTAGGGTCCTACAAAACAACATATCAAGAAGCATGGCACCATCTACACACGCTTGACGAGGAAGAAATAATGGTCGAAATGGAAGAGTATGAGTGATAACGATAAAAAATGGTGCCGAAAGCCGGACTCGAACCGGCACGGGCTTGCGCCCACTAACCCCTCAAGCTAGCGTGTCTACCAATTCCACCACTTCGGCATTTTTTATTACACCCACTATCGTTATCTTAATGCTTCTTTGGCTTTTCTACTTTTGTAGATTTAGCCGTCGATGATTTAGATGGGTGATGAGTAACTTTAGTTGATCCTTTAACAGGTGTCAGTTTAAATTGAACCGGAGCCAACTGTTGTTGCACAATCTGTGTCGTGCTTTTTGTGCTCTTAACCGATTTAGCAATCAAATGCCCTAAAGCAAAACTGGTCACAAAGAAAATAGCGGCAAGCACGCCTGTCAACTTCATCAAGAACGATGTCGGACCACTACTACCAAACATAGTATTCGCTGAACCACTACCAAATGCGGCTCCCATATCTGCACCTTTGCCATGTTGGATCAAAACCAGCCCAATCACAGAAACACAGGTCAAGACATGTAATAATAAAACTAGTTGCTGCATTGTATTAATTCCAAAAATTGTTGTATATCTAGGGATGCTCCCCCTACTAAACCACCGTCAATATCTGGCATCGCTAACAACGATGAGAAGTTCGACGGCTTAACGCTGCCACCATACAAAATTTGGGTATCATCTGCAAGCTGCGACGATTTTTTTTGTAACTGTTCGCGTATCATTGCATGCACAGATTGTGCTTGCTCAGGTGTTGCTGTTAGCCCAGTGCCAATTGCCCAAATAGGCTCATAAGCAATGACAATTTTTGACTGAATATTGAGTGATAACAACCCCTGTAATTGACGAGCGACAACAGATTCAGTCAACCCAGCTTCGTATTCTAATTGACTCTCACCCACACATAGCACAGGAATCAGTTTTGATGCCCATACTTGCTGTATTTTTTGCACGATCAATTCATCTTTTTCACGAAAATACTGTCGTCTCTCAGAGTGTCCTAAAAGCGCATATTGGCACCCTAGGTCTTGTAACATGCTTGCTGCCGTCTCACCTGTATAAGCACCACAATTAAATGCTGCACAATTTTGTGCACCACAAGTAATCGGCGAGTTTTTCAATAAATTAGCAACCTGAAATAAATAAGGCTGACTAGGACAAATGGCTACTTGCAAATCCAATTGCTCAGGTAGCTGCTCAAGCAGTGTATTGATAAATTGTTGATGAAACTCAGCATCACCATTCATCTTCCAGTTTGCAATGATTAAAGATTGTCTCATGCTATATACCCATCACCATTCAAGAAATCGAATTTTAACTGCATAAATTCTGCAAAATTGAGATTTAAAAACTTTCGCAATAGCCTGCTATTACTCGATTCTTTAAATTTAATTTTACTAAAATTCATTTTGTTAAAACTCCGGTGTCTTGAAAGGCGATGGGTATACCCTTAACAAATTCAACCAACTCATCTGCCAACAATTGAATAACGGATAAATCTTCACCTTCCAACATCACTCTAACAACTGGCTCAGTTCCTGATGCCCTGAGTAGCACCCGCCCTTTTGAACCTAACTTTTCTTCAATATTGGCAACCATTGTTTGAACATCATTTTGTTGAACAACCCATTTTGGCCGATCAACCTCAACATTAATCAACACCTGAGGCAGCTTGGTCATCACGCGTTTTAGTTGTGAAAGAGATTGGTTGCTATTTGCCATAATATGCAAAATCTGCAAAGCTGAAATAATACCATCACCTGACGTTGTTTTCGCCAAATTCACCAAATGCCCCGATGATTCCCCACCAAGCACCCAATCATTCTTCACCAACGCTGCTAAAACGTGACGATCTCCCACCGCACTACGAACAAAGTCAATTCCTAGGTTTTTCAGTGCCTGCTCACAACCATAGTTAGTCATCACCGTGCCAACAACACCACCTTGCAAGGCTTGCTGTGATTTCAAATAAGCAGCCATAATCACTAGCAACTCATCACCGTCGACCAGCTCACCTTGATGATCTACCATAATGACACGATCACCATCACCATCAAATGCAATACCAATATCAGCTTGATGCTGTTTTACCGCTACTTGCAAATCACCTGGATAAGTTGAACCACACTGTTGGTTAATATTAAACCCATTCGGTTTCGCATTGAGCACAGTGACCGTTGCTCCTAATTCTTGAAATACAGGAGGTGCAACTTTAAAGGTTGCACCATTAGCACAGTCAAGCACAATTTTAAGGCCTGTTAAACGTAGCCCCAAAGGAACCGTACTTTTACAAAATTCAATATAGCGCCCTTCTGCGTATTCTGTACGATAGGCACGCCCTAATAAAGTAGAATCAACCACTTCCATCGGTTGATCAATCATTGCCTCAATTTCTGCCTCAATCGACTCTGCAAGCTTTTTACCTTCGCGAGAAAAGAATTTAATGCCGTTATCACTATGCTTATTATGAGAAGCACTAATCACAATACCTGCCTCAGCACGCAATGTTCTAGTTAAATAGGCCACTGCAGGTGTTGGGATAGGCCCAAGTAGCTCAACATTCATCCCCCCTGCAACCAAACCTGCCTCCAAAGCAGACTCAAACATATAACCAGAAATACGAGGATCTTTCCCAATAAGTATTTTACCGCCTGTTTTACCCAAAATACGACCAGCTGCCCAGCCTAATTTCAGCGCAAAACTTGGGTTAATCAGCTCACTGCCAACACGCCCTCTCACACCATCGGTACCAAAATACTTTAAAGCGACCATAATGCTTACTCATCATCTTTAGCTGGTTTAGTTGACTTCTTAGCAACCGACTTTGCCTTGTTACTCACTGGCTTTTTCACCACCTTCTCATCACTACCCACGACACCTTTATTATCAGCATCCTTAGGCGATTCATTAGATGCCTCAGCAACTTCAGTAGATTGATTTTCTTTATTCACATCATTCACAGCAGCTACAACTTGCCAACCAACGGGTTCACGCACTGTTTTGCCTGCCATAACATCAGCAATTTGTTCACTATCAATGGTTTCATATGTCATCAACGCATCACTCATTGCATGCAGTTTATCAAGATTAGCTTTAAGCAATTTTTCTGCTCGCGCATAGTTTCTATCAATGAAACCACGGATTTCCTCATCAATCAGATTCGCTGTTTGTGCGGATACATCCTTTGTTTTTGTCATCGAGCGTCCTAAGAAAACCTCACCTTCATCTTCACCATAAGTTAAAGGCCCCAGTTTATCCGACAACCCCCATTTGGTAACCATACTACGTGCAATATCCGTCGCACGCTCGATATCATTTGAGGCGCCGGTGGTTACACCATCCTTGCCAAAAATAAGTTCTTCAGCAATACGCCCACCAAACATAGTCGATATTTGACTTTCTAGGCGACATTTTGTGTGACTATAACGATCTTGCTCTGGCAAAAACATGGTCACACCCAAAGCACGTCCACGTGGAATAATGGTGACCTTATAAACTGGATCATGTTCTGGCATCAATAAACCAACAATCGCATGACCTGCTTCATGATAAGCTGTTAATTTCTTCTCCTTTTCATCCATCACCATGGATTTGCGCTCAGCACCCATCATAATCTTATCTTTTGCTTTTTCCAGCTCCAACATCGATACTTGCTTGCGATTGGTTCTCGCTGCAAACAAAGCAGCTTCATTAACTAAATTTGCCAAATCAGCCCCAGAAAAACCTGGTGTTCCTCGTGCAATCACACCAGAGATCACATCATCCGCCATTTCAGGTAGCTTCTTTAAATGTACGTTTAAGATTTGCTCTCTACCTTGAATATCAGGCAAACTCACAACAATTTGTCGATCAAAACGTCCTGGGCGCAATAACGCAGGATCCAGCACATCGGGACGATTGGTTGCGGCAATAATAATCACACCCTCATTACCATTAAACCCATCCATTTCCACTAACAACTGATTCAAGGTTTGCTCACGCTCATCATGACCACCACCAACACCAGCACCACGATGACGACCCACTGCATCAATTTCATCAATAAAGATAATACAAGGCGCACTTTTCTTTGCTTGCTCAAACATATCACGAACACGAGATGCACCAACACCTACAAACATTTCGACAAAATCTGAACCAGAAATAGTAAAGAACGGCACTTTCGCCTCACCTGCAACAGCCTTTGCTAATAGCGTTTTACCAGTACCCGGCGAACCCACCATCAAAACCCCACGTGGAATCATTCCTCCCAGTTTTTCGAATTTGCTCGGATCTTTCAGGAAATCAACCAACTCTGCCATATCATCCTTGGCTTCATCACACCCAGCAACATCTTCAAAAGTAACTTTAATTTGATCTTCACTCAATAATTTAGCACGTGAGCGCCCAAACGAAAATGGACCGCCACGTCCACCACCACTACCACCTTGCATATTACGCATGAAAAAGATCCACACACCAATCAACAGCAACATTGGGAACCAATTAATGAAAATACGCAATAACATACTTTCTTGTTGTGGTGGCTCTCCAGTCACGTTCACTTTATTTTTCACCAACGTACCAATAAGATACAAGTCTGGCAGTGGCATATACGTTGAGAACGCTTGATTACTTTTTGTCATTCCATGAATCGTTTGATTGCGAATGGTAACGCTGGCAATTTTGCCTTGTTCTACGTTGTTCAAAAATTGTGAGTAACTTTGTGTAGATCGCCCACCATTTTTAGGGGCAACATTATCAAAAACGGTGATCAAAATGACCGCAACAACCAACCATAATAGGACAACTTTCAGTTTTTCATTCATGAACTTTCTCTAAGGACTTAAAATTATTGGCGAGTATACCCAAACCACTTGAAGACGTCGAGGTATACTCAACCACAAATTATTTCACTTTATTTTTCAGCCCTTGTGCCAGCAAATAAATTTCTTTTGATCGATCTCGAGAACTCTTCGGCTTACGTATCTTTACCTGTTTAAATACTTGCTTCATTTGAGCATAATACGCATCAAACCCTTCGCCCTGAAACACTTTGACCAAAAAAGCACCTTGTGTATCAAGTACTTTTTGCGCAAACTCAAGCGCCAATTCACATAAATACATTGCTTTTGGAATATCAACACTTTTCTGCCCACTAAAATTAGGCGCCATATCAGATAATACTAAGTCAACATAGCAATTCTCACCAATCTTCTGCAACAACTGCTGGTAAACTAACTCCGAAGTAAAGTCTCCCTGCAGAAAAGTGGTTGAGGGCAGCGCATCCATTGGTAACAAATCAAGTGCAAACAGTTGTGATACTTTTTGACCAGATTGACATCGCTTCTGAGCTTGATGCTGTGCTTGGTATTGGCTCACCACTTGCGACCACCCACCTGGCGCAGAACCTAGGTCAACCACAATTTGATTTGGCTTAAGTAGGTGATCCTTTTCTTGTATTTCAAGAATCTTAAATGCAGCCCTTGATCTCAAGCCCAACTGCTTGGCTTGACGAACATAGTGGTCGTGCTGATGCTCATTTAGCCACTTTTTTGAACTACTGGATTGCTTGCTCATTTTCCTGCAATCCCATCCACATTCTTAATCTTGGTCGAATTAATAGCAACACAGTGCCCACCAAGATAGCTGCTAAACCCAGCTCTCTAAACACATGAAGGTAGCTGATATTCGTCACTAATGGATTAATCGAGCCAGAGGCACCCCTCATGGCATCTGAGAAATAATTTGCCATAGGTGCCGCAACACCCGTTGTCATCATCCATATCCCCATAAATAGCCCCTGTAATCTTTTTGGCACAAGCTCTCCGATCATTGCGTAACCAATCGGTGAAATGGATAACTCCGCCAGCGATAAAAATACATAGGTAACTGCAACTATAGAAACATGACTCATCCCTTGCCGCCCCGAACAGTGAATAGCAATTACTAGCAACAGATAACCCACACCCATTAAAATTAGCCCAATAGAAAATTGCAACGGAATCGAGACAGGCAGCCCTCTTTCACGAGCCTTTTTTAATGCAGATGCAAGCAATGGCCCACCCATTATAATCACTAAACTATTAATATTTAGAAACCATTGAGGTGCAATAACAAACCCTAGGACATGACGCGCCACATTACGCTGTACAAATAACACCAACCCCATCTGTTCAATTTGGTACAACACAAAAAACGTGAAAGCCGCCAGTGTTAAAACTAAATAACTCCAAAGCTTACGTTTTGCAATCTGACTTTTTTCAATACAGGCTAGAGTGATGACCACCACCCCCATTAAAATTCCAAGCCCAACAACCAAACTCATGCTAAGGCTTGCATCCTTCAGCAACGTAAATAGAGTAACTGCTAAGAGGGCTATTAAACCCAACCCTATGGCTCTTGAACGTTTGCGCTCAATAGGGTTTTTCATCGACAAAATAGTTCCACGATCTGCAAAACTATGCCAATGAAATATCACTAAAGTCATCGCAATTAAATTTGTGACTGCCGAGAATAAAAATAGCGGGTGATAGTCATGCTTTAACTGAAACACACCAGCAATCGCAAAACCAACTAGAAACCCAACATTCATTCCACTATAGTTCCACAAGAACGCACTTTCACGCCGCTTATCAGCTGACTCAAACAATTGTGTCACCAAACAATTAACACAAGTGACATTCAAACCAGCACCTGTTAGGAATAGTGCCAACCCTTCATAAAGTGATGCGACACTTAACTGAGAAATCATCAGACAACCAACTGTCTGCAACACCATACCCACAATAAATAATTTACGAAAACTCAAAAAGCGACCACCGCCATAGCCACCCAACAAATGTAAAACAAAGTTGAACGCCATAAAAGTTGCCATTAATTCAGTAGCTTGCCCATCAGAGAAATGTAAAAACCCCAAATACAAAACCAAAGTGCTGGATAACACACTAAAAGCGATAGTCGAGAATATTTGCACAAAAAATAAAGCAAGAACACCTTTCGGCATTTTTAATAACGCGATCATAATTATCCTAAAATGGAGATATGTAGAGTATGGATATGCCATATCAGTCACATCTGCGCACCTGAGTCCATCACTACCGTTGCTCCCTTCCGGGCCTGGCGGGGTTTGCAATTTATCACCGCGAGAGAACCAATATGGCGGACGCTAGCTTGCCACATATCGTACTAAAAATCAAACCTTGTTAAGCACTCCAAATCCCAACGTGGCATGACATCAATCAATCCAATCATATCTTTTTGCCCTGCACATAAACGTGCATTACCCGCTAGCGCAATCATCGCTCCATTATCTGTACACCACTGCGAATCTGGGTATAGAACCTGACCTTCTCGCTGGCTCATCAACTGACTCAACTTCTCCCTCAAAGCTGCATTGGAGCCAACTCCACCAGCAACCACTAACCTTTTGTATTGTGTTTTTTCTAATGCTCGCTTACATTTTATCATCAAAGTATCAACAACAGCTGCTTGAAAGGCACACGCAATATCTGCAATATCTTGCTCAGTTAAGCGTTGATCACTAACCTCCATACACTGCTTCATTACCGTCAAAGCATGGGTCTTCAATCCACTGAAACTAAAATCAAGCCCTGGACGATTAGTCATCGGACGCGGAAAGCAAAAACGTGCTGATATACCTCTTTTTGCATAATCCGCAATCACAGGTCCACCGGGATAAGGCAATCTCATCATTTTTGCTGTTTTATCAAACGCTTCTCCTACAGCATCATCCAAGGTATCACCCAAAACAATGTACTCACCAGGAGATTTCGCATCAATCAATAAAGTATGCCCCCCTGAAACTAAAAGACCCACAAAGGGAAACTGCAGATCTTGCTCACCTAATTTATTTGCAAGCAAATGGCCTTCCATATGATGAACACCAATCACTGGACGACTCATCGCATAGGCAATACCATGAGCAAAACTAGCACCCGTTAGTAATGCCCCCTTTAATCCTGGACCACGTGTATAAGCAAAACTATTCACTTCACTCATATCTAAACCCGCATGCTTTAATACTGATTGAACAAGCGGTAATAATTTATTCACATGATCACGAGATGCTATCTCTGGCACTACACCACCATACTGACGATGCAAATCAATTTGACTGTATAAACTCTCCGCCAGTAATCCATCACACTGACTGTAAAGCGCAACACCTGTTTCATCACACGATGTTTCAATACCCAAGGTAATCATTATTTTTTCCAACCTTTTTAAAATGCAGTATACTCAATACTGACGCTTACGCACTACACTTAACCCATAGTTCTTAACACTTTTTCCACAAGAAATTCATTTGCAAAATAAAAAAAAACACACTATCTTGTGTCTAACCTCAATCAAAAACACAACATATAGTGTTTTGATGAAAGCTGATATCCCCCTCATATATATGGAGAACTCTTGTGTCAACAGCAACAAACGAAACAGTCACAATCAATAACACAACAACAAATCACCAACCCATACCTGGGGAAATTAGTGTTATTAGGCGCAATGGAACCATTACTTTATTTGACGGCAGTAAAATTGAGCTCGCCCTTTCAAAGGCATTCTTAGCGGTAGAAGGCAATCAAGCAGTTCAATCAAATCGTGTTCATGAAATCGTAAAAACACTCACTCAAACAATTACGGAAACAATCTCCCAACGTTGGCCAACAGGTGGAACAGCTCATATTGAAAATATTCAAGACCTAGTCGAACTCACACTAATGAGAGAAGGAGAGCAAGCAGTCGCAAGAGCTTATGTTCTGTATCGAGAAGACCGCCGTAGAGCACGCGAAAAACAACTCAAAAAACAACCAAAAACACAACTAAATTTAGTCTACCCCAATGGTGAAACAAAGCCACTGGATGATGACCACCTAGAACATATCACCAACGCAGCTTGCGCTGACCTAAAAGATGTTGATGCCAGTCTAGTTCGCAAAGAAACCTTACGCAATTTATTCGATGGTGCTAGCCTAGCTGACTTGCACAAATCACTGGTTATCAGTACACGAACCATGATTGAAAAAGATCCAAACTATAGCTTCGTGGCTGCACGATTGCTACTCAATGAACTCTACCAAGAAAGCTTAAACTACCTCGAAGTAAAACCCGTCAATACTGCTAAAGAAATGCAGTCAGTTTACTCGGGCGCATTTAAACAATATATTCAAAAAGGGATCAAAGTTAAGCTTCTCAACCCTGAACTTGCTGAGTTCAACTTAGAAAAGCTCGGAAATGCAATCAACGCACTTCATGATAATCAATTCACCTATCTAAGCTTACAGACTTTATATGACCGTTACTTTCTTCACGATAACAATATACGTATCGAGTTACCACAGTGTTTCTTCATGCGCGTCGCTATGGGGCTTGCATTAGCAGAAGAAAAAAATCGCGAAGATCGTGCGATTGAATTTTATCAATTGCTAGCATCATTTGATTACATGACCTCAACACCAACGTTATTCAATGCTGGCACCAATCGCCCACAACTATCTAGCTGCTTCTTAACAACCATCCCAGATGATTTAGATGGCATTTATAGCTCCGTCAGAGACAATGCACTACTTTCAAAATTTGCTGGTGGTATCGGCAACGACTGGACACCGGTTCGCGCAATGGGTGCCCACATTCATGGCACTAACGGGAAATCATTAGGGGTCGTACCATTTATGAACGTTGCCGACGCAACCGCTGTTGCCGTCAACCAAGGAGGAAAACGTAAAGGTGCCGTTTGCGGCTACTTAGAAACATGGCATCTGGACATTGAGGAATTTTTGGAGCTACGCAAAAACACTGGAGATGATCGCCGCAGAACACACGACATGAATACAGCAAACTGGGTTCCAGACTTATTCATGAAGCGCGTTTTCGAAAACCAAGAGTGGACCTTATTCTCACCAAATGAAGCAACAGAACTTCATGACTTATATGGAGATGATTTTGAGAAAGCTTATATAAATTACGAACAGCAAGCAGAAAAAGGCAAAATTCGCTGTAAGAAAATATCAGCAGTCTCACTGTGGAGAAAAATGCTGAGCATGCTCTTTGAAACAGGGCATCCATGGGTAACGTTCAAAGATCCTTGTAATTTACGATCACCTCAACAACATACTGGTGTCGTACACAGCTCGAATTTATGCACAGAAATCACTTTAAATACCTCAAAAGATGAAGTAGCCGTCTGTAATCTTGGTTCAATTAATTTGGCTCAACATGTTACAGCAAAAGGACTAGACACCAATAAACTTGCTAAAACCATTCAAACTGCAGTTAGAATGTTAGACAATGTCATCGACATCAATTATTACACGATACCGCAAGCACGCAAGTCAAACTTACGCCATCGCCCAGTTGGTCTGGGGCTAATGGGCTTCCAAGATGCGCTCTATAAAATGCGAATTCCTTATAGCTCAGAGGAAGCGATCAGCTTTGCCGACACCACCATGGAAACCATCAGTTATCATGCAATCAGCGCATCTGTTGATTTAGCTGAAGAACGAGGCAGTTATGCCAGCTATGAGGGTTCTTTATGGAGCCAAGGTATTTTACCGATTGATTCCATTGCCCAAGTGAAAAAATCACGAGGTAAATATTTGGAACAAGACACCTCTCATACGCTAGCATGGAAAAAATTACGCACACGTGTAACCACGAGCGGCATCCGCAACTCTAACATTATGGCAATCGCTCCAACGGCTACCATTTCTAATATCTGTGGCGTATCACAATCTATCGAACCCACCTATCAGAATTTATTTGTTAAATCGAACATGTCTGGTGAGTTTACCGTAGTCAACCCATACCTAATCAATGACTTGAAAGCACAGAATTTATGGGATGAAGTGATGGTTAATGACCTTAAGTATTACGATGGTAGCGTGCAATCAATCGAAAGAATTCCAACTGAGTTAAAAACTCTCTATAAAACTGCTTTTGAAGTAGAGCCTCGTTGGCTAGTTGATTGTGCATCCCGCCGTCAAAAATGGATTGATCAAGCACAATCTCTCAACCTTTACATGGCTGAACCGTCAGGGAAAAAACTAGATATTCTATACCGAATGGCTTGGCTGAGAGGGCTCAAAACAACCTATTATCTACGCAGCTTAGGGGCCACAAGCGCCGAAAAATCAACGATCACTGATAACAAGCTCAATGCAGTCACACCCGTAGAGCCACCAAAAGTCTGCTCTATACTTGACCCTGACTGTGAGGCATGCCAGTAAAGCTGGCCTAATCTTTAACACAATAAAGACAATGCAACTAGATTTGCAAGTTTATGCAAAACTAGGTTGTCAAGAATAAAAAGGAGTGATACCATGTCTAACCTATTGAATTGGGACGCTTACAGCGATACACTGGAAGCGAATCAAGAAGAACTGAATAATAGTCCTTCTGAAGGTAAAGCCGAATTCCTAACGGCAGAGGATGCTGGTGTCGACCCCACCCCTCCCTTAAAGACACCAGCTGAGTCTGCTTATGGCAAAGAGCAGAAAGGCTCGGTGGCTCCTATTCAAGAATCAACTACTACAGAATCACATTCCCCTGATAATATCGTGCCCATTCGTGAGGATATCACTCAAGCCTCCACTTCAAACCCCAAAGATCCAAACACATCCAAAAATAATAAAGTAGCAACTGGCTTAGAAAAAATTGAAATGGGTGCAGCAAGGATCAGGGTTGACGATAAGAAAATTATCAATTGTCATGCAGATCTCAATCAACTGGTTCCTTTTAAGTACACATGGGCTTGGGATAAATATTTAGCAGGATGCGCCAATCACTGGATGCCTAATGAAATCTCTATGGCGGCAGATGTTGCATTATGGAAAGACCCCAACGGTTTAACTGATGATGAGCGAATTATTATTAAGCGTAATCTGGGATTCTTCTCAACAGCTGATTCGCTCGTTGCTAACAATCTAGTACTTGCTGTTTATCGCCACATCACCAATCCTGAGTGTCGACAATATTTATTACGCCAAGCATTCGAAGAAGCACTACATACTCACGCTTACCAATACGTCATTGAGAGTCTCGGCCTGGATGAAGCAGAAGTATTTAACATGTATCGAGAGCTCCCATCAGTAGCAAAAAAAGCTGAATGGGCACTCCCCTATACACACAGCCTCTGCGACCCTGATTTTCACACAGGATCAGACAAAGACAACCAGCGACTACTTAGAGACCTCATTGCATTTTATGTCGTCTTTGAAGGAATCTTCTTTTATGTGGGTTTCACCCAAATATTGTCCATGGGTCGACGCAATAAAATGGTCGGCGCATCAGAGCAATTCCAATACATCATGCGTGACGAATCAATGCACATGAACTTTGGTATTGATGTAATCAATCAAATCAAAATTGAAAACCCTTCTATTTGGACAGAATCATTTCAGGATGAAATCATTGAAATGGTTAAAGAGGCTGTTGATCTAGAATATCAATATGCAGTAGATACCATGCCACGAGGGATTCTAGGTCTTAATGCAGATATGTTTGAAGACTATATTAAATATATAGCCAATCGTCGTTGCGTACAAATTGGACTAGCAGAGCAATATGAAAGTAAAGACAATCCATTCCCATGGATGAGTGAAATGATGGACCTGAAAAAAGAAAAGAACTTCTTTGAAACTCGAGTGACAGAATATCAAACAGGAGGTACACTTTCATTCGATTAGCTACAACCAGCACCCTCAAATATGACAGGCAACAACGCAAGAAATCAAGCACGCACCAGCGGGACAAACTCTCATGAAATGGCGATCATTATTCGGTATGATGCGCTATCTCGGTGTGTCACCTCACACCGATGCGTGTTAGTTTAAATAAAAAATGACAAAGGAGTCCCCACATGTTCAAAATGAAGAAGACTGGTGGTTTTTCACTGGTTGAGCTATTAGTCGTTATTGCAATCATTGCAATTTTGGCTACTATTGCGATCACAAGTTACAATAACTACACAGAGGCAGCAGAAAAAAACACTGCGCTGACCAATTACAGTAGATTGATTTCATTAGCAGAATCAGATAGCTATAAGTGTAAAGCAGAGTCTAACAGTACATATGTTGATGGAAGCCAAACTTGTGCATCACTAACTGGTGCTCAAGCAGCAACAGCAATCACATCGTATATCACTTCAAACCTAACAAATCCGTATACAAACTCGGCTAATACGGTTTCCAGCGCTGGATCATTAACCTGTAGCTCTTCCAATGAAGGCACCTTTGATGTTTCCTCGTCGGGTAACGAAATAACTGTTATTTCTTGTGTCGATAGTAATGACTCAAACAAAGAGTCAACATCCTTCACGATTTAATAGCTGAGCTATTAACTTCTAGAAGGGCACATCATTGTGCCCTTTTTCACCCCCTAGGCAATCATTAAAAACCAATAGTTATTGTAAATAAAATTTCAAAAATAGAATAAAATATGATAGAAAGGTCTTCCTCATATTAACCAATAAAAAAACACCTCACTGATCAACTATAGTCGACTAATCTCATTAGCAGACTCTGATAGTTATAGCTAACACGATTAAGTATAGCACTATGACCATTACCTCATGTATTGATAGCGACGATTCAAACAAAGAGTCAACATCATTCACCATCTAATCATAATAAGTTAAAAAGCCTGCTTGACTATTTCGGGGGTATTTTGTAAAAGATACTTCCATCTTATCTATGCCCCTCAATGATTAAATCTTCAACAAAAATTATAATAATCACTACGCTCTCAACCCTACTCATCACATGGGTTGTCTGTCTAAATATTGGACTACTAGGTCAATTAACCCAAAATATTCAAGCATATAACCAACGGCGTATCGTTATGCTTTGTATCATAGCAATCCCTATGATGCATTTGTTATTCAGCCACTCATGTCGAACAGGATTTCTCCAAATATTGAGCCAACTACCCAGACTCATACGAATCTCACTATTTATATTCTTCACACTCGGACTTATCTCCGCTGCATTTGCTTATGAGCCTAAAATGGCTTATTTACAAGTTGGAGTTTACTTTTCATTGCTCATCACAATCATTACAATCGCTCACTATCGCACCCTACTCAAAAAAAGCTTTGATCAAGGTATCATTTGGACCGTAAGCATGATGATGCTAGTTTTTACTGGCTCATCCTTAATAGGCTACTTCAAAACCCTTGGCATCATCCGCTTACTAAACACCCTATCCATACCACAGGTTCAAACGATCATTAATCAAGTACAACAGCAAGGTTGGCTAAACTTTGCTTACCCCACTTTCACTAATCCACGCTTTTTTGCACAATTTCTCAGCTGGATATTACCTTTCTTGACTGCTGGCTTGCTACTTCCTTTGCGCTATTCTCGCATAATCAAACCAATCCTATTGCTAATCACCGCCTATGGCTGGCTACTGGTGCGACTCAATGATTCCCGCGCATTATACTTGGGCATCATCTTAGCCACAGGTTACTTATGCTACGTCAACTATCATGCACGTAGCACGCTAAAACGCTACTTCAAATGGCAATTACTATCTATTCTAATAGCAATAGCACTGTATTTTCTGATGACTCATATCTTAAATTACAGCACTCACCGTGACTTATTTTCACAAACTGACTCTATCGAAAAAATCACCGCATCAGCTCGGCTTGCACTTTGGCATATCTGTATAGGGCTTGCTAAACAGCACCCAATCTTAGGTGTAGGCCCCATGCAAATTAGCTATTACTCGCTATTTCTTGGGCACCCACACAATATTATCTTGCAAATTGCAGCTGAGTGGGGCATTCCAGCCGCACTACTATTTACCTCTTTATGCTTATACGGCTTCGCATGCTTTTCTCGCCAGTTAAAAGTACAAGCAAAAGTTCAACACAACGAGGAAACCTCCATTCACGGCTATCTCATTGCCGCCGCACTGATTATGGCAGGATTCAATAGCTTAGTGAGTGGCACACTGGTCATGCCACTGAGCCAAATCACAGGCGCTATCATCACTGGTTGGGCAGTAGGCTGGCATTTTTCCCATAAAACCACACCAGCAACCGATACGTCACTCCTGCAACATACAAGATTAACTGGGAGTCTACTGAACATTACACTACTAAGTAGCATTGCCTGCATTACTTATGGCGTTTATCCAGTCATCATACACCCTTCTAAACAAGTAAACCTGTATATCAACAAACTCTGCAAACCTCTGCATCTTTCGTCATGCCAATTAAATCCCGCTTTTTGGGTACAAGGCTTGCTTTGGGTAAGAAAAGGTGTTGAACTAACAATCACCAACCATCAAATACAACTAAAGCACTCACCACAATAATTGATTTTAATATGTTGAAACAACGCACTACAAGAACCAAGCTTTTTTTTCTTACACGATTGATGCTTTGCTGGATGTTTTGTCCGGCTATATTGCATGCTAAGCAAGCACAGAGCCATATCAAAATACACGACAGCAGAACACTCGATGCAAGTGAAATTTATCAGTATAGGCTCAAAAAATACCAACACACTTCCTCCTATAAAAATTTTATTCAACTACAACAAAGCTTAGCTAAACTCGATATGACTGCAGACACTTATTCAGCTCTAGTCATTTCACTATTTAAACAACATCAGTTAGAAAAGGCCAAACTCCTATTGCAAAGTGCTTTAAAGCGATTTCCAAACAATGCAACGTTACGCTTATTGCAAGCACAACTATTAATCAAACACCACCAACATAAACAAGCCTTAAAGCAACTATTGTCAGCCAGCGCATCTATCACTTTTGCAAATCACCTCACTTATTATGCGTTTATTGCCGCGTTATATCTACACGATGGTAAAATTAATCTAGCAAAGCAACTCTACATCCAGCTTATTAAACAACAACCAAATCAAGCAAAATGGTGGAAAGGACTGGCTATTTGCCTCGCACATAGTGGCAACCAAGTACTTGCACAACAAGCGCTCGGTAAGGCCAATGAGTTAGCCAATGCACAGTAAATTAAAACGTCTTCAAGGATATTCACTCATTGAGTTGCTCATCGTCATTACAATTATTGCTGTACTCTCAACGGTTGCCGTCATAACTTATAATGGACATATAGACTCAGCAAGGAAAAAAACAAAAGAATCCGCACTATCTACGGTGAAAAGTGCATTTGCTATCTCTCTAGTCACACATGATTATAAACCAGAATTAAAGCACATTATTGAGCAACTAAATGCTGGAACCAATGACTTATCAGTAACCAATGCAACCAATAGTGCTTCAAAAAAACTGATCCAAATCACATTAGATGGGTATACTTATTATATAACCGTTTATACTAATGATGGTTGCTCAACGCTTCCCACTGACACCAGTAATGAGGTAAAATGCATTGGATCTATCAGTGCAACATTATCATGAGGAATATGATTTGATACCTCAACAACTTGAAGGTTTACTCAAACAAACACATAACACACACGTGCCTGTATCACAAACGTTACTTCCTAGCACTGACGGTGAAAAACGAGTCGCCGCACTTGAAATCATGCTATGCACACCTGCAGTTCGCAGTTTAATTCGTGAAAATAAAACCCATCAAATTGCCAGCATCATTGAAGTCAACCACAACGAAAAAATGCAAACAAAACGTCAACCAGTCGAACAACTCATTACTGATCGTGATGCATTGGAGTTAATTGATGAACATTAAGCAACTTATTCAAGTCATCAAAAAGGCGTACAATACACTACCCCTGATATCACTCAAGAAAAAAAATACGCAACCATGCATTATTATATACGATGGCAAGCAACTAACTTGCACAATCCTTGATGACACAACACCCCAAGTTAATTACCAGTTTCAGGGGGAAACACTACTAGACTGTTGCACACAACTACAGGAAATGCTCTTTAGCAAACAACACAAGGGGCTAGACGCAACCGTACTATTCCCAATGAATAGCTATCATAGCTACTTCTTACCAAAAGCACGACTCAGCAATCAACCCCAAATCTCAGAGGAAGTCGTCAGAAAAAATATAGTACAAGCCTTAACAAATACAACAAACAATCTTGATCCCACAGAGTCACTACTTGACTATATTGAAATGCCTACATTAGGCTCAGAAGAGCATATCTATGCACTCTCATTAAATAAATCCATTGTTGAAGACATGCATTACTTACTCCAACTATGTCACATTAACATACAAACTATTTTAATGCCTGAATTGACTATTGCACACTATATTCGAGAAAACATACCACCAGAAGAAAACACTCAGGAAGAACAAACTTTACAAAGTGAATCAACCATTGCTATTTTGGTTTATGATGAGGAGACTGCAACATTACTCATCACAAACCCAAAACAGTTGTGTTTCATGAGAAGACTGAATTATGCCCACACTCCTGAGATCAATAACGATGCCAATCCAGATCAGGATCAAGATAATTCAACAAATTTCACACAATTACAGCAAGAACTTCAGAAAACTCTTTCCTTTTACACCACAACAACACAAACAAAAACCACTCAACTCTTTGTGACTTGCACCCAACCATTGCTACAAGAAAAACTCTGTTCACAGCTAACTGAAAAACTAGACATGTTAACAGTCCAACCATTTCCCGCTATCAAAGATATCGATGTATCTGTGAACAATCACTACACACATTTAGCCATACAAGGTAGCTTGTTATACCAACAGGAAAACAAATGAAGCAACAAGTTAACTTTTTACCACTCATGCCTGAACCGCAGAAACGTTATATCAACGCCTCAATCATTATTATCCTATTAGGCACCATATTAACCATCTCAGCTATTTACTCTCTAACAGCCTATGTGCGTATTAAAATACAAGCATCCGAACTTGCAAAACAAGATTCAGCACTTAAACCACTGATCCAGAAAACACAGCAACTCAAAAAACAATACCCAGCACTATGTACTGCAAAAAGCATTCCCAAATGGATAAACTATTTAGAAAAGACTTATCAAAACAAACATCAAACATGGGATCATATTACCTCAATGCAACAACACTATCGTACCTGCTTTAATCACTACCTTCTCACCATCAGTCATACAATCACTCCTGGTGTTTGGCTGAATAGAATCACAGTGAAACATCAACCCAAACAAGCAGCCACACTCACATTAGAAGGCAACACAAACGAACAGTCCCTACTCAAACAATTCATCTCACGCCTGAATAAAAAGCCCTTGTTTAACCAACAGGAAATCATACTAAAAGGGAAAGATGTATCCAATCATTATCATTTCACACTCACCTTCTCACCAAACACAATAATCTCCACACCTAAAGATGCTGGGGTACAAAAAAAATGAAAAGATCATTGATCACTCAAATAGATGAAAGATACGCACAGTTCAATATAATCACCCAATGGGGAATTGCTGTAATACTCATCTGTAGTTGGTTGGCTCTCAACTATCTTATCTTCATTAATCCTGTCAAATCAGGTCAAGCAACCACACAAAGAAAACACGAAGTTATTAATCAGCTATTCACAAAAAAAACAGCGGAAATTAAAACAATCAAGCAACTGATTACAACAGCCAAAACAAACAAAAAAGCACAACAGCTTGAACAGGACATTCAAACCACAGACAAACAATTAGCTACTTACCATGAAAATATGCCAACCAACAGTCATATTCGAACTGCTATTTTGAGACTAGTCGACTATTACCCATCGCTAACACTTGCCAACATTGATAAGAAACCAGTTCAAAACGCCTCCCCACTGACCATTGATAACGAAAAAATCACGAGAACAAACTATCATCTACAACTCAATGGGAAGTTTGCTGATGTTTATCACTTTTTAGCTAAACTATGCCAGAAACCCTGGGTGATTCTATGGGAAAAACTAAACTACCAGGTTAGTACCTATCCTTATGCAACCATTGACATTAACTTTAGTGTTTATACTAGGGAGCTGTTAGAAAACAAATGAAACCATTCAGAAACTTAATGATCGTACTACTACTCCTCTATAGTTTTTCTTTGAGTATGGCGGCATCAGGTACTCAGGAATCAACAACAGCACCATCAAAGAAAGAAAACTCATCTCTTGTGAAAAAAACTCAGCGCTTAAAAGACCCAACAAAACCTAACAAAACTGACTCAGTAAAAACTCAAGCATTAGTGTTAAATGGCATAATACATAAAAAAAATCATCGCTATGCTATCATTAATCAAGCACTTTACCATATAGGTGACCACCTCAGTGCAGGAAAAATCATTCGCATCACGACTCATTCTGTTGTAATATCCGACCAAGATCAATTGATTACACTGGAATTATTCCACCCAAAACATAAGGTAGAACTATCCACTCCCAATACACCTCCAAACGAAGTAACAAAATGAATAAGTTTCTTTTTTTGATACTGATTGCTATGACACTCTTATGTGCCAGCTGCACCATCAAACCACCACAATATAGCTTAAAGCCAGAAAGCATTCGTCAACTACTAGACAAAAGCGCACAGATAGATCAATCAATCACAAAGCTTTCCACAGAGAACCTACAAAAGCTAAGTAACCAACTCCTCCCAACCTTACACGTCAAAACGACCAGCAAAAAATTAGAACACCACTTTGATATCACCATAAAAGACGCTCCCGCTAAAGCATTTTTCCTCAGCCTAACAAAAGATACGCCATTTAATATGATTGTATCACCGAAGATTAAAGGAGAAATCAATCTAAAACTCAAACATGTCACCATTGATCAGGTCTTGAAAGCAACCCATGACTTGTATGGTTATGATTATAATAAAACCTCCTTTGGATATGAAATTTATCCCAAACAATTAGCAACTCGGGCATATACCATCAACTACCCTGACATGGATCGCACAGGAAGCTCAGAAGAAACCGTAAGCTTTGGTGGAATCAGCGATACTCACAAGCATGGACAAAATGATCTAAAAACAACCAGTCATAATAATTTTTGGCCACAATTAGAAGAAACCATTACATCCTTACTAACTAATACGGATGGGAAGTTCACCATTAACCCGCTGACTGGCTCTATTGTTATTACCGCATACCCTAATACACAAAAAATAATCGCTACCTACTTAAACCAAGTGCAAAAAACCATTAATCGCGAAGTAGTGATTGAAGCAAAAATCATTAATGTTGAGCTTGACGCCGCCTTTAGTGCTGGAGTCGATTGGAACTTAATTGGATTATCACAAGACGTTGGCACGAAAAGCATTCCTGGTGCATTCGTATTAAGTACCAGCTTCTCTAATAACCCTGACCGCTTTCACACCTTAATTCACTTATTGGACAAACAAGGCACCGCGTCCGTACTCTCTAGCCCTCGAGTTAGCACCGTGAATAATCAAAAAGCCATTATCAAAGTGGGAGAGGATGAAACATTCATTACTGGCTTGACCAGCCAAGTGAGTGGCACAGCTAATAGTGGTAGTAGTAATGTGGTTAGTCAATCACTTGATTTGGCTCCTTTCTTCTCTGGCATTGCGCTAGATGTTACGCCACAAATCAGTGCTGATAACAATATTATACTACACATTCATCCTGTCGTTAGTAAAGTCACTGCTCAAAGACTGCATTATGAAATTGGTGGACAGAGTGACGCCATTTCAACCGCAAAAAGTGACATCGAAGAATCTGATAACATTATTAGAGTCAAAAATGGTCAGATGGTTGCCTTAGGTGGTCTTATGACAAATCATGCTGAAAACAGTAATGACAGAGTTCCTGGCGTTTCGAACATTCATGGTGTCGGAAACTTATTTAAAAAACAAGACAGTGAGTCATCTCGCTCAGAACTCATCATTTTATTGCAACCTCATGTCGTTGGCAAAGATACGTGGTCAAAACAGCTACACCAGCTGTCTAAACAATACCAGGCAACTAGCCAAGAATTTAGCTATCAACCTCATTTTGGAAAATAATTACAATCATGCTTGAAAAGCTAATTATACAGCTGGTCGAAAGCACCGAATTAACCAAAGAGCAATTAACACCCATTGCAGCCCAATCCAATCATCAGCTAGCAACTTTTACAACCCAACTATTAGCAAGCACACAAATTTCAGAACAAGCACTTTACCCTGTGCTTGCTGATTATTATCAAATCAAGTTTATAGACCTCGCTTCTTTCGATATTTCTCCACGATTCTCCAATCGACTAAACGAACAGCTAGCACGCACTTTACAAAGTATCCTACTATATGAAGAAAATAATCGCTATGTCGTAGGTATGGCAGATCCTAGCAATTTAATGACTGTTGATGAAATCAACCGCCACCTAGATAAACCGATCGAAATTGCACTCATTCAAGCCTCTAAATTGAATACAACTTTCAATTTAATTTATCGCAATCAAGAGGAAATTGAAGGATTTGTAAAAGAGCTATCTGACGAACTAGAAGAAGAAAAGGCCATTGATTTACAAAGTATCAACCCTATGAGTGAAGATGATGTCCCCGTCATCAAACTGCTCACTTCTTTATTTGAAAGTGCCATACGTCACAATGCATCCGATATACATATTGAACAACTTAAAGACAGCTTACAAGTTCGTTTTCGTATTAATGGTGATCTACAAGTTCAGCTCACAGAAAACAAGCATATTGCTAATGCTTTAATTCAACGTCTAAAGATTCTTGCTAATTTAGACATTGCAGAAAAACGCAAACCGCAAGATGGACGGTTTAGCTTAAACATGGATCGCGTCATGGTCGATGTCCGGATGTCAACAGCACCGACACAATACGGAGAGTCTGTTGTATTACGAATTTTAAATCAGTCCTCTGAAGTGATCTCTTTAGAAGAAATTGGCATGCCACCAGCATTACTCAAGAAACTAGAACCATTGATTAACGCACCCTACGGCATGATCATTGTTACTGGTCCCACAGGAAGTGGTAAATCAACCACACTATATGGCGCACTATCAACCGTTGACGCTGTTACGCGCAAAGTCGTAACAGCAGAAGACCCCATTGAAAGACAACTACCCAACGTAATACAAACACAAACCAATTCAGCCATTGATGTCGATTTCGCCGCACTACTACGCTCATTCTTACGTCAAGATCCAGATGTGATCATGCTGGGAGAAATTCGAGACCATGAAACAGCACAAATTGCCATTCGTGCCGCACTGACTGGACACTTACTGTTTTCAACGCTACACACCAATGATTCGATCAGTGCAATATCTCGACTACTAGATTTAGATATCGCGCCATTCCTATTAGGTAGTAGCTTGCTCGCCGTCTTGTCTCAACGATTGGTTAAAAAAATATGTCACAACTGCCATGAATCCGTTGAAATGACACCACAAATGCAAGCCTGGTTAGAATCACTAGCAATTGAGGATCTTAACATTCAGGAAATGCAGTTAATGAAAGGCAAAGGATGCACCTACTGCAATCAAACTGGATTTAGCAGCCGTATCGGTGTTTTTGAGTTATTAGTTATTGACGAAGAGCTCTCTCATGCCATGCATAATCACGAGGAATTCATTAAAAAAGCTAAAGCAAAACTGGCCAATCACTTATTAAAGCATCAAGCTGTTGAATTAATTAAACAAGGCACAACAACAATTGAAGAAGCCATGCGAGTCATCGGAGGATAGGAAGATAGATGCCAATTTTTAAATACACAGGCAAAAGTTCCATTGGGCGTCAACTCTCAGGAAAAATTGATGCAGCTAACAAACAAACAGCTAGAGAACAATTAATCTCCCAAAAGTTGCAAGTCATCACCTTGCAAGAACAAAAGAAATCAGGCTCATCTTTTTTAGATACCAGCAACTTCACCATCCTTCCTGAACGTAAAGTAACGCCTGAAGACTTGGTACTCTTTTGTCAACAAATGGCAACGTTGATTAAAGCAGGCCTCTCTTTACTACAAGCGCTAGATACTATTAGACTAGCAACCGAAATTCCACCACTAGCACGCGTACTCGCAACACTTATAGAAGATTTAGATTCAGGGCAGTCTATCACCACAGCTTTTGCAAAACACAAGCTCTTCCCACCCATTTTTGTACAACTACTTGAAGCAGGAGAAAAAAGCGGTCAGTTAGAAAGCATCTTCAGAAAATTAACCTCTTACTTGGAGCTAGAAAGCAAAACAAAAAAACAACTCAAATCAGCAATGATTTACCCTGCAATGGTTGGCATTACCATGTTGATTGTGATTATTGTCATCGGTATTGGTGTTGTACCAAAGTTTACCGCTATGTTTTCTAACAGCAACATGGCTCTACCGTGGCAAACAAAAGTGTTGATTGGTTTTTCAAATTTATTAATCTACCGTTGGTGGGCATTAATTATTGGTGTTGTCAGCATAGTAGGTGGGTTTAACCTTGCTCTGCGTAATCAGGAATTTTTACTTCACTGGAGTCATTTTAAGCTAAAAATGCCCATATTTGGTCAAATTATGACTAAGATCGCAACAACACGATTCACCAGCATTTTTTCACTACTGAATAGTGCTGGTATTAGTTTTTTAGAAAGCTTATCGATTGCATCAAAATCCACCTTAAACCCCTACATTATAAAAGCAATGAGTGAGTGTGCACAACAAGTAGAAAAAGGCAATACACTGTCCTCATCCATGATGAAATATAAAATATTCCCCAGTTTGGCAGTTCAAATGTTGAGCATTGGTGAGAAAACAGGCTCTGTTGACACCATGCTCTTTGAAGTCGCACGCTATTGTGAGGGGCAAGTAGATAATGCACTTGCTAATATCAACAAGCTCATCGAACCGATTGTTATGCTCATACTGGGTGCTGTTGTCGCCATGATCGTTTCCGGCATCTTTTTACCATTAATTCAGCTCAACAATGCTATTCTCAAATAAAGGCTTCTCATTATTAGAGTTAATTATTACTACTGCCATTATTGCTGTCGTATTTTCATTAATTACCACACGCTGGGATACAGGTACTCATAGCCTGTCCAGTGATAGCAAGCAATTAGTGAATACTCTGAGATATGCTCGTCATTTGGCATTAACAAAAGAAGAAAAGATTGACATTAAATTTAATACGGTTCATGGTACTTATGGTCTGTATAATGCAAGTAACGTCTTAATTCAACGTCCTTATAGAGACAGTCATGGCAATATTGAGACACATCATTATAGCCTCAACAATGGTACAACTATCATGCTTAATAACGTAATAGACGATAACCTAATCAGTTTCAATAAAGATGGCATACCCTATACAGGAACAACCTCAACACAACTCACCACAGATGCAACCATTACCTTAATGCATGCTGGACAGCCCCAAAAAACCATCACCATTATCCCAGAAACAGGATATATCGATGCAAATTAACCACCCCAGCTCCTCCAAAGGTTTTTCACTCATAGAGATATTAGTTGCCGTTGCAATTATCGCTAGCTTAAGTGCTGCATTCATACTCGCTAGTCGCATATTGCTTCCACAACAAATCACATTAAAACGCTATTTAATTGCCAATACACTCGCTCAGGCACAAGCTAATTGTTTAGCTGGACAAGTTCAGAATGATTTCTCTATCTCTTCAAGTGCAGCTGTTATCCATTGTCAAGATATTTTAGCGAATAGCGGTGCTTACTCATTTTCAACTAATGAGATTACCTCTGGTTCTGGATCACTTTCCACTCTCAGAGAAATTAAAGTCGCAGTTGCTTATAACAGTGGAACACCGTTAACGAAAATATATACGTTGGTAGGTAGTTAATGCCACTACACGCGAAAACACAAACTGGACTTACTTTAATTGAACTATTAGTGTCTTTAGCCATTGTTTCCTTCACTCTGATTGGTGTCAGCCGCTTCTTGTATCAAGTCGCAACTGCCACACACACATACGACCAAAATACAGAGAAGCTACTGACCATCCAGCATGCACAAGCACGCATACAACAAGACATGAATAATATCACAAGTGTACTCAACACCAGCTCAGGATCACAACTTGATATAACCACACCATTAGGAAATATTACTTATACTCTGAACGGTAACAACATTGAAAGAAGCTTGAATTCAGGAACAGCAAGAGTTTTATTCAAGGGAGTCACCAGCACCAGCTTCAATTTTAACTACTATGATGCAAACGGCACTCCCTTAAACCCAGCCACACAAACAAATGATATCGACTATGTTAAATCGACCATAGTATTTACGACCAACGGACCAGCAATCACCGTGTATAACATAGGGTTCGTAGGATGAAACAAAAAAATGATCACGGATTTATTTTAATCACGGCACTTTTTCTATTAATTATAATATCTTTTGTGATCACAACGGCAAGCTATATCGGCACCCATCAATCAACCATATATGCCCAAATGAAACTTAAGATAAGAAGTCACTTTTTAGCAGAAGCCATGTGGCAACATGCTCTGGAAGAAGTACAGTCGACAAGTTGTAGCAGTGGATCCAGCACGACTCCGCTATACCTCACAGCAAGTGGAATAACCACAACATCAGGTAGCCAATTAGGTGAGGCTAAAGTCAGTAATACAGTAACATCTGGCACAGAGTGTAATATAACCGTTATTGCGTATACACCCAGTGAAAGTAACCCTATCGCTCAAACAACCATCACTAGGGTAGGCTCATAACCTCTTCACCCAATTCACTAGCGTAGGAATCTGCTCATCAATAATGGTGTGATCGATATCGTAATCATGCCAAGTCAAATCAGCACCACCTTGTTGAATTTCATCTGCAGTCATCTTGCCTAATTCATAGCTAATCACTTGATCCTGATGACCATGCATCATCATAACAGGTTTATTTTTACGCCATTTAGGTTTTTCTTCAAACATCACTTTTGGCACTAAAGTTGACAAGCCAATCACACCACCAATGGACAACTCATGCCACAAACTCGCATACAACGCTAGTGCTCCACCCTGTGAAAAGCCTGCAATAAAGATATTTTTCTCAACCACGCCCATTTCAAGTTCTTTATCCACCAGCGTACGTACTGTTTCAACTGCTTGATTAATACTGTCTAAATCAGGTAACTCATGGGCGGACAACGCTTTAATATCAAACCATGAGCGCATAGGCAGCCCTCCCATCATCGTCACCGCTTGAATAGGAGCTGTTGGCAATATTAAACGCACAGACACCCCATGGCACTTGAACTCATCCAACACTTTCTGAGCAATTACCTGAACATCTTCTCCAGATGCCCCCAAACCATGCAATAAAATGATAGCATACTCTGCTTTATCATCGCCTAAATAAATAGGATCAACCAATGTATCTTGCTGAGATTGATATTGCATAACTTCTGTTAATAAGTGATCTAGTGATAATTCTTTTGTCATATTAAAGTCCAGTTCCATAATATAAAAAGCCCATCAGTTGATGGGCTTTTGGCAAGCAAAGCGCTTGAGTGTAATTAACGAACGAGATGATTACATCATGCCGCCCATTCCACCCATGCCGCCCATTCCGCCCATGCCACCCATATCAGGTGCACCAGCAGCTGGAGCTTCTTCTTTTGGTAATTCAGCAACCATACACTCAGTGGTGATCATCAAACCAGCAACAGATGCTGCATGTTGAATCGCACTACGAGTCACTTTAGTTGGATCTAAAATACCCATTTCAATCATATCACCAAATTCACCATTCGCAGCATTGTAACCATAGTTACCTTTGCCTTTTTTCACTGCATCAATCACAACTGATGGCTCATCACCACTGTTGTATGCAATTTGACGTAATGGTGCTTCCATAGCACGACGAGCTAACGCAATACCATGGTCTTGGTCATGATTATCACCTTTCAAAGATTTTAATGCCTGTAGTGAACGTACTAACGCAACACCTCCACCAGGTACAACACCTTCTTCAACTGCCGCACGAGTTGCATGCAACGCATCTTCGACACGTGCTTTTTTCTCTTTCATTTCAACTTCAGTCGCAGCACCTACTTTAATCACTGCAACACCACCTGCTAATTTAGCCAAGCGTTCTTGTAGTTTTTCTTTGTCATAATCAGAACTTGAGTTTTCAACTTCTGCACGAATTTGTTCGATACGCGCTTTAATGTCTGATTCACTACCTGCACCATCAATAATAGTCGTATTATCTTTAGTGATTACGACACGCTTTGCAGTACCTAAATGCTCTAATGTTGCACCGTCCAAACTTAAGCCAACTTCTTCAGCAATCACTTGCCCACCAGTTAACACTGCAATATCTTGCATCATCGCTTTACGACGATCACCAAACCCAGGGGCTTTTACTGCAGCTACTTTTACGATACCACGCATGTTATTAACTACCAATGTTGCTAAAGCTTCACCTTCAACATCTTCAGCAATCATTAGTAATGGCTTACCTGCTTTTGCGACTGCTTCAAGCAAAGTTAGCATATCACGAATGTTTGATATTTTTTTATCCACAAATAAAATGAACGGAGACTCTAATTCTGCACTCATATTCTGTTGGTTATTCACGAAATATGGTGATAAGTACCCACGATCAAACTGCATACCTTCTACAACATCAAGTTCATTTTCAAAACCTGAACCATCTTCAACAGTGATGACACCTTCTTTACCCACTTTTGCCATTGAATCTGCAATAATTTTACCAATTTCCACATCAGAGTTAGCAGAAATCGTACCTACTTGAGCAATTGCTTTATCATCAACACAAGGTTTAGACATGTCTTTCAAGTTAGATACGACAGCTTTAACTGCTTTATCAATCCCACGTTTCAAATCCATTGGGTTCATGCCTGCAGCCACTGATTTCATTCCTTCAGATAAAATCGCTTGCGCTAACACAGTTGCAGTTGTTGTACCATCTCCTGCAACATCAGAAGTTTGTGACGCAACCTCTTTCACCATTTGTGCACCCATATTCTCGAACTTGTTTTCTAATTCGATTTCTTTTGCCACAGAAACACCATCTTTAGTGATCGTTGGTGCACCATATGATTTATCTAATACAACGTTACGACCTTTAGGTCCTAATGTTACTTTTACTGCATTCGCTAGGGTATCAACCCCTTTCTTCATTAAATGACGTGCGTCATCAGAAAAACGTACTTCTTTAGCCATAATCTTAAATTCCCTTAATTAACCTTCAATAACACCCATGATATCGTCTTCACGCATTACGACTAATTCTTCGCCATCAATTGTGACTTCAGTACCAGCATATTTGCCAAACAACACGGTATCTTTCACTTTGACACACATTGATATCACAGAACCGTCGTCTGCTTTTTTTCCTGGACCAATAGCCAACACTTGACCTTTTACTGGCTTTTCTTTATCACCAGTTAAAATAATACCACCTTGTGATGTCGCTTCTTCCTCTGCACGACGAACCACAACACGATCGTGTAACGGACGTATATTCATCAGTCAACTCCTGTTTTTAGTTTAAAAAAATGTTATTAGATATATTGGGCAATATGCAAAAAAATTCAAGAAAATCTAACGTTTTTCTTCATCTTTTTTCTCATCAACCACCTCCCCTTCGATTACAGTACTTTGGTCCTTGGACTGAGTTTGGCTTTGATCTGCTTTAGACAAACGCCGACAAATCGCATGCCTCACTTTAGGTAGCAACAAAATCAACCCAACAACATCACTAACAAACCCAGGGATTAATAACAACAGTCCAGCAAAACAAAGTACCGTGCCATCAGATGCCTCCAGTGAGCCATCTTCTTTATTACGCATCTTTTCAGAAGCCGCACGCAATTGATCAAACCCTTGTCGCTTAATAATCGATAGCCCAAGCATAATTGCACCTAAGGTCAAAAAGAGCGTCATACCTAAGCCAAGTAGATTGTTGACAACCACAAATGAAGTGATTTCTAGACACAGCCACAACAAGAAAATTAATGGAAAGCGATTCATTTTATCAGTACTATCTAACACTAAGATTTACTCAATTTAACACAGATACTGAAGAATATGTACTATCTAAGTTTACTTTTATTAATCATCAGCACCAACATCTGTGCAAATACATCAATCACCCCTGAAAACATCACCACACCATTGCCTGTCAACCAAGCATTCCAGCTCTCACCTCATGTAGGGGATGATCTATTACAGTTCACTTGGCACCTTAAACCCAATCACTATTTATACAAACAACATTTTCACTTCACCAGCATACCAAGTAACCTCATCGGAAAACCTTTATTTCCCGATCAAATATCACAACACCACACTGCCTTAGGCAATCTACCAGTCTTCCAAAATGAAGTTACGGTCACCATCCCTTTTAAGTCAAAACACACCACTCATTTCACCATCGAGGTTCAATACCAAGGCTGTGCTGGCTCTAGCATTTGCTACCCACCACAAACTCGAACTTTCGTCGTTAAGCCCTCGGCATCTTCAAATAGCTGGAACATATCTCCAAAAGACGTGAGGATTAAACAAGCTGAACCCACATCATCAAGCAACATTTCTCAAGCGTTAGCAGGTCAGCCCATATTGCATATTATCTTATTATTCATCGGCCTTGGTATCTTATTGAGTTTCACACCGTGTATACTACCCATGATCCCCGTTCTAATGAGCATTCTATCGGGACAAAAACGATTATCTAAACAACATGCTTTTTACCTAGCACTAACCTATGTTTTATCCATGTCAACCACTTACGCACTCATGGGGTTGGCCGCAGGCATCCTAGGCAGCACGATACAAGCTCAATTACAGCAACCCATCGTCATTGTTGGATTGAGTGCTTTATTTATGCTACTCGGATTATCACTGCTTGAATGTTACACCATCAAACTACCTGGAAAATACTTTAATTACTGGCAGAATCGACTCACCCAATTTAGTCAACAACAACAATCTGGCAGCTATATAGGTGTTGCCATCATGGGTATTTTAGCAACACTGATCCTGTCACCATGCATCAGCGCCCCTCTGATTGGCATCCTAGGATTTCTGGGGCAATCTGGCAGCCCAACAATAGGAGCACTCGCTCTTTTTTCTCTAGGACTTGGCATGGGGTTACCATTGCTAATTATTGCAACGACATTAGGACACTTGTTACCTAAAGTTGGTCAATGGATGAATCATATCAAAGCACTCTTTGGATTCATGTTATTAGCTATGGCTATTTTTCTACTCAGCCGACTCATTCCTGCAACAACCACACTCGCACTCAACGGTATCTTATTACTCTTTCTCTCGTTCTATACTTGGATACAAATAAAACAATCAATACTCCACAAAAAAACATCCATTATCTTTCGTTTGCTAAGCCTTTTAATTGCCTGCTACAGCATCAGCCTTATCATCAGCACCAGTCTTGGCAATACTAGCTTCCTTCCCACTTATCATAACCATATTTCCACGCAAGAGCGCCACAACCAACAAATGTCATGGCACAGGGTGAGCAGTCTCTCACAACTACAACAACAGTTTAAACTAAGTGACAAACCTATTGTGCTTGATTTCTATGCCCAGTGGTGCACAAGTTGTAAAGACATGGAGGAATATACATTCAAAGACACTCAGGTTAACAAACAACTCTCCCACTTCACATTACTACGTGTTGACATGACAACACTCACACCGGGGGTCAAATCAATCATGGAAAAATATCATATTATTGCACCACCAATGATGCTCTTTTTCACACCACAAGGACACTGGATCAAAGCGAAAAGTATCGCTGGATATCAATCACCGAAAGCACTCCTCCAAGCATTGAAGAATTATACCCAACACAGTTAAAAAACGACCTCTTTAACTGTGTTGGATTAAAGACAACTTTGCAGAAAAAATGCGATAAAAATGCAATGATATTGCACATTTCTTACAAACATTGTAGAATTTTTAAACCTGCTTATTTTAGCCTACTCAAAGGAGCAACTGGATGGATATACGTAAAATCAGAAAACTGATTGAACTGGTTAAAAATACAGACATTGATGAACTGGCGATTGAAGAAGGCGAGTCTTCTGTACACATCAAAAACAGACACAGCAATGACAACAAACAACTCACAGCACAAACAAGTAATACTAGTTTACATACAACCACAACGATAGAGCCTCAACAAGAACTGTCTGCTTCCAACACAGACCAAGGTGAACCGATTAATTCACCGATGGTAGGTACCGTTTATCTCGCAGCAACCCCAGGTGACAAACCATTTGTTGAAGTTGGACAACGCATCGAAGTAGGTCAAGTTCTTTGTTTAATCGAAGCAATGAAAACATTCAACCGTATTGAGGCTGAACGTTCTGGCGTGATTAGCGCTAGACTAATTCAAAATGAAGAAGCTGTTGAATACGATCAAACACTATTCGTTATCACCGATCAATAGACAGCCCTATCATATGCAAATACTTACCCCAAAAAATCAACCCAGAAAAATCACCAAGGTACTCATTGCCAATCGTGGGGAAATTGCACTACGCATTCTACGCGCATGTAAAGCACTAGGGATAAAAACAGTTGCCATCTATTCAATTGCTGATGAAGAACTCATGCATGTGCAACTCGCAGATGAAGCCATTTGTATAGGTCCAGCAAACATTGCATCAAGCTATCTGAATATTCCAGCCGTTATTAGTGCTGCAGAAATTACAGAAGTTGACGCCATTCACCCTGGCTATGGATTTCTAGCAGAAAATGCTGACTTTGCTGAACGCGTTGAAAGATCAGGTTTTATCTTCATTGGACCAAAAGCCGAAACCATTGAGCTCATGGGCAATAAAGTTTCAGCAATTGCCACCATGAAAAAAGCCGGTATTCCTTGTGTTCCAGGTTCAGATGGCTACCTTGGAGGCGACTCACAACAAAACCAAGAAATTGCAGAACGTATTGGCTACCCCATCATTATCAAAGCTGCTGGCGGTGGTGGCGGAAAAGGCATGCGAGTTGTTCACCAATCATCTGAGTTAAATAACGCCATTGCCATGACCAGGACAGAGGCTGGTGCAGCATTTGGCAACGATCAAGTTTACATGGAAAAATATCTGCAAAATCCACGCCATATCGAGATCCAAGTATTAGCAGATCATCATGGCAATGCAATTCACTTAGGAGAGCGTGACTGCTCTACCCAAAGACGTCACCAGAAAGTCATTGAAGAAGCACCTGCATTAGGCATTACAGCAAAAATCCGCACTCAAATTGGCCGCACTTGCACACAAGCATGCCAAGCTATCAACTATCATGGTGCCGGCACTTTTGAATTCTTATACGAAAATGGTGAATTTTATTTCATCGAAATGAACACCAGGATTCAAGTAGAACACCCCGTAACAGAGATGATCACCAATGTTGATATTGTCAAGACACAGCTATTAATCGCCTCTGGTGAATCACTACCCTACCAACAAAAAGATATTCATATCAATGGGCATGCTGTCGAGTGCAGAATCAATGCAGAACACCCTGTTAGCTTTGTACCCTCACCTGGAGAAGTTACCCAGTTTCACTCAGCAGGTGGCCCCAATATACGTATCGATTCACACCTTTATAATGGCTATCGAGTCCCACCCTACTATGATTCACTCATTGCAAAAATCATTACTTATGGCGAAACTCGAGAAGTTGCCATTCGCCGCATGCAAATTGCATTGGAAGAAATGGTCATTGAAGGTATTGAAAGCAACCTCACTTTACATAGTGCCATTCTAGAAAACACACAATTTCAACAAGGCAAAACCACCATTCATTTTCTTGAAGACCAGCTCAATGCTGAAACACTGTATACATGACAAACACATGGCAACAACTATGTTTCACCATGGACACAGTGTCCTATCAAAATGATGCTATCGAAAATCAATTAAACCATTTAGGTGCTGTCGCGATTACACTCACCAATCATCAGGGTCAAGCAGTTCTTGAACCACAGCCAAACGAAACACCCTTATGGTCATCACTGACTATCACCGCCCTCTTCAACAACGATATCGACCTCATTGAGGTCATCGAACAACTCAAAGAAAATCCAACACTAGATACTCAGTCATTCCACCACGAACACCTACTTGAAAAAGATTGGCAGCAACAACATAGCAACAACACCCCAGCGATACAGTTTGGCAAAAAACTGTGGATCACACCATCTCTCCAAAAAATACAAGATAACACAGCCGTCAAT
>CBDBBL010000005.1:0-13768 GCA_965203125.1 Gammaproteobacteria bacterium | reverse complement strand
ACCAACTGGGATAATCTGCTATTCTTTCTTGAGTATCCTGAGGAAATAAGGTGCGTTATCTACACAACTAATGCTATTGAGTCACTCAACAGCCAGTTGCGTAAAGTGACAAAAAACAAGCGTGTATTTCCTAGTGATAATTCGGTGTTTAAAACGCTTTATTTCGCGATAGAAAACATCATGAAAAAATGGACTATGCCAGTGCGAAACTGGAATGAATCGATGGCTCATTTTACGGTCAAATTTTCTGACCGTCTTGCGGGATATCTATGAATGAATTTACACAGTTAGCTGGAAAGGCTCATAGTAAAGGAAAAACTATGTCAATGAATTTGGGTTTTAATAAAGCGATAGTTAAATCAGCTTGGACTGAGAAACGCTCATTGCTGCTAATCATTCCTATGTTGAATTTTTTAACGGGAACAGATGTTGATTTGTTTGCTCCTTCTTTGCCTGCAATGAGTAATTATTTTCATACTACAGAAGTGGCTATGAAAAGTATGGTTACGTTAGGGGTGTTAGGTTTTGCAATAGCTGCGTTAATCATGGGTTGGTTAATGGATTCTTTAGGGCATAAAAAAATTATATGCCTTAGTTTAATTTCTTTTTCACTTATCAGTTTTGGAATTACGTTCAGTGAGAGTGTGAGCGGGCTTTTGGTAATGCGGTTTTTTCAAGGCGCAGCTTTAGCGGCAATTTCAGTTGGTTCGCGCTCAATTATTGCTAGTCACTTTAGTGGGAAGAAGTATCTGGCTAGTATTACTTATATTTCACTGGCGTATAGCCTTGGTGTCATAATATCGCCTGCTGTAGGCGGTCTGTTACAAGATGGATTTGGCTGGAAGGCCTGCTTTTATTTGTATGCCGCACTAGCGATTTTGCTATTAGTGGTGTTTCTTTTATTTGCAAATGAAGGTCAAATAGAGAGAACGTACTTCTCCTTATCTCAGTTCTTTAAAGGTTATTCAGAGTTGTTAAAACAGCCAGTTTTAATTTTTAGCGGCATGGCTCTAGGGTTAGTGGTTTTAGAACTTAGCATATATACGATGCTGGGCTCCTTCTTTATGCAACGTTTATTACACTTTTCAGCTACAAGTTATGGTTTGGCAGGTATTGCTCTTGGCATTGCTTATGCTACTAGCACTTTTGCTAATCGTTTTTTTATTAATAAGTTTTGTCCCGAGGTTCTTATTAGAATTGGTCTATTTATCGCGTTGTTGTCAGGTGGGGCGTTGATTGTTTTAGCTGTTTTTTACAAAATAAGCGCTGCTACATTTTTGCTGCCATTATTTGTAATGAATTTAGGTTTGGGTTTGGTTTATGCCAATGTGATTGCTCTAGCTATGCAGGGGTTTTCAAAAAAATCTGGTGGCGCTTCTGCTACTTTGATACTCGGCTCGTTGATAGCAAGTAGCATTACTTTGTTTGGAGTTTCCACTATTTCAATAAAGGGAATCTTGATGTTGGGGATAATAATTTTAACTGCATGTGTGCTGCAATTTGCTTTGTTGAAAGTAGCTAGACATAAAGCGCACTCTCGATGCACAGAAGTATAACTGAAAACAAGGCTTTTATTTAATTGATAAATACCAATGGGGTTTTTTATGGAATTTAATGAACAAGAAATTTTAATGGAGTTGGAAGAAATAGTTCTAAAGCAATTGTCTCCACACCCTTTTTCTTATGATGTTTCTAAGGAGAATGTAGAAAGGCTTTTGAGTAACTATTTAGTTATGAGTAAGTTTTTTCCACACATTCAAGGGATGGAGCATCATAACTTAATTCAAGAGTGTTTGAGGTTAGGAAAAGATATTCCAAATGATATCGATGCTACTTCCGTTGTTGGAACTTTTCTCTGTTGGGATGAATTTGGTGCTTTTCAAAAGACTCTTTCTTTAGGGAAGAAAGGCTTACCTGAAATCTTGGACAGCAAGGGGTTTCACTCTAGTTTATTGGTTGAGGATATTGAGAAGTTATTGGGCAAGAGAATTGCCCACAGTTGTTCTAATATAGTGGTCGGGTTTTTTCGGACAGCATAGATAGAGGGTAAACTAGGTGTCTCCATATAAAAAAAGGAGACGACATGAAAAAGAAGAAACAGCACAGCGCAGTATGCAAAACGGAGGTCGCACTTGCGACAATTAGGGGAGAGCTGACACAAGCTCAAATTAGTAGTAAATATGAAATACATGCTACACAGATAACCACATGGAAAAAGCAGGCAATAGAAGCAATCAAGCTGATATTTAGTGGCAAGCTGTCACTTGATAAACAAGCAGCACAAGGGCAAAAAGAGCAAGCAAAGTTATACGAGGAAATCGGCAGGCTTAAGGTAGAGCTGGACTGGTTGAAAAAAAATCTAACTTTGAATTGTAGGGGGAAGCAAATGCTAATTGACCCTACGTGCAATAAAATTTCAGTTGTTAGACAATGTGAGCTACTTGGGCTATCTCGATCATCGTATTACTATCAATACAAGCCTGTCGGCGAACATGCTGAGCAGCTAATGAGATTAATAGACGAGCGTTACACCTTGCATCCACAGGAAGGCTCTCGCAGGATTATGATATGGCTAGCTAGGCAAGGACACGATGTCACGCGAAACCAAGTGCGCTATTTAATGGCTAGAATGGGATTAAGGGCAATTTATCCAAAGCCAAATACCAGCGCAAAAAGTCGTCAGGAACATAAAATTTACCCATACCTGCTGGATGATGTTTGTGTGTATTATCCTAATCAGGTTTGGTGCTCTGATATTACGTATAGTGCGCCCAGCCTTTGGAGGCATCAAGGAAGAAGCTGCCGAAGCTTGAGCATGTTTGGAATGCGCTCATCAAACTAAGGAGTAAAAAAAAATGAGTGCCTGAATCCTGTCATGAGGATTGTGTGAGCCGAAGCGGCGGTGATCTGCTGTGCATTAGCAGAGTGACGGAGCCCGTGGGAAACGGGATGTGAGGCGAGGTCGTTACGCCAAGATGCATCTCTAGGCTGAGTATTGGAAGGTTGAGGAACACGAACCGATTAAATCGTATCTATGGGCTGAAACGTCGCCATCACCTACACGATCTAATAGGTGATATTCAAGCTGGTGAAAGAATAGATGTATGATTCTTTCACCCAAATTCTAGCATAAATGTAGGATGCTGGAAGGGTATCATGAAGAGAGCATGACTAGCTCATGATGCTTGATACAACTTGCAGAGCGCAAGGTTAAAGAATGCGATCGGCAACCTAACCAGTACACTTGAGTCCAGCATGTGGAATGGGGAAGGTTTATTGAAATGATAAGGGAATGCGACCCCAATGATCAATAAGCTGGCGGAGCTTTCGTAGTAGTCTGAGACAGGGAGAACCTGTTACATGGCGAAGGAAGGCAGTTTAAGTGATTTGTTTGGCAGATTACCTGCCTATAAAGAGGTGAAGACCTATGATAATCAGAGAAATGCAAAACAAATTAGCAAAGTGGTCTTTAGAAAATCGCGAGCGAAAGTTTGATCGATTACTAAGGATGATTGCAAACCGGTCATGGTTGCAAGAGGCGGCTCGTGTCACGCTAGCATCATCAGGTGCTAGAACAGCAGGAGTTGATGGAGTAAACAAGCAGGTAATGGAGGGAAACCTCCTAAAAGAGTTGGCATTGATAAGTTCTGAGCTACTAGCAGGGAGCTATCAACCACAACCAGCCAAGCGAGTTTATATTCCCAAAGCTAACGGCAAACAAAGACCGCTAGGAATTCCGACATTACGAGACCGAATTGTGCAACGTGCTATGTTGATGGTTATGGACCCTATCTGGGAAAGCGACTTTCATCGCTTGTCTTATGGGTTTCGACCAGAACGCAGTGTTCATCATGCAGTCCGCACACTGAAAATTCAATTACAAGACGGTGGTTACACCTCAGGACGCTGGGTGATCGAAGGTGATCTGTCCAGCTATTTTGATACGGTGCATCACCGATTGTTAATGAAGTGTGTAAAAAAACGGATACGTGATCAACGCTTTCTGACATTGCTGTGGCGATTCATCAAAGCAGGACATATCGACAAGGGTCTATTTAACGCAGCTAGTCGAGGGGTTCCCCAAGGCGGAGTAATCTCGCCATTATTATCCAATTTAATGCTCAATGAATTTGATCAATGGTTGGATAAAAGGAACTTGTCTAAAAAAGCACGCAAAGACCGTTGGTATTGGAATGATAGTATTAAACGGCAGCGCAACATTGCTATCCAAAAAGGACGACAGTGGAAGCCTGCCGTTGCTTACTGTCGCTATGCAGATGATTTTGTTATAGTTGTAAAAGGAAGTAAAGCACATGCTGAGGATATTCGTAAAATGTGTCAGCAGTTTTTAGAAAGAGATCTCAAACTAACATTAAATATGGATAAAACTCATATTACACATGTTAATGATGGGTTCACTTTTCTAGGTCACCGCCTGATACGTAAGCGAGGATCCGAAGGAAGAATGCGGACTGTAACAACGATTCCTCAATGTAAGTCTAAAGCATTTGCGTTAAGCGTGAGCAAAGAGCTTACAAGTAATCATAGCGTGAATAAAACTGCCATGATAGAGAAGCTCAATCGCAAAATTATTGGTTGGGCAAATTTTTACCAACACACTGATTTCACAGCTATTGTGTACCAGAAAATTGACAGAATAATATTCTGGAAACTAGCGCACTGGCTAGCTCGGAAATACCGAACTAGTGTCAAGTCGCTAATGCGCAAATGGGTGAATCGACCGGAAGAAAGCAAAGCAAAAACTTGGCAGCTGTCTGGTCACAGTGAAAATGGAAAATATATCAAAGTGTCGTTACGACGATTGGTAACCAGTCGTAAAATGACATTTCGCTGGCGTAATCCTGAAAGCAACCCGTATTTGATACGGGAAGAAGTCAGGAGCACAGTTACATCACGCTATCATGAAATTGCAATGGCGATGCGTCACACTTAAATGGAGAGCCGTATGCGCTGAGAGGTGCACGTACGGTTCGGTGAGGAGAGATAGGGAAATAGTTCGACTACGCCCTATCTCTTACTCTACTTCGCCTTAAGCATGGTCATATATATTTAGTGGCATTTATGGATTGGTACAGCCGTTATGTGATTGACTGGCAACTAAGCACAACTCTGGAAGCTGAGTTTTGCGTCGAAGCACTGACTCGATCTCTAACAGGTAGTAGGTGTGGTATATTTAACACAGATCAAGGCTCTCAATATACCTCTCATGCTTGGACAAACACCTTGATTGATAACGGTGTTACTATTAGCATGGATGGCAAAGGTCGTTGCTTTGACAATATTTTCATTGAGCGACTTTGGCGTAGTGTGAAATATGAATGCATTTTCCTCAGAGAGTTTGAATCTGTCTCTGAGGTGAGGTATGCTTTAACCTCATATTTCTTGTACTACAACACAGATAGGTTACACCAAAGATTGGATTATAACACTCCCAGTGAAGTGTACTTCCAGCAGGTGAAATTGGAGCATAAATTTGACAGTTTGACATCTATGTTTGCTTAGATATCTGTCCAAAGATTTTCCCCCACTTCACTTCTCAGTTTTCTGAATTAAATTTTTTAAATATTGGCGCAGCTATCCCGTCAGGCTTGGCTAATCGAGCTAGTTTTTCTGATCTTCAATTGCTTGATGAAAAGCAACTTTCAATGCTGCGAAGCCCTTCTTTTTACGCACAACTTCAAAATCTGGTGTCGGATAAAGTAAGAGAAAATTTAACGATTTCAGATAATTTTTGCTTACAGATGCATCCAGATGATATGGAGAATGGAGAGGCTAGAAGCAATGCTATTCAAATTGAGCCAGATGGCTCTGTTCGAGGTTCACTTATTTATGAGGGTACCGTGGGGAATGTTTTGGAGGATAGTGTTGAAATCTTATTACAGCGCGTGCATGAAAGAAGTGTCGACCCTTTTTTTGTTGAAACGTTATCACAGGTAAAAACAATGCGGGACTGGGCGAAGGCAGCCCGTTTGATCGATGAGAAATTTGCTTCAAAAGAAAATAGGATTCGAATTTATTCAAGGAAAGAATACATTGATTCTAAGTAACTCACCTTACGCAGTCAGCAGATGTAGAGCGCATTGCCTGTCTCAATAATTGCACAGTTATGTGTGAGTCGATCTAACTACAATACCCCAATCTGTCAAGACAGCTTTTCAAACAAACCTAATTCCTTGTCGACAAGTCTAAGCTAAGCAGCTATCGACTGATTCATGACATCATCATTAGATGCTTTATTCTCCTTGTAAACTTGCATTGGTTTCGAATAATTTAAACTTTCATGAATTTTGCAAAATTTCCAATAAATAATATACATGGTAAAAACTTTCGCAATAGCCTGCCCAGAATATTACTAGGGCTCGATTTTTTAAACCTAATTTCACTAAAATTCATTTTGTTAAAACCTCGGCGTCTTGAATGGCGATGGGTATAGTACAGATATTTTTTTTAACAAATTTAGTTGAATAAAGAGAGTAGTTACGTTTTAATTATATTTAATTATTAACTATGTGGATTATGTGTGCATGAAAATCATCTTGCTCCCTGTTATTATTGTTGTATTGTTGATTGCTTATTTATTGGTTTCTTGGCACAGGGGAAAGCCTCAAAACAAGAATCGTTATGCGCGCAGTAGTAAACCATCTAAGCAAAACACGACTGAAAAAGGCTCGCAATCTACCACTCAGAGGAAGGCACCTCAGATTATAGAGCAGCCCTTTGTTCAGAAAGAGATCTCTGCGGACAATGTTTCTTCTCGGGAGGTGAAAAAACATGAGCAACATTTTCAAACGTTAGGTTATGTCGATCAGGATAAAAAAGCAGAGTCGACGTTATCAATCAAAAACGAGCAAGATGTTGTAATGGAATTTGATGAAGCTGATTCTTCAGGTGTTGATACGCAAGCTGACGATAAACAGGTGTCTTCTTCAGCTATGCCTGAAGTGTTATTGCTGCGTGTGGTTGCTGATGAGGATCGTCTGTATTTAGGGACAGAGTTGAGTCAAATATTTACTCGCTATCAAGTACGTTATGGGCAGATGTCGATTTATCATTATCATGCTAGTTCTATCAATCGCTTGTCATCTTCTGAATCTAATTCGAAAGCATCTGTTGGGTTTTCCATTGCACAGGTTAGTGAGCCAGGCACTTTGCCCAAAGATATGAGTCAATTACACTGCAAGGGACTGACATTGTTTATGGAATTGTTACCAGCAAAAGAAACGCTGAATTGTTTTGAACATATGCTACAGTTTGCAGAAACGATAGCAGATCAATTAGGTGGAGTGGTTATTAATGCGTCAAATCAAGTGCTAGACGCTGTTATTATTCATGACTTGCGTCAGCATGTTATCGAACATAGCCGTATATGAGTGAGCAAGAACGAATTGAGCAGTTACGTGCTGACTTAAATCGTTACAACTTGGAATACTATGTAGACTCAAATCCTTCTATTAGTGATCAGCAGTACGATCAGCTATTTCGAGAATTGCAGCATTTAGAATCACAGCATCCTCAGCTAGATAAAGTTAACTCACCAACACAGCGTGTTGGTGGTATCGTTTTGTCATCTTTTGAATCAGCAGTGCATGGTGAGGCCATGTTATCACTGGATAATGTGTTTGACCTGGAGGGATTACAAAGATTTTATCAGCGTCTTGAAAAGAAGTTATCGGGGGGAGTTAAAGATGATATAGCCAGAGATTATGTAGAGTTTGTCTGTGAGCCAAAACTCGATGGTGTTGCTATCAATCTATTATATCAGCATGGGCGACTGGTTCGTGCCACCACGCGTGGTGATGGGCAAACTGGCGAAGTGGTAACCGCCAATATTCGTACTATTAGGAGTATACCCTTAATATTGCGCTCTCCTGGGCAGAATTTTACTGAACTTGAAGTACGTGGTGAAATATACATGCCATTGGCAGGATTTTCTGAGTATAACAAAACAGCAGCAAAGCCATTCTCAAATCCACGTAATGCCGCTTCAGGGAGCTTGCGTCAATTAGATTCGACTATTACAGCGCAACGACCGTTGGCTTTTTATGCGTATGCAGTTGGGAGTGTAATCGCAACCGATGATAGCAAGCACATAACAAGTCATTTTGATTGGCTGCAACGATTAGTGAGCATGGGTTTTCCTGTCAATAGTGAAATCGAGAAGGTTACAGGGATTGAGGCTTGTCAGCGCTATTATGATAGCATTCAGCAGCGGCGCTCAAGCTTGCCTTATGAAATAGATGGTGTGGTTTATAAAGTGAATTCATTGCAGCATCAGCAGCAACTAGGGTTTGTATCACGTGCACCACGATGGGCGATTGCTCATAAGTTTCCTGCGCAAGAAGTCCATACCTTGGTTAAAGCGATTGACTTTCAAGTGGGTAGAACAGGAGCGATTACGCCTGTTGCTCGTTTGCAACCTGTTGAAGTGAGTGGTGTCATTGTGAGTAATGCAAGTTTACATAATAGGGATGAGCTACAGCGCAAAGACATTCGGGTGGGTGATACGGTGGTTGTTCGTCGTGCAGGTGATGTGATTCCAGAAGTAGTGATGCCTGTCTTGCAAAAACGGCCTAAGAATACACAGACGGTGATTTTCCCATTGTCGTGTCCTATTTGTGACTCAGCAGTTACTCGTGTTGAAAATGAGGTGGTTGTACGTTGTTCTGCGGGGATCACTTGCCCAGCGCAATTACAAGCAAGTATTAAGCATTTTGCCTCTCGACAAGCATTAGGTATAGAAGGGTTGGGAGATAAGCTCATTGAGCAGTTAGTGCAACAATGTGAAATTAACACGATTGCTGATTTGTATGAGTTATCAAAAGATGATATTGCAGCGTGTGATCGTATGGGAGATAAATCAGCACAAAATTTATTAGATGCACTTGATAAGAGCAAACAAACAACATTGTCTCGATTTATTTTCGCCTTAGGTATTAGAGATGTCGGCGTGACGACTGCACGTCAATTGGTCAAACAGTTTGGTAGTTTAAATGCTTTGCAGCAAGCAGATGAGGCGCTCTTGCAGGAAACATCTGATGTGGGCGTTGTGGTTGCCAAGCGAATTGTTGATTTCTTTTCTCATCCTGCACACTTACATTTGATCGAGCAATTAAAAGACAATGGTGTTTACTGGGCAGATGAAGTTGCGATTGTACCCAATGAAAGTGATGCAAGTAACACGCCACATTATTTTTATGGAAAAACAATCGTGATTACGGGCACACTGAATATTTCGCGGATGAAACTAGTCGAACAATTAGAAGCATTAGGGGCAACTATCAGTAATAGTGTCTCGAAAAAGACAGGTTATTTGATTGTGGGGGAAAGCCCTGGTTCTAAATATCAGAAAGCCTTACAGTTAGGCGTAGAAGTGATGGATGAGGAAAAGCTTTATGAGCTTATCGACTGATCAAGCAGGTATTTTGTTCGAGCTGACTTCAAACTACCAGCCTGCAGGTGATCAACCGCAGGCAATTGAGCAGTTAACTAGTCAAATAGAGGCGGGACTAGCTTATCAAACACTACTGGGGGTGACTGGTTCGGGTAAGACCTACACCATGGCAAATGTGATTGTCAATGTGCAACGTCCGACGATTGTTCTTGCTCATAATAAAACCTTAGCAGCACAACTATATGGTGAATTTAAAGCATTCTTTCCCAACAATGCTGTTGAATACTTTGTTTCTTACTACGATTACTACCAGCCAGAAGCCTATGTGCCAGCATCGGACACTTTTATTGATAAGGACTCATCCATTAATGAGCATGTGGAGCGGATGCGTTTGTCGGCGACTAAGGCGTTATTACAGCGTAGTGATGTCATCATCGTTGCAACCGTATCAGCAATTTATGGCTTAGGTGATCCTGAGCAATATCTAAAAATGGTATTGCATTTATCTAGAGGCGAGAAAATTGATCAGCGCAAAATTCTACAGCATTTAGCAAACCTACAGTATCGTCGTAATGATGTGGCGCTAGAGCGTGCGACGTACCGTGTCACAGGTGATGTCATTGATATTCACCCTGCTGACTCAGAAAAAGAAGCGATTCGTATTGAATTATTTGATGATGAAATTGAACGCATTGTGAGTTTTGACCCATTGCTTGGCACAGTTCATCAAGATTTACCGCGGGTCACTATTTTCCCTAAGACTCATTATGCAACATCACGCGATACACTATTGAATGCCTTGGATGAGATTAAAGTAGAGCTTAAATCGCGTTTGGAGCAACTCTATCAGGCGAACAAATTAGTTGAAGCGCAGCGTTTAAGAGAGCGTACCCAATATGATATAGAAATGATTATTGAGCTGGGTTATTGCTCGGGTGTTGAAAATTATTCGCGTTATTTATCAGGCAGGCCAGCAGGCTCTCCTCCACCAACATTGCTTGATTATATGCCTAAAGATGCGCTGATGATGATTGATGAATCGCATGTGACTGTACCACAGATTGGGGCCATGTCTAAAGGTGATCGATCACGTAAAGAAACCTTGGTAGAATATGGGTTTCGTTTGCCCTCTGCGATGGACAACCGTCCATTGAACTATGAAGAATTTAAGTCGTTACAGCCACAAACGATCTTTGTCTCTGCAACGCCAGGTGATTATGAACTCGAACAATGTGATCATCAAACGATTGATTTGGTTGTGCGTCCCACAGGACTATTAGATCCGATATTAGAGGTTCGCCCAGTGATGAGTCAAGTCGATGACTTGTTGAGTGAAATTCATTTGCGAATTGCAAAAGATGAGCGAGTTTTAGTGACCACATTGACGAAAAAGATGTCTGAGAATCTCAGTGATTACTATCATGATCAAGGACTGAAAGTACGTTATTTACATTCAGATATTGATACAGTTGAGCGGGCTGAAATTATTCGTGACTTACGTTTGGGTGTGTTTGATGTTTTGATTGGGATTAACCTATTGCGTGAAGGGTTGGATATGCCAGAAGTATCATTGGTAGCCATACTTGATGCTGATAAAGAAGGTTTTTTACGCTCTTATCGTGCTTTAATTCAAACCATTGGTCGGGCGGCGAGACATCTCAATGGTAAAGCAATTTTATACGCAGACAAGATGACCAAGTCGATGCGTAAAGCAATTGATGAAACCCAGAGCCGTCGTGAAAAACAAATGCACTATAATCAGCAGCATGGTATTGTGCCAACGAGTATACAAAAAGCTGTTCATGATGTGATGGAGCGTCCAGTTGAGCCTGTAGTACAGTCCAAAGATATGGTAAGCGATTTATTAAGTACGGATGATATTGATTATGATCAAATGACACCTAAGCAAAAAAACAAACAGCTGGTTGTCTGGGAAAAAGAAATGGTTGCTTATTCGGATGCGTTAGATTTTGAACAGGCTGCACTGTTACGAGATAAGATCGCACAGTTGAAAGTAATGTTGGGGGTGACTAGTGAATGTGGATGAAGTATTAGCAAGTTTGCTGGAAAAGGGAAGGGCTTCAGATTGGTATGGTAAGTTAACAGATAGCTCGGCTGATAATATATTATCTCAAAGTAATCCAGCAATTCTTGATCTTGAAAAAATACAGGTAGCTGCTCAGACTTACCGAAGAGGTTTTAGTGCACTACAGTTTAAAGGAGATTGGTGTTTTAGCAGAGATTATGGTGGTGAGCGCTCACATCAGTTTCACTTAGTAGGTTGTCATGGGGTATTGGGACCTAAAGGGCGCTTGTCTAATTTTAATCCCAGTTCTCAAGCAGTGGTTGCTCAAGCGACGCATACCTTTACTCATGCGGATGCAACTTTTTTCCTAGGAGATAACGTATATAGCCATGGTTTAGATGCTGACTATATTGCTGAGATGAGTATTGCCTATGAGACTTTAAACTACCAAGGAGCTGAACATTATGCAGTGTTGGGTAATCATGATATCGGTATTGGTAATGCTGAAGGATTGCTCATGTCTGATAATAGCAAGGAAGAGAGTATTCGTCGCGCCTATCGACAAGTAGAATATGGCTATTGCGTTCAGGGTACCAAATGGCGAATGCCTAATCGTTACTATATGCTTGAGACAGAGCATGCTTGTTTCTATTGTATTGACTCATCTGCATTTGTGTTTGACCAGCAACAGCAAGAATGGCTGAGGCGTGTTAGAGGTGATACAGCTCGTCAGAATAAGTGGCAGGTATTAGTTTCTCATCACCCACTCATTTCTATTAGTAAGCGCAATCCGATTCGCTTAGGTTCATCAGGAGTAAAGCGCTATGCGAATAAATTTGATATCCCGCTGGAGGCTGATGAAAAGAAATACGATACTTCACATTTGCTGTATCATTATTTTAATCGAGAAGCGGCAGGTGATTCGAGTGGTTTTGACTTGGTTTTTTCGGCTCATGATCATTTCATGGCAGTTTATGATATTAGCTTAGCTGGACGTATGGCGACACAAGTAATTTCTGGAGGTGGTGGTGCAAAGTTAAACAATATTGATAAGTATCGTTGTTTCCAGCCAGAAATGTATCGTCTCGGTTATTTACGTAGTGAAGTGTTGTCAAGCATGAATCATGGGATGGTTGTTCTCAATATGGACGCTACGCAGTGTCGATTTGAGTTTTACTTACCAGGTTATTTTGAAGGTAAGCAGACTATCTTCTCTAAGACTTCTGATAAAACATGGTTGCGTTCTAATGGGGCAGACTTTTCTAGTTGGAGTGATTTAGTGGGGCAAGGCAGAGCGGGTCTGTCAATTCCCCCTTTTCAAATGCTGTCGATGATGAAACGCGAGGATGTGACAAGGAATATTGCGCTATTGGCTAAGTTGTTATCCATGGTGCCACAGTCCATTTCAGACCATAGGCATCGTTTTCGTTATTATCAAATTCTATATGGTGTTTTAGTAGCTGAATTGGATCGTTATGTGCTTAAGCAACGGGAAAGCGATTTAACTGAGGTTGAGAACAATTTGATGAGTCAATGTTTCAGTTTGCATGAGCAAGTTAGAAAGCAGGTGTTGTCTAGCATGGATACAGTGGTCATGCTACCTGCTTTTACAGGATGTATTGAAGTGCTAACATGCGGAGGCATTCAGGTTGAGGTGGCGCGTCAGCTTGATAGGCATAGCTCCAATGTTTTGAGTGACACCGAAGCATTGTTTTGTCTTGATTCTCCATGTATGAAGCTCTATCAGGGGCATGTGAAGAAATTGTTAGGATTGAGTGTCAAAGCCCACCATGTTGTTTTAGTAGAAAGTCAAGGGAGGTGGAAACAATTGAGTTTGAGAGTTCCCAAACAACACCAACGTTATTCATTCCGAGTTCTGTATGCAACAACTGTTGTGTATTTAGTGATTTATCGGCAAGAAAAGACGGGACAGCAGACTTTATATGCACAGGCTAATATCAAGGAGCTGAGGCGCTTTGATCTTTGTGTTGATGTGAAGAGGAAGCAGGTTATTGCTTTACAAGAAAGTGGGTTAGTGCATAAGCAATGGAGCTTAGTGGGCGATATTGGAAATTACGAGATGATTCCTCATTAGGGCTCAAACGTTGTCGGAGGCATCCAGCTCATAACCATAAGCTGCGGCTGAAGCAGGCGCTTCAGGATCATGAACAAGGTGTCCATTACTCCGTGTTTGCGACTTACTTCTGATCCAGTATAAAATGGCACGCATAATAATAATCAGTCCAGAAATCGTTAGTCCAGCAATATAAGGCACAGGCATTGTGCTATTCTCACCAAAAACTGCGGTGGCATTTTCAATTGCTTCACTG
>CBDBBL010000004.1:0-87438 GCA_965203125.1 Gammaproteobacteria bacterium | reverse complement strand
TTATTTTGTTTTTACGGATTCATTTTACAAATTAACCAGCCAATATCCCACGATAATTTAATAGCTTAATTTAATGGGAAATATAAATGTTTTTTTATTGCGTTGAGCATGTTGATATATGCAGATATTGAAAGTCTACTACGAGAACTCATAAGAAGAGAGTCGATAGTAAAAGATCAACAGTGTGATGAACAAAAAAGAAGTTCATCTGTAGCAAAGTAATTGCTACAGATGAAACGTGCTAAATAATCTCACCCATTTAGCGAGGCGCTATATACCAAGAAAAAATATCTTGAGATATAGCGAATCTCTGAATATAGCGCAACTTCTTAATTTGTTGGATAACTAAAATTGAAGCAAAGGGAAGTGGCTATGCCAGCACCATTAATACCACTAGTAGTAGGTGGAGCATCGGTAGCAGTAGAGACAAGACTGAAAGGTTTAAGTCCTGAAGATAATCTGCTAATCCCACGTGCAGTATTACATGCTAAGTGGCAACAAGTTGAAGACAAGATCAAAGCTAGTAAAGCACAAACGACAGCGCTACACCAAGAGTATGAGCGTAAAAAGGCACTGCAGAAAACGCGTCAGACAGAATGTCTTCGAGCCAGTGTGCAATATCTTATGGACAGAGAAGACATTGCTTTTCCAAGGACTGAAGCAACAAGCGAACAATGCAGTCCGCTCAAAGTTGCACATGCGATGAACTACTTACTGACCCAACGGGTTGGAATCGATGCAGAAACCATGGACTTCTTACTGAGTGTAGATCATCAACCAATCATCAGTGCAAAAGCCATCATCGGCATGAAAAACAGCAAAAGGACATCGAGGATGGAGTACAAGCAGTTTTCAGCATTGCTATGAACAAATAGCAAGCAGATATGGGGTGGAAAACATGCGGGGAGGATACGCATGGTGAAGAGGAGAGAAGGCAAGCAAGTGCCAACGTGGGCGAAACAACGACCAAACGACACAGACAAAACACGGATGTTCTTAGGGATGACATTGCAGAATGCTGTGAAGTTGATTTGGGGGATAGGAAGTTGTTTGACCCGCCTTATAACACAAAAAGAGGAATATGGAATGAACGTGGAACTCAAATGGCTTAGAGAGCATGGAATCAAACGAATCGAAAACGTGGCCATTATTTTAGGCGCATTGACCAAGCTGGAAGCAGGGCAGTTTATAGGCTCTAGTCAAAATGAATCTGAATACAGAATTGCTCACGAGCTATCACAGTACAAGCACAATATGGGAATGGCATAGTGAGGAACATGGTTGTGGCGCAAATAAAACAAATGGATCGATTCATTGCCAGCATGGAGCAAATCAATGTAGGCGTATCGAAACAACGTATTGAAAAGCAAATACTGCAAAGTGTGCTGGAAAAGCTCAAGAACAGCACAGCACTCAAAGAACAGTTAGGCAAGACAAAAGTGCAACTATGCAATTACATCGCAGTGAGCGTATTAGAAGAAATCAAGCACAGTAGTGTCAGTGAAGGTGAGATTCATCGTTTGGAAACTGCTTTGATGAGGGAAGTACAACGCAAGTTGATGAACGGGAACAACAAGAAGATGAAGGAATGACAGGTTTAATGAACCAAGATAATACTCAAAGCGAAATGAATATTGGGGTTATAACCATATATTGAATGGTGAAATTTATCGCAAAACTGGATACTTTCCGTAAATAAGTTGATTTACGGAATGTTTAACCCCTTGCTTTAATCTCAAACAATTGCTGACGAAACTGAAAAAGTGAAATAATCAAAAAACAGCTAATTGTTAGGATATCTTCTTGATTTAATTATTAAAAAAGTTCGATAGTTTTTTGGAGCAAATGCACAAAACCCCAACTTGAAGATCAATTGACTGGCTTCCGTCTGATTTCGAAACTCTTGCGTATCCTACTAACACAACTGTATCTCAATCGTTCGTTTAAGTTACAATCCCAATTTTACCTGAAATCCTTCAATACTGTGTATATTATCCCGTTTCTTTTTTTATCACAACCAAATGGGCACTTCCATTAGATAAAGACACCCTCAAAAAGAATTATTTTCTAAACAGCTCTGAGTGTGATCCTGTTCTAGCAAGTCTTAGTAACCGAACACTGTCTCCATGCACTTTATAAATCAGCAACCAATCAGGATCAATGTGGCATTCTCGATAACCTTTCCAATTACCAACAAGCTCATGATCTCGACATTTTGATGGCAATGACTCCTCTTGTTGCAACAACTCTACAACGTGGTTTAACTTCATTTTATCCTTCCGTTGCTTCCCAATTTTTTTCATGTCTTTCTTGAACTGTTTTGATAAATCAAGCTCAAGCATTTTCTACATCATCCCATGCCTCTGTCATTGAGCTATATTTAGCACCTTTGCCAGACTCTAACTCGCTTATGGCTGATAAAGTTTTTTCATTTGGCAACCTTACTTCAAATGGCAAGCCTCTTTTAAGACAAACTTGTGTATAGAATATCCTAATTGCTTCTGCTGTTGACAAACCTACACTGTGAAAAATACTTTCTGCATTGTGCTTCAAACTTGGTTCTATTCGAGCATTAATTGTTGCCACTTTACTCATGACTAAATTCCTATTTCTAACACTTACCACATTGTAAGACATTTGCGTTACATGTTCAATGTTTTCCAATGCAGATTATATTGTTACACTTATTCTCTATCTTAAATAAACTCTCTTGCGAGCAACCATTAAGATCATACTTTAATAAGGAGGAGGTATGCGTACCATCTTGATATGCCAATGGCAAAAAAACCTAATACCTACAACCACAGAGAACACATTATGACCTGGCTTTTAAATTATTCTACACGCACCTTTTCTAGGCGATTTTCTGTCGGCGTGGTTTCACTGTATTCGACTGGCAGACCATTAACTTCTGCTGGACCAGCAGCCCACATGTCCTCTTACTGTAAACCTATAGATCCTAGTGATGATCAATCTAACCACAGCTATCACAGCACACCTGATATCACACCCCGACCTACCTCAGATATTCACAGTGCCCCACTAACTTTCGATCCAAAAAACATCGCCCCATCTATGTATCTAGGTCGCTATACCACAACAACACCACAATGGACTGGTAGCATAGTCCCATACGGACAAATAGGTGTTTCTCCATTAACTGGTGCATTACATTATGGTCAGGCAATTTTTGAAGGATTAAAAGCCATTAAAGGAGTTGATGAAAAAGTCAGGTTATTTAGACCCGATAAGAATGCAGAACGTATGCAACGTGGAGCAGAAAGATACTGCATGCCTCCTATCTCTACTGATGAGTTTGTACAAATATGCTATCGTTTGGTTGCAAGTAATTATTTACGTGTTCCAAACCATGGTTCAGGCTCTCTTTATATTAGACCTAATATATTTGCAAGCACCCCTGTTATGGGTGTTGCTCCAGCTGACGATTATACAACAACTTTTACAGCACTATCTGTTGGCTCTTATTTCCCTGGCGGATTAACTCCTGTATCTATCCTAGTAACTGATGTCCCAAGAGCAACTGATGCTACTGGAAATGTTAAAGCTGCTGGCAATTATGTAGTTGGTATGCAAGCTGTTACACAAGCAAAAACACAAGGTTTTAACGAGCTACTCTACACTAGACAGGAACCTCGAATAATTGACAACAAAATAGTCTATTTAGATATGGTTGAAGAAGTTGGGGCAATGAATATCGTTGCTTACTTTTCTGACAGCAATACTCTTGTCACGCCAAATAGACCATCTATTCTCCCAAGCATAACTAGAGCCACTATTTTAGAAATTGCAAAAAAACAGGGCATTCATGTTCAAGAAAGAGATATATCAGTACAAGAATTATTATCTGCAAATGAAGTATTTGGTGTAGGAACAGCTGCCATAGTTGCTCCTGTAGGTTCTATAACTTATAGAAACGTGCCAACCATATTTAATAATGGTGCGGTTGGCACAGTCACTTCCAACTTATATAAAGAATATTCAGCAATTCAATCTGGAGAACAAGAAGACACTGATGGGTGGACTATCATTGTTGATCCAACCTCCTAACATAACTATTCGCTTTAGGGTCTGAAAGACGAGCTATGTTCGCTTTCACCTTGAAAAGCGAACTTTTGTTGAATGATGGGTTCATCACCCATTGTGACACCAACATTTCATCGCTGTAATCATACAGTTGTTTAAGCATTAGCAACCCACTCATTAATCGTATTGGCTTGCCTGCTCTGCCTTTTTCAGTGCTGTAAAACTGTGATAGCCCCTTTTCTATGCATCCCCAGTCAATTTTTTCTGCTAAAGCAATTAACGGATGTTTTTCATCAAGTTGTGATCCGATATCAAAAAAACTTCCTTGCTTTGGTAGCTGGGTTGCATTCCTGATCATTTTTGCTCCATTTTGACCGCAAATCTTGCTTATATTTTACCATTTTCGGTTGAAAATATCTCCGCATTTCTTCTATTTTTTTATACTTTTCATTGTGTTGGTGATTTTTCAGTGCCGACTATTTATTCAACGCAACCCTCGCAATATCTACATCAGAAAAATCATGATGTACTCCAGATATCAACTGAGTGCTCTCATGCCCTTTCCCCGCAATCACAATGATATCTTTCTGGCTTGCTTGTTCAACAGCGCTTTGAATTGCCTGCTGACGATCAAGGATAATATCAAAAGAAACATGTTTAGAAAACCCAGCTTGTATTTCAGCAACAATTTTTTCAGGTTGCTCATCTCTTGGGTTATCATTAGTGACAATGCAATGATTTGCGTAGTCACCTGCAACTTGCCCCATCATCATCCGCTTTGCTTTATCTCCACCACCGCCACACCCAAAGACTAAAAAAATTTTCACTTCAGCATCAAATTGCCGTATCGCTTGCAATAATTTCAATAGTGCATCTGGTGTATGGGCATAATCAATGATTATTTTTGGGCAATTTACCTGAGCGACTAATTGCATTCTTCCACACGGCGCAGATGCGTCAGTAAGTGCATCAATACCAGCTTTTAAAGAAAAGCCTTGTTGCAATAGAACACCCAATGCGACCAAAACATTTTCCGCATTAAAATACCCTAGCAATTGACTATGTAGCATGCTTTCTGAATTTTTATATTTGACGCGAATAGCCATCCCACTCAAGTCAGTACGGATGATGTCTCCCAGAATATCCGCATCCATAGCTTGCCCATGATTGATCACTGCGACAGTTAAACAGTCAGTAGTAGCCTTCACTTTCTCCATAATTTGCAACCCAAATGGGTCGCCCACGTTCACAACGACATTTTTCAATGAAAATTCAGTAAACAGTTTTAATTTTGCCTGCTGATACGCCTTCATTGTTTTATGGTAATTTAAATGTTCTGGAGAAATATTTGTAAAGGCTGCTGTATCAACTGCAATATAATTCAATCTGCCTTGATCCAATGCGTGTGATGATGCCTCTAAACTTATAAAACCTACCTCATGGGATTCCATTTCCTCGATGATCTGACTCAGCTTATTCTGCGGTGGCGTGGTATAACCACTCGCAGTAAATGGCTCTTGAAAACCATATCCTAAAGTTCCAATGTATCCTGATTTGTTGTTTAGCTTTTTCAATGCTTGATATAAAAGATAACTGGTCGTTGTTTTTCCATTAGACCCTGTAACCGCCAATATTTTAAGCTTTGTCATACCACTATCTCGTCAATCGTTTTACGTATTTTTTTTAATATCATTAAACAAGGCACACTCGTTAAGAAAGCACATCCATAAAACACCAACCAATTAAAATGCAATACACATAATCCAGCAATAGGACCAATCATAACTCTAGCCATCATAGCAATTGCAGATAAACCAGCATATTGCGTAGCGACTAATTGACGATTACACAAACTCATTAATAACACCACCAATGCCACTGTACCCATGCCACTACTAAAATATTCCGCAAATAAAACAATCATAGCAAGGTGCGTACTTTTCCCTGTCAATACAAGAAAAAAATAAGGAATCTTTGCACATAATTGCAATACACCAAAATAAAATAAGCTACGATATAGTTTTAATTTAGGCAAAATCATACCACCCACTAAACTACCTAATAATCCAGCAATCATCGCAGTTGTTTTATATAAAACACCAATTTCCATCATGATTATTTTTATGACATATTTTTACTAAGCAGTATATTCTTATTTATCTTGCCTTATGTATACTTCACCTGTCACAAGAAAAAGGAAGCCATCAAGGCGTAACGTAACTACCGCAAAGTATCGAAACCCATTCCTTTATCGGTTATATTCCAATGATCGGTTTTTTCCAGCTTATCATGTGCCATTAATGCACTGCTTGGATATGCAGTATTTCCAACCCCGAAAGGAACGTACTTCAGGACATGCTGCTTTGCCCAACCTACTAGCAATTTACCATAGTTTTCTATCGTCAGCCCAGACCTTACCAACATACCACTAGCATTATTTAACCTCTTTATATTCCAACCTCCTAAGTCCTGATTAAATGACGTCGCATTACCAAACATATTGCTCATATCAGTCACATGAGCTGTGTTCCATCCCATAATATTTTGATTGAAGGAGTTTTTTGCCTTCCCACCAGCAAACATATTACTCATACCCTTCACATTGGATGTATCCCATTTTCCTATAGGCTGATTAAATACAAGCGCCCTAGCAAACATTCCGCTCATATCGCCTACATTAGCAGTATTCCAGCTTCCTATATCTTGGTTAAACATTTTTGCTGAAGAAAACATATAACGCATATTCTTTACATTCGTCGTATTCCATTTTCCTATGTTCTGATTAAAAGCACCCGCTGCAAAAAACATCCAGCTCATATCTTTCACATTTTTCGTATTCCAGCTCCCTATATCCTGATTAAAAGCGTCTGCGGCAGAAAACATACCACTCATATCAGTCACATGAACTGTATTCCAGCTTCCTATATCTTGGTTAAACATTTTTGTTGAAGAAAACATATTGCTCATATCTAATACATTCGCGGTATTCCAGCCTCCTATATTTTGATTGAACACATCTGCTCCATCAAACATAGAATTCATATCGGTTACTTTTGCTGTATCCCACCCCCCTATATTCTGATTAAATAGACTGCTTGAATTAAACATATTATTCATGTTAGTAACATTAGACGTATTCCAATCACCTATATTTTGATTAAATATAGTCGCACCTCCAAACATATTGCTCATATCAGTCACATGGGATGTATCCCAACTCCCGATATTCTGATCAAACATCTGTGCTCCATAAAACATCCCCCCCATATTCGTTACACTGGCTGTATTCCAATGCTCAAAGGATGCATTACCTTTTAATGATTTTGCTTGATGAAACATGTATTGTAAGCTACTAACTTGCGATAAATTAGGCACATCAGTAGCCGTAACATCTAAGTTAGTACACGCAAAAAAAGCGCTATACATTGTTTTCCAAATGCCATCACCCCACTGCACCACATTCATTATCTTTTTCACATTTGGGCTAGGAACTCTCTGTTCAAACTGATAAAACTCGATGGCAGGAAATCCATGCAAATTGACAGGCGTAATGGTTACAGTGTAGCTTCCTGGCTGGGAATAAGTGTGCATCCAACAAGCATTGTCCATACCCAAAGCACTTGAAGATGCCGAGGGTTTAACATAATGAGTTTGAGCAGAATCAGGTTTACAAGATGGAGCAATAGCACCGCTATTGCGAGAGCTTGTAGATTTGCATTCTGCCAAACTCATGCCGTTAAAGTCCGGCGTCTTCAAGTGCTTTGGGTATATATGCCTTTTTACGGTCATACAACCCTTCTTACTACTGCCATCTCCCCAATTAATATTGTAATTATAATGTACTCCTGACACGATGGGGATATACATTTGTTCATTTGCAGAATCCATTTTCCATTGAGTAATAAACGGCCTAATGACTGATGCATAGCTTGAACAGACAACTAGGAGCAATACAGAAACACAACTTATTTTTTTCATGCTATTCATCCGCTATACCCATCACCATTCAAGACACTGGCGTTTTAATAAAATTAGATTTAAAAAATCGAGTAATAGCAGGCTATTGCGAAAGTTTTTAAATGTCAATTTTGCAAAATTCATGCAGTTAAAATTCGGTTTCTTGAATGGTGATGGGTATATGCCTCTGACTTGTAAAATTTCACCAACGGTTTTTTGAAATGTGCCAAAAACATCTTTTCGTAGTCAAAACCAAGGTTCATACTAACTTTATGCGACTTTTTCGCCTGCTTGTAATACTCTTTTGTCAAATGCACTAAATCCGCATAACCCTTTCTATTGGATGCAATAAAGTTGTCGATACTCCCCGTACCCGTGCTATCAAGTTTTTCACCAACCTCTCCAAGGAAATTATCAACATACTGCTCAAAGATAGCAGTCCCAACTGCCTTCCAGCCTAAAACATTGGGTGACTCTCTGCTCGGCAATACATAATAACTCTTTTGCAACACAACAGTTGCCTGATAAAAAGCAGAACCAACCCCCCCCTGCTTATTGAGTTGCTCAGCAATCAACTTCACATCCTGCAAATTTTGTCCTTTATCCAAAGATGCATTCATTTCATGGAGCAAGTCTTTTAAATAGATTACTTGATGAATGTAGTCATGATTAACATTAGGCATATTCAACATACCCAAAGAAGTTTTAAGCGTATTATATGCAACACACAAAGTATTTGAAGCTACCGAGTCTTTAACACAAGGCGATTGAATAGAATCAAGCTGATTCGCTCCTACAGCAACTACGTCTGCTGGACTTGCATGCAATACAAACATAAACAGCATAAGCATTGAGAAAACCTTGAAGAAATGGCGCATCAGATACTCCTAGTTTAAGTCATATAGCTAACACGGTTAAGTAATTAAGCTGATCGTTAGCCATTCATTCTAAACTCATTTTTGTATTCTTTACAATCTAATAATCCACGTAATGCTTGTGTGATTTACTATTAGGCGTGTGATTTTTATCAAAAAAAATGCTGCAATACCCATGTATAAGTTCAGATAGAAATGAGACAAATTTGCAAAAATAAAAAAAGACCTCGAGAATTGAGTTGAAATAAAGCAAAACACGAGGTCATTATGCAAATCAAAGGACTGCACAAGTCGATTTATAAACTATATGGATATGGACGTAAACAAGAAGTTTTAATTGAATACCGAAAAAAATATCAAACCATAGTCAGTCAGTGGGAGCGTCTGAAAAAAGCAGGCACCAATGAGAAAGAAATCCCTTCATTTGTAGGTTGCTCAAGAGCAACGTATTATCGATCTCGAAAAATATTGATCGATTTAGAACGCGGTAAACTACCACCATCAAAAGCTAGGATTAGGCGAAACAAACCGAAATGGGGTGAGGCAGAAAAACAGTTAGTGCTTGGTGTTCGCAGAGAAAACAGCAGCTATGGCAAGTTTAAAATAACCCATATATTGAAACGAGAGCATCAGTTACAGATGAGTGAAAGCACAGTAGGCAGGATATTGAAACACTTACTAAGAAAAGGCGTGATCACCAAATCTCTATCAGCACAGCGGGCAAAAAAGAAACGTAATTTCACTAAAAGTTATGCTAAGCCTTGGCAGTTCAAAAAATATGAACAAATGAAGTTAGGTGAGCATATTCAAGTAGATCATATGACAGTACGCCACAATGGAGTAACGGTGAAGCATTTTCAGGCATGGGAGCGTAAAAGCAAATACATTGGAGCGCAGATTTACACCAATGCTAGCAGTAAGTCAGCTAGAAAGTTTTTACTCGAGCTGATAGAGCAAGCTCCGTTCGAGATCTTGTCGATACAGGTTGATGGAGGATCAGAGTTCATGGCTGAATTTGAGGATGCTTGTCGACAGCTGAATATACCGTTGTATGTTTTACCGCCAGCTAGCCCAAAGAAAAATGGAGGCGTAGAAAGAGGTAACCGAATTTTTAGAGAAGAGTTTTATGCCAAGCCTTCACTTGCAGATTCACTGGGAGCAATTCGCAATGATCTTAAAGTTGCTGTGGCTAAATATAATGATTACAGACCGCATTTTTCTCTTGCAGGCTTAACTCCTTTGGCTTACATTGGGAAACATAATTCCCGAGGTGATTGTTTGTCTCAAACCACCTGAACCTATACACCCATGTGCAAACCAAACAAATTAGCAGTATACTGACGCCAAAAATTCATGAGCCAGAAAAAACACTAATGAGTAAAACAACTAACCAATTTAGATCGTTGATTACAAGTGCAAAATAACTATCCTCGAGGCATAGTCATCGCACTACTTGGTGCATTCTTTTTGGCAACCATGAGTGCAACTGGACGTGTACTTGGAAAAGAATTTCACTGGTCAGAAACACTATTCTTTCGTTTTGGATTAAGCTTGATCATGCTACTGCCACTCATCAGAATCAAAGATCTAAAACCCACGGCCTCTTTCAAACAGTCCTCCTGGTTAATAACTCGAGTTTGTGTTGGACTGAGCGTCATGGCACTTTATTTCCAATTACTGCCACACATCCCAACCGCCAATGCCATTCTATTTGTGCAAACCGCCCCTATTTATGTACCGCTGTTTGCCTACCTATTTCTACGTATTAAAACAAATCTTTCAACATGGGTGGGTATTGGCATTGCTTGTGTCGGCATGGTCATCATTCTTCACCCTGCACATCAAGTCTGGAGCATTTATTTATTATTTGCTTTATTAACAGGTTGTGGCAATGGCCTAGGCAACCTGGCCATCCGCATGTGTCATCATCACTTTAGTACCAAACAAATTCTATTTGCTTACTATTTTGCTGGCACAGTCGGTATGGGAATCATCATGATATTTCACTGGAATACACCCAACTTGCACCAACTATTGTTTTTAGGGCTTGTTGGCATCTCTGGGCATGCTTATACCAGCTGCTTAACTAATGCTTATCGTTATGCCCCCGCTAGATTTTTATCGCCAGTTTTTCTAAGCTCAACTATTTTTGCAGCTGGTTTTGACTGGATTTTCTGGCACCATATTCCAACTCAACTGATGATGCTTGGCGCCAGCATTTTGATTATTGGACTAGTATGGATTGCAACTCATCGTACTTAGGAACTGTTCATAAAGAAAATGAAAACATTACACGCCATTCGATCCAAAATAAAACAACAGTTAATGCAAACCTCTTCCTCAGCGCAGCTTGATGCAGATCTTTTACTCATGCATCACTTAAACTTATCACGCACACAGCTATTCACCCAGCATGATCTACCATTGTCAAAAACACAACTGCACACCATTAATCAAGCAGTCATGCAACGCAGTGAAGGAAAACCCATTGCTTACTTGATCGGTAAACAAGCGTTCTGGAATCTAACCTTAAAAGTCAACGAAAACACACTCATTCCACGCCCAGAGACAGAACATATTATCGAACATATTGAACAGCATTTTGACACAGAGAATTCATTGCAACTATTAGAACTTGGCACAGGATCTGGCGCTATTGCACTCGCACTAACATCACTCAGTCCGAACTGGAAAGTGGATGCAACAGACATCAGTGAACTTGCATTAGAAATCGCCCAAGAAAATGCAAGTCATTACAATAAAACAACACAAGTTACTTTTTATCTAGGTGATTGGTTTGACGCCTTAAATACGCGAACAAACTACGATATTATTATTAGCAACCCACCCTATATTGCACTAGAAGATCGTCAGATTGCCACAGATGTCAAACAATATGAACCACACCTAGCACTATACCCAGATCACTTGAAGACATCGGACTCTAACGGTGAGCCTGGCATGAAAGACCTGGCACATATCATTCATCAGGCACCTAAGTATTTAACTACTAACGGGTGGCTTTATCTAGAGCATGGCGCAAACCAAGGTGAATCGGTCAGACAACAGTTTCACGCCTGCAATTATCATGCCATTCAAACATTAAAAGATCTTGCGGGTTTAGAACGAATCACACTGGGAAAACAAGGAAAAAAATCACCATGAAATTAGTTTTCGCTACACAAAACATACATAAAGTTAAAGAGGTCAATCAATATTTAGGTGAGACTGTTGAAATAATACCACTAACAGAATACACCAAAGAACAAGCGGAAGAAACAGGTCGAACCTTTATCGAAAATGCACTGATAAAAGCACAGTTTGCCAGTAAAGTGTCTGGTCTACCTGCATTAGCTGATGATTCTGGATTGATTGTACCCGCACTCAATCATGCCCCTGGCATTGTTTCTGCAAGATTTGCAGGTCAACATGCCACAGCAGAAGAAAACAATCTAAAGTTACTACAGGCAATGCGAACACTTAAAGCTACTCAGCGCCAAGCATATTTTCACTGCACACTTGCCGTAGTAAAAAACAACAATGACCCAACACCACTGATCGCCCAAGGTCAATGGCACGGAGAAATACTCACAACACCAATCACAACAGAAGGTTTCGGCTATGACCCTGTTTTCTACATTTCTGAGCAGTCATGTAGTGCAGCAGAATTATCTATTACAGATAAAAACCAGATCAGTCACCGCGGCATTGCCCTACAGAAACTCAAGCAAATGCTGGCTGATTACTCAGCAACCAATTGATCAGCTACAGAAACATCACTTTCATGATGCTTCACATCACCTCGACGTTTTTCAACATAGCTTTTTAGCTGACTTTCTATCGCAGCATACGAATCACGAAAAGCGATATACACATCCTCGTGAGCATGCTTTGAATCACTAGCAACGATCAATTTACCTGGCACCTGCACTTTCACATGCACAATAAACAACTTTCCTTGATGTTGTTTATTCTGCTCTTTTCCTACAGATACTTCACAACTAACCATATCATCACAAAATCGAGTCAACTTATCTACTTTACTTTGTATATGCTCTTTTAATGCATCTGAACTTGGGAAATCATTAATGGTAATATTTGCTTTCATATCACGTCCTCATCGTTTAGTTCTTTATGTAGACCATTATAGTACACAGAATAAACTAATCCTATACTCATCACACTTGAAGATGTAGATTCTTAACCAACAACCCCTTGAGAGGTTAGATACAAAAGCTATCTAATCGCATGTTACACACACATACGAGAGACTTATTTTCAATCTATACCCATGATCTTCACAGCACCATTCTTAGAAATACATGTATCAACAACAACCATATCACCTGCTTGCAACTTCCCACGTATTGATAACCGTAAGCTCTGCTCTTGCCATGTTGACACTGGTGATATATGAACCTGCGTCAATCTTGGTTCATAAGTAACCACCGAGTGATAAATTACACGTGTTAATTCATGCATTGAATGTGGTAAATCATTCAATATGTCACCCACATCAGGTAATCCAAAATCGGGCAGATGACCAATCATACCTTGGCGTGAGTTTAATAAATTAGAGAGGTTCTGCTGCACCGAAGATAGTAATGATGATACAGCAGATTGATCCACAATCTTGTCGTGCTGCATCATCACTTTATCAACTAAATTCACAACTACGTGCGCTTAGCTGTCCAACTATCTTTTGCCTGTAGATTTCCGTCCTGCCATGTTTCTGTCAAATCGGCAAAACGAAAGTGTACTTCCTGTTCACCAACACGCTTATCATTGTCTGCTAACTTAGTATGATGCAACTCATTTTTGTTATAAGTGAATTTAATATTCTCCAACAAAGTTGACTTTAGCAGTTTCTGATTACCTGTATCATCAGTGCCATACTGCTTTAATTCGACACTCTTAAAAGTCTTACCTGTATTAAGTGCATCCGCAATAATCGGCGACGCAGGACCAATTGGCAACGTCATTTTAGCCGCATGATGACGCCGAATACCATTAAGCTGACCGTCATTATCATCCGATGGCACACTAGACTCACTAATAAAATGATAGACTTCCCCATGCTTTTCTAGACCAGATACGATTCCACCTGCATCAACAACTTGTCCTTGCCCATCTTTAATCTCTACCCACGAAGACGTTACTTTTAAAGCCATATTGCTCTCCTTACTTTAATGAAATACTCACTTTCATAAAAAACTAGTGTCTTCCATAAAAGTGAGCCTGTTTAAAATATCACAACCCTCCAGTTGTTTTATTTTGCCTTACCTTTTGGCATTTTTCCTACAAGCGACAGCTTGACATCAACTCCCTCTATTTGAAAATGAGGGACCGCATACATTGCTACCTGATAGAACCCTGGGTTATCTTCCAATTCAGTCACTTCAACCCGCCCTTCTCGCAAAGGATACTTTGAGGCAAGCTCTGGCCCAGGGTTATTCATTTTAGTCACTAAAGACTGTAACCACTCGTTTAACTCTGCAGCCAATTCATTTTTATTCTTTGCTGACCCAATGTTTTCTCTCTGTAGCACCTTTAGATAGTGTCCTATTCTTGAGCTCAAAAAGATATACGGGAGTCGCGCATTAATTCTCGCATTAGCCGTTGCATTTGCTGTTGAATATAGCTGTGGTTTCTGTGTGGAGTTTGCCGAGAAAAAACAAGCAAAATCACTATTTTTATAATAACTCATCGGAATAAAACCAAGATTCGCATATTCCAGTTCTCGGGTTTCTGGAATCATGACTTCGGTTGGAATTTTTGTCTGCACACCACGACCTAAGTCATATTGATGCAAAGATAAATTTTCAACTTTACCGCCTGATTCTGGCCCTCGAATATTTAAACTCCAACCATATTTCTTGAAACTACGCGCCATATTAGCCGCTAAAGCAAAACTCGCATTGCCCCACAAATATTTTTCAGTGTCGCCTGCCACTGCTTCTTTGTAAGCAAATGATTTTACTGGATTGTCTTCACCATAAGGCACTCGCAATAAAAAACGTGGTAAAGTCAAACCAATGTAACGTGCATCTTCTTCCTTTCTGAAACCATTCCAACGAATATATTCCGCTTTCTCCATATAATTTGCCAAATCATCAATTCGGCTCACTTGATCCATGTTATCTTTGTTAAAGAACTTAGATGAAACAGAACCTATAAAAGGACAGTGTGCTGCTGCAGATACCTTCGAGATGTTACGTAATAAGGCAATATCAGGGGTACTCGCATCAAATTCATAGTTAGAAATTAACGCACTCACAGGCTCTCCACCTGGGGTATCGTATTCTTGCACATAAATATGCTTATACAATCCAGACTGCATCACATCAGGAGAATCTTCAAAATCTTCACGCAAATCTTCTTTAGAAACGTCCAGAATTTCAATTTTGCTGTTGGCACGAAAATCAGTATTATCAATTAAATATTGTAACCCTGACCATAAACTTTCTGCCTGCTGAAATTCTTTATGATGCAGAACCTCATCAAGCTGCGCACTGATCATTTGATCAATCTGTGCAATATAGTGATCCACTAAAACACGATCGACTTTACCAACACGACTTTCTTCACCAGCAACCATCTGCAATAACACTTGCACACCTGCTGTCACTCGTTCATTTGCATTTTTATTTGCCAGCGCTTCTGTGCTAGCAAAGTCACTTAATGATACGGGTTGATTCATAGGTGAGATTGATGCCACATCACATAACTCTTGGTAAACTGTTGATTGTGTACCCATCGCTTGAGCATTCATACTTGACCCTCCTGCATTTTAGCTTCTGTTGCTGCAACAACATCTTGCAACACCAATGATCCAACTTCTTTTCTGAGTGAATCAACGTCTTCCGATTGCAAAACGTTTTCTAGCTTTTTTTGAAATTGCCTGTTATCCACTAAATTTGCTTTCAAGTCCTTGAGGAGGTTTCTCATCGACAGTAAGTTTTTCACCTCTGGAATTTGCATCGCCACTGCATCTGGTTTAAGTTGCTTCATGTGATCTAATTTCAACTTAACTCGTAACTCTGAACCATCGTTATGAATTTTATTGGGAATAACACAGTCAATTTCTGGCGCCAATGCTGCCATCACATCATTAACATTATTTTGATTGACGTTGATTTTTTCACGTTCAGCCAACAATCCTTGTGCCTTGCCTGAACTAAAATCACCTGCAACGACCATTTTTAGTGGTAACTCAACTTTTTTCTTTGCACCGTTTGTTTCTACATCTAAGGTAATATTAACACGTGCTTTGGGGATTTCTTTTTGGAAACTATCCGCCATATCGATTACTCCAGCTATTGATCAGATCCACAGCATAGCGCAATCAAACAATTCAACAATACAGCGATTTTTACGGGGTTGCCAATGAGATCTAATCCTTAGCAGTAGCCCTACCAATACCTTTAAACTTCTCCACAAAAGCGGTGATTCTTCTAAAGACAGATCGTTTCTTGGTTAGGTATTGTGGATTTAATGGACTCATCTTAGGTAAGATATTATTCAGCCCTACCCCATTCTCACTAGCAAACTGATGCTTTAATGAGGTAGCTAGGTAATGTCTAGTTGCTTTTTCATTCAAGCCTTCATCACGAATAAGCGCTTCAACCTCTCTACATTCTTGTATCTGTGCAAACTCAAAGAAAGCAGCAATCACGCTAGCTTTATCACCAATGCTGTCAAAATCAGTCTGATTAATAAAATCAACGAGAAGGCTTTCTTTTGCACGATGCCCAATACTTGCTCTGATCATGCGACGCATCTCCTCAATCAAAGCAACCTTATTTTTCACTTTCTTATGATGCTCAAAAATTTGCTCCAAAATATAGTCCAAGTTAATCTCTTGAGATTTCAGCAAATCAACTTCAAACACCACATCATCCCAGTCTATCAGTGACTGCGCTTGCTCATTAGCAGCCCTTTCCCTTTGCAACCAGTCCCGAATATCATTGTAAGTAGAGCGATAGTCTTGAATGATTCGTTCTGATGGCATATTAATATTTTTCATAATAGCAAGGTCATCGTCACTTAAATGATGCTCAATCTTGAATGCCTCTAGTGCTGACGCATCATTAACATCAATCAGTTGCAAAGCTTTTAAACTAGAAAACTCGTCATAATTTTGTAATACATTTTCTATTCTCAAATATTCACCAAACACCTTAACAAAACTTTTTTTATCCGATTCTGTCACAATTTCATCTGGTGCGGGGAACCGCTGCTCTAACTCGGTTAACACCTCAACAAATCCACGTCGAGCCTCACCAGTTAAGACATCACTAAACCCTGCCATATATTCTTGATAGCTTTTTTCCAAGATGATCTTTTTATTGTCCTTATCTCCAAATAAAGTAATCGCATCAGCTGTTGCTTGTTCTAAATTGCGGAAAGTGACAATATTACCAAATGTCTTAGTCGCATCATAAATTCGATTCGTACGTGAATATGCTTGTATCAACCCATGGTAGCGTAAGTTTTTATCGACAAATAGCGTATTGAGTGTCAATGCATCAAACCCTGTGAGAAACATGCCAACAACAATCACCAAATCCACTTCTTTAGCTTTCACACGACTGGATAAATCACGATAGTAATTTTCAAACCCTTTACTATCAAGTTTAAAGCTTGTTTTAAACATTGCATTGTAACCATCAACTGCCTCTTGCAAAAATGCTTTAGCCGTTGTCTTCAATGCCGACACATCAAAACTTTCATCAGCAATTTCACCTGCTACACTTTGCTCTTCATTAGCAGCAAATGAAAAAATCGTCGCAATCTTCAGCTTTTTATCTCGATCTTTTTGCAACTGCTTCAATGATGCATAATATAGCTTTGCTGCATCGATACTACCGACCGCAAACATCGCATTAAACCCTCGATTACCGCCTTGCAAACGATGCGTTTTATGACGAAAATTATCAAGGACATAGCGAGATATTTTTTCAATCCGCTGAGGATGTAAGAAAGCTTGCTTATTTTCTGCTGCCTTGAGTTTTTGCGTATCTTGCTCATTTTCAATATTTTTAAACTGTGGACGTACATCATTGTAATCCACTTTGAACTTCAACACTTTCTCATCACGAATCGCATCCGTAATCACATACGAATGCAACTGGCTACCAAAAACACTCGCGGTTGTCTCTGCTCCTTGCGCATTTTGTGGGAAAATTGGTGTGCCTGTGAAACCAAACTGATAAAAACACTGGAATGTTTTTTTCAGATTTATTTGTGCCTCCCCAAACTGACTGCGATGACATTCGTCAAAAATAAACACGACCTGTTGCTGATAAATCGCTAAACTTTTTTCATATTTCATCAGATTATTCAGCTTCTGAATCGTGGTGACGATAATTTTATTATCCGTTTTCTCCAAATTACGCTTCAAGCCTGCTGTGCTTTCTGATCCATTAACGCTATCAGGTGAAAACCGCTGATATTCTTTCATGGTTTGATAATCCAAATCTTTTCGATCAACCACAAAAAACACCTTGTTAACAAACTCAAGTTTCGTTGCCAAACGTGCTACCTTAAAGCTGGTGAGCGTCTTTCCAGATCCAGTGGTATGCCAAACATAACCGCCACTTTCTGGCTTGCTGTCGTTCTTGGCTTCAAAAGAGCTTTTAATTTTCCATAAAACACGTTCCGCAGCAGCAATTTGATAAGGACGCATCACCAACAAGGTGTTATTCACATCAAAAACTGAATACTTGAGTAAAACCTCAAGCAATGTCTTTTTTTGAAAAAACGTTTCTGTAAAGTCTTTTAAATCTTTAATCCAATCATTATTCGCCTGTGCCCAATTCATGGTGAAATCAAAACTATTTTTATTCCGTTGCGTGGTATTAGCAAAGTAACGGGTATCTGTGCCATTAGAAATCACAAACAGTTGTAAATACTGATACAAAGAGTGCTCACTATTAAAACTTTCCTTGCTATAACGATGAATCTGATTAAACGCTTCTCGAATCGCCACACCACGTTTTTTCAACTCAATTTGCACCAATGGCAACCCATTCACCAAAATCGTGACATCATAACGATTCTTATAAGTTCCAGTTTGTTCAAATTGCTTAATCACCTGCAACTTATTACGTTGAATATTTTCTTTATCGAGCAAATAAATATTTTGAATGCGTCCATTATCAAACACGAAATCATGAATATAGTCGTCATGAATCTTACGTGTTTTATCAATAACATTTTCACTGGGTTTATCCAAATAAGTTTCAACAAAACGTGTCCATTCTTGATCAGAAAATATGACATCATTGAGCAATTGCAATTGCGTACGTACATTGTTGAGCATCATTGAGTGGTTCTTCAATGTGGGTAGATATTCATAACCTTGGTCTTGTAGATCCTCAATGAGTTCACGCTCTAAATCTGCCTCGCTTTGATAACATTCAGAAACACGCAATGCTTTGCTGTATTGCTCGAGAATAATAAAGTTTTTCGATTCTGCGATGGTGCTATAATCAGTCATGCTTTTTTTCCTGTTGTGCCCAACGACCATAATGCTCAGTTAAATTCTGCAATAACAACCCCACTGTCTTCTTTTCAGGCTCTGTTGGCTCTGAAATTTCTTCGTTTGATAAGTTCGAATGACTACTAAAATTAATAATCCTCTTAAGATAACTCGCCTTATCACCTTCTGCCGTATCCAGCAGGTTTGTCCAATCTTCATACCCCAAAAAAGCAGCTGTTTTTTCATATAAGTTTCGAAGCAGTGTAAAATGATAACGTTGAACGCTTCCTTCTTTTATTGCTTGCTCAATGAGCTGTTTAATATGTAAATGATATGAAAAAGCTTTGTTCGCAGCACCTTGTTTCTCCTCCAGCATCAGGTTTCCGTCATCAAGTTTACTTAAAATATAGCCACACTTTAACTTTCGCTCACTGTAGAGAATATTATAAAAAAGCGGATTATGTGTTGTGATAATGAAGTGGATTTTTTCTGGAGCACTTGCTATTAGACCAGCTAAATTAACCGCCAATTCTATCAAATGATTTTCATCCAGTGACGTGACGGGATCATCAATAAATACGTACTCCAATTCATCAAACTGATTCGTATCTACGTTCATCAGGCTCAGGCTCTTTAAGAGTCTCAACAACTCTGTTTCAATAATGTATAAAAAACGCTCCAAATAAAGTCACTCTCTTCACCTTTCGAGATTTTAATCTTTTGATTCCCTACAGTTACTAGTGGGTTGCCATCATTATCGACAAGCTGATTTACACCGCTGTCTACTAAATATGAGGTTGTAGCAATTTTAAAAGTAATGCTATTGTCTTCTATATTAAAAACAGGCTCTATTTTTGAGCCAGAGTACCTTTTGAAATTATCGACAACCTGACCATCTAAACCTTGATCCTTCAGAACCCAATAAGTAAAGCCATTGGGCTGGATGTTTAGCTTCGGCCCATCATCCAACCTCCCACCATTATCCCAATGGAATAAATCCTCTGTGAAAGCATTGTAATAGAGAATTTTACGAGCGTGCGCTTCGCCTGCATCATCATGAGGCGATACCAGATTTTTAAACTCTCGAGACAATCGTGTTTTCCCTGAGCCATTGAACGCATAAATTAGCTGTACTTTTTTCTTGCTACTTTTCAGTTTTTGGGCAATGTCTGTCAGGGTTTTGCTCATTTATTTTCCCTCTTTGAATAGGTGCAATTCCCATCCTTCGGAGGGGTGCCCTTTAGGGCGGGGTGGTTTTTTAAGTAAGAAATCACTCCCTCCATATTCTGCAACACATCTTTTACTAGCAATCGGATAACAATCAAATCAAGCTGATTTAAAAATTTATCTCGTTGCGCATCTTGCATTTGCTTTCCATGATGAGAGCTACCATCTATTTCAATCACAACTGCTTTTTCCGCACAATAAAAATCTACAATATAATGACCGATTATTTTTTGACGATCAAAGTCTAATCCATTGAGTTTCTTGCTTTTTAATTCACGCCATAAGAGTGCTTCATGCAATATGCCTGCTTTGCGTAACGCTTTAGCTTTATCCCCTAGTGCTCGATTGTAAGGCAGTGCTTTGTAGGCTTTTGTTTTTCGCATCAAATAACCACCCCGTCAGGCTTCGCCTGCCACCCCTCCAATGGAGGGGAATTTTTCCTGCTGACCCCATTCCCCTCCTTCGGAGGGGTGCCCGTTAGGGCGGGGTGGTTTTGTTGAGGAAAGCTCAAAAGTTTATCACGATAATATGCATATTGCTTTTGTCGCAACTCGATTTCACGTGGTAAGCCTTCGCTGATTGCGTTGGTTAACGCATCAAACTTATCGAGAATGGAGACAATGCGTGCTTGTTTAGAAGCTTTAGGAATAGGAATACAGTATTCCATGATTTTTTTCTTATTCCCACGAGGCATCTTCGCACCCTTAGCATGTTGCATATTGTATTCAAAGAATTTATCACCAGCCAACACGTAATACAAATACCGAGTATTTACAAAATCAACTGTTCCGTGCACTACCAGCACATCACCACTTACTCCACCAAAACAATCTGCATACCATATCTTTTTCAAATATGGACGTATATTACCGATTAAAACATCACCTGAATGATATGCAGTTAGACTCCCTGATGTTGGAACGTAATTAGACTCTTTTTTACCAGCTCGATTTTGCAAAAGATTATCAACACCTACATAATTCACTTTATCTAATTGTTCATGACTTATACGGCTCTTCGAGTATTCTGCTATATCCCCCAACCGAACCCACTCAACCTCACCTTCACGAAACGTCAGCAACAGGTCACGATAATACTCATACTGCTTTTTACGAGTGGTTAGCTCGGTGGTTAGCTCGGTGGTTAGCTCGGTGAAGGCATCCAAGATACGAACGATTTCGGATTGTATTTCTAGTGATTTCTTTGGATTGTCTGAGCATGGGATGGGGATTCTTTTTCTGCAGAAATTACTAATCCATTGACGTTTATGATCACTATCTAGCACACCTTTCAGAAGTGTATTTAGCCAATAATATACATACTTAAGAATATATTTCTTGTCATCACTTGATCTAATCATTTTCATTGCTGAAGATTTAGCTTTGAAATCAAAATCAACCCATTTATTAGCGGTTGTAAAATCATCAAAAATGATCACAGGGTGCTCTGAAGCTTTATTAATTCCAGTAGCTTCAGATGTATATCCTAAAATAAAGGTTTTGCCCGCAGTTAAAACTGGAGTTTCAAATGAATCGTCATAAGTTTTTGTCTTAACAAGATATTTCGTTGGTTGCTCATACTGAGTTACTTCCCCCAACCGAACCCACTCAATCTCAACTCCATCCAACAATTGATTCAAATGACCCTGCTTCATCATCACTACAGCTCCTCTGTTTTAAATTCGCTATAGCCTTCATAGTAATAACTCACATCAATCCCTTTCATAAACAACGAGCGGTCATGAATTTGATCGGTTAAACTTGCTTTCAGTAGTGCTTTGATCTCCACATCTTTGACGGGGCTACGCTCCATCGCCAACAGGTAATCATCTTTATCAACGCCGTTCCAATCAACCACCTGCTTCATCACTTGCTTGAAAATCAAATCTAACCAAATTCGAGTGGCTCTACCGTTACCCTCACGAAAAGGATGGGCAATATTCATCTCAACGTATTTCTCGATAATGGCATCAAAACCGCCTTGTGGCATGGCGTCTATATGGCTAAGTGAGGCTTCTAAATACATCAGAGGGGCAAAACGAAAGTTGCCTTTGGCAATATTGACTTCTCGAATTTTTCCTGCGAAGTCGTAAATATCGGCAAATAAGTAAGCATGGATGAAAACAAGCCCATTGAAAGTACCCACTTCTACTTGCTCAATATCCCCACTATCAAACAACTGCTTTGCTTTCTGCTTGCTGATTCTTTCTTCTACGCTGGCAAGCTCAACCTGATCGGTGATATTTAATTTGTTTTTTAACGCCATATTAAATGCCCTCTAAGCTTGTAACAATATCATCAATCTCACCTCTGAGTCGATCAATCTTACTCACCGTCGTTTTCAACTCAGCATTCAATTGAACAATATCAATCACTTCTCGCGTGTCTTTGGGTTCAACATAAGTGCTCACCGATAAGTTATAATCATTTTCTTTGATCTTTTCTTGAGCAATGGTTTTTGCGACGTGAGCAACATCTTCCTTGTTCGCAAAAAGCGCTAACACTTTTGCAATATGCTCGTCTTTCATCACATTGTTGTTGGTTACTTTTTTGTAAAACACTTCACTACTAGCATCAATAAAATACACTTCTTGTGTTCTTTGCTTTTTAGATAGCACCAAAATGGTGACAGCAATCGTCGTGCCATAAAATAGATTGGGCGCAAGCGAAATTACGCTTTCAACATAATTATTGTCCACTAAGTATTGTCGAATCTTTTTCTCTGCACCACCACGATAGAAAATACCTGGGAAGCAGACAATGGCTGCACGACCTTTGCTCGAAAGATAACTCAATGCATGAAGAACAAAGGCATAATCAGCTTTAGATTTAGGCGCCAGCACACCTGCTGGTGCAAAACGTTCATCGTTGATCAGCGTTGGATCATCTGAACCGATCCATTTGACTGAGTAAGGCGGATTGGAAACAATCGCATCAAAGGGTTTTTCATCACCAAAGTGGGGCTCAATCAGGGTGTTGCCCAATTGAATATTGAATTGATCATAGTTAATATTATGCAAAAACATATTCATCCGTGCAAGATTATAGGTCGTATGATTAATTTCTTGCCCAAAAAAGCCTCCTTCAATCACATGATCATCAAATTGCTTTTTGACTTGCAGTAACAAAGAACCAGAACCAGCAGCAGGATCATAGATTTTATTCACCCGCTTTTGTCCGTGCATCACAAGTTGCGAAATCAGTTTAGACACATGTTGCGGGGTAAAAAATTCACCTCCCGACTTACCCGCATTCGCTGCATAATTAGAAATCAAAAACTCATAGGCATCACCAAACAGGTCAATCTCACTATCGTGGAAGCCACTAAATTTCAACTTTGCCACGCCTTGAAGTACAGCAGCAAGACGCTCATTCTTATTTTTCACCGTATTACCAAGGCGACTACTCGTAGTATCAAAATCGGCAAAGAGTCCTTTAATTGCTCGTTCAGATGCATAGCCATTAGCAGAATCTTCGATAGCGGTGAAAACCTTAGCCAAATCTGTATTTAAGCTTTCATTACTAGCTGCCGTTTTGACAACATTAACAAATAGTTGACTAGGATAAATAAAGTATCCTTTCGTTTTAACTGCATCATCCTTAATCTCTGAGGTAATAATCTCATCATTCAGTAATGCATAGTCAATACTCTCATCATCCCCTTCCATATAACGGGTAAAGTTCTCACTGATAAAGCGATAAAACAATGCCCCCAGTACATATTGTTTGAAATCCCAACCATCAACTGCACCTCGTACTTGGTTGGCAATCTCCCAAATTTGGCGTTGTAGATCATTACGTTGTTGATTGCTTGTCATAAATATTCTCTCTTAAATGTCTCTAATCCTTAGCAGCAGTCCCACCCTGAGTTGGCACATCAAGATGATGATCCAAGTTATCAGGAGGAACATTCCAGAAACGCAACGCCCCAGACATCACTTGTGCAAATGCAGGTGCAGCCACTAAACCACCAAAGTGTTGTTTTTTAGGATCACGAATAATGACTGCAACCACCAATCTGGGGTTACTCGCGGGCGCCATCCCCACAAAAGAGGCAATATATCGATCTTTATCATAACCATGTAATCCAGCAATATTCGCTGTCCCTGTTTTACCTGCAACGGTATAACCATTAATGGCAGCACGTGTTCCAGTTCCCCCAGGTTCCACAACCATCTCCAACATCGTCATCACTTCTTTAGCAACTGCTGCTTTAATCACACGATTACCTTTTCCTTTTAATGCTTTTTCAGCTGCTTTCAAGAAAGTTACTGGCATATCAACGCCATCATTAGCAATAATGGCATACGCATGTGCCAATTGTAATGGAGTCACAGAAACACCATAACCAAATGCCATCGTTGCCAAAATAAAAGGGCGCCAGCGGTTAGGTGTGGTAATCACTCCCGAAACTTCACCTGGAAAACCACTGCGTGTGCGCTCACCAAACCCAACCGCTTTGAACAAATCAATGAGATTCTCTGGTGGCAATGACAGGGTCATTTTCGCCACACCAATATTGCTTGACTTCTGCATCACTTGCGCAACATCAATCGCACCATAATTCAAGCCATCATCACGTATCGTATTTCCATCAACAATAAAACGACCTGGTGCTGTATCGATTAAAGATTTAGGCGTATAGACACCACTTTCTAATGCTGCTGCAATACTAAATGCCTTCATGGTTGAACCTGGCTCAAACACGTCAGTCACCGCACGATTACGATAACGCCCATCCGTATCTTTGGGTCGATTATTTGGATTGTAGGACGGTTGATTAACCATAGCGACAACTTGTCCTGTTTTAGGGTTCAATACGACTATCGATCCCGAAGCTGCATCATATTTTTGTACCGTTGCTTTGAGTACACGATATGCCAAATATTGAATGCGAGAATCCAACGAAAGTATTAAATTCCTCCCTTGCTTTGCCGCCTTCAGTAAACTGACCGTTTCAATGATATGTCCCATCCTGTCTTTCAACACCAAACGCTTGCCCGCCTGCCCACTTAACCACTGGTTGTATGCTAATTCTAGTCCTTCTTGCCCTTGGTCGTTGATATTGGTAAAACCTGTCACATGTGCAGCCACTTCAGCCAATGGATAGTAACGCTGATACTCCCGTTGCAAATGTAAGCCTGTCAGTTTCAATGCCAATGCACGTTTGGCAACCTCAGGTGGTAAACGTCGCTTTAAATAAGAAAACTCAATTCGACTTGGAGGTGCAGATGGAAGATGAATACGCTTTTCCACATGACTTACTGGAATAGATAGTAGATTTGCAAGCTGCTGTGCTTGCGCGGCAGAAGCATTAAAAACCTGTGGATTAACCCATACCGAATCAACCGGTGTACTTACCGCTAATGGCACACCATTCGCACTCATAATCATACCACGAAAGCTAGGGATTGACTCTTTGCGCAACACACGAGCATCACTTTGACTCAGTAAAAAATGACGATCAATCACACTTAAATAGACTAAACGGGCAATAACACCTGTCATGGCTAATAGTAATAGAGAAACAATAAACCAATAGCGCCAATGGTGATAATGGTTATGCTGCTGGTGATGAGGCATCTGAAGTATTCAATATAATCAACTGGATATCTTTTGGCTTAGGGAGAATCATTCCTAATGTTTTTTGTGCCATATTTTGTATTCTTGCTGGAGAACTCCATGCACTTTTTTCTAATAGAAGACGGCTCCACTGCATCGACTGCTCATTACCAACCTGTTCTAATTGTTGCAACTGTACGAAAAGTCTACGATTCAAGTCCTTCACATAGACCAGTGCAAATGCTGTCAAACAGATTAACGTCATCACACCATAAGTAACGTGCTTCTTGTTCATGATCTCAAATTTCATCGTGCCACCTCTTTCTTTTGGCATCTCTTTTGGGCAACTCGTAAAATCGCACTTCTTGCTCTTGGATTATTACTAATTTCCATACGGCTTGCACGTATCTTTTTTCCTACTTTATTTAAAATTTGTAACCCTTTTCGATCTAGCTGTTGATCTATTTGATCTTCACGTAAAGGAATCATTTTTGGAATCATCTTCGCATGCGCTTGTCGATTAGAGTGCTGACGAATAAATTGTTTAACCATACGATCTTCTAATGAATGAAAGCTAATCACAGATAATCGCCCATTGGGTTTCAACATAGACAACACTGCGTTTAACCCTTGTTCAATTTGTAGCAACTCTTGGTTCACAGCAATACGCAGTGCTTGAAAACAACGTGTTGCAGGATGCTTATGTTTTTCCCATTTGGGGTGTGCTGTTTTAATAATTTCAGCCAATTGCTGTGTCGATTTAATCTCAACGATTGATCTACTATGTAAAATGGCTCGTGCAATTCTTCTAGAATAACGCTCTTGCCCAAACTGATAAAACAAATCTGCCAGCTGTGTTTCAGTATAAGTATCAATAATTTCTTTAGCTGTTAAACAATCACGTTGATCCATGCGCATATCTAATGGCCCATCATGCATGAAGCTAAAGCCACGATCACCTTGATCAAGCTGTGGTGAGGAAACCCCAAAATCAAACAATACACCATCCAGTTTCTCTTGTAATGCATATTGATTCATAAGCTTTGGCAAAGAAGAAAAATCACATCGAGCAAATGTCAAACGATCATCATCCATCGACTCTGCCACAGCCTGAGCTTCATGATCACGATCAATAGCAAACAGCTTTCCCTGTTCACTCAGCTGATCTAAAATGGCCTGTGTATGCCCACCTCGACCAAAGGTACCATCTAGATAAATACCATCTGGTTTAATGGCTAAAGCTTCAATGGCTTCTTTTAATAATACAGCTTGATGTTGCATCTGTTTCTCTGAAGTTGAGTCAGCCGATAAGCCGGGTTCTGTTTATAGCCATCACTATTACAGACAAATCATCTGTAATAGTGATGGCCACAAGACAGTCATCTATCTAGACATATTGTCACCAATATATTCAAGCAGTCTACCCGATACCTTCGTGCGAGTCACACTCAAACGATATCCTATTTGACCTTGCTCCACGTGGGGTTTACCCTGCCACAATTGTTACCAATTGCGCGGTGTGCTCTTACCACACCATTTCACCCTTACCCTATTATAAAATAACACGGCGGTATATTTTCTGTGGCACTGGCCGTCAACTTAAATCTAAGCAAGCTGCCCAGGCGTTACCTGGCACGTTACTCTATGGAGCCCGGACTTTCCTCTCGTGTACTTGAGCAACAACTACACCAGCGACTGTCTGGCTGACTCGCGGCACAGTATATCACGCTGATCACTCAATATGCTATTAGTGATTGCAATCAAGTGATTAGCAATTAATCGACAACGTCAATATCTTACGCGAAAAATAGCATAAACCACGACAAAGCATTTACTTAATCTCAAAGAGAGCGTACCATCTGAAAAATGAAAATTACGATACGACACCAATACAACAACGCAACCCAAACACCTCTCAGTTTTCTACCTTATTATTATATCAACGATCAACTAACCATTGCCAATGATGACAGCACACCTACCCTCTTCGAAGTGCCAGCAACAGTAACAACACAGTGCTTAACCATTTCATCTGAACCTTTTAGACAATGTGTCGGCTTAAATATTCCTTTTCAAGAATGTCAAAAATGTGATGAAACCTTCAGTTTTTATCAGCTATCCGCCATTGTTATAGCCATAATTATAATGCCCTCTGGGCATTTAAAAATTACAGGCAACATAACGATGAACAACAGTACATCTTTCTATTTTGAGACCACACTAAGTCCTGCCTTTCACATTCACAGAGATCTTAACCACCATCAAATGATCAGCTTAACACAAAAAAAGCTGATTATATCACCACTAGCACAAGGAAATGTTACACATAGCCCACAAAACAGAAGAGCTGGAAGCTATGCGCTACCAAGAGCTCAAGCAGGAGAAATCACGCACCTGCGCTCCACACACCATCCAGATGAAGCCAGCCTGCATCACACTAAAACCACAGTATCACAATGGCTTCAAGATAGTACAATAACAACCACCCCATTAATGAAATGCATTGCAACGCTGGTGTCTTGGTGTGAAACACTATCAATCGATCATGACACCATTGCTAGAGCCAATCAACAACAAGTACCTCAAGATACAAGAAAATGGGCAGTATTGGCAATTTTTGCCAAATTACTCCAAGTTCACGTCAATGTTGAGCACTACAGTCCAATTATTCGATCATCTAAGCAAGAAATCAATATTGCTATCTTCATGCGCTCACTCAATTTATACACTGAGAAAGGGTACCCCCAATCTTTGACCATAACTGAAGCGCTTCGATCACAGTTGATGGGGCAATTACATTTACTTGAAGACTATGCCTTAGAAGACCTCAAAACAGACTTAAAGTCTATTATTTCAGAGCTACGAAATATCACCTATTTTATCGCAATCAATTACCAACGAATCGCTAGAGCAGCAGATCCGCTCAGACCTCGATCCACTACAGAATGCCGTCCAACAGGAACAGATAATACTTACGTGCTACCTATATTAGCGCCAAGTAGCACTGCTTCAGGACATAGAAGACAGCACTCTGTAGGTGGTGCTGCAGGATCAGCTTCTACTGACCTTCCCTTATACGATCCACCTTCAACACATGACCCAGATGACATGAGATCATAACCTTCCTCATTACGACTCAACCACATCCTTTTCTTTTTTCAATCCAAGACCTATCTCATACAGCTGTTTCTTGTTGTCACCTGTCAGCTGCGCAACCAAAGTCGATGCTGCTTTAATTGACAAAGATTCCAGTGCTGTCTTCATCAATGCCCGTAATGTCTCCTGAGAACACTGATCCAATGTCTGTGCTTCAAGCAACACAACAATTTCACCACGAAGCTTTTCAGGATACTGCTTAAAATATGCCCTCACTTGAGTCACTTCATCATCAACAAACTGCTCATAACATTTGGTCAATTCTCTGGCAACAACCACTCGATGATCAGCTCCATATATTGTTTCAATATCAGTCAGCAACGCAAGTAATCGCTTTGGCGATTCATAAATAATCACTGTTGCCGCAATTTTTTTTAATGTCAATAAATGCTGACACCTCGCTGCTGATTTGGTCGATAAAAATCCTACAAAATGAAACTGTGTGGTTGATAGTCCTGACGCTGACAATGCAGCAATCGCAGCACAACACCCCGGCACTGGAATCACATCATACCCACCAGAACGAACCGCTTTAACTAAACGAGATCCTGGGTCTGAAATCAACGGTGTCCCAGCATCTGAAATCAAAGCAAGTTGTTTACCTTGCACCAACCACTCAATGATTAAATCTATTTTCTGCCGTTCATTATGCTGATGCAGTGATACCAGCTTCTTGGCTCTCAAACCTAAATGGTTGAGGAGCTTTTGACTATGGCGAGTATCTTCCGCCAACACCACATCTGTTTTTTCTAGCGTTTGTTGTGCTCTACTGGTGATATCATCAAGATTTCCAATCGGTGTCGCAACGAGATATAATGCGCCTTTATTCATCATCAGAAGTGTAAAGTATTCATGGCGAAAGCTCAAAACATATTGCTACTTGCTTTTTGCCTGTTATTGACTTCTTGTACTCACAAAATCAATCCCATTGAAGCACAAATTTCACAAGCAAATCAATCATTGCAACATGCTCAAGAATCCAGCAATCCCACCGCCAAAAATCAAGCATTATTAAATGCAGCTGAACAATTCCTTCAAGCACACGCACTGCGACAAGCGCAAACTACCTTACAACAAATAAGCACCAACACCTTACCTACTGCTGAGAATACGACAGCACTGAACCCATCACAACAAATCACACAGCAATTACTGCGTGCGCGGTTAGCACTCAAGCAGAATCACCCCATTACTGCCATTAAGTCCCTCAATCATATTGATCAAGCAATCTTGATGCAGGTCATAACAACCTCTCAACGTATCCAATTCAAGCAAATTCTTGCGCAAGCTTACTTACAGCTGAATGACCCACTCACCAGTGCAAAAGTTCGGATGGGGTTAACTAATTACCTCCTAGCTGATGAAATAGCATCAGAAAAGAATAATCTCGCTATTTGGAGCATTCTGCAACAACTGCCCATGCATCGTATTATGAGCAGCTTACACAAAGCAAGCACTCCCCTGAACAAAGGCTGGTTTGCACTTGCACTCATTACACGAGACCATATCAACACAGAAGACACCAATGATAACAGCCTATCTCAAGCACTCCTCATGTGGAAAAGCCATTATCCAACCCACCCAGCTAACCAGCTCCTACCTGATAGAGAAAAACTAACTCAAATAGAAAAACATCGCACAACCCCCCTCAAGATTGCACTCATACTTCCGACATCTGGGCCATTAGCAGGTGCAGGAAACGCAATTAAGAATGGTTTCTTATCTGCGTTTTATGCACAACAAAGCGCCTCCACATCAAAACCTGATGTCATGCTATTTGATAGTAATCAACAAGAAATCACTTCACTTTATCAACAAGCAATAGAGCAAGGAGCAACTTTTGTTGTCGGTCCATTAACCAAACAAAACATTCAACAATTAACCACTCAAAGTAAACTCTATGTGCCCACACTTGTACTTAACAGCACCAGCACTCAAAACACCAACTCACCCACTCAAAATTTATATGAGTTCAGTTTATCTCCCACCCAAGAAGCAATCAATCTAGCCAAACAAGCATTTGACAGCAACCACCGCCACGCATTACTCATTGCACTTAAAGGCGATTGGGGTCAACAAATTGCGCAACAGTTTCAAACGACATTCACCGAGCTGGGTGGAGAAACATCTGCCATACTTTGGGTCGACACAAACAACACACGCGCATTAACACAGCAAATTAGCCGCCTGCTTGACACTGCACAAAGCGAAGATCGCGCACAACAACTACGCAAGAGACTATACAGAAAAATACGCAGCAAAGTAATTCGCCGTGATGATATTGATATGGTTTTTCTTGCTCTGCCTGCCAATCTTGCACATCAAGTCGTGCCGTTATTAAAATTTTATTATGCAGGCGACTTAGCCACCTATAGCCCTTCTAATATTTATAATGGACAAACTAGCAAACAAAGCAACACACAGAACAATGATCTCAATGGCGTAACATTCTATGATATGCCCTGGGTACTTTCACCTAAAACGCTCGAACCCTCTTTGCAAGCACTCAGAAAATCACTACAACATACCTGGACACAGGCCTTTAACAAACAACCTAAACTTTTCGCCTTCGGTGTTGACGCATTTACCATTGCAACTCAATTGACACGTCTTGAAGCATTTCCCAACCTAGCCATCAATGGAGCAACAGGATTACTCCACCTAGCTCAAAACCACGCAATCAAACGCACATTACAACTTGCCATCATGCAACGAGGAACCCCTCATGTTTTGGCAACAAAATAAAGTAAGACAAGTGATCGATACAAACAAGGCAGGACAGGATGCAGAGAATTTTGCCTGCAAGTGGCTACAAAATAAAAAATTAACACTGGTGCAAGAAAACTTTGCTTGCAAACTAGGTGAAATTGACCTCATTATGCAACATAGTGACACACTAGTCTTTATTGAGGTACGCTTACGAAAAAATAATCATTACGGCTCAGCTGCTGAATCAGTCACATCGACTAAACAAAAAAAACTCATCAAAACCGCTCAACTTTATCTCCAACGATTCACTTCACAAGCCATGCCCATCTGTAGATTTGATGTTATCGCGCTACAAAAAACGACCAAAACATGGGAAGTCAATTGGATTCAAAGTGCGTTTGAACTACAATAGAAAGTCAGTATAGGAACAAACTTATCGCCATGACAGCAATTGACAGAATTACACAACACTTCGCCGATTCCATTCAAACCAAAAAAGCCACACAAGATGAACTCAGCACCTTGATTGAGAAAGCTGGAGAGGCTTTTGTTAGTTCACTCAACAGTGGTGGAAAAATATTGAGTTGCGGCAATGGTGGATCAGCAGGTGATGCACAACATTTTGCATCTGAATTGCTCAACCGCTATGAAAGAGAGCGCCCCAGTTTACCGGCAATTTCACTCAGCATGGATACCTCCACACTCACATCCATAGCCAATGACTATCATTATAACGACATCTTTTCCAAACCCATTCAAGCACTGGGCTCTCGAACAGATTGTTTACTTGCAATCACCACCAGCGGTCACTCTGCCAATGTGCTCTCCGCCATTGATGCAGCACACGCAAAGGGGATGAGAGTCGTTGCCTTAACAGGTAAAGACGGTGGAAAAATACCAGAACACCTTAACCAAAACAATACAACCAAAGATGATATAGAGTTGCGTGTGCCTTCACTCTCAACAGCAAGAATTCAAGAGTGCCACTTACTCATTATCCATTGCCTTTGTGACTATATTGATCATACATTATTTGGAGAATCTTCATGAACAAAAGTATACCCATCGCCTTTCAAAACGCCGGAGATTTAACAAAATGAATTTTAGTAAAATTAGATTTAAAAAATTGAGTACTAGCAAGCTATTGCGAAAGTTTTTACATTTCAATTTTTCAAGATTCATGAAGTTAAAATTCAGCGTTTTGAAAGGCGATGGGTATATCTGCCTATGTCTACTATTCTGCAGCAGTTTATTATTACAAAGCTGTGCTCCACTGTTAGCTGGTGCTGCAGGAGGAAGTCTTGTCAATGACAATCGCTCATTCAAAGAAACACTCACAGATCGAAACATCACTTACCAAGCACAAAATGCACTGGATGAAAATCCTGAGTTAAAGCAACAGGCACACCTATCCATTGCGACACTCAATGGTGTCGTACTCATCGTGGGCCAAGCTCCTTCCAAAGACATGGAGAAAGAAGCCATAAAACTCATACAAACAGTCCCACAAGTCAGTCGAATCTACAATGAGATCAACATTGCAGAGCCAACTGATGCAAAACAGCGATTACATGACAGTTGGATTACAACCAAAGTACACAGTGCAATGCTCGTTGAAAGTGGACTACATTCTGCATTAATTAAAGTCATTACTGAAAATAGCGTTGTTTACCTGTTAGGACTAACCAGTCACACTCAAGCAGATCTAGCAGCTCAAGTTGCCAGCAAAATTGGGGGTGTCCAAAAGGTCGTAAAACTTGTACAGTATGTGCATTAAAACTTGGTTCAAAAACTCAGTATACTCAACCGTGTTGGGCATAGTAATCATCCTGACGTTAACTGGTATACTATCAGGTTGTTTCAGTGCTGCAGTCACTGGCAGCAGCTTAATCTATGATCGCCATAATTTACAAAAAACACTGAGTGATTATAATATTTCTCATTTAGCTCAAGAAACCATTGATCAAAACCAACAGCTCCAAAAAACACAGATTGAGGTCACATGCTTTCATCACGCCATCTTATTAACAGGCACGGTTATTTCACCAAAGCAAAAAACATTGGCTGCTAATTTAATTAGAACAATTCAAGGGGTTACTCGTATTTACAATGCCCTTGATCTTGATCAAAACAACAATGATATACTCTATGATAGCTGGATAACCACAAAGCTACGAGCCAAGCTAGTTGCAGCTAATGATGTAGACCCATCATTAATCAAGGTAATCACTAATCATCGCGTGGTTTACCTCATGGGTGTCGTCACACATCAAATGGCAGATGAAGCGACACAGATTGCACGCCATACCGATGGCGTTGAAAAAGTAGTTAAGCTATTTCGTTATCTTAAGGTTGAGTGAGGAGCATACTATGGCTCTAATGATATTAGAAATGGCACGCTCGGAAGGATTGATTCGGCACTTCCTGTGCCTCACCCCTGCGGGGCGAGCTTCGCTCGTCCAAAAATACTTCCTGTATTTTTGTCGAACCTCTTTCGGTTCGAACGCTTCCGGAAATACTTCGTTACGAAGTATTTCAAATCATACACAACATTTGTTTTTTTGATGACAGTAGAATGGCACGCCCGGAAGGATTCGAACCTCCGACCGCCTGGTTCGTAGCCAGGTACTCTATCCAGCTGAGCTACGGGCGCGCATTTTGAACAATGAAAGATACCATAACTTAGCATGAAATCAAATCATTTATAGAACTCAATACCCAATCTTTCCTAATTAATCATGAAACCTACCATAGGATACATTTGAAAAAATATCCGGAAGGATTGATTCGGCACTTCCTGTGCCTCACCCCTTCGGGGCGAGCTTCGCTCCTCCAAAAATACTTCCTGTATTTTTGTCGAACCTCCGACCGCCTGGTTCGTAGCCAGGTACTCTATCCAGCTGAGCCCAGTTAAAATAATAGCGCGCGCTTTAGTACTGTAACAATCACCATAACTTAATATGAAATCAAGTGCTTTCTTTCTCTTCAATCGCATCTAGATCAATTGAGTCATTCTTTAAGGTGTTTTCAGCATTTTCAGCTTCTACTTCATCATCACCTGATGGTTTCACTTCACCTTCCTCAAGCACAACATTGACAATAACAATCGGTTCTTCTGGTACATCTTGATGACCAGCTTGGCTACCCGTTGATACTTTTGCAATCTCATCAATCACCTCTAAACTATCATCTGTGATTTTACCAAACACACAATAACCCCAACCGTCCTGAGATTGCGCTTGATCTAAGAACGTATTGTCACTGAGATTCATAAAGAACTGTGCGGTTGCCGAATGTGGCTCACCCGTTCTAGCCATCGCTAACGTGCCACGCAAATTGCTTTGCCCAAACTCCGCTTCATTCTCAATGGTCTCTTCAGTTTCTTTTTGCATCATGTCTGCTGAAAACCCACCGCCTTGTACCATAAAACCAGGGATCACTCGATGAAAGATAGTATCTTGATAAAAACCATCTCGACAATATGCCAAAAAGTTGTCTCGTGTGATGGGAGTTGAATCATCTAGCTCAATCGCAATCGTTTTAAGCTCGTCTTGCTCACCAATCTTAACTTCAAATTTAATCATGCTGTGTATCCTCTTTAGAAGATATCAATCATACAGTAAATCGCGCATGCATTTCAATCAACCTAGATACAGTACGTGCAAATTCGAAGTGATATTTTCCCTTAGGATAAATATGCTTTAATTGCACTGATAACTTCTTCTCTATACCCAAACTACTTGAAGACGCCAAGGTTTTAACATCAGGAGTTTGAGCAGAATCAGATTTAAAAGAAAAACAAAAAGCAGTATTAGCGTCATACAACACATCAATCAGTTTAATTAATGCCAAGATACGCACATGATCATTAGCTGCAATTTCACACAACCCACTGAGTAAAATGGTATGAAACCGCTCTGCCAGTTCTAAATAATCATTTTGATTACGTGGCACTGTACACAACGCCTGAAAATCAAACCAAGCAACCTGTTCTGTTCGTTTAATTACCTCAATGGATCTTCCCAAAACAAGAACTGGCAACGCTACACTCAACTGCTTATCGGTTAATTTTTCAAACAAGGCATTCATCGAGACAAACTTCCCCTTCGGCTGACACACACTTAGCTGAGAAGCTTGGTCATACCGGTAATCTCGATTTGAACTCAACTCATAGACACTCATGTATTGTCGAATCACAGCAATAGCTGGCAAAAATTGCTCTCTTTGTAACCCATGTTGGTATAAATCATATGGGGCAACATTCGAAGTGGCTACCATCACAACCCCACGCTTAAATAATGCGATCATTAGCTGCTTCAAGAGCATCGCATCAGTAATATCTTTAACGAAAAACTCATCAAAACACAACACGGCAACTTCTTTTGCCAACTGCTGCGCTATCATTTGCACTGGATTGCGACAACCTTGATAACGCTTTAAAGCCAAATGCATTTGCCTCATGAATGAATGAAAATGAAAACGTTGCTTATAAGACACCGGGAGTGCTTGAAAAAAACAATCCATTAATAAAGTTTTCCCCGTACCAACAGAGCCGTAAAGATATATTCCTTTAATCAATGTGCCTCCTGGAAAACCAAGCCACATCACTACCTGGTGCCGTAAGCGTATCAACCAGCGCACAAATCTTGAACGTTGCAAGCACCGATTGAGAATTCGCTGGTATAACAAATCAAGCTGCTGAATAATCACTCGCTGATTCTTGTCATACCTAATTTCCCCACAATCAATGCGTTGCTGATAAATTTCTGATGGAAGTAGTTTGCTTTGCATTCGGCGATAAGTGTATTATGTCTTTAATTTAGCATTATAAGGTATTGCCAATGGCAAAAGAAGATCAAATTGAAATGCAAGGCATTGTCAAAGAAGTCAGACCAAACACTACTTTTTTCGTAAAACTCGAAAACGATCATGAGGTATTGTGCCATATTTCAGGGAGAATGCGCAAAAACTACATCCGCATCTTAGCAGGAGATGAAGTCACTGTAGAAATGTCTGCCTATGACTTAAGTAAAGGCCGTATCTCATTCCGTGGCAAACCAAAACCAGTTGATACAGATACAAACACCCCTGACAACAGTGCTAAAAAAACAAAAAAACCAACCCATAATAAGAAAAAAATAAAACGTTAATTGGCTGATTCTTATCCCCGCCTGAACGGGGATACCTAGTCTCTACACGTTATGTTAATTTAGCCAAAAATCTTCTGTAACAACTGTTTGAAGAATCCAGTTGGTTTTTTCTTATTTGAAGCACGACGTGACTTGGGTGGCTTACCAAATGCCTCAACATCTTGAGCTTGCGGTCCTTTTTCTGCCGTTTCAACACTAAATTCAACTCGTTGCCCTTCAAATAACGGGCGACGATAACCATTGGGTTGCTCCCGAATTGCACGCAGGTGAACAAATAACTCTTCCCCATCATCACAAATAATAAATCCGTAGCCTTTATCTCGACTAAACCACTTAACCGTACCCTGCACTCTATTTGACATATAAACTTCCTATCTTTGAATATAATTGATTATGCCTAAATACAGCATCTGCAACATTATGTAACACCTATCGTACATAAAAAATAGGTATAGCTAGACTTATGCTTAATTTAGACAGCGGCTATTATAACGACTTTTAGAACAACCAGCCAAACAATTTGAACTAAAATATTTTATCAAAAAATTCATGCGCTTGATTTATTCTGCAAATAATTCATAATGATGCTCGAGTATCATTACAATCTCTTCAAGTGATTCAGGCACACAGCCCTTAAGGTTCCTCAAATGCGAATTTCTTATTACATCCAATTATCCCTAGTAGTAGCAATTGTTGTACTTGGCACTCTCAACACTGCAAGCGCAGAAACTTACACCATCAAAACTGGCAGCAACCTCATTGGAGCCAACCAAATTATTCAAGCACAAAAAGGCAACACCTTGACTCAATTAGCCCAGCAATACGATATGGGCTACCAAGAAATCTTAGAAGCAAACCCACACATGAGCCACAATCAACTAAAACCTGGGCAAACAGTAGTCATTCCCAGTGCATATATCTTGCCTCACATTCATCAAGGAATTGTTGTTAACACAGCTGAATTGCGCCTGTATTACTTTATTCCAAAACAAAATAAAGTCATGACATTCCCTGTCGCTCTAGGACGCTCTGGCTGGAGAACGCCATTAGCGACCACTCGTGTTACTAAAAAAACGAAAGACCCCGAATGGAAAGTACCTGCTTCGATTCGCACCCACACTTTCATCACTAAGGGGAAAAGACTTCCAAAAGTGATGCCTGCAGGCCCAGATAATCCACTAGGACATTACGCACTCTATCTGGCATTGCATGGCTACCTCATTCATGGAAACAACCAACCCAGCAGCATAGGAAGAATGGTCAGCTCAGGTTGTATCCGCATGTATAACGAAGATGTTAAACAGTTATACAAGGCCGTCGCAGATGGGACAACCGTACATTTAGTTCACACACCATACAAAGTAGGGTGGAAAGGTGATCAACTTTATTTCGAAGCTCAAGTCCCTGTTTATAATATCAACGAGAAAAACAGCGCAACTGCTTTAGATTATACATCACTCATCAAACAAGCTATCTCAGGAAAGCATGTTAAGGTGAACTGGAAAAAAGCAAAAGAAATTGCTTATCAACATCAAGGTGTTCCAATGATGATCGGCAGAAAATGGGCATGATAAGACAAGCACTTGTATTGGGTATAACCTGTCTATTGCTAAATATCTCTGCACTTGCCACTACCACACCACAACAAACCTGCCATTTGCCACCACCTGTTAAAGCACAGCAAACCATCAAAAGCTCGGGGATAAATCGTTATGTATGGCAGCTAGCACAACGTGCTTATCAGTGCGCAAAAAAAGCAAAGCTTGTCAAAAAAACATTGCTGGGTGTTGTTGACTATTCACTACCCGATTCAAAAGCACGCTTTTGGGTTATCAACATGAAAACAAAGCAGGTCCTCTTGCATATCCACGTTGCACAAGGGCAAAAAACAGGACTGCTGTACGCCAAATACTTCTCTAACCGTATCAATAGCCACAAAAGCAGCATTGGGCTCTTCAGAACAGGGTCCGCTTATTATGGACACCTCGGATTCTCAATGCGACTCCAAGGTTTAGATAACGGGTTTAATAATCATGCTTATGCCCGAGACATTGTAATGCATGGTGCATGGTATGTTACACAGAACTTTCTTGATGAAAACCATCACTTGGGCAGAAGCTGGGGCTGCCTAGCAATCAACCCTCAAGAAGTAAAACACGTCATTAATCTTATGAAGAATGGCGCACTGATCTTCTCCTATTATCCTGATAAAAAATGGCTCAAACATTCCAAGTTTTTACACTGTCAACGCTAAGAGAATTAAAAAAATTACCCACCTATCTTGTTCTCAACGCCAGCCTTTAGTCGCACAATATTCTCCTTGTGTCGCCACAGCAAGAAACCCGTCATCATTAATAAAGCAGGGAAATAACTGATATTTAACCACACACTCAATAGACAGCTTGCCAAAGCAGCCACCATCGATGCTAATGAAGCATATTTCGTGCTATAAGCAACCAACAACCAGACGATCATCACCCCCAATACAATCAGAGGGGATAAAGCTAACAGCGTACCTAACAAAGTTGCAACACCCTTGCCTCCCTTAAACTGAAAAAAAACTGGGTACAGGTGCCCTAAAAAAGCACATAATGCAAACAACCCTAACCATAAATCATTAGGTGGCAACCCATGAGGAAAAAGATAACTCACCCCTCTTGCCAATATGATTGGAGCCACGCCTTTTAATACATCACCAACTAACACAACTGCAGCATATTTCTTATTACCCACTCGCAGCACATTGGTTGCGCCTGGATTTTGAGAACCACTTGATCTTGGGTCAGCCAGCCCTGCCCATCTGCACACTAAGATCGCACAATTGATTGAACCCAATAAGTAAGCAACTCCACACAGAATTATCGTTAAAAACATCTGTTCTCCTAAACATTTAAATGGTATTTATTTAAATAAAAATGGCTTGCCACAGGTAGCCAATCTGGCATTTGATAATAACGATTTGCAATCGCTTGTAAAATAACATGGCGATATTGTTTATACCTAAAATGATATCCAAAAACAAACAAGTAATGCTGATGGTCAACGATAATTCTACGCGTTCTAATTTGCCTAAAAAAAGGAGCAATCTGTTGGTAACGATAACGCTTCGGATCAATATAGACAATAACAAAGTAACGATCATTAAATTTCTTAAAATCACTTGAAAGATCATCTTGACGACCATGCACACTACCAACCCCCCAGCCGGCAGCATTCCAATGATGCTGATAACTTAGCAAATAAGATTGCGCATAACTAGGTGTTGCCAAAACATAACCTTTACTTAAATAAGGCTGTAAGTAATTTGCAACACGAGGGAAATCAAAAAAGAAATGAACCCGCTTAGCTTCATGATTATGATCGACCAACCGCAAGGGAATGTATAGCAACACCACAACCAACAGCACTTGGAATCCACTATAAATGAACATCCAACGCACACATTTCTTTAACTCAATCACTGGCAGTGCACTAAGCAATAAAAACAAAAAGGGGTATGCACAAAAAATCCAATGAAGCCCAATGCTTTTCTTAAAGCTCAATAGCGCATAAAACAACATTGGGAACAAAGCAACCCACATGAGTAACTGCCAAGACACTGATTGTCGTAAGCGTGTAGTCAGCATCTTACGATGACAAATGCATTGATACAACAAATAGGGACTGTATAAATAAAGTAATATCGCCACATACTTCAGCGGATTCTTCCATACAAATGTCGCACCTTCATTACGCAAATCTAAATTAAATAAATAATTCACCCAATCATGGTGATAATTCCAAACTATATTTTGAATAAAAAATGGGCTTGCCCCCAAAAAGATAAAGAGCAAACACCACCATTGACTACATTTTCTCGCCCATATCACATAGCAAAAACAAGCGATAGCCACTGGAAATAAGAGAAATTTTGACCAAAATGCAGCACCAAAAAGAACACCTACAAGCAAATAGAGTAATGCAAATTTAATCCAACCAACCCATGTCGGCTTTACTGCTAACCCCACCTCATAACGAACCACAAAATACCACAGACATACTGCCAAAAAAGTAAACAGTAGCAATGGTGTATCCGTTAAAATGCCCAAATCAAATAAAGCCACTGGTGTTAATAAAAATAATATGGCACACAACGCTGCTTTGATTTTATTGTCTTTGCCCAACAGCCAAAAAATTGCCCAAGCAACTCCCTGCATGGTTAATATCTGTGGTAACCTCACCCACAAGCTTTCCGTACTGATACGTATAAAAGGGTGCAACAACCAAGCGATCATAGGTGGGTGATCATAGTATCCCCAGGCTAAGTGTTGCGCCCAATAAATATACTCCGCCTCATCGCCCGTAATAGGTACTGCATAAGCAAAATAACAACGCAGCAAAAAAGTAGTAAAAAAAGTCAGCCAAAATAACTTTGTAGCATCTAATGGTGTTTTATGATTGAAAATATGATTCATGCAAGTCATGATATCACATCTTAGGATTTATACTCAACGCAATTGAAAATGTCACTGGCGTATATACCCACCACCATTCGATAGCATCCATTAAAAATGAAACAAAACTTCCATACATTCAGCATCAACGAACTCAACCAAGCAACAACGATTGCCAAAATAGACCAGCAATTCACTCAATGGCTGACTACACAAAACCACGGGCTTTATAAACAATTACTAAATTATCGCTCGGGATCAACACCAGAAAATCGACAAGATCATAGCCACTATTTAATAGCAATGGCACAATACCTCGAACACTTCCTTGTTGAGTTCTTCGTCATCGAACCAGAATATCACCTAGCACAATTACAACAGCAATCTAACGATGTTATTTTTATTTTCAAAAGCTGGTATGTCACTAGGAAAGCTAAACGATGCGCTAAAAAACCAAACATCTCACGAACATTTGAGGATCTCACTCAATGGCTCAGCAAAAAAATCACTGACAAAAACAACGACATCGAGATTGCTATTAGCACACTGGGCGTCAAATGGCTAAACAACAAAGACAAACATAGTGACGATATCGATCAACTCATTGACTGGTGCACACTGGCACTCATAACCCCAGAAGGACAAAACTATGTTTCTTCATGGAGTAGCTTCAGATTACCACAAAAGCTGGACTTCCAAGCCCTTGTACCAACAGAAAAAGAAAATGACAAACTAGGTCGACTACAGGGATGCTCACACACTTTACGCCAACGTGACGGTTTCGCCTTAACCGACAACCGAATGACACAGCGCGAGGTGCTTAGTGAAGTTGAGTATTGTGTTTATTGCCATAAAAATGACGGTGATTTCTGCTCCAAAGGTTTTCCTGTCAAACGATCCCAACCTGAACTGGGGTTGAAGAAAGGCGAACTTGGTGACTATCTCACAGGCTGCCCTTTAGATGAGAAAATCTCCGAAATGCATGCTTTAAAGAAAGATGCTAAAGGCATTGCCGCATTAGCAATGGTGATGCTAGACAATCCAATGTGTCCAGCAACAGGACATCGAATTTGTAACGAATGCATGAAAGGTTGTATTTATCAAAAACAAACACCAGTCGACATTCCACAAGTGGAAACTGGCACACTCACCGATGTATTAAACCTACCTTGGGGTGTTGAAATTTACCACCTACTCACCTTATGGAATCCACTCAAAGCAACCGATTGGATGTTACAACCTTATAACGGTAAAAAAGTCTTAATCATGGGTATGGGGCCTGCTGGATTCACACTGTCACACTATCTCACCCTAGCAGGCTTTGCAGTGGTTGGTTGTGATGGTCTGAAGATAGAACCCATCGACCAACAACTTATCAATACGCCCATTCAACATTTTGAGACGATTACTGAAAAACTGGATCAGCGTATTATTGCTGGATTTGGTGGTGTAGCAGAGTATGGCATCACCAACCGCTGGGATAAAAATTTTCTTAAGCTCATTTATTTAACACTCGTTCGCCGCCAATACTTCCAAGTCTTTGGTGGAGTCCGCTTTGGTGGAACCATCACTGTTGAAGATGCTTGGCAACTTGGATTTAATCACCTTGCTATCGCTGTTGGCGCAGGATTGCCTAAAGCCTTGCCCATCAAAAACTCGATGGCACCTGGGATGCGTCAAGCCAATGATTTTTTGATGGCACTACAACTGACAGGTGCTGCTAAAAAAGAAAGCCTAGCTAACCTGCAAGTCAGACTTCCTGCAGTCGTCATTGGTGGAGGATTAACTGGTGTTGACACCGCTACCGAAGTGCAAGCTTACTATTTAGCGCAGATCGAAAAAACGCAGCAACGTTATCTAGCATTGAGTGAACGCCTGGGCGAAGCACATATCCGCGCTCAATTTGATGACAAATCATTTACAGTACTTCATGAGTTTTTGACCCATGCCCACGAGCTACAAAGCGAACGAGCACAAGCCAAACAAGAAAATCGCAAACCCAACTTAATCCGATTACTACGTCGCTGGGGTGGTGTCAGCATTGTTTATCGCAAAGGCATGCAAGACTCCCCCGCATATCAACGCAATCATGAAGAACTTAATAAAGCACTAGAAGAAGGCATTTATTATTTAGAAGGTTTATCTCCAGACACCGTTGAACTTGATGAACACGGACACGTCCATCAGCTGAGATGTATCGCCAATGTGCAAAATGAAGAACAACAGTGGATTGCCAGTAATGAACATCATGCCATCGCTGCCAAAGCCATTTTTGTTGCTACAGGTGCCAAGCCCAATGTTGCCTACTCATTTGAACACCAAGGCTCATTTGTTCGTAAGAAGATGGAATATGAAGCTTATGAGGACATTAATGGTCAATTGAGCACTATAGTAACGGGTGAGCATGTCAAAGCTGAACAGTTTGGCGCCTTCACAAGCTATGATCACAATGATAAGCGTGTCACTTTCCTAGGTGATACTCACCCACTTTTTCATGGCAATGTGGTTAAAGCCATTGCTTCAGCAAAACGCACCTACCCCAAGATTATTGCCCACTTAAATCAGCATGACAAAGAAAGCGAGCAATATAGCGTTGAAAAAGACTACCTCACCTTTCGTCGCCTGATGGACTCACAGTTTAAAAGCACCGTGATCTCTACCTCTCGCTTAACACCATCAACCATTGAATTGGTAGTACATAGCCCCATGGCAGTTCACAACTTCAAGCCGGGTCATTTTTACCGCGTACAAAATTTCGAAACCAACGCAACGATCATCTCAACCAAAATAGCTAGTGGCACATTAGAAACTAGCTTACAAACAGAAGCGATTGCTCTGCTGGGAACCAAAGTCGATCAACAACAAGGCACCGTAACACTCATGGTACAAGAAACGGGTGTCAGCAGTCGCTTAGTCTCTCTGTTCAAAGCAGGTCAATCGATTTCCTTAATGGGACCCACAGGTGTAAGGACACGTATCACACCAGAGAAGCCTAATGAATCCGTTCTCATTGTTGGTGGACGCATGAGTATTGCCAGTACATTAACAGTTGCCACTGCGTTAAAAGAACAGGACATACGCGTCTGTTATTTGGCTAGCTTTCAAACTGCAGAAGAGCTCTATTATCGAACACAACTAGAAACCTGTTGTGACCAAATCATTTGGCTAACTCATACAGGACAACCCATCCAAAATCCACGCCCACAGGATCGAACACTAAGTGGTGATTGGATCACTGCACTAAGAAAATATGGCTACGACTTACAGCTAGAATCCATTAATCGAGTCTTACTAATTGGGTCTGTACAAATGATTAAAACACTCAATCAAGAGCGATCTAACCCTACGTCCATCATCAACAAAAACGCACAATGGACAGCATCCGTTTATGGGCCCATGCAGTGCATGCTCAAAGGTGTTTGCGCACAATGTTTACAATGGCAGATTGACCCCAAAACAGGACAGCGCACTAAAGCAGTATTTGCCTGCTCATGGCATGACCAGCCTTTAGAAATAATCGATTTAGATAATTTGCAGCAGCGATTGAACCAAAACCAGATGCAGGAAAAGCTCAACAACCTCTGGCTGGATTATTTACTCCAAATTTAATACAACTAAATCGGTTCTGTCGCAAACGGAAGATGATGTGTTAGAATGGTTGATACTTAATCGTGTTAGCTATAAGAGTGGCTCCAACACCTCAGCACTGAATCATATCAATGCACTATTATTGGGTTTCTGGCTTATGGATGCTGGTGATGAATGTCCAGCAAAATAAGTATTTGAATAATATTGTAGAACAAGATCATCGCGGAATTAAGAGAGCTTTGAAAACTTCCACTTGGTTCAAATCATTTTCAAATGTTACTGATACACTGGCAGGAATTGAACTCCACCGTATGCTCAAAAAAGAACAGATGAAAAACTCTGATAGGATGACTGTTTGGGGGCAATTTTATTCCCTTGCAGTATAATTGCGTCCACGACATAGTCACATCTTCACCTCAGCATATTTTTGCGGCAGAACCACTATTCAAGCGTCAAGTGGCTTGCGGATCTCTTTAACTCTTACGAAGAGCTGGGTGGCCGAGCTAATGGTAATGAGCCGTGCATAAAAAAAGAATGACTACTAGCACGTCGTTGTTCAACTGAGGGAGCAACCATTGACTCCTGCTGTCTACCTTCTATTCCTCTAATTAGTTGATGTAGACCACATTGCCCCAACGTAGAAAAATCGTGAGCAAGAACATTGTTTTTATCCATAGTATCAAGAAAATAAAAGCAAGATGTATATTGGGCATAAAAACCCTCTTGCAAACAGAGCGTTGGCAAACAAGGACCATCTTTAGCTCCATAGACCGATTTATAGGCCGACTCAAATAAATGATTTGTTTGCCGAATAAACTCAACATTGTCTTCTACCTGGCGCCAAGCTTCATAGCCACGATTCCAAAATACATATGTAGCAATATGTATAGAGTCTTCACTTCCTTCACAAGATTCAGCACCTCCGGGTACAGTTTGTCCAAGATAGGATCTGCTGAGAACTCCAGAAGAACTTGGTAATACAGAATGACTTCGGTTTTTCATCAGTACAGGTGTCTCAAGAGCTGCTTGAAAAGGTGATTTGTTGTCATTGACCTGTGCTGTGGGGCTAGAACATCCTCTGTTAAAACTCCTGTGTAATACCCTTTGCTCTCGATGTGTAAAGCTGGAGAATAACCTGTGCTCATAATCTACATTCGGATAAATCAACTCAGAATAATTTCTATGTTGACAGGGCCCCTTTAATATAAACTTATGAAAGAATCCTGCTTGTCTCTGCAGTTGTTCTGTCCAAGTTAAGTAATCTGCACATAAAAAGCGCATAACATAGTTCTTAGGTACGCAGAAAAGTATGCGCTCTACAAATAATTGGCCTTCATGGCAATCCGCGCCAAAATCCTTAAGTCTCATAGCAAATTCCTTTTTAATTGCTTTATAGAGCTGTGTCAGAAACTGTAACATAAAAGAAAAGCAGAGATCAAAAAATGTTTGTATAGGTTCAGGTGGTTTGAGACAAACAAGCACCTGAACCTATACAAATAAAGATTAGTTTACAACGAGATAAAATGATGAGATAAAGTGCACATGCAAAAATATCTTACAGCTGAAGACAGGGAAGCGAATCAAGGCGCTCCATAAAATCGAAAGAGATGGTAGAATGAAGGATAGATATGGTGATAGGTATGGACTCGCTTGAAATTTAATTTCACGTAATAATCTGGCATATCTATACCACTTGAAGGCACGGAGGATTTAACAAAATGAATTTTGGTAAGATTAAATGTAGAAAATTGAGTCATAGCAGCACGTTAGCAGGCCTGTAAGAAGTAGTATGCATGCGAAAGTGCTATTCCATATAGATACGGATGAGAACCGCAGGTCAGCAATTCGTAATATTTTAAGGGGTAGATACTTAGCTATCATGCGATTACACTTCCACACAACCCGTTATTAATAGTAGCTTGGATTGATAAGATGATGCGAGGATTATGAAAAGAGTGCCTCAATTTGTAGGGAAAAGTTTGGAGGGAATGAATGAGACAAAGTATACTACCTTATCTGTGGACAGATAGTTATTTAAGAAGAAATTACACCCCTGGAGAGTTGCTTCAGAATTTTATGGTATCCCCTCAAAGAGTGGCTAGAATTTATAACTGTACATTGCGGGATGCTTTGTATGTATTCAAAAATAGACGCTCATTAACGGAAATCATGGCGTACGTTAGCCCGTCTACTCTCTTGGGTATTTATCCTTTCTCTGAGCTTGCGCGTGAAGTCTTGCGGTTAAAAGATGAAAACATACATGCCAATCGCACCCTTACTGCGGAGCAGGCGTTATTTTTGCTTGCGCCTCAGTGCAGGTATTTGGAACCTGAAGGCGTATACTCTTTGATTGGCGATGGCTTCCTTACTGTGGAGCAGGCGTTAGCTTTGACTTGGGTTCAGTTCAGAAATTTGGGATCTGAAAGCATACGCGCTTTGATTGCCGGTGGCTTCCTTACCGTGGAGCAGGCGTTAGCTTTGACTTCGCATCAGCGCAGAAATTTGGAACCTGAAAGCATACGCGCTTTGATTGCCAATCACACCCTTACTTTGGAGCAGGCGTTAGCTTTGACTTCGCATCAGCGCAGAAATTTGGGATCTGAAAGCATACGCGCTTTGATTGCCAATCACACCCTTACTTGGGAGCAGGCGTTAGCTTTGACTTCGCATCAGCGCAGCAATTTGGAATCTGCAAGCATACGCGCTTTGATTGCCGGTCGCGCCCTTACTTTGAATCGGGCGTTAGCTGTGACTGGGGATCAGCGCAGAAAGTTGGAATCTGAAAGCATACGCGCTTTGATTGCCGGTGGCTTCCTTACTGGGGAGCAGGCGTTAGCTTTGACTTGGGTTCAGTGCATGAATTTGCGAGCTAAAAACATAAGCGCTTTGATTGCCAATCACACCCTTACTATGGAGCAGGCGTTAGCTTTGACTTGGGATCAGTGCACCAATTTGGAATATGCAAGCATACGCGCTTTGATTGCCAATCACACCCTTACTTTGGATCGGGCGTTAGCTTTGACTTCGGATCAGTGCATGAATTTGGGAGCTAAACACATACGCGCTTTGATTGCCAATCACACCCTTACTTTGGAGCAGGCGTTAGCTTTGACTTCGGATCAGTGCATGAAGTTGGGAGCTAAACACATAAGCGCTTTGCTTGCCAATCACACCCTTACTTTGGAGCAGGTGTTAGCTTTGACTGGGGATCAGCGCAACATTTTGGAATATCCAAGAATACACGCTTTGATTGCCAATCACACCCTTACTTTGGAGCAGGTGTTAGCTTTGACTGGGGATCAGCGCCTCAATTTGGAATATTCAAGCATAAGCGCTTTGATTGCCAATCACACCCTTACTTTGGAGCAGGCGATAGCTTTGACTTCGCATCAGCGCCTCAATTTGGAATGTCCAAGAATACGCGCTTTGATTGCCAATCACACCCTTACTGGGGAGCAGGCGTTAGCTTTGACTTGGGATCAGTGCAGAAATTTGGAATCTGAAAGCATACGCGCTTTGATTGCCAATCGCACCCTTACTGGGGAGCAGGCATTAGCTTTGACTCCGGATCAGCGCAGCAATTTGGAATCTGAAAGCATACGCGCTTTGATTGCCGGTCGCGTCCTTACTTTGGAGCGAGGATTGAATCTAACCTATACCGAGCGTAGCGCTCTGAGTGACAAAGATACTGTAACAAGACTGATAGATGGGGATCTTAGGATTGATGACATTCTTCTCGCTCCAGCGCTTCATCGCACTCCAGCGCTTCGTCGCGCAAGAGTTATTAATGATAGCCAAAGTACGCATAATGCAAGTGTACATGCTACAGTGTCACAATCTGCATCTCGATTGGCGGCTAGATATCAGCAGAAAATTTGTGAACAGGGGTTGGGAAATATTATATCAAAGCTGAAAGAGCACATAGATCAATTAGATGACACCACTCTTAAGCATGTTGCGGCTAAACGATGCGTTTCAAGAATTAGCATGCCTAGCTATAATTTTGTTGATTTTAGATCTCGAGTGCCCACTAGAGTATTACTCGCGTTAGCATTTCTGGCTATATGTGATGAAGACTCTCGAGAAGGAACTTTTGAAGATGCTATGCTACAACTGACTGAAGGTCTTTATGAGATACAGCGTGGTTATAATCTATCGGAGACAGGTGTTGATGATGGACGGGAAAGAGACCGCTATATTTGTCTTGCAGGAACATTCAATAAGCTCATTGAAAAATTGCAAAGTATTCATCCAGATTGTGAAATTCAATTGATTACGAAGATGCAGGCGTCTCTGAAATTGCCCATTGTAGTTAAAGAAGAAGCGATGCGGTATTTGAGACAATTATCCAATCCAAACACTATTGAAGCGTTCCAGACATTCACCCAGTTAATATCGACAATTAAACGGGATGTTGAGTTTACTGCGATATGGGACGATATTAAAGACAACATAGCTCATCGCATGTTTGATGAATTTGGTAGTCTTTATCGCAACAAAACTGATGAGGAATTCACCGGTCCACTTGAGATGAGCCGCTTGTATATAGAAATGCCCGATTTCAGTGTGTTCCAAGCCTGTATTCAACGCTCTGAAGGATACCGTCAATACTGTAGTAGTCTTCATGAGCATAGACATGATAGCCCAGAAGCTCAGCGAGAATATGATCGACATTTTGGCTTAGTTCTGCGTGCCTGATAACTCACTCACTGTGGCTCTATGAAAAATTACTTGAGTTAAAAGCGATTCTGTCGCAAACAGGTGGTGAGGTGCTAAACTGAGCTAAAAACAACAGGAGTGAGAAGGTGGCGGTCGACTTTTCAGGAAGACATTATCCAAAAGATATCATCTTGTGTGCAGTCAGTACGTTGGTATGTATCCTCATCGCCAATGAAGAAGCCGAGCAATTTTATTCCCTTGCAGTATAATTTCGTCCTCGACATAGTTAGCCTCTTCACCATCTCACATTTTTGCGACAGAACCTTTAGAAAACTGTATGTAACTACTTGCTCCCTAGGTCATCCTGCGCGTAGTCGCAGGATCCAAAAACTCACACTGAATTAGTATGCCCACTGCTTAATTATATTTTCATCGGCAGAATCATCATCATGGACCCTTTGCTATAGAGCTGCCTTTGTAGTGTAAAAGCGGTTTCATTATGTAACCAGCGGACAAACCAAGTGTCGCGCTCGAAGACCAGTTTGCTTGCAAAGAAAATAGGATTCTCAAACTCGGTAATAAGTTCATCAGTTATACAGGATAATTTTTCTGCAGGATCAATGGCATAGCTAGATATTTTTCTAGCAGATAGTTGTTTATCCTGGATGAAATGAATGAAATAATCTAAGCGAGATTCCACTTCATTTTGCATTGATGCGAGTGCTTTTTCAACGCCATAACTTTGCATGTCGATGAGTCCAACTCTGACAAAAATAAAGTTCTTAAAGTAATTGGGAAATAAGCGTTGAATCCACAACAGTGTGTGCATGGTCATGCCTTGGTTTTTGCCGACAAAGATAACTGCGGTGGGCTGGTGTGGGTTTAGTGTTGGGACATCGAGTGTTGGGGCAGTTTCTGGCAATAGCGTTTCATTAAGTTTATCTAGTTTCTTATTTAAACGGCTGTAGTGGCGTTTAATGAGTAAGCAACCAATGACAACTAACCCCGTAATTAGAATGGCAGTTAATCCTCCATGGTCAAACTGGCTAAAGATAACAAGTAACAAGATGCCGCCACAAATAATAGTACCTAGCAGAGATAGCAAAAAGCGCCTGAGCCAGTAATCAATTTGATGTCGCTGGCGAATCCAGTAGAAGCACAGTCCTAGTAGTGAGATTGTAAAAGCTAGAAATACGTTAATACTGTATAAAATGACAAGATAGGTGACGCTCCCTTCTGTTGCATATAAGATGAGTAAAGCGGCAATACCAAAGAGCACAATTCCATTTTTTGTGACCAGTTGGCTGGAAAGGTTGCGAAATCGTCTGGGAACCCAGTCGTCAATTGCCATATTACCTAGTACGGCAGGCCCCCCTAAAAAGCCTGTGTTTGCACTCATGAGTAATAAGCCTGCTTCAAAAAGTAAAGTTAGAATTAACACAGGATGAGCAAAGCGCCAGTGACCTAATATTTCTCGGAAAGCAACCGCGTTTAAAGTTTGACCTGAGACCATATGTACATGCCAGAGTAGGTATACGAGAATAATTCCTCCAGCCATTAATCCTAGAGAGACTGCCATGTAAAACATGGTCATCTTACCAGTGCGTACGCGAGGTTCGCTTAATACATTGACGTTGTTTGAGACGGCTTCTAATCCTGTATATGTCGCACCTCCTAGGGAGTAAGCATGAATAAACAAGGCGATGACAAATAGAAGTCCAGCTTGATGGGCTAGTTGATGTACATCAGTGACTGCGTTATGTGCTAGTGCTGGGAGCTGGTTGCCGTGCGAGAAAATCCCGTATGCTAATAGAACGACGTGCGTTACTATGAATCCAAGAAAAATGGGCATCAATACCTTAATAGATTCTTTCATTCCACGTAGATTAAGAAATATTAATAGTATGATGAGCGCAGTATCTACAAGTAGTTTGTAAGGTTGAAAGTGCGTTGGTAATAAGCTAAATGTTGTTTCAACACAGGTCACTACAGAAATGGTAATGGTAAGCACATAATCGACCGTTAATGCGCTCCCGGTGATGAGCCCTGCGTACTTTCCTAGTAAACTTGTGGCAACTTTATAGCCGCCGCCACCGTTTGGAAATAATTCGATGACTTGGTTATAGGCAAAAGAAATAACAAAGACGGTGAGCGCAATGGCAATCGCTAAATAAATAGCAAGTTGTGGGTGATTGCCAAGTGCTACATAGGCTTGTTCTGGTCCATAAGATGACGAAGATAGACCATCTGCGCCAATGCCTACCCATGCGAGTAACGCACTTAACGCGATTGTTTTGCGAGTTTTTCGATCTAACGGATTGCGTGGTGCGCCAAAGAATAAGGTCTTTACTTTCTTGAGTAGTTTCATTGTTGTGTGATTGTTTTTTCAGGAGTTTTTTGTTGGAATATACCCAAATCACTTGAAGAAGCCGAGGCTTTAACATAATGAGCTTGAGCAGAATCAAATTTAAAAGATTGAGCAATAGCATTGCTATTGGGAAAGCTTTTAGATTTGTATTCTGCCGTGCTCATGCCGTTAAAGCCTCGGCTTCTTCAAGTGATTTGGGTATACGTGCATAGCACACTTCCCAACAAGTGATATCATTTTACAGTTGTGACTCAACAAAGCTCCAATTGACTAGCTGCCAAAAGTTTTCAATATACTGTGCGCGATTGTTGCGAGTATCTATATAATAAGCATGCTCCCAAACATCACAAGTGAGTAGTGCTTTTTTACCTTCGGTCATGGGGGTTCCCGCATTAGAAGTGCTGTGAATGACTAGCTTGCCGTTTTGTTCTTGTGATAGCCACGCCCACCCTGAGCCGAATTGACCAAGTGCAGCTTGAGTGAATTGTTCTTTGAATGTAGTCATTGAGTCAAAGTTCTTTTCAATAATCGTCTGAAGTTGTGGGCTGGGTGTGTTGGCGTCTGGCGTTAGGCACTGCCAGAAAAAGCTGTGATTCCAAACTTGGGCAGCATTATTAAATATGCCACCGTTTGATTGTAAAATGATATTCTCAAGGTTTTGATTTTCAAATTCTGTGCCAACAAGCAACCCGTTTAATTTATCAACATAAGCCTTGTGGTGCTTGCCATAATGATACTCCAGCGTTTCTTTGGACATGTGGGGCGCTAGAGCATCTAGTTTGTAAGGGAGAGAGGGTTGTGTGATAGACATGGTATACGACTCTTTTATTTTTGTTTTTAAATTTTAGCAGATTGTTGAGGAGAAACAAGTTATGTTGCGATCGGTGTATAGGTTCAGGTGGTTTGAGACAAACAAGCACCTCGAGAATTATGTTTCCCAATGTAAGCCAAAGGAGTTAAACCTGCAAGAGAAAAATGCGGTCTGTAATCATTATATTTAGTGACAGCATCTTTAAGCTCATTGCGAATTGCTCCCAGTGAGTCTGCAAGTGAAGGCTTGGCATAAAACTCTTCTCTAAAAATGCGGTTACCTCTTTCAACACCTCCATTTTTCTTTGGGCTAGCTGGCGGTAAAACATACAACGGTATATTCAGCTGTCGACAAGCATCCTCAAATTCAGCCATAAACTCTGATCCTCCATCAACCTGTATCGACAAGTATAGTGGTCGGGTTTTTTCGGACAGGATAGATAGAGGGTAAACTAGGTGTCTCCATGGAAAAAAGGAGACAACATGAAAAAGAAAAAACAGCACAGCGCAGTATTCAAAACGGAAGTCGCACTTGCGACAATTCGAGGCGATCTAACGCAGGCTCAAATTAGTAGTAAATATGAAATACATGCTACGCAAATTACAACATGGAAGAAACAGGCAGTGGAAGCTATCAAGCTGATATTTAGTGGCAAGCTATCGCCTGATAAACAAGCAGCGCATGAGCAAAAGGAGCAAGCAAAGTTATACGAGGAAATCGGCAGGCTTAAGGTAGAGCTTGACTGGTTGAAAAAAAAATCTAACTTTGAATTGTAGGGGGAAGAAAATGTTAATTGACCCTGCACATCATAAGATTTCAGTTGCTAGACAATGTGAGCTACTTGTGCTATCTCGATCATCGTACTACTATCAATACAAACCTGTCAGCGAACATGCTGAGCAGTTAATGAGACTGATAGACGAGCGTTACACCTTACATCCACAGGAAGGTTCTCGCAGGATTATGAGATGGCTAGCTAGACAAGGACACGATGTTACGCGAGACCAAGTGCGGTATTTAATGGCGAGAATGGGATTAAGAGCAATTTACCCAAAGCCAAATACCAGCGCAAAAAGCCGTCAGGAGCATAAAATCTACCCATACTTGCTGGATGATGTTTGTGTATATTACCCTAATCAAGTTTGGTGTTCTGATATTACATATAGTGCGCCCAGCCTTTGGAGGCATCAAGGAAGAAGCTGCCGAAGCTTGAGCATGTTTGGAATGCGCTCATCAAACTAAGGAGTAAAAAAAAATGAGTGCCTGAATCCTGTCATGAGGATTGTGTGAGCCGAAGCGGCGGTGATCTGCTGTGCATTAGCAGAGTGACGGAGCCCGTGGGAAACGGGATGTGAGGCGAGGTCGTTACGCCAAGATGCATCTCTAGGCTGAGTATTGGAAGGTTGAGGAACACGAACCGATTAAATCGTATCTATGGGCTGAAACGTCGCCATCACCTACACGATCTAATAGGTGATATTCAAGCTGGTGAAAGAATAGATGTATGATTCTTTCACCCAAATTCTAGCATAAATGTAGGATGCTGGAAGGGTATCATGAAGAGAGCATGACTAGCTCATGATGCTTGATACAACTTGCAGAGCGCAAGGTTAAAGAATGCGATCGGCAACCTAACCAGTACACTTGAGTCCAGCATGTGGAATGGGGAAGGTTTATTGAAATGATAAGGGAATGCGACCCCAATGATCAATAAGCTGGCGGAGCTTTCGTAGTAGTCTGAGACAGGGAGAACCTGTTACATGGCGAAGGAAGGCAGTTTAAGTGATTTGTTTGGCAGATTACCTGCCTATAAAGAGGTGAAGACCTATGATAATCAGAGAAATGCAAAACAAATTAGCAAAGTGGTCTTTAGAAAATCGCGAGCGAAAGTTTGATCGATTACTAAGGATGATTGCAAACCGGTCATGGTTGCAAGAGGCGGCTCGTGTCACGCTAGCATCATCAGGTGCTAGAACAGCAGGAGTTGATGGAGTAAACAAGCAGGTAATGGAGGGAAACCTCCTAAAAGAGTTGGCATTGATAAGTTCTGAGCTACTAGCAGGGAGCTATCAACCACAACCAGCCAAGCGAGTTTATATTCCCAAAGCTAACGGCAAACAAAGACCGCTAGGAATTCCGACATTACGAGACCGAATTGTGCAACGTGCTATGTTGATGGTTATGGACCCTATCTGGGAAAGCGACTTTCATCGCTTGTCTTATGGGTTTCGACCAGAACGCAGTGTTCATCATGCAGTCCGCACACTGAAAATTCAATTACAAGACGGTGGTTACACCTCAGGACGCTGGGTGATCGAAGGTGATCTGTCCAGCTATTTTGATACGGTGCATCACCGATTGTTAATGAAGTGTGTAAAAAAACGGATACGTGATCAACGCTTTCTGACATTGCTGTGGCGATTCATCAAAGCAGGACATATCGACAAAGGTCTATTTAACGCAGCTAGTCGAGGGGTTCCCCAAGGCGGAGTAATCTCGCCATTATTATCCAATTTAATGCTCAATGAATTTGATCAATGGTTGGATAAAAGGAACTTGTCTAAAAAAGCACGCAAAGACCGTTGGTATTGGAATGATAGTATTAAACGGCAGCGCAACATTGCTATCCAAAAAGGACGACAGTGGAAGCCTGCCGTTGCTTACTGTCGCTATGCAGATGATTTTGTTATAGTTGTAAAAGGAAGTAAAGCACATGCTGAGGATATTCGTAAAATGTGTCAGCAGTTTTTAGAAAGAGATCTCAAACTAACATTAAATATGGATAAAACTCATATTACACATGTTAATGATGGGTTCACTTTTCTAGGTCACCGCCTGATACGTAAGCGAGGATCCGAAGGAAGAATGCGGACTGTAACAACGATTCCTCAATGTAAGTCTAAAGCATTTGCGTTAAGCGTGAGCAAAGAGCTTACAAGTAATCATAGCGTGAATAAAACTGCCATGATAGAGAAGCTCAATCGCAAAATTATTGGTTGGGCAAATTTTTACCAACACACTGATTTCACAGCTATTGTGTACCAGAAAATTGACAGAATAATATTCTGGAAACTAGCGCACTGGCTAGCTCGGAAATACCGAACTAGTGTCAAGTCGCTAATGCGCAAATGGGTGAATCGACCGGAAGAAAGCAAAGCAAAAACTTGGCAGCTGTCTGGTCACAGTGAAAATGGAAAATATATCAAAGTGTCGTTACGACGATTGGTAACCAGTCGTAAAATGACATTTCGCTGGCGTAATCCTGAAAGCAACCCGTATTTGATACGGGAAGAAGTCAGGAGCACAGTTACATCACGCTATCATGAAATTGCAATGGCGATGCGTCACACTTAAATGGAGAGCCGTATGCGCTGAGAGGTGCACGTACGGTTCGGTGAGGAGAGATAGGGAAATAGTTCGACTACGCCCTATCTCTTACTCTACTCCGCCTCAAGCATGGTCATATCTATTTAGTGGCAATTATGGACTGGTATAGCCGCTATGTGATTGACTGGCAACTCAGCACAACTCTGGAAGCTGAGTTTTGCGTAGAAGCATTGACTCGATCTCTGGCAGGTAGCAAGTGTGGTATATTTAACACTGATCAAGGATCTCAATATACCTCTCATGCTTGGACAAACACCTTGATTGATCATGGTGTTACTATTAGTATGGATGGCAAAGGTCGTTGCTTTGACAATATTTTCATTGAGCGACTTTGGCGTAGCGTGAAATATGAATGCATTTTCCTCAGGGAGTTTGAATTTATCTCTGAGGTGAAGGATGCTTTAACCTCATATTTCTTGTACTACAACACAGATAGGTTACACCAAAGATTGGATTATAACACTCCCAGTGAAGTGTACTTCCAGCAGGTGAAACTGGAGCATAAATTTGACAGTTTGACATCTATGTTTGCTTAGATATCTGTCCAAAGATTTTCCCCCACTTCAATCAAGCCTTTTTTTAGCAAGTGTTTCAATATCCTGCCTACTGTGCTTTCACTCATCTGTAACTGATGATCTCGCTTCAATATATGGGTTATTTTAAACTTACCATAGTTGCTGTTTTTTCTGCGAACATCGAGCACTAACTGCCTTTCTGCCTCCCCCCATTTCGGCTTGTTTCGCTTAATCCTAGCCTTTGATGGTGGTAATTTACCGCATTTCAGATCGATCAATATTTTTCGAGATCGATAATATGTTGCTCTTGAGTAACCTACAAATGACGGGATTTCTTTCTCATTGGTTCCTGCGTTTTTCAAACGTTCCCACTGACTGACTATCGCTTGATATTTTTTTCGGTATTCAATTAAAACTTCTTGTTTACGTCCGTATCCATATAGTTTATAAATTGATTTGTGCAGTCCTTTGATTTGCATAGTGACCTCGTGTTTTTGTTTATTTCAACTCAATTCTCGAGGTCTTTTTTTATTTTTGCAAATTTGTCTCATTTCTATCTGAACTTATACATCGGTTCGAACTTTTCCGCTGAAGAAAAAACATCGAACAATGGTTGAGAGAGTTTATTAATTAAGCTAGGATTGTTGTTTCAACTGTCAGTAGTATCAGCGTATATAGACGGAGTTTGCTAAGTGTCCAAAGAAATCAGCAGTAAAAACACCAAAAATGAAATTTTATCTGCATATGAAGATGCTTTGACTGAAATCAAAACATTAAATAGTCAAACTAAACAACAAACCTTAGAAATCAAGAAAAAAGTGCAATTATTGGCTGATGCAGAAAAAGAAAGACAGCAAGACGCCAATCAACTGGCAGAACAAAATCTCAAAGAACAACACGATATCATTAAGCAAGCAGGCACGCTCGATGTGTTATTATTAGCTAATAAGAAAAAGCAACTAGAAATTGATGAGGTCGTGCAGTGTCAACGTGAGCAAAAAACAACGATCGCGCAACTGAATCAAAAACTCAATGAAGCAGGCGGAAAAGTGCAAGAAATTGCTTTGCATGCGATAGAGATCAGCTCGAAATCCAAACAACCGATTACCATTACTTCTGCTGGTGACAAGGTAAATAGTGCTAGCTAATTAACAACAATGAAAAAACTCCTCCACTACATCATCATCTTACTAGATAAAGAAGACCGAAAACAGTTTATCATTTTTATCGGTTGTTTATTGTTAAGTAGTTTACTCAGCCTAGCGGGTATTGCAGCAGTCATCCCGGTGATTCATCTATTGCTAGATAGCAAACAAATCATGCAAATTCACTGGTTGCAATCTTATAGCTATCTGCATGTTTTTTGTGGCGCAGTGATGTTGCTGGTGAGTTTATATTGGTTAAAAAATTTCGCTGCATTTGTGGTGCTAAAAAAACAAGCCAGCTTTCTTTATGCGTTGGTGTCAAAAACACAAAAGAAACTGTTTTCAAGCTATATGCAAGCAGATTACAAAGAGCATTTGAATCGCTCGACACCCACTTTAATTAAAAATATTAATAATGAAACTGTGATGATGGCTGGGTATGTGATACTTCCACTAGGGATATTGGTTACTGAGAGCATTTCTTCCTGCATTCTGCTGATCTTCTTGCTCAAGCTTAACTTTTGGTTCTCATTTTTTATCGCCATGGGGCTAGGTTTTGCGCTTACATTATTTACACGCATGACCAAACAGCGTGCTTTATATCATGGGCAAATGAGAGAATCTGCATGGGAGCAAATGACCCAACAAGTCATGCAAGGATTGGGCGGAATTAAAGAAACAAAGCTATATCAAAAAGAAAAATTTTTCCTAAAAAACTTTAATCAACAGGCAGTTCACACCCAGCAAGCCAGCACCTTTGCTTATGTCTATCAACAAAGCTCAAGATTTTTAATTGAAGCAACAGCAATCAGTTTAATATTGATTTTACTCAGTGCTTTTATGCTCCACGGTGCTAATGGCACGCAAATGGTGATTTTATTATCGGTGTTTGGTGTCGCGGCGGTGCAGTTATTGCCAAGTATGAATCGATTAATGACTTCAGTGGCACAAATTAAGTATGGGCTGCCAGCATTGAAGGTTGTCTCTCAAGAAATTGAGCAAGCAAAAGCTAAAAGAAATTCATTTCAGTGTCATTCCAGTCAACCATGTGCCTCTGCGATATTTAAAAATCACATTGAACTAAAAAACATTACTTTTAAATATCGAAAAGACTTGGTGATTGATCGTATATCTTTATCTATACCTAAAGAGGAAAAAGTAGCTTTTGTGGGTCAATCCGGAGCAGGTAAAACAACTTTAGTTGATTTGATCATGGGCATTTATCAACCATTGAGTGGGCAAATTAGCATCGATGATAATCCAATCAGTAGTCAAGAAAACTACAGCGCATATCAACAACTATTTGGATATATCCCGCAAATGATCTATTTATATGATTGTACGATTAAAGAAAATATTGCTTTTGGTGTGAGCATAGATAACATTGACGAACAACAAGTTAAGCAATGCTTGGAAATTGCTAGTTTAAGCGAATTTGTAAATACATTAGATCAAGGAATTAATACAGTTGTCGGTGAAAATGGTATACGCTTATCTGGTGGGCAGCGTCAACGCATAGGCATTGCGCGTGCGCTGTATCATAACCCAGAAATCTTGGTGATGGATGAAGCAACCTCTGCATTGGATGATGCAACAGAAAAAGAAATCGTGGCAGCGCTGGATAAAGCCAGTGAGAATCGAACATTGATTACGATAGCACATAGAATGTCGACGATAGCGCATTATGATGTGGTTTACACGCTAGATGGCGGAAAGTTGATTGAAGATTTTTCATGATGCAAAAACTGCCAATCGGAATCCAAGACTTTCCAACCATCAGGAATGATGATTATTTGTACGTCGATAAAACAGCGTACATGCACGAAATGATCACTCAAGGGCAAACCTACTTTCTATCGCGCCCACGGCGTTTTGGCAAATCCCTGCTGATTTCAACGCTAGACTGTATTTTTCAGGGCAAGCGAGAACTCTTCAAAGGCTTAGCGATTGATCAGTTAGATTATGATTGGCAAATATATCCTGTGATTCGCTTAGATATGTCGAAAATGAACTGCAGTAGTTTGGTTGGATTTGAGAATTCATTAAAAGCTTATTTTTCAGGTGTCAGTAAGCAATATGATTTACCAGTGATTAATTTCGAGCAATCGATTATTGATGTGCTGAATAGCACCATCGAGGCTTTAGCGCAGAACTCAGCCACAAAAAAAATCATTGTATTAATAGATGAATACGACAAACCTTTGCTAGATCATATTGAGGATGAAGAAAAGCTCATTGAACTCAAAGACTTTCTGCGTGATTTTTACGGTATATTCAAAGCGCAAAGCGAATACATTCGTTTTATCTTTCTCACAGGCGTGACTAGATTTGCGAAAGTATCGGTTTTCTCTGGATTAAATAACCTAGAAGATATTAGTTTTAATCAAAACACGTCTGCTATTTTGGGTTATACAGAAGTAGAGTTATTCCAATACTTTCATGATCAAATCATCGCATTAAGTTTTTCACAACAACAATCCAAAGAAGCAGTCATCGCTAAAATAAAGCAATGGTATAATGGCTATCTGTTTTCTGAACAAGGGGAATCTGTATACAATCCATTTTCGACTTTATTGTTATTTAAACAAAAAGAATTTAAACCGCATTGGTTCGAAACCGCAACCCCGACTTTTTTGTATCAACTGATTAGAAAACAACAATATAACATCAAACGACTAGATGCTTTAGAGTTGACGACACAAGATTTCTCCACTTTTGAAGTAGAAAATCCCAATTTATTATCGCTATTATATCAAGCAGGGTATTTCACAATCAAAGGATATGATGAGCAATGGCAACTGTATCATCTAGATTATCCGAATTATGAGGTCAAACAAGGGTTTTTAAATGGATTGATCGGTGATCTGACTCAAAAAAGCACGGACATCAATGATGTGGTGAAGATGTCAAAATCACTGCAACAGCAAGATGTCGAAAGCTTTTTCCAACACTGCCAACGCTTTTTCGCAGGTATCCCATACGATATTCAAATCAATGCAGAAAAATATTACCAAAGCATTTTTTACGTGCTATTCAAACTCATTGGCATGCAAATTCAAGCTGAATATAAAACCAACATAGGCAGGATTGATGCAATCATCATCCTAGCTGAAATTGTGTATATTTTTGAATTCAAGTTAGATCAGAGCGCAGAAATAGCACTACAGCAAATCAAAGACAAAGGTTATGCCGATGGCTTTAAAGACAAGAAGGTGATGATGATTGGCGCAAATTTTTCTACGATAGAGAAAAACATATCGCAATGGTTGATAGAGAGCAGTTAAATGAGTGTAAACAAATTACAAAAACTGCTGATAGGAACCCAAGGGTTTCCAGCCCAACATATAGGCAGCTCAACTCTGAAAAGCAGATTGGAATTTAGACTTGGAATTTATTGTGTTGACTGGTGATAGCATTAACACCTTGAATGAGTTGAAGAAACTTACACCAATATTTCAATCACTATGTAAAAATGGTGGTGAGACATGAAGATTCTAACTATTTCTTATACTTGGGATTTTGCTAGGTTTATGCATAAGTTATTAGAAGAGTCATTTCAGAGTGCAAATAGAGTAAGTTTGGCTTTATATCCAAGTGCACATAGTTACTTTAAGGGGGTTAATGAAAACTCCATTTTTTTACCAAATCAGGTTAAAAAAATACCTTTCATAAAAGAAGATGCCAAAAATTATGCTAATATAATAACTGAAGCAATTACTTTTAATGCAAAAGTTTTTGAGTTTTATGGCAGAAACAAAGAGAATCAATTAAAGAAGTTAGCTTATAAGTACATCATTTATTTTGAGAACATATTGATTAAAAATCAGTTTGACTTGATTCTTTGTGCGGGTGATTCACGACTCTCGATAGAGATCTTAAAGGTTGTTGCTAAGAAATACTCTATACCTATAAAGTATTTTGAGCAAGGTCCATATAGAACAACTATCTTAGATGACCAAGGTGTCAATGCTAATGTATCTTTTGGCAAAGAAACCACCTTTAAACAACATAATAAAGTGTGGTTAGATGGTTTTTTTGAAAGGGCTGATGAGAGAGAAAAAAACACCATTTGGCAAAATCCTATACCTGTTTCTAAGTATGTAAGAGTTCTTGATTTACTATACATGTTTCCACCTAGGTTTTTATCAAGGTTATTGCCACTAGATACTCAGTTAGGTGAAACACTTTTAGAGTACGCGAAAGCAAAAATAAACATAAGACGGAACCATAGTAAAAACCAAGGGCGAAAAATAAACTATGATTATAGCAAAACACATGTTTTGTTAGCGTTGCAGGTACCAGTGGATGCACAATTTTTATTGCACTCTCCACTATATAATTCTTTTCTAGATATTGTTTTAGATGTGATTAATGCACTACCAGATGACTGCTTCTTAACAGTAAGAGAGCATCCTTTTTATCAAGGGAGGTATGGTAAAGAATTATATGACGCAATTAATGGTGTAAAAAACTGTATTATTAATAATACCGAGAGTTTGGATGAATCATTAGATAGATCTGAGTTAATTATATTAAATAATTCAACAGTGGCTTTAGATGCTTATAGAAAACACAAAAAAGTTTTATTTTTAGGTGATGCATATTATAAACAGTCTCAAATTTCCTTTGAAATACAAGCTAGAGAGGAGCTCCCAAACGTAGTGAGTATGGCGATTGGTGCAAATTTAAACACGGATAAAATTGATGATTATTTGTATACCTTACTGTGCGATTACTTATATGAAGTTCACTTTCAAGATCAGGAGTTGAGTGGTAATTTATTATGAGGGTTAATAAGTTGGAATCAGTTGCAGTTTTTTTGTTGATTGCTACTAGTGGAGGAGTTTTTTCTGTTTCAGGCACTTCATTTATCTTTAATATAGCTTTTATATTGGTAGTTTTAGTGCTTTTTTTTGCAAAAAGGTTGAATTTACCTCATATAACCAAGGCTGTAGGCATTCTATCTCTGATCCTATGTGCGGCTATTATTCTACCTCAGTTTCAGCTAGATAAACAAGATTACACTGAGTGCTATTATTTTCTATTACGCCTTCTTACCATAGTTATATTTGTATCTATATACACCAAGAGGGAGAGTGCTTTTATAGATCTATTTTATAATGTAATGACATATATACTTATAGTTACGCTTATAGTGTACTTGCTATCTTCACTCTATCCAATGGAATCACTACTGTTCCGAGTTTCTCAAAATCTTCGTGCATATCTTGGTGTTTTTATACTATATGGAAATGCTATATTCAAATTTTTTAATTTTAAACGTGTCAGTGGTATATTTTACGAGCCTGGCATTTTTCAGGTTTATATCAATGCCTATATCTGTATACTACTATTTCACTATAAACTTAACAGGAAGAATATATATTTGTTTTTCATTGCTGTTTTTTTATTGTTCTGTACATTTTCTGTTGTAGGGTATTTGATTTTTTTAGGAATATTAATATTATTTTCATGTAAGAAGAGTAAGTTGCTTGCGTTAATTTTGGTGTGCTTACTGCTTATCTCTACAAGTTTTTTACTTTCATTAAAAGCTTCAAATGGTGTTTCTTACGCACTGAGAACATCCGAGTTTGAAATGATATTACATAATGTTTCAATATTTGGACATGGGATAAATTGCTCACAAAAATTTAATTTCATAGTTGACGGAGAGGTTATCAGAAGAGAGTTTTCAAACAGTTATTTCTCATTAATGATACAGCTAGGGGTATTTGGAGTTCTAGTTTTTTTAGTAATAATAGTTTCAATATTTTTGAAGTTAATTGCTAGAAAAAAATGGGTTTTATGTGGTATTTTTTTTCTGTTATTGGTAGCCTTGTCTAGCGAAATGCTCATTACTTCAAATATGATGCTGTTCTTGTTCTTAATGTTGTTGAATTATAATCCTTCAATAAAATACGGCAATTTACAAACACGCTAGATCTCTTGTAATGGCTGATAAAAAATAAAGGGAGTCTATCGATGAGTAGGAAAAAACGACCTACGCAACAGAGTTTAAATCAAAGGTTGTACTAGAAGCATTATAATAGACTTATGGGTAAGGGATTAGATTTGCTTAGAACGTTATTTTGGCTGATTGAGGTATTGTAATGAGAGTTTTATTAATAGCGCCAGAGTTTTATGATTTTGAAAAGTGCATTATAAATGCTATTGAGTATGCAGGTTGTAGCGTTGATTTTTATACTGAGAAACCTAATGAAAATATGCTATATAGAGTGTTACAGAAGCTAAATACAAATTTATTTGAGAAATACTTAGATAGCTATTTTGCTAAAGTAATAAACCAAACTGCACTGAAGGAATATCATCTTATATTAGTAATTAGAGCGGAGAAGATTCAGCCAAAATGGTTGATAAAGCTTAAAGAGCAGCAGAAGCAAGCCAAATTTATTATGTACCAGTGGGATTTTGCGAAAAATTTGCCTTTATTGAAGCATCAGATTGATTCTTTTGATCACATATATACATTTGATGGGAATGATGCAAAAAATTATGGATTTATTTTAAAGCCGCTATTTTTCACAAATGAACATAAAAAAATGGCAAATAAATCGAATAGTATAAAATATGATCTTTCATTTGTTGGTGCTCATCATTCAGATAGGTTTGAGTTTATTCAGGAAATGAATAAATTATTGCCCCAGAATCATAATCGTTTTTTTTGGTATTTATATAGATCTAAGCTTTCATATTTTTACTCTAAATACTGTTCTGCTAGAAATATTGGCAAAGTTAAGTTAAAAGATATTGATGCAAAAATATTACAGCCTAATGAAACTCTTAAAATTTTAGCAGCATCAAATGTTATATTGGATATGCACCATGTTGAGCAAAATGGCTTGACTATAAGAAGCTTAGAGGCAATAGGTTTAAAGAAAAAACTAATTACTACAAACCCCAGCATTAAGAATTATAATTTTTATAATGATAACAATGTGCTATTCATTAATAGAGATAATCCAGTTATTCCTCAAGGATTTTTTGATAGAAAATATAAAATGCTATCAGAAGATGTCTATAATGCATACTGCGTTACTGAGTGGGTAAAGGAATTTTTGGTTCATTGATATGAAGCAGAAGACACTTATTTTTACACGTTATTATTATCCTAGTTATAAAGCAGGTGGACCAGTAACAACATTACGCAATATGTGTAATATGCTATCCCAGCATTATGATTTATATATAATAACAACAAATAAAGACATCGATGGCAGCAAATATAATTTGACGTCTAATATTTGGCAGGAACAAGATGGGGTGATAGTTTGTTACTTAGAAAAGCAGAATATAAATATAAAAACATATAAAATGTTAGTTGGTAAATTAAAGCCTGATCTTATTTATTTAAATAGTTTTTTTGATGTGAAGTTTTCTATTATGCCAATAATAGGCTATAAATTAGGATTTTTTAAAAATATTCCAATACTGCTAGCACCTAGAGGCGAGTTTTCAGAAGGGGGGCTTAGTATAAAAAGCACCAAGAAAAAAATTTTTCTATTTTTAGCAAAGTTTTTTAGACTGCATAAAGCTGTAATTTGGCATGCATCAACAGAGATGGAAGCATCTGATATTAATAGCTACTTCATAAATAAAAATACTCTTATTGCAAAAGACTTACCATCAGTTAGAGAGTGTGTGAAAAAGAATCAATCAAATAATATAAGAGGAGTTTTTATATCACGTATTTCTCCAATGAAGAATTTGTTAATGGTATTAGATATTTTAAAACAAATTCAGTCTAAATTAACTTTCGATATTTATGGGCCTATTGAAGATAAGGCCTATTGGCAGCGTTGTAAGAAAAAGATAAAAGGACTGCCCAATAATATTAACGTAAACTATCGGGGGGAGCTAATCCCTTATGAGGTGCAAAAAACATTTGCACGATATGATTTTTTTCTATTTCCAACCTTGGGTGAAAATTACGGGCATGTAATTGCTGAGTCTCTTTTAGCAGGCACTTATGTGATTATATCTGACCAAACACCATGGCTTAACATAGAGGAATATAATGTAGGTAAAATAATTCGTAACAGCGAGCCACATGAGTATGTAAGGGAGGTTGAAAGCTTAAGTATTCTGAGTGTTGAAAAAAGAGCAAATATTTCTAAGAAAGTGTTAGAGTATGCAGAGAAAAATATTCCATGCAGACAAGATATAGAAGAAAATACTGAACTATTCAGGAAAGCAATAAAAATTAAAATATAGGGAGTACAATATAATGCTTGAAAACAAAATATTGCTCATAACAGGAGGAACAGGATCCTTCGGCAACGCTGTCCTCAAAAGATTCTTAAAAACAGACATTAAAGAAATTCGTATTTTCTCTCGCGATGAAAAAAAGCAAGATGATATGCGTAAAAAATATAATAACCCTAAAATTAAATTTTATTTAGGTGATGTGCGTGACGCTAATTCAATTCGAGATGCGATGATCGGTGTTGATTATGTTTTTCATGCCGCAGCATTAAAACAAGTTCCTTCATGTGAATTTTACCCAATGCAAGCGGTTCAAACTAATGTGTTGGGGACAGAGAATGTGCTCAACACCGCAATTCAAGCACAGGTTAAGAAGGTAATTGTGCTTAGCACAGATAAAGCTGTTTATCCGATTAATGCTATGGGTATGTCTAAAGCATTAATGGAAAAAGTTGCGGTAGCAAAATCTCGGAGTCTTGATGACCAGAATACTACAATTTGTTGTACTCGTTATGGAAACGTTATGGCATCTCGAGGTTCAGTTATCCCTTTGTTTATGGATCAAATTAAAAACAATCAACCCATTACAATAACTGATCCTGCGATGACACGTTTTATGATGAGTTTAGATCAAGCGGTAGAGTTAGTACTGTTTGCATTTGAAAATGGGAGCAACGGTGATATCTTTGTACAAAAATCACCTGCTGCTACGATAGGATTGTTGGCAAATACCATGAGAAAATTACTGAATGTGCCAGAGCATGAAATTAAGGTCATTGGTACGCGTCATGGTGAGAAGCTTTATGAAACTTTGCTCACCAGAGAAGAGATGGTTAAAGCAATTGATTTGGGAGGTTATTACAGAATTCCTGCTGATGAACGTGAGTTGAATTATAATGTGTATTTTGAGGCGGGAGAGGAAGTTGTAACCCAGGCAGATGATTATAATTCCCATAATACTCATAACTTAAATGACGATGAACTTAGAAACTTACTACTTAATTTGTCAGAGATACAACATGATCTTGTGACTCTGGGAGTTGATGTTGAATCATGAAAACAGTTTTAGTTACAGGTGCTAGAGGGTTTGTTGCAAAGAACTTAATGAACCACTTGTCTCACCGATGTTCTAGTGTGTTTGATATTATCTCTGTGGATAGATCGACGGATGCATCTGATTTGGAATCTGCAATCACTAAATGTGACATCATTGTTCATTTGGCAGGAGAAAATCGACCCAAAGAAAAAACAGGCTTCACAGAAGGCAATGTCAATTATACAAAGATAATCTGTCACTATATTGCTGATAGAAAAAAACCCATTATTTATACTTCATCAACTCAGGCAACACTTGAGAATGACTACGGACATTCAAAATTAGCTGCAGAAAATTTGTTGAAAACTTACAGTAAGCAGGTAGATGTAGATGTTGCAATAACGAGAATGCCCAATGTTTTTGGCAAATGGTGTAAACCTAATTACAATTCTTTTTTTGCCACCATGTGTCACAATGTTTGGAATGATATCCCTGTTACTATTGATGATGTAGAGAAACAATTAGATTTAGTTTATATCGATGATGTGGTTGATGTTATTATTGCAAAAATACACAGTTTGCTTAAGAAAAAAACTAAAGATTCACAATGCTCATATTTTTCTGTTGATCCTGTATATCGAGAGTCTTTAGGTAGCATTTACCAAAAAATATGTGCAATCAAAGCTGGGCAAACTAATTTTCAAATCACTCAGAGAGCTTATGGTTTTAACAGAGCATTAGCAGCAACTTTTATGAGCTATTGCCCTAAATCAAACATTAAATACCCCTTGATCGAGCATCAAGATCATCGAGGTAGCTTTTATGAAATATTCAAGTTAGCAGACTACGGACAAATATCAGTTTCAACGACGAAACCAGGTATTACAAGAGGTAATCATTTTCATCACTCCAAACAAGAAAAATTTTTGGTGGTACAAGGATTATGTTGCTTCAATTTCAAATCATTGGACACAGGAGAATGCATTACAATTAAAACCTCTAGTGTTACCAAAGAAGTTGTTGAGGTGCCTTTGGGATATACCCACAATTTCACTAACATAGGGGATGAAGAGTTAGTGGTGTTAATTTGGTGTAATGAAGAATTTGATGGTAATAAACCAGACACTTACGTATTGGAAGTATAAGAAGCATGAATAAATTAAAATTAATGACCGTTGTAGGAACACGCCCCGAGATTATTCGTTTGGCATCTGTGATTAAAAGAGCGGATACTTGTTTTGATCACATTTTAGTTCACACAGGTCAAAATTATGATTACGAACTGAATCAAATCTTTTTTGATGATTTGGAATTAAGAGCTCCTGATGTATTCCTTAATGTTGCTGGAGGGCAACTTGGAGAAACAATTGGAAATATTATTGCCAAGTCTTTTGCTGTAATTCAGAAATATCAACCTGATGCATTGCTAGTGTTGGGTGATACCAATAGCTGTTTATCTGCTTATGCGGCAAAAAGATTAAAAGTTCCAGTCTTTCATATGGAAGCAGGTAATCGTTGTTTTGATCAAAATGTGCCTGAAGAAATTAATCGTAAAATTGTTGATAGTTTAGCCGATGTTAATCTATGTTACACGGAGCATAGTCGGCGTTATTTGTTAAGTGAAGGCGGGAGAAAAGAATATACATTTGTTACAGGGTCGCCTATGAATGAAGTATTAGCTGTGTACAAAAAACAAATTGATGAAAGTGGTATTTTGGAAAAATTAGCGTTAGAAGAAAAGAAATTTATTGTTCTCAGTGCGCACCGTGAAGAAAACGTTGATCAAGAAAGTCGGTTGATTGATTTAGTGATGGCTGTAAATAGCGTTGCGAAGAAGTATCAAATGCCGATTATATTTTCATTGCACCCTCGAAGCAAAAATCTCATAGAAAAACATCAACTGAAATTCCATGCTTTGGTGCGTATGCTCAAGCCGCTGGGGTTCATTGATTATAATGCACTGCAAAAGAATGCATTTGTGGTCTTGTCAGATAGTGGAACTTTGAGTGAAGAGTCTGCATTATTATCTTTCCCTGCTGTGTTATTGCGTGATAGTACAGAGAGACCTGAAGCAGTAGATAGTGGACATATCGTTTTGGGAGGTACTCGAGCAGATGAGATCTTGAGTGCTATTGAGATGAGTGTGCGGCAACCCATTGATTCGGCAGATCTTCATTTGCCTGTGGATTATCATAGTCAGCAAGTCAGCAAAAAAGTAGTGAAAGCCATCCAATCCTACACGCCGATTATTAATCATTTTTGTTGGCGCAAAGAAAGCTAATGCAAATCCTACTAATCGCCGATGATTATTCCACCAAAAGTAAAAAAGTAGGTGGGAAAATGCTCAAAGAGCTTGCAGATGAGCTGGTTAAGCAAGGACACACAGTCGCTGTAATTGCTCCCAACACATATGATGAAAGCAAGTATAGTGGTGATAATCATGTTGATATCTATCGTTTTAATGCAGGAGAAATTAAAAATACCAGCAAATTAAAGCGATTATGGAGTGAACTACAGTTTTCAAGAAAAATCTGGAAGCTTGTGAAGCAATGTGATGCAATTAAACCTGATTTGATTATGTATTGTTCACCTTCTATTTTTTTCGGGAAAGTCGTTACTAAAATTAAACAACGTTTCAAGATTAAAAGCTATTTGGTGCTAAGAGACTTTTTCCCTCAATGGGTTATTGATCATGGCATGATTAGAAAGAACTCTGCTGCAGCAATGTTTTTGCGTTACTTTGAGCGAAAAACATATCAGGCTGCTGATAGAATTGGGGTTATGTCTCCAGCTAATTTAAAGTGGTTCAATCGATATACTCGAGGACAGTATCATGATATTACGGAGGTCTTATATAACTGGGTTGACGTGAATGCTTTGGAGCATATTTCCCCAAATCAAGCCTTCCGTAGAGAATACGAGCTTGAAGATAAAGTTGTTTTTATTTATGGAGGTAATATAGGGTATGCTCAGCAAATGAAAAATATTATCGATCTGGCTCGTCGGTTAAAAGCCCATACTCGGGCACACTTTGTTCTAATTGGGCAAGGTGATGAGTTCCAGTTAGTAGACTCTCTGATTAGGAGGCATAAATTACATAATGTTCTTCTGTTGCCTGCTGTTGCACAAGAAGCGTATTTTGCAATACAAAAAGTAGCGGATGTTGGGCTGTTTTCATTGCATAGTGGCCATAAAACACACAATTTTCCGGGTAAAATATTGGGATACTTAAGTCAGCCTATGCCAGTGCTAGGTTCTGTAAATCATGGTAATGATATTATGTCTGTTATTAATGATAGCTCCTCAGGTTTTGTGTCTGAAGCTGGTGACCTAGATCAATTATATCATAATGCTTTAGAGCTTATCAACAATGAAAACGTTAGAGATAAATGTTGTGTGGGTGCGCACCAGTTAGCTTTGCAACTATTTTCCGTAGATAATGCTGCAAAACAAGTTCTTCGTGTATGTTCCTAACCATCTTTGCCGATAATCCTGCAAAAAAAACAAAAGCTAGTTTCTCCTCCATTTCCTCTTGTTGCAATGGAGATAGAAAATAACTTTTGTGAATTAGTATAATGCTACCACCTGTCAACACAAGTAAATTTTCATACAATTTCCATCCAAATTAAGCAGCTATTTTCAAAGTCTGCTCAACACTACTTTTATACACAACCATCGGTTTTTCATATTTTAAGGTTTGATGAACACGACGGTTATTATAAAACTCTACATATTTTGAAACACCAGCTTTCAATTGTCTGACAGTCTTGTAATCAGCTAAGTGTATATTCTCATATTTAGCGCTTCTTTAAGTACCGAGATCACTAAATTGCTATCCATTACATTGGATATTTTGTGTGCCAATATATCCTTTGAATGCCAGTCTATTATTGCCGCCATGTACACAAAACCACCATTCAGCCTGAGTAGAGTAAGAGATAGGGCGTAGTCGAACTATTTCCCTATCTCTCCTCACCGAACCGTACGTGCACCTCTCAGCGCATACGGCTCTCCATTTAAGTGTGACGCATCGCCATTGCAATTTCATGATAGCGTGATGTAACTGTGCTCCTGACTTCTTCCCGTATCAAATACGGGTTGCTTTCAGGATTACGCCAGCGAAATGTCATTTTACGACTGGTTACCAATCGTCGTAACGACACTTTGATATATTTTCCATTTTCACTGTGACCAGACAGCTGCCAAGTTTTTGCTTTGCTTTCTTCCGGTCGATTCACCCATTTGCGCATTAGCGACTTGACACTAGTTCGGTATTTCCGAGCTAGCCAGTGCGCTAGTTTCCAGAATATTATTCTGTCAATTTTCTGGTACACAATAGCTGTGAAATCAGTGTGTTGGTAAAAATTTGCCCAACCAATAATTTTGCGATTGAGCTTCTCTATCATGGCAGTTTTATTCACGCTATGATTACTTGTAAGCTCTTTGCTCACGCTTAACGCAAATGCTTTAGACTTACATTGAGGAATCGTTGTTACAGTCCGCATTCTTCCTTCGGATCCTCGCTTACGTATCAGGCGGTGACCTAGAAAAGTGAACCCATCATTAACATGTGTAATATGAGTTTTATCCATATTTAATGTTAGTTTGAGATCTCTTTCTAAAAACTGCTGACACATTTTACGAATATCCTCAGCATGTGCTTTACTTCCTTTTACAACTATAACAAAATCATCTGCATAGCGACAGTAAGCAACGGCAGGCTTCCACTGTCGTCCTTTTTGGATAGCAATGTTGCGCTGCCGTTTAATACTATCATTCCAATACCAACGGTCTTTGCGTGCTTTTTTAGACAAGTTCCTTTTATCCAACCATTGATCAAATTCATTGAGCATTAAATTGGATAATAATGGCGAGATTACTCCGCCTTGGGGAACCCCTCGACTAGCTGCGTTAAATAGATCCTTGTCGATATGTCCTGCTTTGATGAATCGCCACAGCAATGTCAGAAAGCGTTGATCACGTATCCGTTTTTTTACACACTTCATTAACAATCGGTGATGCACCGTATCAAAATAGCTGGACAGATCACCTTCGATCACCCAGCGTCCTGAGGTGTAACCACCGTCTTGTAATTGAATTTTCAGTGTGCGGACTGCATGATGAACACTGCGTTCTGGTCGAAACCCATAAGACAAGCGATGAAAGTCGCTTTCCCAGATAGGGTCCATAACCATCAACATAGCACGTTGCACAATTCGGTCTCGTAATGTCGGAATTCCTAGCGGTCTTTGTTTGCCGTTAGCTTTGGGAATATAAACTCGCTTGGCTGGTTGTGGTTGATAGCTCCCTGCTAGTAGCTCAGAACTTATCAATGCCAACTCTTTTAGGAGGTTTCCCTCCATTACCTGCTTGTTTACTCCATCAACTCCTGCTGTTCTAGCACCTGATGATGCTAGCGTGACACGAGCCGCCTCTTGCAACCATGACCGGTTTGCAATCATCCTTAGTAATCGATCAAACTTTCGCTCGCGATTTTCTAAAGACCACTTTGCTAATTTGTTTTGCATTTCTCTGATTATCATAGGTCTTCACCTCTTTATAGGCAGGTAATCTGCCAAACAAATCACTTAAACTGCCTTCCTTCGCCATGTAACAGGTTCTCCCTGTCTCAGACTACTACGAAAGCTCCGCCAGCTTATTGATCATTGGGGTCGCATTCCCTTATCATTTCAATAAACCTTCCCCATTCCACATGCTGGACTCAAGTGTACTGGTTAGGTTGCCGATCGCATTCTTTAACCTTGCGCTCTGCAAGTTGTATCAAGCATCATGAGCTAGTCATGCTCTCTTCATGATACCCTTCCAGCATCCTACATTTATGCTAGAATTTGGGTGAAAGAATCATACATCTATTCTTTCACCAGCTTGAATATCACCTATTAGATCGTGTAGGTGATGGCGACGTTTCAGCCCATAGATACGATTTAATCGGTTCGTGTTCCTCAACCTTCCAATACTCAGCCTAGAGATGCATCTTGGCGTAACGACCTCGCCTCACATCCCGTTTCCCACGGGCTCCGTCACTCTGCTAATGCACAGCAGATCACCGCCGCTTCGGCTCACACAATCCTCATGACAGGATTCAGGCACTCATTTTTTTTTACTCCTTAGTTTGATGAGCGCATTCCAAACATGCTCAAGCTTCGGCAGCTTCTTCCTTGATGCCTCCAAAGGCTGGGCGCACTGTAGGTAATGTCAGTACTCCAAACCTGATTTGCTCGATTGATCTCCATTCCTCATTCCTCTCAGTAGATATGGGTATTTCTTATGCTGCAAATCAGCAATGGTAGTTTTGACTTGCTTGGTCGGGTAAATGGTTTTCAACCCAAGCTTTCTCATCTTTTTTCTGACTTGGTTAACCCCTATGCTGAAGCCTTTCTCAGATAACTCCTGATGGACTTTACGATATCCATAGAATGGGGTTTCTGTGTAGACTTCATCTATTGCCCTCAAAATTTCCATGTCAGCATTCTCGTCAACACAGCTTTTGTAATAATAGTTGCTTCTGGCAAAGCCAGTTAGCTCACACTGCCTAGTCATTGCGATTCCATTAAGCTCAGGCTGTACTAGGCGCTTCTTTTGCTCATAGCCCAAGCTTTAACTTTTTTGATGCCCACTCCACCTCAGCAATACGCTTACCTAGCTGTCTATCCAGCTCGCTAATCTCTTTGTCTTTGGCTTGTATTTTTTCTTTGTATTCTGCGGTTGCTTTACTTTTGTCGAACGCTAAACTAGCGTTTGTTAAAAATGTTTTGTGCCACTCTTTTAACGATTTTGGCGTCACTTCATATTTTGAGCTGATTTGATTAAGCGTCATTTCGCCTTCCAATAGTTCTAACACCACTTTCGTTTTGAACTCTGCTGTGTAGCTTTTTCCTCATTTGGTCATTTCTTTCTCTCCTAAATGATCAATTACATTATTCATCTAGAAATCATACCTCAAATTATTTGTGCGAAAATCTGGTAGCATTATAATCCTTAGCTAACTCTCAATACAAACGGTTTTAATCGCTTCAATTTCACCGACAAACCATCCAGTACCTGTTGTGCACTTTTCATCGTACGATAACCCACGAGTTGTACGCGATAATTACGTGTAAATTTTCGAATCTTGGCGTTTTTAAGGTGATTTCGATGAATAAACTGTTGCGCTAAATGTCGACTAGGAAATGAAGCCAGCTGTACGGCATAAGCATGATTCATTTTTCTAGCTGTCTGCTGCTTAATTGATTGATTTTTACTCGGATGACTCGTTTTTGCCTTTACCGAAGCAACAGAAACTGGCTTAGATAACCATTGAGCCATTTTATTTAAATCCTCTAACTTCAAAGTACCTGCTGCCCGCTTCAATTCTAGAATATTCAGTAAATATCCATATTGATCTTCGGCATAAGTTTTCTGCGCATTATATAATTTTTGCTGTAATCCAAGAAAATCAATAATCGTCTGAGTACCGACAATATATCCTGCATAAGTTGCTTTTACTGAACTGGCATTAGAAATAATTAACTCTTTATCCGCTCTGATTTTGCTAATACCTGCTATTACACCAAGATAAGCCTGTCTCGTTTGATTTACCGTAGCGCGATATGTTTCTTCCATCTTCGCATCTGCGGTATTGTATTCAAACTGTGCCTTTTTCGTAGTTGCTGTGATTAACCCTCCTGTGTACACAGGAAAATCCACACTTAGCCCCATGGTAGTTGTGCGACTTGCTTTCTTACTAGATGCCCCAAGATTCTGGTTTTCATAATCATATTCACCTGTTGCACTCAATGTAGGGTATCTCGCCGCCGCTTGTGCAGCAACATTTTTTTGCGCCGCAAGTGCTGCATAGCGTGCAGCAATGAGATCATAGTTCTGTCGTCTTGCTGTTTTCACCCACTCGTCAATATTTTCTGGATCAGGTGTAAGCAACGGTAGGCTTCCCTTAATCCCATCCAAAGTATGATAACTTACACCAGTAATAGCTCGTAAGTCTTCTAATGAGTTAGCCAGCTTATTGCGCGCCGTGATCTCACTTGCAACAGCACCATCATAACTTGCTTGAACTGTGTAGACCTCTGTAATTGCTTTTAGCCCGACTTTATATTGCTGCCTAACTTGTTCCAACTGCTTTGCAATTGCTCGTTTTGCTGCTCGCGTCACCCTCAAATCATTCGATGCTTTTAGTACGTTGAAATAATCTGTGGCAACACGGATGATCAAATCCTGCTCCGCTGCAGAATAAGTTGCAGCAGCCGATTTAACAGAAGATTTTGCTTGTGCAATGGCAAACCAATTTTGTTGGTTAAATAATGCCTGTGTCACACTCAACCCATACTTGCTTGTCGTCGCATAAGTAGCTGATGTCGCAGCAGCTTCAGACTTTGAACGCGACACGCCTCCTGTTAAATCAAATGATGGCAAAAAGGTGGCGCGACTAATCGGGATGTCCTCACTGCTTGATAACCAAACTCCTTTTGCTTGCTGATACGTCGGATCACTTTGCAGTGCTTGTTGGTACACACCTACCAAGCTCTGCCCATTACTCACCAGTGGAATAAACAACAAGCAAATCAATAAATTTGGAATTAATTTTTTCATATCATTTTCTACTTTTCATACTCAAACTACTTGAAGAAGCTGAGGCTTTAACATAATGAGTTTGAGTAGAATCAAATTTAAAAGCTTGAACAATAGCACCGCTATTGGAAAAACTTTTAAATTTGCATTCTGCCAAATTCATGCAGTTAAAGTCCAGTGTCTTCAAGTAGCTTGAGTATAGACCCCATCACATTAGATTGGACTATTGTCAAACTGATCGCTATTCTAACTGAATTAATCAGTAAATTGAATCAAATGGCAAAACTTCATTTTTATTATTCCGCAATGAATGCGGGCAAAAGCACCACACTATTGCAATCAAGTTATAATTACAAAGAGAGAGGAATGGACACGCTCATTTTTACACCAAAGCTGGATAATCGCTCTCAAACCAATATCGTAGCATCTCGCATCGGATTAGAAGCAAAAGCATTTCCTTTTACAGATCAATCTGATTTACAACAAATCACAGAACAGTCAATCGAAAAAAACCCTCATATCAAATGCATTCTTGTCGATGAAGCGCAATTTTTGAGTAAAACACAAGTCAAGCAGCTATGCCATATTGCAGACTTCTGTAATCTCCCTGTATTAACTTACGGGTTACGCACTGATTTTCAAGGAGAAACCTTCCCAGGCAGCCAACAACTGCTTGGCTTGGCAGACACACTCATTGAAATCAAAACGATTTGTCACTGTGGGCGCAAAGCGACCATGAATATGCGTATTAACGAATCAGGACAAGCAGTTGATGAAGGAAATCAAGTAGAAATCGGCGGCAATGATCGCTATGTTGCCGTATGTCGCAAACATTTCACACTCAAACAGCCCAGTCACGATCAACCCATAGAGCTAACACCAATAAAAATTCGTGTAACTAAAAACTGACGCCTTCACTGGCGACGAATATAAGTGCGATAATTAAACCCATAAATATGACGATTATCATTCGAGTGATACACCTCTCTCTCGCATTGCCACTGGTCAACATCCCACCGCGGAAAAAACACATCCCCCTTAATTGCGCCACAATCATCAATGCAGGTCAGCTCCATTTTCGTTGCTAACGGTAATACCAACTCAAAAATAGCACCACCACCAATCACCATAATTTCTCCTGCTTTCTCACCTTGAGATAGCACTTCATCAAATGCTGACAAGTAAGTAATCTGAGCACAACTCTCCTGAATATTCAGCCATCTCTGATCCCGTGTTAATACAATATTATGACGCTGTGGTAATGGCTTGCAACCCATAGACTCAAAAGTTTTACGTCCCATTACTACTGTTTTATTGAGAGTCAATCGCTTAAAATGCGCAAGATCATCAGGTAAACTCCACGGCAAATTATTATGACAGCCTATGACTTGTTCCGAACTCATCGCGGCTACTAGTGTAATTTTTTGTTGCTGATTCATTTTTTGATCATAAATCTCTATGGTTCAATAATGCAAGAAGTATTGATTGTAACGCAATAGATTGATAGTATCGCCACGTCTATCTAAAGGTGTACTTGAGTGCACTTGAAGCCACAGGATATGTAACAACATGATCAATCAAAATTTAATGCCGAATCTAATCACAAGACTAGCTCGAAAAACATCGAAGTTCGCAGTAAGAGGAGTCATACTGCTTACTACCATTATTTTAACAGGTTGCTCCCATGCTAAGATGGGCATATTTGACCCTAAGGGTTTAGTTGCCGTTAGAGAGCATCAACTACTCTTTGATGCCATTGCCTTAATGCTCATTGTTGTCATTCCAGTGATCATCATGAGTTTTGCTTTCATATATCGCTACCGTGATACGCATAAGGGAGGTAGTAAATATACCCCTAATTGGTCACACAATACGCTAGTAGAAATTGTTTGCTGGGGCGTACCCATTATCCTCACTGTTTTTCTTGGCATTATGACTTGGAAGTCATCTCACCAACTAGATCCATATCGCAAACTAGATGTACCAGGAAAAGTAATGACAGTTGAAGCCATTGCCCTGCCTTGGAAGTGGTTGTTTATTTATCCACAGCAAGGGATCGCAACCGTTAATGAGCTCGTTATCCCTAAAGATCGCCAAATCAAGTTTTATATCACCGCAGATAATGTACCTATGAGTGCCTTCTTCATCCCACAATTAGGCAGTCAAATTTATGCCATGGCTGGCATGCGCACTCAGCTCCATTTGGTTTCAGGTCATATTGGCACGTATGATGGATTGAATACGCAATATAATGGCAAGGGTTTTTCTGAAATGCACTTCAAAACGAAGGTGGTGAGTGCTAAAAATATGCGACGCTGGGTTGCAAAAGTAAAAAGGTCGCGCACAAAGCTATTTGGAAACGCGTATGCTCAAGTCAGAAAGCCATCCATTGCTGCGCCTGTCCAGTATTTTTCAGCAGTGAAAAAAGGACTATTTACAGGCATCATGAAGTCATACAGAGCGCCTGTTCACCCTGGAACGAAACGTGCAGAATTAGACTGATTTTAAAGGAAAGTTATTATGTTAGAAAAACTCATCTTCGGTAATCTCTCATGGGATAAAATTCCTTGGCATATGCCACTTGTCATCACAGTAGATGCGTGCATTGTGTTTTTAACAATCGCTATTTTAGGTTATATCACTGTTGCAAAAAAATGGCCATATATGTGGAAAGAGTGGATCTCAACCGTTGATCATAAGAAAATTGGTATCATGTACATTATTCTTGCTTTTGTGATGCTATTACGAGGCTTTTCTGATGTCGTGCTGATGAGAACACAACAAGCTTTATCGGCAGGGGCTAATATGGGCTTCTTACCACCAGAACATTTTGACCAAATATTTACCGCTCATGGCGTGATTATGATTTTCTTTGTCGCTATGCCGTTTATGTTTGGATTAATGAATATGGTGTTGCCTTTGCAGATTGGTGCGCGCGATGTTGCCTATCCTTATTTAAACTCTTTTAGTTTTTGGATGACTTTTGTCGGTGCTATGCTATGCATGATGTCTTTAATAGTTGGTAGATTTGCAGGCACAGGCTGGCTAGCCTACCCACCATTATCTGGCTTACAATATAGCCCCGGAGTCGGTGTCGACTATTACGTATGGGCACTACAAATAGCGGGAATTGGAACATTACTTTCGGGTATCAACTTTCTCGCCACTATTTTCAAGATGCGTTGCAAAGGCATGACGCTAATGAAAATGCCGATCTTTGTCTGGACATGCTTATGCGCGATGATATTAGTTGCACTGGCCTTTCCAGTGTTAACGGTTGCTTTAGCACTATTAGAACTGGATCGTATGATGGGAATGCACTTTTTCACCCAATTTGCTGGTGGTAATATGATGATGTATATCAACCTCATTTGGGCATGGGGACACCCAGAAGTATACATCTTGATTTTACCTGCATTTGGTATTTTCTCAGAAGTGGTTGCCACATTTAGTCGTAAAAAACTCTTTGGCTATGCAACCATGGTTGCCGCAACCGCTGTAATTACCTTTTTATCCTTTGTTGTTTGGTTGCATCACTTCTTCACCATGGGATCAGGTGGCGATGTCAATGCCTTCTTTGGTATTGCAACGATGGTGATTGCCGTGCCGACAGGCGTTAAAGTATTTAACTGGTTATTTACCATGTATCGTGGTCGTATTCACATGGCAACTCCTATGCTTTGGGTTGCTGCATTCTTCACCACCTTTGCAATTGGTGGAATGACGGGTGTTTTGATGGCTATTCCTCCAGTTGACTTCCAAACTCACAACAGTTTATTTTTAGTGGCACATTTTCATAATGTGATTATTGGCGGCGTATTGTTTGGATACTTCGCTGGTATTATTTACTGGTTTCCAAAAGCATTTGGCTTTAAATTAGACGAGCGTTTAGGAAAATGGTCGTTTTGGTGCTGGATTGTAGGCTTCTATGTTGCATTTATGCCATTGTATGTCGTTGGATTAATGGGCGTTATGCGCCGTAATCAACATTTTGATGCGGTATTCCAACCTTATTTTATTATTGCAGCAGCAGGTGCCGCATTAATATTCATTGGTATTATGTTACAAATCACACAATTAATCGTCAGCATTAAAAATCGTGAAAAGTTGCGTGATAAAACAGGCGACCCTTGGAATGGACGTACTTTAGAATGGGCAACTTCATCACCCGCACCATTTTATAATTTTGCTCATGATCCAGCGGTTGCTGAACTTGACCATCACTGGGAAGAAAAACAAAAAACAAACTACGAACTTAAAAACCCTGATGAAATCGAATATCAAGATATTCATATGCCAAAAGATACATCCACAGGTTTTTGGATAGCGATGTTTTTTGGTGTCTTAGGCTTTGCAATGGTTTGGCATATGGTCATTCCTGCAATTATTGGCGCACTGGGTATTTTTGTAACCTTGGTTATGCGTAGCTTTAAAACCGACGTTGATTATTATGTAAAAGCCGACGAAGTAAAAAGAATTGAGATCGAACATTATAAGGAAGCAACATCATGAACACGAAGGTAGATCATCATCACCACGATGCTGAAGCAACTGATGTCTTTGGTTTTTTCATGTACATCATGACCGATGCTATACTGTTTGCTAGTCTCTTTGCAACATTCTTAGTACTACATCACCCAGGAGCCTATGGACCTGCATTCAAGCACTTTATTGAACTACCTTATGTATTAGGGGAAACTGGTTTTCTTTTAGCAAGTAATCTGGTTTTTGGTTTTGCAGTACTCTGCTTATATCGCAACAAATTAAAAAGCCTAATCAGCTTCTTAATTGTAACCTTTATTTTGGGCGCAGGTTTTGTCGGAATGGAAATACATGAATTCATCGACTTAGCGCACAAAGGTTATAGCTGGCATACTAGTGGAGCAGCCTCTGCATTCTTTGCTTTAGTGGGCACACATGGTCTTCATGTCAGCTTTGGATTGTTATGGATTTTAGTCATGATCATTCAGCTTTGCACCTTGAAGATTACTAAAGAAACCAAACGCAGGATGATATACCTTGGGTTATTTTGGAATTTCCTTGATATTATTTGGATCTTTGTTTTCACAATCGTTTATCTAATGGGAGCAATGACATGAGCAATGCACAAAATCATGCTGTAGAATCAGATTACGGCACAGGCAAAAAAACCTTAAAGATGTATCTCACAGGTTTTTTCTTATGTGTGATCTTAACATTGATTCCATTTTACGTAGTGATGTACAAACCACTCAGTCACGCTCAAACATTTGTCATTATCTTTAGCAGTGCAATTATCCAGTTTTTTGTTCAAGTCATTTGTTTCTTACGTTTGAATATTCAAACTGATCAAGGAAAGCTTAATGTCCTATCATTTATTTTCACAATTGTTGTATTGGGCATTATTATTGGCGGTTCTTTGTGGATCATGTTTCATTTAAATTACAATATGATGCACTAAGGAACCATGCAAAAATAAGTTAACACAATGGTAAAAAATGATTTGCCGTCAGTGACAGATTTGTATGCATATCATTATTTATGATAGCATGCCAAACTATTTGATCCATGGTGGGTTAAATAACATTTATCAGGAGATAACTTAAAATGAAAAAATTAATGCTCGCATTGGGCGGTTTAGTCTTAAGCACGAGCATCTTTGCATTACCTGTTACACTTATGGGGAAATTCAAGCATGATTACAAAAATAACCAAGCGAAACAATTTGCTCAAACAATGTTTAACTATGCACAAAGACACCACACCAGTGGGACTGTCACGTTAGAGCAGTGTTTACAAGCAGCTCAGGATATTAGCGCAACAGGCGCAACTGTTTCCCAAAATGCGGCAGCAGGAGACTACAAGACAATTGATCATGTGCCTTATTTCAACAACATCCATGTTAACGTCAATGGTAACAATGTGATGAAATACGTTGGAATGGTCGGAGAATATGCAGGTGTTTTAACGATGCCCGTTTGCTTATCTCCAACTGTTGGCTCAGTCAAACAAGCAACACTAAGACAAGCCGTTAAAACAACTGACGTAACTTATCATGAAATTGTGAACTTAATGAGTGCGATTTTTGCATAATTAAACACAAACAGCTTTAAGCGAAAGAGCATTTAACTATTATGTTGGATGCTCTTTTTTTATGCTAGAATGTGACTCATTATGAGCACTACTAAACTAGAAGATCTACAGATTCTACTGAACAAGCTACTTACTACAGAAGGCTAAAAACAATCAACTCATTAGCAGTTATCGCCATGGGCCGCATAGTTATTGGAAATTAAAAATACCTTAAATTTTTCTAGTAAATTATCAATAATATGATACAACCAAAAAGCAAACAACAGGCACAAACGCAGATGAAATTAGACCACCTCAACGACAAACAAAAACAAGCGGTAGTAGCAACGTCAAACCATCAACTGGTATTAGCAGGTGCAGGTAGTGGAAAAACCAGTGTCTTAGTAAATCGTATTGCCTACCTCATCGAAGAACTAGGTATATCTCCCTATGCCATATTGGCAGTCACTTTCACCAATAAAGCTGCTGGGGAAATGCGTGAGCGCATCGAGAAGCTACTTGAAAGATCAACCACAATGTGGATTGGCACTTTTCATGGTATTGCTCACCGTTTGCTACGCTACCATCATAAAGAAGCCGACTTACCACAATCCTTTCAAATTCTTGATAGTGATGATCAACTTCGCTTAGTCAAGCGTGTTATGAAAGCACTGGATATTGATGATAAACGTAACCCACCCAAACAGGCACAGTGGTTTATCAACGGCAAAAAAGATGAAGGATTAAAAGCCAACCAACTGCAACCCTCTGATGATTATAGTGAAGAAATTTTACGTCGCATTTATGTAGAATATGATCAATTATGCCAGCAAAGTGGCCTCGTTGATTTTGCAGAAATTTTATTGCGCGCTACACTATTATTAAAAAACAATGAAGAACTAAGAACACACTACCAACAACGCTTCACCCATTTATTAGTTGATGAATTCCAAGATACCAACGGCGTACAATATCAATGGCTGAGCTTATTAGCTGGCGATAATGATCTAAAAAAAAGCAAACAAGTGATGATTGTTGGTGATGATGATCAATCGATTTATGGCTGGCGTGGCGCAAAAATTGAAAACATTCACCGCTTTCAAAAAGAATTTTCTGATGTTGAGTTAATACGACTGGAACAAAATTATCGATCAACCAATCATATTTTAAAAGCAGCTAATCATGTTATTGCCCACAATGATAACCGTTTAGGTAAACACTTATGGACAGATCGTGGTGAAGGTGAACGCATTCAAACGTATTGTGGCTATAATGAAAAAGATGAAGCAACTTTTATTATTCATGAAATCAATCAATGGTTTAAAACAGGGCGTCCTTATCAGGAAACAGCCATCTTATATCGATCCAATGCTCAATCTCGTGTATTAGAAGAAGCATTATTACGCGCTAATATCCCTTATCGTGTCTATGGCGGACAAAAGTTCTTCGAGCGTGCTGAAATTAAAGATGCCTTAGCTTATTTGCGTTTAATTGCTAACCGAGATGACGATGCAGCATTAGAACGTATCATCAACAAACCAACCCGCGGTATTAGCCCAATGACAATGCAGTTCTTACGCGAATCTGCGCGAGAAAAATCCTGCTCTTTATGGCAAGTCATGCCATCTTTTGCTGATCACCCTACTGCTAATTCACGTGCAAAAAATGCAGTACAGCAATTTATAAATCTTATTGATCAATTGGCAGCAACGGTTGAAGCTATTGCCACTACATGAGCAAACCGAGCACATTTTACACCATACAGGCTTATTGGCATTGTATCAAAAAGACCGCAGTGAAAAAGGGCAAGCTAAGGTTGAAAACTTTAGGAGAGCTGCTCAGTGCGACCAAAGGATTTGATACCGACTCACTCAGTGAGGAAGAAAAATCCTTAAACCTTTCTCCACTCAATCAATTTCTCGCTCATGTCGCTTTAGAGGCTGGAGAAAATCAAGCTGATGACTTTAGCGATGCGGTGCAACTCATGACACTACACTCTGCCAAAGGGTTAGAGTTCCCCTTAGTTTTTTTAGCAGGTGTTGAAGAAGGCTTATTTCCTCATCAAATGTCTGCCTACGAGCCTGGACGCTTAGAGGAAGAGCGTCGTTTATGCTATGTTGGCATGACTCGCGCCATGGAACGATTAGTGTTGACTTACGCTGAATCAAGACGTCTGCATGGATCTGAACGTTATCATGCTCCATCAAGATTTCTGACAGAAATTCCCGCTGAATTGTTAAACCCGATACGATTTGGATCTTCTCAAACAACCCGCACTGCATGGCAAAAAAGTACTCATACACCATCGAAAGCAAGTATTACACAAAATACTGTTTCGGATAATGGCCTAAAATTAGGGCAACGTGTTCACCACATCAAGTTTGGCGATGGTGTTATCATGAACTACGAAGGCAAAGGTGAGCACGCAAGAATCCAAGTTAAATTCCAATCTGGGAGCAAGTGGCTAGTAGCCAGTTATGCTCGACTAGAAGCTATCTAACACCTTGAATATAATGCTTAGATGACACTTAGTTCAGTTTGAATGTATAAGTTATACCCATCGATTACATACTGATTATAATCAACACCATTAATGCTTGTTATGCCTGTCTGTAATCCTGCCATTTGAGAACCCGACAAATCAACTTGCTGCCCATTATTACCTTGTACATGCAAACTAGTGGTTCCTTCCCCATGAGGATCAATCAAGTTTGTTAAGCTTGTCAACCCCACTTAAATCTAACATCAAACTATTGTCTAATGAAGTCGACATATCAATTTCTTCTATCTTACTAATATGACTTGCTGTGGTATCATTAATCACTACAGTACCAGTCGAGCTTTGCAATGATAAAGTATCGTAATTCTTACCCCCTGCGATAATTAAGTCTGCAGCATCATAAACAAAAGTATCATCCCCAGGACCACCACGTAATGTATCTGCTCCCTCCCCACCATCAATATAGTCGTCACCATGTCCACCATGTAATAACGTATCATCTCCTGAGCCACCAAACAGCTGATCATTACCGCCCCCACCGTAGAGGACATCTGCTCCGCTGCCACCATAAATTATATCTGCACCTCCTGCTGATGCTGAAGGGTTTGCAATATCACCGTAAAGCAAATCATCCCCATCACCACCATGTAGTATATCTGCAAACTGGTCATTACTGGGGTCAATACCAGCAAAATAATCGGTTGTATTATCTGGTGGCGTGAAAAAACTCACCATACAAGACATCATCTCCAGCGCCACCCTCTAAATGATCAATGCCATGTCCACCATGTAAAGTATCATTGTCAGTACCACCAGCTAATTGATCTGATCCGCCACCACCCCAAAGGACGTCACCCCCCAGCATCACCATGAATAACATCATCTCCACCAATGACTTCATACCCATCAAGCTCATCACCATAAATCGTATCATTGCCTTCCCCACCATAAAGCACATCGCTACCTGATTGTGAAGCACTAAAATGATTCGCGGCATTAGTAGAGCCATCCGTATCAAAACCAAAATCACCAAACAAGGTATCATGCCCCGCTTTACCCTCTATAAAATCTGCGTGTATTCCACCTTCCAAATAATCACCGGCGCTACTACCTACTAGAACATCCTCTCCAAAAGAACCATTTGCAACAAAACCGGTTGTACTATCCATTGGAACCAACAAAATCGTCGTACTCATGAATGTTATCATTCAATTGATTTTGCGTTAAGTGAATATAAAAAGGATCCGCAGTACCTGTATAAACTTGACCAGCATCATCAATGCGAACGATTTCTACAATTACATTAGGTATATCTACACCATATTCTTGCACAGAAGTAAGCGTAAGCGTTGATAAATTAGCGATGTCTTCTGGGCTACTAATCAACCAAGAACCATCCAACTGTCTTGATCCCAGTGATAAGCTGACATTGTTATCTAAGCCTGTAAAGCGAATCGAAACATTATCGTCACTGGTTAATGGTGCGATGGAAATCGCTAATGGTGCTGGTATATGGTCTTCCATGACAAAGTTCTGACCACTGAGATTAGTAGTTACTTCTATCGGGGTTGCATGAATGTTATCCAAATGAACTGTCACACCCTCTTGCACAAAAAAAATGACTGCCATTACTCACATATTCATCGTAAGTCAGACCATCCACTGTGCTACTACCCTGCAACACTGCGTCATCCGCCAAAGTAAGCTGCTGCCCTGCACGCCCTAAAATATATAGTGAGGTATTAGATGATATTTGGTCAGCCGCTAGTCCTAATAAATTGAGATGAAAATCATCCGTGCTCTCATTAATGTCTAAACGCTCAATGTTTTCAAGGTTGCTTACCGTTGCGTTATTTAAATAGAGTGTTTCACTTTGCTTAATAAGCAAAGTATCACTACCTGCCCCACCTTCTATAGCATCAGCGGCATCATACAATAAGCGGTCATCTCCTACTCCTCCATCTAACATATCGCTACCCAGTCCGCCATCTAGATAATCATTACCCTCACCACCTGTTTAAGGTCGATGCTGCTGCACCATTGAAGACAACATCATCGCCAGCACCCGCATCAACAGTTGCTGTTCCATCACCAGTTATAATGATATCGTTACCCCCAGCACCATAAAAAACCTCATGTGTTGCGGCATCATCACTGCCAAAAAAGATGTCTGCTGTTGCCCCACCAATAAAGGTGCTTCCACTTACTTCATCAGCGTTTGTTGCCGCTACCAAATCAACGTTAATCGTTGCCGTTTGCGCCACGCTGTCGCTACCATCTGCTTCTGTAGCAATCGCAGTGACTGTAATATCAAAATCATTACCTGCACTCACTACTGCTTCTGGCAAAGTTAAGGTTAAATCATTGAGCTCTTCCGCCGTCAACGTCCAAGTGCCCATCTGTATTAAGCTGCCCATTTGAGAGTAATGCATTATCAGGGATATTCTCCAAAATAATACTCAAAGTTTCGGTGTCACCCACTTCATGTAGTACAGCGTTGATATCCAAACTAACTACATTAGTCAACACATCTGTAACGGTAGGGTTAGCTGTCAAAGTCTCACCCGTTCTAATATTTGCACTGTTATTTACAGTTAAGTTGAGCCCATCAGATACACCTGTGATTTGCAATTCAAAATTACTGGAAGCACTGAGCCCGTATGGATCGGTTGCTATCACTTGAATCGTAAGGTCTTCGCCAGTAGGGGGTGTTCCAGAAAACACACCTGTATCAGCATTAAAAACTAAGCCAGCTAGGTAACAAACTGCCATCATTTAACGTCCGCCGTATAAGTTAATACATCCGCGTCGATATCCTCAAAAATATTATTTGGCAGGGTCAAACTAAATGGCATCGCTTCTGTCGCAACTTGATCTAATATAGCATTATTTAAATTAGGAGCATCATTTGTATTCGCAACCTGCAAGGTGAATTGATCACTGACAGTTGCTTGTCCCGCTGCTGTTGCGGTCA
>CBDBBL010000003.1:0-9117 GCA_965203125.1 Gammaproteobacteria bacterium | reverse complement strand
TTTTATCTTTTTAGTTAATAGGTTTGATTGCCATAAAAAAAGAAACGGGATAATATACACAAGTTGGGGTGGTTTGAGGTAAAATTGAGGTTGTATATTAAACGAACGATTGGTATACGGTTATGTTAGTAGGTTATGCAAGAGTTTCAAAGTCAGACGGAAGTCAGTCACTTGATCTTCAAGTTGATGCTTTGTTATCCGCTGGTGTGGATGAAGGAAGAATTTATACAGACACCACCTCAGGAAAAAACAGCAATCGTGAAGGTCTTGACTCATGTTTAAAGTCATTGCGTAAGAATGACACCTTATTGATTTGGAAATTAGACCGGCTTGGACGCAGTTTACAACACTTAGTGAATGTGGTGCAAAAATTGACAGATAGAGGTGTCGGTTTAAAAGTTCTGACAGGGAAGGGTGCTGACATCGATAGTAGAACCCCAACTGGTAAGCTGATGTTTGGTTTCTTTGCAGCACTAGCAGAGTTTGAAAGGGATTTGATAATTGAGCGTACCAAGGCAGGGCTTGAATCAGCACGGGCAAGAGGGCGAAAAGGTGGTCGAAAATTTGGTTTAACAAAGTCACAAGTCAGGTTAGCGCAAGCTGCTATGGGAAATAAAGAAACGATCGTCAGTCAATTAGCACAAGAGCTTGGTGTGACTAGGGCAACGCTATATCGATATGTTTCACCAAATGGTGAGTTACGAAAAAATGGTCAAGAGGTACTTGATAGCTAGTTGCTATTGAGTTGATATGATCAGACTAGAAACATCGAGACGCTACTACCAAATCACCATCCAACAAGATTTGCTCGGTGATTATGTGGTGATCTGTCACTATGTGTAAAACTTCAAACTTAATACGTAGTCGGCGCTGAAAAAAGCCAATGTTAGCACGTGTTCCTTGAGTATATTTGCCTATATGATTTTCATAGTGCTCAAATTTGAGCTACTCCACCCATCTAGAAAAAACAAACCCCCAATAAAATGGGTAAAAAGAAAATGGCTATCCATTTTCTCAAGTTCCACGCGCACGCTACCATTAATAAATTAATCGCATCTCCTTGGCTTCCTTTAAGCCAATTTCTCGTTAAGCGAAAACTATGTTTCAAATGTCCTATTACTGGCTCAATCGCTGCTCGATTTCTACAAAGTTTTCGTTTTTATCTCTCTGATAAGCATTGTCTTTCTTCAGTGGTGGCTTTGGCAGCAACACTTCAATTCCCTCTTCTGCCACATATTTTTGTGCACCACGATAACCTCGATCTACTACCGCCATTTTTATTTTCTTATGGCGATTTCTATGCGCTGCATCCAGAGCTGGCTTGAGTGTTTTAGAGTCATGCATGTGCTCATCGTGACTTTCAACTCCTATGATTAGCTGGCTTTTTTGTGTCATTACAATGGATGCTTTTTTACCATATTCATAGGCCACATGATCTTTTCCTTTGCCTATGCAATACACATCGGTTGCATGCAGGCTGTATATTTTATTTTTGTCTTTGGGCGATTGTGATAACACTTTTTGGTACAGCTTGAAGTTTTCTTGTTGTTCAACTTCGGTTGCTTCAGGTAGCTTTCTTGCTAGCTCTCTCATTAAAGCACCCGCTATTGTACGTAATCGTTTTAATGCTTTTTTTGCTTTAGCTCGTTTTTTTACATGCCGAAAGTGCCTACAGTTCAATCGCAATTCTTTGACTTCTTTGATGTAGGTTCTTCTTTGTTTTACGCCATTATGTTTTGCTAGTTTGTTTAAGCGATTAATAATTTTAATTGCCAATTTGCTGTCGGTGGGATAGGTGATCGCTTTTTCTTGTACTGTGGTATCAACCAGTACAATTTTTTCTTCCACTGCGTTTCCATGTAGTTTGAGTGATTGTGCAAAAATGACCTCAACCCCGACAGAGCCTATCCTTGATCTAAATTTACTTAGCTCACTGCTATCACAGGGTAATTGAGTTTGAAACCCTATCGCACCACAAAATCTTTGAAAGTATGGGTTCATCACCCATTGTGACACCAACATTTCATCGCTGTAATCATACAGTTGTTTAAGCATTAGCAACCCACTCATTAATCGTATTGGCTTGCCTGGCCTGCCTTTTTCAGTGCTGTAAAATTGTGATAGCTCCTTTTCTATGCATCCCCAGTCAATTTTTTCTGCTAAAGCAATTAACGGATGTTTTTCATCAAGTTGTGATCCGATATCAAAGAAACTTCCTTGCTTTGGTAGCTGGGTTGCATTCCTGATCATTTTTGCTCCATTTCGACCGTAAATCTTGCTCAGATTTTACCATTTTCGGTCGAAAATATCTCCGTATTTATTCTATTTTTTTATACTTTTCATTGTGTTGGTGATTTTTCAGTGCCGACTACGTAAAGAAGCGTTTTTGATATGGGTTTGCATACTGTCTCCTATTGGATTGTTTTGTGATGTGTTAGCCATGATCATAGGTAAGAGAGGATGATGTAACAATACCGTGTGTTCACCGCACGCATAATCAAGATTAAATCTCACAAACAATGAGGGGTTAGGCGAATACAAACTAGCTGGTGTGATAGCTATGATGTGGTTCTCCTCCTCCCCAAAGTTGAGAAGAAATGACGATGGATTGACGCTAGACGACAACGAGGTTTAGCATTTGCATGAAACTTTGTTATGGATAGTGTTGATGCAAGCCTTTCTTCTTGGCTTCCCTCTTTTTCAAGTTATCACTCTAGGTAAGAACTGGAAAATAAAAGCGTAAGTATTTGGGTAATATTGCAAAGTATACGTAATAAAATGATGTCCATTTGTACTAAAGGCATGACTGGCAAGAATGACTCCGTTGACCTGTAAGTTGCCTTGTTGATGTTGTTGCCAAGGAGCAGTGTGAATGATGCTATTAAGTTGTTGAGAGCAATCTCTATTGATGCCATGTGATGTGGCACTATTATGTGCAATATCGGTAAAATCAGAACGACAGGTTACCAATGCAAGACGAGCAGTGTCTGCACTAGTTGCAAAAATAGACGGTGCAAATAAATCTACAGCTAAAGAATTTCTTCTATACGATCTTTTACTCGAACCGTTAGTTGGTTGATCAGTAGAAACAACGTATTGTAGGTAGGTATCTTGTCGTGCTTGCAAAGTATGTTTTGCATCTTTCATTGATCCATTATGTGATGGGGTTGAGGTAGTGATCCGATTGACCGTAGCAATTCTAGTTTTAAGCAATATGCCATTATTTGAATTTTGATGGGAATGATACGCAGACAGATAGTGAGCTAATTTTTGAGCGCAATCGAGACTTAGATTAACAGGTTGACCATTTTGAGGTGATGATAAATGACAATCAATCACTTCAATCTTAGCATCTGCTATGGATGTAAATGCTAACAGAAAAACAGTAAAAATAAGCAGAACTACTTGACTGTGGGCAAACATTTTCTTTATTAAATAACGCACGCTCATCATCCTACCACTGGTGTTTTATTATGCAGTTTAAGTTGTGTAATAGAAGCGTTACTAGCAACAGTATAAACAAGATAAGGAACACCATCAGAGCCGACAGCATTGTCGATATGGATAATGACGCCTTGAGGTTCACCCATTGAATTAGGAGCAATGAGTTGTGTTAAAACTCCTTGGCAATTAGAAAAAGCACTGGCACTTGCATTGACACCTCTCATACTGCTGGAATCAAATCGACAGTCGACCACTTGAATATGTGGTTGACTGGCAAAACAAGTAACAGAAGCTAGAAATGACAAGGAAGCAAAAAGAAATAATTTAACGCGCATGAGAATACTCCTGATGAGATGGGGTGGTTTTATCTGAATGGGATTGCTCTAAAATGGTATACACTCTAAAGTGCCCTTGAGCAGTTGAAATCGTTTTGACTCCAAGCAGCTCATTAGCATAACGATTGGATACGTTATGGGTGTTGGGGGCAGGTAATTTACTATCTAAAAAGTTATTACAGACCTCAGATACATGAGGATTACTTGGATCAATACGGCAAGTAATCATTTGAATAGAAGAAGCATAGCCAGCGTTGAAAAACAACGCTGGTAATATGCCGACAAAGGACACAAAAAATCGCTTCATAATCAACATCCTCTTAAGATTGAATATAAGTTGGGTTAATCAAATAAGCAGTACAGTGAGCGATATAACCATCACCACCGCCAACAACACCACCCAATGTCATAGTGGGGGTGGTTTGAGTGTTATCATAATAATCTAAGTCCGTGGTAAGAATTAGTTTTGTACCAGAAGTAGCTTGACCTGTGAAGTGTGAACCATCAGGAGCTGTTTTCACAGTGGCTCTTCGTGACATTCTAATTAAAGAACCTTTAGAGCGATCTAGGTAAACATAAAGACTACTAGAAGGGTTGATGACAATATCTGATATTGAGTCGGTGTAGCGAGTAGTGACGTCAAAGAGGCATCGAACGCTCAAGAAACTGGTTTTTACTCCAGCGAACAATGTATTCTTTAAATCAACCTCATCAGAATTGTTCGTGATATTGTTAGTACAAGTTCCATTGTTACAGGTAAAAGTTACTTCCATCTGTCTAGTAGGAATTAACTGAACATTACTAGGCAAGTTATCCAGCCCAAGATTAGAGATAATTTGATCGGCAGAAGAGTTAACAATGGAAACATCACTATCAATACAAGAGGCAAACTGCTGAGTGAGACTGCCATCTGTGTTAATAGCACCTGATTGTTTCAAGCAGTCTTGAATATCAGCACCCAATGTAGAGCTAATACTTACAGTGGATAAGGCAAGTACAAGAGCGAAAGAAAGTTTTTTTGATTTAGATATCATGAGGAATACTCCATTATTTAATAATTGTTTGAGAAAGTGCATTACAGTTTGTATCGAATGCTAAAAACTCCTGCGTTGTAACGGGTGTTACCATGCAGTTGATCATTTTCTATCTTGAGAGGACTACCTAAAGTGCCGTAATAACCCAGTTCGGCACTGGCACGAGGGGTGACGTTATAACCGACTCCTATTTGATAGGATGGTTGAACGCTAGTTCGATTGCTAATACCTTCGACACGCTGAATCAACACGCCAAGAGATGTAGAGGCATACAAATTTTTAGTAAAATTTGATTCAACACCTAGCATCCAATTTAGACCAGGCTCGACAGTTGTTTGGCTACGATTGCCGTCAGGTTTATAAATAGAAGTCTTATCACCAGTGATAAACCCAAGAGTGGTGTTAAAAGAGAATTGCCGATAGGTAGCAAACTCAAGCCCCACATTAAGATCATTAATGGCAGTCACTTGATTGCCAGCAACAGCATTAGTACCGCCAATTTCGGCATAACCAACCCCTGCTTTTAAGATCAGTTGTTTCTTCCACTGAAAATCGGGTTTGGGCAAATCAGCCACAGTCTTGAAGGTATCAGCGTGTGACACTTTGTTGTTTGTGGTTGGTTTGGATAAAGGTCGCGGTGTTGCACCATAGGCAACACCGCTAACGGAACTCACCGCTATAGCCAATAAAAAAGAAACGCACAAACCACCTGTCTTAGGTTGGATGGCATGAATAGAAGAACGCATAACTAAACTCCTTTGAGCTTAACTACGCCTCAATGTAGGCACTAAAGTGCAGGCATAAAATTAATGCGACGTGTCCACAGGTGTCACCGTAAGGTGGCACTCGGGCTTTATCTGACCACTAACCTACGCTCTTTTACGGGAGAAGACGTAGAAAAACAACGGTTAAAAATCAAACAAAAACAAAACGAGCCGCACTGGTAAAAGTCCTAAGACAGCCAGCAAAGGTCGACGTCAGTCGTTCGTTGAGAACACTGTGCATCCGGTACAGCACTCTTTTGAACGCCGATATCGTGTGACAGTTTATTAAAGTATTTGAATTGTGAACCTCGGGCGGTTCGGTTACTATGCGGTTACTCATTTAGCAACTCCTGTAAGTTGTTATTTGATAGCGAGCCTGATGTATTGGAACTACCGAGGACTCGTGCCTATCTTTCATTGGCAACGATCACTATATCAGAACAAAATAGCCGAAACAAATCTCTATCTGTTTTGAAGTATGGTATCGTCACCTACCATATTTTTTAAGCGATAACGCTGGTTATAATTAAGTGACGTAACCACTGCAAAGCAGGGTCATCATCACTGTGCCGATGCCATATCAAGTCGACCTGTAATGGGTCAGTTTCAAATGGTAAAGGCAGTGCAACCAGTCCAGCATCATGCAATACACTTTCATCAAAGACAGGCTGAGTTAATAAATACTCAGTATCTTTAATAATGGTATAAAGCTCACGCTGGGTGCAACCTTCCAACATCACTTGCCGACGAATACCTAACCTTTCAAGCTGAAAGTTCAGGTTGCTATCAACCAAGTCATGTTGATTCGATGAGATGATGTGACGATAAGTCGTGTAATCATCAATACTTATCATCGCGCCATCACCATGACCAGCTTGTACTTTTAAAGCTAACGGATGTTGTTGATCCATCACCACCTGAAACGCTTTGCGACACAATGGCTGAGAGACAACACCGCTTTGCTTAATGTTATGTACGCCGATACCAACATCGAGTGATTTTTGGGTGAATAAGCTCCAGTCATCAAATTGATGATGTGTGCGTAAGTTAAAGTCTAGCTGTGGATGATTCCAATTGAGTTGCACTAATCGATCAGCGAGCAACACTTCTAAGCAAGGGTGTACCCCAATGTTAAAGTGATGTTGAGCTGCTGCTGGATCAAATGCCTTGCTGGTCATCAATTGTGTTACATTTTGTAGGATCAACTTGATATCTTGATACAGATCATCAGCTTTTTTGGTTGGTTGCATTTGACTGTCACCACGGACAAAAAGCTTGTCTTTGAAGGTATCGCGTAAAGTCTTGAGTACGTTGCTCATGTGGCTTTGCGCTTTGCCAACTTTTTTACCAGCCTTGGTAAGGTTGCGTTCCTCATAGATGACCGTAAAACAATACAAATGATTGAGGTTATGTGCCATTGCTATTTTGCAAGGCTGGGTGGTTTTTGATAGATTTTGTGTGTCCATCTTAACTACTCCTATCTTAGTTAATGGTGGGGTGGCGATGAGGTGTTCGAGACCTCGTCGTCACATTTTCACTAGGTAGCACCATTGCTACTTAGTGAATTCATTTGCACCAGTAGGTGCTTGTTCGTTCGCTGTCCTTCAATGCTTTCTGCCTCATGTTTTGCCACAGGTTGAAAGACACACCAAGACGTTATGCCTTGGTGTAAATATCATCGATTAAATACATGATTGCCGTATTGCTCAGTGCAATAACCATTGGTTAGGTCATAGTTTTTAAAGCCACGTATCACGTATTCATAAGCAGAGCGGTTCAAATCGGGAATGAAATCGTACAATTTTTGAACGGATTTGAAGGGTGAATACACTTCTTTTAGGTAGTCAAAAGCTTGTTGTAAAACGCTGGGATCAATGGATCGGTCAGTAAAGACGAATTTAACTTGAGGGATGCCATCAATTCGATTGGAGTTCAGATAAATATCACACATGCCGTCAAAATGACCGTACTGATATTTGGCAACAACTTGGTCGACTTTTGCTTGGGTTACGCCATTATCCCATTGAATTGTTACCGAGTTACCGCATGAGTAGTTCTTACAGCAAACCGAGAATTTAGTTTTAGGGAATAGTTTTTTAAGTTCTGATCGAATAGCTTTGGCAGCTAGAGCAGCTTCTGATTTCATAATAAATCTCTCTTTCTAGTAAGCGTGACCGTCATGAGTCAAGACACACGTAACAATCACGCTTGATTAAAACAATGGTTGATTAGTTGGACTTTGTGCGTTGAGCTTCAATCAAAGCCGACACACGAGAACGTGCAAAGTTTTCTTGCCATGAGACAGCTTGAACTTCCACCTTGTTTTTAAATGGATTAGAAAGATTTAATCTTTTGAAAAACCGAGATGGTTTTGATAGTCTGAACTTAGCCATTTTAACTCCTTTTTAGTTAATTTTGGTTAGTGGCTTTGGTAGTGTTGGCGCACTTCCGAAGCCATGTTTATCACCCTTATAATACTATCAAAAATAGCACATAATCACAAGCAGAAACTACAAATAAACGTATGTTTTTTATAAAATTATTGCGTTTTTCCGCATGAAAATATTGAGGTAAAACTTATCCACAGAAATTGTGGATAACAATAGTCATTTTTGCCTTAATGTGCTGATAAATATCATCTAGTCATCAGCGGTTGTTTTCTTACCACTTTTCTTGAATGCCATTTTTAATCATGGAAGTGATAACTCGGGGGTACGACCTCATACGCGGAATAATAGGACATTTGAATTTTGAAATAGGCTTCTATCCCTTGCTAGAACTGTGATCGGGGAGGTCGCCCTTGAAGTCTATGGTTTCAGGTGTTCCAAAAACAATAATTGTGCTTATTTTGGGACATCTTTGTTTTGGTCTTAGTTTTGAAACATTATTTGGACAACGTTGTTTACTGTGATTTTTGATCTTTTTTGCCAAGTCTCAAAAACTGTAGTTTTTGGGATGAATGAGTCGAGTTTATGAGATTTTAACAGTTATCTGAGATATCCCTTTGCGGGCATGGCTTTAGTCGCTACGAAAATCACACTATGTCCTATTATTCCGCGTATGAGGTCGTACCCCCTTAACACGTTGAAACTTATGATCTAGTAATCGGTGGTCGTTTTGTGTCCAGTTGCAAAATATCGTACCACCAACATAACTTGATTTAATCAATCGAAAGCACGGCAACGCCAAGCCCGATAATACCAACAATCATTAAGTGCTGGTAAAACTCTTTACTAAAATTGAATAACATCTGATGATCACCTAACGAGTGACTAACAGAACAACCCAAAATCAAAGCAAGGAACGGAAGCAATAAACTGCGTGTCGCTGACTTGATAATTTGAATGGCGGCAAAAACCTGAATTCCCAACCCAAAGTAAGATTGATATTTTGAAAATCCAGCAAGGTTGACCTCTTTGAAAATATAAAACATCGCCACGGAAGCAACCATCAGTGCAATAATGTTTCCAATCACAGGGCGGAATGAAAACATCGCACCAATACGTGAAAGTAACAGATCAAAAAACTGGTTGCGCTTGC
>CBDBBL010000002.1:0-115482 GCA_965203125.1 Gammaproteobacteria bacterium | reverse complement strand
CTACTCCAAAAAGGGATGATCACTAAGAATAATAAGCATGCTTGTGTTGCTGGATTTTTGATGTGTCGGGTGATAATCCAGCTAAAAGGGTAGGCGATGATTAGGCAAATCAAACTACACAGTGTTGCGACTTGTATGCTGTGAAAAATGACGTGACGTATCAGTGGATTGAGCAACTGTTGATAATTACTTAAAGTAAGTGGTAGATGGAGGTTTCCCAATGTGTCTGAATGTAAGAAGCTGGTGAGGAATAAAGCGCAGAAGGGCAAGATGATGAAACAGCCTACCCATATCCAACTAATACTGAGTGCTAATCTTTTAATCATGCGTTGATTCATCTTTAAGAATGACTTCCCAATCAGGAAGCCAATTGATAAAAACGGTTTCATTAATGTCGTAGCATAGTTCAGCATCATCTTCATCAAAAAACTCATGGGCTTGAATCATTTTTCCGTTGCTGAGTTCAATCCATAGATCCACGGTTGAACCTTTGTAGATGACTTCTTTGATTTTGCCTGCCAGTGCATTGTTATGATCTTTGATTTCATCGCGATGCCATGCCCGAATGTCTTCTGGACGCACGATAATGTGGATGGCTTGACCTTGTGTCAATGGATGCTTGTTTTTAAAGCAAAATGTTTGATTCGCAATCGTTGTGCTTAAGTGGGTTTGGGTCACTTGTTCGACAATACAGTTAAACACATTGGCCTCACCAATAAACTGTGCAGCAAAAAGATTAGCAGGTTCTTCATAAATATCACGTGGCGTGCCTAGTTGGATGATCTCACCTTGATTCATAATCGCAATGCGATCAGACATGGATAAGGCTTCTTCTTGATCATGGGTGACAAAAATAAAAGTGATGTTTAATTCTCGCTGTAGCTTTTTTAATTCTCGTTGTAGTTGCTGTCTTAAGCGATAATCTAAAGCACTCAGCGGCTCGTCTAATAATAATACCCGAGGTTCATTGACGATGGCTCGAGCCAGTGCAACTCGTTGTTGTTGTCCACCACTGAGTTGATCAGGCTTGCGGTCTTGTAATGACTCAATATGTGTGCGTTTGAGAGCAGTCATGACTTTTTGTTGAATCAGTTGCTTTTCCATTTTTGCACACCTGAGACCAAAAGCAACGTTATCAAAAACATTCATATGAGGGAAAAGAGCGTAATTTTGGAACACCATGTTCAGTGGTCGCTTTTCGGCAGGGTGTTGGGTGATCTCTTTGTCATCGAGGATGATCTTGCCATGATCAGGTTGGATAAAGCCTGCGATCATTCTAAGTAATGTTGTTTTTCCGCAGCCAGAAGGGCCGAGCAAAGTGAGAAATTCTCCGCGATTGAATGATCAAGGTTCAATGGTGTGACTGGAGGGTGGTGGGCAAATGACTTTTGAATATCGACTAGTGAAATGATGGTGTCTGACATAGGTTTCTATTGTTCTTATCTTCCCAAGCTGAGAAATTCTATCAGTATTAATAAAATACGCTAGAAAAACATGATCAATTTGCTTGAAATTTTCACAATAAATAACCATATACGTTGATAATATTGAAACATTAAGAGGCAGGTTATGACTCAAGAGAATAAGTCGGCGAATAAATCAGAGAAAATGGGTTTTAAGGCGGAGGTAAATCAATTATTACACCTGGTTACCCATGCGCTCTATAGTAATAAAGAAATCTTTCTGCGCGAGCTAATTTCTAATGCATCAGATGCAGCAGATAAATTACGCTTTGAAGCATTGTCAGACAATAGCTTGTACGAGGGTGACTCTGAGCTTAAAGTCTGGTTAGAATTTGATAAAGATAATCGTACTTTAACATTGCGTGATAATGGTATTGGTATGACGCGTGAAGATGCGATCAACAACCTAGGTACGATTGCAAAATCAGGAACACGTGAATTTATTAGTCAACTAACGGGCGATCAAAGCAAAGATGCTAATTTGATCGGTCAATTTGGTGTTGGTTTTTATTCTGCATTTATTGTTTCTGATAAAGTTACCGTGCGCTCTCGTCGCGCGGGTGAAAAAGAAGGCGTGGAATGGTCATCAAAAGGTGATGGCGAATTTGACATTGCACAGATTAAAAAACCATCACGTGGTACTGACATCATCATGCACTTGAAAGAAGGTGAGGATGAGTTTTTGGAAGGTTCACGTTTGCGTACTATTGTGCGTAAATACTCTGATCATATTATGCTTCCGATTGAAATGCTTAAAGACGATTCTGCGCCAGCAGGTGGTATGCCAGATATGTCATCCATGCCTGGTATGGAAGAAATGGCAAAAATGATGAAGGATATGCCAAAACCTGATGAAGACAAGGGTGACAAAAAGGACGAAAAGTCAGATAGCAAAGCCGGTAAGAAAAAGGCAAAAGAAGTCAAGAAAACTGAAAAAGAAGAAAAAAAAGAACCTGAATGGGAATCAGTGAATCAAGCGACAGCTTTATGGACAATGGCTAAAAGTGAAATTAAAGATGAAGAGTATCAAGGGTTATACAAGCATATTTCTCATGATTATGAAGATGCTATGTTATGGGCACATAATAAAGTTGAAGGGAAGTTAGAATATACAACTTTGCTTTATTTACCAGGACGTGCACCATTTGATATGTATCAGCGTGATCAAAAACATGGGTTGAAGCTTTATGTGCAGCGTGTTTTTATTATGGATGATGCGGAACAGCTCTTACCAAACTATTTGCGTTTTGTGCGTGGTATTGTTGACTCCAATGATTTGCCATTGAATATCTCTCGTGAGATTCTACAAAATAATCACATCATCGACTCCATGAAGTCAGGTTGCACTAAGCGTGTATTGGGCATGATTGAAAAGTTGGCGAAAGATGAAGACACCGAAAAGTATCAAAAATTCTGGAAAGAGTTTGGACAAGTGCTCAAAGAAGGTCCTGCTGAAGACTATGCCAACAAAGAGCGTATTGCTAAATTATTGCGCTTTAGTTCAACGCATAATGATAATGACGCACAAGTAACTTCTTTTGAAGACTACATTGGGCGGATGCAGGAAAAACAAGAGAAAATCTATTATGTCACTGCTGAGTCTTATGCGGCAGCTAAAAATAGTCCGCATTTAGAGATTTTCCGTAAAAAAGGCATTGAAGTGCTCTTGTTGACAGATAAGGTGGATGAGTGGCTTGCTTCTCATTTGACTGATGTTGATGGTAAGCATTTGCAGTCTGTTGCTAAGGGTGATTTAGATCTGGGTGACCTAGACGATAAAAAAGATAAAAAAGAAGCTAAAAAACAAGAGAAAGCTTTTGAAAGTGTCGTTAAGCAAATGAAAGAGGTATTAAAAGATCAAGTCAGCGATGTGAAGCTGACGGATCGTTTGACTGATTCTCCAGCTTGTTTGGTGATGGGGGCGCATGACATGAGCTTGCAAATGCAAGAAATGATGAAAGCAGCAGGGCAAAGTATGATGATGGGCGGTGGTTCTAAGCCAAATTTAGAGCTGAATCCAGAACATCCAATTATTGAAAAGTTGAAAACAGAGGCTGATGATGAGCAGTTTACTGAGTTATCACATGTGTTGTTTGATCAGGCATTTATCGCAGAAGGGGGCAAGTTAAAAGATCCGATGGCATTTGTTAAACGCTTGAATAAGATTTTATTGCAGGTTGCTTAAAGATTTATAGAGCAGTAAAAAAGGGTGCTTTAAGCACCCTTTTTTTGTTTCTACCTAATTTACTAATCAAGCGCAGGTGTATGTCCGTCGTCACGAACATATAATCCAGCAGTACCAGTTGATTCCCAGTGTCTAGCAGGAGCTCTACCTAACGGAAGTAGGTCAAAGTTGATGCTTTCTTGTTGATAGTATTTGGGGTCTAAGTAGTTGATTGAGTTCAGTAAAAGCGTATGTATTCTTAGAATGCGTTCCTGTAGTTTGCCATTATCAGCACTTTTTCCATGTTGTTTCTGGCGATTGACTCTGCTAATTTGAATGTGTGCGTTCATTGTGATATCGATTAATTGGCACAGTGCATCTAGAACGCACTGCAAAGCATTGGCTTCGTCTTGTTGGTGATGGTATTCCACAGCAACGCTTTCCATCTCGGTGATATAATTTTGATATAGATGTTTTTTTTGAAGGGATAATGTGTCTGAAATAAACCATCGGTTTTTCTCTGCGAGTGCAGGGTATGTCAGCATCTTTTTCCAGCCATTTCGTATGCTGTGAGCCCAGTGATGGCGAAGTGCAGGTGTTGTTGTAAAATGTGCAATTGCTCCAAATAAAGCCGTAAGATGTGCTTCGTTGCTGGACGCTGTCTCTGGTGTTGGTAGCGACAGTGCTGTCTCCATTTCTTCCTCTGGTGAGAACACACTTCGTTCGTGGATCGATAGACCCAGGATCGCAACGGATAGCGCAGCACGCATGTTTTCAATGCGCATGTATAGTTTACCGTTGGTGTCAGATTTTTTATAGTGCAAGTTTAGCAATACAAGATGTACTTTTGCTCTTACGCATGCATTTAGTAATTGACGCAAAGCTTGAAAAGTAGATGGTATATCAGTAGTGCTTATAAGTTCATCTCTTATATTTTGTTCTCCGCTTGTTGCCCAGAAATCAGCACTAGACTCCATGGCAGTAATGCAATGTTGGTGAATGGTTGTTTTTTCTGCGCCAAGGGTATCCACAGTGTTTCTATGGAACCAACCAGTTGCTTTAGTATATCCATGTAATAACTTCCAGGCGACACGCAGTCGTTTCGAATGATTTTTCCTTAATTTGAGCGAGTGCCATGTTGATGGTGGAGTTAATTTTGCAATTTTATCTAGTAGCTGATCCATATTAGTTTGTTCTGGAACATCCGTAGTTGTTGAAATTGCTGTTACTTCATCTGAATTAGCTTCAAATCCTAATGGAGTCGCTGTTGTTGAGTCAACATTTATCGGAGATAATGGGGGGGTAGTCGGGGATAATGGGGGGGTAGGCATAATGTTCTCCTCTATTAGATTTTATATGCTGAATCATCCTAGGTTATTATGTTCATTTTTTCAATGATTATATGTCTTGTTTGATGTTGTTTTTTTATTACATTCTAAAATTAGAATTTTTCTTTGATTGTTGAAGTGTTCTTGAGGTAACTATACCGTTTGAAATCATTTTGGTAGTATCTGTTCTATAATCTTGTAATATTCGACGGATAACTATGACAGATCAATATAACGCAGCAAGTCTAGAGGTACTCAAAGGGCTAGAGCCAGTCAAAAAACGCCCAGGTATGTATACTGACACTACACGCCCTAATCATTTAGCACAAGAAGCCATTGATAACAGCGTAGATGAAGCCTTGGCTGGATTTGCTAATCAAATTGAAGTGAAGTTATATCAAGATCAATCGATTGAAATTATTGATGATGGGCGTGGTATGCCCGTTGATATTCATGAGAAAGAACAAGTGAGTGGTGTTGAATTAATTTTGACACGTTTACATGCTGGTGCAAAGTTTTCGAATGATAACTATCAATTCTCGGGTGGGCTCCATGGTGTTGGAATTTCTGTGGTTAATGCATTATCAACACAACTGATTGTGAATGTTAAGAAGAATAGCAAAATTTATCAGATGCAGTTTAAAGATGGATTTAAGGCGCAAGAATTAACGGAAGTTGGACAAGTTGGTAAAAGAAATACGGGGACTTCTGTACGTTTTTGGCCAGATGCAAGTTATTTTGATAACGCTAAATTTTCCGTATCACAATTAAAACATGTTTTGCGTGCTAAGGCTGTTTTGTGTCCAGGGTTGAGTATTTCTTTCTATCAAGAAGTCAACAACGAAACGGAAACGTGGTGTTATGAAAAAGGTTTAGAGACTTACTTGCAATCACAGTTATCTGATGACGAGACCATTCCTTCGCAACCATTTATTGGACAATTTTCAGCAACAACAGAAGCGGTTGATTGGGCAATTCTTTGGGCAATAGAAGGAAGCAGTGATATTGCTGAAAGTTATGTAAATTTGATTCCAACAGCGCTAGGTGGTACCCATGTCAATGGTTTGCGTTCTGGGTTACTAGATGCCATGCGTGAGTTTTGTGACCTTCATCGTTTGTTACCACGAGGTATGAAGTTAGTTGCCGATGATATTTGGGAGAACTGTAATTATGTGCTTTCAGTAAAAATGGCAGATCCACAATTTGCAGGGCAAACCAAAGAACGCTTATCTTCACGCCAATGTGCTGCTTTTGTTAGTGGTGTAGTAAAAGATGCTATGAGCTTATGGTTGAATCAAAACGTTGAAGCAGGCAAATATCTGGCAGAAATCGCGATTAGACAAGCACAAAAACGTCTCAAAGTGGCCAAAAAAGTGGTGCGTAAAAAAGTAACATCAGGGCCTGCTTTGCCAGGAAAGTTGACGGATTGTACGGGGCAAGACCCGGCTTATTCTGAGTTGTTTTTGGTGGAAGGTGACTCGGCAGGCGGTAGTGCAAAACAAGCCAGAGATCGTGAAACACAAGCGATTATGCCTTTGCGTGGGAAGATTTTGAATACTTGGGAGGTTGCTTCTGATCAAGTTTTGGCGTCACAAGAAGTGCATGATATTGCCGTTGCGATTGGTATTGACCCTTGTTCGGTTGATGAGGATGCCAGCTTGATGAAAGTTGATTTGTCAGGTTTACGTTACCATAAAATTTGTATCTTAGCAGATGCTGATTCAGACGGGGCTCACATTGCAACATTGTTATGTGCTTTGTTTGTACAACACTTTAGACCGCTAGTGCGTGCGGGGCATGTTTTTGTTGCGATGCCACCACTGTATCGAATTGATGTTGGGAAACAAGTGCATTATGCGCTGGATGATTATGAGAAACAAGGCGTATTGGACCGTATTAGTGCGGAGAATAAACGTGCTGTGCCTAATATTCAGCGCTTTAAAGGCTTGGGTGAAATGAATCCGATGCAACTTCGTGAGACTACTATGGCTGCTGATACTCGTCGTTTAGTACAGTTGACTTTGCCAGAAGAAATTAAATCAATTGCTTTGATGGATAAATTGTTGGCTAAGAAAAGAGCTGGTGACCGTAAATCTTGGTTAGAAGAAAACGGTCATCTGGCTGATGGTTGAACTGTGAGTCAACTTGAGCGGCAACTCCCTCTTGAGTTCGTTGGAATGTCATGTGTGCATGCTGTCATCGTACAGAAAAAAATAGTGTTGTAATTGGATGGATGATTTTTTTCATGGTGATCATCGAACTAAAATTGTGATATGAATATTTTAATCACTATCAATTTGATAAATCAAGTCACCTCCTGTACCCATTGTATTACTGTTAGTTTGTGCTGACCAGTGTCGATCTAGGCGGTAGGTTACAGAGACTGTGTTGATTGGGTCAATAAGGCCGACACTGTAACTTAGAAACAAACGTGGGCTTAAGTATTTACCTAGAATGAAACTTGTATTTTGAGTGTTGGTTGATGTGGGTTGTAATGATGTCGAGTTATTAGTTGTTTGTAGTCCAAACTCATTGAGTCCCAGTGTGTTTTTTAGGGTGTTAGAAATACTTCCGATACTACTGTTCCCTAAGCTTAGTGCATTAGCTGCTTGCAATAATAGTTGAGCATTATCACTATTATTTTCAGTCGGGCTAGTTAGTCTGCCCAAAATTAGCAAAGATAATGTCTTTGTATCATCTAGAGAAGGATTTGAATACAGAGATACTTTGGGATGAGGTAATTTCCCAGTAACTTCAACGCCTACCTGATATTGTCCACTCTGCTTGAGAGGGCTGGTAATCGCGTTGGTGGCTTGATTTTCTTGATTGATTTTCTTAATGGCTTGTATGTTGAGTGCAGGTTCGATTAAGAGACTATTGGTGTAGCTTAAAATACCCCGGGTAATTGTTAAATGTTGGCCATAAGCATCATACTTCCCGTTGGCAAGTGTTAAGACACCATTTGCTAGTGCTGGTGCATGTGGCGAGATATTGATGGATAGTTGTCCGTTGATGAGTCCTGCGATATTGAGTACTTTTAAGGCAACTTGTTTGCCTGCTATTAACTGAATATGACTATACAGTTGATAGGGTGTTGCTTTGTGCTTTTGTTCTGTGGTGATTTGAATGTCGCTGGGTAGTTGGACAGCATTTTGAAAATTACTGGGAGCCAGTGTTGCTTTAGGTATTGTTACAGAGCCATCGATTGTGATTTTATGATGAAATAATCGAAGAAGTAGATTTGGATTAGCAATCACTTGATAGTCTGGTAAGTTAAGAATTTGAAAGTTTTTTCCTGATAGTTTAAATGTGCTATGTGCTTGGTTTTTAGGTAAGTGATTGGTGTTCCGGCGAGTATATTTCATGTTTCCAGTTAGTTGTAGGTGTCCTTTTCCTGAGTCACAACTGGCAGATAAATCAATTTGTGGTTGATTGAATGTTGATACAGTCTTAGCGTTAATTTGGATGTTAGTGAGGTTTAAACCGTAATCGGATAGGTGTATTTTTCCATTAGTCAGTTTGGCATGTCCAGTTGTTGTGCTTGTGTTTAGTGGTTTATTGAAATGAATGGTTGCATCCAAGTTTCCTGAGAGTTGACTAACATCTTTGTTCATTGCAGGTAAAATAGGATTTAGTTGGCTTAATTTTGGTATTGCTAAGATAGTGGTGCTTTTCAGTTTAGTTAAATTGTGAGGGAAGGCTGCTAGAAAATCTTTTGCTGTTTTTGTTTTAGGTAATGTTGTTTGTAGTTCTGCATTTACTTGATTGCTTTGACTGTGGATATTGAAGTGTGCTGTTAATTGGCTATCGTGAATTTTGCCAGATAAAGATGCCCAGAGCTCGAGAGGGAGTCTTGGGTTATGTTGAATCTGGTGTGTAGAAATAATTGTTTGTTTGGGAGCATTGAGATGAAATTGACCATTAAAAAGTTGATTCTTATGAAGGTTGATTGTTCCCGATAGTTGATGTTTTGTTTTTAATGGAAGTTTTAAATAATCAGTGACGCCTTGTAGTGGGAAACGCTGGAGTTGTAGTTGTGCTTTCCAATGCTGCCAGTTTTGATAGTTTGCTTGTAGACAGATACTCTGAATTTTTGCGTTGTGATTAATAAAGCATGAAGGAGAGAGTGAGATTTTTTGTGACGGATATAATGTCAAAACTGGATAAGTTAGATGACGTGATAGGTTCCATAATTGTTGCTTATAACGGACGGTTAAATGCTTAAGCGTTAATGTCCAATGAGTGTTTTTTATGAATTTTTCCCATTGCGTTAGTACTGTGTTGATTGAGGGTGAGTTATTTGAGTTTTTTGCAGATGCTATTTTTCCTTGGAACGTCGTCATAACATGCTGTCCATGTTGCCCTGCTAAAGTGAATGCTAGGGTGTGATTGTTTGGTGTGCCATGAATGTCTAATAATGCACTTTGATATGTTCCCCAAGTGGTGCTGATATGTTTAGCATGCAACTTTAAATGGAAGTTTAGTGTTGTGTTTAGTTGACTTTCAAAATTCAGCGATACTGCTTTAGTGATGAGGTGATTATAATGCAGGTGTTGTAGGTGTACGTTAAGTTGTATCGTGTTTTTTGCTATCTTGCCGTTGGCTGAGAGTTGTCCAGTGGTATCAGGGTGGATGATAGATAGGTTGGGAATACTAGCATGCCATATGAGCTGGTGTGCCGTTGTTTCATGTGCATCTAATAGAGTATGATCATAATGAAGCACTGTGTGAAAGGTGTTCAAGTGTGACAGGCTATAAGGTGCCTTAATTTGACCTTGTAGCTTGAGATTGACTGGTTTGTGGTTAATCAGTCCATTGAGTGTGAAGTGAGCAATGTTTGTTTCAGTGGGGTTTCCAGATGCTTGAATATTTGCGTTAAGCAGTGTAGGAAGCTTGAGCCATCTTGCTAAATTGATCCCTTTTGTTTTTGCATTGAGTGCCCACTGTTTAGTGATTAAATTGAGTTTGCCATTCATTGTGATGTGTTGATCTGCATGTTGATGATCCCTTATGTTCTGAGTGTTTTTGATACTTAATATGAGCTGATGATTGTCTAAAGAAAGTGTTCCTTGAGTGTTATAAAATTGTTGACTGTGTGCCGTGAGTTGATAGTGATGTTTGTTTTTGAACAGTTGTAAAGAGAGGTCAATGTTTTGATAATCTGTTTGCAATGTTGCAATGGGTTGTTGTGATTGTTTTTTGAGTAGTGCGAGCCAGTGACATTTTAATTGCAACTGATGTAAGGTGATTGATTGCTGATTGATGCTTATTGTCAGTTCTTTTGCCTGAATATGATGCAATAGTTGCCCATCCAGTTGTTGATATTGGAGAGTGTACGGTGTTAATTGATTGGTTAAGAAAAATATGAACTTTAATCCACCTGTTGTGGTGGCAAAATATAAGATGAGAATGAAAGTTAAGGCGATTGTTGTTGTAATATACCTACTAGCTTTCAAGAAAATAGCTTTTAACTTCATGTTTTTTTTCACAAAGCTGGTCCCATGCTTAACTGGAAGCGCATTGGTTGCCCGGGCAAGTTGAGTGCCTTGGCGTAAGAGAGATTAATGGCGCCGATGGGTGATGCCCAGGTGATATTGATACCTGTGCCACGCTTGAATTTCTTAAAGAAATGGTTGCTGACGTTTCCCACATCATAGAAAGCTCCTAAATAGACATGAGGCACTATGGCATGCTCTAGCCCTAGACTACCTGTATATAGTGCGTGACCTGTGCCAATTGATTGGTAAGTATAACCTCGAATGCTTGTTGACCCTCCAGTGAAGAATTGATGAGATAGCGGAAGATTGTTCACGTTATTGGTGTCTATATATCCTAGTGTGGCTCGAGTGACGATTCTATTATGATGGCTCAGCCTCGTGAAGATGGGCTCAATGAGTTTTCCATCAACCTTTGTGGAAATAAATGTGTTATGTGATAGCAATGCTTGGGAGCTTCCTTCTACCGATGCGTGTAGACGATATCCTTTGCTAGGGCAAAGTGGATCGTTACTGTTTGTTTTCAACCAAGAAATGCTGGGTATTAGGGAATTATCGGTTGAGTTAGGTGCATTTTTTGGTCGTGAAAATTCGTGTTCAAAGTTAAGAGAGACGCTTTGTTTCCAACCCATAGCTAAGGTGTGGAGTGCGCTTAACCCTGTCGTATAAACTTTAAAGCGTCCCATGGTGAGGTCACTGTTTTGAATGCTGGCGTTAATACTATATTGATCTTTGAGTGGATTCATGCCTGGAATAATGTAGCGAGATTGTAGCGTGTTATCACGCTGAGATGTTTGATACTGAATGTCAAAATGGTGTCCCATTGACCCCAGGTGTCTGAATGTCATGCCAACTGCTCCACGTAATCGTGTATCTGTTCCATAACCCAAACTAAAACGGTATTGGCGTGCTTTCTTTGCTTTGAGTGTGACTTTAACTGGTATGGTGGTATCTTGGTGTGTTGCTTTTTGTTGATGCTTGGTTTTTTGGCTAGGCAGTTTTGGATCAACCTGTACATAAGCGAAGTAGTTACTATTATTTAAATTTTCTTGTAGTTGTTGTAAATAGGCAGAGGAGTAGATCGTTTTTTTATGGTTACGTGATGTGGGGTGATAAGGAAAGGGAATGAATCGTTGTAAGAACTGTGGAGCAAAATGGATCTTAGAGAACTGTATTTTGCCAAAATAATAGCGTGCGCCTGTATTAAATATTAAGGTGATACGTGCCGTGTTGTTGATAGGGTTAATGTCAACATGTTTTGATGTGAGGGTTGCATGAGGAAACCCTGCATTATGAGCCGTTATGAAGAGTATTTGTTGTTGTTTTTCATACAATGGTACAGTGAAAGGTTTTCCAATCGTTCGCTTGAAATACTTGAGTAGTCGAGAAAATACGGGCAAATTTTTGCCTTCTCCTTTAATTGTTAGTTTGAATGTGGTGATTAGAATACGTGGTCCAGGGGAGATCTCGAATTGAATAACTGGAGTGCCCTCTAATGTGTTGATACGGTGTATAGATACGGTTGTATGAAAGTAACCGAATGGTTGTAATGCTCGTTTAATTTGGGGAATGGAGTCTTCTAGAAAGATAGTGGTTTGTTGGTGATCAATTTTTGATGCTTGCGTTTTTTGGGGTGTAATAGGTCGTAGTCGTGCGATAACGTTTTCTTTAGCAGCATCACTAACCCCTTTGATTTCATATTGTAGAGGTGAAGCAGTCGCATGGGTTACTGTCATTAGTAGAAGAAAGAATGGCGCTAGTATTCGTCTAAGATTAATAGGTTGCAATGACATATGTTACGCGCCTGTTAATGTATTTATGGCATCTATTGTATCTGTATTGAGGTGAATAGCCGCCTCAAGTTTTTTTTCTTGTGAGGGATTAAAGACTTTAACACCTAAGTAAGTTGATGGGTGTAGTTGCTCAATGGTCTGTTGTATTTCATGGTGACCTAGTAAACTGTCCTGATCTAGATAACGGCTGTCTATGATTGCTGTAGGTGGCATATGTGTGTCTTTCCATGCGCCATATGCACTAGTCTCTTGATCAGTGCAACCAGAGAAAAAGTAGCCTTTGAGTAATTTAGCATCATTTGCCATTTTAAGGTGTGCGATAGGCGTGGTGTTTGATCTGCCCTCAATTGCGGAGCGACCCCAGTTTAAAACAAGTCCGTATTGATGGTTGAATTCTTTCAGTACGTCAATTTCATCGTTCAGGGGTAAGAAACCTTTCTCGGCAGTTTGATTTGGAATGAAGGAATCACAATGCTCTAAATTTAGAGCTGTTTTCCCCCAGTCCATTTCAGTGATTGTCCTTAAGGATCGATCTAATGCTGTTTGACTGCCTAGTATCAAGTGATCTGTATTATAGGGGAATGTGTGAAAATGAACGGCATGGACTAATGTTCTATTTGCTAACTGATTTAACGTGCAGATATAATGGTGGAGTTTTTCCATAATATGTAATGCCGCTGTTCTTCCTTTTTCACAAGTTGATGCAAGGCCTAATGATGGTTGCTTTTTTGCCGCAGACATGAACTCTGGAAGGAGAGTGATGGTGAGCTTCCAGTGGTTAGGGATATTTGCTATGAGCCAATCTAAAGGGTATTTATCTGAATGAGTTAAAAAAGGATGCTCAATGCCAATGATGCTTGGGTGGCAGCTGAGAGACTTGAAATAGTTGTGTTCTATATCTGGGCTCCATGAGTGCCCTGATGGGGAAGTTGCATAAGCAGATACAAAAAATTGATGAGGCATGCTGGTTGGTCTAAACTGGTTGCAATGGCGTAAATACTAACATAAATGAGATTGATGCACAGCTTGATTTTTGAGCTTTGTGCGATAACATTAAGAGAAAGTTTACAGTTCCTAAAAGAGTACAATTAATGAAAGCAGTAATTCGTAGTGGGGTGATGGTATTCTTGATGCTTGCAGGTTGTTTGAAGGCTGCCTTTGCATGGGATAGTTTTGGACATCGAGTGGTTGCCGTGATCGCTTACCAACATCTGACACCCAATGCTAAATCATGGGTTAATCATATTACAGAACATGGGGATAAGCATTATTCAGCACTGGCTCGAATTCAATATGGAGCGATGTGGCCTGATTTTTTAAAAGGTAAAGGAGTGACGCAGTATAACGGGTGGCATTTTGTTGACCTTCCAGATGTTTTGCCTGGCGGAAAAGCACCTGTACATGTACCAAAAGAAAATGCAATTTGGGCTGTCCTCCATTGTGTTGATATACTGAAAAATAAGCAATCCAGTGCGAAAGATCAATTGTTTGCACTGCGTTTTTTACTGCATGTAACTGCTGATATAACACAGCCTCTGCATACGACGAGCTTATATAGTCGAGAGTTTCCTAACGGCGATCGAGGTGGAAATTTTTATCCCATTCGTATGGGGAAAATAAAGTATTTACATCCTTTATGGGATCAAGGGTTGGGATTGTTGAAATACAAGCGCAAGCGTATTACAAAACAGGTGCTACAGTTGAGTGATCAAATTCAGCAGAAATTTCCTCAAAATCATTTTGCTGTTAAGCAATTACTTTTTAATCCAGTCAGTTGGGCGCAGCAAAGTCATCAAATGGCTGTGAATTTTGCTTATAAAACACCTGAAAATCAGCGTCCAAATCAACAGTATTTAGACAAGGGGCGTATTATTGTAATGCAACAATTGGCTTTGGCAGGTTATCGTTTGGCTAGGTTATTAAACAGTATAGCTAACACGGTTAAGTATTGAACACTTTTAACAAAATGATTTTGAGTAGTATTCCATTGAAAAAATTGATTCATAGCAAGGCTATGGTGAAAGTTTTTCAATGGAATAATGCCAAAAACATGCGGTTAGAATGGTTGATGCTTAATCGTGTTAGCTATATGGCAAATCATGTGAGATTTACTCATGGCTAGTGCTAAAAAAATAGCGGCATCTATTTTATCTGCAGATTTCGCTCGATTAGGTGAAGATGTTAATACTGTTTTAGCAGCTGGGGCAGACTGGATTCACTTTGATGTTATGGATCAAAATTTTGTGCCTAATTTAACCTTGGGTCCTATGGTATGTCAGTCTTTACGTGACTTTGGTGTGACTGCGCCGATTGATGTGCACTTGATGGTGAAACCAGTTGATTTAATGATTGAGAGATTTGCACAGGCAGGGGCTACGCATATTACCTTTCACCCTGAGGCCAGTGAGGATGTTGATCGTAGCTTAGATTTGATTCATCAATTGAACTGTACGGCTGGACTAGCACTAAATCCTGATGTTGATTTGACTAGTGTTGATCCTTTTTGGGAAAAACTTGAGTTGTTATTGCTAATGTCTGTTTATCCAGGATTCGGAGGGCAGGTGTTTATGGATAGTGTCATCGATAAAGTGGTTACTGCTAGGGAAAAAATGGATCAATTAGCGTCAGCAGTTACATTACAAATTGATGGTGGCATTAATCAGGATAATATTTCTCAGCTGGCTTGTGCGGGGGTTGATGTGTTTGTCATGGGTTCAGCAATTTTCTCTAGTGAAAATTATCAAGAAACATTGGCTAATTTACGCCATCAAATTCGAGCTGACGCCACGCTTCAAATAAAATAACGGCCACGGCATTTGATAGGTTAAGACTTCTCGAGTTTTTTACCATTGGAATTTTGATGTTTTGTGAGGGTGCGAGCTGCAATATTTCATCAGGTAGTCCTCGAGTTTCTGGTCCGAACAACAATATGTCATCTTTTTTGAAATGAGCATGGGAGTGCCTTTGTTGTGCTTTGGTGGTGCAACTAAATATGCGTTTTGATGAATGTTGCTTGAGAAATTCTGCCCAGTTTTCATATTCTTTTACTTGTGCAATATCTCGATAATCCAAACCAGCACGTCGTAGTCTTTTATTATCAAGTTCAAACCCAAGCGGATGAATTAAGTGTAGCTGTGCACCTGTGTTAGCACACAAGCGCATTACGTTGCCTGTGTTAGGTGGGATTTCAGGTTCAAATAGGGCAACGTGGAGTACAGTCATCGTCTTTATTAGTTGCTCTGTGCGCTTGGTATTGGGCTTTGTTGTGTACGATGCTCGTTTGGTTCCCAAGGTGGTGTTTGATCTTGTTGTAAGATGAATTTTTGATGTTGTAGATACGCATTGCGGACAAATGCATATGGATCAAATGCATCTTTCAATAGCTTGTCTTTAGGTAGCAATTGTGCGCGTAAATTTAGCTTGTCCGTTACATATAATGCGTTTCGATCACCTGGTTGGAAATATGGCCATAAGCTCACTTCATAATCTGGTGCGATACCAATGGTGTCACGTATTGTACTTGGACCTAAGAAGGGCAGTACAATGTAGCTGGAGTTTTTCCATCCCCACGTGGCGAGCGTTTTCCCGAAACTTTGTTGATGTGGAGGCAGGCTCATATGGGATGCTACATCAAATAATCCTAGTAATCCAACAGTGGAGTTGATTAAGAATCTCCAAGTGTCAGCCATAGCATAAGCAACTTTTCCTTGTAGTAAATCATTGGCAACATTAGGAACTTGGTGAAGATTACTGAAGAAATTGCTGATACCTGATTGAACTGCACTGGGGGCGACGTCATGATAAACACTAGCGACAGGGGCGAAGATTGTTTTATCTAGCGTGTTGTTGAAACGAAAGATAGGACGATTGATTGATTCTAAAGGATCTTGTGGATTGCTAGAGGTTGAAGGAGTCGTTGCGCAACTACTTAACAAGCATAAGGTAATGATGTTTACCCCTATGAGTATTAAACGTTTTAAATTGATCATGCTTGCTCCTTGTTTTTAAGTATGCTGTATAATATCCATCACCAAGGTGCTGGGTATAGTTCCTATGTGCTTTCAGATGCTCGTTTTCTTTCGTTTTCTTTCGTGTTCTTTAAGAAACTTCTTGCGAATTCGAATGGTGCTTGGTGTGACCTCAGCCAGCTCGTCATCATCTATGAACTCAAGGGCTTGTTCCAATGTTAAGCGAATGGGTGGAGTGAGTACAACGTTTTCATCAGTGCCAGAGGCGCGAACATTGGTGAGTTGCTTGCCTTTAATAACGTTAACAATTAAATCATTGTTACGTGTGTGTATGCCAACCACCATACCTTCGTAAACTTCAGTTTGTGGGTCGATTAGCATTTTGCCACGGCTTTCTAAATTCCATAAGGCATAAGCGGCTGCTTTACCTGCCATATTTGAAATCAAAACACCGTTGTTACGGTGTGTGATGCTTCCAGTTGCTTTTTTACCATAATGATCAAAGACGTGGTACATCAATCCTGTGCCTGATGTGCAGGTGATGAATTCACTATGAAAACCGATGAGTCCACGTGATGGAATCATGTATTCTAAGCGCACGCGACCTTTACCATCAGGCATCATGTTGGTTAAATCACCCTTGCGAAGCGCGATTTTTTCCATCATTGTGCCTTGGTGTTGTTCTTCTACGTCCATGCTTAAGGACTCAAAAGGTTCTTGAACTTCACCGTCTACTTCTTTGAGTACAACTTCGGGCCTAGATACAGCCAGTTCAAATCCTTCTCGACGCATGTTTTCAATCAGGACGGATAGGTGTAATTCTCCACGGCCTGCAACTTTGAATTTGTCTGGATCAGCAGTATCGTCGACTCGTAAGGCAACATTATGAATCAGCTCACGTTGTAGGCGTTCTCTAATTTGGCGGCTGGTGACATATTTTCCATCCTGTCCTGCAAAAGGAGATGTGTTGACTTGAAATGTCATGCTGATGGTGGGCTCATCTACAGTGAGTGGGGGTAATGCTTCAACTTGATTGGGTGCGCATAATGTATCTGATATTTTAGGTTCGCTAATACCTGTGATTGCAACGATATCTCCAGCTTGTGCGCTGTCTACCTCAATACGTTCTAAACCTAGGTAACCAAAGACTTGTAAAATCTTTGTGTTATAAGTTTTACCAGCGCTATTAATTACTGTGATTTGAGAGTTACTGTTAATTTTTCCTCGAGTAATTCTGCCGACACCAATGGCACCAACATAGCTGGAGTAATCGAGTGAAGAAAGCTGCATTTGGAATGCCCCCTCGGCGTTAACTTGAGGTGCTTCGACTTGATCCACAACGGTTTGAAACAAGTCAGTCATATCTTCTGTTTCTTGGCTCAGTTCCATTTTTGCGTAGCCAGAAAGTGCTGAAGTGTAGATGACAGGAAAGTCCAATTGTTCATCGGTTGCGCCTAGGCTATCAAAGAGTTCGAATACTTGATCCACAACCCAGTCTGGCCTGCTACCTGGTCGATCAATTTTATTAATAACAACAATGGGTTTTAAATTGTGTGAAAATGCTTTTTGAGTGACAAAGCGAGTTTGAGGCATGGGTCCATCGACTGCATCAACTAAGAGAAGCACAGAATCTACCATGGATAAAATACGTTCAACTTCACCACCAAAATCTGCATGCCCAGGAGTGTCAACGATGTTAATGCGGTAATCTTTCCATTGAATTGCTGTGTTTTTTGCGAGAATAGTGATGCCTCGTTCTTTTTCTAGATCGTTAGAATCCATCATTCTTTCTGGTGTGGCTGCCCGAGCATCAAGAGTGCCAGATTGCTTTAATAGTGCATCGACCAGTGTAGTTTTTCCATGGTCTACATGGGCAATAATAGCAATGTTGCGTAATTTTTTGGTGGTGGTTGTGGGTTGTGATGTTGTGCTCGACATGATTGAGAGTGCTCTAAATTGATAATGAGCGATAATATACTCGTTTTCTTAACAAAAATGTAGTGTTATAATCCCACCATTCGAGATTTTGGAGATACAGTGAACCAAGTTGATAAAAGCCATGAGAGAATGAGTGAAACAGTTGCTCATTTAACACAAGCGGGAAAGGGTATTTTAGCTGCTGATGAGAGCACAGGAACGATTGCGAAGCGCTTTGAGACGATTCAGGTTGTTTCAACAGAAGATACGCGCCGTGACTATCGTGAGATGTTATTTCGAGCCCCTAATTTAGGGAGCTATGTAGCAGGATCCATTTTATTTGAGGAGACTTTGTTGCAGTCTGCACGTGATGGTACGTTGCTGGTTGAAGTGCTATCTCAACAAGGCGTGATGCCTGGGATTAAAGTGGACAAAGGTTTGATTGACTTGGTGAATACTTCGGAAGAGAAAATCACACAAGGTCTGGATGGGCTGCCTGAGCGTTTAGATAGTTACGTTATTGCAGGAGCACGTTTTGCTAAATGGCGCGCAGTGTATCGTATTGAAGATCATTTGCCGTCACATATAGCTGTGATGACAAATGCTGAGTGTTTGGCACGTTATGCTGCCATTTGTCAATCTAAAGGTGTGGTGCCGATTGTAGAGCCTGAAGTGCTTATTGATGGTATGCATACCTTGGAGCGTTGTGCTACTGTGAGTGAGATGGTTTTAAGACAAGTCTTTGTGGCGTTAGCGCGACATAAAGTGTGTTTAGAACATATTATATTAAAGCCAAGTATGGTGATTGCTGGTAAGGGTTCGGCCAATCAACCTTCAGTAGAAGAGGTGGCTGATGAAACTGTGAAGATATTAAAGCGTACTGTGCCTAGTGCTGTCCCTAGTATTAATTTCTTATCAGGAGGGCAAACGCCTATGCAAGCAACTGCACACTTAAAAGCAATGAATGCCAAGCATGATTTGCCATGGCATTTGAGTTTTTCTTATGGGCGTGCATTGCAAGAAGATGCATTGAGAGTTTGGGGTGGTGATTCAGCACAAGTTTCTGTTGCTCAAGAAATACTGATTGAGCGCGCCAAGGAAAATTTCGAGGCAACCTTAGGTGGTTTAAAATAAACTATAATTTTGATTTAGAGGATTTGTATCATGAATAAGATTATCAATAATTTCATATTGGGTGGTGTAGCATTAATGCTCGCCAGTTGTGCGAGTACGGACACGCTCATCCAGCATCGCAATTTAGATGTAGAAACAAAAGTGAGTAACTCAGTGTTTTTGCAACCTGTTGCTGCTAATAAGCGTACTGTTTTTTTGCAAGTTAGGAATACTTCAGGCAAAAATGGATTAAGTGTGGGGGATCAAATTAAGTCTAGTTTGCAACAAGAAGGCTATAAGATTGTGAGTGATCCAGCAAAGGCAACTTATTTGTTGCAGGCAAATGTGCGTCAAGCAGGTCAAGTGAAATCTCTTAGTGATGCACAGCACCTCTTGGCAGGTGGTTTTGGTGGCGCCGTTTTAGGCGGGGTCGCAGGTTCTATTTCTAAAAGTAACACGGGTGTTGCTATTGGTGCGCTAGCAGGTGCTGCCATTGGATCAATTGCGAGTGCCTTTATCAAGGACGTTACCTATGTTGTGGTGACTGATGTACAGCTTTCTGAAAAAACCAACAAAGCGATCAAAACAAGCACGGTTGCTAATTTACAACAAGGAACCTCAACAGTTTCTCAGTCTAGCAGTACAGGTGCTAGTCATTGGCAACGTTATCAAGTGCGTATAGTGAGTTCTGCAGACAAGGTGAATTTGAAATTTGCAGTCGCTGAACCACAATTAGCACATGGTATTGCAAGTGCAATTTCTGGTATGTTTTAGTAGGGTGAGCGAATGATTAAGGGTGCTTTATGCACCCTTTTTTGTAAGTTAGATCATCAGTGCATGCTTGATCTTTTGGCCGAGTTCACACACAGCCATGACATAAAGTTGTCTTGGGTTGTAACGGCTAATCACGTAAAAGTTATGTAATCCAACTTTATAAATCTTGCTTGATTTCCCTTGTAGCTCTATGAGTAGTGCGGGTGTTTTATCTGCAAGTTTGCTGGTGTTTGCAATATGATGTGATTTTAATAAGCCTATTGTTGTATTTGGCTTGACACCTGTTGATATTAACGAGCTTATATTCTTTACAGTCTTTTTGTTTGGATTGATACTGATTGCGACGGCTTGGTTTTCTTTCCAGTGGTTTTTGTACAGATAGTTTGCCACTGAACCAATGACATCATCAGTATTATGCAGTAAGTCTATTTTGCCATCATGGTTGAAATCAACTGCGTAATGACGATAACTAGAAGGCATGAATTGAGGTAGTCCCAATGCGCCAGCATACGACCCTAGTGGTTTCAAAGGGTTCCAGTGTTGTTCACGGCAAAGTAGCAAGAATTGTGCTAATTCTTTGGTGAAAAATGATTTTCTTGAGGGGTAATTAAATGCAAAGGTTGAAAGAGTGTCAATGACGCGATATTTCCCCGTGTTTGCGCCATATCGTGTTTCAACACCGATGATGGCGACAATAATTTGTGATGGGACGCCATATTTTTTTTGCGCTCTGAGCAATGCATCTTGGTGCTGGTGCCAATAAGCAACACCATTGCGAATACGGTTTTTGGTAACATATAATTTTTTGTAGGTTGACCATGGTAGTGCTTCTGTTGGGTGTTTCATCGCGTGAATGGCTCTAGGCTTAAGATGTACTTGTTGAAAAATATGGGTGAGTTGCTTTTGGTTGAAATGGTATTGTGTTACCATTTTTTCTACAAATGCTTTAACTTCTGGATGTTGCTGGAGGTTGAGCCCAAAACAAGTTTGAGTAAGAAAGGTGCCAAGAAGAAGTAACGTTCTTATTTTCATGGTTTTTCTCTTGCTGTTTGAAATTAAAGAATATGAATATTCATATTTAGTATTTAGGAATTGTGTAGAATTAACTATAACATACTATCAGGAATAAATAATGAAATCTCTAAGTGAGTTATCTGAATTAAAGGAATTAATTGTTGGTGTACTTGAAGAAAATAAGGCAGAGTCAGTAAATTGCTTTGATTTAGTTGGAAAAAATTCAGTTAGTGATTGCATGATTGTTGCAACAGGGCGATCTAAGCGACATGTTCAAGCCGTGTCAGATTATGTGATCGTAGCCGTGAAAAAAGAAGACTGTGAAGTACTGAGTGTTGAAGGAAGACGAAGTGGTGAGTGGTTGTTGATTGATTTAGGCTCGATCATGGTGCATATCCTGCAGAAAGATATTCGTGAAGAGTACCAGCTAGAAAAGCTTTGGGAAAATCCATCTATTATTGAGTGATATTTCTTATGAAGCTTAATATTATAGCGGTTGGTGAAAAAATGCCTGAATGGATTGCGTTGGGGTTGCACGATTACTTGAAACGTTTTCCTGTTGATGTTAATTGTCAAATTAAAGCCATTCCAGCTGCGAAGCGTGGCAAATCAGGGGGTGTTACAAAATGGTTGCAGCAAGAGGCTACACTGATTCAAGGGGCATTGAGTAGTCAGAGTGTAGTGGTTGTTTTAGCAGTGAATGGGCATAATTTTTCTACTGAAACCTTAGCAAAGAAGTTAACACAGTGGCAACTTGAGAGCTTTACTGTGGATTTTATTATTGGTGGTGCTGATGGTCTATCACCGATTATATATGATTTATGTTCACTGCAATGGTCGTTGTCTGCTTTAACAATGCCTCATCCGCTAGTACGAGTTTTACTCGTTGAACAGCTTTATCGTGCGGTGATGATTAATAAAAACCACCCTTATCACCGCGCGAATTAAGTAATGTATATTAAGAATCATTTAAAAGAAAAAATGCTTTTCCGTAGTAGAGTGTGGGTGCTGATAAGTGTCATTATCTTTTTAAGTGGGTTGTTGCTTTCACGTTTGGTTTATTTGCAACTGATAGAGCACCATCGTTACACTACCATGTCTCGTAATAATCGAATTAGTTTACAGCTGATAGCACCAAATCGCGGATTAATTTTTGATCGAAATGGGGTGTTGTTAGCAAAAAATAAATTAGTTGATAGTCTGGAGGTTATTCCTGCGAATATTCGAGGCGGAAAGAAAGCGATTAATCAATTGCTGCAATCGTTACAGAAAATTTTGCCGATTAGTCAAGCTCAAATATTGCATTTTAAAAAACGACTCATGCAGCATAGAGCTTATGAACGGGTTTCACTGATTGATAAGTTGAGCGAAGTCAATGCAGCACGTTTTTACGTGAATCGTTACCGTTTTCCTGGGGTTTTTGTTCGTGCACACATGATTCGTGTTTATCCTATGAATGACGTCATGGCTCCAGTGGTTGGTTACGTTGGGCACCTGACTGATGAAGATTTGCAGAAGGTTGATGCAAGCAATTATGGTGCTAATGAGTTTATTGGTAAAACGGGTATAGAGCAGGCGCAAGAGGCTAATTTGCATGGAACAACAGGCTATCAAGAGGTGGAGATTAATGCCGATGGAAGACCCGTTCGGTTCTTGAAAAGAGTGCCGCCAACATCGGGTAAGAATATTTACTTATCAATAGATAGTCGATTGCAGTCGATTGCGATGAAGGCGTTGGCACCATTCACTGGGGCATTGGTGGCAATTGATCCAGAAACTGGGCAAGTGTTGGCAATGGCCTCCACGCCTAGTTTTGATCCGAATTGGTTTGTATCGGGGATTAGTCAAAAAAAATATGACATGCTTTCTCATTCTGTTTCTCATCCTTTATTCAATAGGGCGGTGCATGGACAGTTCCCGTTTGGCTCAACGATTAAGCCATTTGAGGCTTTGTTTGCCCTCGATAATCAAGTCATTACCCCTGATTTTACGATAGAAGATCCTGGGTACTTTCGGTTGCCACATAATGACCATGTTTATCATGATTGGAAAATAGGAGGGCATGGCTTGGTTAACGTCAGCAAAGCCATTATTGTTTCATGTGATACCTTTTTCTATGAATTGGGTTTGAAAATGGGAATGCCTATGATTGATTCAGGTTTGAAACAGTTTGGTTTTGGGGAAAAAACGCAGGTTGGGTTATTGGGTGAGCGATCTGGCATTTTGGCTAGTCCAGCGTGGAAAAGTAAGCATATAGGTGAGCGTTGGTATAGTGGGGATACGATTATTTCTAGTATTGGGCAAGGTTATATGTTGGCTACTCCAATGCAGTTGGCGTTTGCAACAGCTATTTTGGCTAATCGAGGTGTTGCTTATCAGCCAACCTTGATCAATAAAATAGTGGCGTCAGCAGTGGATAAAAATAGTGCTTTAGTGGAAGAAGTGAAGCCTGTTGCGAAGATGGCTGTTTTGTTGCATCACCCTGAAGTTTGGGGCTGGGTTATTCGTGCAATGCAAGGAGTTATTGATAGTGTTGACCCTCGTGGTGTTGGATTGCCTTATGGGAGGCATCCTAGTTACACTATTGCGGGGAAAACTGGAACTGCTCAGGTGGATAAGCCAAGAAAGTATCAGTATAAACCTAATTATTCCATCCCTTTTAAATACCGTGATCATGCATTGTTTGTTGCGTTTGCTCCAGTTGAAAGACCCAAAATCGCACTGGCGATTATTCTTGAGCATGCTGAGCTTAGGCAGTCTCTTAAGGTTGCGAGGAAAGTCGTTGATGCTTATCTGTTGAAGATATCAAAAACGCCAAGAGCTCATAAACAATGAAACGTTTTCAAATTAAAAAGCAGTCATGGTTGCACTTGTGGGCGCGTAAGTTACATCTGGACTTGCCTTTGTTGTCGGGGATTATTTTGCTGGTAGTGTTTGGCTTTTTTATTTTGTACAGTGCCAGTAATGAGTCTTGGGCAGAAGTTATTCGACAATCAATTCGTTTTTTATTTGCTCTTGGTGTGATGTTGTTGGTGGCACAGGTTCCACCTCATAAGTGGTATCAATACAGTCCAGTTGTGTTTTTTTCAGGGGTGCTTCTTCTAGTTGTTGTTTTGTTGGTTGGTCATACTGGGAAAGGAGCTACTCGATGGCTCAGTCTTGGGCTATTTCGTTTTCAGCCTTCCGAATTGTTGAAGCTTGGTGTGCCAATGATGTTAGCCTGGTTTCTTCATGATAAAGTGTCGCCACCTTCTGTGCGAGTCATCATGATTGCTTTGGTAATTCTACTGCTACCAGTTTTGGTAACAGCAAAAGAACCTGATCTGGGTACAGCAATTATGATATTTGTCTCTGGAAGTACCGTTTTGGTGTTAGCGGGTATGAGTTGGTGGTTGATTGGTGGTGCGCTTGGCATGATGGGTGTATCAATGCCGATACTATGGCATATGATGCATCATTATCAAAAAGAACGCGTGTTGATTTTTCTGAATCCAGAAAGGGATCCGTTGGGCGCTGGTTATCATATTATCCAATCAAAAATTGCAATCGGCTCGGGAGGGTTGTTTGGTAAAGGTTGGTTGCAAGGTACGCAATCTCATTTGCAGTTTTTGCCAGAACATGCAACGGATTTTATTTTTGCAGTTTGTGGAGAAGAGCTGGGGTTGATTGGAGTTGTTTGTTTGTTATTGTTGTTTGCTTGGATTGTTGGTCGATGTATTTATTTAAGTTTGCAGGCAAAAGATACGTATAGTCGGTTGCTTAGTGCGTCCGTTGCGATGATGTTTTTTTTCTCGATGTTTGTGAATATTGGTATGGTGACTGGTATTCTGCCAGTTGTTGGTATTCCTTTGCCGCTGATTAGTTATGGTGGCACCTCTATGGTGACTTTAATGGCAGGGTTTGGGTTGATTATGTCTATCTATTCTCATCAACGTTCATGAGTTGACAGGCGTGTTGGTTTTTTATGATAGCTTGTTTTGTTGTGAGGTTATGTGTGACACTAAGTGCTTGAGAGAAAAATTGTAGAGCTTCTTTTATATGCTGATGTTGACATAAAAAAATGGCGTAGTTATTCATAAATATGGCACAAGGGTTTCGTGCGATTGCTTGCTGATAGAGCTCATTTGCTTGTAATGTTTTGTGGGTTTTATTTGCATAAATTGCTTCACTTTCAATGACTATTGGGTTATTTGAAGCTTGTTGTTTTGCCTGATACAGTTTTGTCTTGGCTTCTGTCATATTATTGTGCGATAGGTAGTAGGTGGACAATGAGGCATTTGCTTGTGCTGCTTCTATTCGTTTTTCTTGAGATACAATAGAGCTCTGGCATGCTTCTAGTGATATGATGCAGAGTATGAGTAAGAGTTTACTTAAAATATTTCTCATATCCCTTGCCAGCTTGTGTCCAATGTATTTCATCGTTTTCTATTTTGCCGATTAACTGATACGTTTCGTCTGCTTTTAGTCCTGTTTTGTGCGAGTTGGGAATGCTGTTAATAGTAACTCGTTGTTCGTTGCCGCTGATTTGAATTTGTTGAATGACTTGATTGTCTTCTTGTGTAGGAGGAAGTGGTATACCATTTTCTCCTTGGGTCAAGCAGTCATTGAGATTGCCATGAGTTAGAAAGCATACGTTGATTGCAAGTTTGATGGGATCTGTTTCGCTTATGATGCTTGTAATATAAGCTTTTTTGATATAATTTTGGTATGTGGGTATTGAGAGTGCTGTTAGTATGCTGATTATGATCATTGTGATCATGAGCTCAATTAAGCTGAACCCGATGCTGGTTTGTGGCATGTCAAAACTCCGGTGCTTTCATGGTGTATTATCCATAGCAAGGTAAGAAAAAAAATACAGGAAATTGATTGAAAGTAAAATTAGTGAATACTTGGTTGTGGTGGTTGGATTTTAAAAGAATCATTGACTGGTACCCGCGTTGTCGTGCAGTTTTATCAGTTGACGAATGTATAAAAGCGGATCAGTTTCATTTTCAATGTGATCGCGATGCTTACACCTTGACTCGAGGTGTGCTGCGTCATTTATTGGGTGAGCAGTTAAGTGTTGATCCGTCACGGGTTGAGTTTCAATATTTGTCGCGTGGGAAACCCCTGCTGGCTGTTGGCTTTCAAGAATTGTTACATTTTAATGTATCACATACGACAGGATATGGAATCATAGGATTGGCGGATTATCCGATTGGTGTTGATGTTGAAGTGTTCAAAAATCGTTGTGCTTTGCAATCACTGGCAAAGAGATTTTTTACTCAGCAAGAAGCTGCTGAGTTAGTGAAGTTACCTATTGATGAGCAGGCTCATGTGTTTTACCGTATTTGGGTGCGCAAGGAGGCGCTGTTGAAATTGAATGGGTGTGGTTTGTCGGCTGGTTTAAACACTTTTCAGGTGATGAAATGTGTTGAGAATGAAATACAGTGGCCTGCGATAGTCGATAATAATCAGCAAGTTAGCGTGATCGATGGTTTTGATATGTCTGCTCAAGTTTTTTATGCAGTTGCGACTGCTCATGCCTCTTGTGATTCTGAGCTGGTAGCTAGTTTGCAATGTTGGATATAAGCAATGTGTGTGAAATAACGTCTATAGCTAACACGATTAAGTATAGAACACTTTGAACAAAATGATTTTGAGTAGTATTCCATTGAAAAAATTGAGTCATAGCAAGGCTATGGTGAAACTCTTTCAATGGAATAATGCCAAAAATATGGGATTAGAATGGTTGATACTTAACTGTGTTAGCTATATAACTGCTCATCTAAACTAAATTCATTTTTGCACAGCTCCTAAATCAATATTAAAAGTATTTGGAGGTTGACATTTTCTTGCTTCTGAATGAGAATTGCACTTCGTTGCTGAAATGAAGCTACTTTGGAGGGGTTCCCGAGTGGCCAAAGGGATCAGACTGTAAATCTGACGGCTCCGCCTTCGCAGGTTCGAATCCTGCCCCCTCCACCAATTTGTTTCATTCAGTAGAGAATAGGTGCAACATTATTGGCTTCTTTAAATAAGAAGTGAATAGCGATGTATTTGCGGGTGTAGTTCAATGGTAGAACTCCAGCCTTCCAAGCTGATAGCGCGGGTTCGATTCCCGCCACCCGCTCCATAAAATTATACTGCAATTTGTGTGTGGTGTAAGTTGCCCACATAGCTCAGCGGTAGAGCACTTCCTTGGTAAGGAAGAGGTCACCGGTTCAAGTCCGGTTGTGGGCTCCAGAGTCTTGATATGCTTTGTTGTGTGTCAGGGTTAGTACATCCTATGGGTGTATGAAGTTAAGTTGCAAAGACCATGATCTTTGTTGTTTTAATTGATGCCGACTGTTGAGTTGGTGTTTTAACTTTTAGTCAGGAAAAGAGAGATGGCAAAAGAAAAATTTGAACGGAATAAAGAACATATCAACGTGGGAACAATTGGTCACGTAGATCATGGGAAGACAACATTGACCGCAGCAATGGCAATGAATTTTGGTGATGGAAGTAACTATAAAGATATCGATAATGCACCCGAAGAAAGAGAGCGTGGTATTACGATTGCAACAGCACACGTTGAGTATGAGTCGGAAGGGCGCCATTATGCGCACGTAGATTGCCCAGGGCATGCGGATTATGTGAAGAACATGATTACAGGTGCTGCGCAGATGGATGGTGCGGTACTCGTATGTTCAGCAGCGGATGGGCCGATGCCCCAAACTCGAGAGCATATTTTGTTAGCACGTCAAGTGGGTGTGCCAAAAATCATCGTTTACTTAAACAAAGCAGATATGGTTGATGATGAAGAATTGATGGAATTAGTAGAAATGGAAGTACGTGAATTGCTTTCTAGCTATGAATTCCCTGGTGACGATACACCAGTAATTATTGGTTCTGCGTTAAAAGCTGTAGAAGGTGACACCTCTGATATTGGTGTGCCATCAGTGAAGAAGTTATTGGATGCAATGGATGAGTATTTTCCAGTGCCAGAGAGAGCAATTGATCAACCATTTTTATTGCCGATAGAAGATGTATTCTCTATTTCAGGTCGTGGTACAGTTGTAACAGGGCGTGTCGAGCGTGGTATTGTTAAAGTGGGTGAAGAAGTTGCAATTATTGGGATTAAAGAAACCACAAAAACAACCTGTACAGGTGTGGAAATGTTCCGTAAATTGCTTGATGAAGGTAGAGCGGGTGAAAATGTTGGTGTATTATTGCGTGGTGTGAAGCGTGAAGATGTAGAGCGTGGTCAAGTATTGGCAAAACCAGGTTCAATTACACCGCATACCAAATTTGAAGCAGAAGTTTACGTGTTATCAAAAGAAGAAGGTGGTAGACATACGCCTTTCTTTAAGGGATACCGTCCACAGTTCTATTTTAGAACGACTGATGTGACTGGTGCGGTAGAGTTACCAGAGGGTGTTGAAATGGTGATGCCGGGTGATAATATTAAATTCAAAGTTGAATTGATTGCCCCAATTGCGATGGAAGAAGGTTTGCGTTTTGCAATTAGAGAAGGTGGTCGTACTGTAGGTGCGGGTGTTGTTTCTAAAATTGTTGAATAGTTGATTGTTAAGCGATCACTCTTGACATTTGGTCAATAATCTTGATAATGAGCGCGACGTTATGTTGCGCTCAATTTTTTTATGTGATGATTGTGGGCTTAATGTTGTGATTAATAGGCCAGTGGCTCAATTGGTAGAGTAGCGGTCTCCAAAACCGCGGGTTGGGGGTTCGAGTCCCTCCTGGCCTGCCAAACGTAGTACACAAGCTTGCGAATAGTTTGTGTGTGGTGTTGCCCAAATAAGGCTGTATGCCTAAGAGATGAAATAGGTTATGGTGCCTAAAGAGAAGAAGAATAAAATGAGTCATCAGTTGTCTACTAGTCAGCAGAGTGACTGGTGGAAATGGTTGTTTGTAGCTATTTTATTGGTTGGCGGCATTTGGGGTAATTTTTATTATGCTGATGTTGCTTTATCCATTCGAGCATCTGTTTGGATTGTGCTTTTATGTGTTATTGCTGGGGTTGTATGGTTTACAGACAAAGGCCAGATTTCTTGGCGGTTTCTGCGAGCTTCAAGAGGCGAGTTGAGAAAGGTTGTATGGCCTAATCGTAAAGAAACAACACAGATGACAATCGTTGTTGTTATTATTGTATTGATTACCTCATTGTTTTTGTGGGGAATTGACACATTGTTGTTGTACTTAATTAGTCATTTTTCTGGTTAGATATAGCCAGTTTTTTGATGTGAATAGTTGAATTTGACTACGAGTAGAGAATATGAGTAAAAATAATCATGCCAGTGTTTCTTCGGAAGTATTAGAGGAGCAGGCAGTTGTGGCTGTGGATGCGGGTAAAGATAAAAGTTCTGCTCCAGAGATAAAAGAGGGTATGAAGTGGTACATTGTGCATGCATACTCTAACTGTGAAAAATATGTAGTCAAAGCGTTGACAGAGAGAATTAAGTCGGCAGAAAAAGAAAAAGAATTTGGTGCTTTGCTTGTTCCAACTGAAGAAGTAGTTGAGATGAAGCAGGGGAAGAAAAGAAAAATAGAGCGTAAGTTTTACCCTGGTTATGTGTTTGTTCAAATGGAGCTGAATGATGAGACGTGGCATTTTGTTCGTTCGACTCCCAAGGTGCTGGGTTTTATTGGGGGGAAATCTGATAACCCTGAACCTGTGAGTGCTAAAGATATTAAAAATATTTTGAGTTCTGTTGAAGAGGGTGCAGAAAAACCAAAACCTAAAGTGTTATTTGAAGTGGGTGAGGTTATTTTGATTAATGACGGACCATTTGCTGAGTTTAATGGAACAGTTGAAGAGGTTAATTATGAAAAAAGCCGCTTGAGTGTTTCTGTGATGATTTTTGGGCGAGGTACGCCTGTTGATTTAGAGTTTGGACAGGTTGAAAAGGTTTGATTTGACAAACAATGGATGACTGTAATTGATTTTTTACAGTTTTTAGGGAGATTGTTTTAATGGAAATGATTTCTTAGGGACTTGGTGTGGTTGTTAACCACCTGAGGTTTGAACCTATATGTATTGTATGGTTAACAGTGCATATCACTTAGGAGTGTATTATGGCAAAAGTAGTATCGAGCTACATTAAATTGCAAGTACCGGCAGGTGCTGCAAATCCTTCTCCGCCAGTTGGACCAGCATTGGGGCAGCATGGTGTGAATATTATGGAGTTTTGTAAGGCATTTAATGCAAAAACTCAAAATGAAGATAAAGGGGTTAAGCTACCTGTTATCATTACTGTGTATAAAGACAAAAGTTTTACCTTTGAGATTAAAACGATTCCGGCGTCGGCACAGCTAAAAAAAGCAGCTGGCATTAAAAAAGGAAGTGCAACACCACAGTCAGAAACTGTTGGTACAGTGACTGATGCACAGATAGAAGAAATTGCTAAAAATAAAATGCCAGACTTAACGGCTGCAGATATTGATGCTGCAAAGCGTACAATTCAAGGTACGGCAGCAAGAATGGGCATAAAGGTAAAAGGATAACTCATGGTGAAACTAACAAAAAAGCGCAAGATGATTGCTGCTAAAGTAACTATAGGTAAAGCTTATGCCGTGAATGATGCGGTTGAGTTGGTTAAATCATGCGCTCATTCGAAGTTTAATGAAAGTGTTGATGTTAGCTTTAATTTAGGTGTTGATCCACGTAAATCAGATCAAATGGTTAGAGGTGCTGTTGTTTTGCCGCATGGTACAGGTAGAACAGTTAAGGTTGCTGTATTTGCTCAGGGTGACAATGCGGAAAAGGCAGTAACTGCTGGTGCTGATCGTGTTGGTTTTGATGACCTAGCAGATGCTGTTAAACAAGGTGATTTGGATTTTGACGTTGTCATTGCAACACCAGATGCAATGAAAGTTGTTGGTAAACTAGGTACAATTTTAGGGCCGCGTGGGTTGATGCCAAACCCTAAAGTTGGGACAGTGACTGCTGATGTTGAAACGGCGGTAAAAAACGCAAAAAGTGGTCAGGCTAGATATCGAACAGATAAATCAGGTATAGTACACTCAACGATTGGAAAGGTAGACTTTGAATCAGTAGCGCTAAAAGAGAACTTGGAAACTTTGGTTGCTGAGCTTAAAAAGGTGAAGCCTGCTAGTAGCAAGGGTATTTATTTAAAGAAAATTACTTTGTCTTCTACGATGGGGCCAGGTGTTTTATTGGATCAGTCTACGTTAGATGTCTAAGTAGAAATGGTCAAAGAATTGACGGTAGCAATCGATAATGATTTTTACCGTCGAAGACCGTAGGTATTTCAATACGTTGAGTATGGATTTAATTTGATAGGGTGACCTATTGGGCCTACGCAGACGGGAAGTGTCTTATCAGTAGATAGAATACATTCCTTATGGGTTGTCTTGATAAGTAATAATAGCTTGTTGAGATGAAATATTAATCAAAATAAAGAGGTGTTCTGTGGCTTTAAATCTTGAAGGCAAAAAAATGATTGTCAAAGAGGTTTCTGAGGTTGCGACAAGCTCGATTGCTGCGGTTGTGGCGGATTACCGAGGATTAACGGTTTCTGCAATGACTGATTTGCGGAAAAAAGCACGAGAGCAAGGTGTATACTTGCGTATTGTTCGTAATACATTGGCAAAAATTGCATTGAAAGACAGCATTTTTGCATGTATGAATGAGGCGTTGGTAGGACCAACCTTGTTAGCTTTTTCTGAAAATGAACCAAGCAGTGCAGCGAGATTACTTAAAGATTTTGCAAAAGAGAATGATACATTATCAATCAAAGCATTATCTTTAGATGGTCAGTTACTGCCCGGTTCTGAAGTCAATCGTGTTGCGAGTTTACCAACGAAAGATGAAGCGATTGCTCAGTTACTATCTGTAATGAAAGCACCAGTGACGAAACTTGTACGAACTGTGCGTGAGCCGGTTGCAAAGTGTGTGCGTACTGTTTCTGCCGTTGGTGAGAGTAGGTCGTGATAGTAAATAATGAGTCGAAATAACTACAATAAAAAAGAAATTTGGAGAATATAATTATGGCTATGTCTAAAGAAGATATTTTAAACGCTGTTGCTGAGATGAGTGTGATGGACGTTGTGGATTTAGTGAAAATGATGGAAGAGAAGTTTGATGTTTCAGCTGCTGCAGCTGTTGCTGTTGCTGCACCAGCTGCTGGTGGTGATGCTGGCGCTACTGCAGAGAAAACAGAATTTGACGTTGTGATGACTGAATTTGGTTCAAATAAAATTGGAGCAATTAAAGCGGTTCGTGAAATTACAGGTCTAGGTTTGAAAGAAGCAAAGACAATGGTTGAAGGAACACCTGCTACTGTGAAAGAAGGTGTTGCAAAAGACGAAGCTGAAGAAGTGAAGAAAAAACTTGAAGAAGCAGGTGCTAAAGTAGAACTTAAATAATTTTTATTAAGTTATTAAAGACGAGTTAGCGTTATTTGCTAGCTCGTCTTTTTGCGTATATTTATGCAAGCAAGTTAATCATTGTGTACATTAAGAGGAAAAGCAACCATGGGTACTCAAACACAGCATTATAGTTTGACTGAAAAAAAACGAATTCGTAAAGATTTCGGAAAGCGTCAATCAGCGATTAGTACACCTTTTTTGTTAGATAAACAGATTGAGTCTTATCAGCGATTTCTTTCAGAAAAAGATAAACAGAGTGGTATTCATCGTGCATTAAAAAGTACTTTTCCTATTGTTAGTTATTCTGAAACAGCTCAGGTTGAGTATGTTAGTTACACGTTAGGTAAGCCAGCATTTAATGTTAATGAGTGTAAAGTTCGTGGGTTGACTTATGCTGCGCCGTTGCGTGTGAAAATGCGCTTAGTGTTGTTTGAAAAAGAAAAAACAACTAAAACCGTTAAAGATATTCGTGAACAAGATGTTTATATGGGTGAGATGCCATTGATGACAGACACGGGCAGTTTCGTTGTTAATGGAACTGAGCGAGTTGTAGTTTCTCAGCTACACCGTTCTCCAGGTGTGTTTTTTGAGCATGATAAAGGTAAAACACATTCCTCGGGTAAACTATTGTATTCTGCGCGCGTTATTCCTTACCGTGGCTCATGGTTGGATTTCGAGTTTGATCCTAAAGACGCACTGTACGTTCGTATTGATAGAAGACGCAAGTTGCCTGCTACTATTTTATTAAGAGCCTTAGGTTATTCTACGGAAGAAATACTGAGCCTATTTTTCGATAAAGTGAAATTCACGTTAGCTGCTAAAAATGTAACAATGCAGTTGGTTGCATCACGCTTGGCAGGTGAGATTGCTGCGATAGATATTAAGGATGGTGATAAAACCATTGTTGAAGAAGGTCGCCGTATCTCTAAACGACATATTAAATTGATTGAGAAAGCTGGGTTGAAGAAACTGGCGCTGCCTGATGATTATGTGCTTGGTAAAGTAATCGCGACTTCGATTATCGATAAAACAACAGGTGAAGAGTTAGTTAAGCCCAACACTGAAATCACAATGGAAGTTCTTGATAAGCTTCGCGCTGAAAAAGTCAAAGGATTTGAAACCTTATTTATTAATGAGTTAGATCACGGTGGTTACATTTCTGATACTCTGCGAGTTGATCCAACACAAAACCAACTAGAAGCACTTGTTGATATTTATCGAATGATGCGCCCAGGTGAGCCGCCAACAAAAGAATCAGCGGAAGGTTTATTTGAAAACTTATTTTTTAACTCGGATCGTTATGACTTGTCTGAAGTAGGACGGATGAAATTCAATCGGCGTGTTCAAACCGATGCGGATTTATCGGTAGGTACTTTGTCCAAGGCAGATATTGTTGCTGTGATGAGAACATTGGTGGGAATTAGAGATGGTTTGGGTGAAGTTGATGATATCGATCACTTAGGCAATCGCCGAATTCGTAGTGTCGGTGAAATGGTAGAAAATCAATTTCGTGTTGGTTTAGTTCGTTTAGAGCGTGCGGCACGTGATCGTATGAGTCTTACTGATATCTCTGAAATGACTCCTCAAGATTTAATTAATGCAAAACCTGCAGCAGCAGCGATTAAGGAGTTTTTCTCTTCGAGTCAGCTGTCTCAATTTATGGATCAAGATAATCCGCTTTCGGAGGTGACTCATAAGCGTCGTATTTCAGCATTAGGGCCAGGTGGATTAACTAGAGAGCGTGCAGGCTTTGAAGTGCGTGATGTGCATCCAACACATTATGGGCGTGTTTGTCCAATTGAAACACCTGAGGGACCGAATATTGGTCTTATCAATTCTTTATCATGTTATGCAAGAACAAATCATTATGGCTTTTTAGAGACACCTTATCGTAAAGTGGTTGGTGGAAAAGTTACTAACGATGTTGAGTATTTATCCGCAATTGATGAAGGTGAGTGCTTTATTGCGCAGGCAAATGCCAATTTAGATGAAACAGGGAAGTTAACTAAAAATTTAGTTTCTTGCCGGCATAAAGGTGAGTTTACTTTAGCGCCTCCAGAAAAAATTAATTATATGGATGTCTCTCCACGTCAAATTGTTTCGATTGCAGCTGCTTTGATTCCATTCTTGGAACATGATGATGCAAACCGAGCGTTGATGGGATCCAATATGCAACGTCAGGCAGTGCCTACTTTGATTGCAAAAAAACCACTAGTGGGTACAGGCATGGAGCGTGTTGTTTCAACTGACTCTGGTGTATGTGCGGTTGCAAAGCGAGGTGGGGTTGTTGATTCTGTTGACTCAAGCCGGGTAGTGATTCGTGTTAATGAAAAAGAAGTGAGTACAGCTGATCAAAATGATAGTGGTGTGGATATTTATAATCTGACCAAATATATTCGATCTAACAAAAATACTTGTGTGAACCAAAAGCCACTAGTTAATGTAGGTGATGTGGTTGCAGTTGGTGATGTGTTAGCAGATGGACCTTCCACTGATCTTGGTGAGTTAGCATTAGGTCAAAATGCACTCATTGCTTTCATGCCGTGGAATGGTTACAACTTTGAAGATTCTATTTTGATTTCAGAGCGTTTGGTGGATGAAGATCGTTTTACTTCTGTTCATATTCAAGAATTAACTTGTATTGCACGTGATACCAAATTGGGTTCTGAGGAAATTAGTGCGGATATTCCAAATGTAGGTGAAAGCACGTTGGCAAAGCTAGATGAAACAGGTGTTGTATTTGTAGGTGCAGAAGTAGGCCCTGGTGATATTTTGGTTGGAAAAGTAACGCCGAAAAGTGAAACTCAGTTATCACCTGAAGAAAAACTACTAAAAGCAATTTTTGGTGAAAAAGCATCTGATGTCAAAGATAGTTCATTACGTGTTGGCGCAGGAACTTTTGGTACTGTGATTGATGTGCGTGTTTTTACTCGTGATGGGCTTGAAAAAGATGATCGTGCTAAAAGCATTGAGGAAGATGCTCTAGAAAAGACGAAGAAAGATTTGACGGATGAATTAAGGATTCGGACAGAAACTTTATATCATCGACTGTCAAACTTCTTGAGCGGAAAAGTAGCAACAGGTGGACCTGAAAAATTAAAATCTGGAACAAAGATCACCGCATCTTATCTGAATAGTTTAGCCAAAGATAAATGGTTTGATATTAGCTTGAAAGATGATGCTGATAATCAATTTTTAGAAAATGCTTCCGTTCAAATGAAGCAATTGAGAAAAGATTACGATAAATTACTCAAAGCGGCGCGATTGAAAATTACCCAAGGTGATGATTTAGCACCAGGTGTGTTAAAAATTGTAAAGGTTTATTTGGCGATTAAACGTCGTATTCAGCCTGGGGATAAAATGGCGGGTCGACACGGAAACAAAGGGGTTGTTTCTATGATTGTTCCTGTTGAAGATATGCCGCATATGGAAGATGGTACGCCTGTTGATATCGTTTTAAACCCGCTGGGTGTCCCTTCGCGAATGAATGTGGGGCAAGTTCTTGAAACACATTTGGGTTGGGCTGCACGAGGCTTAGGATTGAAAATTGGAAAAATGTTAGACCAAAAATATGAAGCCAACAAAGTACGTGGATTTTTAAAGGAAATCTATGAAACAGGTGATGGTAAAATTGAAAAATTAGATACTTTGAATGATAAAGAAGTATTGGCGTTAGCAGATAACCTGCGTGAAGGCGTACCGATTGCAACACCAGTGTTTGATGGTGCATCAGAAAGTGAAATCAAACAATTACTGACATTGGCTGATTTGCCAGAATCAGGGCAAACTTGGTTATTTGATGGACGTACGGGCGAGAAATTTGAGAGAAAAGTAACGGTTGGATACATGTATATGTTGAAGCTTAATCACTTAGCTGATGATAAAATGCATGCGCGTTCAACAGGGTCCTATAGTTTGGTCACACAGCAGCCATTGGGTGGTAAAGCGCAATTTGGCGGACAAAGATTTGGTGAAATGGAAGTATGGGCGCTTGAAGCCTATGGTGCGGCTTATACCCTTCAGGAAATGTTGACAGTGAAGTCAGATGACGTGAATGGAAGAACTCGCATGTATAAAAACATTGTGGATGGTGATCATCGTATGGATCCTGGTATTCCAGAATCATTTAAAGTATTAACCCAAGAGATTCGTTCATTGGGAATTGATATGAGCTTAGAACAAGAGTAAATCAGGAGAGAATCGTGAAAGATCTAGTTAAACTGGTTAAGCGTGGACAAGTCAATAGTTTTGACGGTATTAAAATTGGATTAGCATCTCCTGAAACCATCTTGTCATGGTCGTATGGAGAGGTGAAAAAGCCAGAAACCATTAATTATCGAACCTTTAAGCCAGAACGGGATGGACTTTTTTGTGCCAAAATATTTGGACCAGTTAAAGATTTCGAATGTTTGTGTGGTAAATATCGCCGTTTAAAGCATCGTGGTGTAGTTTGTGAAAAGTGTGGTGTTGAAGTAACAACTGCAAAAGTTCGTCGTGAACGTATGGGGCATATTACTTTAGCTTGCCCTGTTGCACATATTTGGTATTTAAAATCACTGCCATCACGTATTGGAACATTATTAGAGAAAACTTTGCGTGAAATTGAGCGAGTGCTTTATTTTGAAGCGTTTATTATCATTGATCCAGGAATGACTGACCTTGAAAAAGGACAGTTATTATCAGAGGATGCGTACTTAGATGCACTGGAAGAATATGGTGATGATTTTACTGCGATGATGGGTGCAGAAGCCATTCAACATTTATTGCGTGAAATCGATTTAGCTGCTGAATCTAAATTATTGCGTGAAGAATTACTTAGTGTAACTTCAGAAACTAAATTGAAAAAGATCAATAAGCGATTGAAAGTATTGGAATCTTTCCTTTATTCTGGTAATAAGCCAGAGTGGATGATTATGACAACTCTGCCTATTTTGCCACCCGATTTAAGACCGCTTGTGCCACTAGACGGTGGACGTTTTGCTACGAGTGATTTGAATGACTTATATCGTCGAGTGATTAATCGTAATAATCGATTAAAACGCTTGTTGGACTTGAATGCCCCCGATATTATTGTGCGTAATGAAAAACGAATGTTGCAAGAAGCGGTTGATTCTCTGTTAGATAATGGCCGTCGTGGACGTGCAATTACAGGCAGTAATAAACGACCATTAAAATCGTTGTCAGACATGATTAAAGGTAAGCAGGGACGTTTCCGTCAAAACCTGTTAGGTAAGCGAGTCGATTATTCTGGACGTTCGGTTATTGTGGTGGGGCCAACGTTGCGTTTGCATCAATGTGGCTTACCAAAAAAAATGGCCTTAGAGTTATTTAAACCGTTTATTTTTAGTAAATTACAGAATCGAGGCTTAGCAACTACGATCAAAGCTGCGAAGCGAATGGTTGAAAATGAAGTTCCAGAGGTATGGGATATATTAGCTGAAGTGATTAAACAACATCCTGTACTATTGAATCGTGCGCCGACATTGCATAGATTGGGTATACAAGCATTTGAACCTGTTTTAATTGAAGGTAAAGCGATTCAGTTACATCCACTCGTCTGCTCCGCTTATAATGCCGATTTTGATGGAGATCAAATGGCGGTGCATGTACCGTTAACTATTGAAGCTCAGATCGAAGCACGAGTGCTGATGATGGCTACTAATAATGTATTATCACCAGCGAATGGTTCACCAATTATTGTGCCGTCACAAGATGTCGTCTTGGGCTTATACTACATGACGCGTGAAGAAACCAATGTGCCAGGTGAAGGCATGGTTTTTGCTGATTTAGATGAGATTGAGCGTGCGCATCATGCTGGTGCTGTTGATCTTCATGCTAAAATCAAATTGCGTATGTCTCATGATGTAGTGGATCGCATGGGTAATCGAGAGCATGTTCATAAGATTTATGATACAACGGTTGGTCGAGCTATGTTGGCAAAATTATTGCCAGAAGGTTTGCCTTTCGAACTATTTAATAAGCCTTTAACCAAGAAGGCAATTTCTGAAGCGCTCAATGAATGCTACCGACGCCTAGGCCTAAAAGCGACGGTTATTTTTGCAGATCGCGTGATGTATACTGGCTTCTCTCAAGCTGCTAAAGCAGGTGTTTCTATTGGCATCAACGACATGGTTATTCCTGATGCAAAGTATGCTTTAATTCAAGCTGCCGAAAAAGAAGTGGAAGAAATTGAGCAACAATTCTCCTCTGGTTTGGTAACCGATGGTGAACGTAAAAATAAAGTGATTGATATTTGGTCTCATGCTAATGAACAAGTTTCTAAAGCAATGATGGATAATCTGGCAACTGAAACAGTTAAAAATAAAGAAGGTAAATTAATCACCCAAGCTTCTTCAAATTCCATTTTCATGATGGCAGATTCTGGTGCAAGGGGTTCAGCAGCTCAGATTCGTCAATTATCGGGTATGCGTGGACTGATGGCAAAACCTGATGGTTCTATTATTGAAACTCCGATTACAGCAAATTTCCGTGAAGGATTAAACGTGCTGCAATACTTTATTTCTACCCATGGTGCGCGTAAAGGACTGGCTGATACAGCATTAAAAACTGCAAACTCTGGGTACTTGACTCGTCGATTAGTGGATGTGGCGCAAGACTTGGTGATTACAACAGAAGACTGTGGAACCAGTAATGGTATTTTGATGGCACCGCATATTGAGGGTGGTGATATTGTAGAGCCATTGCGTGAGCGAGTATTAGGTCGTGTTATTGCTGAGGATATTTTCAAGCATGACACACAAGAGATCTTGTTACCAATTGGAACAATGCTTGATGAGAACATGGTTGATCTTTTGGAAGAACATAGTGTTGATCAAGTGAAAATACGCTCAGTCATTACCTGCGAATTAAGTTATGGGGTGTGTGGGCAATGTTATGGACGTGATTTAGCGCGTGGTCATTTAGTTGGTATTGGTGAAGCAGTTGGTGTCATGGCGGCTCAATCGATTGGTGAGCCAGGTACACAGTTAACGATGAGAACCTTCCATATTGGTGGTGCAGCATCTCGTGCATCTGCAGTAAACAATGTTGAAGTGAAAACAACAGGTACCATTAAACTTCATAATATGAAGACGGTTGCTCGTAAGGATAAAACACTCGTTGCAGTATCCCGTTCAGGTGAGATTTCTGTTGTTGACCCTCGTGGGCGTGAGCGTGAACGTTATAAAGTGCCTTATGGTGCGGTTATTTCTGTTGCGGATCATTGCGATATTAAAGCAGGACAAATTGTTGCTGATTGGGATCCTCATACCCACCCTATTATTACAGAGGTTGCAGGTAAAGTTAAGTTTGTTGACATGATTGACGGGGTGACAATGAGTCGTCAAACTGATGATTTAACAGGGTTGTCAAGTATTGTTATTAGTGACTCAGTTGGGCATTCTAGTTCTAGCAAGGAATTAAGAAAACCAATGGTTAAGTTGGTTGATGCTCAAGGTGATGATCTCTGTATTGTTGGTACAAACATTCCTGCTCATTACTTCTTAACAGCCAATGCTGTACTTACACTAGAAGATGGCAGTGATGTGAATGTCGGTGATGTGATTGCTCGTTTACCGCAAGAAAGTTCGAAAACACGTGATATTACAGGTGGTTTGCCACGAGTTGCAGATTTATTTGAGGCTCGTCAACCCAAAGACGCCGCCATTTTAGCAGAAATAACGGGGGTTGTGAGCTTCGGTAAAGAGACTAAAGAAAAACGTCGTTTGGTTATTACATCGAGCAATGGTGATGTGCATGAAACTTTGATACCACGCTGGAGGCAGATTAATGTCTTTGAAGGTGAGTCGATTGAAAAAGGAGAGGTCGTTGTTGATGGTGCGATGAATCCTCACGATATCCTTCGTTTATTAGGTATAGCAGCTTTTGCAGAATATATTGTTAATGAAGTTCAAGATGTTTATCGTTTGCAAGGTGTTAAGATCAATGACAAACATATCGAAGTGATTTCAAAACAAATGCTGCGCAAGGTTATTGTTGATGAGCCAGGTGATACGCTACTGCTTAAAGGAGAGCAAGCAGAAAGACATCGAGTGTTGACTGAAAATGAACGTGTGGAAGCTAATGGTGGCGTGCCTGCGACGTTTGAACCATTGTTGTTGGGGATTACAAAAGCATCGCTTTCGACGGAATCATTTATTTCAGCGGCTTCTTTCCAAGAAACAACTAGAGTCCTTACAGAGGCATCTGTGAGTGGTAAAGTTGATTCGTTGCGAGGACTAAAAGAGAACGTGATTGTTGGACGATTAATTCCAGTTGGAACTGGTTTTGCTTATCATCAACAGCAGCGTGAATTAGCAAAAAACTCTATGGCAGATGGTGGTTCAGCTCGAATTTCTGCTGAAGAAGCAGAAGCGGCCTTATCAGATGCGTTGAGTGAAGTTGATCAAGTAACAAGAGATCAGCCTAGCGTTTGATGATGTGTGTAGAGACAGCATAGAGGGCTATGCTGTTTCATTTTAATTAAAGGCTTGCAATGCTTGACTCATTTATTGCAAGTCAGTAATATACCCGCCACTATGCGCCTGTGGTCGTGGTTTGTGCTGTTGTTGATATTACTATCGACGGGTGGTGCAGGTGAATAGGTTTTATTTTGGAGAATATATGGCAACGGTAAATCAATTAGTAAGAAAAAGTCGGGAAGACAAGACGAAAAAAAGCAAAATGCCTGCGCTACAGGCTTGTCCTCAGCGACGTGGTGTTTGTACACGTGTTTATACAACAACACCAAAGAAACCGAACTCAGCGATGAGGAAAGTGGCGCGTGTTCGTTTAACCAATAGTTTTGAAGTGACTGCCTATATTGGTGGTGAAGGGCATAACTTACAAGAGCATTCTGTTGTGTTGATTCGTGGTGGCAGAGTGAAGGATTTACCGGGTGTGCGTTATCATATTGTGCGCGGTAGTTTGGATACATCTGGTGTGCAAGATCGTAAACAGTCACGTTCTAAATATGGTGCTAAACGACCTAAGTCTTAAGTGATAGGTGAAAAGATTAATATAAAAAGGTGATCTCATGAGAAGAAGAGCTGCGCCAAAGCGCAAAATTACCCCTGATCCATTGTTTCGTAGTCAGAAATTAGCGAAATTTATTAACATTGTGATGACAGATGGCAAAAAATCAATTGCTGAGAAGATTGTGTATAGAGCTTTGGAGAAAGTTGTTGCGAAAAAACATAAGAAAGATGCAGTCGACTTTGAAAAAGATGATAAATTACGTGAGGAAGGATTATATCTTTTTGATGAAGTGATGGGTGCAATTGCTCCCAGTGTTGAGGTGAAATCTCGACGTGTTGGTGGAGCCACTTATCAGGTTCCTGTTCCCGTTCGTGATGAGCGTCGTATTGCGCTTGCCATGCGCTGGTTAAAAGATTTTGCTAAAAAGCGCGGCGAAAAAACTATGGTAGAGCGATTGGCTAATGAAATTGATGCTGCACTATCTGGTAATGGTGGCGCAGTGAAGAAGCGTGAAGAAGTTCATCGGATGGCGAAGGCAAACCAAGCATTCGCACATTTCCGTTGGTAATATCATTTAATCAAATAGTAAGAATTTAATTATGGCACGAGTAACCCCTTTAAAACGCTATCGTAATATAGGTATCATGGCGCACATTGATGCAGGAAAAACCACGACGACAGAGCGTGTGTTGTTTTATACTGGACTCTCTCACAAAATTGGAGAAGTGCATGATGGTGCTGCAACGATGGATTGGATGGAGCAAGAGCAAGAGCGTGGGATAACCATTACCTCTGCGGCGACAACAACCCATTGGTCTGGTATGGATAAGCAGTTTGACCAGCATCGTGTGAATATTATTGATACACCTGGGCACGTTGATTTTACGATTGAAGTAGAGCGTTCTTTGCGTGTTCTTGATGGGGCGGTTGCTGTGTTTTGTGCGGTTGGTGGTGTTGAACCTCAGTCTGAGACAGTGTGGCGTCAGGCAAATAAATATCATGTTCCTCGCATGGCATTCGTGAATAAGATGGATCGAGCAGGTGCTGACTTTTTCCGAGTTGTTGAGCAAGTTCAGGAACGTTTGGGGGCGACTCCTGTTCCAATTCAAGTTCCTATTGGTGCTGAAGAGGGTTTTGAGGGTGTCGTTGACCTGATCAGAATGAAGGCTATTTACTGGAATGAAGCTGATATGGGTATGACCTATGAAGCTCGTGATGTTGAGGGTGAGTTAAAAGATCTAGCAGACACTTGGCGTGAGCGAATGGTTGAATCAGCTGCGGAAGCAACAGAAGCCTTGATGGAGAAATACCTTGAAGAGGGTGAGTTGACTGAAGATGAGATTCGAGAAGGTCTGCGTCAAAGAACGCTAAATAATGAAATTGTTCCGATGATGTGTGGAAGTGCGTTTAAAAATAAAGGTGTCCAGGCAATGTTGGATGCTGTGGTTATGTATATGCCGTCACCTCTCGATGTTCCGGCTATTAAAGGTGAGTTGGATGATGGTGAAGAAGCTGAGCGTAAAGCATCTGATGATGAACCATTTTCAGCTTTGGCATTTAAGATTATGACAGACCCATTTGTGGGGACGCTGACTTTCTTTAGGGTGTATTCAGGTGTTTTAAGTTCTGGTACTGCTGTTTATAATCCTGTGAAGTCAAAAAAGGAGCGTGTTGGTCGAATGTTGCAAATGCATTCGAATAATCGTGAAGAAATTAAAGAAGTTAGAGCTGGTGATATTGCTGCGGCAGTTGGGCTTAAAAATGTAACAACTGGTGACACATTGTGTGATATTAATCAGCAGATCACTTTAGAGCGTATGGAGTTTCCAGAGCCTGTAATCGCGGTTGCTGTAGAGCCAAAAACAAAGGCAGATCAAGAGAAAATGGGGATTGCCTTAGGTAAGTTGGCTCAAGAGGATCCATCTTTTAGAGTGAGTACAGATGAGGAGTCTGGGCAAACAATTATCGCTGGAATGGGTGAGCTTCATCTTGATATTATTGTGGATCGCTTGAAAAGAGAGTTTAGTGTTGAAGCAAATGTAGGGAAGCCTCAAGTTGCTTATCGTGAAACAGTTCGTCAAACGGTTAATCAAGAGTCGAAGTTTGTGCGTCAATCTGGTGGTCGAGGTCAGTTTGGGCATGTGTGGGTTAAAATTGAGCCACAAGAAGCTGGTAAGGGCTATGAGTTTGTCAACGAAATTGTTGGTGGTGTGATTCCTAAAGAGTATATTCCTGCTGTTGATAAAGGTATTCAAGAGCAAATGCAGAACGGTGTTATTGCAGGATATCCATTAGTTGATTTTAAAGTGACTTTATATGATGGCTCTTTTCATGATGTTGATTCAAGTGAGATGGCTTTTAAGATTGCTGGTAGTATGGCGCTTAAAGAGGGTGCTAAAAAAGCAGGTGCGGTTTTATTAGAGCCGATTATGAAAGTTGAAGTAGTGACTCCAGAAGATTATATGGGAGACGTTGTTGGTGACTTAAATCGTCGTCGAGGTATGATCGTTTCTATGGACGAGGGGGTTATGGGTAAAATGATACATGCAGAAGTGCCGTTATCAGAAATGTTTGGATATGCGACTGATCTTAGATCTCAATCTCAAGGTCGTGCAACTTACACTATGACTTTTGAAAAATATAATGAAGTGCCTGGCAATATTGCTGAGCAACTTATGAATAAAAACTAAGATAAGGGAAAAGAAGATGGCAAAGGAAAAATTTGAACGGAATAAAGAACATATCAACGTGGGAACAATTGGTCACGTAGATCATGGGAAGACAACATTGACCGCAGCAATGGCAATGAATTTTGGTGATGGAAGTAACTATAAAGATATCGATAATGCACCCGAAGAAAGAGAGCGTGGTATTACGATTGCAACAGCACACGTTGAGTATGAGTCGGAAGGGCGCCATTATGCGCACGTAGATTGCCCAGGGCATGCGGATTATGTGAAGAACATGATTACAGGTGCTGCGCAGATGGATGGTGCGGTACTCGTATGTTCAGCAGCGGATGGGCCGATGCCCCAAACTCGAGAGCATATTTTGTTAGCACGTCAAGTGGGTGTGCCAAAAATCATCGTTTACTTAAACAAAGCAGATATGGTTGATGATGAAGAATTGATGGAATTAGTAGAAATGGAAGTACGTGAATTGCTTTCTAGCTATGAATTCCCTGGTGACGATACACCAGTAATTATTGGTTCTGCGTTAAAAGCTGTAGAAGGTGACACCTCTGATATTGGTGTGCCATCAGTGAAGAAGTTATTGGGTGCAATGGATGAGTATTTTCCAGTGCCAGAGAGAGCAATTGATCAACCATTTTTATTGCCGATAGAAGATGTATTCTCTATTTCAGGTCGTGGTACAGTTGTAACAGGACGTGTCGAGCGTGGTATTGTTAAAGTGGGTGAAGAAGTTGCAATTATTGGGATTAAAGAAACCACAAAAACAACCTGTACAGGTGTGGAAATGTTCCGTAAATTGCTTGATGAAGGTAGAGCGGGTGAAAATGTTGGTGTATTATTGCGTGGTGTGAAGCGTGAAGATGTAGAGCGTGGTCAAGTATTGGCAAAACCAGGTTCAATTACACCGCATACCAAATTTGAAGCAGAAGTTTACGTGTTATCAAAAGAAGAAGGTGGTAGACATACGCCTTTCTTTAAGGGATACCGTCCACAGTTCTATTTTAGAACGACTGATGTGACTGGTGCGGTAGAGTTACCAGAGGGTGTTGAAATGGTGATGCCGGGTGATAATATTAAATTCAAAGTTGAATTGATTGCCCCAATTGCGATGGAAGAAGGTTTGCGTTTTGCAATTAGAGAAGGTGGTCGTACTGTAGGTGCGGGTGTTGTTTCTAAAATTGTTGAATAGTTGATTTAATTGAGTATAATGCCCAGCTCCTCGTTTGTTGTTTTATCAGCAAAGGTGGGTTGGGAATAAATTTATTAGGCGACAAAGATGGCTGATGAAAAGAAAACAGTAAAGAAAAAATCGACGACTATAACTGAGAAGAAAGTAGCGTCAACTAAGGCGGCGCCTAAAAAAGCTGCGGTTAAAAAAACGGTTGCTAAGAAAAAATCAGCATCAGTAAAGAGTACTGCTGCGAAAACTGCGCCAGTGCCGGGAAAGAATCAACGTATTCGCATTCGTTTGAAAGCATTTGATCATAATTTGATTGATATAGCATCCAATGAAATTGTAGATACTGTGAAGAAAACAGGTGTTAAGGTACATGGGCCAATTCCATTGCCAACGAAAAAAGAGCGCTTTACAGTGCTTGTTTCACCACATGTTAATAAAGATGCTCGTGATCAATATGAGCTACGTACTCACAAGCGGTTAATGGATATTATTCATCCAACAGATAAAACTGTAGATGCTTTGATGAAGCTTGATCTTGCTGCTGGAGTGGATGTTCAAATTAGCGTTGGTTGATTTAATATGATTGCCACCTTTTAAAAGAAAGGTCGGTAGTTATGAGGATTTAGTGGGTATAGGTTTAATTAATAATTTTGCTTATATCAGATGTTTACATTTAGGATGTAAAAGAGTATATTTCGCTCTCACGATTTTTGTGAGAGTTGGGTATGAAGGCTTAATAGATTAGCTTTATCTTTAATTGGATGTTTATAATTATAGATAGGCTGAATTGACGAAAGTTACTGTACCATATGGAGTTAAAAATATGTTAGGACTTATTGGTCGTAAGTGCGGGATGACCCGTATATTTGCTGATGATGGATCTGCGACACCTGTTACTGTTGTTGAGGTGTTGTCTAACCATGTGACGCAAATTAAAGAATTGAGCAAAGACGGTTATTCTGCAGTTCAATTAGCAGGTGGTCGTAAAAAGAAAGCAAATCGTGTTGCAAAACCATTAGCTGGACATTTTAAAAAAGCAGGTGTTGAAGCTCAGCATGATATTCATGAGTTTCATGTTGCTGAAGAAGATTTATCTTCTCGCAAATTGGGTGACGAGATCAATGTCGATTTATTTTCTGATGGACAGCGTGTTGATGTGACTTCTAAATCCAAAGGTAAAGGGTTTCAGGGTACAGTCAAGCGTTGGAATTTTAGTATGCAACGTGCTACTCATGGTAATTCTTTGTCCCATCGGGCGCCGGGTTCTACAGGACAATGTCAAACACCAGGGCGAGTTTTTCCTGGAAAAAAAATGGCAGGTCAAATGGGGAATGCCCAAGTAACAGTTTCTAATCAAGTGATTCATAAGGTTGATGTTGACCGTAACTTGTTAATGATTAAAGGTGCAGTTCCTGGTGGTAAAGGCTGTACAGTTGTGGTGAAGCCAGCAAAAGTAGCTGCTAAACAAACAGGAGGGAAGGCCTCATGAGTGCCGCAGATACAAAAAAAATGATTGATTTGAATATTTCGACAGCAGGAAAGTTGCATAAGGCCGGTAAGTTACCAGTTTCTGCTGCAGTGTTTGACCGAGACTACAATGAAGCTTTGATTCATCAGGTTGTAGTTGCTTATATGGCTGGTGCTCGACAAGGCTCCAAAGCACAAAAAACACGCTCAGAGGTTTCTGGTGGTGGTAAAAAACCTTGGAGACAAAAAGGTACTGGTCGGGCAAGGGCTGGTACAACACGTGGTCCTATCTGGCGTTCAGGTGGGGTGACTTTTGCTGCTAAGCCACGATCTTATGATCAAAAAGTAAATAAGAAAATGTATCGCGGTGCGATGTGCAGTATCTTGTCTGAATTGAATCGTAATGAGCGTTTAATTATTTTGGAAGATATGTCTTTGGATGCACCAAAAACAAAACTGTTAAAAGATAAGCTTAATGCATTGAGTTTGAAAAAGACATTGTTAGTGCCTGCTGAGTTGGATTTGGATTTATATCTAGCTGTGCGTAATTTAAAGGGTGCGGATGTTGTTGATGTTGATGGTGTTGATCCCGTTAGTTTGATTGAGTTTGATCATGTTGTTATTAGTGTTTCAGCTATTAAGAAACTTGAGGAGGTCTTCGCATGAACCAAGAGCGTTTGTTGAAAGTAATTCTTTCTCCGCATGTGTCTGAGAAATCAGAAATGAATAAAATGTACAACCAATACACTTTTAAAGTCTTGAAAACTTCCACTAAATTGGAAATTAAAAAAGCAGTCGAGTTGCTGTTTGAAGTTAAAGTGAGTCGTGTCTCTGTTTTGAATGTGAAGCCTAAAACAAAACGCTTTGCAAAAACCTTGGGTCAAAGAAAAGCATGGAAAAAGGCAGTGATTACTTTGGTAGATGGTCATGAAATTGAGATGGCAAGTGCGTAGTTTAGTACTTGAACAAAAGGTGAAAGCAAATGGCAATAATTAAATCAAAACCGACATCGGCAGGAAGCCGATTTGTAACAAGGGTTAAAAACCCAGAGCTTTATAAGGGGCGTCCTGTTCCAGCCTTGGTGGAAAAGAAAATTCGTATTAGTGGGCGTAACAATGCTGGTCGTATCACTGTTCGTCACCGTGGTGGTGGGCACAAGCGTTTGTATCGCATAATTGATTTTAAACGAGCGAAAGATGGTATACCTGCCAAGGTAGATAGAATTGAATATGATCCAAATCGCACGGCTTATATTGCTCTATTGGTGTATCAAGATGGTGAGCGCACATACATTCTTGCTCCAAAAGGTTTAAAGGTTGGAGATAGTGTTGTTTCTGGAAGTGGTGCCCCAATTAAGACTGGGAATACATTGCCGCTTGAAAATATTCCGGTTGGTAGTACTGTGCATAATATTGAGTTGAAGCCGGCGAAGGGTGGGCAACTGGCAAGAAGTGCTGGCGCAGCTGTTCAGTTTGTTGCTCGTGAAGGCGCTTATGCTACGCTACGACTGCGATCAGGTGAGATGAGAAAAGTGTTACTATCTTGTCGTGCAACTTTGGGTGAGGTTTCCAACTCTGAGCATAGTCTGAGATCTTTAGGTAAAGCAGGTGCTAAGCGTTGGCGTGGTATTCGTCCAACCGTTCGTGGTGTAGCGATGAATCCAGTGGATCATCCGCATGGTGGTGGTGAAGGTAGAACTTCTGGTGGACGTCATCCGGTGAGTCCAACAGGTGTGCCAACGAAAGGATATAGAACGCGTAAAAATAAGCGTACTAATAAATTAATTGTTAAGGATCGTCGTAAGTAGACAGTCGTTAATATGATCCGTGAATATACGGAATACCCTCAGTGTATTTGTATGCACTGGGTAGAATAAAAAAGGGGTTATTTATGCCACGTTCAATAAAGAAGGGGCCTTTTGTTGATCACCACTTGATACAAAAAGTGTTGGTTGCAGTGAAGGATGGAATTAAAAAGCCAATAAAAACATGGTCTAGGCGTTCAATGATTGTGCCTGATATGTTGGGGTTAACTATTGCTGTTCATAATGGTAAAGATCATGTTCCAGTTTTTATTAGTGAAAATATGATTGGACATAAGCTGGGTGAATTTGCTTTAACTCGAACCTTTCGTGGTCATGCTGGTGATCGTAAAGCGAAGAAGGGAGGTAAGTGATGTTGACACAAGCTAAATTACGTTTTGTGCGAATGTCTGCACAAAAAGCTCGTTTGGTTGCTGATCAAGTACGTGGTAAGAATGTTTCCGAAGCTTTGGAGCTTTTACAGTTTAGTACCAAGCGTGCATCGGATGTGATAAAGAAAGCCTTGAACTCTGCAATTGCAAATGCTGAACATAATGATGGTGCAGACATTGATGAGCTAAAAGTAGCTTCCATTTATGTTGATGAAGGTCCGACGATGAAACGATGGAGAGCTCGTGCCCGTGGACGTGTTAATCAAATTTTAAAGAGAACTTGTCACATTACTGTGAAAGTTTCAGGCGAATAGGAGATATCAACTATGGGACAAAAAGTTAATCCAAATGGTATCCGTCTTGGTATCAATCAAAAATGGGTGTCAAAGTGGTTTGCCGATAAGAAAGAGGCGTATGCTGATCAATTAAATTCAGATCGCTTGATTAGAGTGTTTTTGCGTAAGAATCTGAAGAGTGCGGCAATTAGTCATATTGAAATCCAGCGTGCAGCAAAATCAGTTACTGTTGCAATTTTTGCAGCTAGACCTGGTGTGATTATTGGCAAAAAAGGAACAGGTGTTGAGGAGCTTTCTAAAAAAATAGTACGTTTAACGGGAGATAAAAATGTACATGTTAATATTAAAGAAGTTCGTAAACCTGAGTTGAATGCTAAACTGGTTGGTCAAAATATTGCTGAGCAGCTAGAGAAGCGTGTTATGTTTCGTCGTGCGATGAAGCGTGCTATACAGAATGCAATGAGAGCTGGTGCAAAAGGAATTAAAGTTTGTGTTTCTGGGCGTCTAGGTGGTGCAGAAATTGCACGTAGTGAATGGTCTAAAGAAGGTAGAATTCCTTTGCACACATTCCGTGCTGATATTGATTATGCCACTTTTGAAGCGTTGACAACTTATGGAATTATTGGTGTTAAAGTTTGGATTTTTAAAGGTGAAGTCCTTTCTAAAAGTGTAGATAACCGTGGTGATGCTGAGCGAGAGCTGGGTCATAAAGCGAATAAAAAAGCAGTATCAGCTAAAAGTTAGAGGAATTTAAGGATGTTACAACCTAAACAGACCAAATTTCGAAAGCAACACAAAGGTCGTAATCGTGGATTAGCGATTAGAGGCGGACGTGTTAGTTTTGGAGAGTATGGATTGAAATCGACAGGCCGTGGAAGAATGACTGCTCGTCAAATAGAGGCTGCAAGGCGTGCTATTACTCGTGAAGTTAAGCGTGGTGGTAAAGTATTTATTCGTGTGTTTCCTGACAAGCCGATCACTAAAAAACCATTAGAAGTTAGAATGGGTAAAGGTAAAGGTAATGTCGAATATTGGGTGGCGTTAATACAACCAGGCCGTATGTTATTTGAAATTGAAGGTGTGGATGAAGAGTTAGCGAAGACAGCGTTTAAAAAAGCGTCTGCTAAGTTACCATTTAAAACGATGTTTGTTAAAAGGACAGTCATGTAATGAAAGTAAAAGCATTAAGAGAAAAGAGCATCGTTGAATTACAGGTAGAGTTAAAAGCGTTGTTACGTGAATTGTTTAATTTACGTATGCAAAGAGGTAGCTCAGATGGAAGTGGTACCGCTGTTAGACCGCATCTTTTTAAAGAAGTTAGGCGTAATGTTGCTAGAGTGAAAACAATTATTCACGAGAAAGTAGCAAATAATAGCGATAATAAATAGAGCGATAATATAGGTAGGCAAATGATTGAAGTGAAGTTAAAGCGTACACTGCAAGGTGTTGTTGTTAGTGATAAAATGGACAAAGCGTTCGTTGTTCTAACAGAGCGCAAAGTAAAGCATCCTAAGTATGGGAAGTATTTGAAGCGATCTAAGAAGATTCATGCTCAAGATATTGGTAATAGCGCACACCTAGGTGATACGGTGATTATAGAAGAGTGTAGCCCTGTTTCTAAGACAATTAGCTGGAAATTAAAGCAAGTTGTTGAAAAAGCTAAATAAAAAACCTGATCTTACTGGCGTAAAGATTTGGATTTATTAGTGGGTATTAATGTTGGTTGTTTAAATGTTTTTGTTAGCTATGAATAGTTGACAAGGTAGTGGACAATCGTTATATTTCACGCCTTTTGAAGGTGTCTCATTATTCTGCAATTTCGATAGTTGTGAATGATGATCTGCTGAATCTAGGTTGTGCAGTTAATGAGTGGAGAATTTGAATCATGATTCAAATGCAAACAGAATTAGAAGTGGCTGATAACAGTGGTGCTCGTCGTGTTGAGTGCATTAAAGTTTTAGGTGGATCTAAGCGTCGTTATGCAAGCGTTGGTGATGTAATCAAGGTGAGTGTGAAAGAGTCTATTCCTCGTGGAAAAGTGAAAAAAGGGGATGTGCTCGATGCTGTGGTTGTTAGGACTAAGAAAGGGGTTCGTCGCAAAGATGGTGCGAAAATTCGCTTTGATAAAAATGCGGTTGTTATTTTGAAAAATAAAGAAAACCGTGATGATATTATGGGGACTCGTGTATTTGGTCCTGTTACTCGTGAGTTGAGAGAGAAGGGGTACTCTAAAATCATTTCCCTTGCTCCTGAAGTTCTATAAGGTTGGTTGATTATGGCGTTAAGTAAAATTAAAAGAAACGATACGGTTGTTTTGATTGCTGGTAAAGATAAAGGCACAACAGGGCGGGTCTTGAAAGTTATTCCTGCAAAGGACAATAGAAAAGCAAACCGAATTTTGGTTGAAGGTGCTAATTTAGTAAAAAAACATGTAAAGCCTAATCCTAACAAGGGAGATCAGGGCGGTATTATTTCGCGTGAAGCGAGTTTAGATATCTCTAACGTTGCATTGTTTAATCCCAAAACTAAATGTGCAGATAAAGTGGGTATTAAAATATTAGAAGATGGTCGCAAAGTTAGGTTTTTCAAATCTGACGGCGAACTAGTTGACGTAGAATAGGTGAATAACTGATGGCTAGATTAAAGGCACTATATAAAGAAAAGCTTGTTGCAGGATTGCAAAAGGATCTTGGTGTAAAAAGTGTAATGCAAGTTCCTCGTATAACAAAAATCACACTAAATATGGGTGTTGGCGAGGCAGCAAAAGATAAAAAGATTTTAACCAGTGCGATTGAAGATTTAACTTTAATTGCTGGTCAGAAAGTTGTTCCAACTCTTTCCCGTAAGTCAATAGCAGGGTTTAAGATCCGTGACGGATGGCCTATTGGTTGTAAAGTGACTTTGCGTCGTGATCGGATGTATGAGTTTTTTGATCGTTTACTTTCTATTGCAATTCCTCGTATTCGTGACTTTAGAGGGTTTAGTAATAAAGCATTTGATGGTCGTGGAAATTATAGTCTAGGAATTAAGGAGCACATTGTGTTTCCTGAAATAGATTTTGATAAGGTAGATCGTTTGCGTGGCTTAGATGTTACAATTACGACTTCTGCAAAAAATGATGAAGATGCTCGAGCGTTGTTGAAAGCGTTTGAGTTTCCATTAAAAACTTAATAAATAGGAGCACAAAGTATGGCTAAGTCCTGTATGATAGCACGTGAAACTGTCCGTACAAAGCTTGTTGCAAGCGCTAAGAAAGTACGTGATGTGTTAAGAGCTACAATTAAGGATCAAACGATTCCATTTGAAGAAAAAATGGAAGCAGTAAAAAAACTTAATAAGCGTAAGCGCGATGAATCTCCAATTAGAAAACAGCGTCGCTGTAATTCTTGTGGTCGACCTCATGCGGTATACCGCCGATTTAAATTATGCCGCATTTGCTTGAGAAAAGCAGTGATGGAAGAAAGTGCTGTACCTGGTGTACGCAAAGCAAGTTGGTAATTAGAGGGTTAGATCATGAGTATGCAAGATCCCATTTCAGATATGATTATACGTATTTGTAATGCACAAAAGGTTAATAAAAAACAAGTTACTATGCCCTTTTCAAAGCAAAAGTTGAATATTGCGCAAGTATTAAAAGAAGAAGGCTATATTGATGGATGTGATGTTCATGAAGTCGATGGAAAGCGTAATTTAGATGTCACATTAAAATATCATCATGGCAAAGCAGTTATTGAGCGTATGAAGCGTATTAGTAAACCTAGTAAGCGTCACTATGTTAACTCAAAGAGTATGCCTGTTGTTGCTGGTGGTTTAGGTGTGGCAATTGTGTCTACTTCTAGGCATGGTGTCACAACTGCGCAGCAAGCACAGAAAGACTGTGTTGGTGGCGAAGTGTTGATGGAAGTTATTTAAGGAGGATGTCATGTCTCGTATTGCTAAAAATCCTATAGAGCTTCCCGCTAGTACTGATGTGGTTATATCAAAAACTGATATTGGTCAAGAAGTTCAAATTAAAGGTTCTAGAGGTGAGCTGATTTATCAAGTTCATCCAGCTGTTCAAGTTGAAAAAGATAATGATTTTTTGAAAATAATTTTTTCTAATGAACATAAAGCGCTTGCTGGAACGACACGTGCTAATTTGGCAAATATTGTTTGTGGTGTTACAAAAGGGTTTGAGAAAAAATTAAAACTAATAGGAGTTGGTTATCGTGCGCAATTAAAAGGCAAGGTGCTCAACTTAACGTTAGGTTTTTCGCATCCTGTTAATTATCAAATTCCTGAAGGAATTGCGATTGAAACACCAAGTCAAACTGAAGTTGTCGTGAAAGGAATTAATAAACAGTTGGTTGGACAGGTTTCCGCAGAAATTCGTGCTTTTAGACCGCCTGAGCCTTATAAAGGTAAAGGTGTTCGATATGAAGACGAGGCTGTTGTTCGAAAAGAGGCTAAGAAGAAATAATGGATAAGCGTACAAATAGATTGCGTCGTGCAAAAAGCACTCGTATGAAAATTAAAGATTTGAATATGCCGATGCTTACAGTTCATCGTAGCTCTCGTCATATTTCTGCTCAATTAATTGGTGTTGATGGTGTTGTTGTTTCTAGTGCCTCAACCTTACAAAAAGATATAAAATCTTCTTGTAAAGTTACCAGTAATTGTGATGCTGCAACCGCTGTTGGAAAACAAGTTGCAAAAGTTGCATTAGAAAAAGGCGTTACTCGCATTGCATTTGATCGTTCAGGATTTAGATACCATGGTCGTGTAAAAGCTTTGGCAGATGCGGCTCGTGAAACTGGTCTAGTATTTTAAGGGAAAATTTTATGGCAAAGGTAGATACACAAGCTCCTATGGCTGACGGCTTAAATGAAAAGCTAATATCTGTAACACGTACGGCAAAAACTGTGAAAGGTGGTCGTATTATGAGTTTTAGAGCGTTAGTTGTTGTTGGTGACGGAAAAGGTCGCATTGGATATGGCATTGGTAAATCTCGTGAAGTTCCCAATGCAATTAAAAAAGCAATGGATGATGCTAAAAGTAATATGGTTAAAATTGACTTGAAAGAGAATACATTATTCCATAAGGTAATTGGTCGTCATGGTGCTAGTAAAGTTGTTTTATTGCCTGCATCTAAAGGTACGGGAATTATTGCTGGTGGGGCAGTTAGAGCTGTTTGTGAAGTGATTGGTATTGAGAATATCCTAGCAAAAACAATTGGTTCAACTAACGGTGTGAATGTAGTTAGAGCTGTTGTGAATGGGTTGAAAAGCATGCATTCACCAGAGTGGATTGCTGATAAGCGAGGGAAGTCTGTTAAAGATTTGAGGTTAACTAAAGTTGCTGAAGCAGCATAATAAGGGGTTAGCCATGACAAAGAAAAAAGAAATGAACACAAGTTTAATCACAGTTACTTTAGTTAAGAGTTTACATGGGCGTAAAAAAGGTCATGAGGCTTGTGTTCGCGGTTTAGGGTTGAAAAAAATTAGACAAACAGTCCATGTTTTAGATACGCCTGAAAATCGTGGGATGATTGATAAAGTACAATATTTGCTTCATGTTGAAGCTGAGGAAAAAGCAGCATGAGTAATTTAACATTGAATAATCTTAGACCTGCAGTTGGCTCTAAAAAAGATGCTGTTCGAGTTGGAAGAGGCATTGCTTCAGGCAAGGGAAAGACCTGCGGTCGTGGGCACAAGGGACAAAAATCTCGCTCAGGTGGGTTCCATAAGGTAGGTTTTGAAGGTGGGCAGATGCCTTTACAGCGTCGTGTCCCTAAATATGGTTTTAATTCTCAGAAAGCACTGTATCGAGCAGAAATTCGTTTACATGAGTTGAATTTGATCCCAACTAGCTCGGAATCTGTGGTCGTTGATATGATTTCTTTGCATCAAGCCAACTTGATTAATGCTAATATCCGTGATGTGAAAATTATTGCCTCTGGTGAAATTAACAAAGCAGTGACGGTTTCATCAACAATTCGTGTTACCAAGGGTGCTAAATTAGCTATTATTGCCGCTGGTGGTAAAGTTGAAGAATAGCTTTCACAGTGATGCGCGTAAATCAAGGCAGTATTGGTCATGGTAACTAAATCTAAAGCACAGCAGTCAGGAGGCGGTTTGGCAGAGCTAAAACGCCGATTACTTTTTGTCTTATTGGGACTGGTGATTTACCGCTTGGGATCGTACGTGCCTGTTCCAGGTTTAGATCCAGCGCGCTTAGCCGCTTTATTCCATCACGAATCTAATGGCGTATTAGGCTTGTTTAATATGTTCTCAGGTGGTGCATTATCTAGAATGACCATTTTTGCGTTAGGGGTTATGCCCTACATATCTTCATCTATTATTATTCAATTATTCACTTCAATTTCTCCGAAGCTTGAAGAGCTGAAGAAAGAGGGTGAGTCAGGGCGCAGAAAAATTAATCAATATACTCGTTATGGAACACTGCTTTTGGCTGTTTTCCAAGCAATTGGTATCTGTAAATGGCTTTCTAGTAGCGGCATTGCTTTAACCCAAGGGTTTAGTTTTTACTTTATTGCAACGACCTCCTTGGTTACAGGTACCATGTTTTTAATGTGGCTGGGTGAGCAAATGACAGAACGTGGCATTGGTAATGGGATCTCTTTGATTATTTTTGCTGGGATTGTTTCTCGCTTTCCTTCTGCACTGGGTTTGGTTTTTAATCAAGTTAAAGAAGGTCAACTATCTGGGCTATCTCTTTTATTGTTATTGGCTGTTGTAGCGGCTGTGACTGCAGTTGTTGTTTTTGTTGAGAGAGGACAGCGACGAATTACCGTTAATTATGCGCAAAGACAGCAAGGCCGTAAAATGTATGCTGCACAAAGTTCTCATTTGCCATTAAAGATTAATATGTCTGGAGTTATTCCACCTATTTTCGCATCAAGTATTATTTTGTTTCCAGCAACGATAGCTCGCTGGTTTGGTCAAGCGAAAGGTTTTGGATGGTTGAATGATATTAGTTTGTTACTTTCTCCTGGTCATCCTTTGTATATGATAGTTTTTACAGTGATGATTGTTTTCTTTTGTTTTTTCTACACAGCCTTGGTATTCAACCCTAAAGAGACTGCAGATAATTTGAAGAAATCAGGTGCCTTTGTGCCTGGCATTAGACCTGGTGAACAAACCGCTGGTTATATTGATAAAGTATTAACAAGGCTGACTTTATCGGGAGCAATTTATTTGAGCTTGGTTGCTTTGTTACCTGAATTCTTGATTATGGCTTGGCATGTGCCCTTTTATTTTGGAGGAACTTCATTATTGATTGTCGTTGTTGTGTTGATGGACTTTATGTCTCAAGTGCAGTCTCATTTGATGACACAGCAATATGATTCAATTATGAAGAAGGCTAATTTGAAAGGTGGGCGCCGTCCTACGATTATGTGACCTATGACGGTATGCTTAGAGTAAGTTAAATTTGAAGGAGTGATGGCATGAAAGTTGCTGCATCAGTGAAACGTATTTGTAAAGATTGTCGGGTAATTAAGCGAAAGCGAAGAGTGATGGTTATTTGTAAAAATAAACGTCATAAACAACGACAAGGTTAATTTTGTCTTGCCTTTTGTTAGGTTTGACGTTATCGTATGGCGCTTTTTAAGGCATGATGAGTTACTTGAAGAAGGTTTGAGTGCTAAAAAGGTTATGTTAATCATGCCTCATATTGGTTGAGGTTTTTTATAGTGTTAGGAGTGTATTAATGGCTCGTATTGCCGGTATCAACATCCCAGTGCAAAAGCACATTGTTATTGCTTTGACTTACGTTTATGGAGTAGGTCGCTCTACAGCAAAGCAAATATGTGCGGCTGCTAAAGTCCGGGAACAGAGTAAAGTTAAAGATTTAAAAGAAGCAGACTTGGATAAGATTCGTGATCAAGTAGCTAAATTTGCGGTTGAAGGTGACTTGAGACGTGAAGTTTCTATGAACATTAAGCGTTTGATGGATTTAGGCTGTTATCGTGGTCGTCGTCACCGTGCAGGGTTACCTTTGCGTGGGCAACGTACGAAAACAAATGCTCAAACACGTAAAAGAACAGGTGCTCGTCGTAGATAGACGATTACTTGATAGTTGAATTTTGGATTTTAGATTGAAAGGAAGGTAGCGATCATGTCGAAACCAGGTAAAGCAACAGTAAGCCGCTCTCGTAAAAAGGCGCGTCGTACCGTTTCTGATGGCATTGCCCATGTGCAAGCATCATTTAACAATACAATTATTACAATTACTGATCGTCTTGGTAATAGTCTTGGGCAGTCCAGTTCTGGTGCAAAAGGCTTTAGAGGTTCTCGTAAGAGTACGCCATTTGCTGCTGGAGAAGCCGCTAAGTCGGTAGGAACTAGAATCAAAGATGATTATAATTTGCAGAATGTAGAAGTGCGTGTGAAGGGGCCAGGTCCTGGTCGTGAATCTAGTATTCGTTCACTATTTGATGCTGGATTGAAAGTGACCAAAATTATTGATGTGACACCAATTCCTCATAATGGCTGTCGCCCACCAAAAAAACGTCGCGTGTAAAGGAAATATTATGGCAAGATATAGAGGTCCTACTTGTAAATTATCCCGCAGAGAGGGAACTGATTTATTGTTGAAGAGTGGCATACGAGCAATTGATTCAAAGTGTAATTTAGAAGTCCCACCAGGACAACACGGCGCGCGTCGTGGGCGTGGTTCTGATTATAGTTTGCAGTTGAGAATGAAGCAGTTAATACGCCGTTTTTATGGAGTATTAGAAAAACCTTTTCGTAATTACTATAAGGCTGCCGATCGCAAAAAAGGTGCTACTGGTGATAACCTATTATTATTACTAGAATCTCGTTTGGATAATGTTGTTTATCGTATGGGATTTGCAAGTACTCGTGCAGAAGCTCGTCAATTAGTTTCTCATAAAGGGATTCTCGTTAACGGTGAATTAGTGAATGTGCCTTCTTACCAGCTTAGTGTTAATGATGAAATTGCTGTTCGTGAAAAAGCTAAAAAGCAGCTTCGAGTTAAGGCTGCGCTTGATTTAGTTGCTCAAAGAGCTGATGTCGATTGGCTAGATGTTGATGCGAAAGCCATGAAAGGTAGTGTGAAAAGAGTGCCATCTGCTGATGATTTTCCACAAGAGTTTAAAGTGAATTTAGTTGTAGAACTTTATTCTAAGTAATTAATGAACTTCAAATTGGAGTATGAGCAAATGCAAAATATTTATGGCAGCTTTTTAACCCCATCACAGGTTAAGGTTGATAAGGTAACCGATACGCATGCTAAAATCGTATTAGAGCCGTTTGAACGTGGTTTTGGCTACACTTTGGGTAATGCGTTACGTCGTATTCTTTTGTCAAGTATGCATGGTGCTGCTGTTGTTGAAGCGAAAATAGATGGTGTTGTCCATGAGTACGATACAATTGATGGCGTGAAAGAAGATGTGATGGAGATTTTGCTGAACTTGAAAGGCTTATCCGTTGCATTAAGTAATGTTGATGAAACATCTGTTTACCTTAAAGCAAATAAAGCAGGTATCATTACTGCTGCTGATATTGATGTAGATAGTAATGTAACCATTGGTGACCCCAACCATGTTATTGCAACGTTAACAAAAGATGTTGAGTTGAATATCATGTTAAAGATCGTGTTGGGATGTGGTTATCAACCAGCAACATTATCGGCAACCAGTGAAGATAGGCCGATTGGACATCTGCGCTTAGATGCTTCTTTTAGTCCTGTAAAGCGAGTTGCTTACCAAGTTGAGAATACTCGTGTTGAAAATAGAACAGACTTAGATAAGTTGATTATTGATTTAGAAATGGATGGTACATTAGATCCTGAGGAAGCAATTCGTCGTAGTGCTACTATTTTATCTCACCAGTTGGCTTCTTTTGTTGATTTAGATAGTCAGCCACAGAAGAAAGAAGAAGAAGAGTCAAGTAAAATTGATCCGCAGTTATTAAGACCTGTGGATGATTTAGAGTTGACGGTTCGTGCCGCAAACTGTCTTAAAGCAGAAAGTATACGCTTTATTGGAGATTTAGTTCAGCGTAAAGAAAGTGATCTCTTAAAAACTCCTAATTTAGGAAAGAAATCACTGACTGAAATTAAAAATGTCTTGGCAGATAGAGGGTTATCTTTAGGTATGTATGTTGAAAGTTGGTCAACGGCTGATATGGGCATGTTAAAATAAACTGTGAGGAATTGAGGATAGCATTATGCGTCACCTTAAGAGTGGAAGAAAGTTAAATCGGAATAGTAGTCATCGTAAAGCGATGTTTAAAAATATGAGTGCCTCACTGGTTGAGCACGAGTTAATTAAAACAACTTTGCCAAAGGCAAAAGAGTTACGTCGAGTTATAGAACCTTTAATTACATTGGCGAAAATTGATTCAGTTTCGAATCGAAGATTAGCTTTTGCAAGGCTTGGTAATAATCCTCAAGCAAAACGCTTGATGGATAAATTATTTAAGACGCTTGGAGTCAGGTATAAAGATAGACCTGGTGGTTATTTGCGTATTTTAAAGTGTGGGTTTCGAAAGGGTGATGCAGCACCTATGGCTTATGTTGAGTTGGTTGACCGACCAGAATTGAGTGATGCAAATTAAATATATGATCATTTTTCAGGATATAACTAAAAGGTGCTTCGGTACCTTTTTTTGTTTTATACCTAACGCAGTTGAAGATATTGACTTTTTAACAAAGTGGTGGTGACCATAGTATATACACATCGCTTTTCAAGACAAGACATCGGAGTTTTAATAAAATGAGTTTTAGTGGAATTAGATTCAAGAATAGGAAGCTTTTGAATTTTAATTTCTCAAAATTTATGTCATTAATAATCAATTTCTTGAACGGAAATGGGTATAGTATATGAGACAAATTGTATTAGATACTGAAACAACAGGTTTAGACCCAAAGCAAGGTCACCGGCTTATTGAGATTGGTTGTATTGAGCTGATTGATCGTCGTGTTACAGATAATTCTTTACATTTGTACATCAATCCTCAAAGAGATATTGATGAAGGGGCATTAGCTGTTCATGGAATTACTACTAGTTTCCTACAAGATAAACCAGAATTTTCTGCAGTAGCATCACAAATCTTTGACTATTTAAATGGGGCAGAGTTGATTATTCACAATGCTGCATTTGATCTGGGATTTTTAGATCATGAGTTTTCTTTGCAAAACTATGAAAAGTGTATTACTGATTCATGTGATGTCATTGATACTTTAAAATTTGCTCGTGAAAAACATCCAGGGCAGCGAAATAGTTTGGATGCATTATGTAAGCGTTATGATGTGGATAACACCAATCGTCAATTACATGGAGCATTGCTAGATTCGGAATTATTAGCTCGTGTTTATTTGAAAATGACAGGTGGGCAAATTAGCCTGTTTTCTAGTGAGTTAAATCAGCTAAAGAGTCAATCAACGACAGAAGAGGTGATTAAACGTTTACCTGCGCAGCGTGATAGTTTGCTGATTATTGCCCCGTCTTTTGAAGAACAAAGAAAACACGATAAGATATTAAATAACTTAAAGTTACCATCTTGGACTACTTTAGATGGATAATTACACACTAGGTGCGCTTATTTTATCGCTGGCAGTTTTGTTGGCATATGCTTATCAAAGACTGACTAATTTGCAGACAACGGTTGCTTTAATGGCCAGTAGTTTATTGATTTCAATGTTACTGGTTTTTTTAAATTGGATGGGAGTGTTGAACTTAAGCTATTATGCACATTGGTTTACACATGCGATTTCCTTTCATGATTTATTGCTAAAAGGTTTGTTAGGACCCTTGTTGTTTGCTGGTAGCTTGCAAATTGATATGCGCTTACTTAAGTTATATCGTGTTGAGATTGCAGTGTTTGCGTTGCTTGGAACACTATGTTCTACCTTGATTGTAGGGTTTGCCATGTTTTATTTAATGATGTGCTTTAGTGTACACGTTACATTGATACAAGCGCTTATTTTTGGTGCGCTTATTTCTCCTACTGATCCAATTGCTGTGCTGGCAACTTTTAAAAAATTGAAGGCACCTAAGTCGTTGGAGATTATTGTGTCTGGCGAGTCACTATTCAACGATGGTATAGCTATTGTTGTATTTTTGATTTTATGTCATATTGCTTTTGCTAACACACAAATTACTGTGATGAGTGTTGGACAATTATTTGCTCGAGAAGTATTAGGAGGCATATTTTTTGGTTTGGGTTTGGGCTGGGTTGCAACTCGATTAATTGCTTATGGGCAAGATACTGTGATGCCAATTTTATTGACAGTTGCTGTGGCAACAGGTGGTTATACGTTAGCGAATGAGCTTGATCTTTCGGGTGCTTTGGCAATGGTTTGTGCTGGAATTATGGTTGGAAACTACCGGCGAAATGATGTGTTGGTTCGGGCGGCTAGAATGGAATTAAATCATGTGTGGGAGGTCATTGATGAATTATTAAATGCAATTTTATTTTTTCTCATTGGGTTTGAACTCATTACATTACATTTAAATACTATTGGGTTGATTTTAGGTGCTCTAGCTGTATTAGTTGTTTTCATTACGCGAGTTGCTATTATTGGTGCTCCTATGTGGGTTCTTAAAAGAAATCGTCATTACCCACCTTCTTCAAGCGCTATTCTAATTTGGGGAGGATTGCGGGGTGGGTTAGCAGTTGCACTTGTTTTAGCAATTCCGCATACAGCACCTATACGAGATACCTTCATTGTTATGACTTATGTAGTTGTGGCGTTTTCTGTACTGCTACAAGGTGGGACGATTAAATATTTGATTGAAGGTGCAATGAGGAGACGTGTTAAATGATGTTACATATTGTATTAGAAGGGGTGTTGTTTGCAACGGCTGCAGGTTTGGTCTACGGCATTTTTGGGGGAGGATCTGGATTGTTTTTAATGCCTGGGTTTTATTTTTTATTAAGACATGCCCCAGTTGCTCAAGGTTACGAAATGCAAATTGCAATCGCAACCACTGCTTCAACATCTGCTGTATTAGGTCTTCTTCCAACATCGGTACAGTGGCGGAAAAAACATATTGACTTTGATTTGGTTAAAAAGTTATTTTGGGGAATCTTAACAGGCACAATTTTTGCCATTATTTTATTGAACTTTCTTGAGAGTAGCTGGTTAAAACATTTATTTGGTGTTGTTGTGTTTTGTGTGGCAGTTTGGTTGTGGTTTTATCGTCAAGAATCTGATGAGAAAACTTGGTCATTATCCTTAAGTTTGCATTACTTGATGACCTTTATGATTGGTCTGCTTTGGTTTTTATTTGGAGTTGCTGTTTTTGTTGTGCCATTTCTATGTAAATGTGGTGTGCCGATTCGGCGTGCTGTCGGTACAGCAACTTTGGTGAGTACCATTTTTTCGGGGTTGGCTGGGATAATGTTAATGATGGCAGCTGGTTCTTTGAAGCTGGGTGTTTCATGGCATCAAATTGGCTATTTGAACACAACCTTACTTTGTGTTGCAGTGATTCCAAGTAGCATAGCAGCTTTTATTGGTGCCAAATTAAGTGCGAAATTACCTCAGGCAAAATTGAAAAAAATATATGCAGGGTTAATCGGTGTGATTGGTTGCTTGATGGTTTGGTAGTTGGCTATGAATAATAACGTTGACAAGTATAGTTTCGGATATTTTATAGCTTTATTTGAAGAGTATCAATTCATGTTGAAGCCTTTGACCATCATAATGATTTTATTAGGGTTATGGCTTTTATTAGGGTTTTGTCAGCATTATAGTATTGCTTTCCCTTTACAGTTGATGGAGAGCTTTAATTTTTTATTGATCATTGTTACGTTAGGTTTTTTTATTCTTTCTGCTTGTGGTGCTTTTCTCTTTTTACCTGGTATCTGTGTTGATGTGTTTTTTATTGAGTGCTAATGAGACTAGTTCAAAAGTATCTTATAAAGATGTACGAATAGCATTATTACTTTCTAGTGCTATAAGTTTATTCTTTTTCTTTGTTATAGTTTTTTTTGATTTTTCTCAGAAAAGTTTATCTGTGGTTATATTACTTTGGAGCTTTGGTGTACTTTGTGTGCTTATTTTTTTGGAATAGTAAGCAACTTAAGATGGTGTGGAAAGATAATGCGTTCATTTCTTTTTACGCAGGATGGCATCTATTGATTTGGTTGGCTGGAATGTTGTTGCTATTATTGAGAAGGGTATTTGAGCCTTTTATAAAAATGTACGCATTGTCTTCTGTATGGTGGCAAGTACTTGCTGCTATTTTATGTGTTTTTTCTATTTTATTAATACTTTGGGCTGTTTTGAAGATTTTTGATGTAAGTTCAGTAAAAAATAAGAAAGCTAAGAGCGCGTTTTTATCATTTCTTGCGGTTGTAATGATTTTATTCTTTCCCTGGTGGTTTTGTGCTCAGGCAATGCAGATTTTAGGGTATCGAGATACGATACATGCTAAGACAGTATTATGTTACAGGTGGGTATCAATATTTAGTTGCAGATCACCCTCATTTATTTGAAAAGAGTAATAAATTGCATTTAACGAAAAAAGTTTATTTGTTTGTTCACTTTGGTGCTTATACTTATTTACAAACGAAAGATGGAAAGCGAATACAAGTGCCGAGTAAGGGACTTGCGTATTAAGTCAAGTAATGTAGCAAATTAGTTGGCACCCTCCTATCATCCTGCGTAAAGTCGCAGGATCCACAAACTCACTTCGTGAGTTTGGCGTGCAAAGCACGCCTAGATTCCGCGACTTTGCGCGGAATGACGGGAGAGTAGTTACGTTGTAACTTATTTTTGCACGACTCCTTACATATGCTGCAATGCTTGTTGATACAAAGACGTTGCTAAATAAGTTCCCTGGTGCTTATGCATCGCATGGTTTACAAGTTCACGCACACGCGTGGACGTGTCATTAAAAATATCTTGATAAGAAAAATCGTGATTGTTAGCTTTCATCGCAGCATAAAAAGCACGCGCCATACCACCACTAGCAACAAACCCCGGAATCAGTGCAATTTTTTTATCAACTGATTGCTCGGTTACTCCGTACATATCATCACTGTCAAAGGGAATGTTAGAGCCGCTGACCATAATCTCTAAGTCGTTGTCGATGAGTTGATTAATGAATGACTTGGTAACTAAATAAGGACCAGCTGCCGGCACAAAGATATCGATGGACTGTTCGGATAGTCGTTGATTAAAGGTGGTATGGTCAAGTAGCTGATCTTGATCGAACTCACGTGCTAGCTGCCTTGTTTTTACTAGCTGAGTAAGCTTGTTGACGTCGCTACCTTGTGTATCAATGATACCATGATCTTTGTCACTTAAAGCAATTAATTTCACCCCTAATTGGGATAAATAAAAGGCTGCGGCAGCACCTACGGTACCAACTCCTTGGACAAATGCAGTTTTTCCTTTGATATCAATACCAGAGCAGTCATAAAACTCTTTGATTGCCTCTACAATGGTGAAACCAGTTGCCAGTTGTGCAACAGGTGCGGCAATACCGGGAGTGAGTGTTACCATATGTGTTAGGTGTTGAAGTTGATGAACACTCCGTTGTTTATCTTTGAATTGAGGTAGCGCGTTGATGATGCCAAACTGTGGATGGTCTAAACCAAGCTCACGTAAAGTATCACTGATAATTGCAAAATCTGTGTTTAGATCGGCAGCGGTACCATAGCATTCTTTAAGTAGAGGGCGGATTGCGGAGAACCAGCGTTTGAGAACCTTGTATTTATTAGGTGATGACGGGTCCATTTTTATGCCTGATTTTGCACCGCCAATACTAGGCCCATATAATGAAAATTTCAGCTCCATTGTTTTTGCAAGTTTGCTCATCTCAGTTCGATCGAGTGTTTTACTTACACGTGTTCCACCACCACAGGCTCCGTTTCTTAATGAATTGATGATTAAGATTCCCTCTGCATCCGATTGAGGGTCCGTCCATTCAAATACAACCTCCGGTTTTTTTTGCATATAGGTTACAAGAGCTTGTTGAGTTTGTGTTGGTAAGTCATTCATAATACGATGTTTCCTAGTTCTTAGGTTATTCATGTGTTATAGCTAGCACGATTAAGTATGAATCATTTTAACTTCATGTTTTTGGCATCATACCCTTGAAAGATTTTCACCATAGCCTTGCTATGACTCAATTTTTTCGATGGCATGCTACTCAAAATCATTTTGCTAAAAGTGATTCAGACTTAACCGTGTTAGCTATAGGTGTCTGGTGATTCCTGATTTCTGCACAGCTCCTTAAGCGCGATGAGTAGGGGGGGGAGGATTATCGCTTGAAATTAACTGAGCTTCAAGTAGGATGTCTGTCAATTGGAGGGGGCTGTATACCCAAATCACTTGAAGATGCCGGACTTTAACGGCATGAGTTTGGCAGAATGCAAATCTAAAAGCTTTCCCAATAGCGGTGCTATTGCTTAATCTTTTAAATCTGATTTTGCTCAAGCTCATTATGTTAAAGCCTCGGCGTCTTCAAGTGATTTGGGTATAGCTATATCGTACTAAGGATTTGTGGGTATGAATAAAGTAGTAGGCGCTGCTCTGATTGTTGTTGGAACTTCTATTGGTGCTGGCATGTTGGCATTACCTGTTATTACCGCTTCATGTGGATTTTTGCAATCTAGTTTTTTATTAATTGCGGTCTGGATAATCATGTTGTTGGGGGCTTTAAGAATGGCAGAAGTTAGTCTGTGTCTTCATGAAAATAATAATATTATTTCTATGTCACAGCATACTTTAGGTTCGTTAGGGAAAGCGGTTGCTTGGGTAACTTATCTAGGTTTGTTATATGCTTTGTTATCTGCCTATATTTCAGGAGGGTCAGGTGTACTGCAAAGTTTCTTACATTTGACGAGTTTTTCTTTATCTAAACAGACGACTGCATTACTATTTACACTATTTCTATCTGTTATTGTTTATCATGGTGTGCATTCTGTCGATCGTATGAATCGATTGTTTTTGATGATTAAGTTCACTGCATTTTTTGTTGTAATATTTTTATTAATCCCTCATGTTAATGTGATGCAATTGTCACAGTGCCATTCACACGCTTTGTGGGCAGTTGTGACGGTTGTCGTCACATCTTTTGGTTTTGCTGGCAATGTGCCTACGCTTTGTTCTTACCTGTCTTATGATATGCGCTTAATTCGGTATGCAATCATTGGCGGTAGCTTTTTAACGTTGGTTATTTATTTGTTATGGATGGCTGTCGTTCAAGGTGTTGTACATATGAGTGTTTTGATGAGAATTGCGCAAGATGGTGTGGCGACAGAAGGTTTGACAAGAGCTTTATCTCATGCCGTCGGTTCAGTGTGGATGATCAGTTTTGTGCATTTGTTTACAGCCGTTTGCATGTTAACTTCTTTTATTTGTGTTTCGCTAGGGCTATCTGATTTTTTAGCAGATGGATTAAAATTGCAACAAAAGAAACATAAGCCATATGTGCATATGCTCACGTTTTCCCCCCCCTTATTATTAGTGTTATTTTACCCAGAAATATTCATTACAGCATTAAGTTGGGCTGGTGTTTTTTGCTTGATTATACTACTGTTGATACCGTGTTTAATGGCGTGGCGTAGACAAGGTGCCAAAAAGCTAGGTGTGCGTTTATTGATTGAGAGGTTGCTATTGTCAGCACTAATTATGATATCAATGATACTGATTTTGGTAGCATTAATACAAAAAATAGGATGAGATTAACGATGATGTCTGAATGGAAAATGTTTTATGAAAGTGAGAAAGTCAATCCTGCTGGAACCAATGGCTTTGCATTTTTGGAGTTTACTGATCGTGCACCAGATAACTTGCGCGAATCATTTGCTAGTTTAGGCTTTGTGAAGGTTGCAGTTCACCGCAATAAAAAGGTGGAATTATGGCAGCAAGGAAAGATTCGTTTCATTATAAATTATGAGCCAAACTCTTTTGCGAGTAATTATTTGACCGAGCATGGTGCTTGTGCTTGTGGCATGGGTTTTATGGTTGAAGATGCACAAATGGCATTTGCACACGTAAAAGAACAAGCCGCGCAAACCTTCATTGCGACAGATAACGACTGGAAGCCTGATAATGTGCCTGCCATTGTTGGTATTGGAGGTACACCATTGTATTTAGTAGATCATGATATTTACCAAAAGGATTTTGATGTTGATCAAGCTGCTGTATCAGCAAGCCAAAAAAGCAATATAGGTCTAACATATTTAGATCATGTAACCCATAATTTATTGCTAGGAAACATGGATCAATGGGCGACTTTTTACGGCAAACTATTTAATTTTGTACAGATTAGATATTTTAACATTGAAGGAAAACACACAGGGTTGTTGAGTCGTGCGCTGCGCAGTCCTTGTCATAAAATTTGTATCCCGCTTAATGAGCCTAAAGATACTCAATCGCAAATCAAAGAGTTCACGGATGAGTTACGAGGGGAAGGTATTCAACATATTGCACTGGGAGCAAAAGATATTTACCAGAGCGTTGAAACTTTACGTGCCACTGGGCAGCAGTTTATGAAAACACCAGATACTTATTTTCGTATGATTGAAAAACGTCTGCCAGGCCAGTCTGAGCCCATTGAGCGTATGAGAAAAAATCAGATACTGATTGATGGTGAAGCAGGTGTAGATGGCAAAAGGTTATTACAAATTTTCACTGAAAATGAAATTGGTCCTGTGTTTTTTGAGATTATCCAACGCAAAGGAGATGAGGGGTTTGGAGAAGGAAACTTTCAAGCATTATTTGAGTCGATAGAGCTTGATCAAATTGAACGTGGTTATATTAAGGAGTCAGAAGTATGACATATCAAGTAGAGGCAGCAACTAAATCATATATTCATGTTACAGAAGATAGCGACTTCTCTATACAAAATTTACCCTTGGGGATTTTTCGACCAACAGCTGATCAAGCACCACGAGTTGGTGTTGCGCTAGGGGAGCATGTGATTGATTTAGCAGTATTGGCGCAGGCAAATCTCATTCAAATTAGTCAAGCAGTTTGTCAACAAAATACGTTGAATGCTTTATTGGAATTGGGTGTTGATACCTGTCGTCAGTTGCGTCAGCAGTTGGTTGCAGTTTTGCGTGATGATGAGAGTGTCGGTGTACAAGCACGAGCTATTGTTGAGAAATCATTGCATGATCGCCATGCTGTGATGATGTGTGTGCCAGTGGAGATTGGAGATTACACTGACTTTTATTCTTCGGAGCAGCATGCTTTTAATGTAGGTTCTATGTTTCGAGGTAAAGGTGAAGAAATGATGCCAAACTGGAAACATATGCCGATTGGCTATCATGGGCGTAGTAGTTCAATGATTACAACCGATATGCCGGTGTATCGTCCACAGGGTCAAATACTGGATATGGAAACGAATCAACCTATTTTTTCACCGTCTAAACGCTTAGATTTTGAATTAGAAATGGGATTCTTTGTGGGTAAAGATAGTGAGCAAGGCAAGCCGGTTGGCATTAAAGATGCTCAGGGGCATATTGTAGGTATGGTGATTGTGAACGACTGGTCAGCACGAGATATTCAAAAATGGGAATATCAACCACTAGGGCCATTCTTAGGCAAATCATTTGCAACTTCCATATCTCCCTGGTTGGTGATGCTGGATGCGTTAGAGCCATTCCGTGTGGATAGTCCAAAACAAGACCCAATGCCGCTAGATTATTTGCAACACGCAACCAGAAGTGACAGCTATGATATTCATTTAGCAGTGAGTTTGTGTAGCGAAAAAATGCTTGAGTCACAAGTAATCTGCCAAAGTAATCATCAATACTTATATTGGACCATGTTTCAGCAAGTAGCTCATCATACGATTGGTGGTTGTAACCTCAATGTTGGAGATATGATGGCATCTGGAACGATCAGTGGATCGGATCGTAGTCAGTTTGGTAGTATGCTTGAAATCAGTTGGGCAGGGAAAACGCCGCTAGTGTTAACTTCTGGTGAACAGCGTAAATTTCTTGAAGATGGTGATACGGTTGCAATGAGTGCCTATTGTCAAGGCAAAGGGTATCGGGTTGGATTTGGTGAAGTGAAAAATCAAATTTTACCTAACCCACATTACTAAGGTTAAGTAATGATTACACTGTATGATTATTTTCGATCTTCGGCTTCATTTCGTGTTCGTATTGCGTTGAATTTGAAGTCAGTGAAGCATGAGCTTAAAGAGGTTCATTTAGTACATGATGGTGGACAGCAACATAGTGATGCTTACAAAGCATTGAACTCGCAGGAGCTGGTTCCGACTTTAGTGGATGGTGATATGACGTTAACCCAGTCGATGGCTATTTTAGAATATATAGAAGAGCAATATCCCAAGCCAAGTTTATTACCTGGTGATTTAGTGCAAAAGTCAAAAATCAGATCGATGGCTCAGTTGATTGCTTGTGATGTGCATCCTTTGAATAATTTGCGTATTTTGAAATACTTAAAGTTAAAGCTTAAAGTAGAAGACGAGGATAAAAGTCGCTGGTACCAGCATTGGGTGACGCTGGGATTTACAAGTGTTGAAGCTATGTTAGGAGAAGTGAGTCGGCAAAGTAGATACTGTTTTGGTGACCAAGTCAGCATGGCTGATTTATGCCTTATTCCTCAGGTTTATAACGCCTATCGCTTTAAGTGTAATATGGATGTTTTCCCGAAAATAGCTGAAATTTACCAAAATTGCATGAAGCATGAGGCTTTTGTTAAGGCAGCTCCGAATGATTGGAGTGAGTTGTGCAGTCCATGAATGATTTTGCAGCAAGCTATATTCGGCAGGTTGATCATGGTGCTGAAAATAAGTTAATGCCAGCTGTTTTATGGAAGCAAACTTTGGGTCGTCTATGTAGTGATGTGCAGACACGTAATAATTTTTCATTACACTGGGCATGTTACCAACATATTTATCCGCAGTGGCGTTCGGATATGTCTCCTGTTGTTTACCCTAAAGAGCGCGTGATTAATCATGCGAATATGACTCATTGGTTGCAGCGCAAGAATGTAGATAACGTGCACTGCTTACAACAATGGAGCCATCAGAACTATGATGTTTTTTGGCAAGAAATGGCTGAGCATTTTAAACTTAGATTTCATCGCCCTGCGAGAGAAGTAGCAGACATTTCAGCAGGGGTTGAGGCGATTCAATGGTTTCCCGAGGCGACTTTAAATATTGCAGAGAACTGTTTTTACGCACCCAAGCAACGCAATGCCATTGTGTATCAAAATACGACAACAGGGTTGCTTGAAAGCATGAGCTATCAAGAGCTCGATCAGCTCAGTAATCAAGTGGCTAATGGGCTGGTAGCGCTGGGGTTGAAGCCCAAGGATGCGGTGGCCATTGACATGGTCATGACGACTGATGCGGTTGCCATTTATTTGGGCATTATCAAAGCAGGGTGCGTGGCTGTGTCTATTGCAGATAGTTTTAGTGCTGCAGAAGTGGAGACACGCTTAAAAATTGCAAATTCAAAACTAATTTTTACCCATGATGTGATTCAACGAGGCGAAAAAATATTACCACTGTATGATAAGATTCTGTATGAAGATTTAGTGCCAGCAGTTGTCTTACCTATTAATGAAAATAATTTACAAGTTAAACTGCGTTCGCAAGACCACTGTTGGCAAGAATTTTTAAGCAAAAATAATGCTTTCTCGGCAATACCTTGTTCGCCAGATGACTATAGTGGTATTTTGTTTTCATCGGGTACTACGGGAGAACCAAAAGCAATTCCTTGGACACAGACAACACCGCTGAAATGTGCGAGTGATGCTTTCTTTCATCAAGATATCCATGAAGGGGATATCTTGTGTTGGCCAACGAATCTAGGTTGGATGATGGGGCCTTGGTTAATCTATGCGGCATTGATGAATCAAGCAACCATTGCTTTGTATACTGATATGCCAACAACAAGACAGTTTGGTGAATTTGTTGCTAAAGCAGGTGTAACGATGTTAGGTGTGATTCCTAGCATTGTTAATACTTGGCGGAAAACACAGTGTATGGAAAAGACGCAGCAGTGCAATCAAAGTGTGGACTGGTCAGCAATTCGTGTGCTTACTTCAACAGCTGAGTGCTCTAATCCCGAAGATATGTTTTACCTGATGTTTCTAGCAGGGTATAAACCTATTGTAGAGTATTGTGGTGGAACTGAGATTGGTGGTGCCTATATTACGAGTAGTGTTGTAGAGCCATGTGCTCCCAGTGTTTTTACTATGCCTGCTATGGGAATGGATTTTTGCCTAGTTGATGAAGACTCCAAAGTATCTCAGCGACAGGGGGCTGTCATGATTAAAGCTCCCTGTGTTGGTTTATCAACAACGTTGCTGAATAAAGATCATCACCAGGAATATTACGCGAATGTGACACTTGACCAGGGAAAAGGTATGGTTTGGCGATCGCATGGTGATCAAATCATTTGTTTAGATAAGCATGCTTTTCGGTTGCAGGGGCGTAACGATGATACAATGAACTTGGGTGGCATTAAGACTAGCTCAGCAGAAATTGAGCGAGTGGTTAATACTCTTGAGGCGATTAAAGAATCAGCGGCTATTGCCGTAAACCATTCAAATGGTGGACCAAGCAAATTATGGTTGTATGTGGTGACTTGGGGTGAACTAGCTGAAGATGACTTAGGTTTTTTACAAAAGCAAGCTCAACAAGCCTTGAAAGCCAACTTGAACCCATTGTTCAAGATAGAGCGAATGATTGTGCTTGAAGCCTTGCCTAAAACAGCATCTAATAAGATTATTCGAAAAAAATTACGAGAGGAAAGTCATGCGGCTTGATTATTTGTCTGGTTGGGGGAATATGCTGGAAAGTGAAGCGAAAGTAGGCGCTTTGCCAAAAAAACAAAACTCACCACAAAAAGTACCTTTTGATTTATATCCTGAGCAGCTCAGTGGAACCGCTTTTACTGTGCCACGTAAAACACATTTGAAGTCTTGGTTATATCGCTTATTACCTTCGGTGAAGCATAGTAATACCTTTGAATTAATATCGAATTCGAATTTACTTTCGGCTGATCAAAATAAGGTGATCACCCCGCCAGATCAGATGCGCTGGAACCCACTGCCACAACCAGATAAACCAACAGATTTTATCGAAGGCATTATTACCATGGCAACTAATGGCTCTGCGGCTGGGCATCAAGGTGGGGCTATTCATCTCTATGCAGCTAATCAGTCAATGACGGATCATTATTATTATAATGCCGATGGAGACTGGCTGATTGTTCCTCATCAGGGTGAGTTATTACTGAAAACTGAATTTGGACGTTTAACCGTTAAGCCGACTGAAATTGCAGTGATTCAGCGTGGTATCCGCTTTCAGGTTGAGTTGTTAACTGACGATGAGGAGGTGGATGCAAATCATTGGGCGGCTGGCTATATTTGTGAAACCTATGGTGAGCCATTTATGCTACCAGAGCGAGGGCCTATTGGTGCGAACAGTTTAGCTGAAGAGCGTCACTTTCAATTGCCGACTGCTTGGTATGAAAAAAAGAAAGGGCAATTTAAGCTGACGGCAAAATTTAATGGACATTTGTGGCAGTCTAAAATTGAAAACTCTCCGTTGGATGTGGTGGCTTGGCATGGTAATTACGTGCCTTATAAATATGATCTGTCACTGTTTAGTCCTGTGGGATCGGTGCACTTTGATCACCCAGACCCTAGTATATTTACGGTATTAACCTCTCCTAGTCATTCGGTAGGTGTGGCGAATATTGATTTTGTGATATTTCCACCACGATGGATGGTTGCTGAGCATTCATTTCGCCCACCTTATTTCCATCGTAATATCATGAGTGAGTTTATGGGGTTGATTCATGGAGAATATGATGCGAAATCAGATGGGTTTAAACCGGGAGGAAGCAGTTTGCATAACTGTATGACACCTCATGGTCCTGATGCGACAACTTATCAAAAAGCAACTGGTGTTGAGCTAATGCCAGAAAAATATGATCATACGCTAGCCTTTATGTTTGAAAGTAGTCAAATATGGCAATTAACAGAGTTTGCAAAAAATACAGATTTACGTCAGAAGGATTATTTGGCTTGCTGGGATAATTTTATTGATTCCTCTCACGCTTAGATATGTCTTCTTTGACATCTTATAGTGGGCTAATGTAATTGGAGGGGGTAGCAAGCTAAGCGACAAAGAAGACCCTCGGCCGGGATCCTAGTAAAAATGGGTCATGCAAATGCGATAATCCTTGATGGTGTTGAGGTGTGAGATTTAAAATTTACACAGGATTTTAGGTGATGTCCGAAAACTAGTATTTTTGACCACTTCTCGACCATGACCCATTTTTACTAGGATCCCGGCCGAGGGTCGACTTCAGACACATCCTCAAAAGGCATTCCTTTTTCAAACATCTTGCGAGCAACTACTTGCATGCCCCGAAAAAATAACTGTTTTTGTTGGCAATTCAGTATTATTTCTGTTAAAAGTTCTTATATTGTTTAAGTGGAGAGGAGCAAATGGATACCAAAGGAGTGCAAACGTGACCCCAAAGAAATTAATTGCCATTTCCTCTTTAATTATGGCAACCTGTGCCTCATCTGCTTTTGCTGCAGGACAATTAGCTAAGCTACCTAAACCTAACTTACAATGGAAAGCCAATCCTTTTATTAAACTTGGTGTTGGGTATGGTGCTATTGGTGGGGCAAACACTGCAGGAAACACAGAACTTAATGCTTTAGATAAAATTACGATTGGCATGGACTTTGCTCAATATCGAAACTTTACCTTTAACACCTCGTTAAGTTTAGTAGATGGTGCTGATATTGCCGTTTATGCCTCTGATGGCACAAGAACGGTCACTGAAGTTGAGGATGGGCTAGCATTGATGTTTGGTACACAAGCAGAGCTAGGTAACAAATTTTACGCAACAGGTTCAATCGGTGCAATGTTACAGCGAATTGAAAGTTCATCTGTTGACACCACGATACAGCCTGCGTATCAAATAGGTGTTGGTCGTCATTTTACCAGCAAAATGAGTCTTGAACTTGGTTATTTTGGTACACTAGGATCACATATTAGTAATACCACCCAAGGAACAGGTAATGATCAAAGAAATATGACAAAAGGTGCTGCGAGGTATAATGCTGGCATGCTAAGTGTACAATACAAATTTTAATGAATATTTGAGCTTATAATTTAGGAGACCACTGTGATGTTAAAGAAAAACATAACCACTGCTGTTGCACTAACCACGCTGATTGCTACAAGTTGTAGCGCAGTAAATTTACTAGACTGTTTTCATAGGCCTAGTTCATATAATGGTAATGGGGGATTAACTGCTCACTTTGCTCAATGTATTGAAAGTGATGTTGATATTGTTAATGGTGGATTGTCCACAACTGCTGGTTCTGAAATTGTTCCACTTGATACTGTAACTTGCACTGCCTCTGGAGCTTGCCCATTTTCTCAAAATGATAGCAAAATAACAAATGCCTTTCAGGGTATAGAATCTGCAACTTATTCTTTAACATGTAACATTTCTAACATGGGAGTTACTACCAATATTAATCAATGGCAAGTTTATTTTAATTATGACTTTTCTGCGGGCTCTAAATACAGAGCAGTAAATAATAGCGGTCAAATTATTTCTTTAACTCAACCATTTGGAACACTCACACCAAGGCTACAATATAGTGATAATAAAAGTTTAACTTCGATTACAAACCTCACAGCTGGGACAGGGGTCATGTATAAGCTAACTTCTGATGAAGGCTATTATGTAAATGGAAATTTAGATGCCGCCAATCCTGTAGGTTTAGCCATGTCTAATGCCTCAACTACCGAACGTGCAAATGCAGTTTATTCTTGTAGCCTGATACTTAAGCATATTAAATATGCAGGTTAATGCACTCATAACTTAAATACAAGGGGTTGAAATGAAAACAATATACTACTTATGCCTTTCTATTGTATTTGCTTTAGTTAGCATCACGAGTGGAGATGCACAATCCATAAAAATAGTGACTTGCAAGATAAACAATGCCAGCACTCACTCCAATGAAACTTGTGAAAACACGCTTGATGGAGTGCTTCCAGCTCCATCACCGTGTAATCTTTCAGATCGATATACTGATTACATGGGGAATCCGGGTAGTTGCCCGCAACCGACGGTTGTGTTGTTATCAGTGAAAAAATTAATCACTCCACAGGGTAATTATTTCGCCTACACAATCTTAGACAAAGACGATGCCAATCGTCAGATTGTCCACATCAACAAAGGAAATAAATGATGAAAAAACAAGCCATACTTTTATCCATGCTCACCTCAGCTTGCTTATCAACCGCATTAGCAGCTCATCATATCAAAGTGGTTTCCTGTGAATTTGATCCCAGCGCTATGAGCGGCAATAATGCTAGCGCACACGCCTTTGATCAATGCCAAGATCAAATCAACCCGCTCATTGCTAATGATGCAAATGGAAGTTCACAGGGAGCGATTATTAATGTCAACACCACAGTGCAAGATGGTAAAACATACTTGGTGTACACCATCGCTAGTAGCGTTGATGCAACTAGTAAATAAAAAACATAAGGTCGTCAACAAGATGTTATCTCGTTTCAATCTTTTTAAAATGATGCTGATTACTCTCGGTAGCTTTTTGTTGTGCATGATCAATGTGCAAGCGCGTATGGAAACAGTGGTTTGTTCATTTGCGCCACATGGGCATGGGCAAAAAGTGAAAATACAATCCGACTGTTCACAAGATTTATCAAGTTTTTTAAATGGCTTTTATTTTGTTAAAGATCGTATTGCTAGTGTCCATTCCATGAATTCTCAAACAATGCCTGATCACACACCCCCAGTGGATCAAGACCCCTAATAGCGGATTCTTACAATATACGCTGAATACCCGTTGTGCCAGCAATGATTCTAGCTGTATCGCTGACTCTCAAAACACACCAAAGACAACATTCTTTACAAAATTACTTGCTAATATTACCTCCATAGGATTACAACCAACGATTACCGTTGTGACTTGCCGCGCTAATCAATCCATTGAATATCGTGCTACACGCCACCGCAATCCTCAAGATCGTGTTGACGGTGAAAGTGAAGAGTGCACTACAGTATTAAATCAATACTTACACAGTGTTACCTATACACTTAATCCTGAAAGCAATGGTGTCATTGTTAATAGTCAGCAATTTACCACGCCACAAGGCACTTTTGTTGCTTATACTTTGAAATATTATACATATGCTACGGCTTTTATTGCAGATTGGATGCCAAGAGCATTAGATCACTAAGTTATTATTATTGCACATAAAACCACATGATATAGACCCTCGGCCGGGATCCTAGTAAAAATGGGTCATGCAAATGCGATAAGCCTTGATGACATTGATGTGTGAGCTTTAGATTTTATAGATAGATTTAGATGGTGACCGAAAACTAGCGTTTTTAGCCACATTGATTATTTGTTACTAACCCATTGATTTATAATGATAGAGGTCGAGTGATTTTAGGAAGGGTTTTATGCCAAGCCTTCACTTGCAGGTTCACTTGGAGCAATTCGCAATGATCTTAAAGATGCTGTCGCTAAATATAATGATTACAGACCGCATTTTTCTCTTGCAGGCTTAACTCCTTTGGCTTACATTGGGAAACATAATTCTCGAGGTGCTTGTTTGTCTCAAACCACCTGAACCTATACACAATTAAAACTTTTTGTTTACGTCCATATCCATATAGTTTATAAATCGACTTGTGCAGTCCTTTGATTTGCATAATGACCTCGTGTTTTGCTTTATTTCAACTCAATTCTCGAGGTCTTTTTTTATTTTTGCAAATTTGTCTCATTTCTATCTGAACTTATACAGTGATGATTGCTACAGGAAACCTGAATTTAGAAGCCATTAGTGGATTCCTTTCTAAGCTTGCCGAAAAAAGTAGTGATGTTTATTGGTTAAGCAGTCCTGACTTTGAACGCATTGCTTATATCAGTCCAGCTTATGAAGAGGTCTGGGGCAGGTCTCGAGAAGAATTAATGAGCAATCCTGAGCAATGGGTTACTTTTTTACACCCTGATGATGTAGAAACACATCACCCTATTCATGAGATGCGTGATCGAATTGCACAAGAAGGTGGAAAAGCTCGTTATGAAGAAAGTTACCGTATTGTAAGACCCAATGGTGATATTCGTTGGATTCTTGATCGAGGTTTTCCAATTATAGATGAGGATGGACACTGTAAAGGTGTTACTGGAGTGGCAATTGATGTCACCAAGGAAAAACAAATAGAACATGCACTTAAAGAAGCAAAGGAAAAAGCTGAGTTGGCTAATAAGTCAAAAACTGACTTCTTGATGAATATCCGCCATGATTTTCGTACGCCATTTACAGGGATTGTGGGTATGGCTGATTTTATGGAGCAGATGGAAACAGATGCCGAGAAGAAAGAAAACTTAGGTGATATTGTCCAAGCAGCTAAAACTTTGCTTGATCTACACAATGAAATCTTTGAATTTGCTAGTTTAGAAGATGGTGCGCTACCAATACTCGACAAGCCATTCGATTTGCATCAATTACTCATGGATGAAAAAAACATGATGATATCTTCTGCGAAACAAAAGCAGTTATCACTAGATTTTAACTATGAACCCAATCTTCCTCAGCATTTAATTGGTGATAAAATGCGTACGCATCGAATTTTAATGAACCTGTTGTCAAACGCAATTAAATTTACAGAAACTGGTAGTGTTTCATTATATGTCTCGTGCTTGAAGCAAGAGGTAGGTAGAAGTGTTGTAATTAAATTTGTTGTGACTGATACTGGTTGTGGCATTCCTGAAGATAAGCAAAATCTGATCTACGAAAAATTCACACGCTTATCTCAAACATACAACAGTTCGTACCAAGGCTTTGGTTGTGGGTTGCGTATTGTTAAGCGATTTTTAGATGATCTTGATGGTGAGGTTAGTGTTGAAAACCAGCATAATAATGGAAGTGTTTTTACTGTATTGATTCCATTTAAGTTGTCTTACGAGAGTTGTTAATAAATTACAAAAGAAGGATGCATAGCCATGGCAATTGCACCGAGACATTTCTCACAAAACCTTGCTTTACTCACGAAAAATCTGTAAACATATAACATCTCAATAGCTTGTATTGGAACATGGAAGTATCACGAACCTGCTTTTCCCACTTCATTGAAATGGAAGACACTTGCTTAACAAATCACAACTTTCGTCACGAATTATCTGCCATCTTAATAATTTCCACATTAGCAACAATTTGTGGTGCTGATGGCTGGGTGGAAATAGAGAAGTTTGGAAAAGCTAAAGAAGATTGGCTATTAACGTTTTTAAAATTACCTTATGGCATTCCATCACATGATACGTTTGGCAGAGTATTTGCGCTGATCGATCCTAAAGAATTTAATAAATGCTTTGAATCTTGGATAGAATCATTATCGATTAATCTTAAGAAAGAAATTATAGCGTTAGATGGTAAAACTCTCAGAGGGTCAGGCAATATTTATTAAAAGTATTGTCACAGAAAGTATTGTCACAGCAAGCGAAAAACTGACTGTTTTTATTGGTAATTCAGTATTATTTCTGTTAAAAGTTCTTATATTGTTTAAGTGGAGAGGAGCAAATGGATACCAAAGGAGTGCAAACGTGACCCCAAAGAAATTAATTGCCATTTCCTCTTTAATTATGGCAACCTGTGCCTCATCTGCTTTTGCTGCAGGACAATTAGCTAAGCTACCTCAACCTAACTTACAATGGAAAGCCAATCCTTTTATTAAACTTGGTGTTGGGTATGGTGCTATTGGTGGGACAAACACTGCAGGAAACACAGAACTTAATGCTTTAGATAAAATTACGATTGGCATGGACTTTGCTCAATATCGAAACTTTACCTTTAACACCTCGTTAAGTTTAGTAGATGGTGCTGATATTGCCGTTTATGCCTCTGATGGCACAAGAACAGTCACTGAAGTTGAGGATGGGCTAGCATTGATGTTTGGTACACAAGCAGAGCTAGGTAACAAGTTTTACGCAACAGGTTCAATCGGTGCAATGTTACAACGAATTGAAAGTTCATCTGTTGACACCACGATACAGCCTGCGTATCAAATAGGTGTTGGTCGTCATTTTACCAGCAAAATGAGTCTTGAACTTGGTTATTTTGGTACACTAGGATCACATATTAGTAATATCACCCAAGGAACAGGTAATGATCAAAGAAATGTGACAAAAGGTGCTGCGAGGTATAATGCTGGCATGCTAAGTGTACAATACAAATTTTAATGAATATTTGAGCTTATAATTTAGGAGACTACTATGACGCTAAAGAAAAACATAACCACTGCTGTTGCACTAACCACGCTGATTGCTACAAGTTGTAGCGCAGTAAATTTACTAGACTGTTTTCATAGGCCTAGTTCATATAATGGTAATGGGGGATTAACATCTCACTTTGCTCAATGTACCCAATCTAATTTTCTTACTCTTCGTACTCTTCATACTAATACTCAAATTAAGTTGAATATTAATTGTGATGGAAATGCAATAAACGAATGTTCGGTAAATAATTCTCCTTACACCTCTTCTTATTCTCTTGATTCTGAACTGACTGGTATTAGTAGTGCTAATGGTACATTAATTTGTCAGTATACATATCCACCTAGAACTTCCAGCGTTTCCTTACAGTCAAACATGTGGGGAATATCCATAAATAATGTTGTAAAATTAGAGCCAACAAATGGAGGGCAGCTCCCTTTTGATTTAACACTGGGAAATATTTCTATAAAATATAAGACAACCGATGGCAGTTTAGACTCAGGCGATCTTGACGGAAACTCTGGCATTATAATCAGAACATCTAACAGTTCGAGTTCTTCGAGCGCACCTTATGATTTTCTGATTCGACCATCTGATCATCCAACACTAACATTTAACCGTGATACTGCTCAAACACCACGGAATGATTATAGTGCGAGTTGTACATTAACCTTAACGAACATAACATACAGCCCTTAGATATCAACAGGTGTTATTTATAAAGGATGATAATATTGTGAAAAAATTAATATTAATGCTATTTGCTATGACCGCTTTTTCTTTTAGTCAAGCACAATCCATAAAAATAGTGACTTGCAAGATAAACAATGCCAGCACTCACTCCAATGAAACTTGTGAAAACACGCTTGATGGAGTGCTTCCAGCTCCATCACCGTGTAATCTTTCAGATCGATATACTGATTACATGGGGAATCCGGGTAGTTGCCCGCAACCGACGGTTGTGTTGTTATCAGTGAAAAAGTTAATCACTCCACAGGGTAATTATTTCGTCTACACAATCTTAGACAAAGACGATGCCAATCGTCAGATTGTCCACATCAACAAAGGAAATAAATGATGAAAAAACAAGCCATACTTTTATCCATGCTCACCTCAGTTTGCTTATCAACCACATTAGCAGCTCATCATATCAAAGTGGTTTCCTGTGAATTTCATCCCAGCGCTATGAGCGGCAATAATGCTAGCGCACACGCCTTTGATCAATGCCAAGATCAAATCAACCCGCTCATTGCTAATGATGCAAATGGAAGTTCACAGGGAGCGATTATTAATGTCAACACCACAGTGCAAGATGGTAAAACATACTTGGTGTACACCATCGCTAGTAGTGTTGATGCAACTAGTAAATAAAAAACATAAGGTCGTCAACAAGATGTTATCTCGTTTCAATCTTTTTAAAATGATGCTGATTACTCTCGGTAGCTTTTTGTTGTGCATGGTCAATGTGCAAGCGCGTATGGAAACAGTGGTTTGCTCATTTGCGCCACATGGGCATGGGCAAAAAGTGAAAATACAATCCGACTGTTCACAAGATTTATCAAGTTTTTTAAATGGCTTTTATTTTGTTAAAGATCGTATTGCTAGTGTTCAGTTGACGGTGAAAGTGAAGACTGCACTACAGTATTAAATCATTACTTGCACAGTGTTACCAATACACTTAATCCTGAAAGCAATGGTATCATTGTTAATAGTCAGCAATTTACCACGCCACAAGGCACTTTTGTTGCTTATACTTTGAAATATTATACATATGCTACGGCTTTTATTGCAGATTGGATGCCAAGAGCATTAGATCACTAAGTTATTATTATTTCACATAAAACCACATGATATAGACCATCGGCTGGGATTCTAGTAAAAATGGGTCATGGTCGAGAAGTGGTCAAAAACCTTTCTAAAACCACTCGATCTCCATCATTATAAATCAAGGAGTTATTGATAAACAACCAGTATGGCCAAAAATACTAGTTTTCGGACATCACCTAAAATCCTGTGTAAATTTTAAATATCACACCTCAACACCATCAAGGATTATCTCATTTGCATGACCCATTTTTACTAGGATCCCGGCCGAGTGTCAAGAAGGTGGTTTATGACTGGTTCGCTTGCTAAGAGACCTTAATCTATTAGTAATTAATATCCAGGCTCTCTATTTATTTGGTACAAGTAGCAGGGCAGAACACGTTGCCATTTTTAATTTGCTTAAAGTATAGGGGTAATAGTTTATGTGATTTTTTCAGTTACTGCTACTGTTGGAAATGTGATTGGTAATCTTGCATATGCTTCTAGATAAGCGAGTTCAAAAATACTAATAATAATGCTGAATGTTTGTATCGGTATATTAATACTGTATGAGCTCCCATGATTTTCTTCCATGTGAAATGCTTCTGTAATGATAGTGAAAATGGAATTGAGATTTTGTGTAAGGTTGGGTAGAGCTCGGGTGCTGTTTACTCCATAGCTATGCAAGTTTGATAGCAATTGGTTGGTGATCTGTTCTGCTCGAGGGTGAAATGTTGATCTGGATCTCAATTTTGAAGTGATTGTTCTTCTTAAAAGAACCAAGTTGTTTTCTGTCAAAGCGTCGTGTGCTAGTTGTACAGCGCTGGTTTGAAGCGTCTCCCATTGAGTTGATGGAATTTTGAAATTAGGTGTTAATGTTGAGCTGCTTTGCTGAAAGCTGACACTGGCTTCTACACCAAGCATTCCATGTGATATGCGTATGGATACATTGATCGGTGAGTTGACCATTCCTTGCATGGTTTTATTCCTCCTGAAATATCTATGGCTTTCATGCCGTTGTTTCCCCTGTTCTGGAATGTAACTAATTTTAAGGTTGTGGTCAATTTGAGAAGGAGTTAGTATTGCGCCTGAGTGGCTCTATACTTAACATGTAAGTGTATTGTTTTACAACCTCTTGTAGTTTTATAATTTTAATATGAGCAATCAACAAACAATCGACCAAATGGTCAATCGACAGTATGAGCCAGGATTCGTGACTGATATTGAGTCTGATACTTTGGCTGCAGGTCTCAATGAGTCTGTCATTACGCAAATCTCGCAGAAAAAAAATGAGCCGCAGTTTATGCTCGATTGGCGCTTGAAGGCTTATCGATATTGGTTAACACTTGATAATCAAATGCCAGCTTGGGCGCATTTAAAAATTGACGATATCGACTACCAATCTATTTCATATTATTCAGCACCTAAATCTAAGGATGATGCGCCGAAAAGCTTAGATGAAGTTGATCCAAAATTATTAGAAACTTATGAAAAACTGGGTATTCCGTTGCATGAGCGTGCTCGTTTAGCTGGTGTTGCTGTGGATGCTGTTTTTGATAGTGTTTCTGTTGCTACCACTTTTAAAGAAAAATTAAAAGAAGTGGGCGTTATTTTTTGTCCGTTTTCGGATGCTGTGCGTGATTATCCTGAGTTGATAGAGAAGTATTTAGGTTCGGTTGTCTCGTATCGAGATAACTTTTTTGCTGCGCTTAATGCGGCTGTTTTCAGTGATGGATCATTTGTCTATATTCCCAAAGGAACTAGATGTCCTATGGAGTTGTCCACCTATTTCCGCATTAATGCAATCAACACAGGGCAGTTTGAGCGCACGCTAATTATTGCTGATGAGAATGCTTATGTGAGTTACTTGGAAGGTTGTACTGCACCGATGAGAGATGAGAACCAACTGCACGCTGCAGTTGTTGAATTGGTAGCAATGAAGGATGCTGAGATTAAATATGCGACTGTACAGAATTGGTACCCTGGTGATGAAAATGGGGTGGGTGGTATTTACAATTTTGTGACTAAGCGAGGTATTTGTCGGGGTGATCGTGCCAAAATCTCATGGACTCAAGTTGAAACGGGTTCTGCAATTACTTGGAAATATCCTAGTGTGATTTTGAAAGGTGATTACTCGATAGGTGAGTTTTACTCGGTTGCATTAACCAATAATTACCAGCAGGCTGATACTGGAACTAAAATGATTCATGCGGGTAAGCATACAAAAAGTACCATTATTTCCAAGGGGATTTCTGCAGGAAAAGGGCAAAATGCTTATCGCGGTTTGGTGCGTTGTTCTCCGAATGCTGATTATGCACGTAATTATACCCAGTGTGACTCTTTGTTGATTGGCGACCAGTGTGGGGCGCATACTTTTCCCTATATTGAAGCCAAAAACAAAACGGTACAAATTGAGCATGAAGCGACGACTTCAAAAATTAGTGATGATCAGCTTTTTTACTGTCAACAGCGTGGGTTAAGTGAGGAAGATGCAGTATCACTGATTGTGGGTGGTTTTTGTAAGGATGTTTTTAAGAAGTTGCCTATGGAGTTTGCTGTTGAGGCACAAAGCTTGCTGGAGGTGAGTTTAGAAGGAGCTGTTGGGTAGGTAGCTGTTTAAGCCTGTTATTATTTTGCGCATAGGCTTAGTTCGTGGAGGGGGTATGTTGTATCTGGATATTTTTGTGGTTGTGAAAGTCTGTTGTCACGCACTGATTAAAGGCATGCGTTTTTATGGTCGAATAGATGGTGCACAAATGCATCCTGAAGAAAGTCAATGCATGGATCAGATTTGCGCTACGATAGGGTTTTTAGAGAGGCATGCGGACAACTTAATGAGACAATTATTTGTTATTTGTAAGCCTGATTTAATACTTGATACAAGTGTTGATTTTTTAAATCTTTCTTCTGAGATGAAAAGTGTGATTACAACTCAGTGGATGGATGAGCATATCCGTTTGACTAATAGATTATATTACTTGTGTGTTAGTGAGCGATTTTCTCGAATTTATAAGACAATATCCTCCATGCGAGTAAGTGTGCCGGTGGTTCGTTCCTGTGGAGCTGTGCATTCTGTGTATTATAGTATGAAGCGGGTGGTAGGTGCGATATGTTGGGTGAGTTCTCAGCTTTCTTTAACAGGAAGATTGAGCCACTATCATGGTACTTTGTATTTTCTGTATAGATGCATCGCTAGAGAAAAAGCAACGTGTAGTATTGGGGAATATTTAAGTTTGTTTCCCGCTGTAAGTGTTGGGGGAAATCAATTAAGTTGTCAGCAAAGAATTCAACGTACTATCTTACCTTTAAAGTTGTCCCTAGAGCTTTATGAGCGTAGTGCAGTAAGCAAGCAGAGGAAAAAAGAGTTTTGGTTGTTTCGCTTAGGGTTAGTAGGGTTGACAGGCAATATATCTGTGTTAAAAAACTTTTTAAGCCTTGTTGATATCGACTCTGTACAGAATGTTTTTTATTTCTTGTTTGAGGATGATAATAGTAGGCAATCTGTCTTATTTAATACCTTGATCAGATTTCTCAGAATCATGTTGTCTTATCGAGACGTTGATTTGAGTGAATCGTGTGATTTTTCTTTAGAACGTTGGAACTCTATTTGCCTAGAAGTATATCAGATTATAGGGTTGTTTGATGATGTTATTAGGTTTTTGAGGGTGCTTGCAGTAGATATAGGATTTTACTATAGGTGCGCCTTGTTTGTGCAGGATAAGCGTTTACCTTTAGAGGCGAAGTGTTGCTTATGTAATGAAAGGTTACGGTTGAGTGATAATTATTATCTTCTGAGTCCAGTGTGTGTTGCGCATAGTGAGTGTGTGGAAAGGAAAAAACTCAATAAATTAAATCTAAAATATTTAAAGACAGAGCATATTTTATTTGAACAGTATTTCGGTTTAGCAGATGGTGATTTTCATGCATGGATCAATAGGAGTTTTTCATCATTGTTAGAAATTTTAGCGATGAATGAAGGGAATTCTCTAGAGCTATTATTACTGAAGTGGAAAAATTCATGCTTAGATAGCATTAAAAGGTGGATGGTTAATTTTGGTAAGCTTGGTGCTGAGAGCTGTGACCAGGTGAAAGAGTATCAAGACTTAGCGAATTTGGTTGGGATGTTTTTTGAAAATAGTGAGTCACCTATAGCCTATCAAATTGATGATTTGTTGCCGTTAGAGTATCAGCGAGGTATTGTTGCTGATAGCTTACGCCATAAGCGATTAATGGTTGCTTTAGCAAAGCAGCTAGAGCATCTAATCTGTCCTAGGGCAAGGTTGCAGAAATTTTTAGACAGTCAGAGGTGGTTTTCTAAATTATTGCAACAGCAACTTACTGATGGTCGCCATGATAGCCCAGCAGCGCAACATGCGTATGATCAACATTTTGGATTGATTCCATACTCGAAAAGCTAGCTTCTTGATTGGGTGTGAGTATAATGATCCCTATTCTTATTTAGTCAGATAGTGAAAACATGTTAACGGTTCAAAATTTACACGCGTCAATCAATGATAAACCCATATTAAAAGGTCTAGATTTAACTGTGGGTGCTGGAGAGGTTCACGCCATTATGGGTCCTAATGGTTCTGGGAAAAGCACGTTTTCTTCGGTGCTTGCTGGACACCCTGATTATCAAGTAACCTCGGGTCAAATTTGTCTTGATGGACAAGATTTGTGCACTTTATTACCACAAGAGCGAGCTACTTTGGGGAGTTTTTCTAGCATTCCAATATCCAGTGGAAATGCCTGGAGTGAATAACGCTAGCTTTCTAAAGGCAGCATTGAATGCGCAACGAAAACAGCGTGGTGAAAAGCCACTGGATGCCATGGACTTTTTGAAAGCAGTTAAAGCGACGATGAAAGTGTTGGATATGGATTCTAAGTTTTTGAATCGATCAGTGAATGCCGGATTTTCTGGTGGTGAAAAGAAACGCAATGAAGTGTTGCAAATGATGATGTTACAACCAAAACTTGCCGTATTAGATGAGACTGATTCTGGTCTGGATATTGATGCCTTGCAAATTGTTGCTAAAGGGGTGAATCAACTGCGTAATCAAGAGAGAAGCTTCATTGTTGTGACTCACTATCAACGTTTATTAGATTACATTGTGCCTGATTATGTGCATGTGTTAGCACATGGTAAAATCGTAGAATCAGGTGATCAGTCTTTAGCGAAGGATTTAGAGAAAAAAGGGTATATGCAATTTTCAAAGCAGGCTGATCCAGTCAATCAGTTATGAGTGAGTTTTTGCAAAGCTGTGAACAGCAGTATGAATCGATACAAGCTAATAGTGATCAAGATGATTGGCTTTATCAGATTCGAGAGCAGGCGTGGAAGTCTTTCCAGTTCATGGGGCTGCCAACTAAAAAAACAGAAGACTGGCGTTATACATCGACGAAGAAACTGAATCAGATTGAATTTTCTCATGATGAACGTGACTCTGTGATTGATTTAGCAGCACTGATTGATAGTGTCAGATTACCGAATAGTATTTGTGTTGTGATGATTGCTGGTGTACTTTCACCCGAGTACAGTGATTTGGATGCTTTACCCGAAGAAATCACACTTTGTGATATTGGGCATGTGTTGCTCGATATAGATAGCGATGTCGATGATGATGCTATTGTGAAGCAGTTGACGCAATCATTAGCGGTACAGGATGCATTTGTACAGTTAAATCAATCATTGATGCATTGTGGTTTGTATCTGAATATTCCAGATTATTTCAAGCTGTTACAGCCTATTCAAATTATTCATTATGCAGGGATGACCGTTGAGCCTGTGATGAGACATAGCCGTTCTATTTATCACATAGGAAAGGACTGTGAGGTCTCTTTACGTGAATATTTCTTAGCTGATGATGGTGCTGAATATTTGAATAATCGGCTATTAACGGTTGAGCTTGCTGAGAATGCGAATCTTGACTGGGTGACAGTGCAACAAGAATCTCAGTTTGGATATCATGTTAATTATCAGCAAATCAATCAAGCGGAGAATAGTCAACTGACGCAGCATCAATATGCTTTAGGCGCTACGTTATCTCGGCAATTTTCTCATGTGCAGTTACAAGGTGAACGAGCGCAAGTTACTTTGAATGGTTTGGGGATTAGTCAAGGACAACAACATCTTGATCATCATTTGCTTGTAGAGCATTTATGTAAAAATACGACCAGTATTCAGCATTACAAAAACATGGCTGATAATCGTTCTCATCAAGTTTTTAATGGTAAAGCCATTATTCATGAGGGAGCTACAAAGTCTGTGGCAGAACAACATAATCGCAATTTGCTTTTAGATATACATGCGATGGTTGATACTAAACCCGAGCTGGAAATTTATACCGATGATGTCTCCTGTGCACATGGAGCGACTGTGAGTCAGCTTGATCCTGACTTGTTGTTTTATTGCCAGTCAAGAGGGATGTCAGAGCAAGAAGCGACAGAGCTACTGACGCAAGCATTTGCCATGGAAATGATTGATAAATTAATGGATGAAGGCATACAATTACAAATTAAAAATATAGTGGGGTTCTCTGATGATTTTTAATTGGCGCGATGATTTTCCAGTATTGCAGCAAAGCGCAAGAGGGAAGCAACTCGTCTATTTAGATACGGGTGCGACTGCACAAAAACCACAATCTGTTATTGATGCCGTCGCGCATTACTATCATGATGATAATGCAAGTGTTCACCGTGGTGTGCACTACTTGAGTGAAAAAGCCAGTAAGGCATATGATGCAGTGCGAGAACAAGTGAGACAGTGGATTAATGCACGTTCAAGTAACGAAATTGTTTTCACTAAAGGTGCGACTGAGTCTATTAACTTAGTTGCGCAAAGTTTTGCCCGCACCACCTTGAAAAAAGGTGATGAAATCTTGATTTCTATGATGGAACATCATGCCAATATCGTGCCATGGCAAATGGTGTGTGAACAAACAGGCGCGCAGTTGAAGGTGCTTCCTATTGACGCTCAAGGTCAAATTGATTTGACAGTATTTGAATTTATGCTTTCGTCACGAACGAAAATACTGGCATTGACTCATGTCTCTAATGTGCTCGGAACCGTGAACCCAGTTCAAGAAATGATTGCTATGGCAAGACAATATCCGTTAACTGTTTTGATCGATGGAACACAAGGCGTTCATCATCAGGCAGTTGATATGCAAGCTTTGGATTGTGATTTCTACGCTTTCTCTGGACATAAAATGTATGCGCCAACGGGTGTGGGTGTGCTTTATGGCAAAGAGTCTTTACTTGAATCGATGCCGCCTTTTTTGGGTGGTGGTAATATGATTAAAACAGTGAGTTTTGAGAAAACAACGTATAATGAATTGCCAGATAAATTTGAAGCAGGCACACCCAATATGGCAGGGGTGATTGGTTTAGGGAAAGCGATTGATTATTTGCAAACTTGCGGATTGGATAATATTGCACAGCATGAAGCGCACCTGTTGAAAGTAGCGACTCATCAGTTACAAGATATTCCTGGGGTGAAAATTTATGGTCATGCTGCCAATAAAGTAGCGGTGATTTCTTTTCGTTTGGAGAATATTCATCCACACGATGTTGGAACCATTTTTGACAGCCAAGGTGTTGCTGTTCGAGCAGGGCATCATTGTGCGATGCCTTTGATGACTCATTTAGGTGAGCCTGCATTGGTGAGAGCTTCTTTTGGGCTTTATAATAACCTACAAGATGTTGATGCATTAATTGCTGCTGTTCATTATGCGCAAAAACTCTTTAAAGTGAATTAATATGACAGATGATTCATTGCGAGAGTTATATCAGGAAGTGATTATTGATCATGGGCGACATCCGAGATGCTTTGAGCGTTGTGAAACTGCTACTAACCTGAAAGAAGGGCACAACCCTTTATGTGGTGATCACTTAATTATTTATTTGACGCTAGAGGGTGACCACATTCGACAAATTAGCTTTCAAGGAGAAGGTTGTGCCATTTCAAAAGCTTCTGCTTCTTTGATGTGTGAAAGTTTAATCGATTCAAATATTACAGAAGTTGATGAGTTGTATGATCAATTTCATCAGTTGGTGAAAGGAGATGATACTGTTCTATTACCAGAAAAATTTGAAAAATTGATGATTTTGGCAGGTGTTGCTGCATTTCCTGCACGTGTAAAATGTGCTACATTGGCGTGGCATACGATGCACGGGGCTTTGTATGATAGTAAAGAAGCCATTTCTACGGAGTAATGTGCAATGATTACATTAACAAACAATGCTCATCGCTACCTGAGACAGCAAATACAAAAAGAACGCGGTGTTGCTTTTCGTTTAGGCATTAAAGAAAGTGGTTGTTCTGGGTTACGTTATTTACCAGAGATTATTTCTAAAATTGATACAAAAGATTTATGTATTGAGCAAAATGATGTAACGATATGTCTTGATCCTAAGTATGTTGATACCGTGCGTGATTTAGAAATTGATTATATAACCAAGAGCTTAGGGCAACAGCAAATTGTATTTAATAACCCAAATTCAACGGGTGATTGTGGTTGTGGCGAGAGCTTCTCAGTGAAACCCATCGCCAACCAAGATGAAGTATGATGAATAACGAAACAGAAATTATTATATTACGTCGTGACTGTGATGCCTTGTTAGTACCCTCTGGCGCACAAATTAACTTACCTAAGGGTACTGAAGTGACGATTACTCAATCATTGGGTGGCAGTCATACAGTCAATGTCTATGGAAACTTAGCTAGAATTGATAATGAGTTTGCTGATGCGCTTGGCAAAGAGACCGTGGATGAGGTTGTATTTCCTGAAGGGGCAACCTTAACTGAGAAAATCTGGATTAAATTAAAAACGTGCTATGATCCTGAAATCCCTGTCAATGTGGTAGATTTGGGATTGGTATATGATTTACAACTCAATGAGATTAAGCAAGATGAGTCTACAATTGATGACATTGATAGTAAGGGTGATGATCAAAAAATTACTCAGGCAATAGGTTGTGAAGCGCAATATCATGTGGATATTCAAATGACTTTGACAGCGCCAGGGTGTGGTATGGGTCCTGTGCTAATGTCTGATGTGAAATACAAAGTAGAAAGTTTGTCAGAGGTTGAGTTTTGTGAGGTCAGCTTAGTTTTTGATCCACCATGGGATCGTGAAATGATGAGTGATGAAGCGAAGTTGGCTTTGAATTTGATGTGAAAATATCACTTTGTTGTTATACACAACACACTTGGTTTAATATACGCCGTGTCGCAGAGAATTGATTGCCAAAGCGCTGTATACCGTCCTCGCGCATTGTATTGGCATGATGATCAAAATAATGGGTTAAATCTTTCTGAGTTTCAACATGGTACCAAACCGTTAGATGACGATTTTTTTCACTAACCTTCTCGGTTTCTTCAGCCATTGTAAAATCTTTGAACCCTTGTTGTTGGCACATTGCTTTTGCATGTGGTGTTAGCCAGTCTAAGTATTCCTGATAAATTTCAGTGTTAATGATTAAATTAACTTCATAGATGATCATGACATCCCTCAATAGGCTTTTGCAAAAATAATTTTTTGAACATTCTTTTCACCCGTAAATATGCAAGTACCACGAAGATCATTACTTTCTAATGGAATACAACGAGCACTGACTTTATAAGGCTTCGTTATTTCGTCAATGGCTGGGTTATCAGCAGCAAAGCAGCTGATGAATCCAGCGTCATCCTTTTTAAAGTGATGTTTGAACTCATCGAGTGAATGAATCTCTGTGGTGTTGTCTTTTTGAAATTGCATTGCTTTTTGTAACAAGTGTGCTTGGATTTGTTCTAAGATAGTGACCACCTGTTCCGTAACTTCAGTTCTAGCTAGGTTAAGCTTGTCTTTAGGAGCTTTATCACGACGTGCTAACATGACAGCATTATTGGCAACATCACGAGGGCCTATTTCTAAGCGGATAGGTACTCCTTTTTTAATCCAATCCCAGTTTTTTTCACCACCACGCATATCACGTTGGTCAATTCTAACTCGAAGTTTCTCATCAGCATAAGTTTGCTCAGTTAATGCTGTTTGCAATTGTTGGCAGTAATCAATAATGAGGTGCTTTTCTTCTTCTTTGCGATAAATTGGAATAATTACAATTTGTTCTGGTGCAATCCGAGGAGGCAATACTAAGCCGTTATCATCACTATGAGTCATGATCAAACCACCGATTAATCGAGTAGAAACTCCCCATGAAGTAGTCCATGCATGTTTGAGTTGATCATCTTTGTCAGTAAACTGAATGTTGGAAGCTTTTGCAAAATTTTGCCCTAAGAAATGCGAAGTGCCTGCTTGTAATGCTTTTTTATCTTGCATCATCGCTTCAATGGTATAAGTATCTATTGCGCCAGGAAAGCGTTCTGATACTGTTTTGATACCTTTAATGACAGGCATTGCGAGTACATTTTCTGCAAATTCAGCATATAGCTCGAGAATGAGCTTAGTTTCTTCTATGGCTTCTTCAGCAGTGGCATGTGCAGTGTGTCCTTCTTGCCATAAAAACTCTGAGGTGCGTAAGAACATTCTAGTTCGCATTTCCCAGCGCATGACGTTTGCCCATTGATTTATTTTAAGTGGCAAGTCGCGGTGAGATTGAATCCATTTAGCATACATTTCACCAATGATGGTTTCACTGGTTGGTCGAATGACAAGGGGTTCTTGTAGCTTTCCTTCAGGTTTTAAACCACCTTTGCCATCACTACCTAAGCGGTGATGAGTGACGACAGCACACTCTTTAGCAAAGCCTTCAACATGTTGAGCTTCTTTTTCCAAATGACTGAGTGGAATTAAGAGTGGAAAGTAAGCATTAACATGGCCTGTTGCTTTAAAACGCTGATCGAGTTCTTTTTGAATATTTTCCCAAATGGCAAAACCGTGTGGTTTGATAACCATGCAACCTCGAACGGGAGAGGTTTCTGCTAAATCTGCCGCTGTAATGACTTTTTGATACCATTCTGGGTAATTTTGTTGGCGTGTTGGGTTAATAGCCGTGCGTTCCATATGCTTCATGCCTAATTAGTAATCAATTGATGGAGATTGTACCTAATCCAAGTTAGTATATCGATAACATTTGAGAGGATAATCCAATGATGGGCTGGATGTGTAATCATACTTGGAAACAGGCATCAAAAAACACTTTAATTTGTTTATTTGGTTGTATGTCTGGAGATTACTCCATGCTGTATTTTTTGCGTTATTATATGCCATCGATGCATTTATTGCTGATGATTGTGTTAGCTATGCTGACAGGTTTAGTGACGAGCATTACGCTAGAAACATTTGTTTTATTGCGTGAGCTTAACTTTAAGCAGGCATTAATCACCGCTTGTGGTATGAGTCTTTTTAGTATGTTGATGATGGAAGCTGCAGCCAATAGTATTTCTTTATTACTAAACGATGGTAATCGTTTGGTATGGTGGGTGATTATTCCAAGTGTGTTAGCAGGTTACGTAGTAGCGTTGCCTTATAATTATTTCCGTTTGAAAAAGTATGGGAAAAGCTGTCATTAGAAGGTCTGAAGTCATGAATATAGAACAAAATTTTTTAAACGAATTGGACAATAAGCTTTGGAAGTCAGCAGACAAGCTTCGATCCAGCCTAGATGCCGCCAATTACAAACATATTGTGCTAGGACTGATTTTTCTGAAATATGTATCTGATGCATTTGAAGAACGTCGAGAAAACCTCATTGGGCTTTTCAAGAATAATGCCGATGACAATATTTATTATCTGCCCGCTGACGATTACGATTCAATAGAAGCTTATGAGCAAGCGATGACTGAAGAGCTTGAGCTGATAGAGTATTACCAAGAACAAAACGTGATATGGGTGCCACCACATGCTCGCTGGGACTATCTTAAAACAACAATGATGCTCCCGATAGGCACTGTACTTTGGACAAAACTGAAAAAAGAAAAAGATGAAGAAAAAATAATAGAAGTTAAATTAACTTCTGTCTCATGGTTGATAGACAATGCCTTGGATGAGATTGAAAAATCCAACCCCAAGCTCAAAGGGATCTTGAATCGCATCAGTCAATATCAACTGGCGAATGAAAAATTAACTGAATTGATTAAGACCTTCTCAAGCACCCAGTTTAGCAACGCTGAGTATGACGGCAAGCCTGTTGACTTACACAGCAAAGATATCCTAGGGCATGTATATGAATATTTCCTTGGGCAGTTTGCACTCGCAGAAGGTAAGCAGGGTGGGCAGTACTACACCCCAAAAAGCATTGTAACTTTGTTTGTTGAAATGCTAGAACCCTACACAGGCAGAGTATACGATCCTGCGATGGGAACGGGAGGTTTCTTTGTTTCCAGTGATCAGTTCATTCAAGCGCACGCTAAAGACAAACATTACAACGTGGCATTGCAACGTAAAAAGATTTCGATTTATGGGCAAGAGGCTAACCCTACCACATGGAAATTAGCTGCGATGAATATGGTGATTCGTGGATTGGACTTTAATTTCGGCAAAAAAAATGGTGATACCTTCCTTGACGATCAGCACCCTGATTTGCGCGCTGATTATGTGATGGCAAACCCACCGTTTAATATTAAAGATTGGTGGCATGAAAGCCTTAAAAATGATGCGCGTTGGAAATACGGTACACCACCCCAAGGCAACGCTAACTTTGCTTGGATGCAACACATGCTGTATCACCTCTCACCAACGGGTAGCATGGCTCTGTTGCTTGCCAATGGTTCGATGAGCTCGAATACTAATGATGAAGGGAAAATTCGCAAAAGTTTAATTGAAGCTGATTTAGTTGAATGTATGGTGGCATTACCAGGGCAGCTCTTCACTAATACTCAAATTCCAGCTTGTATTTGGTTTTTAACCAAAGATAAAACCAATGGTTTGCGTCTTGATAAGCAAAAACGTGATCGTAGTGGTGAAACGCTTTTCATTGATGCGCGTCAATTAGGATTCATGAAAAATCGGGTGCTACGTGATTTTAGCACCGGGGACATTACAAAAATCACCAATACTTATCATGCATGGCAAGATGGTAAAGGTTATGAAAACGAGGCAGGGTTTTGTTTTTCAGCCAAGCTGGAAGACATCCAAAAACATGACTTTGTACTCACGCCAGGACGTTATGTCGGTACGCCTCAAGCAGAAGATGACGGCGAACCCTTTGCGGATAAAATGGCTCGACTCACCACACAATTAAAAGATCAATTTGCTGAAGGTGATCGCTTAGAAAGACACATTAAAAAGAACTTAAAAAGCATCGGATTTGAGATATGAAACTAGAATTAACATCTTTTAAAAAGGCGATTCAATCATTGAAAGAGGCACTCGATGAATATGACAAAACGCAAAACGTGTTTGTTAAAGATTCTTGCTTGCAACGTTTCGAATATACCTATGAGCTTGCTCATAAGCTATTAAAGCGTCAGTTAGAGGCGATGTCTGCAGCTGCCGAAATCATTGACACCATGAGTTTTCAGCAATTGATAAGACATGGTGCAGAAACAGGACTGCTCCTGAATAGCTGGGATGTTTGGAAAAAATATCGTGATGCACGAAACGCAACCAGCCATGCTTATAATGAAGAAAAGGCAAACGAAGTTTTTGACATCATCCCTGATTTTTATCAAGAAGCAAGCTATCTGCTAGCACAGTTAGAAAAGCACAATGAGCAGTAAAATCGACATTCGTCCTGATCATTTGAAGCTCGTACGAGCTATTTTGTCTGATATATTGCCTTGTGACGTGAAAGTATGGGTGTTTGGTAGTCGTGCCACTTGGCAGGCCAAAGATTATTCAGATTTAGATTTGGCATTAGAAGGTGTGGAAAAATTATCCCGTGAAGTGATGATCAATCTTGAAACTGCTTTTGAAGAATCCGATTTGCCATGGAAAGTTGATGTTTTGGATGTCAAGAATACGACGGGTGCGTTTTTGGATGTGATTGAACGGGATCGGGTTTTGTTGATTGTAAGGGCAAAGGTCAGCGAATGGGAAAAAGCACGATTAGGAGATTATTCTTTTAAAATTGGAAGTGGTGCCACTCCAAAAGGAGGCTCTAGCGTTTATATGAATGAAGGTGAGATTTTTCTTATAAGAAGTCAGAATATTTATAATGATCAATTTCAACCTCGTGGTATTGTATATATCAATCAAGATGCTGCAAAAAAATTAAAGAACGCAGAGGTTTTAAAAAATGATATCTTATTGAATATAACAGGCGACTCTGTTGCTAGATGTTGTTTTGTTGATGAAAATTTTCTTCCAGCATATGTTAATCAACATGTTGCTATTATTAGAACAGTTCCAAACGAATTTGATCCAAAATTTGTACGATATGCTTTAATATCTTCATCAATGCAAAACCATTTATTGGTGCTTGCTGGGTGTGGTGCTACTAGAAATGCATTAACCAAAAATATGATAGAAAATTTAGAGCTCCCCAAGCCTCATATAGATATACAACGAAAGATTGGTGATTATTTAAAATCACTCGACGATAAAATAGAAAACAATCGCAAAATCAATAAAACACTAGAAGCAATGGCGCAGGCGATATTCAAAAGTTGGTTTGTGGATTTTGATCCTGTGCATGCCAAAGCTAATGTGCTTAAAAATGGTGGTAGCGAAGAAGAGGCACGCCTTGCTGCAATGTGTATGATCAGTGGTAAATCTGCTGAAAACTTAGCACGCTTTAAGTTGGAAGATGAGCAGAGTTACGCCAAGCTTGCTACCACCGCGGATGCTTCCCCATCTGCTTTTGTTGATTCAGAGTTGGGTGAGATTCCTTTGGGATGGAGGGTTGAAAAATTATGTCAGGAGATATATGTCCTTAATGGATTTGCGTTTAAGAGTAAAAATTATGTGGGGCAGGGGGTTTTTGTGTTAAGAACAAAGAACTTTGATAATAACAGTGTGGCAAACAAGCTGGATGATGATGTTTTCTTGCCATATGAATTCTTAAACTCTCATGAAAAATACATGGTGAAGGAATTTGATTACCATCTAATTATGGTTGGTGCTAGTGTGGGAAATCGAGGGATAGTTTATCCTTGTCACTTACCTGCATTGAGAAATCAAAATATGTGGTGTTTTCGTGCAAAAGACTCATCTATTGTTACACAGCCATTTACTAAATATTTATTAGATGAGTTGGTAATGAACTCTAGAGGTTTGGCTGCTGGCAGTGCTAGAGAGTTTTTTAGAAAGGGTGATTTTGGCAATCAAGAGATATGCATTGGAAACGAAAGTATTCAAAATATATTTTTCAATAACACTGTGTCTTTATTAGATCAAATGGCAAAGCTGACAGAAGAAAATCAAACTCTAATCAGCACACGAGACACACTATTACCAAAACTACTTTCTGGTGAGATTGATGTATCAAAGGTTTATGACGAAGGAACTAAGTAATGACAACTTTTAGTGATTACATTATTTATGCCGATGAATCTGGTGATCATAGTTTGGAAAAGATTAATCCAGAATATCCGATCTTTTGCCTTGCATTGTGTGTCATTAAGAAAAGTGATTATATTAATGCGATTACTCCATCTATCCAAAAATTGAAGTTTGATTATTGGGGGCATGATAAAATAGTTTTACATGAGCATGAAATACGAAAACAAGAAAAAGATTTTTCTTTTTTGAGAGCAAATAAAAAATTGCGTGAAAAGTTTTTGAGTGAAGTTAATCAAGTCGTAGAGGCATCTCCTTTTCACGTGGTATCGTCAGTGATTAAAAAAGACTCGCTGTATGAACAATACAAACAAAAATTTAATCCTTACTATATTGCTTTAAAAATATGTTTGGACAATATTTGTTCGTTTTTGATTAATCAGGGGGAAATCAATAAAAGTATCACGTGTATTTTTGAACACAGAGGAAAGCAGGAAGATGAGCAGTTAGAGTTAGAATTTTACCGAATTGTTAATAATAAGAACACTTGGGGCAATAAACAGCAAGACTTTAAGCAAATTAATTTTGAAATTAAGTTTGCAGGGAAATCACATAATTCAACAGGTTTGCAACTTGCTGATTTAATTGCGAGACCTATAGGGTTAAAAATACTTAGACCAACACAAGCTAATCAAGCATATGATATTATTTTGAAAAAATACACGGAAGGTTGTGAGAACAAGGTGTTTCCTGATGGATAAAACAAAGGGGATCTGCTACGCAGCTCCCCACTTGCCGATCGGGAAAAGCCCAATCCACATTTTTATTTTATGATGTGATTATAATTGTGTCAAATGTATAGTTTAGTATTAATTACATAGTATCGTTTTAACGCTATCAAATAAAAAAAGAGAGTTAATAAATCAATGAACGAAACAAAACTTGAAAATATGGCGTTAGACTGGTTTCGAGATACAGCTTGGGAAACTCTCTACGGTCCTGATATTGCGCCCGATAGCGTCAATCCAGCAAGAGAAGACTACACTCAAGTCGTTTTGAAAGAAGTATTGATTGCTAGCTTGATACGCCTTAATCCTCACCTGCCCGAATCTTGTATTGAACAAGTGTTAACTGCGATCTTAAAACCAGACAGTTTAGATTTGATCACCAATAATCGTGCATTTCACCAGTTGTTGCTTAAAGGGGTAGAGGTGCAATATAAGCAAGATGATCAGGTGATTCACAGTTATGCTTTCTTGATTGATTTTGACACAGTCAGTAATAATCGTTTTCAAGTGGTGAATCAATTTACCATTCAAGGGGTGAAGCAACTGCGTCGACCTGATGTGGTGTGTTTTATTAACGGACTGCCGATGGTGGTTTTAGAGTTAAAAAGCCCGACGGATGAGTCTGCTGATATTGTGGATGCATTCAATCAGATTCAAACTTATAAAGATGAAATCAGTGATTTATTTGTCTTTAATGAAGCGATTGTGATCAGTGATGGCTTGACAGCGCGGATAGGGTCACTCACTGCGAATCAAGAACGTTTTATGCCATGGCGTACGGTTCAAAATGAAAATGATCAGCCGATGCTTGAATGGCAGTTAGAAGTTGTTATTCGAGGTTTTTTTAATCCTGAATTATTACTCAACTACATTCGTCATTTCATCATTTTTGAAAATAATGGTGAGAAAATCGTTAAAAAAATTGCAGGCTATCATCAATTCCACGCCGTGCGAGAAGCGGTTAAAGCAACCATTGAGGCTTCATCAGCTCAAGGGGATAAAAAAGCAGGAGTTGTTTGGCATACCCAAGGTTCGGGCAAAAGTATTTCGATGTGTTGTTATGCAGGAATGTTGCTACAACAGCAAGCGATGGGCAATCCAACGTTGGTGGTGGTAACTGATAGAAATGACTTGGATGGTCAGCTTTTCACTACATTTTCCAATACAAAAGCATTGTTCAAACAATGCCCAGTCCAAGCTAATGGTCGTGATGAATTAAGAAATGTTTTGGCGTATAGCGGAGTCGGTGGGATTATTTTTACCACGATGCAAAAATTTTCGTTATTGGATGGTGAAGATAGGCATCCTGTTTTGAATGACCGCCACAATATTGTGGTGATTTCTGATGAAGCTCATCGTACTCAATATGGCTTGAAAGCTAAACTTAACAAGGCAGGGGGGTATCAATATGGGTTACGCTAAGCATTTGCGTGATGCGATTCCCAATGCCACTTTTATCGGCTTTACTGGTACGCCAATTGCTTTTGAGGACAAGGACACCCGAGCGGTGTTTGGTGATTATGTATCGATTTATGATATTCAAGATGCGGTGAATGATGGGGCGACGGTACCGATTTATTATGAGTCACGCTTAGCAAAACTTGATTTGAATCGCGATGAAATTGAAGCACTTTCTGCTCAAGTGGATGAAGTGATTCAAAGTGAAGAGGATATATGTGTTAGAGAAAAAACCAAAGGTGAATGGAGTCGTTTGGAAAAGCTGGTTGGCTCAGAGCCAAGGCTGAAACAAATCGCTGCAGATATGATGATGCATTTTGAAACTCGTTATCAAACCATGGAGGGCAAAGCCATGATGGTTGCGATGAGTCGTGAGATTTGTGTGCGATTGTATGATGAAATCGTTGCTTTGCGTCCAGACTGGCATGCTACAGATCCTACCCAAGGTGCTATCAAGATCATGATGACAGGTTCTGCTTCTGATCCAGCATGGTTGCAGCCTCATATTTATAACAAAAGAACTAAGGAGGTCTTAGAGAAAAGGTTTAAAGATCCTATTGATCCATTAAAAATTGTGATTGTGTGTGATATGTGGCTGACGGGATTTGATGCGCCATGTTGTCATACGATGTATGTTGATAAGCTGATGAGAGGGCATAATTTGATGCAGGCAATTGCACGGGTTAATCGCGTATTTAAAGATAAACCTGGTGGGTTGGTAGTCGATTATATTGGTATTGCCAACGAATTAAAGCAAGCACTTAAAACATATACTGACGCGAAAGGAAAAGGTATGCCAACCTTGAATGCTCAAGAAGCTTTCGCCATTTTGCTTGAAAAGTTAGATGCTATTCGTGGGATGTTTGCGCAGAGTAATCAATCAGCTGGCTTTGATTATGCTACCTATGAAACCAATGCGTATCAGTTGTTAGTACCCGCAGCGAATTATATTTTATCGCTAGTCGATGGAAAAAAGCGTTTTTTAAATCTCGTACTGGCGATGACAAAAGCCTATGCGCTTTGTGGTACCTTAGATCAAGTCAAAGCGATTAAAACTGAAATTGCTTTCTTTGCTGCATTAAAAGCAGCGATTACTAAATTTACGCTGGTTGAGAAAAAATTGAGTCAAGCAGAGCAACATTCTGCACTGAAACAGATTTTAGATAATGCAATTGTTGCAGAAGGAGTGGCGGATGTTTTTGATTTGTGTGGTTTGGATAAGCCTAATATTGGTTTGTTGTCGGATGAGTTTTTAGAGGATGTTCGTCAAATGCCTGAAAAGAATTTGGCGGTTGATCTGTTAGAGAAATTGCTCAAAGATGGCATTCGTGCGAAAACGAAAAACAATGTGGTGCAAGAGAAAAAATATGCTGATCGTCTTGCTGAGACTGTGCGGAAATATAATAATCGTGCCATTGAAACGGCTCAAGTGATCGAAGAACTCATTCAAATGGCTAAGGCATTTCAGGAGGATCTACAACGCGAAAGTGAGTTAGGGCTAAACAGTGATGAAGTGGCATTTTATGATGCATTAGCCAACAATGAAAGTGCATCACGTAGGCTGGGTGATCAGATTTTAAAGCAAATAGCCATAGAACTTACACAAAAGTTGCGTGCCTCTACGACTGTCGATTGGCAGGTTAGGGACAGTGTTAGAGCTAAATTACGTATTCTCGTTAGAAGAACGTTGCAAAAATATAAATATCCACCAGATCAGGAGAAAGAAGCGATTGATTTGGTTTGAAAGCAGGCTGATGTGTTATCGAATTTGTGGGCACAATGATGGGTATACATGCCCGCAACGTTCTTCAGTGCCTACTAATTAGTCTCTAGTGTTCTTACTTTAATGGCTTTTTGTTCTCCACCGATACTCGCATGAATTAGGCAGTATTTTTTATTTTTATTGCTGATTTTTAATGAAAGTTTTTGGCTTAAAATACCACTGGGTAAAAATAAGATACTGTGCTTTTTGGTATCTTTTAGAGTGGTAGAAAAAGTAATGCTATTGGGGATTGTTTTGGTGATGAGTGCTGTTTGGGTTGGCTTTACCCAATTTGTTTTGTTTTTATTTTCTGAGGTATTTGCTGCAGTTATTTGATATTGATCAAACTGATAATGGTGTTGGTTGATGGTGAGTTTGATAATTTGTTGTTGTAATATGGCTTGGTTTTGTGCATAGGTTATTTGGTTGCTAAGTGTTTGACAGAGTGATTCTAGTTGACGTGTCTGATAATACTTTCCTAGATAGGTTAGACCCAAGGTGCTAGCGATAGCGATGATCACCAGCACGATCAAAAGTTCAATTAGCGTAAAACCATCGTGGTTTTTTGGCTGGTTTGAGCTCACCCCTTAATGCTGTCTAAATTCCAGTTGCCTACTTCAGCATTACTGCCTGTACCAACAGGTTGATCATTTGCGCCGTAGGTGAATACGTCATAGTCCAAGCCATGTGAGCTAGGGTTTGCATAATGATAAGGATGTCCCCATGGGTCTTTAGGTAATGCTTTTAAATAGCCGCTCCAGTTATCCGCTGCTGGGTCTCCGCTGGGCTTGGTGACGAGTGCTTGTAGTCCTTGTTCTGTGCTCGGTAAAACACCATTGTCTAGTCGATATAAATCAAGAGATTGCTCGATATTCATAATATCTGATTTGACTTTGACGAGTTTTGCCTGTTCTGGGCGATTCATGATTTTAGGAACAATAATGGCTGCTAGAATAGCAAGAATCACGACGACGACCATGACTTCGATCAGGGTGAAACCTGTTTGTTTTTTTATGATTTTTTTACTCATGAGTTTTCTTTCTTCTTGATGTCTTTATTTTTAAATGGATTTAGGAAGTTAATTGCAACGTATACTACTGGACAACCAGCAAAAATAGTACCAATGATTGTTTTATTGATGGCTATTAAGATCAGGGAAGCAATTGCAAAAAACATCATCAGAAAAAAAGCGTAACATTGACCTTTTTGTATAGTGCTATATTGTAGCTTCGTTTCTTGATGAGTGTTATGAATGACTTGCTGTTGTACTTTAATTGTGTGTGCATTACTCTCTTCTGCCATTAGCATGACACGATTGGCAAGACCAGGTTTAACTTGTTCAAGTCGTTCCAAGAATTCTGGAGGAGGGATGGGCCCCGAGTAGTGTTGGGTTGTTACTTGATGTTTTTGAGAAACAGAAGTTGTAGATGATTTTTTTTTATTATTTTTCATGTGAATAATAAGATATTGCTTGATTTAAGTGGTTACCTACCATGTTCCAAGCTTGTTCTTCAATAGGAGTTTTGAAATCAATATTGGTCAATTGACTACTTTTGGGTAAAGAAAAATCTTCACCATGATTCAAAATCGATGTCGCACCCAATAAGTATAAACGCCATTTTTTCGATGCTTTCATAAATAATTCCTCGTTATTACTTCATGCTAACAAAACCATCTTTAGAAGTCAGTATTGTTTCTGGTTTTATTTTGAAATAGGGTGGTGGTAGCTTGCTGGTATTGATGTTTGCAATGTGCTATTAATTTACTCAACAATAAAAAATGTGATATGTCTAACCATTAAACTGATCCAGGTTGAATATAGGTAACATAATCGCTAACACGATAAACAACACAACGGCACCCATTAAAACAGTGAGGATAGGTTCAAAGAGAGTGAGCCCACTTTCTATGAGGAGCTTAACATCATTCTCTTGAGTATCGGCTGCTTTACTGAGCATCTCGTTGAGCTGACCACTGGCTTCCCCATTAGCGATTAAATGTAGTGTCATTGCACTGAAATAGTGAGTATCTTTGAGTGCGAGATGGATCAGTGTGCCTTCGCGTATTTTGCCTTTGGCTTCTTGCAATGCAACTTGAATCGGTATGTTGCTCACCACCTCTGTGGCGACCTCAATGGCTTCTAAAACAGGGACTGTTGCGGCAAATAAAATACCAAATGTGCGTGCGAAACGTGCGGTTTGAATTGTTTTAATGGTTTTTCCGATTATCGGTAGTTTAAGTAAAAAGTGATGCCACTTCTTCTTGAATGCTTTGTTTTTTAGGCTATTGGTGAAGACAATGATTGCGCCTATAATTGCCATTAATCCATACAGACCATAGTGATGGATACCATGGCTCATTTTAATTAAAATCTCCGTTGCCAGTGGTAAGCTTTGCTTGGTTTGGGTGAAAACGCCGACCATTTTTGGCACCACATAGTTCAGTAAGAAGACAACGATTGAGGTGGCGACGAGGGTCATCATGGTCGGGTAAATTAAAGCCTGTTGGATTTTTTGTTTAATGGTTTGCTGGCTTTCCACATAATCTGCCAGTTGCAGTAGAATTTGATCCAGGTGTCCTGACTTTTCTCCCGCTTTAATGGTTGCTCGGTAGAGTGGGGGGAATACGGTTGGGAAGTTTGCTAAGGCATCTGCTAGTGAATGACCTTCAAGTACTTTTGCTCTGACCGCAAGCAGGGTGGCTGAGATGTGCTTTTTTTCTGTTTGTGCGGCAACACTTTGTAGTACCTCATCAATGGGTAGGGCTGCATTAATGAGTGTCGCTATTTGACGAGTGAGTAAGCTCAGGTCTTGAGTTTTGATCTTCTTAGGGCGATTAAACCATGTGTTGATCGTATTTTGTTGATGAGGTTTTACTGTAGTATTACCAACGACTTTAACGCTAATAGGCATGAGTCCAAGATCACGTACAAGCTGCCGTATATGCCGCTCAGAGTCACCTTGCAATACGCCTTGTTGTTTCTTTCCTTGCTTACTAATAGCCTGATATTGAAATGCTGGCATATCGTTATCTTATCTTTGGTTACTCTTTAGTGACGCGTAAAATTTCTTCTAAACTGGTTTCACCAGCTAAAACTTTACGACAGCCATCTTGTAGCATACTTAAGGAGGACTTTCTTGCATAGTCTTCCATTTCTTTTTCACTGACATCTTGATGAATCATTTGTGCCAATTGGGCATCAATTGCAATGACTTCATAGATGCCAGCACGGCCTTTGTATCCAGTTTGATTACAATGTTCACATCCTTTGACGTGGTAAATTTCCTGAGGTGAGTCACAACTGAGAAAGTCTTGCTCGTGTTTATCGACAGTTTTAGCTTCTTTGCAGTGTGAACATAATAAACGAATGAGGCGCTGAGCAATGACGCCTGTCAAGGTGGTTGATAATAAGAAAGATTCGATGTCCATGTCTTTTAATCGAGTAATAGCACCAATGGCACTATTAGTATGTAATGTGGACATTACAAGGTGCCCAGTCAAGCTGGCTTGCACTGCTGTTTGTGCTGTTTCTGTATCACGAATTTCTCCGACCATCACGACGTCGGGATCTTGGCGCAACATTGCACGCAACCCTTTGGCAAAAGTCATGCCGATTTTATTATTAACAGCCATTTGACCGACACCACTTAAATCGTATTCAATCGGATCTTCTACGGTTAATATATTGCGGGTAATATCATTGAGCTCAGTCAATGCAGCATAGAGTGTGGTGCTTTTTCCTGAGCCAGTAGGGCCGGTTACTAGAATGATGCCATGTGGTTTAAAAATAAGGTCACGTAAAACACTTAAGCTCTTTTCAGCTAACCCAAAAGATTCTAGGGTGATGATTTTAGCATCTTTATCAAGCAACCTGAGCACAAGTCGTTCGCCATGATTGGTGGGAATGGATGAAACCCGTACATCAATGGCACGTCCTCCCAGTTTTAATGAAATACGCCCATCTTGAGGTAATCTTTTTTCAGCAATGTTGAGCTTAGCCATGATTTTTAAACGAGATACAATCAGTGGTGCTAATACTTTTGGTGGCTCTAAAGCTTCTTGTAACATCCCATCAATTCTAAAGCGAACGAGTAAGTTATCTTGATAGGTTTCAACGTGAATATCCGACGCGCTTTGTTTCACGCCTTCGTAGAGAATTGCATTGAGTAGCTGGATGACGGGAGCATCACCTTCGGCTTCTAATAAATCTTCAGTCTGTGGTAAATCTTGAATTAATCCCTTTAGGTCAAGGGTTTCCTCAATAGAGCCTAATACTTCTTGAGCTGCACCTTGATTGAGCTCGTATGTTTTGGTTAGTTTTTTTTGGAAAACAGCTTCTTCTAGTTTGACTAGGGAAATAGGAAGTGTGGCGATACGTTGTAATTCGCTGAATAGATTGGGATTGATATGAGCGTGGTGGTAAATAAGTGTATGTGTTTCGGTGTTTTCAGAAACAATTTGATGACGTTTTGCAAAACTAAACCCGATTTGTGTCATTCCACATCTCGGTATGGTAGTGGTAAGCTAACATCATTAGGGTGATGGAATGGCGGCAGAATCGGAGCCGTGCCTTCGGTGGCATTATATTTTCCTGCCCCTTGAAGCATTTGATCTTTGCGAACACGCTCATAGCCTTTTTGTGTGAGTTGTTTAGCATTTTTTCCAGTATGCAGAATGATTGGTTTGATGAATACAATTAAATCTTTCTTACTATTGCTATTATCAGTGTATTGAAATAATTTTCCTATTAAAGGGATATCTCCAAAAAAAGGAACTTTATGAATTCCAGTGCTTGTATTGTGTTGAATCAGTCCGCCAAGAACAAGGATGTTATTACTGTTTACCATGACAGATGTGTCTATGTTACTACTGCCAATAATTGGCTGCCCATTGATGCCTACAGATTTGGCTATTGTGCCATTCTTTGTTGTTAGTTTAAGTTTCACAGCTTGGTTCGGGCTGATTTGAGGAGTAACTTGCAAGGTTAAGCCGACATCTTTTTGATCATAACTGGTAAATGGAGTGCTGTTGTTCTCATCGTTATTATTGTTTGTTGGGTTCTGATAGCTACCTGTGGCTATAGATATCTGCTGTGTGATACCGATTTTGGCTTTTTCATTGTTCAGAACGACAATTGATGGTGTTGCTAATATGTTTGAGTTTGAATTGCCTGATATTAAGTGCAGAATCAGTTGTAAGTTACCATTTTTAATGATCCCCATTCCACTGGAAAAAGAAGAGTTGCTTGTGTCATTGCTTCCTGCTGACCCCCATTGGATACCTAAGTTTTTAACGGCTTCAGCATCAACTTGAGCAATGATTGCCTGTACTAAAACTTGAGACGGTTTGGCATCTAGAGCAGTGACGACTTTCGTTAGTGCATTCAGAATGTTGGGAGGTGCGCTGATAATCAGGGTGTTAGTACTGTCTTGAGATTCTACACTGACTTGGCTATCGCTGTTGTTACTGGAGCTGCTGTTGTGCTGATTAGCCGCTGAGCTTTTAGCAATTTTAGTTAAAATCGGTGCTAAATCTTTTGCTTTTAAATAGTTTAAGTGAATTACTTTGGTGCTAGTGTTGGCATTATTTGCCGATTGATCGAGTTTTTTGATTAAGCTTTGTGTTGCTTCAATTTGTTTGTCTGTGCCTTCAACAATAATGGTGTTGTTTTCACTGTCTGCTGCAATACCTGGTTGATTCTGAAAGCCACTTTGAGCCAAAGCACGTTGATTGAGCTGGGTTAGCATGGTAGCGATTTTGTCGGCTGAGGCATGATGGAGCGTGATGACAACAATACGATGACGAATAGATTGATCGAGTTGATGAACCATGTTGGCAATGCGTTGTAAATTGGTTGCATGACCAACTAGCAGGAGTGAATTACTGGGTTGATAGACGGTGACAACACCTTGTTCTGAAATAAGTGGTCGAACCAATGGGATCATTTGTTGTGCAGAACCATTATGGATTTTAATGACACGAACCACAATTTCAGAAGCGAATCCAGGTTGCTTGCCATTAGCGAAGTGAATGCCTTGTGTTTTAGCTTCTGAGATGGGGACGATTTTTGTGACGCCACTATTGCTAACTGCTGCGTAACCCAGCACTTGTAGCATGGATAAGAATGCTTGATAGAGAGCCTTATTTCCCAAAGGCTCTGTTGATACAATGCTCACTTGCCCTTGTACCCGTGGATCAATCAGGAAATTTTTATGCATGATGCTGGCAATGGCTTTGATCACTGCTCTGATGTCTGCGTTATGTAAATTCCATGTTCGTTTTTCTGTGTCTTTGTGCTGCTCTTTCTTTGATACAGGTTTCTGTTGTTGTGTATGAACCGTTGTTTTTTCGACGTCAGATTTCCCTGCATGCAGATAAACAGGAAGGAAGCATAAAAAATAAATAGACAGTACTATTTTTTTTAACACGTGACTTAAGCTCAATTATTTCAATAGTCGGGTAGTATACTCAACGCAGTTGAAGATACCAAGTTTTTCACAAAATGGTTTGAGTAGATAGCTACGCACTCATTTGCATAAGCGATGTCATTTGATCAGGTTGAGAAATTCATGTCGATGGGTTGAGTTTTGTTTAAATGAGTCAAGCATAACGGTTGTGGTCATACTAGCATGTTGTTTTTCAACCCCACGCATTAACATGCAAAAATGCTGAGATTCTATCACAACACCGATTCCTAGTGGATTGAGTGTTTTTTTGATGGTGTCAGCAATTTGCTGGGTGAGTTCTTCTTGAATTTGCAGGCGTCTAGCAAACACCTCAACCAATCGAGCAAATTTTGATAACCCCAGTACTTTTCCATCAGGGATATAAGCAATGTGGCATTTTCCTGTGAAGGGTAATAGGTGATGCTCACATAAAGAGTAAAACTCGATGTCTCTCACAATGATCATTTGTTCACTCTTTGTTGAATATATAGCATCGTTAATGACATTTTCAATATTTTGGGTATAACCGGATGTTAAAAACTGAAAAGCTTTTGCAGCACGTTCGGGCGTTTTTTGTAATCCTTCTCGATCTATATCTTCCCCAGTTGAAGTAATGATATTTGTGAATGCTTGTGTCAATTGTTTTGTCATTTTTTAGCTATCCGATTAACCTGGCGGCCAGCTGAATTTGCGTCCAGCTAGGAAATGTAAGTGAATATGATACACAGTTTGTCCACCGTTTGAGTTGCAATTAAAGTTCAGTCGATATCCTTCTTCTGCAATGTGGTACTTGTTAGCAAGATTTTTTGCCATTAGTATCATTTTTCCAGCAAGTATTGTGTCGTCTTCTTTGAGATCATTAAGTGTTGCAATATGCTGTTTTGGAATGATTAAATGATGAATAGGTGCTTGAGGATTGAGGTCATCAAACACAAGCAAATCATCTGTTTCATCAATGATTTTTGTTTCAGTTGTTTTCTTAACTATGTTACAAAAAATACAGTGGTTCATTATATTCTCTTTTTCACGGAATCTTTTATACCCAAATCACTTGAAGACGCCGAGGCTTTAACATAATGAGCTTGAGCAGAATCAGATTTAAAAGCTTGAGCAATAGCACCGCTATTGCGAGAACTTTTAGATTTGCATTCTGCTGAGCTCATGCCGTTAAAGTCCAGTGTCTTCAAGTGATTTGGGTATAGGTTCTTGCAGTAACCAAACCAAAGGTATCATAGTGCATAATATCATGGCGAGTAAATAATATAATTGATTAAAGCTGATCATGTTGGCTTGATTCGAGACTTGAGTTGATAATTTGTATAGCGTCAGTGGAGAGTGAATATTATTCTGCCCTAAAGTCAGCCAGTGTTGTAAATTATGATTATTTCCTTGTAGGTGAGTAATGAGTTGATGCCAGTTTTGCTGAGTGTGTCGAGTAACAAAGGTGCTTACCAGAGATATTCCAATGGATGTTCCGAGCATGCGTCCATAGCTAAATAGTCCAGATCCGTTAGTGTTTTCTGAAAAAGGTAGTGTTGCTAGTGCAATCGCAGATAGTGGGGTGAAGAAAAACCCCATACCCAGTCCTTGAAATATTCCTGGTAAGCTTGCAGTTGTTGGATCTATTTGTAGTATCATCAATGATTGCCAATACAGGCCTAGAGCGGTTAGAACAATCCCTGCTGTAATAATTGCTCTGCTCGAATAACGTTTCATGAGTAAAGCAGCTAACCCCATGCCTATCGCACTCATAATACCTCTGGGCATCATAACTAGTCCCGCAGTAACGGCAGGGTATCCCATGAGTTGTTCTAGTTGGATGGGTTGTACCGCCATTGCGCTAAATAAACAGCCAGCATAAAGCCCTAGTAAGCAAGTGGCAGTTGAAAAATGACGATCCTTGAATAAACTTAATTTAACAACATTGTCTGGTTTATTAAGTCCTCTAATAATAAATGTAGCTAAGGTATATGCGGAAACTGCGCATAGCAATATGATAAAATGAGAACTGAACCAGCCTTTATTGTTTCCTTGATCTAAGAAGACTTGTAGTGTGCCAATGCCTGTTGCCATGAGGAGCAACCCTGTCCAATCGATTTTTGCAGGATGACGGTGGTTGTCTTTAATGACCCAGCAAGTAAGTAGCAGACTAATTAGGCAAAAGGGGACATTGAGGTAAAAAATCCAGCGCCAATTTGAATATTCGACAATATAGCCACCAATTGTAGGTCCTAACACGGGAGCGGCCATAATGCCAATACCCCAGATTGCCATGGCCTTTCCATGTTCTTCAATAGGAAAGACATCACGCAAGATAGCTTGTGACAAAGGAATGAGTGATGCACCAAAGCTACCTTGCAAGATGCGAAAGAATATCATCATGCTTAAACTGGTTGCCAAACCACAAAGCATTGAACTGATAAGAAAGCCAGTAATGGAAATTAGTAATAGATTTTTGCGGCCTAGTTGTTGACTTAGAAAGCCAGTTAGTGGAATAAATATACCCGAAGCTACAATGTAGGCTGTTAATACCCAGGTGATTTGCTCACTATTTGCGCCAAGTGCACCCATCATGTGAGGCAAGGAGATGTTAACGATCGTAGAGTCTAGTACTTCTAAGATGGCAACAATCATAATAGTTGTTATGATCAGTGGTCGAGGTGATGTTGAGTTGATCAAGTGGGATTAGTCGTCTTGACCTCCACCACTAGATACAGGAGTACGTGTTCTAGAAGTGTGAGTGGAGTGATAAGGTGAGTGGGGAATACTCCAGCTAGCTCGTGGAGTATGGTGGTGTTGTAGGCTTTCAGGGTTAGGTTCAAAATGTGATGGCGGAGAGTGACTGCCCTCTGATGAGGTGTCATCGCTTAGTGGGCGATGAGGTGTTTGCCGAGGGTACGGTGCTAAATCACTACGAGGCTCGGTTAGTGGTGAGGATCTTGGTGTGAAAGCAATCGAGATTGCCTGGTAATCCTGATAGATTGCTTGACTTTGATTGCTTAGAATATCATTTCTAATGGTTGTTTTTAAATCAGGTGCTATGGTGAAAATTTCAAGATCAGAGGTGGTGTCGCTACGTTGTAATAATGCAAGTTCAATCAATGGTGCGATAGATGACCGATACTGTTGTGTTGTAATTTCAGGAGTTTTTATAAGTTCGCAAATGATGTTGTTTAATTGATGAGGATTAAAGTTTGTCTGTGCTGAACAAGCTAATGTTTTGATGAGTCGTTGATGAAAGGATTCTTGTACAGGCGGGTAAACTGTTTCTGGTGTATTCAACGCCCAATGGGCGACTCTCCATGTGCCGTATAAGTATGTGTTGTATTCTTTGGGTAGATTTTCAACCAGTTGTTTGTAGTTAGAGTAGTAAGTAATGGTGAGCGGAAAACTGAGGGTTTTATGTGCGTGCATATAGTTTAAACTGTGTATGGACAGTGTTGTGGGTAGGACAAAGTAATCAAATTCATTTTTTGTCCAGTCTATACAGTCTAATATAGTGTCTGGATCACGTTTTAATCTTGCAACAAGATAATTTGCAACGTAAGGTCTGATCTCTTGAATGCTGTTAAATCTCACTTTCTTTACTCCTGACTGTAGAAGGTCAAGTATCTTAATATGTTATTATTTTAGCAAATGTTATACTCAAAATATATGTGAATGTTTCAAGTAAACATAATATAGCTAACACGGTTAAGTATTGAACGCTTTTAACAAAATGATTTTGAGTAGTATTCCATTGAAAAAATTGAGTCATAGCAAGGATATGGTGAAAGTTTTTCAATAGAATAATGCCAAAGACATGCGGTTAGAATGGTTGATACTTAATCGTGTTAGCTATATGGTAGTTAATTTAACCCAAAGATATTTAGTCGGGTTTTATCTTCTGTGGTAAGCTCAGATAAAAAACGAGCCAGTACTTGCCTAAATAATAGCATGATGTTGTATGATACGGTGATGTGTTCTAGCTGAGGTATGGCGATAATGCCTGACCAAATATTTGTTTGTTCAGAATATCGAACATAATAATTGTAAGACGCATGTTGATTGTAAAGTGTGTATCTAGATAGCAGATTGAATAATAATATTTTGTAGCGGTTGTATTGATGGGTAGGTTGAAATTTTTCCATATATAAAACTTCTAATTGTAGTAGTTTTCCTCGAAATTCTTCAGGTCTTGTTATTTTTATATCATGAAGACTTTCGAGCACATTTTGAATGATTGGAGCGAAATGAACCTTTTCCATGATTAAATGATTGGAGGTGATTAGCTTTTCTGCATCCTTATATATTTTAGGTTGAAAGTTAGCAGAAGTAATTAACTGCTTAACAAAAGCAAAATCTGGTGATTTAGGTGGGTAAAATTGAGGTAGGGTGTATTTCTTATAGACTTTATTTTCAATTCGAAGATATTTCTTCTGAATTGATAAGTGAAATAGGTTGATATGTGCCGATTGAGTTGGCCATTTATACATGGGGATTATATGATATGAATTGTTTGTTGTGATGTGAAAGATAAGAGCACTCATTGAATGTTTTTGCAGTGTTTTTATTGTAGGAAAGTATTCCCATTTTTTTAGCAGGCATGGGAGATAGTATTTCATGCCTGTATGCTGATTGATGATGTTTACTCGATTTGGATGAAAAAGTATATTTGATGTGTCTAATTTTGCTAAGAAATTGGTCGCCTGCCTTTTTGTGTATGGAGGAATTTTAACGAGTGAGTTTTTAGTTGTCAGCCATCTGAAGAATGTTGTTCTCCCTCCTGGGCTATCAAAAGCAGTAGCACTAAAATGAATTGGATAGGTAAGATTTAAGGTGCGTTGTGCTAATATAATTAAACTCAGTTCAGCAAGGTAGCCACCTAAAGAGTGTCCTGTGAAAGAGAGTCCGTATTTATGTTCTTGTGCTTGCTTGATAGCATAATCGATACAGTGTAGCATTTCTTGATGTTGCGCTACATCTACGTCATTTAAAATTGCTTTGTAGTCGGTGTATAGATCTCCTATGCTTAAAATTTTTGTGCCTCTATAAGCAAGTACAAAATGACGGCTAAGAGGATTAATAAAGAGCCTTGCGACAAATCCAGATTGTCTTTTTAATACAGAGGTATATCTCCACTCTTTATGAAGCTGCCAATTAGAAATTAAAGTGCCATCTGGTAATTGTAATGCTTCATCATGGGCATCAGGGTTGGGATTAGCTATGCTCCACGGATGATATACATGTTCACTTAACATTGCGTACTCAGCAATGCTTGGTCTATTGTCGGTAATAATCGGCATTGATCAACTTTGTATCATTTTTTACTCATTTGTAAGCATTATAGTATTATTGTTGTAATATTTCACCCCGTAGTGCTGGGTTTAAATGATGTTTTTTTAATTGAGATTTATCCTTGTTAGGTAGTGGGGTAATTTTTTTACAATAACCATTATTCGGGTAGTGGTGTAAAATTAACACTGATTCTCGACTTGCAGGTAATAGCTTTCTATAATCCCTCGCTATGAGATTATTTCGTTACATTGCCAAAGAAGTTTATTTGCATTTAATTGCCATTACTTGTTTGTTGTTGCTTATTTTTATTACCCATCAATTTTTGCGTTATTTGGATTTGGCTGCCAGCGGTAAATTGCCTTTCTTGAGTGTGCTTGAATTGATGTCTATACAGATTCCTTTATTGCTTGGTTTTTTATTACCTTTGGGGTTGTACTTATCCTTGTTGCTTGCCTATGGGCGCTTATATATCGACCATGAGATGGTTGTTATGGGTAGTAGCGGTGTTAGTCCTAGTAGATTACTTCTCTGGACAAGTTTAATTGCCGTTGTTGTTGCCATTGTTGTTGCGATACTGATGTTTTTGGTTGAGCCGAAAATGAAGTTTTATCAAAATCATATTATGGAACAAGCAAAACAAGCATCTCCTGTGAGTAAATTAATGCCAGGAAAATTTCAAATATTTAATGCTGGGCGTTATGTTGTTTATGCCAATCAGGTTGCTACAGATAAAAGTAAAATGCGGCAAGTGTTTGTGGCGAATGTGCCTGCAAATAAATCAGATCAATTGAATGTGCTGGTAGCGAAGCAGGCTTATCAGTGGAAAGACCCAAAAAATCATCAAGATTATTTAGTTTTTCAACGTGGTTATCGCTACCAAGGTCGACCTGGTGATAACCAGTTTCAAATGCTGAAATATGGGCTGTATGGAGTGGCATTGCAGCATAAGGTATCAACGGAAAATGTTTATAAAGATGTAGACGGGCTTCCTACAAATATATTATGGGTGATGTCAAAGACGCATAAAAAGATGGCTGCTGAACTGCATTGGCGGTTTGCGATGCCCATTGCGGTGATGTTATTGGCATGGTTAGCAGTTCCAATGAGTAGAATTTCACCTCGGCAAGGACGTTATGCTAAATTGATACCTGCCATTTTAGTGTTTATTGTTTATGCTGACGGCCTGTTTATCGGACGCGCTTGGATTACAAGCGGCGATGTTTCTAATGCTGTGGGCTTATGGTGGTTACACGGGCTTTTATTTGCACTGTTCGTCGTATTGTCAATTGATTGGATGACAAGGTGTTGATAGGATAAAAAGGAGGTTGTTTGAAAGCAAAGATCATTGATATTAATCATTCATTATTTTGGCGTGATTTAGTCACTCTATTCATAGTAACTGCAGTATTTTATTTCCTGTGGCTTGGTTCTCGTGCGTTGGGATTGCCAGATGAGGCGCGTTATTGTGAGATTCCGCGAGAGCTATTGTGCCGTCATAATTGGATGATTCCTTACTTGAATGGAGTTTACTACTTTGAGAAACCACCTTTGTTTTATTGGTTACAAATTTTTGGCATGAAAATATTGGGAATGAATGAATGGGGCGGGCGTTTTGCAACCGCGGGCATGGCTGTTATTGGCGTAAGCGCAACTTTTACGGTCACTTATTGGTTGTATGGTCGTCGTGTGGCTTGGATGGGCAGTTTCATTTTGATGACATCACTGTTGTATTTTGTCATGGGGCATTATGCAACGATTGACATGACAGTTTCAGTATTAATGATGGGAACGCTCTACGCGTTTATGATATCAATTACTGCGATAACCGATGGTCACAATCAAAAAGCTTTTTATAGTGTTTATGCGATTTATATTTTTGCTGCATTGGCTGTATTGGCAAAAGGACTGATTGGCTTATTATTGCCAGGCGTTACTATGTTTTTGTATTTTCTAGTGACAAACCGCTGGCGCTTCTTGCGTGAGTTTTATCTTTTCCGTGGCAGTATTGTGTTTTTAATCATTGCTTTGCCTTGGCATCTGTACATGCAGCAACACTTTGAATTCTTTTTTGGAAAATATATCTTATTTGAGCAAGTGCTGCGTTACTTTACTCCGGTAGCCCATCGTCAAGGCGATTGGTATTTTATGTCGTTGACGCTTTTGGGGTGGCTTGTTTCCTTGGGTGTTTTTTTTGCCGGAAACTTTGAGACGATGCTATCATCATATGGACGATCATCGGTTGTTGATTGCTTGTATCTGGTTGTTCTCTATGTTGTTGTTCTTTACGTTATCTCATTCACAATTGGTGCCTTATGTTTTGCCATGTATCGCACCCGCTACCATGCTGATAGCGTGGCATTTTTCACAGCAAACAGAAACTAAATCAGACAAGCTGACGGTGATTTTGAATCAATGTGCATACTTAGGTATTGTGGTTGTGGCAATGGGGCTTATATTTACCTGCTGGGTTGTGAGTGCAAGATTTCCTTACGTACCCTCTGTTGATTTGTTACTTTGGAAATGGATATTTACCAGTGCTTTAATGGGTATGATCCTGATTTGTTTACGATGTGTTATTTCACCATGGAAATACTTTTTTCATGCAATGGTATTTTGTTCAATGGCTTGGTTGTTGACGCTGAGTCCAATCTATAGTTTTTATCAGAAAACAAGCAAGCCGCTTGATGTGAAATTAGAGCGTGTTTTGAAGCCTAGTGACCAAGTGGCTGTTTATCAGCATTATATTCAAGATGTTCCATTTTATTTGAAGCGCACCGTGGATGTTGTGGATTCGGTTAATGAAATGGAATTTGGTGTAGATAAGTTGAATCCTAGTTGGTTTTATGCAAAAAAAGTTTTTTGGAAAAAGTGGGGGCAGCGCTCTCGTATGTTTGCAGTGATGCGACTGAATGATTATCAGTCCTTGCAACCACAGGAGAAAGGGCGCATGTATGTATGGATGAAAAATGATTTCTTTATACTGCTATCCAATCACTCTAACCTTGCTTTATGGTAACTGCTTTCCCCTTATGTCATTCTTTGACGTAACCCCTTGGCTTCTGCGCCGACAATAATGACGCTCAGTGCAGAAAAC
>CBDBBL010000001.1:0-126062 GCA_965203125.1 Gammaproteobacteria bacterium | reverse complement strand
GTTACTTCTTTGTGGTCATCTTTGCTTTACTACTACATGTGATCTTAACCAATAGCTTGTTGCTAACATGTTTTGCAAAATTAAATCCATGGCACTTTTTCAAAAAGCTAGTGCCAGCACAATTAGTCGCTTTTTCGACGGCAAGCAGCAATGCGACAATTCCTGTAACTTTGAAATCAGTGCGTGAGCGTTTAGGTGTTTCCAACAAGGTGGCTGGGTTTACAATACCCTTTGGTGCAACCATTAACATGGATGGTACCGCCATTATGCAGGGGGTTGCTACCGTATTTATCGCGCATGCCTATAATATAGATTTAGGGTTGAGTGCTTATTTGATGGTTATATTGATGGCAACGTTAAGCTCTATTGGAACGGCGGGTGTGCCAGGTGTTGGGTTGGTAACGCTGACGTTAGTACTGGGGCAAGTTGGGTTGCCTGTTGAGGGGATTGCGTTAATTATTGGTATTGATCGCTTATTGGATATGGTGAGGACTGCTGTCAATATTACGGGTGATGCAGCAGTGTCTGTGGTGGTTGCGTCGACAGAACAACAAATTGATAGGGAAGAATACCATCGTGTTTAAGGTAATGACAGCTAACGTCAATGGAATTCGTGCTGCTGGAAGAAAAGGTTTTTTTGATTGGTTGCCTGTGATTGATGCAGATGTCATTTGCTTACAAGAAACCAAAGCACAGATGGCGCATTTGCCTGATGAATTGTATCGTCCTGCCCCCTATGCTTGCTTCTTTTCTGATGCTGAAAAGAAAGGTTACAGCGGTGTTGGTATTTATAGTAAAGAAGAGCCTTTGGCTGTACGCGAGCTACCCATTGAGTTGGCGCAGCAAGAGGGCCGATATCTTGAGGTTGAATTAGAAAAAGTCACTGTTGTCTCTTTGTATTTACCATCTGGCTCTAGTGGAGAAATTCGTCAAGCGATGAAATATCGATTTATGAAAGAGTATCAGCCTATTTTAGCAGCGCAATTGCAGCGTGAAAAGCCGATGATTATTTGTGGTGACTTCAATATTGTGCACCAAGAAATTGATATTAAGAATTGGAAGGCAAACCAAAAGAATTCAGGGTGTTTGCCAGAAGAGCGTGCTTGGTTGGATCAACTGTTTTCTGATGGTTGGGTTGATGCCTTTCGTCAGGTAAATCAAAGTAAAGATCAGTATACGTGGTGGTCTAATCGAGGGCGTGCACGTGAAAATAACGTAGGATGGCGGATTGACTATCAAATGACGTCCTCTGCATTAAGAGATTGTGTGAAAGATGCGTTGGTTTACAAGGAGCAGTGGTTTTCTGATCATGCGCCACTGGTGATAAATTATGACATCTGAGAACAACACCGGTCGACACTGGTCAATCACAGGGTTTAGTGCAAACATTAATAGGGTTGTTTACTTCTAACCCGGTACGTTCTCTTGCCAAAGGTAATGTTCTGCAGATCATTGTGTTTTCCTTATTACTTGGATTTGTAATCAATTGCCGGCGATGCTGTAGTTTCGGTTGTAGTGGCATCCACAGCGAAGTAAATGGATGAACAAGAGTATAGACGTGTTTGAGATGACTCGATTTTGTGGATTTTTTGGGGAAGATTAATTAGTGTGCTATAATTGGGTCTGAGGAATTGTTTTAATTGTTGCTGGAGGTTGATATGGGTGGAATGTGTAGCCAACCTTCTCGGGTTGTTGCTCCAGAGCCTGTTGAGGTCGTGCAATCAGCGATAGAGAAAGCGGTAAGCAAGAATCCTTTGTACTGTCATCGCCTTAAGGATGCGGAGTATTTTTCTAAGGTGCTTTTTAATATGCATGTTTTATGGTTGGCGGGTAGAAAGGGCGTTGGGAAAACATCTTTTGTGAGTTGTGAGCTCCTTTCTGCGTTTCGTCAGCGATTTGCTAGTGATCCTGAGTTATCAGGATATAAAGTAGAGTTTCTTCATTTGAATTTTAGAGAGATGGATAGTTCTGACCCAACTAGTTTTGCGGTTAATGTATTTAAACTGTGCTCTCCTTTATTTGTAGATTCAATGTGCAATGCTTCTCGAAGTGTTTCTGGTGGAATTTCTTCGGTCGTAAGTGCCCAGGCAGGCTATGAATCTACTCGTCAATCTCAAAGATTGTTACCTGATTTTGAGTATTTTCGCCCATTGATTGAAATATATTTGCGGACGAACCAACACACAATTTTATATCTGTTTTTAGATGAGGCTCACGTGGTTGCATATAATACGTTAGACAGTCATAGGGCATTTCAGGCGCAAATCAAATCGTTGCTGACCCCAGGCAGTGAAGGTTATGGAAGGGTATTTGTTGTTGGAAGTGGTTCATGTCGTCCGGCGTTGGAATGCATGCTAAGGAGTGGGTTTGGTGCGTTTTCTGATATAAGAAAAGCCGGTGTTCTAGAGTTGAATCGATTTAAAGGAGACGAAGGTTGCCCCTTAATACAAAAGGCTGCGAGCTATTTAAATATGCATTCAACTGGTGAGCTTGTTTCCATCTTTAGTCAGTGCCAAAGAAACACGCGGATATTTATAGAGGTGCTTAAGAAATATCAAAGTTTGGTAACAACTACGTCATTGAGTTATTGCATGACTAAATATCTAGGAGATGAAGATTATAGTAGTGCAGGTTACAGAAAGATTTGGGATGACTCGAGTAATGAAATGAAGAGATTTTTATACACCATATGTATGAACGGTCCCATTTGGCGAGTGTATGGAGATGAGTGGTGTACGGAAAGGAAGATTTGTCTAAAAAAGGGTCTAGTTAGATATAATATGATAAAAAGTCCACAAGGTGAAGACTGTCATCAACATTTTCTGATTTCTGGACTGAGAGACTGGATTATTGATTCGATTGTTGATGAACGTGGGCAGTTGACATTAAAAAATAGCCCGCCAGGAACGCCTCATGGTAGTTCCAACCCCAGTGGAATTGCGACTCCTGTGGCTGGTAGTTCTCCCACGCTTCTTCTTCCTAGTCAAATGCCTCCGAGTGGTCAGTGGGAGTGTGATTGAATGCTTAAAGTTGTTACCGCCAATGTGAACGGGATTCGAGCAGCTGGAAGAAAAGGTTTTTTTGACTGGTTGCCTGTGATTGATGCAGATGTCATTTGCTTACAAGAAACCAAAGCACAGATGGCGCATTTGCCTGATGAATTGTATCGTCCTGCCCCCTATGCTTGCTTCTTTTCTGATGCTGAAAAGAAAGGTTACAGCGGTGTTGGTATTTATAGTAAAGAAGAGCCTTTGGCTGTACGCGAGCTACCCATTGAGTTGGCGCAGCAAGAGGGCCGATATCTTGAGGTTGAATTAGAAAAAGTCATCGTTGCTTCATTATATTTACCATCTGGCTCTAGTGGAGAAATTCGTCAAGCGATGAAATATCGATTTATGAAAGAGTATCAGCCTATTTTAGCAGCGCAATTGCAGCGTGAAAAGCCGATGATTATTTGTGGTGACTTCAATATTGTGCACCAAGAAATTGATATTAAGAATTGGAAGGCAAACCAAAAGAATTCAGGGTGTTTGCCAGAAGAGCGTGCTTGGTTGGATCAACTGTTTTCTGATGGTTGGGTTGATGCCTTTCGTCAGGTAAATCAAAGTAAAGATCAGTATACGTGGTGGTCTAATCGAGGGCGTGCACGTGAAAATAACGTAGGATGGCGGATTGACTATCAAATGACGTCCTCTGCATTAAGAGATTGTGTGAAAGATGCGTTGGTTTACAAGGAGCAGTGGTTTTCTGATCATGCGCCACTGGTGATAAATTATGACATCTGAAAACTATACCATCATAATTCCTGCGAGGTTAGATTCTTCACGTTTGCCGCGTAAAGTATTGTTAGATTTGGGTGGTAAGCCAGTACTACAGCATGTTTATGAGCGTGCTTGTCAATCTAGTGCAAGACAAGTTGTCATTGCGACAGAAAATCAAGAGATTGAATCATGTGCAGTTGACTTTGGTGCGAAAGTGATTATGACGAGAAATCACGACTCAGGAACCGCGCGTATTGCTGAGGCGGTGCGTTCTCTTGACCTCGGTGAGGAGGAAATTGTGGTTAATATTCAAGCAGATGAGCCACTGTTGCCGATTGTGTTAATGGATGGGCTAGCCCAATGCTTGAAAGAGACACAGAGCTGTCAGATGGCAACGGTCATTACAGCCATACACGATGAGCAAGACTTGTGTAATCCTAATGTGGTGAAAGTTGTTTTAAATCAGTTGGGAGAGGCTATTTATTTTTCGCGTGCTAATATTCCTTATCAGAGACAAGATGTGATGTCTAAAGCGGTGTCGAAAGAGAGTTTCTATCGCCATATTGGCTTGTATGCGTATCGTACAGGATTTCTCCAACAGTATGTTGATTGGAGTGTCTCTCCACTTGAGGTGGTCGAATCTTTAGAGCAGCTACGTGTATTGTGGTATGGGGAAAAGATTGCAACGATGGAATATGCGGGAGAAATTCCTCATGGAATTGATGTTCAAGGTGACCTAGACAAGGCTAGGATATTGTGTGAGGGGCGTTGAGCATATTAGAATATGTATCTTGTTAGTTGCGATGTTCGCAGGTGCTCAGACACTCATAGCTAACACGGTTAAATATCAACCATTCTAACCGCATGTTTTTGGCATTATTTCATTGAAAAACTTTCACCATAGCTTGCTATGACTCAAATTTTTTCAATGGGAGACTACTCAAACTCATTTTGTTAAAAGTGTTCAATACTTAACCGTGTTAGCTATAAATAAAAAGCCTGGTAATCATCAGTCCCTATATGAGCTTAGAATCCCTTCTAACTTCCCAGGCTTTTCGGGGGGAGGAGGATTGGTATTGTAGGGCGACAGTGGAGAGATGTCTGTAGTTGTGTTGCTCGACTTCCCCTAGGTGTTATCTCACAGTATGTGTTTCCCTATTCTATCTATTCTATAACCCAGTACAGTTGAAGATATTGGAGTTTTTATCAAAATATGATTAATTGGCAATGCTGCCAAAATCATAAGGCGAAAAAACGGTATCTTCAGCTATACTTGGTGCTATTTGACCCTCGGCCGAGGGTCAACAATCGTAATCGTTGATGTTTGAATTATGAAAATGATGATTGATTCATTAGAATCTATTAGAATGATGGAAAAGGAGGGTGTTAAGAAACCACTTGCTGAATTCAAATCTACTAAGCGTTGGGTGATTGGTCTTGTGTTGACTGTTGGGACTGCTATCTTTTTGAACTTTTTTCATCCAGTTATCAGCTTGACGCATTAAGATGTTAAATAAATTGTGAGATTTCCTCGTGATTTAATAATCGCTCAATGTTGTTAGGAGCAATTTAAAAAGGCAGTGTTTTTCCACGGTTCTGTCGCAAAAATATGCTGAGGTGAAGATGTGGCTATATCGAGGACGCAATTATGCTGCAAGAGAATAAAATTGCTCCCAAACAGTCATCCCATCAGAATTTTTCATCTGTCCTTTTTTGAGCATACGGTGAAGTTCAATTCCTGCCAAAGTATCGACAGCATTTGAAAATGATTTGAAGCAAGTGGAAGTTTTCAAAACCCTTTTAATTCCTCGATGGTCTGGCTCTACAATATGATTCAAATACTTATGCTGTTGGACATTTATCACCAGCATCCATCAGCCAGAAAACCAATATAGTGCATTGATATGATTCAGTGCTGAGGTGTTGGAGCCACTCTTATCAATGTTCACTGTTTCAGGACTGCCATGTGCGTCGATGGCTTTTTTCAGTGCCGACTAGGTATATGTGCGATTTGATTAATGATGAGTGGTTTGTTATAACCCAATTACTTTTTTAGTTGTGGGCGGTTTGATGAAAAAATGGTTGTTAATAGTGTCTCGTTATCTATTTGCATTAATGTTGGGATGGGGTTTGTCCGCTGCCCAGGCGCAACCGACAACTTTGGGAGAAACATCTGGCAACCTTCCGTTGCTTGTGCCAGCGGCTCCTGACTTGAATGCGAAAGCCTACGTTCTAATGGATGCAAATAGCGGAAAGATTCTTGCTGAAAGAAATATGGATACGCGTCGTCCTCCAGCAAGTTTAACTAAGTTAATGACTTTATATTTGACTGCGAATGCGATTAAAAATGGGCAGATCAATTTAGACGACAAGGTTAAAGTTAGCCGCGATGCTTGGCAAACAGGTGGCTCTAGAATGTTTGTTAAGGTGGGTAGTCTCGTGCCTGTTCATAATCTAATTGAGGGCGTTATTGTTGCTTCTGGTAATGATGCTTGTATGGCGTTGGCGCAATATGTGGGCGGCAATGTGAAAACATTTGTTCGTATGATGAATGATGCTGCTAAGTTTTTAGGGATGAGTAATACACATTATACTGATCCAACAGGGTTGCCAGCACCAGACCATTATTCCAGTGCGCATGATCTTGCAAAATTAGCACGTGCTATTATTTTGAGTTTTCCTAATGATTATCATGCGTGGTTCTCACAGAAATGGATTGTTTGGAATCATATTCGTCAGCCAAACCGTAATCGTCTTTTGTGGCGTGACCAAAGTGTTGATGGTCTGAAAACAGGGCATACGAAAGCAGCAGGCTACTGCTTGATTGCTTCTGCTATGAGGCATGGTATGCGCTTAATTGCAGTCGTGATGGGTACGCCATCAGACGAGGCGCGCAATGATGATGCGGATGCCTTGTTGAATTATGGGTTTCGTTTCTATAATACTGTTAAGATTTTTGATGCGCAGCAAGTTGTGACAAGCCAGCGTGTGTGGTTGGGAACAAAAGATAAAGTTGGGCTGGGTTTGCCTGATCCGCTCTATGTGACCGTTGCAAAAGGTTTGGGTGCGAAACTAAAGACGCAGATAAAGATTGATCAGTTATTAAAGGCTCCAGTTGTTCAAGGTCAGCCGTATGGTACATTGAATGTGATGCTTGACGGGAAACTGGTTTCTTCTCAGAAATTGCTAGCACTTTCTAGTGATGAAGTTGCTGGTTTCTGGTCTCGTCTAGTGGATCATATTGGTTTGTTCTTTCATCGTATTGGAAATAAAATATAGCTCGTAACGGATTACCTGAGATCTTATTAGAGGCAATTTGGAATGGATGCGAAAATATCGTACCGATGCCATCCTGATTATCTTGCAAGGGGTGGGGTGTTGTTTTACGTTAATGATATTCCTGTCGTTCCTCATTGGGGACCTTCTTTTACTATTCCGTATGGGATGCCCAGTCCAGAGCGGCCTAGTGTGCGAGAGACGTTAAGTTTATCCTGTGAGCATACGAAGTTTTGTTGTGGTTTGTTGGTGCCGTCAATGCACTTTTCTGATGGTGATATTGTAAGGGTCGTTGATCTTAGTCTCTCAATTGAAGTGTTATCTCGAGGTCACTTGGAAGTTGTTTTACGGGTATATATGGGTAATGGGGAGTCTTTTGATCAACAATATTTACTGTACCCTAAATATCATGTCGATAGGGTGGACTGGGGGCATTTTATTTTTCAACCATATGGCACTCCTAGAACTGTGTCACCAACTGCCTCGCCTGTGAGCACACCGTTTAGTCCAGAAAGATCTCGGAGAGGAGTATCTTTTAGATCTCCAGTGCGGTTGAGTCCTGAAGAGGTCACTTATCATGCTGAGTCCAAGTACTCAGAAATGCCGAGTTTTACTACTATTCGTGATAGACTTTTAAAGTGTAGCGATCGCCTAGAAGAAAAAGGATTTTTTCCTGCGATATTGAAAATTGTATTGTACTTAGAGAGTGTTCGAATGGTTAAGTCTGGTATTCCTGTCGCCAGTTTTTATTATTGGCTTAATGCTATTCTTGCAAGACTGTTAATGATGTATCTTGACTTGAAAAATATTGGTGAATCGAAACTTCAGTTAAAAGATCGTGGCTTGGTCGATGACAACTTCCTGAATAATTTGGGATTGTTTGATAGGGGTGGAAGCTTTGTTCGTGATGATTTTGAGCCGATTTATAACAAACTGTTGGTTATCTTAAAGGAAAATCTCATGGGTTTATCGCGACAGGAATATGTGCAACAATATGATGGCTGTCAACATTTAGTCAATCACTTGATTTATGCGAGCAATGATGAATATGAAAAATATCTGGGATTGTTAGGATCTGTGTAGCATTAACTTTTGCAACTGGCGCATAGAATGAGTTTAGTTTAATTGTGCTAGGAATGAATCGATATTTTTTACATTGCATTTTATTTGAGAGTGGGATAGTATCTACAAAAATAAGAATACGTCGCGGGGTGGAGCAGTCTGGCAGCTCGTCGGGCTCATAACCCGAAGGTCGCAGGTTCAAATCCTGCCCCCGCTACCATTTTTGTACGAAGACCCCGTATTCGGGGTTTTTTTACGCCTGCCGTAATTTGAAGGCAGCTTGAATACTTTGCAACAAAGGGATGCTGATGCGCCAAATAGAAGCCATTAATCAGACGATTGAGCCACTTGTAACCAGTCTTGGGTATGAGCTTGTTGGGGTGCAACTGTTACAAGCAAAAACAAAAGTATTGCGAATTTATTTGGATACACTTCCTGATATACGAGAGAGTATCACCCTTGATCAGTGTGCGCAGGTCAGTAGAGAAGTTGCTGCTATTCTAGATGTAGAAGATGTCGTGGATGGGCACTATATTTTAGAAGTGTCCTCACCAGGGGTTGATCGTTATCTTTTCAAGTTGACAGATTATCAACGTTTTGTAGGGGAAGAAGTCACACTTCAACTGAGTGTTCCACATGAAGGAACTCGGAAATTGAAAGGGACCATTTTGGGTATAAATGCAAAAAATGTATTGATTGAAGTAAAGTCAAAAAAGTTAAAGACAGAACAGTTAAGTATCGATTTTGATCAGATTGATCGAGCGCAGCTGAAAGGAAAAATAGAGCCGAAAGGAAAAGTAGAGGTAGCAAAATGAATAGAGAAATATTATTGGTTGCAGAAACGGTTTCTAATGAGAAGCAGGTGCCCCAGTCTGTCATTTTTGAAGCGATGGAAGAAGCGCTGGCAACAGTGACTGCTAAAAGAGTTGGTGAGGGTGTTACCGTTCGCGTTGCAGTTAATCGTGATACGGGTGAATACGATGCTTTCCGCTATTGGACGATTGTTGCTGATGATGAGTTCGAAGATGATATTTATGAAATGAAGCTAAGCGATGCTAAAAAAGTAGATGCATCATTGGAGCTTGCTGATGTCATTGAAGAGCAAGTTGAAGCAGTTGCTTTTGGTAGAATTGCAGCACAACATGCAAAACAAGTGATTGTGCAACGTGTTCGTCAGGCAGAGCGTGCTAAAGTGATTGAACATTATCGCGAAAAGATAGGGACGCTGGTTACAGGAAAAGTGAAAAAAGTAACCCGTGAATTTGTGATTTTAGAACTCCCAGATCAAGCAGAGGCGTATTTATCTCGCCAGAATATGTTGCCAAGAGAAGCAGCACATATGAATGATCGGATGCGTGCTTATTTAGAAAGTGTTAACGAAGGAAGTCGGGGTCCACAGCTAGTGGTGAGTCGTGTTCATATTGGTATGTTACAAGCTTTGTTTGCGATTGAGGTGCCAGAAATTGGTGAGCAAGTCGTTGAGATGATGTCCGTTGCTCGTGAGCCAGGTGTGCGTGCTAAAATTGCTGTGAAAACAAACGATGGTCGAATTGATCCGATTGGAACATGTGTTGGTATGCGAGGTGCTCGTGTGCAGGCGGTTTCTGATGAGTTGGGTGGCGAACGTGTTGATATCGTATTATGGGATAGTAACCCCGCACAATTTGCGATGAATGCATTATCTCCAGCAGAAGTGGCGTCTATTGTTGTGGACGAAGAAACACATACTATGAATTTAGCGGTGACAGAAGACCAGCTATCGCTTGCGATTGGGAAGGGTGGGCAAAACATTCGTTTAGCAGCGCAGTTGACACAATGGACTTTGAATGTCATGTCTGTCGAGGAAGCGCAACAGAAGGTCGAAGCTGAAACAGTTGAAGTCAAAACACGTTTAATGACTGCTTTGGAAATTGATGAAGACGTTGCTGAAATTTTGGTGCAAGAAGGATTTACGACACTTGAAGAAGTGGCTTATGTGCCTGTGAATGAGTTGTTAGCAATAGAAGAATTCGATGAAGATATTGTCGAAGAGTTAAGAAAGCGTGCGAGTGATGTCTTATTAGCGTTAGCTTTATCGGGTGATGCGCCTGCCTCTCCTGCTGATGACCTGTTGGCACTGGAGGGGATGACTGAAGATTTGGCGAAACGTTTTGCGGCTAAGGGTATTGTGACGCGTGAAGATTTAGCAGAACAAGCTGTTGATGATATTGTTGAACTTGAATTATTAGACGAAAAGCAGGCTGCTGACATGATTATGAAAGCGCGCGCTCATTGGTTTGAGTGAAATGAGTATGCCTTGAGCATGTATGACAAGAAGATCAAAAAATAGGTGATGATATGGCAGAGACAAGTATAAAACAGTTTGCGCAAATGGTGGGAATATCTGCAGATCGATTGATGGGGCAGCTGAAGGATGCAGGTGTTGAAGTTGCATCGATGGATGATGCGATTACGCAGGAACAGAAACAAGCTTTGTTGCGTTATATGCAAGGCGATACGAAGAAAGTAAGTGAAGATGTTTCGGCTAGAAAAATCACCTTGAAGCGTAAAACAGTCAGTCAGCTGAAACAAGGGCGAAAAACAGTTAATATTGAAGTGAGGAAGAAAAGGACCTACGTTAAGCCTGAAGAAGTCATGGTGTCGGAGTCGCAGGATGAGGTGGCAGATGTGACAGTAAATACTGATGCCGTGGACAGTCCAGTTGCTGATATTCCTAAAGAAGTGCCTCAGGTTGAAATACCAGTGCCTGCCGAAGTTATTGCAGAACCCAAGGAAGAACAAGTTCAAGCTCAAGCCCAAGATCAAAAAGTTGCAGATTCTCAAGATGCTCCAGTTGTTCCACCAAAGTCAACACAAAAGCCGAGAATCATTAGGGAGCGTGGTGCTGTGGAGTGGAAGGAAAAGGCTAAACCTACAGATAAACCTGCGGCAACGACTGATAAAGTAACACAAGATGCTAAAAATGGTCGCAAAGAAAAAGGTCCTGAGAAAAAAACAAAATTTGATCGTGGGGAATTACATCTAGAACGAATGAGTCGTTCACGCAAAAAAGGGCGTGGGAGAACAGTGACACAAAGCACGGCAGCAGCTTTTCAATCCAGTGAAACCACCGCACAGCTAGAACAAGGTTTTTCTAAGCCAACAGCTCCCGTGATTCATGAAGTAAAGCTTCCTGAGACCATTTCTGTAGGTGACTTGGCACAACGTATGTCGGTAAAAGTCACAGAAGTGATAAAAGAAATGATGAAAATGGGTGCAATGGTTACGGTTAATCAAATGATTGACCAAGATACAGCCGCACTTGTTGTTGAGGAGATGGGGCATACACCAGTCTTGACCAAAGAAGATGCGATTGAAGATACGATTGTAGCAGAAATAACGGGAAAAGAAGTCTCTCGTCCACCGGTTGTAACCATTATGGGGCACGTTGATCATGGGAAGACATCTTTATTAGACTATATTCGTCGTACGAAAGTTGCCAGTGGAGAAGCTGGTGGGATTACCCAGCATATTGGTGCGTATCATGTTGAAACAGCTAAAGGGATGATCAGTTTTTTAGATACGCCTGGACATGCGGCGTTTACTGCAATGCGTGCACGTGGTGCACAATGTACTGACTTGGTGGTGCTTATTGTTGCTGCAGATGATGGCGTGATGCCTCAAACAATTGAGGCAGTTCAGCATGCTAAGGCAGCCAAAGTGCCACTGATTGTAGCAGTTAATAAGATTGATAAGCCTGATTCAGAGCCTGATCGCGTGAAGTCAGAGCTTGGTCAACATGATGTTGTACCTGAAGACTGGGGTGGTGACGTGATGTTTCAGCACATTTCAGCAAAAACAGGAGAAGGTGTTGATCAGTTGCTAGATGCTATTCTTTTACAATCAGAAATGTTAGAACTAAAAGCGGCTGCTGAGGGTGCAGCTCGTGGTATTGTTATTGAAGCACGGTTGGACAAAGGGCGTGGGCCTGTTTCAACGGTGCTAGTGCAAGCAGGTAAGCTTAAAAAAGGGGATGTCTTATTAGCTGGTCGTGAGTTTGGACGTGTCCGTGCCATGATTGGTGATAATGGTAAACCGATTGCAGAGGTTGGTCCATCTATGCCTGTGCAGATTTTGGGGCTTTCGGGTGTTCCTGGTGCGGGTGATGTGGTGAGTGTTGTTGAATCTGAGAAAAAAGCACGAGAAGTTGCTTTATTCCGTCAGGGAAAATATCGTGAGGTGAAATTAGCAAAACAACAGGCGGCCAAGCTAGAAAATATTTTCTCACAAATGAAAGAAGGCGAAGTGTCCACGCTGAATGTGGTCTTAAAAGCAGATGTACATGGTTCGGTTGAAGCATTGATTGATTCTTTGAAAAAACTATCGACCGAAGAAGTTAAGGTGGATGTTATTGCCAATGGTGTTGGTGGTATTACTGAGTCTGATGTCAATTTAGCTTTGGCATCAAAAGCTATTGTCCTTGGGTTTAATGTTCGAGCGGATATCACCGCAAAACGCTTAGCTGAAAAAGAAGAAATTGATTTACGCTATTACAGTGTTATTTACCAATTGATTGATGAAGTTAAAGCGGCATTGAGTGGTATGTTATCACCAGAACATCAAGAGAATATTGTTGGTATTGCTGAGGTGCGTGAAGTTTATCGTTCTTCTAAAATTGGTTCGATTGCGGGTTGTATGGTGATTGATGGTGTGGTGAAACGTCATAACCCCATTCGTGTGTTGCGTGATAATGTGGTTATCTATGAAGGTGAACTAGAATCATTGCGTCGTTTCAAAGAGAATGCCAATGAAGTGCGTCAAAATATGGAGTGTGGTATTGGGGTTAAAAATTATAATGATGTTAAGGTCGGAGATCAGATAGAAGTGTACGAAACTGTGATGGTGACGCGGAAGTTATAACTAATGAGGAATTCGTCGGAATACGCTTTTTCTCGTGCTGAGCGCATGGAGCCAACCATCCAAAAAGCATTGGCTCAAGTGATGGCAGCATCAAAAGATCCACGTTTTAAATTGGCAACAGTCAATGCAGTTAATTTATCGCCTGATTTAAAATCGGCAAAGATTTATATCACGGTGCGTGAAGATGATACCGTGCAAAAAGAAGCGGTGCTTGCGGCGCTGAACAAGGCAGCTGGTTTTTTTCGTACCAAATTAGCTCAACAAAGTACCTCGCGTGGTGTGCCAAGATTGAATTTTGTTTATGATGCTTCGGTTGATTACAGTCGAAATATTGATGGCTTATTGAGTGAGGTACTTCCCAGCGAAAGCGAGGTTGAGTAATGGCGAAAAAAGCTCGTGGCAGGCCAGTCAATGGTATTGTCTTATTGGATAAGGCGCAAGGCATCACTTCAAATACGGCGCTACAACAAGTTAAGCGGCTTTTTTATGCGCAAAAAGCAGGACATACAGGTAGTTTGGATCCACTTGCGACGGGTATGCTACCCATTTGTTTAGGTGAGGCAACTAAATTTGCCCAGTTTCTACTTGATAGCGATAAAGTTTATGAGGTTGAGGCGTGTTGGGGCGTACGTACAGATACTAGTGATCAAGATGGTGAGGTAGTGAGTACGGTAGATGCAACTCATATCACAGAAGAGATGGTTAATGAGGTGTTGCCCGCTTTTCGAGGTGAAATTTCACAAGTGCCGTCGATGTACTCCGCACTAAAGCATCAGGGTGTGCCACTTTATAAGCTAGCGCGTCAAGGGCAGGTAATTGATCGACCTGCACGCGATATCCAGGTGTTTCAGTTTGATTTGTTAAGTCATCAGGTGTTAGATGGTCAAGTGAGTAGTCGTTTGCATGTGCATTGCTCCAAAGGAACTTATGTTCGAACCTTGATCGAAGATATCGGTAATCAATTAGGTTGTGGTGGTCATGTTAAAGCTTTACGTCGACTCACGGTAAGTCCTTTTTCTATTAATCAAATGAGAACAGATGATCAGCTTCATGCGTTGAAAAAAGAAAGTTTTCAGGCTTTAGATGACGTTATTTTACCGATGGATGTTGCGCTATCACATTTGCCGGCAGTGAATATATCGACAGCAGCTGCTTATTATTTACGCCAAGGTCAACCGATTGTAGTGTCTGGTTTGGAAGCGTCAGGGCAGGTAAGATTGATGTTGAATGACACAGAGTTTTTTGGTGTGGGTGAAGGGGATGGTGTGCATGTGAAACCGAAACGACTCTTGAAGCAATCATAGCTCCTTTTTATATTTAATATTCTAAATCAATTCTTTTTTATATATTATAAATTTATAATATTCATTGGGTTAGTGGTTTTCTTGTGATACGCTATTGTTTTTATGGGGATGTAGAGATATGAGTGTTTTAAGTCATTTTTATGATCGAGAGGGGTTGCTAAGAGCCATTATCGATGTGATTCCTCGTTGTATTGATAGAAAGGAGGCTGGTTCATGTGGCCTGCATTTTTATAGACATCAGGTTGTATTTGCGCTGTTTCATAAGGCTTATGAGAGTGCATCATGTATCGGTCGTTATTATGGTATGCATCGAGATGCTAATGTCTATGACCTAAATCATGATAGAGATGGGGCGGAGATTTTAGTTAAATATGGTGCAGAAATTGATAGATATATTCGTATTTGTTTTAACTTTTGTTATTTTAAGATAGCAGTGATTATTGGGAGATTCTTTCTTTTAGAGCGTAATGAGAGCAGCGCTTATTTGGCTAAATTTTCTGATGATCAGTATGCAGTTGGATTCAAAGAAAGATTGAAGAAAAAATTGCGAAATGATTTCGATATCTCAGGTTTTCTTAGACGTCATACTGAAATGGGAGAAGCCACTATCGATAGGTACCTTAATCGTTATGTGCATCACCCTGAGTTACTACCACTATAGCTAACACGATTAAGTATCAACCATTCTAACCGCATGTTTTTGGCATTATCCCACTGAAAAACTTTCACCATGGCCTTGCTATGACTCAATTTTTTCAATGGAATACTACTCAAAATCATTTTGTTAAAAGTGTTCAATACTTAACCGTGTTAGCTATATGAATTAAACTCTTAGCAGCTTCTCTGCTTGCTTCAGTAATATGCATACCGCCAAGCATGCGTGCAATTTCATCGATGCGTTGATTTTCATTCAACTGTGTCATGATGGTTTCAGTGCTGAGAGTTGTGTTTGTTTTCTCTACATTCAGGTGAGTGTTTCCGAAGCTGGCAACTTGTGGCAGATGAGTGATGGCAAGCACTTGAACTGAGTGACCTAACTGTTGCAGTAGTTGTCCTACAACTGCTGCTGTTTGTCCGCTGATACCTGTATCAACCTCATCAAAAATGAGTGTCGGTGTGCTCATGGTTTGTGAAGTAATCACTTGGATAGCAAGATTGATGCGAGAGAGCTCTCCACCTGATGCGATTTGATTGAGTGGTGCTAATGCTTGGCCTGCATTCGTAGTGACCATGAATTTACATTGATCACTGCCATGGGGTGAAAACTGTGTGGGATCATGTTTTATCTGAATCTCTAGCTTGGCATGTGGCATATTAAGTTGCTGGATTGACGTGGTGATTTGTGTGCTTAATTGTTTAGCAGCTTGCATTCTTGCTGTCGATAATTTGCTGGCAAGCGTTGTGTAGTGTTTTGCTGCTTCTGTACACGCATCATCAAGTGCTTGGTGATGTGCGTCAAAATGTTGCAGTTTATCTAGGTTGATTTGTAGTTGCTCAAAGTGTTGATGAAGGTTTTCAGGTAACACCTGGTGTTTACGTGCAAGCTCATGATATTGACTCAAGCGCTGTTCTATTTCATTCAACTGCTGGGGGTCTTCATTAGATGACGGCATGAGTTGTTTTAATTGTAGAGAGGCTTCCTCTGCATGGGTTAAAGCTTGTGCAACCAATGTTTGAACGGTTGATAGTTCAGAGTCAAATTTTTGTGCTTGGATCAAATTATGTTGACACTGGTGTAGTTGTTGGTTGATGCTTGTTTGATCACTTTCTTGTAAAAGTTGTAGGCTATGTTGGCAGAGTACTTGTAATTCTTCTTGGTGTGCTAAACGTTCTTGAGTTTGATGTAATGCTGAAAACTCACCTGATTGTGGGCTGAAAGAAGTTAGTTCATCTAGTTGGAACTGTAAGAACTCCATTTTTGATTGTGCATCACTATGCTCATCCAGTAGTTGATCTCTTGCCTGTGTTGCTTGTTTCCAACCCTCAAATGCATGCTGTACTTCAAGCGCTTGTTTGTTTAGTGAGGCAAAAGCATCCACACAGTTTAGCTGATGGTGTGAGTAAAATAAGCTTTGGTGGTCATGTTGCCCCTGAATGGCAATTAAAGTATCGGCTACCATACGCAGTTCACGTAGGCTAACGGGTGTGCCATTGATGCTGGCTTTGCTACGGCCATCTGCAGTAATGATGCGACGTAATAGGCAAGTATCATCGTGATCGAGTTCTAGCTGGGTTAAGATGATTTTCGCAGCTTGATTCTCATTAATGGCAAAGGTTGCGCTGACTTCACAGCGTTGAAATCCTTGTTTGACAATTTGTTTGCCCGCACGTTCACCCAGTGCAAGTTTCAGTGCATCGACCATAATAGATTTACCAGCACCTGTCTCACCCGTAATAACAGTCAGCCCCTGCACCAAGTCAATTTCTAGTTGATCAATAATGGTGAAATGCTTGATATATAAATGCTGTAATGACATGATCACGAGTATACAAAAAAAGTAACGAATGATGTTAGTATTATCCGATCTATTTCCGCAAGCACCTGCAATTGCTTTTCTCCATGCAGCGATTGACACTCGAAATATTAAACGGGGTGATGTTTTCTTTGCACTACAAGGTGAGCATGTGGATGGGCATGACTATTTATCGCAAGCATTGGCTAAGGGTGCGGTTGCTGCTGTAGTATCAAGTCGTCATCCAGATGTGGCTTTACCACAAATTGTGGTGACCAATGTCACGACAGCATTACAACAATTTGCTGCAAAGATTCGTCAGCAATTTCAAGGCATTGTGATTGCTTTGACAGGCAGTTGTGGTAAGACGAGTACAAAATCGATGATTGCCAGTATTTTATCTCAGGTAGCACCAACATTAGCAACAGATGGGAACTTGAATAATGAGTTGGGTGTGCCGTTGACTTTATCACGATTGCATAATTCTGAAGCAAAGTATGCTGTGATTGAGTTGGGTGCAGGTAAAGTAGGGGATATTGCAGAATTAACTGATTGGGTAAGACCTGATGTTGCCTTAGTGACTAATGTGGCAGCAGCGCACTTGGATGGTTTTGCTTCGCTAGATCAAACTGCTCAAACTAAAGGTGAGATTTACCAGTCGTTGTCCTCCAGTAACTTGGGTGTTGCAGTATTCAATTTGGATGAGCCTTATGTGAATACATGGCGTGAGAGGAAGGTATACCCAAATCACTTGAAGATGCCGGACTTTAACGGCATGAGCTCGGCAGAATGCAAATCTAAAAGCTTTCCCAATAGCGGTGCTATTGCTCAATCTTTTAAATCTGATTCTGCTCAAACTCATTATGTTAAAACCTCGGCATCTTCAAGTGATTTGGGTATTGAAAAAAAGTCGATTACCTTTTCGTCTCAAATTGATGAGGTGGATGTATGTGTTGATGATGTGCAGTTAAGTGATCATGGGGGATCTTTTCAGTTGCGTATGGGTGTGCAGAGTCATGCTGTCAATCTACCCTTGTTGGGGCAGCATCAAATACAAAATGCAGTGGCTGCTGCAGCAGTTGCTTATGCGCTAAACATTGATATAACAGATGTTGTTGCGGGGTTGGAGACTGTGAAAGCTATTCCTGGTCGATTACAAGTATTGCATCCAGCTCCTAATTTAGTTTTATATGATGATGCTTATAATGCGAACCCTGCTTCGGTTAAATCAGCCATTGATTTTTTATCCGCCTGTAGCGGACAGCGTTGGCTGGTGTTAGGTGATATGTTGGCGTTAGGTAACCAGTCGGCTGTTTTACATCAAGAAGTTGGCAGGTATGCAAGACAGCGAGGTGTTGATGACTTGTTTGTCATCGGTGATTATGCTGATGATTGGATAGATGGTTTTGGAAAAGGAGAATCCTTTATAACGCAAGGTGAGTTGCTAATTATGGTGCGGAAAAGGTTGCAGGAATACTCAGGAACCATACATTTATTAGTCAAAGGATCTCATGCTACTCATATACAGCAAATTGTGCAGGAGTTGACGCGTGAGTAAACAACCGAAGATTGTCATTATTGGTGGAGGTTTGATTGGTGCTGCATGTGCCTTAGCACTCGCTAAGCAAGGTATGGCAGTTATTCTGGTTGATCGTGGTGATCCAGCGAGAAGTCAAGATAGGCGCTCTTTAGTATTGGGATATCATAGCTGTCAATATTTAGAGGGGCTGGGGGTGCCAGTGAATGACTTGGGGACACCTGTGGAGCGGGTAGCCATTACGCAAGCAGAGCGCTTTGGAAATCTACTATTTGATGTCAACGACCTGTTTGATGATCCAGATACTGCTTATTTGGGTCGAGTGATTGTGGGTAACAATTTGTCACAACAATTAGCTGGTTTAGTGCAAAAAAACTCGTTCATTGAATGTTGCTTTAACACGCAAGTAACACAGTGTCGTTATGTTGAGCAAGGCATTGCTGTAACGATGTTGAAGAATCATGTTAATTCAGTTAATGACTCAGTCAACAGCTCGGTTATGAATGCTGACTTGCTTTTAATAGCGGACGGCGCACAATCAAAAGCAAGAGATCAGCTTGGATTTTCAGTAGTTGAAACAAATTACGACCAGCAGGCATTGGTTGCTGATGTACGTGTTGCCAGCTTGCATGGTAATGGGCATAACAATACAGCGATTGAACGGATGACCAAGGAAGGTGCGTTAGCATTACTGCCACGAGATGAAGATAAAATGGGGTTGGTCTTTTCGTTGCAAGGTGAGTTGGCGACTATTTACCAGAAAATGTCGCCTCGACGATTGTTGGTGAAATTGCAACAAGCACTGGGTGATCGGTTGAGGTTGCTTGAGGTCAGTGTTCCTGTTGTATTTGATTTGGTAGCGGTGACTGCACAGACGTTGGTTGCACCTCATGCTGTTTTGTTAGGAAATGCCGCGCAGACGTTGCATCCTATCTCAGCGCAAGGATTTAATTTAGGGTTGCGAGATGTTAAGGCATTTGCTGGTTGGTTGAATGTTAATCAGGAAATATACCCAAATTACTTGAAGAAGCCGGATTTTAACGGCATGAGCTCGGCAGAATGCAAATCTAAAAGCTTTCCCAATAGCGGTGCTATTGCTCAATCTTTTAAATCTGATTTTGCTCAAGCTCATGATGTTAAAACCTCGGCTTCTTCAAGTGATTTGGGTATGGCACTCGATTTTTCTAGGCTACAAACTTTGTTGCCCTATGAGTCGCTGCGTCAACAAGACCGTGATCATATGATGCAATTAGTCACTCAATTAGCTAAGTTCTCTGTCGAGAAATCACAGGCGTCTGTGTTTTCTGGTGTGGGTTTGTCCATTTTGGGGCAGTTTGAAGGCATTAAGAAATCGATGGCAAAGCGAGCGATGGGGTTTATGTGACGAGTATACCCATAACCTTTCAAGAAGCTGGAGTTTTAACAAAATCATGCCGTTAAAAATCGGCTTCTTGAAAGGCTGTGGATATATACTATTGAGGAGAGAAGATGGAGAATTGTTTGTCAGGGATGATGAGGCGAAAGTGTGATCGTTTAGAGAATCGATTAATGAGTGCAGCGAGCTATTTAGGTCAGTTGTGTGAAGGGTTGGAGAGTGAGCTGATCGCTCTTTTGGAGAGAGAGCAATATTCTGATTTTGATATAATGAAGGCGCATATTGACTGTTTATGTGGTCAAGTATTGTTGTTTTCAAATCAGTTTGTTATTTATTATGAGCGCTTTCATCTGCCAAGTCGTCGATATCATGAGTTTGTAAATCGAGCTTATCATTCACTGTGGAGTGTTTTTCTCCAGTATCAGGAGGTGTGCGATAGTCGTGTTGGTGCGTTGGTGATTCCATCAGGCAGTGACTTGACTTGCTTTAATCGTGGACATAGCGGTGTATTTGATCACTGTTATTTAATGGTAGGGCGTAGGCGAACACTTGGAAGAAATTCTAGGAGTTTACCTGCAAGGATTGGTATCATTAATTCAAAATATGAAATGATTGATTTTTCTAGATCAGATGCATCGCTAGAGCTTCAGCAATACTTATCGTTTGAGTTAAGTTTGCTCATGCCGTGTTTTGGGTTCCGTAGGCAAGTTAGTCTTGAGGTTTTAGATCAATTATTGCTAGGTTTATCTGGAGGTGAGTTACATTGTAGCGATCATGGTGCTGTAATAGTTGATGTCTTGGATGACTTGCTGCGTCATCTGTTAACAGCTGGCGCTGATAAGATTCGAAAGATGGTGTTGTTTTTTTGTCAGCAGCAATTATCACAAATACCAATCTCAATTAATTTTGTGGTTAGTTTAATGGTTGCAATAACCTGTTTTGTGAGTGCAGTTTTTGTTCTTAAATTAAGACAAGCTAGTCAATGTGATCAGGATTGTTTGCAACAAGTAGGCACCCTATATTGCACCTGTCTTGATATAAATCGTGGGGACAAATATTCAGCGATTAAAGCGCTTTATAGTGAAGAGGCTTCTGTGTTGAATGATTTTTGTAGTGCCTCATGCGTTGATCTTGAGACCCTCAGAGAGAGGTTGCATGGTGCAGTGGGTATTCAGGGTTCCGAGATCATTCAGACCGTCACTTCTTTCGTGCAAAGTCATCGTGTGCTTAAGGCGTTTTTGTTGTATGACGACGCTTTTTGTGAGCATGGCTTTGCACAGCGGTATCGATTTATGGTGAATTTTAATCGGGCTGTAGAGCGTAATTTATTGGGTGAAACTGATGCTGTTTATGTAAAAGTTAGTGTGCGTCAGTTTTCTCAGTTATGTGAATTGATGGGGAAAGTTCATCATGCTTTGTTGGCACAAGATTTTTCCTCAAAAGAGGCATCGTTGCATCGTCAATCAGTGATTGATGATGCTTGTTTATTACAACCACCAAGTTTTTTTAGAAGAATGTCTTCATTTTTTATGTTGTGATAGCATGTTAATATGCTTGTTATAGATGGCGGGGATTTCACATAATGAGTTTGAGCAGAATCAGATTGAAAATGTGACAGGTGTCACTCGGTATGGATGAGATAGCTTTATGAAACATTATGACATATTGATTGTAGGTGCGGGTGTTGTGGGATTAGCGCTCGCTAATTTGTTACCAGATGATTTGACGGTCGGGCTAGTTGAGCGTAGTAAGTTACCAGTGAGTGGTCATGATGAGTCAGTAGAGGTGGGGCGAGTTAGTAGTTTAAACCTGAGTTCCTTAGCATTGTTGAATTGCTGTGGTTTAGCTAGTCTACAGGAGCAGCCTGCGTTTAAATCAATACAAGTCAATGACCAAGAAAGTAACGCTTATGTGGAATTTTCTGCAACAGATCTTAATGAGAGCTCTTTGGGGTGTATTGTTGAGAATAATTACCTGCGTGAGCAATTGGTACAGCAAGTGAGGCAGAAGCAGTCTATTGATGTATTTGAGGCAAGCAACATCACACAGATATTAGCGGATAAAGTTGTGCGTATCAAAACAGATGAGGTAGAGGCTTCATGTTCCTATCAGTTGCTGGTGATTTGTGATGGTGCGAGTTCTAAGACTCGCGATTTACTGGGACTCAGTCAGTTTGCTTATGACTATCAACAGAGAGCCATTTGCACTGTTGTGGAGCATGAGTATGCACATCAGCAGATTGCGTATCAAACTTTTATGAAGCAAGGTGTGCTGGCTTATCTCCCATTGCAGGATGCAAAAAAAAGTGCGGTTGTTTGGTCTTTAAATCAGCAGGAGTCCGAATCTGTTGTCGATATGCAAACTAGTGAGTTTTGTGACGTGTTAACGCAGTCATCTACCCATATTCTTTCGAAATTAGGTTGGGTGAAGAATAGTGCTGCTCGTCAAGTGTTTCCTTTGGTCATGCGGCAAGCAAAGCGTTATGTCGATCATGGTGTCGTTTTGGTTGGTGATAGTGCCCATAGCATTCATCCCTTAGCTGGGCAAGGATTGAATTTAGGCTTGCAAGATGTTGAGGCATTGATTGCTGTGGTGAAAAAAGCTCGAGCAGAGAGAAGAGATTTTAGTCTTGATTATAGTTTGAAGCCATATCAAAGACAGCGTAAAATGGCTGTTTGGAAAATGATTGCTACAACCAGTGCTTTAAACCATGTTTTTCAGCGTCAGGGTTTGTGGGCAACTTTATTGCGAAGTATGGGAATGCGGAAAGTGAATCAGCATGCTTGGTTGAAGTCTTACTTTATGCGCCAAGTTCAATAGTTTTATCTTGCGCTTGGCGCTGGTTCTTGTTTTAATTGCGAGCAAAAATTATATTCTTTTCTGAGAACCTTAGCATTATGGCGAAAAAATTAGACAAGCAACTCATTGTTGGTGTTGATATTGGTACAACAAAAATCGTTGTGCTGGTTGGAGAAGTTGATGAATCAGGTGATGTTCATGTGGTTGGAATTGGGTCGCACCCATCTCGTGGATTAAAGCGTGGCGTTGTTGTTAACATAGAGTCAACTGTGAACTCGATTCAGCGGGCGTTAGAAGAAGCTGAGTTGATGGCAGGGTGTGAAATTAATGCTGCATATACAGGGATTGCAGGCAGTCATATTCAAAGTTTAAATTCTCATGGTATTGTTGCTATTCGAGATAGTGAAGTGCGACCAACGGATGTCGAGCGTGTTATTGATGCCGCACGTGCAGTTGCGATTCCTGCTGATCAGAAAATTTTACATGTGTTACCTCAGGAATTTATCATTGATAGCCAAGAAGGCATTCGTGAACCTGTAGGGATGTCGGGGATTCGTTTAGAAGCCAAAGTTCATATTGTCTCTGGTGCTGTGAGTGCTGCTCAAAATATTGTTAAGTGTGTGCGTAAATGTGGTCTGCATGTTGCTGATGTGATACTTGAGCAATTGGCGTCGAGTTATGCGGTGCTGACTGAGGATGAAAAAGAGCTGGGTGTTTGTTTAGTTGATATTGGTGGCGGTACGACTGATATCGCAATCTTTACTGATGGGGCTATTCGACACACTGCGGTGATTCCTATAGCAGGGGATCAAGTGACCAATGATTTGGCTGTTGCGTTACGCACGCCGACGAAACAAGCTGAAAAAGTTAAGTTGAAGCATGCCAGCGTGCGACGTGAATTGTCCTCAAGTAGTCCTGATGAAGTGGCTGTTGAATCAGTTGGTGGGCGTGGTGAAAGTAAAGTGTCTGCGCAGTTATTAGTTGATGTGGTCAGCGCGCGTTATGAAGAATTGTTTGCATTAGTGAAAGCAGAGTTAAGACGCAGTGGTTTTGAGCATTTGGTTTCTTCAGGTATTGTGTTAACAGGTGGTGCCTCACAGATTGCCGGTGGCATTGAATTGGCGGAAGATATATTTGATTTGCCAGTACGATTAGGATTGCCACAGCATGTTAAAGGACTTACTGATGTGATGGGTAGCCCAAAGTATGCAACAGCAGTAGGGTTGTTACTATATGGTCATGCGGCGAGTCATTCTGATCAAGGGTATGTGAGATCAGAGGGTAGCGCGGATAATATGAAAGGCCTTTGGGATAAAATGAAAGGCTGGTTTAAAGCGAATTTATAGACATGTCAGTTGAAAATGTGAGGTTTTAAGAAAATGATTTTGAGTAGAATGCCATACAAAAATTTGGGCAATAGCTAGCTATTGTGAAACTATTTGTATGGTATTGTGCCAAAAGCATGAACTTAAAAGATCGTATTTTCAATTAATATGTTGATACAATTGCATCAAGGTGATGCTGGAGCAAAAGCTATGTTTGAGTTAAGTGATGTTCATAATCAAAACGCGATTATTAAAGTCATCGGTGTAGGTGGCGGTGGTGGTAACGCCACTGAACACATGATTGAAGAGCAAATTGATGGTGTGGAGTTTATTTGTGCTAATACTGATATACAGGCACTCAAAAAATCGAACGCGCGTACCGTTATTCAGCTTGGGGAACAAATAACCAAAGGCTTGGGTGCCGGTGCAAATCCTGATATCGGTCGTCAAGCTGCAGAAGAAGACCGTGAGCGTATCAAAGAAGTGCTTGGCGGAACTGATATGGTGTTTATTACTGCAGGTATGGGTGGTGGCACAGGAACGGGTGCTGCGCCAGTGGTTGCAGAGATTGCTAAAGAAATGGGTATTCTAACCGTTGCGGTGGTAACCAAGCCATTCGGATTCGAAGGAAAGAAGCGTAATAATGCAGCTGAAGAAGGCATTGCTGCATTGTCTAAACATGTGGATTCACTCATTACGATCCCAAACAATAAGTTACTATCTGTTTTAGGTAAAAATGTTAGCCTATTACATGCGTTTAAAGCGGCAAATGATGTTTTACTAGGCGCTGTTCAGGGTATTGCTGAGCTGATTACTCGCCCAGGGTTGATTAATGTCGATTTTGCAGACGTGCGTACTGTGATGAGTGAGATGGGTATGGCGATGATGGGTACTGGGCGTGCGTCAGGAGAGAATCGTGCTAAAGAAGCAGCTGAAGCAGCGATTGCCAGTCCATTGTTGGAAGATATTGATCTCAACGGGGCAAAAGGTGTGCTGGTGAATATTACTGCTGGCCTAGATATGGCGATTGGTGAGTTCGAGGTCGTTGGCGATACAGTGAAAAACTTTACTTCAGATAATGCGACTGTTGTTGTGGGAACAGTGATTGATTCAGATATGACGGATGAGCTTAGAGTCACTGTTGTTGTGACTGGGCTTGGGTCGTGTGATGATGAAAAATCGACAGTGATGGAAAGCATGAAACGTGATGGAACGATGGACTATCATCAGCTAGAGCGTCCTACTGTAATGCGTCAAAAAACAGATGCACAATTTAATGCGCCAGTGGCTGGAGATTCTAAATCTGAGAAAGATGAAGAATATTTAGATATTCCTGCTTTTTTAAGGCGTCAAAGACAGTAAGCAGCAATGAGCACATGATAATATTTCAAAAAACCGTTGCGGATACTGCGAGCCTTACTGGTGTTGGAGTACATTCTGGTAAAGAAGTGACGATGACGATCCATCCAGCACCAGCCGATCATGGCATTGTTTTTTCTCGCGGAGATATGGGTGGTGAAATTACTATTCCCGCGCGTGTTGATTATATTAGCAATACATCGATGTCAACGACCTTGAAAAATCAAGGAGTCTCTGTTGGAACAGTAGAGCATTTGTTGTCTGCTTTGGTAGGTGTTGGTGTTGATAATGCCTTGATTGTTTTGACAGGGGGAGAAGTGCCTATTATGGATGGCAGTGCTTACTCTTTTGTTGAAATGATTGAGCAAGTAGGGTTACAAGAACAGAAGCAGTTGCGGAAATTCCTTAAAATCAAGCAAGAAGTGACGATCAAGCAAGGCGATAAATATGCAACGCTGAAACCGTTCGATGGGTTCAAGGTTTCATTTAAGCTGGAGTATGATCATCACGCTTTCAATGATGATAACCAAACGATTACTTTAGATTTTTCCAAAACCTCCTTCACCCATGAAGTAGCAAAGGCTCGTACTTTTGGTTTTTATGAAGATTATGAAAAAGTAAAGTCATTGAACTTAGCGCAAGGTGCTAGTTTAGATAATACCGTTGTTTTTTCGCAAGATGAGATCATGAACGATGAAGGCTTGCGTTATCATGATGAGATGGTGCGACATAAGATTTTAGATGCAATCGGTGATTTATATTTACTAGGGCATCCTTTGCTCGCTTCATTTGAAGGCTTCAAGTCAGGTCATGCGGTTAATCAATTGTTGATGGAAGCTGTTTTGCAAGATGAGAGTAATTATGAATTGGTGACTTTTGGTGAATTGAAAAGTTAATGAGTACATAACTTTAACCAAGCAATCTTGAGCTTAGTATCCTGAATGCCTTCACTGCCTTCGGCGATAGCGAGTTTTGCTTGATCACTAATGACGTTGGTTTTGTGTAATGGTTTCTTTTTTGTCGAGGGCTGTTTGATGACGTTGCTTTTAGGGTCAACAATAACCGTTATTTTCTTGAGTTCATTGAGCTCTGGGTGAATCTTTAAGTCGCGAATTAAGTTGGCGCACATATACTTCAATGGGGTGGCGATACTACTACTGTGACAAACTAGACTCAAAATGCCATCTCGAAAACAGCCGACGTCAAGTTGATTTTTAAACTGCGGTAGGGATAAGCGCACAAGTTGAGAGAGTTGTTTCGATTGCTGTGCTTGTGTGAGCAAGTTTCGATATCGGCCTCGATTGATATGATCTTTTAATGATTTGGCTTTCATAGTGACTATGATAGACTACGGCGACGCATAAAAAAACTGGATACTTGCATGATAAGCTTAATTACAAAATTGATTGGAACTCGCAATGATCGATTAGTCAAGAAAATGCGTCATCGCGTCAGTAAGATTAATGAGCTAGAACCTCATTTTCAAGCGCTTGATGATGATGGTTTGCGTGCAAAAACTCAAGATTTTAGAGCGCGCTTATCCAAAGGTGAATCCCTAGAGTCTTTGTTGCCAGAGGCCTTTGCAGTCGTTCGAGAAGCCAGTTTCCGTGTGTTAGGCATGCGTCATTTCGATGTGCAGTTAATTGGTGGAATGGTCTTACATCAAGGTAATATTGCTGAGATGAGAACGGGTGAAGGAAAAACCCTCATGGCAACGTTAGCTGCTTATTTAAACGCATTGCCTGAGAAAGGGGTGCATATTATTACCGTTAATGATTACTTGGCAGAGCGAGATTGTCAGTGGATGCGGCCTGTATATGAATCACTGGGACTGACAGTGGGGGTGAATATTTCAACTTTGTCACCTGAAGAAAAGCAAGCAGCGTATCAGTGTGATATTACTTATGGAACGAATAACGAGTTTGGTTTTGATTATTTGCGTGACAATATGGCGTTTCGCATGGAAGATCGTGTACAGCGTATAGAGCCAAACTTTGCCATTGTCGACGAGGTAGATTCCATTTTAATTGATGAGGCTCGAACACCGTTAATTATTTCAGGACCTGCTGAAGATAGCTCAAAATTATATAAAGCCATCAATAAATTTGTACCAGAGTTGGTTCGACAAGAAAGTGAAGAAGCTGATGATGGTGATTTTTCGGTAGATGAGAAAAACAAACAAGTTCATTTGACAGAAGCTGGACATCAAAAAGTTGAAGCCCTATTAACAAAAGCTGCGCTGATTCAAGAAGGTGAAAGCTTATATGATTATAATAACATTACCTTGATGCACCATTTCAATGCGGCTTTGCGAGCACATGTGTTGTATCATAAAGATGTTGATTATATTGTGCGAAATCAAGAAGTGATTATTGTTGATGAGCATACAGGGCGTTTAATGGCTGGGCGTCGTTGGTCGGATGGATTACATCAAGCTGTTGAAGCGAAAGAGGGGGTGTTGATTCAGCAGGAAAACCAAACGCTTGCATCTATTACCTTTCAAAACTACTTTCGTTTATACAACAAGCTGTCGGGTATGACGGGTACTGCAGATACGGAAGCGTACGAATTACAAGAAATTTATGGCTTGGAAGTGGTGATTATTCCGACCAATCGCCCAATTGCTCGCCAAGATTTACCTGATCTTGTATATGGTACACAAATAGAAAAATTCAATGCAGTGGTTGAAGAGATCAAGGAAAAAATAGCTAACGGACAGCCTATTCTTGTTGGTACAGCTTCAATTGAAAGCTCAGAGCATGTCAGTCAATTGTTGAAGCAAGCCAATGTTGCTCATGAAGTATTGAATGCGAAGCAGCATGGAAGAGAGGCCACCATTATTGCTCAAGCTGGGCAGCCTGGTTCTGTGACGATTGCGACCAATATGGCAGGACGAGGTACAGATATTGTACTAGGTGGTAACTTTGAAGCTGAGTTGAAAGCCCTTGATCATGAGCCATCAGCAGAAGAAAAGGCAAAACTTGAAGCTGCTTGGCAGCAACGGCAAGATCAAGTCATTGCGGCAGGTGGGTTACATATTGTCGCTACAGAACGTCACGAGTCACGTCGCATTGATAACCAGTTGCGAGGGCGAGCTGGTCGACAGGGCGACCCAGGATCGAGTCGTTTTTACTTATCACTTGAAGATAATTTAATGCGTATTTTCGCTTCTGAAAGAGTGGCGAATATGATGAAATCTTTAGGAATGAAAGAAGGGGTTGCATTAGAGAGCTCAATGGTATCACGCTCGATTGAGAAAGCGCAGAAGAAAGTTGAAGGTCACAACTTTGATATTCGTAAGCATTTACTAGAGTATGATGATGTTGCCAATGATCAAAGGCGGGTGATTTATGAACAGCGTTTAGAGCTATTACAGCATGATGATATTAGTGAGACACTCGCGGTTATTCGTGAAGATGTGATTGAAAACTTTGTGGGTCAATTTATTCCGCCAGGTAGTCTGGAAGAGCAGTGGGATGTGACTGGGTTGGAATCGGCATTGCAATCTGATTTTAACCTAAACTTGCCAGTGGCACAGTGGTTAGAGTCTGAGGATCACCTCGATGAAGAGCAGTTACGTGCACGTGTTTTGCAAGAAAATATCACGCATTATCAGCAGAAAATGGAGAGTTTTGATCAAGAGATTGTTCATCAAGTTGAAAAAAATGTGACTTTGCAGAATTTAGATACCCATTGGAAAGAGCACCTGAATGCGATGGACTACCTGCGACAGGGGATTAACTTGCGTAGCTACGCACAAGTGAACCCGACGCAGGAATACAAGCGTGAGGCATTTAATTTGTTTTCACATATGCTCAATGGCTTGAAGATGGATATCATTAGTATCTTAGCAAAATTAGAAATTCAACTAGAAGATCCGCAAGCAATGGAAGTTGAGGCGGCACGTGCACAGCAGGCAGCCACACAGTCGATGAACTTTATTCATGGTGATGTTGTTGATGGCAATTCACAGGAGCCTTTATCATCATCTGCAACTCAGCCATTTGTGAGAAGTGGTGATAAAATTGGTCGTAATGACCCTTGTCATTGCGGTTCGGGGAGAAAATATAAGCAGTGTCATGGGAAGTTAGCATGAAGCGGACCGTTCTTTATTCTGAACATCAAAAATTGAATGCCAAGTGTGTTGACTTTGCAGGGTGGGAAATGCCATTGCATTATGGCTCACAATTGAATGAACATCGTGCTGTTCGTGAACACGCAGGCATGTTTGATGTTTCACACATGGCATTGTTGACAGTTGAAGGAGATCGTGCACGAGAGTTTTTGCGCTACTTATTGGCGAATGACATCAGTAAGATTGATCAAGGTAACCGAGCACTTTATAGCTGCATGTTGAATGCAAAAGGTGGCATTTTGGATGACTTGATTGTCTATCATACACAAACTGGTTACAAGATTATCGTGAATGCAGGTACTGCTACTACTGATTTGGCTTGGATGCAAACACAAGCAATGTCATTTGATGTGACGATTTCTCATTTAACGGACTATAGTATTTTAGCTGTTCAAGGTCCTGAGGCGCTATCTTTAGCATTACCTTTGTTGCCAACGGAAATACAAACTGCTTTGCGTGATATGAAGCGATTTGGTTGTGTTTGGAGTCAAGAGCAGTTGGTTGCTCGCACAGGGTATACAGGAGAATCAGGTTTAGAAATTGCGTTACCAAACCACCAAGCAGTCTCATTATGGCAAGATTTGATACAGGCGGGAGTCACTCCTTGTGGGCTTGGTGCTAGGGATTCATTGCGTTTAGAGGCAGGGTTGAATCTATATGGTTCAGATATGGATGAAAAACAAACACCTTTGACATCAAACTTAGCGTGGACAGTGGACTGGCAAGATGAATCAAGAACATTTATGGGTAAATCAGCATTACAACAGCAAAAAAACCAAGGGATACCTGAGCGTTTAATTCATGTTCAGTTAGCTGATAAAGGCATGTTGCGTGCTCATCAGTATGTATGGGTTGGTGAGGAAATTATAGGTGAATTAACGAGTGCTAGTTTTACGCCAATGACTGGACGAGCCGTTGCTTTTGCAAGAATAAAATCGAATATAGATGTATCACAGTGTGAAGTTGAATCTCGTGGTAAGCGGATGAAGTTGGTATGCAAGAGATAATTAAAACAGTTCATGACAATAATGTAAAGTTGTTGGGTGATTATCGTATACCAACCTTACCCTTGGTGTTTAATTTTAGCCAGGTTGATATTCTTTCATTAATAACTAATGCTAGAAGCGCACTTGCAGAATTAAAAGGTTTTGCCAAAACTGTTCCTAATGAAAGTATTTTAATTCATACGTTGTCACTGCAAGAAGCTAAAGATAGTTCAGAGATTGAAAATATTATTACAACGCAAGATGAGTTGTTTCAGAACAAAATTAATCAAGGTGTTTTTACCAGCTCAGCAGCAAAAGAGGTCAATGATTATGATCATGCCTTGCTACATGGGTTTCGAGCGGTACGTGATAATCAGTTAATAACAAATAATTTAATGAAAGAAATACAGTCTAGATTGATTAAAAATAACGCTGGTTTTCGCACTCAGGCAGGTACAAAGATTATCAATCAGCAATCAGGTGAAATCGTTTATATTCCACCTCAACTTGAGGCAGAAATTATTGCCTATATGAGCAACTTAGAGAAATTTATTAATGAAGATAGTCTTGATTCATTTGACCCACTAGTAAAAATGGCAATTATCCATCATCAATTTGAGAGTATACATCCTTTTTACGACGGTAATGGACGCACAGGGCGTGTTGTTAATATTTTATACCTTGTGAAGCAAGGGCTGCTAGACTCGCCTGTGTTATATTTGTCGCGTTATATTAATCAAAATAAGGCAAGGTATTATGAGCTTCTACAAGAGGTTCGCGATTCTGAAAACTGGAAAGACTGGGTTGTATTTATACTGCAAGGTATAGAGCAAACTGCCAAACATGCTATAGAGTTAATTAAGAGCATTAAAGAACTGATGCAAACTGATAAGCAACTCATAAAAGAGAAGTTACCAAAGATTTATTCGCAAGATTTACTAAATCACATTTTTAATTACCCCTACACTAAAACCTTGTTCCTTGAAAAAACTTTGAGCAAGCACCGTAATACGGCAATCAAATACCTCAAATCATTAGTTGAAATTGGTGTTATGGATGAGCTGAAAATAGGTAGAGAGAAATATTATTTAAATAAAAGTTTGTATTCTTTACTGGCAAGTGTTGGTGAAACACCAATGAAAGATATGTTTTATTGATATGCACAGAAAAATGCCATTTCTTGTGCATGTTTTATTGATATGCACAGAAAAACGCTATTTCTTGTGCATGTTTTATTGATACGCACAGAAAAACGCTATTTCTTGTGCATAAATAAGGAAGGAAAATGAGCAATATCCCAAGTGATTTAAGATATGCTGAAACCCATGAGTGGGTGCGTAACGAAGGACAAAACCATGATGATGACTATATTGTTGCGGTTGGAATTAGTGACCATGCACAGTGTTTATTAGGTGATTTAGTTTACATTGAGCTGCCAGAAATAGGTAGTTGCTTCACTGATGGTGATGAAATTGCGGTGGTTGAATCGGTTAAATCTGCATCAGATGTTTATTGTCCTTTGGAGGGTGAAGTGGTTGAAGTGAACAGCCGTGTGGAAAATGAGCCTCAAACTGCCAATGCTGATCCATATGGGGATGGTTGGTTATTTCGCTTAAAAGTGACGAACATTGATGCGTTGGAAGGTTTGCTATCTGCAGAGAAGTATCAAGCCATGACTACTGAAGAGAGCTAACACGATGCCATTTGTTCCACATACCTCACAAGAGATACAGTCCATGTTGGCTGCGATAGGTGTTACATCGATTGAAGACCTGTTTGATGAGATTCCAGCGGAAATCCGTGCAAAAACACTTGATTTGCCAACAGGATTAAAAGAACAGGCGATTAATCGTGTCATGAGTAATTATGCGAAACAAGATGAGGTTGAGCTTAGTTTCTTAGGTGCGGGCGCCTATGAGCATTATATTCCCGCAGCTGTGTGGGCGTTGGCAAGCCGTGGTGAATTGATGACGGCTTATACCCCCTACCAAGCAGAAGCCTCGCAGGGAACACTGCAGATTATTTATGAATACCAATCGATGATGTCCGAACTGTTGGCAATGGATGTTGTTAATGCCTCGATGTATGATGGTGCTTCTGCGGTTGCTGAAGCGATTCTAATGGCAATCCGTTGCAATAAAAAAGTCAAAGAAAAGCATGTTCTGGTACCAGAAACTTTGCACCCGAGTTATCGAAAGGTCATAGAGTCGATAGTCTCTCATCAGAATATTCGTTGTAGCTTGATTCCGTTTTGTGCTGAGAGTGGACGCTTTGATCAAACAACGCTATCTGCTTATGAAGATCAAAATGTTGCTGCTGTCGTCATTCCGCAGCCGAATTTTTTTGGAGTGATTGACGATGTTGATGGTCTAACCAATTGGGCGCATGCTCATCATGCGATGGCAATTGCTGTGGTCAACCCAATCGCAATGGCGTTGTTAAAGCCGCCAGGTCAATGGGGGCATGATGGTGCAGATATTGTCTGTGGCGAGGGGCAGCCACTGGGCGTTCCTTTATCATCAGGTGGTCCTTATTTTGGTTTTATGGGCTGTCGTATGTCACAGGTTAGACAGTTGCCAGGACGCTTAGTTGGTAAAACTGTTGATCTAGATGGCAAGGAAGGATTTACTTTAACCTTGCAGGCAAGAGAGCAGCATATTCGTCGTGGAAAAGCAAAGTCGAATATTTGTACCAATCAAGGATTGCTCGTGACAGCAGCCACTATTTTTATGAGCTTGCTCGGTGGTGAGGGTTTGAAACGTATCGCTAAAATATCTCATCAGCAAACCCAAGCATTAGTCAATGCGCTAGCAAAAAAAGGGATTAAGCGGCGTTTTACCGCGCCTTTCTTTCATGAGGTTGTGCTGGATGGAAGTGATCATTTATCGTCTCAGTTGCAGGCAATGCAATCACAAAAAATTGAAGCTGGATTTGATTTGAGTGCAGATTATCCCAGTTTGAAGAATCAGATACTAACCTGTGTAACTGAAACTAAAACAACAGATGACATTCAAAGGCTTGTTGATGTGTGGACGAATATGGAGCAGGAAAGATGAGTACCATTTTTGAAAAATCCAGCGAGTTGCGTTTAGCCAATGGTATCGTGTCAGAAGATGTTTTTTGTGATTTAGACTCATCACTACTACGTCAAGATGTTTTAAGATTAGCGCAAATGTCTGAGTTAGATGTTGTGAGGCACTTTACACGTTTGTCTCAGCAAAATTTCTCGATTGATGGGCAGTTTTATCCGCTGGGTTCGTGCACGATGAAGTATAACCCCAAGATTGCACATCAATTGGCGCTGTTGGATGGATTTAAGAATCGCCATCCTTATCAATCTATTCTGCATAGCCAAGGTGTACTGCACTGTTTATATGAACTGCAGTGCATGATTGCAGAGATCACTGGGATGGATGCGGTTTCCTTGAGTCCTATGGCGGGTGCCCAAGGGGAGTTCTCAGGTGTTTCGATGATTAAAGCATATCACCAATCTCGAGGTGATATGAACAGAGATGAATTTTTAGTTCCAGATGCGGCACATGGTACTAATCCCGCAACAGCCGTGATGTGCGGGTTTAAGGTTAAAGAAATACCAACAAAAGAGAATGGTGATATTGATTTGTCTGCACTCAAGGCTGCCTGTGGAGAAAAAACAGCAGGAATCATGTTAACTAATCCATCAACTTGTGGTGTTTTTGAACGTCAGATTGTTGAAGTGGCAAAAACCATTCATCAGGCAGGTGGGCTGTTATATTATGATGGCGCAAACTTAAATGCTATTTTAGGGAAAGTGAAGCCAGGGGAGATGGGTTTTGATGTCATGCATTTGAATTTACATAAAACCTTTGCAACTCCCCATGGTGGCGGTGGGCCAGGTGCAGGTCCAGTCGCCGCGAATGCGCGCTTAGCACCTTTTCTACCAGTGCCACAAGTCGGTATTAAAGATGAAAAATATGATTGGTTGACGATAGCAGATAAGCCACAGAGTATAGGACAACTGTCAACCTTTATGGGTAATGTGGGTATTTTACTGCGTGCTTATATTTATGCTGCGATGCTCGGTAAAGAGGGGATGCATCGCGTAGCAGAATTTGCGGTGTTGAATGCCAACTACTTGCAGACACAATTACAAGCTGCTGGCTTCACGTTGGCATTTCCGCAGCGTCGTGCAACACATGAGTTCATTGTGACCTTAAAGTCAGAAGCAAAAACTTATCAGCTAACGGCAACAGATTTGGCAAAACGCTTGCTGGATGATCATATGCACGCACCGACGGTTTATTTTCCTCTATTGATTCCAGAGTGCTTATTGATTGAGCCGACTGAAACTGAGTCAAAGGCAACACTGGATGCTTTTGTTGATAGTATGGTTAAGATTCTGCAGGAAGCGAAGGAGGATATTAGCAAGATTAAGCAGGCTCCTCAAAAGATGCCAGTTAAGCGTTTGGATGATGTCAAAGCTGCTCGTGAGTTAGATTTAGCCTTTAAGTATAAAGTGAATTAGGGCAGATTAAAGTCGTTATCGCAAGTAACCCAATTGTAACCGATAGGTTATAATTGGGTAAAATAAGACACGAGAAAAGTGTTGTTGCGAAGAAAAATGGAGACGTTGAAAGAGGTAACCGCATTTTTAGAGAAGAGTTTTATGCCAAGCCTTCACTTGCAGATTTAACTCCTTTAGCTTACATTGATAAGCATCATTCTCGAGGTGTTCTTTTGTCTCAACCCACTTGAACCTATACACTAATACAAATTTTAACTATAACGAATAAACTACTAGGAGTTAGTAATGAAAAAAAATATCTCAATCGCAATTGCTTTAGCAAGCGTTCTGACAGTTGCTTCTCATGCTGAGACTTTACAAGATCGCCTCCAAAAACCAAGTTCATACAATGGAAATGGCAGCTTAACCGCTGATTTTGCACCATGCATTGGAGCAGATGTTAATGTTGTTAACAATGGCCTTGGCTCAAGAACTATTAGCTTGCCAGATATTACTTGTAATGGTACTTCTTGTAATACAACTTCGTTTAACAATACATTATCTCATATAAACTTGAATAATATAGCCTCTGCAACCATTGTTTTTAGGTGCTCATTACACGTTGGCAACGAAGCGGACACTTCCACTAACTTTACAAATCACTTAATGGAATTTAAAAGCGCATCGTCGTCAACTGCTAGCGACCTTACATATATCAATGGTGATGACTCAAGGGAAACTACAGCTAACATTGTCACCCCTTGGTTATCAGTATATGGAAACACACTACCTACCGGCGACGCTAGCATAACTAAAAATGCATCATATTCAATAATTTCTAGTAACATGCTATACAAGAGGAATAATACCAGTGAGATGTTTCCTCGCTTCATTACCCCTGATAGTCATCTTTTGACAAGTATGACTGGAGATACTTATAGTTGTAAAGTTGACCTTAATAATATATTGTATACTAGCTAACGTAAAATAGATAAAGGATTAAATATGAAGTCAAAAACTAGATACTGCTTTTCTTATGGGTTTTCTCTAGTAGAGCTTTTGGTAGTTATTGCAATAATTGCTATTTTAGCAACTATAGCTATCACCAGCTACAATAACTACACAGAAGCAAGCGAAAAGAATACAGTTCTAGTCAACTATAGTCGTTTAGTATCTTTTGCTGAAGCAGAATTATATAAATGCAAAGTTGATAAAAGTGGCACATACGTCGATTCAAACCAACCATGCTCTTCCTTAACAGCCTCAAATGCCGTAACAGCTATTCAGTCATATATCGCGGCTAATATTAAAAATCCATATACAGGAAATGCGGCTGCAGGAACCTTCATAGTAGGTTCAAGCGACTGTGTAAGTGATTTTGGACACTATGGAGTAATTTCATCTGGTGACAGCGTTTCTATTTTAACCTGCACTGATTCTAACGCTTCTTCATTACAATCAACAACATTCACAATATAAGCAAAAGGAGTAGGTATCAATATGTTATCTTTACCATTAAGACTTATCCTGTTAATACGGCAACAGGCTTTATTTTAGAGTGGATGCCTCGTGTATTAACACAATAGTGCTTACCTATGGCTACCATTAATATCATTCATGAAATATTGGGGAGATGCTCATGAAATCATTACTTATTCGACTTTTAGGATTTATTTTATTAATTGGCACAAGCTTTTCTCATAGCTTTGCTGACAATAATCTAACCATTCAGATGACCAATTCAACAGGTAAGCATCATTATGCATGTTTATACTTCTCAGGCTCTGCTTTGGGTGGTGATCATCGACACGTTAACTGGCGTAATACACCTGACCAAAACGGCCGTGTTGAACTATCCATCCAACCAAGCCAAACGATTGATATCCAAAACTGTAGTGGTCACGGTGGAAAAGGACAGGTTTTCCAAATTAAATATCAGGCGAATGCTTTACCCAACTATCAACGCACTATTGAGGTTGAAGTACAAAAGAAAGGTGTTTTTAAAGCACTAGACCATACCATCAAAAAATCAGGCGGTGATAAGGTAACCGTTGATTATTATCATGGTTCAACAGTTTTTCAAGGACACAGCAACTGGTTGCAATCAGGTGATAGACCATTTACTAACCTGTATTTTGTCACCCCTAGTGCTACAACCATTCACCAAGCATCAGATCAAGATAATGGAACATATGAGCATCCTTATCATAGTATCGCACAAGCTGTTCAGAGTGCACCTAAAGAAGCGAATATCTTTATTCAGGGTGTTAATGGTCAGAACACTCGGCTCAGTTATCAACTGGATCAACCTCTGACTATTGATGATCAAAGTCTCTATGGACGCAGTGCCGACTTCCAAAGTAATGCCACATTAACACAATGCCCGATTATCGATATCGATCAAATTCATTTGAGTGATAACAATGCAGGGGGTACAAATGATGAGCCAATGGCCGTCTTACAAGGGTTGAAAATCACGGGGAATGATCAGGATAACCCAGCGATTACGGTTACTGCATCTAACAAGCAAGGTGCATTAGCAAGAATTCAGCACGTGGTGATCGATGGTGAAGAAGTCAACGCAGGCAGAGATGGCTTTGCTACAGGCATTTTAGTGCAATCACATGCTGTTGCTTTGATTCAGAATACACAAGTTATTTTAGCTGATAGTGGCGAAGTACATGATCCAGCCATCACAGGGATTGATTTATCCGCTGATTCTCATTGGTATCTGAAAGATAATCAAATCGTGGTGACTTCAACTGCCACTGAATCCAGCGATGTGAGCGGTATTAAGATTACAGGCGAGCCTAAGTTTAATTCATTAGCTCCTAACTATGATCATGTGATTGATCACTGTAATATTCATGCCAATTTAAATGGTTCATTGGGCAACGCTTATGCGCTTTATACCACTAATCAAGCAACTGCTGTCTTGAATAATTGCTTCTTAAGTAGCTATAGTCTTTCCAATAAAGCAACGGGGTTAAATGCCAATAACGGTGCAACACTAACTTTGAACAACTGTAGCATCACCCCAATCAATGCAATGCCGAATGAATCGAATGCCAAAGCAATGGGTGTTTATCAATCCAACCAACAAGGATCAGATGCCAGCAACGAAATTACACTCAATAGTTGCAACATCAATGTCACTTCACTTGCTAAAGCGACAGGTGTTGATAATCAACCATTGACTGACAGCAATCCTAAAATCAACCTGAATCATTCGGTGATATCTGTAGTTGGCACAATGAGTGTACCTATCGGCGCAGGTAATATTCAGTCAGGATTAGATAATTTATTTGTTAACAAGGGTCATGTATTTAACCTTTTCAAACATCCTGCTAAGTAAGGTTCTGTCGCAAAAATATGCTGAGGTGACGATGTGACTATATCTAGGACGCAATCATGCTGCAAGCGAATAAAATTGCTCCCAAACAGTCATCCCATCAGAGTTTTTCATCTGTCCTTTTTTGAGCATACGGTGGAGTTCAATTCCTGCCATTGTATCAACAGCATTTGAAAATGATTTTCCTGTTTAGCCGATTTTGCCCCTCAGCGCAGCTTCCGGACCATTAGGCCTAACTGCCGCTTAAATCAACAGCTCTTGTGTGGTACACGTAAAAAGTGTACCATAGGCTAATGAACAACATTCTTTTCAAATTGAGCCGATCAGCCAAGAAAGCTCTAACGAAAGCACCTAGTCACATAGTGACGAAACTTCAAGGCTGGATGAAGATGTGTTAAATTCTTCTTTAGAAGAAACCAGAAAAATACCTGGGTATCATGATGAGCCTCTAAAGGGAAAATGGAAAGGACATCGCTCAATACGACTCTCAAAGGCCTATCGAGCGATATATGAAATCAACGAAGACGGTCAATTAACAATTATTGAAATTGTGGAGGTAAGCAAGCATGAGTATTAGCAAACAAAACCAAAAAGTCCTTTCTTTTCTTGAAAAGACTGCTGGGAGTCCTTTGACAATTGGTTCGTTTATTTCATCGATTCGCAAAGGTGAAGAACTTACCCAAGTTGAAATGGCCAAAAAACTGGGCGTATCCAAACAATTTCTCTGCGACCTTGAGCATGGAAGGAAAACCGTAAGCCCACGTAAAGCATCAGATTATGCAAACACTTTGGGGTACTCTACAGATCAATTTGTCCGCCTAAGCTTGCAGGGCATGCTCAACAAAGAAAAGCTACCATTCAAGGTTGTTTTAGAGCCTACAAACAATGAACTACAACAAGTATTTGCCGTTTGATAGCATAGAAATATTCTCAAAACCCCTATTCGACCTGAATTCAAGCAACAAGCGGAAAAACGGAATTTGTGCTTAGAAAGTAAACTTACAAAAATCACCATCACTTACTAATGCCTTGTACATTACTCTTTTCCAATGATTAACGAAGCCTAAAGAAGAATCTGTTACGTTATTTAAGTAATTCTTGATACTCATCCTTAGACAACTTTTTAAGATAATTTCTTCTTATATCTATCAAACAGCTCAACTCTTCCGCAGCCCGAACGCTATACTATATTAGATACACATCAAATCGACAGCTTTTACCAGTATAAGTAATATTTGGTGAGGCTTGATTCAGTTGAGGAGCTAACTTTGGGCGTTTGACAACCACACGTTTTTTTGCAAACTGCATTGCCAGTGGTAGTAACTGATCAGCGTCTTGATCTTCTCCAACTATGGTTTTTAATAGGCGCATCGGTGCTTTGACCAAGGCAGACTTTTTTCGTTCTGGAAACATGGGGTCTAGATAAATAATATCGGGTAGCATTGACGGTTTAAGGGTCTTGATGTGAGTGAATGCATCGATTGCGATGACTGTGATCTGCATTGAAGGTTCCTGTTGCAGCAGTCTATTGGTGGCATCTATGAGGAGTCTAGCTATGATAGGTGATCGCTCTAATAGTGTCATTTGACACCCTAGCGAGGCGAGAATAACGCCATCCTCACCAAATCCTGCTGTTGCATCTAGAATGCTGAGAGGTTCCTTTTGATTCTTCTGGTTTTTAAGACCACAGGCTTTCGCAAGGAGTTGGTTTTTCCCACCACCATAGCGCCAGCGATGGTTAACTTTCCCACTGAGGAAGTCGATCATAATTTGCTTCTTTTCTGGTAAGGTCACCTGAAGTCGTTGTTGGTGATCATATTCAAAGTGGGTTTTGTCAAAGGTTGGCATGTGTTGAGGTGATCGCGTATAATTTCTGATTATTTTTCGACTTTATAGCCAATTCAGTTGAAAACTCGGCATTTTCAATTGAATTGGTTATTGAGTATAGCTAGGAAGGGAATCTATGTCACATTTAAGCGAGTCTGAGTTAATTGTTAATCCTGATGGGAGTATTTATCATTTAAACTTACGTCCAGAAGAGTTAGCACATAAGGTGATTACGGTCGGAGACCCTCAGCGAGTTTCAATGGTATCACAGTTTTTCGATCGAATTGAAGTTGAACGATCCAATCGTGAAATCGTGACTCATACTGGGGTGTATAAGGGCGAGCGAATTACAGTGATCTCAACAGGTATGGGTGTTGGGTCGATTGACATTGTGTTGAATGAATTAGATGCGTTAGTGAATGTTGATTTACAGCGTCGTGAAATTAAAGAAACCCATCAGTCACTTGAAATTATTCGTATTGGCACTTGTGGTGGATTGCAGGAATCTTTGTCATTTGATCAATTTGTTGCATCACGGTATGCCATTGATTTAGCTGGGTTATTACATTTCTATGATGATATAGAGGGGATGGGTGAGATAAGCGATGCATTTCATCAGCATCAAAAAATTAATTCACAAGATGTACCTGCAACAGTGACGTCTGGCTCTATCGATTTGCTACAAAAAGTTAATTCTTTTGTTACCCAGGGTATTACATTAACTTGTGCGGGGTTTTATGCGCCACAAGGGCGACGTTTAAGGTTGAAACCAAAGGTTGATAATTTAATTGATCAAGCTGCTTCTTTTTGCTTTGATCAATACCAAGTGACTAATTTTGAAATGGAAACAGCGGCTATCTTTGGGCTAGGGCAGTTGTTGGGACATCAATGTGGTGCCGTTAATGTTTTAGGTGCAAATCGAGTGACAGGACTATTTAATGGAAAGTATCAACAACACTTGTTGGAGCTAATCGAACTGACACTGGATGCGTTAGCAAAATAGAGTTTAATCCGCTCTAGGCACTGGTAGTTTCATGATGCTAAACCTCCTGTGTTTTTAGGGGAGTTGTTTCGTTAATTTGTTGGGAAATGGAAATCATGGCTAATGCGGTTTTTGCGGCATCTTTACCTTTGTGTCCATGTTGCCCACCCAGCCGATCATATGCTTGTTTGCTATTTTCTGTAGTCAATATACCAAACACAATGGGTGTTTCATAGGTAAGCATGACTTGCTGGCAGCCATGACTGACTTGGTTGCATACTAAATCATAATGAGTGGTTTCACCTCGAATGATAGCTCCAAAACAGATGATGGCATGATAGTGATGGCGCTTTGCCAGTTTTTGAGCAATCAGTGGGATTTCGATAGCACCAGGAACGTGAATGACCTGAATGTTTGTGCTGGGGATATTATGGTTCTCAAGATAACTTAGCCCTCCTGAAAGTAATTCTTTGGTGATGTCTAGATTAAAGTTACTTACAATAATAGCAACTTTAGGTGGGCTTTGAGTGGGTTGAGCCTGTATGGTTTTCATGAGGTTCTCCTTTAAGTGATTTAGGTAAGTAGTGCTTGAGTTGATCACGCTTAGTGGATAAGTAAGCAATGTTATGTGGGTTAGGTTGTGTTATGAGTGGGGTGTGACTGCCGACAATAATTCCGTATGATTGTAGTGCGCTGATCTTATTGGGATTGTTTGTGAGTAAATTAATGTTTGTAGTGCCGAGTGTTTTTAAAATATGTGCTGCGACTGCATAATTTCTTAAATCTGCTTTGAACCCAAGTGCCTGGTTGGCTTCAACTGTGTTCATTCCTTCTTCTTGCAGAGCATATGCTTTTATTTTTTCCACGAGCCCAATCCCCCGACCTTCTTGGTTGAGATATAGAATGATTCCATGTTGGTTTTCTTGTATAAGTTGCATTGCTTGAGCTAATTGGTCGCCGCAGTCACAACGCAATGATTGAAAGACGTCACCTGTGATACAAGATGAATGTAACCTAGTCAGTGTAGGTTCTTTAGAAGTAAAGTTGCCTTTTTGTAGTGCAATATGGGTGTGGTTGTCTAGTTGATTGCAAAAGGCGTGGAGGGTGAAGTTACCATGTTCTTTAGTGGGTAATGTCGTGCTACTTTCCAGTGTGACCCAATTTTCATGAAAGAGACGGTATTCAATTAATTCACGGATATGCACGATGGGCAAGTGGTGTTTGTTGGCAAATGCTTTCAGTGCCTTTTCACGTGCCATGCTACCATCTTTATTCATAACTTCACAAATTACTGCTGCTGGGGTCAATTTTGCTAAACGTGCCAAATCAACGCTCGCTTCAGTATGGCCTGCCCTACCAAGAACTCCATGTGGGTGGGCGCGTAAAGGAAAAATATGACCTGGAGACGATATGTCGTGGTGTGTACTGTTTTCTGAAATTGCAGCCGCAACAGTTCTTGCTCTATCTGCTGCACTAATGCCTGTTGTTACCCCAACTTTTGCTTCAATTGAGTGGGTAAATGGTGTTGATAAGTTAGCTTGTCCTGAGTTGTTTTGATTATGTGGTGTCATCATGGGTAATTGCAGTTTCCTGACTTGTTGTGGTGTCATGCTTAAACAGATCAGTCCTCGACCATATTGTGCCATAAAATTAATAGCCGCTGTATCTGCATATTCTGCCGCGATGACTAAGTCACCTTCATTTTCACGATCGTCATCATCAATTAACAAGATCATTTTTCCCTGAGAAAGCGTGTTGAATGCTTGATGTATGTTTTTGAAATTTGTCATGAGGCGTCTCTTTGTAGGAATTTTTCGATATACTTGGCAGTCATGTCTACTTCGATATTAATGCTGTCACCAACTTGATAGTATTTTACGATGGTCTGGTTTTGCGTGTGTGGAATAAAATGGACAGTGAAAGTTTGTTTATCACAGTGTGCTATCGTTAGACTCATGCCATCGATTGTGACAAACCCTTTATAAATTAAATAATCTGTAATAGTACTCGGTGCCTTAAACAGGATGATTTGACTACTACTTGCTTGCCTGATTTGATGGATTGTTGCTACTCCATCGATATGTCCTTGTACTAGATGTCCACCTATTCTTGTTTGGCAGGTAATTGCACGTTCTAAGTTGACTTGACTGCCAAGTGTTAGGTTTCCTAAGTTTGTTAAGCGTTGTGTTTCTGTGATGATTTCGGTTGTAAAATAAGTCGAGGTTTGTATTACTACGGTTAGACAGACACCATTAACTGCAATGCTATCGCCAGTTTGAATTGCTTCTAACTGAATGGTTGGTTTGACAGTGAGTTGTAATATATCATTGTTGTGAATGATATCAATGACCTCCCCCATGGTTTCAACAATACCGCTAAACATATTGATTCTCCTGTATATATCTTCAAGTATTTTGGTGTAGATAGCCTTCAAAATAAGCATTATCTCCAGCTTGGTGTAGCTGTGTATCGTATAGGGGTTGCTTTGTATTGAAAGGATTGATGATTGTAGGTGCAATAAAGGTGTGTACTTTATTAATTAAGTTGGCTTGTAGAAACGCTTGATGAGTAAATCGACCTCCTTCAATTAATAGACTTGAAATTTGTTGTTGTCCGAGTTGATAGAGCAGAGCAGGAAGATCAAAGTAATCGTCAGAATCAACAGGATTTATGATCACGGTGATACCTTGAGAGATCAGTTTGTTTCTCCAAGATTCTTTTGTGCGAGTTGTCGTGATGACCCATGTTTTTTCTGGGTGTTTGTCGGTAAATATCGCTAAATTTGTTGGCAATGATCCTTGAGTATCTAATACAATGCGAAGAGGCTGCTCTTTTGCTGAAATTCTTCGATCTCTTACAGTCAATTTTGGGTTGTCTATGTTAGCAGTTTTTCTTCCAATTAAAATCGCGTCCACTTGGTGGCGTAATCTATGTGTTAATTGTTGGGTTGATTGATTGCTGATAATACGTGAGTCGGTGGGGTGAGTTTGCATTTGTCCGTCCAATGACATCGCCCATTTAGCTATCACAAAAGGACGTTTGGTTTTCATATAGTGAAAGAAGGTCTCATTCAGTTTGCATGCGCTTCCCTCGCACAATCCAACATGAACCTGAACGCCTGATTCTTTGAGTTGTTCAACACCTTTACCTTTGACTTTGGGATTCTGATCTAGGCAAGCGATATAGACTTTATGGAAATTTGCAGCAATGATTTGATCAATACATGGAGGCGTTTTCCCGTGGTGAACGCAAGGTTCTAAGGTGAGATACATGGTTGCGTCTTTTAGATGGGAGGGCATTGCTTTGAGTGCCATGATTTCCGCATGATCGCCACCATAATGCGTGTGCCAGCCTTGACTAATAATTTGATCCTGTTTCACGATGACACAGCCTACCATAGGATTTGGAGAGACATGGTAACGACCGCGTTCGGCAAGCTTGAGTGCCCTTGTCATGTGTTGTAGATGTTGTGTCATAATCCCTAGCTATTCATTTGTAGTCCAGGGCATGACTTTGGTTGAGACGAAACCGTAAGATAATATGCCAATAAAGCACTAAGCTTGATAGCCATTACCATTTCGTTATCTTCTTCCATCCGGACTATAACCGTCGGCTCTGGAATTATACTCAATCCAACTGAAGATTTTGATTTCTAGTTGGGTATGCACCAGATCTGCAATGACTTGAAATTATCTATACTTAAATTACTTGAAGACGCCGAGGCTTTAACATAATGAGCTTGAGCAGAATCAGATTTAAAAGGTTGAGCAATAGCACCGCTATTGGGAAAACTTTTAGATTTGTATTCTGCCGAGCTCATGCCGTTAAAGTCCGACGTCTTCAAGTAATTTGGGTATAAATCATCGCTCGCGGGCTGATCAACGATACTCATGCAAGTGCGATGTGTATACGGTTGAATTACCGCCGGTGGGGACTTTCACCCCGCCCTGAAGATGTCGAGATTGTAGAAAAGGTTTTTGAGTATTGCAAGTTATAGATGTTATCATGGCATGTTATCTCTTGTGCGTTTTTCTTAACAATATAGATGGGTTTTTATGGATAATTTAAAAATGACACATTATCTGGTTGCTCATCCAGATAGGCTAGATTATGTATTTATTTTCAAGCAGCAGGCGCTTTATGTTAACCAGGTAGGGGAGCTGATTTGCTACCAAGATGTGAAGCATGCGTTGTCTTGTGATAGTTTCTATTGTTTTGCAGAGTCGGACGGAAAACGCTATTTATTGCCTGATCCATTATCTAGTGAGCAATGTCAATTAAATGAAACGTTTGTGTGTAAGTCACTGAAGCAACTTTGGTGTGAGCAGGTCGACCTGTTTGGCTCCTTGGGTGTGCTGGCATGTCACTTGAACCACTGGCGCCTAACACATCGTTATTGTGGGTCTTGTGCACAACCGTTGAGGGATAAGCTGGATGAGCGTGCGTTGATTTGTCAGTCTTGTGATCAAATTTTCTTTCCCCGTATTTCACCAGCTATTATCGTGTTGGTCAGAAAAGGAGATGAGGTGTTATTGGCACAGTCAACGCATGTGAAGACTCAAAATTATGGCACTCTAGCAGGCTTTGTTGAACCAGGAGAGACGATCGAAGAGGCGGTGCATCGCGAGGTTTACGAAGAAGTTGGATTGTATGTGAAGAATTTACGTTATCTTGTTTCACAACCATGGCCATTTCCTGACTCCTTGATGCTGGGTTTTCATGCCGATTATGACAAAGGAGAGATTGCTGTGGATGGCGATGAAATTGTAGATGCGCAATGGTTTAGATTAGATAATTTACCGAAACGATTGCATTCTATCAGTATTTCTCAACAGTTGATTGAGTTGTATAAAAAAGAAGCTGGATAGTTTGAGTGGTTTGATGTATCCGTTAAGGAGTGTGGGCTAATTAATAGCTAACACGATTAAGTATCAACCATTCTAACCGCATGTTTTTGGCGATTAATGGATACGATTTGAGAAAAGTTACCGTTGATATTAGGGATTATGGGTTTCAGAAGAAGGTTTCAGCAGGTAAGCATGGTGTGACCAAAGACTTAGATGGTGTATGATTAGTTTTCGTGTTGTGTTAGAGCCCACGCTACATGTTCTTTAACGACGATGTTATCGTATGATTGTTTATTTCTGAGAGTGTTAATGATTGCTGTACTGCTTGGTGCATTTCCCAAGGCAACAGCAATATTCCGGAGCCAATTAATATAACCTGTGCGTCTAATAGCAGAGCCTTGAGTCTTCTGGAGAAACTCCTCTTCACTCCAGTTGAATAACTCAATTAACGTGCTGTTATCAAGTTGATATCGAGGGTGGAAGTCGTCTTCTGCTGTGTATTGTGAGAATTTATTCCAAGGGCAACACAATTGGCAATCATCACACCCAAAAATACGGTTGCCAATGGCTTTACGAAACTCTATAGGAATGCTGCCATCAAGCTCGATGGTTAGATAGGAAATGCAGCGTCTTGCATCCAATTGGAATGGTGCGACAATCGCTTTGGTTGGGCAAATATCAATACAGCTACTGCAGGATCCGCAGTGAAATGATGCGGGTTGATCGATAGGTAGTGGGGCAGAGGTGTAGATTTCTCCTAGAAAAAAGTAAGAGCCTGCCTTTTTGTTAATAACAAGCGTGTTCTTACCTATCCATCCTAGGCCTGATTTTTCTGCAATAGCACGTTCTAACACGGGTGCGCTATCCGTAAATGCGCGATATTGATGGGGTAGGTGTTCACTGATTTTTTTTGCTAATTTTTCGAGTCGTTTTCGCATCAACTTGTGATAATCTCGTCCAAGTGCGTAGCGTGAAATATATCCTTTTTGTTGTTCTTTAAGCCGTTGTGCTTTGCGTGTGTTCGGTGGCATGTAATCCATTCTCGCACTGATGATTCGCACGGTTTCTGGTAGTAGCTGTTGTGGGTTTTTTCGCAGTGATGCATGATTCTCCATGTAGTGCATTTCACCATGAAATCCTTTGCGTAGCCATTGAGTAAGGTGTTGGCTGGCGGTTGTAAGATCACAGTCAGTCATGCCGATTTGACTGAAGCCTAATGCTTTTCCCCAGTTTTTAATTTCTAGGGATAGTTTTTGTAAAGTGATGGTGCTCATGATAGAGTATTTTTTATGAATGATGATGTGCATTATATCGAAAATGAGCAGGTGATGTTGGCATTTGCATCACAGTTTTCTCAGAAAGTTTCCTCGGGAGATGTTATTTATTTAATGGGTGACTTAGGAATGGGGAAAACAACCTTTTCTCGTGGGTTTTTACAAGGCGTTGGCTATAGTGGACGAGTGAAAAGCCCAACTTATGGATTGGTAGAGAGCTATGAGGTTGAGAGCTTGGTGGTGCATCATTTTGATTTGTATCGATTAACATCACCTGAAGAGCTTTATGATATTGGTATGGAAGATTACTTTGATCGACAGGCGGTTTGTTTGATTGAATGGCCAGAAAAAGCAGCGCGTGTGTTACCGTCCTCAACCTATGAGTTGCAATTTTCGATGCAAAAAAATGGACGAAATTTAAGGGTTAATCATGGTCAAAATTTGTCACCGAAAAGGTGATAGCTCCATTGAGCTATCTAATTTGTCACCTTTATTGCAACGTATTTATTCGGCACGTCAAGTGGATCATCCCCAGCAGTTAGACTGTCAATTATCAGCGTTATTGTCTCCAGTGGGGTTGTTGAATATTGATCAATCTTCTGAGTTGTTATACCAAGCACTAAAGCAGCAGAAACGTATCATGATTGTCGGTGATTTTGATGCTGATGGTGCCACCAGTACTGCATTAGCGATCAGTTGTTTGCGTGCATTTGGTGCGAAGTACGTTGATTATGTTGTGCCTAATCGATTTGAGTATGGTTATGGTTTAACACCAGAAATCATTGATTTGGTATTGCCTAAAAAGCCACAACTCATTATTACGGTTGATAATGGTATTGCAAGTTTGGCTGGGGTTGACCATGCAAAATCACATGGAATACAAGTCTTGGTAACAGATCATCACTTGGCAGCAGATCAACTGCCGAAAGCTGATGTTATTATCAACCCTAATCAACCCAGTGACAGTTTCACTAGCAAGAATTTGGCGGGTGTTGGCGTGATTTACTATGTCATGATTGCTTTGCGTCGTTATTTGATTGAGCAGAATTGGTTTGAGCAACGGCAGTTGCAGCAGCCTAAGATGGTGCAGTTTCTTGATTTAGTTGCTTTAGGAACAGTGGCAGATGTGGTTCAACTGGATCATAATAACCGAATCTTAGTGCAGCAAGGTGTGGAGCGTATTCGTCAAGGAAAAACACGTCCAGGTATTCTGGCGCTATTAAAGTTAGCAGGAAAGAATTATCGTCGCATGGTTGCGACTGATTTGGGATTTGTAGTTGGGCCACGACTCAATGCTGCAGGGCGCTTGGATGATATGTCACATGGGATTGAATGTTTACTCGAAGAAGATACTGTAGCTGCGATGCAATATGCAGAAGAACTTGATGTGTTGAATCGTACTCGCCGTGATATTGAGGCTCAGATGCAACAACTGGCTTTTCAGGCAGTAGATGATCTCAACTTAAAAGGCGACTTACCACGATCACTTTGTTTGTATCATGAAAACTGGCATCAGGGTGTGGTTGGCTTAGTAGCATCAAAAGTGAAAGAGAAAACCCATCGTCCTGTGATTGCATTTGCAAAAGTGAATGATAATGAAATTAAAGGATCGGCGCGTTCTGTGGCTGGATTGCATATTCGTGATGCGTTGGATGAGGTGGCGAAACAGTATCCTGAGGTGTTGCAAAAGTTTGGTGGGCATGCGATGGCTGCAGGGTTGAGCTTGCAGCGCGCGCATCTGGATAAATTTCGACAAGTCTTTGATCAAGTGGTGTCTCAGCATTTAACCTCAGATGATTTGCAGCAAACATTATGGGTGGATGGTGAGCTTTCTGCGTCTGAGCTTATGTTGGAGACAGCAGAGCAGTTACGTGATGCCTCGCCATGGGGGCAGGGATTCCCCGAGCCACTGTTTACAGGATGTTTTGAATTGATGGATCAGCGCATTGTTGGGCAAAAACATTTGAAAATGATGGTGAAAGCTCTAGGGAGTCATGACTTTATTGAGGCAATCGCTTTCAATGTAGATTTGGATCGATGGCCAAATCACCGTCAAGAACAGGTTGTTTTAGTGTATAAGCTGGATGCTAATGAATACCTTGGAAGATGTAAGTTACAACTCCTAGTAGATCACTTACAGTGTCCATGAATAACTATCAACTCGCGGTTGCGCCGATGATGGATTGGACAGATCGACACTGTCGTTATTTTTTGCGCTGTTTGTCACCTCACATTCTACTTTATACGGAAATGATTACAGCCCATGCGATTGTGCGAGGAGATCGAGATTACCTGTTGAATTTTGATTCGAGTGAGCATCCTGTTGCACTGCAGCTTGGTGGTTCAGATCCTGAGCTGCTTGCTCAAGCAGCTCATATTGCACAAGAATATGGGTATGATGAAATCAATCTCAATGTGGGTTGTCCGTCCAATCGTGTGCAAGCTGGTCGGTTTGGGGTGTGCCTAATGAAAGAGCCTGAGTTGGTGGGGGGCTGTGTTAGTGCAATAAAATCTAATTGTGATTTACCAGTGACAGTAAAGACACGTATTGGTGTTGATCACAACGAGGGGTATGATTTCACTAAAGCATTGATCGACCATGTGGTTGTAGCAGGTTGTGATGGGGTTAGTATTCATGCTAGAAAAGCATGGTTGCATGGTCTTAGTCCTAAAGAGAATCGAACACTGCCACCGTTAAACTATCAGGTGGCCTATGATTTGAAGTCTACATTTCCTCGATTACCCATGATGATCAATGGTGGTATTGAGAGTGTTCATCAGGTTCAGCAGCATTTGAGTTTGATGGATGGCGTTATGCTAGGTCGAGCTGCTTATCATAATCCGTACTTACTAATGGAGGTGGGGTGCTTATTGTGGGGGCAGCAAAAATATTCAAGAGAGCAGGTAATTCATCGGTTACTGCCGTATGTTGAAGATCAGCTTTCGCAGGGAGTGAAGCTATCGATGATTACTCGACACTTGCTAGGGTTGTTTCATGGGGAAAAAAATGCACGAGTTTGGAGACGTTGCTTAACAGAGAATGCGCGAGAAAAAAATGCGGACTGTCGGGTGTTAATTGATGCGCTTGAGAGTGTAAAGTGTGGCTAATTTTTGTTACCATATGAGCCAAGTTGTTCAGATAGGATTTGTAGAAGCATGAGTCAGATTTTAACCGTAGACTACTTGGCGGATGATGCGCCAAAGCGGTTTTTGGAGTCGTTACATAATACAGGATTTGCGGTGTTGAAGAACCACCCTTTGCCCGCTACGTTATTTCAATCTGTTTATGATCAGTGGAAAGTGTTTTTTGATCGATCTGTGCAGGAGAAAAACCAGTATCGTTATGATGCTGAAACGCAAACAGGTTATTTCCCATTTGGTTCTGAGTATGCCAAAGGGAATGATCAGAAGAATTTAATGGAGTATTTTCATTATTATCCGTGGGGTGTTTGCCCTGATTCATTAAAAGCATTGACACATAGTCTGCGTGATGAAGGTTTGGTGGTAGCAAAAACTTTGCTGGGTTGGCTTGACAATGAGTTGCCTAGTGATGTGAAGGAAAAGTTGGAAATGCCCTTGCTACAAATGATATCAGAAAGCCAGCAGCATTTACTGCGTGTTATTCATTATCCGCCTATTGCAGGTGACGCCGCTCAGGGTGAAGAACGTTCTGCTGCACATGAGGATATTGATTTGTTGACAGTGTTGCCAGCAGCGAATGAGTCTGGACTGGCGGTAAAAGACATTGAAGGTAATTGGGTTGATTTGTTGCCGAACCCTGGTGAGCTGGTGATTAATGCAGGTGATATGTTGCAGATGTGTACTGGGCATTATATCAAATCAACAACGCATCGAGTGAAGAATCCTGTGGGAGAGGCTGCGAAACGTTATCGTGTATCAACGCCAATTTTTATTCACCCACAAGATGACGTGCGCCTGTCAGATACGCATACAGCTAAGAGTTATCTTGAGGAGCGTTTGCGAGATAATCGATTGAAGTGAGTTCCGAGGGGGCAGCCTGCGAGAAGATTGCTTTTCGCAGGTTCTGTGAGATCAGCTGAAGCGTTTCTTAAATTTATCGATACGACCAGCAGTATCCACAGTTTTCTGTTTTCCAGTATAAGCTGGGTGGCATTTGTTACAAATCTCTACATGTAGGTCTTTACATGCGGTTGATTTGGTTTCAAATTTATTACCACAGCTACAAGTTACTTTGGTTGCTTCGTATTTTGGATGTATTTCTGCTTGCATGATTTTTTTAATCCATTCAGTTGTAAAATTGTTTTTGAGCGCGAGATTTTATCGATAGACGTGACAAGATGCAATTAAAAAATACTCGACTTTATCGTATGTAGTCGATAAAATCGCGATTTCTTCCATTATAGTCACGTATGTAGGCACGTAGCTCAGTGGTAGAGCACCACCTTGACATGGTGGTGGTCGGTGGTTCGATCCCACTCGTGCCTACCATTTTTAGGACACAAACACCATGCTTACAATCACGCTGCCTGATAGCTCAGTAAGACAATTTGAACAAGCAGTGACCATTCTACAGTTAGCTGAGTCGATAGGGGCTGGTTTAGCAAAAGCAACACTTGCTGGTATAGTTGATGGGCAACTGTTTGATGTTGGTCATTTGATTGAAAAAAATGCTAAGGTCACGTTGGTTACTTCTCGTGATGCGGCGGGTCTGGATATTATTCGTCACTCAACAGCGCATTTGCTCGCACATGCGGTGAAACAACTTTATCCTCAAGCGCAAGTGACGATTGGTCCAGTGATCGAAGATGGGTTTTATTACGATTTTTCCTGCGATACACCGTTTAGCGAAGGAGATTTAGAGAAGATCAGTGAGCGAATGCAGGCACTGGTTAAACAGAAAATTCCTGTTGAGCGTTTTGAATTATCTCGTGATGAGGCGATTTCATTTTTTGAAAAACAAGGCGAGCATTATAAAGCAGATATTGTTCGGGATATTCCTCAGAATGAGATATTGAGTTTATACCGTCAGGCAGACTTTACAGATTTATGTCGTGGGCCACATGTGCCGAACACCAGTTTTCTAGGATCTTTTGCGCTAACGAAGGTGGCGGGCGCCTATTGGCGCGGAGATTCGAATAATGAGATGCTACAGCGTGTTTATGGTACTGCATGGGCAAATAAGAAAGATTTAAAATCCTACTTACATCGTGTTGAAGAAGCCAAGCGTCGAGACCATCGATTGCTTGCAAAAAAGATGGATTTGTATCATATGCAAGAAGAAGCACCTGGTATGGTGTTTTGGCATCAAGCTGGCTGGTCTATTTACAGTACGATTGTAAACTATTTGACGAAGCAATATCGTCAGGCAGGGTATCAAGAAATTAATACACCACAATTGGTTGATATGAGTTTATGGGAGAAATCAGGACACGCCGATAAATTTGGTGATGATATGTTCTCATTGACTACAGGTATTGAGTCTGGTGAGCGTCGTTATGCCATTAAACCAATGAATTGTCCGTGTCATGTGCAGGTTTATAATCAAGGATTACGTTCCTATCGTGATTTGCCGTTGCGCTTAGCAGAGTTTGGATCTTGTCATCGCAATGAACCATCAGGCACACTACATGGGCTAATGCGGGTGCGAAACTTTGTTCAAGATGATGGGCATATTTTCTGTACAGAGACGCAAATACAAGCTGAGATTGGATTGTTTATTGATCAATTGAAGTCGATTTACCAGCAGTTTGGCTTTGAAGATATTTTAGTGAAATTATCGACCCGCCCTGAGAAGCGTGTGGGTGATGATGTAGTGTGGGATAAGGCTGAGAGTGCGCTAGAGAAAGCACTTGATGACAAGGAGATTGATTGGGACTTGTTACCAGGAGAGGGTGCTTTTTACGGACCCAAGATTGAGTTTTCTCTTAAGGATTGTTTGGGGCGTATTTGGCAGTGTGGTACTGTTCAAGTTGACTTCTCTATGCCAGAACGCTTAGGAGCAACCTATATTGATGAAGCAGGTGAAAAACAGGTGCCGGTGATGCTTCATCGTGCAACGGTTGGATCCATTGAGCGTTTCATTGGTATTTTATTGGAAGAGTATGAAGGTAATTTACCATTATGGTTGGCACCAACCCAGATAGCTGTTTTAAATATTACCGAAAGACAGCAGGATTATATGCTGAATGTGGCAAAACAGTTGACGAATGAAGGGTTTCGTGTTATTTCGGATGCACGTAATGAAAAAATTGGTTTCAAGATACGTGAACATACTGTAAAGCGAGTGCCTTACTTGCTTGTGTTGGGTGATAAAGAATCCTCGGAAAATACGGTCACTGTACGTTCGCAATCAGGTGAACAGCTTGGTGTGATGCCTGTGCAATCTTTTGTTGATTTGTTAAATAGTAAGGTAAATATAGGAGTTAAATATTAGTACTGATAAAAAAACACGCATCAATCGTGATATTCGTGTGCCAGAAGTAAGATTAATTGATGCTGCGGGAGAGCAGGTAGGCGTTGTTTCTAGTTTCGATGCGCTAAGAAGAGCGCAGGATTCACAGCTTGATTTGGTTGAGATATCTCCCAATGCAAGACCTCCTGTGTGTCGAATCATGGATTTCGGTAAATTTCGTTACGACCAAGAAAAAAAGAAAGCACAAGCTAAGAAAAAACAAAAGCAAACTCAAGTTAAAGAAATTAAGTTTAGACCAGGCACCGATGTTGGTGATTACGATGTGAAACTGAAAAAAATGAAATCTTTCCTTGAAAAAGGGGATAAAGTTAAGGTAACCTTGCGCTTTCGTGGTCGAGAGATGGCGCATCAAGAACTTGGTTTAGATTTATTGAAGCGTGTTGAGGTTGATTTAGGGGAGTTTATTACCGTAGAACAACGTCCAAAGGCTGAAGGAAGACAGATGGTGATGGTAGTCTCTCCAAAGAAACAATAGAGAAGATAGAGTTTGTTATGCCAAAAATGAAAACAAATCGTGGCGCAGTAAAGCGTTTCAAGAAGACAGCAAGTGGTGGCTATAAATTTCGCCGTAGTAATCGAGCGCATATATTGACCAAAAAAGCGCCAAAACGTAAAGCACACTTGCGTGCAAATCAAATGGTTAATTCAAGTGATGTACCCATGGTACGTCGCATGTTAAGAGAACAGTGAGGGTTTTGATATGCCTAGAGTAAAAAGAGGTGTGACAGCGCATCGTCGTCATAAAAAAGTATTAAAGCAAGCTAAGGGCTATTACGGCGCTCGTAGTCGAGTTTATCGTGTTGCTAAACAGGCAGTCATTAAAGCAGGTCAGTATGCATACCGTGATCGTCGTCAGCGTAAAAGACAATTTCGTGTGCTATGGATTCAGCGTATTAACGCTGCTGCTCGTGAGCACGGATTATCTTATAGTAAGATGATTAACGGTCTAAGTCGTGCAGAAGTTGAAGTAGATCGCAAAATGCTCGCAGATTTAGCGGTTTATGACCAAGCTGGATTCGGCAAATTAGTAGAAGTTGCAAAAGCTGCATTAGTTTAAGATGTCTTTTAAAGATTAGACGAAAAGGTCACTTTTTAAAGTGGCCTTTTTTATTTGTTCATCGTAACTGATCGTCTGTCATTCTGCGCTCAGAATGACATGGTGGGTATACAATTAAGTTGATATTTTGGGCTATCAAAAGATACCGTGTTAGCTATACGGGTTGATTCTGATGAAACAGCTTAGCCTCTCGCTAGATTGCAGCATTTTCCCTTACAATTTTACCATGGTGATTTTTAGGGGCTTACTTTGGATTCGCCTTTTCGGATAGGTTCTAACAGGGCACCTCACCCCCATTCAGATAGCATTTACTATTAGCATCAATGGTAATAGTTCCTGTCCCAGTTTTAATTGTTGCATTACTGTCAGTTTCTGCAGCTGATGAAAGCCTTGTGTTAGCCACCGTAATTGTCGAAGTATCATCCGAGTTTAAAGCTATGCTTTGTCCTCCCATAGATGTGTTTAAAGCAGAAAGGCTTCCTCCGGTAATATTGATGGTACTATTATCAAATGAGTATGCTCCATAAGCATCTCCTGAGCCATTAGCTTCACTACTAATAGCAACATTACTTGCCGTAATTGTCGAATTATTACGCGAGCCTAAAGCTCTACTCTGTCCCGTAGATGAGTTTGTAGAAAGGCTTCCTCCGGTAATATTGATGGCGCTATCATCCGATGAGAATGCTCCAAAAGCAGTGTTTGGACCATTAGCTTCACTACTAATAGCAACATTACTTGCCGTAATTGTCGAGTCCTGAAGCGAGAATAAAGCTATACTCAGTCCCGTAGATGTGTTTAAAGCAGAAAAGCTGCCGCCGGTAATATTGATGGCGCTATCATCACGTGAGAGTGCTCCATAAGCAGTTCCTGAGCCATTAGCTTCACTACTCATATCAACATTACTTGCCGTAATTGTCGAGTCCTGACCCGAGTATAAAGCTATACTCAGTCCCGTAGATGTGTTTAAAGCAGAAAGGCTTCCTCCGGTAATATTGATGGCGCTATCACCCCATGAGTATGCTCCAAAAGCAGTGTCCTGAGACCATTATTTTCACTACTCATATCAACATTACTTGCCGTAATTGTCGAGTCCTGAAGCGAGAATAAAGCTATACTCAGTCCCGTAGATGTGTTTAAAGCAGAAAGGCTGCCGCCGGTAATATTGATGGCGCTATCATCAAATGAGACTGCTCCATAAGCAAATCTTGAGCCATTAGCTTCACTACTAATATCAACATTACTTGCCGTAACTCTCGAATTATTAAGCGAGTATAAAGCTAGACTATTTCCAGTAGCGGTGTTTAAAGTAGCAATTGAGCCGCCATTTATAACGACTGTGCTATGGTTAGCTGGTGCATTTTCCAAGGCATCTAATATAATGCCATATGCACTATTTGAGCCATTATTTTCAACATTGATGTTGGTGTTATTAATGTTCAGATGGCTATTATTATTTGCTATGATGCCATATGTTCTTCCCAGAGTATAGAAATTACCATCACTAGAGTCAGAGTCATCAGTTGTGTCAATCGTTGTATTTGAAATATTAACTGAGGCATTATCATGAGCATAAATTCCTGCTTTATATGATGTTGCTACGGTAGTACCACCAATTTTGCTATTTGAAATAGATAAGGCAGCATTAGATATGTTGATGCCTCTACTATCTTCAGCACCAGCGCCTTGCAAATTGATCCCATCAATCTGATGGATACCATCACTAATAAGTATACCATTATCAATGGTTAGGACTGGAGTGCTTGAATTACCTCCGTATGTTGGAAGTTGAAAACTTCCACTTCTTCCAAAAATAGACTGATGTCCACTTAATTGAAATGCGTCTGTGGAATGATAAGTACTACTCCCTGCAAACCATAGATTAGCATTGCCAGGTAGATTGTTAATATCCCCGATATTACTAAAGGGATGATCGTAACTGCCATCTCCGCCTGTTCCTGCTCCTGATTTGACGAAGTAAATATTGCGATACTCCACCTTTCTGTAGCCAGTCTCATTAATAAGCTGTCTACTTGCTGTACCAGCTTCGGTATTCAGAAAATCTAAATTACGATATATCTGTCTGGTTAAAGGGTTAGTATGTTTGTATCCATCCAAACTAAAGTTCAGGGATGCCACTATTCTGTTGGAATATACATTGTCAAACCTGTCATCCAGGTTCAGTTTCATGTGATTATCTACTTGATATGAGATGCCTGCAGTCAATCCTGTAATATGATATTTGCTCATTAATGGATTGCCACCAAATTGATAAACTCCTAGCGTATAAGAGGTATTATTGTTTTTGGGGTTCAAGGTATATTTAGCATCAACCCCATACATGGTATACTCTTTCCAATCTACAACTTGCCCCGTAACAGTGTGATTATCAAATATCAGTGAATTATCAATACCTGCTTGGTCAGCAAACATTATAGCCACTCGACTTTTATTGCCAACTGGTAAATAATAATTAAAAGCAAATCTTTTCGCGCCATTATTACTCGCAACATCAAAACCAGGGCTTAGTCTGTAAAATCTAACACCGCTATTGTGTTCTGCATTCCTTCCTGGGTGGGGTAATTCATTGCCATTTTCACTATCGATATAGTCCACAAACAAATAGCCACCATAAGTTAATTTCTTTTTTTCTCTTTTACCCAGTCCAACACTGATGGTTTCACTATATGAGTCTTGTGTAAGACCAGTGCGAGCAAGCTGCATACCAGCAAGCCATGTGGCATTATTTTTCTTTTTAAAAGGAAAGAGCAATGATCCCCATATAGCTGGATGTTGAATACCAGAAAAAACAATATTACTAGTGGGTATGTTGTTTGCTTTTGCTTGTAACGAAGCTGTGCAAAGCAGGGTGAGATAGAGCGTGATTTTTTCTTTAATGGATAGCATTCGATTTATGGGATGGTTAAACTCGTTATCGTAACTTTCTATTATTTATTAAGCTTCAAAATTTCAAAAGGTGTGTGAAAATCTAAACACTGTCAGGGTCTTTTATTCAGCTCACTTTCAATAGAATAATCGCCTCATTACTTACGTGATTAAAGTCAGTGCCTTTCTCCCACGAAGCATAAGGGTGTTTGAAATAAAAAGCAAGGTTCTGTGAAACAGTGTATAGGTTCAGGTGGTTTGAGACAAACAAGCACCTCGAGAATTATGTTTCCCAATGTAAGCCAAAGGAGTTAAACCTGCAAGAGAAAAATGCGGTCTGTAATCATTATATTTAGTGACAGCATCTTTAAGCTCATTGCGAATTGCTCCCAGTGAGTCTGCAAGTGAAGGCTTGGCATAAAACTCTTCTCTAAAAATGCGGTTACCTCTTTCAACACCTCCATTTTTCTTTGGGCTAGCTGGCGGTAAAACATACAACGGTATATTCAGCTGTCGACAAGCATCCTCAAATTCAGCCATGAACTCTGATCCTCCATCAACCTGTATCGACAAGATCTCGAACGGAGCTTGCTCTATCAGTTCGAGTAGAAACTTTCTAGCTGACTTACTGCTAGCATTGGTGTAAATCTGTGCTCCAATATATTTGCTTTTACGTTCCCATGCCTGAAAATGCTTCACCATTACTCCATTGTGGCGTACTGTCATATGATCTATTTGAACATGCTCGCCTAACTTCATTTGCCCATACTTTTTGAATCGCCAAGGCTTAGCATAACCTTTGGTGAAATTACGTTTCTTTTTTGCCCGCTGTGCTGATAGGGATTTGGTGATCAAGCCTTTTTTTAGCAAGTGTTTCAATATCCTGCCTACTGTGCTTTCACTCATCTGTAACTGATGATCTCGCTTCAATATATGGGTTATTTTAAACTTGCCATAGCTGCGGTTTTTTCTGCGAACATCGAGCACTAACTGCCTTTCTGCCTCCCCCCATTTCGGCTTGTTTCGCTTAATCCTAGCCTTTGATGGTGGTAATTTACCGCATTTCAGATCGATCAATATTTTTCGAGATCGATAATATGTTGCTCTTGAGTAACCTACAAATGAAGGGATTTCTTTCTCATTGGTGCCTGCATTTTTCAAACGCTCCCACTGACTGACTATCGCTTGATATTTTTTTCGGTATTCAATTAAAACTTCTTGTTTACGTCCGTATCCATATAGTTTATAAATTGATTTGTGCAGTCCTTTGATTTGCATAGTGACCTCGTGTTTTGCTTTATTTCAACTCAATTCTCGAGGTCTTTTTTTATTTTTGCAAATTTGTCTCATTTCTATCTGAACTTATACAACAGCTTAGTCTCTCGTTAGATTACAGCATTTTCCCTTACAATTTTACCATGGTGATTTTTGGGGGATTACTTTGGATTCGCCTTTTCGGATAGGTTCTAACAGGGCACCTCACCCCCATTCAGATAGCATTTACTATTAGCATCAATGGTAATAGTTCCTGTCCCAGTTTTAATTGTTGCAGTACCGTTTGCAGCTGATGAAAGCCTTGTGTTAGCCGCCGTAATTGTCGAAGTATCATCCGAGTTTAAAGCTATGCTTTGTCCTCCCATAGATGTGTTTAAAGCAGAAAGGCTGCCGCCGGTAATATTGATGGCGCTATCATTCTGTGAGAATGCTCCATAAACAAATCTTGGGCCATTAGCTTCACTACTAATAGCAACATTACTTGCCGTAATTGTCGAATTATTACGCGAGCCTAAAGCTCTACTCTGTCCCGTAGATGAGTTTGTAGAAAGGCTTCCTCCGGTAATATTGATGGCGCTATCATCCGATGAGAATGCTCCAAAAGCAGTGTTTGGACCATTATTTTCACTACTCATATCAACATTACTTGCCGTAATTGTCGAGTCCTGAAGCGAGAATAAAGCTATACTCTGTCCCGTAGATGTGTTTAAAGCAGAAAGGCTGCCGCCGGTAATATTGATGGCGCTATCATCAAGTGAGAGTGCTCCATAAGCAGTTCTTGAGCCATTAGCTTCACTACTCATATCAACATTACTTGCCGTAACTCTTGAATTATTAAGCGAGTATAAAGCTAGACTATTTCCAGTAGCGGTGTTTAAAGTAGCAATTGAGCCGCCATTTATAACGACTGTGCTATGGTTAGCTGGTGCATTTTCCAAGACATCTAATATAATGCCATATGCACTATTTGAGCCATTATTTTCAACATTGATGTTGGTGTTATTAATGTTCAGATGGCTATTATTATTTGCTATGATGCCATATGTTCTTCCCAGAGTATAGAAATTACCATCACTAGAGTCAGAGTCATCAGTTGTGTCAATCGTTGTATTTGAAATATTAACTGAGGCATTATCATGAGCATAAATTCCTGCTTTATATGATGTTGCTACGGTAGTACCACCAATTTTGCTATTTGAAATAGATAAGGTAGCATTAGATATGTTGATGCCTCTACTATTTGCAACGCCAGCGCCTTGCAAATTGATCCCATCAATCTGATGGATCCCATCACTAATAAGTATACCATTATCAATGCTTAGGACTGGAGCGCTTGAATTACCTCCGTATGTTGGAAGTTGAAAACTTCCACTTCTTCCAAAAATAGACTGATGTCCACTTAATTGAAATGCCTCTGTGGAATGATAAGTACTACTCCCTGCAAACCATAGATTAGCATTGCCAGGTAGATTGTTAATATCCCCGATATTACTAAAAGGATGATCGTAACTGCCATCTCCGCCTGTTGCTGCTCCTGATTTCACGAAGTAAATATTGCGATACTCCACCTTTCTGTCGCCAGTCTCATTAATAAGCTGTCTACTTGCTGTACCAGCTTTGGTATTCAGAAAATCTAAATTACGATATATCTGGCTGGTTAAAGGATTAGTATGTTTGTATCCATCCAAACTAAAGTTCAGGGATGCCACTATTCTGTTGGAATATACATTGTCAAACCTGTCATCCAGGTTCAGTTTCATGTGGTTATCTACTTGATATGAGATGCCTGCAGTCAATCCTGTAATATGATATTTGCTCATTAATGGATTTTTACCAAATTGATAAACTCCTAGCGTATAAGAGGTATCATTGTTTTTGGGGTTCAAGGTATATTTAGCATCAAACCCATACATGGTATATTCTTTCAAATCTGCAGGTTGCCCCGTAACAGTGTGATTATCAAATATCAGTGAATTATCAATACCTGCTTGGTCAGCAAACATTGTAGTCCCTCGACTTTTATTGCCAACTGGTAAATAATAATTAAAAGCAAATCTTTTCGCGCCATTATTACTCGCAACATCAAAACCAGGGCTTAGTCTGTAAAATCTAACACCGCTATTGTGTTCTGCATTCCTTCCTGGGTGGGGTAATTCATTGCCATTTTCACTATCGATATAGTCCACAAACAAATAGCCACCATAAGTTAATTTCTTTTTTTCTCTTTTACCCAGTCCAACACTGATGGTTTCACTATATGAGTCTTGTGTAAGACCAGTGCGAGCAAGCTGCATACCAGCAAGCCATGTGGCATTATTTTTCTTGTCAAAAGGAACGAGCAATGATCCCCATATAGCTGGATGTTGAATACCAGAAAAAACAAGATTACTAGTGGGTATGTTGTTTGCTTTTGCTTGTAACGAAGCTGTGCAAAGCAGGGTGAGTGAGAGCGTGATTTTTTCTTTAATGGATAGCATTCGATTTATGGGATGGTTAAACTCGTTATCGCAACTTTCTATTAATTATTAAGCTTCAAAATTTCAGAAGGTGTGCGAAAATCCAAACACTTTCTGGGTCTTTTATTCAGCTCACTTTCAATTGAAAAATTGCCTCATTACTTACGTGATCAAAGTCAATGCCTTTCTCCCACGAAGCATAAGGGTGTTTGAAATAAAAAGCAAGGTTCTGTGAAACAGCTTAGCTCTCGCTAGATTACAGCATTTTCCCTTACAATTTTACCATGGTGATTTTGGGGGGATTACTTTGGATTCGCCTTTTCGGATAGGTTCTAACAGAGCACCTCCTGCCCATTCAGATAGCATTTACTATCAGCATCAATGGTAATTCCTGTCCCAGTTTTAATTGTTGCATTACTGTCAGTTTCTGCAGTTGATGAAATCCTTGTGTTATCCACCGTAATTGTCGAAGTACCATTCGAGTTTAAAGCTATGCTTTGTCCTCCCATAGATGGGTTTAAAGCAGAAAGGCTTCCTCCGGTAATATTGATGGCGCTATGATCCCATGAGGCTGCTCCAACAGCACTGCCTGAGCCATTAGCTTCACTACTCACATCAACATTCCTTGCCATAATTCTCGAATTACCAAGCGAGTATAAAGCTAGACTCCATCCCGCCGTAGATGTGGATGTGTTTAAAGCAGAAAGGCTTCCTCCGGTAATATTGATGGCGCTATCATCCGATGAGTATGCTCCAAAAGCATTGCTTGAGCCATTAATTTCACTACTCATATCAACATTACTTGCCGTAATTGTCGAGTCATTAAGCGAGTATAAAGCTGTACTCGCTCCCGTAGATGTGTTTAAAGCAGAAAGGCTTCCTCCGGTAATATTGATGGTGCTATTATTACGTGAGAATGCTCCAGTAGCACTGCTTGAGCCACTAGCTTCACTACTTATATCAACATTACTTGCCGTAATTGTCGAGTCATTAAGCGAGTATAAAGCGCTACTATTTCCCGTAGATGTGGATGTGTTTAAAGCAGAAAGGCTTCCCCCGGTAATATTGATGGTGCTATCAGCCTGTGAGCGTACTCCATAAGCAGTTCCTGAGCCATTAGCTTCACTACTCATATCAACATTACTTGCCGTAATTCTCGAATTACGATCCGAGAGTAAAGCTGTACTCTGTCCCGTAGATGTATTTAAAGTAGCAATTGAGCCGCCATTTATAACGGCTGTGCTATGGTTAGCTGGTGCATTTTCCAAGACATCTAATATAATGCCATATGCACTATCTGAGCCATTATTTTCAACATTGATGTTGGTGTTATTAATGTTCAGATGGCTATTATTATTTGCTATGATGCCATATGTTGCTTCCAGAGCAGAGAGACTACCACCACCACTAGAGTCATCAGTTGTGTCAATGGTTGTATTTGAAACATTCACTGTAGCATTATCATGAGCATAAATTCCTGCTTTATATGATGTTGCTACGGTAGTACCACCAATTTTGCTATTTGAAATAGATAAGGTAGCATTAGATATGTTGATGCCTCTACTATTTGCAACGCCAGCGCCTTGCAAATTGATCCCATCAATCTGATGGATCCCATCACTAATAAGTATACCATTATCAATGCTTAGGACTGGAGCGCTTGAATTACCTCCGTATGTTGGAAGTTGAAAACTTCCACTTCTTCCAAAAATAGACTGATGTCCACTTAATTGAAATGCCTCTGTGGAATGATAAGTACTACTCCCTGCAAACCATAGATTAGCATTGCTAGGTAGATTGTTAATATCCCCGATATTACTAAAAGGATGATCGTAACTGCCATCTCCGCCTGTTGCTGCTCCTGATTTCACGAAGTAAATATTGCGATACTCCACCTTTCTGTCGCCAGTCTGATTAATAAGCTGTCTACTTGCTGTACCAGCTTTGGTATTCAGAAAATCTAAATTACGATATATCTGGCTGGTTAAAGGATTAGTATGTTTGTATCCATCCAAACTAAAGTTCAGGGATGCCACTATTCTGTTGGAATATACATTGTCAAACCTGTCATCCAGGTTCAGTTTCATGTGGTTATCTACTTGATATGAGATGCCTGCAGTCAATCCTGTAATATGATATTTGCTCATTAATGGATTTTTACCAAATTGATAAACTCCTAGCGTATAAGAGGTATCATTGTTTTTGGGGTTCAAGGTATATTTAGCATCAAACCCATACATGGTATATTCTTTCAAATCTGCAGGTTGCCCCGTAACAGTGTGATTATCAAATATCAGTGAATTATCAATACCTGCTTGGTCAGCAAACATTGTAGTCCCTCGACTTTTATTGCCAACTGGTAAATAATAATTAAAAGCAAATCTTTTCGCGCCATTATTACTCGCAACATCAAAACCAGGGCTTAGTCTGTAAAATCTAACACCGCTATTGTGTTCTGCATTCCCTCCTGGGTGGGGTAATTCATTGCCATTTTCACTATCGATATAGTCCACAAACAAATAGCCACCATAAGTTAATTTCTTTTTTTCTCTTTTACCCAGTCCAACACTGATGGTTTCACTATATGAGTCTTGTGTAAGCCCAGTGCGAGCAAGCTGCATACCAGCAAGCATTGTGGCATTATTTTTCTTGTCAAAAGGAAAGAGCAATGATCCCCAGATAGCTGGATGTTGAATACCAGAAAAAACAAGATTACTAGTGGGTATGTTGTTTGCTTTTGCTTGTAACGATGCTGTGCAAAACAGGGTGAGTGAGAGCGTGATTTTTTCTTTAATGGATAGCATTCTATTTAAGTGTGGATTAAACTCGTTATCGCAACTTTCTATTATTTATTAAGCTTCAAAATTTCAGAAGGTGTGCGAAAATCCAAACACTTTCTGGTTCTTTTATTCAGCTCACTTTCAACTAGAATAATTGCATCACTATTAAGGGATTAAATTCAGTGCCCTTCTCCCACGAAGCATAAGGGTGTTTGAAATAAAAAGCAAGGTTCTGTGAAACAGTGTATAGGTTCAGGTGGTTTGAGACAAACAATCACCTCGGGAATTATGTTTCCCAATGTAAGGCAAAGGAGTTAAGCCTGCAAGAGAAAAATGCGGTCTGTAATCAATATATTTAGCCACAGCAACTTTAAAGATCATTGCGAATTGCTCCCAGAGAATCTGGAAGTGAAGGCTTGGCATAAAACTCTTCTCTAAAAATGCGGTTACCTCTTTCTACGCCTCCATTTTTCTTTGGGCTAGCTGGCGGTAAAACATACAACGGTATATTCAGCTGTCGACAAGCATCCTCAAATTCAGCCATGAACTCTGATCCTCCATCAACCTGTATCGACAAGATCTCGAACGGAGCTTGCTCTATCAGTTCGAGTAGAAACTTTCTAGCAGACTTACTGCTAGCATTGGTGTAAATCTGTGCTCCAATATATTTGCTTTTACGTTCCCATGCCTGAAAATGCTTCACCATTACTCCATTGTGGCGTACAGTCATATGATCTATTTGAACATGCTCGCCTAACTTCATTTGCCCACACTTTTTGAATCGCCAAGGCTTAGCATCATTTTGTTGAAATTACGTTTCTTTTTTGCCCGCTGTGCTGATAGGGTTGTGGTGATCAAGCCTTTTTTTAGCAAGTGTTTCAATATCCTGCCTACTGTGCTTTCACTCATCTGACACTGATGACCTCGCTTCAATATATGGGTTATTTTAAACTTACCATAGTTGCTGTTTTTTCTGCGAACATAGAGCACTAACTGCCTTTCTGCCTCCCCCCATTTCGGCTGTTTCGCTTAATCCTAGCCAGTGATGGTGGTAATTTACCGCATTTTCTGATCGATAAATATTTTTCGAGATTGATAATATGTAGCTCTTGAGTAACCTACAAATGAAGGGATTTCTTTCTCATTGGTTCCTGCGTTTTTCAAAGTTCCAACTGACTGACTATCGCTTGATATTTTTTAGGTATTCAATTAAAACTTCTTGTTTACGTCCATATCCATATATTTTATAAATAGACTTGTGCAGTCCTTTGATTCGCATAATGACCTCGTGTTTTGCTTTATTTTCAACTCAATTCTCGAGGTCTTTTTTTATTTTTGCAAATTCGTCTCATTTCTATCTGAACTTATACGCCTGAACCTATACAAGAAGGAGTTTACAAAATCCAAGTGTATATCAGGTTAGACTTCATCTCTTGCCCGCGTGGATCAACGTAATAAGACTCGTCAACACACCTTTCCGAAATAATAGTAGCATAGGCAAAGCAAGTTAGCTCACACAGTTTGGAACTGCAAACCATTGTGGACAGTCACTTGGTAATATCTGTGCTCAGAGCCTAACACATACAGCTAGTCCGTAACCCACACCGTTAAAGCAGAAAGTCGCAACAGGGTGTTAAGCGCGTTTTCTTGCACAAGGACAAGAAAAAGAACTATGGAGGAGTTGTGAGTTCAGGTCACAACGTAGTTGAGCAGAGGAGTTCAGAGGTTAGCTGCCCCGATCAGGGTTGGTCGTTATGAGTTCAAGTTCCATGTCGTCGTGAAATCAAGGCTCGGCGGTCAAAACCAACAGATTTAATCGGCGTTGGAACTCAGCAAAGTTGGTTGTAATGAGTGCAATTTCAATTAAGTCTATCTAGCGTTAATAGTGAACTAGTTAAACGTAAAGAGATACTAAATTGTTACGCGTAAGCCTAGTCTTCAGAATCATAGGTGAGTTGTGCTGTGCACGTTGTCATACCCGCGGCAGATAGTCTAAACCGCCCATCAGATAAAGTAGTAAGAGTGAATGAGAACGGAACAGTCACGTTAGGTGATATGAGTAGGTAGGGGCTGTGACCAGAAGCGTTAAATGATGTAGTTGTCCCATTCGGAATACATGTGAGGAGGTAGTTCGCGTCGTGTTCCAGAGTTCCATCCAGTACAGTGGCATACAAATTGCTAGTAATGTTAATAGTTGCGTTAGCAATAGTCGGGATAGGAATTATGATACCTACATGGTGCTTTGCTAAACGCAAACTTGTCTTAAGGTGGCGGTCTCGGCTCGAGCATGTCGGTAGAAATTCTTCAGAACCCCTTTGTGTGAAATGTGCACAAGCAGAGCTACTTTTTGTTAGGTTGCGGTAAGACGGATGTCCAAGAGTTGGTTGAGTCAAAACAGTAAAAGTTAAGGCTAATAGGTGATGCTTAGTCATAGTTCGTCTCGTATAGGGTCATGCTGAGACATTAGCTCGAATCCAAAAAAGTTATTTAGCTAATTTGAAATAGGAGTTAATATATAAAAGCATGACATTGTTTAAGTAATTGGTGTCAATGATATCATCAACACCACTTTTCACCCAGCGCCAAAAATGCATAACATAAACACGCAAAAGATCGTTAGATCTTTTTTGCTCATAAAGCCGCTTTAGTTTATTTCTATGCCGTTTTAGCGTTTCTCTAGATAATCTCAGACCTTCATTTTCAGATAATGAGTAACCTAGAAAGGTAAATCTTTTTGTAACTCTGCAAATCGTAGTCTTCTTCTTAGATAGAGTCAAACATAAATTCTTCAGCTCTGAATGGATGGATTTGATAGCCATTTTAAGCTTCCAACGTTTTGCGGTTATAATTAAAAAATCATCCATATATCGTATATAAAAAATACCTGGGGTGTTGCATGCCTTATCCAAACTTAACAAATAAAAATTTGCCAGCACTGGTGCCAATGGACATCCTTTTGGCAACCCAGTGCAATTGCGGTACTCTCCATTAAAATCTTCAATACGTGATGTATATTGTTCTAGTAAGTTAATAACTCGTGTATCCTGAATATGAAGTTTTAATTTATTCATTAATATTTTCGGGTCAATGCTTTGGTAAAAATCTTTTATATCAGTTTTGAAAACAAAATTAGCTGCTTTGTTATTTAGTTTATTGGAAACAGCTCGCAAACATTTTTTGATGCCGCTTTGCTTATTGTCTCCAGATATACTATACACATTAGCGTGAGATACAAATGGGGCTAAAAGAATTCCTTTTAATTGTGTGGACAAAGATTTCAGAATTATCCAGTCTAAGCTATCCCATTTCGAAAGCAAATGCTCGCCTTTAGTGTATAATTTCAATGGTGAGATTTGATAATCACCATTTTGCAAGGATATCCTCGTATCTTTTTTAATTGTATCCCACGCTAAGCTTAGCGCCCAAAAGTCATCATGTTGAGATGCTATGTTGTTCTTTGTTGTCCTCTTTTTTCTTAAAAGCAAATAACTCTCATGAAGCTTCTGGGTAGATGCTAATTGACTTATTATATTTCTCTCTTTACTCTGAGATATCATATTAAAAGTAGTGATTTAATGTTATCATCCCAGCGCTGATGCGCAATGATCCTTTTATATTGTCTTGGCTATCTACACTGATATGATGGCTTGGAAAAGATATTAAGTATCCAAATCCTAAGCTTGTATTATCGGCAATGAACCTATTAATGTTAATTTGAGCAATTGGTTGAAAAGTGGTCTTTGGGTTAGCAGTCGCGCTACTCCCTGGTGATAACCGTTGCACTATAACTCCTAACTTCATGTTCAGGTTAAAATGTTCATATGACGGAGTTGTTATGCCTCCCTCAACACCAACCGCACCACCAGCGTTGACAAATTCACCCGGAGCGCTAATACCAGTTTTTTTAACCCCCACGTTATTTATCCCAGTCAAATATAACACATCAGCAGCTAGTTTGAAGTTTTTCACAGAATAGAAATCGGCTCCAAATGCAATTTGTTGAAATGAGGTGTTTTGAGTGCTCAAATACGTATTCTTACCGCCAATCGTGCCAAAACCAGTACTAATGTCAAGATAAGGTTTTATTTTAGAGCTAGTCCAAATATTTGCTGTTAGAGAATCAGCATAACATGCTGCGACACTTAAAACACATGCAGATATCAGTAAGGTCTTTAATTTAAAATTCATCATCACACAAATTCCTTTCGTTACTTCTCTACTAGCAACGAACTGTATCTTAGCTTAGTCCTTTTTACAACAGTTGTATTGTATAGGTTCAGGTGGTTTGAGAGTAACCCCCTAAAAACACCCATCTACTGACGACGATAGCTGTGTTATATTCGGAACATCACAAAGAACTGTGGGCATTTAAATCGTCATCAATCGAGTATGAATAAAAAGACGATTATACCGTGGCATTTTACACTGGTTCGTGCAAGATGATGTGCGATTGGACAAAGGTAGGTTTACAGTCAAAGAAAGTGGAGCAGGAAAGGTAAGTTTATCCACAGAGCAGCAACCGTTGTGTAACAGTTCTGATTTGCGGTAAATTCCCATTTGGTAATCCTAGTAATCAAGCAAGTCACGAATCATATGTTTCGGTTGAAGGTGAATTAAATAGACCCCGAAGAGTTGGTATTTTCGAACCCCACGTGAATTTTAACGACAAAATAAAAACTGAAAGTTGCGGTAACTAGTTTAAATCCGCCGTTTTAGTGATGTTGTAGGAACTATAGCTAACACGGGAAAGTTTGATTGAAAGCTTGAGTGATAGCATCTTGAAAATTGTCAGCTAATTTAATGATCTTTCTGAATCTTCCTTTCACATTAGCCCATACCTTCTCTATGGTGTTTAAGTCTGGAGAATAGTCTGGAAGAAATAAAATTCGACAGCCATATTTCTCTGCAATTTCGTGTAGCTCAGAACTTTTGTGGAAAGTTGCGTTATCCATAATAATCACCTGACCTTGCTGTAATTCAGGGCATAATACATTTTCAAACCACCCTGAAAATAAAGCGCTATCCATTCGACCAGAAAATTCAAAAGGGCTGAGTAATTTTTTATCATTCCATTGATAAGCTGCTACAACACTCAGGCGCTCTTTTTTACAGCCAGACTGTTCAGCATAACTACGTTTTCCCAAAGGTGCCCATCCATACTGCACAACGATGTTATCATCTATCCCCATTTCATCTAAATATATGCGCTTATTCAAGGGCGCTTTCCCCAGCTCATCCAGAAAGCTTGCTCGTTGTTTTTCTGATCGTTGCTTATACTTTGGCTCTTTTTTTTATAGGTTATTCCCATTCTAGCCAAAGTGTCATACCAGGTTGACATAGTGCAACCTGGAAATAGATCATCCCGCATCTCAATAGCATTAGCATCTTCATTCTCACTAAGATAAGACAAGATAGCCTGTTTATCATCAAAGCGTGTTTTACGTCCACAACCCAGTCCTTGGAATGATCTGCATTCACCTGTCGATTTGTATCTCTTGATCCACCTATCTACTGTTGATGTCCCCAATTGAAATAGCTGTGCTAATTTTGCTTTGCTTCTATTTCCCTGTTCGTATTGCTTTATCACACGATCTCTCAGGTCTTGACTGTATGCTTTCACTTTAGCTAATCACTATCATATTCATCTCTTCTAAAGAGTATCATATCTCATCAAACTTTTCCGTGTTAGCCATATCTTGTCAGTTTCGCGGAGCAAGTGAGCGTTCCGGAGTTAGTCATAAGGTTTAGTTCGGAGGAACTGTCAGTAGTCCAAGTGAAGGAGAAGGGCGAGGTAACGAACGAAACATTCATGATAGGGTTCCCGCTCGAAGTAGTGATTTGGTCAGTAACGCCGTTAGGGATGCATGTGAAGAGGTACTGTGTGTTAGCAGAAATTGTGCCGTCAACGGCTTGAGTTTTATCTGCCGCGCTTAAAGAGTCGCTTATGATAAAGGTAACAGTGCGAACCGTAGCAAGGGTAATCACAGATTTGAGGTTCATGAAGGTGAAATTTTGGTTGGATTGGATTTGGCTTGCTTGGATGGCCGTAATGCCTACCTTGGCAGAGTTGTCTGTAATAGCACGTTCCTGTTGTGGCGTTAAGCCATTTTCGTTAGCTAGGCATTGCCAGTACGCAGCAGTGGCGGTGTTACCTTTAAGGTAGATGTTACAAGTGGGAGTGGCAAAAACAGATAGTGCAATTGCGTTGAGAGTTAAGGCTAATAGTAGAAGTTTAGTCATAGGTCGTCTCGTATAGAGTCATGCTGAGAAATTAAATCGAATCCAAAAAAGTTATTTAGCTAATTTGAAATAGGAGTTAATATATAAAAGCATGACATTGTTTAAGTAATTGGTGTCAATGATATCATCAACACCACTTTTCACCCAGCGCCAAAAATGCATAACATAAACACGCAAAAGATCGTTAGATCTTTTTTGCTCATAAAGCCGCTTTAGTTTATTTCTATGCGGTCTTAGCGTTTCTCTAGATAATCTCAGACCTTCATTTTCAGATAATGAGTAACCTAGAAAGGTAAATCTTTTTGTAACTCTGCAAATCGTAGTCTTCTTCTTAGATAGAGTCAAACATAAATTCTTCAGCTCTGAATGGATGGATGGATTTGATAGCCATTTTAAGCTTCCAACGTTACCAACCGCACCACCAGCATTGACAAATTCACCCAGAGCGCTAATACCAGTTTTTTTAACCCCCACGTTATTTGTCCCAGTCAAATATAACACATCAGCAGCTAGTTTGAAGTTTTTCACAGAATAGAAATCGGCTCCAAATGCAATTTGTTGAAATGAGGTGCTTTGAGTGCTCAAATACGTATTCTTACCGCCAATCGTGCCAAAAACAGTGCTAATGTCAAGATAAAGTGTTGTCCAATATAAAATGAGCATGAAAGGGGTCTCATGTTTCCAGTATAAAATGAGCATGAAAACTGCCAATTAAGCTAGAATAGAAAACAGTCAAATCTCATGATCGGAGAATGAAAACGATAGTGAGTATTACGTTTGTGCTTGCAATAAAGGCTGGTTTGTAACCAGTTGTACCATCACCTGTTCAACTGTGTGGTTTGGGAATGGGTGATGATGCGTGCTTGCTTTTAAATGATGTAATGCTGAATTGCAGTAATCTGTAGAAATGGATTCTTCTAGCGTGTATTCGGAAACGAGATGAGATGTTTGATTTAAAGACTGTCTTGCTTGTGTTTTCACAAGGCTGACGGCGGCATGAATGATTTACTGGGGCAATATGGGAAAGTTTGCTAGAATCTTGAGGTTATACCCAAACTACTTGAAGATACTGGACTTTAATTGCATAATTTTGGCATTATTAGCTTTTAAAAAACTGTGCAATAGCTTGCTATTACTTAGTTTTTTTAAATCCAATACTGCTTAAAATTATCTTGTTGAAGCTTCGGCGTCTTCAAGTGGTTTGGGTCTATTGATTATGACGACATAGGAATGTTAATGCAGAATGAGTTAGATCAGTTGCTAGAACAGGCGCTGGAAGAAATTAAATCAGTTGCGAAGTTGGATGATTTGGATGCGATTCGTGTACGATATTTGGGAAAAAAGGGGCGGTTAACACAGTTGCTCAAAGGGCTGGGAAAAATGTCTCCAGATGAGCGCAAAGAAATGGGGCAAATCATTAATCAGTGTAAAACTCAATTGCAGCAAGCGTTGATGGCGAAGAAAAGTGAATTAGAGTCAGCTGTGTGGGCTGCTAAGTTGAAAGACGAAGTAATTGATGTGACTTTGCCTGGTTTGGGTAAGCTTCGTGGTGCAAAGCACCCAGTTACTTTAGTCAAAGAACGAATGGTTAAGATTTTTTCTTCAATGGGTTTTAGTATTGAATATGGCCCAGAGATTGAGACCGAGAAGAATAACTTTGATCAGCTCAATATTCCAGAAACACATCCTGCACGTGCGATGCATGATACGTTTTTTATTCAAGATGTGGAGAAGCTTGTGTTGCGTACACATACCTCGCCAGTACAAATTAGAGTGATGGAGCAAGGTAAACCTCCTTTTAAAATGATTTCATTAGGTCGCGTGTATCGTTGTGATTCTGATCAAACACATACACCTATGTTTCATCAAATAGAAGGTTTACTGATTGATGATAAAACCAATTTTTCCGAATTGGTGGGGCTATTGCAAGCTGTATTGGGTAAGTTTTTTTCCAAAGAGGTAGAGATTCGTCTAAGGCCTTCTTACTTCCCATTTACTGAGCCTTCTGCTGAAGTCGATATGCAATGTGTGCGTTGCAGTGGAAAAGGGTGTCGTTTATGTGGTCAAACAGGCTGGTTAGAAATTCTAGGGTGTGGCATGGTGCACTCTCAGGTATTGAAGAATGTTGGCATTGATGATGAACAAGATGACAAGTGTTGGAGAGGCTTTGCTTTTGGAATGGGCTTAGATCGTTTAGCGATGCTTTATTATGGTATGGATGATCTACGAACTTTGTTTAAAAATGAGTTGGATGTGTTGGAGCAATTTAGATAATAATTCCAATTGAAAATGTGATATTTTAAATGCATACTTTCGGCATAATAGAGCTTAAATAATTTCGCAATAGCCAGATATTACTCAAGTATTTAAGCCATATTCTACACAAAATTATTTGTTTAAAATATCACATTTTTAATTGGAATTATTATATGAAGATCAGTCAAAACTGGTTGCAGTCATGGGTCTCAGCTGATTTAAAATCATTAGATTTATCTGCTTTATTGACAAATTTAGGCTTGGAGGTTGCAGCTATTGAGCCTGTGGTTGAACGTTTCTTTGGTGTTGTGGTCGCCTATGTCGAGCAGGTGGAAAAACATCCTGATGCAGATAAGTTGAATATTTGTCAGGTGCGTATTGATAGTGGGCAGTTGCATCAGGTAGTTTGTGGTGCAAGTAATGTGCGCGCAGGAATATACGTGCCTTTTGCGACGGTGGGAGCATGCTTGGCAGGTGGCTTCAAAATCAAAAAAGCAAAATTAAGGGGCGTAGAGTCAAGTGGAATGATTTGCTCAGAATCAGAGTTGGGCTTGTGTGAGAAAAGTGTAGGCATTATGGTGCTGCCGCCTAAAAATACGGATGATAATCAAACAGTAGAAGAATGTTTAGGGTCTGATGTTTTTGATTTCTTATCACTCGATGATCAGGTGATTGAGATTGAGCTGACACCAAATCGTGGGGATTGTTTGAGTGCTTGTGGAATTGCCCGTGAAGTTGCCGCAAAAACAAATAGTCAGTTGAAATCAGTAGCGTTGCAGGAAGTGCCAATTGATCATTCTATTCATGTGCCTAAGGTGGCTGTGCTTCAGCCCGAGTTAAGTCCTGTATATTGTGTGCAAAAGATAACGGGCGTTGATAATACAAAGGCAACACCATTATGGATGCAAGAACGATTGCGTCGTGCTGATATTCAACCTGTTTCATTGCTGGTGGATATTACGCAATATGTCATGTTAGAGCTAGGGCAGCCATTACATGCTTTTGATGCGGGACAAATTGGTGATCAAATGCAGGTTCGTTATGCTAAAACGCAAGAATCAATTACTTTGATCAATGGGAAGCAGCACTTGCTAACTGCTGATACACTCGTGATTTCTGATGCGAAAAAACCGTTAGCAATTGCTGGTGTCATGGGTTCTGAAGATAGTGGTGTTTCTGCCAAGACATCTGATGTGATCTTGGAGAGCGCACATTTTAATCCTGATGCGATGGCTGGTATTGCGCGTAGATATGGTTTAGCAACTGATGCATCACAGCGATTTGAGCGTGGAGTTGATCCTGAGTTGCCACAAATAGCACTGCAGCGTGCTGTTATGTTGGTTGTTGAGCTTGCTGGTGGTGCAGTTGGAAAAGCACGTTGTTACCAATCGCTAATGACGAATCGTCAACCTATTTCTTTACGTGCTAAACGAGTGGGTGACTTGTTAGGTGTGACTGTGAGTGCTGATAAGATTGTTGAGATTTTATCGGTGCTAAATATGAATTGTATTGCTGTAAAAGATGGTTGGGAGGTTACTCCGCCGAGTTATCGTTTTGATATAAACATAGAAGCAGACTTGATCGAAGAAGTGATTCGTTTACTTGGGTACGCTCATTTACAACCAAGCATGCCCGCTGCTCACTTAAATCCTGTGCTTAATAACACGGATGATTTGAATGTTATGATGGTCGAAACCATGGTTGGCTTGGGTTTCTTTGAAACAATTAATTATAGCTTTATTGATGAAAAATGGACGTCATTCATGCAGCATGATTCGGCGAGTGTTCGTTTAAAGAATCCATTAGCGAGTGCAATGAGTACAATGAGGCAAAGTTTATGGCCTGGGTTGATTGATAGTGCGCTGGCTAATTTAAAACGTCAGCGAAAACAAGTGCGTTTGTTTGAAATCGGGCAGGTTTTTTCAAACGTTGATAAAATCGTTGAATCTTTACAATTGGCTGGGTTGAGTTATGGTGAATTGGCACCTTGGCAGTGGGATGAGTCAGAAAGAAAAGTGACAGATTTTTATCATCTAAAACAAGATGTGTTAACGGTGGCGGATCGCTTGGGGTGGACTGTTGTTTTTGAAGCGGGTGAGCATCCTTTATTACATCCAGGAAAGACGGCGCGCTTAATTGTGGGTGAAAATGTAGTGGGTTGGATAGGTATGTTGCATCCACAACTGCAACAGCAATGGAAGTTGTCACACCCTCTTGGGCTGTTTAGTCTAGACTTAAGTATGTCACAGGCACCATTAGTACCTAAGTATCAATTTAGTGCGGTGTCTAAGTTTCCTAGTGTTCGACGTGATTTGGCGTTGGTAATGCCGAAGTCACTCAATGTTGCACAGGTTCAAGCTGAAATAGTTGCAAGCAGTTCCCAACCAGTGCTTGCTGAACAAGAAAAGGCAGAAAGTGACAGAAAGCTGTTGAAAAATGTATATGTGTTTGATATTTATGAGGGAGAGCATTTGGAGTGTGATCAGAAAAGTGTTGCGGTAGCACTCATTTTTCAGCATCCAGATCGCACTTTAATGGAAGAAGAAGTTCAGCGTGTTGTTGATCAGGTGGTTTGCCAGTTACGGCAACGTTTTTCGATTGCATTAAGATAAGGAAGAGTGCAGTGAGTACATTAACAAAAGCAGAGATTGCAGAAAACTTGTATTTTAAGTTGGGTTTGAATCGTCGAGAGGCAAAGCGACTGGTCGATGTTTTTTTTGAGCAAATTAGAAGTTTTCTAGAAAGAGGCGTCGCGGTGAAGATTTCTGGCTTTGGAAACTTTAATTTGAGAGATAAAGTGGCTAGACCCGGAAGGAACCCGAGAACAGGAGAGCCAAAACTGATTACTGCTAGGCGTGTTGTGACATTTCGTGCTGGGCAGAAATTGAAATCAAAGGTGGGTGCTTTGTAATATATCCCCATCTTCATTGGCGATGAGTGTATCAATAATGAATCAGCAAGTAGTTGTTTTTCCCTTAATACCAGAGAAGCGGTATTTCTCAATAGGAGAGGCAGCATCCTTGTGCTTGGTTAAGCCGCATGTGCTTAGATTTTGGGAGAAAGAGTTTTCACAGTTGCAACCGTCAAAGCGACAGGGTAGACGATATTACTGTCATGACGATATTGAATTGATTCGCCAGATTAGAGAGCTACTTTATGTGCAGGGGTATACCATCAGTGGGGCAAAGAGTCGGTTATTAGAAGGGCGATCATTAGCGTATCAGGTGGGTAGTGATCAATTGAAATCAAATGTAAGCGTTAAGCTCGCTTTGCAACGAATACTGCAAACACTGAATTAGTGATTTGGTAGGATTCAACAGTGATGGGTATCTGTAAAAAAGCGGATAGGGGTTTCTTGTGCCAAACTCCCTTATTACTCCTTGTAAATTTACCATTGAGAAACTATTTTATATTCTGTATGATTCGTTACTTCGATTTGTTCAAGATCATTGCTTGAATGAAAGGTTGCATTAGTTCTGAATGAACAGAAATAATTAAATGATCACTTTTCTACTGAAGGGTGTCATTTATGAACAAAGGAGTTGGTTACATGTTGATTTTAACAAGGAGGGTTGGTGAGTGTATTGTCATAGGTGATAATGTTGAAGTTGTCGTGCTGGCAGTGAAGGGCAATCAAGTAAGGATTGGTGTGGAGGCACCAAAGAGTGTTTCAGTACATCGTGAAGAAGTGAAGGATAAAATTGACGAAGCAGTGACTCCCAAGGCTTCGGTTTAATCTGCTGATTTTAATAGGATTTAATTGTTGTTTGTGAATCGTATAGGTTTGCGATAGAATCGCATTTTTCTAATTGGGAGAAACCGTTGTGACGGATCAGCATAATGTGGGGGGTGATTTGATAAGGATCAGTCCAATTCAGCTATGTGCGCATAATTTAGCGCAATATCGGCGGATGTTTGACTTGGCTCCTGTGTTGATTTCTCAGCGTGTACTAGATGTCAATGCTGGATTTTCCAGTTTTAATCTTGAATTTGCATCGATTGGTGGTCAGGCTGTATCTTGTGATCCGCTTTATAAGCTATCTTATGATGAAATACTCACTTGTTTTTCAGAGTTGAAAGCGAAAATGAGAGCAACCTTTGATTGCTCCCCTCATGCCTTTAACTGGAATGGATTTGGTAGTGCAGAAGAAGTGTTGATGGAAAGAGAGCGAATTGCGACATTCTTTCTCGATGATTACCCTGCTGGAATGAAAGAGTTTCGTTATCAATATAAGCTACTTGAAGCATTTAAAAGTCGCGACTCGTCCAATGATGGGTTTGAGAAAGGTGCTTTTGATTTGGCGCTTTGCTCACATGCTTTTTTTGAGCAGGAAATGACTGTTATAGACGCACAGAGGATGATTGCAAGATTATGTGATCTTGCTGGTGAAGTGCGCATTTTTCCGTTATTGAATAACCAAGGTGAATTATCTGAGTTGCTTCCAGAATTGATGCAACAGTTGCAAGATAAAAAATTTGGAGTTGAGGTTAGAGAGGTGGATTTTGAATTTCAGAAATCGGCAAATGCAATGCTAAGAGTGTGGCTAAAAGAGTGTGAAGTGGGTCACTGATTTCCGACACCATGAGGGACATGTCCTGTTGCAACATGTTCACTAGCAGATAAACAATGGGTTTTTTGGTCATCGAAGAAGAAGTCAGCATGAAAGGCCTTTAAGAACTCTCCTTTACTGACCCCGCCTAAAAAGAGCATTTCATCGATACGAATATTCCATGCGCGAAAGGTGTTAATAACACGCTCATGCGCAGGTGCCTGCCTTGCCGTTACTAAAGCAATCCGAATGCCAGCAGTGGTGTGTTGATTAGTGCTTTTTAAGCTCTGTTGTAATTTGCGTAATGCAAAGAGAAAGCGCTTGAAAGGTCCTGCATTGAGTGGCGTTTTGGATGTTTCTTTTTCGTGTTGAATAAATGCATCTAGCCCTTGCTCCTTATAAATTCTTTCAGATTCATCTGAAAATAGAACAGCATCGCCATCAAACGCAATACGTAATATATCGTCTGTCTCATTCATTGTGTTCATTAAAGGATAGATAGTGGCAGCAGCACAGTGATTTTGCAGTGCGGTTCTAACATCATCGGGATTGGCTGATAAAAACAAATCGGCACCAAATGCATTGATATATTGATAGGGATTTTCTCCGCCACTAAAGGCGGCTCGAGTGATGTTGAGCTTGTAATATTTGATACTGTTAAATATGCGCAGACCAGTATCTGCAGTGTTGCGTGATAATAAAATGACTTCGACAAGTGGCTCTTGTGTGTCAGGGTCCTTGAGTGCTTGTAATTTTTTTACTAATGGAAAGGCAACACTGGGTTCTAAGATCTCATTTTCATGTGAAACTTGGTAGTCTGTATAGGCCTCAACTCCTTGTTCTTCATAAATACGATTGCTTTCACTTAAATCAAACAGTGCGCGGGAAGAGATTGCAATGACGAGTTTTTTTGATAAATCTGTTGGCATCGGGTATGTTGTTGTTTTTTAGTTATGGTATTTTTCATGTTAACGATTTTTAAAGCTTGGTTCAATCGCTACCTTTCTGATCAGCAAAGTGTTTTTTTACTATTATGCTGTTTTGGTTTCTTAGCTTTTTTTCATTATTGGGGGCAGATGTTGGCTCCAGTCATTGCAAGTATTGTGCTTGCCTATTTGTTAGATGGGGCTGTGCTTTTTTTACAGCGAATGAGAGTGTCTCGTTGGTTAGCAGTTATGACTGTATTTGTCATGGTAATTAGTTTAGTGCTTGCCTTGTTCGTTGTGGTATTTCCTTTATTGCTAAGACAGCTTGCAAATTTGGCAACAGAAATGCCTCTGGTATGGCAGCATTTCCAACAGTGGTTTCAGCAATTGATTGCAAATCATGCAGATATGATTTCAAGCCAGCAGGTGCAATCGATCGTGAATGATTTGAGTGCAAGTTTTGCACAAGCAGGGAAGTCGATTTTATCATTCTCGTTGTCGACAATTCCTAGTGCAATTGGCTTGCTTGTCTACGCTGTCTTGGTTCCTATTATGGTTCTATTTATGTTGCAAGATTCAGTTAAGATTCGACGCTATTTCCATCACTTCCTGCCAGAGCGGCATTCACAGTTGACGGTTATATGGCAGACACTCATGAAGCAGTTGAGTGCTTATGTGCGTGGGCGCGTTGTAGAAATTGTGATTGTCTCTGTGGTTTCTATGGCTGGTTTTGCACTGTTGGGTCTGCGTTATAGTGTATTGTTGGGTGTTTGTGTTGGTTTGTCTGTTATTGTACCTTATGTTGGTGCTGTTGCAGTGACAATACCGATTGTATTGATTGCACTATTCCAATGGGGAGTGAGTACACATTTCTTGTATTTGCTCATTCTTTATGGGTGCATTATTATTTTGGATGCAAATGTGCTGGTGCCACTGTTATTTTCTAATGCGTTGTCACTTCATCCCTTGGCTATTATTATCGCTGTGTTGTTTTTTGGTGGAGTGTGGGGTTTTTGGGGGGTGTTTTTCGCAATTCCGTTAGCGACGATGGTGAAAGTATTGATGACAGATTGGCCTACTAAGGGGTTATAAACATATACTCATCACCATTCAAGAAACCGAGCTTTAACTTCATGGATTTTGCAAAATTGACATTTAAAAACTTTTGCAATGGCTTGCTATTACTCGATTTTTTAAATCTAATTTCACTAAAATTCATTTTGTTAAAGCTCGGTTTCTTGAATGGTGATGGGTATATACCTACGCTGCTTTAAATTTCCTCATCTTACCTATGTCAAATATTGGGTCGTTTTGACTCTCAAGATTTCTAAAATCACTCGATCTCCATCATTATAAATCAAGGAGTTATTGATAAACAACCAGTATGGCCAAAAGTAATAGTTTTCGGTCACCATCTAAATCTATCTATAAAATCTAAAGCTCACACATCAACACCCTCGAGGCTTATCGCATCGACACAGTGATGATGATCCTGCTTTGCGGTGGTTGCGTCACTTAATTGTAACCAGCGTTATCGCTTAAAAAATATGGTAGGTGGCGACACCATACTTCAAAACAGATAGAGATTTGTTTCGGCTATTTTGTTTTGTTATAGTGGTCGTCGCTGATATGAAATTGGCGCGAGTCCTCGGTGCTGAAACACCTCAGACTCGCTATCAAATAACAACGAGAAAGGTTGCTAAATGAATGATCGCATTTTAACTGAACCACCCGAGGTTCACAAATCAAAAACTTCCATAAACTGTCACCCGATATTGGTGTTCGAGAGAACGCTGTACTGGATACACAGTACTCTCAACAAACGACTGATATCACCTGCTGGCTGTCTTAGGACTTTTACCAGTGTGACACGTTTTATTTTTGTCTGATTTTTAATCGTTGCTTTCTGCGTCTCCTCCCGTAGCTCGCATGGGTTAATGGTCGGGCAAAGCCCGAGTGCCACCTTTTCGGTGACACCCGTGGATGCGTCGCATTAATTGATGCCAGCACTTTCGTGCCGTCTTCTATATTGTTATAGATTATGGTTCGTCTATGTGCCTACCGAGGCGTAGTTATGCTCTAAGGAGTTTAGTTATGCGTTCTTTTTCTATTCATGCCACTCAACCTAAGACAGGTGGTTTGTCAGCCTCTTTTTTATTAGCTATGGCGGTAACTTCCGTTAGTGGTGTTGCACACGCTGCAACACCGCGCCTTTCTTCTAACACAGATCATGCCATTGGGCATTCTTCACCACATACCACGCTTGTAGCGAATTTGCCTACGCCTGATTTTCAATGGAAAGCTGAGCCTTATATTTCATTAGGTGCTGGCTATGGTGAGGTCGGTGGTAAAAACATGACAGGTAAAACCAGCACTAATGCTGTTGGTAATATTGTACTGGGTTTAGAGTTTGCTCAATATAAACGTACCAGCTTCAACGCTTCACTTGGCTTGATGACTGGTTCTTATGTTTCCATCTATACCCAGCGTAGTTATGCAGATGGAGAAACTCCTCAAGATGTCGAAATTCAAGAAGCTTTGAACCTCATGCTTAGCACTAAAGTTAACCTAGTGCACAACTGGTATGCCTCTGCTGGCGTTGGTGCATTCTTGCAACGAATTAACCTACACCCTGTTCACAACAGTTTGCAAGGGTCTTATCAGCTTGGATTGGGCTATCAATTCAATCATAAGACCAGTGCTGAACTATCTTACTTTGGCACATTCGGTCGCAGTCCTTCCATCATGAATGCAAACTTACCGGTTACTAGTAGTGGTGGTGCGCGATATGCCATCGGCTTGCTTAGTCTGAATTACAAACTTTAACTTTTATTAGGAGAGACTTAACATGAAATATAAATCTATTCTACTTGCCAGCTTGGCAATTGCTTCGGCTTCAACTGCTTTCTCTGCTTCATTGCATAATTGCTTTAGAGATTCCCGTTCTTATACTGGCACAGGTGGGTTAACCTCTTTCTTTGCTAGTTGTGTTAGTGGCAATGAGACTAATGTTAATGATGAGGTGGGTACTGTCTATTCTAACCTTGGCTTAAACTTACTTCCTAGTGCAGATAGTAACGTTAAGCTCAGCGCCACTCGTTCTCTTGAGGTCTCCATAAGCTGTGCTACTGGTGGCAATAGCTGTTCTGTTGCTGGCGGGGCTGTTAATACCCCTCACTCTATCGCCACCTTATTTCAGAATATTGCGGATGCTCAAGTTAATGTGACCTGTGTATATGATAACTCTGCTGGTGCTTCTCAGCTCGATGCTCGGATACAACCACGCTAACATTACTGGTATCTCTACCATTGCTTTTAACTCAGGTCAAATTACCAATAATAGTAGTTCTGCTATCAGCTTTGCTCCCAACAGAACCAGTGGTCTGAATGTTCCCGCAGGGGCTAGATCAATTGGTACTAGTAATACGGTTCTATTTTATAATGCAACTACTGATACCAATCCGCAAATTACTGGCAGTACCAGTAACGGTAATAGCTACAACGCTAATTGCTGGATTAAATTGTCAGATATTCATTTTGTAAGTTAATATTTATCTCAACAGCATGGACTGTTGCACTCCTAGAGCTGGCTTTGGCTGGCTCTTTCTATCTCATCATCACCTACGAACTTTTACTGCATTATTCACTCACCCAATGATATACTGACACAGTTTTAAACCTTTGGAGTCTCAATGAAGATCGAGAAAACCTATACCACTGACAATATCATTAACCACATTGCGGGTACTTGTGATGTCACCAAGAAAACTGCGGGTATGATGTTGAGTGAGCTAACTTCTCTGATTCACCAACATGTTGAATCACTCATTGATTTTAATTTACCCAATGTAGCCAAATTTAAAGTAAGCGAAAAACCAGCTACACAAGAGCGTCAAGGACGCAACCCTGCAACAGGTGAACCAATGACAATTTCTGCAAAGCCAGCTCATAAGGTCGTCAAACCCAAGGTCGCCAAAGCATTGAATGATCTTTTACTTAATCAATAAATATTCCAGTGATTATGACAGATGCCTCGCTAACACATACCAACTCAAAATCTGCTCTCAAGCTAACGATTAAGCAGTGGACTGAGCAATTTCCCAAAGCATTTAATCTCAATCATCCGATCCCACTTAAAAAAGGTGTTGTCGATGAATTGTTTTCTGTTTGTTGTCCTCCATTAAGCAAAAAACATGTGCGCCTTGCGATTTGCTATTACACGAACGACTTTAAATATCATCAAGCCATTGCTCAGTCAGAAGACAAAAAACGCTATGACCTTGATGGCAATCCTGTTGGCGAGATTTTAGACGAAGAAGATCACTACGCTCGAAAACAACTCAAAAAGATTAAGGCACTTCATCGTGAGTGTAAAGATGCGAAACTTAACCGTGCTGCCACCTCATCATCGCTTGATGCATTACAAAATAAGTTTAATGATACGGATACCAACGTATGAGTAAAGATATTCACGACATTTCAATGAAATTCCTGATGGCTCAACGCTCTTTCTTCATTGCTTTTTGCAAAGTCTACCTCCCCACAACTTTTCGCGAACGTATTCAATGGGATTCTTTGAAATTACACAAAGCCAATGGTGAATTCATCAAAGGTAATGTTTTAAACGAAGGGCAACGACACAAAGAAATTGCAGATATTATCTATTTGATGAAATACGATCAAGATAAAACAGGAATGCTCTATGCCCATATTGAGCATTGGTCTACTCCCAAAAAACTTTCTGCCTTAAAAACCTTTAACTATGGCACTTCAGCATTACTCGAATATGCAGAATCTAATGATACCGACGAGTTGCCTGCCCTAGTATCGATGATTTACTACCATGGCAAACGCACACCATTTCCTTTCAAAACTAAAATTGCCGACATGTTTGAAACACCTAAAGAAGCCATCCCTGCTTTGCTTGAACCTGTTTTCATAGATGTCGGACAAATGACTGATGATGAGATTCTGTCTCACAAGGAAATTTCCCCTGCTGAGTTGGTTTTCAAACACGCTTTTGATAAAAAGCTTACTGACCAGTCTCTTCAACTCATCTTTTCTCACGTTCACGACATGAATGACAATTCTGCCCTTACTGTGTTACAATACTCGCTAGAGACGTTGGAGCGTGACCCTAATGAGATTTATACTGCTTTTATCACGCAAAAACCCAACCTGAAGGAGAAAGCTATGACCGCAGCTCAACAGTTAAGAACAGAAGGTATGCAACAAGGTGTGCAGCAAGGTGTTGATGCTATGATGAGTTCCTTAAAAGAACAAGGTATTGATCCTGCTATCTTAGCTAAGGCTAAAAATGATGCTTTAAAACAAGATTAATAACCTTATGTTACAACTTGGTTTAATTGATATTTGAGTTGTGACTGCTCTTTAATAACATAACCATGCCGATAGAATCGTTTGAGTAGCATGTTAAAATAACGCTGTGCTTCTTGTTAGCTATAGCTCTAAAACCACTTTGGTCTTGAACTCTGCTGTGTAGCTTTTTCCTCGTTTAGTCATTTTCTTTATCTCCTAAATGATCAATGACATGACTCATTTAGAAATCATATCTCGAATTATTTGTGCTAATCTCTAGTAGCATTATAGTCAGGGTTGATAGTCATAATACTACTGTATTGTACTTCAGGAAATAACCATTACATTATAACCTAGCGCAGTTGAAGATATCGTTTTTTAACTTCATGTTTTTAGCATCATTGCCCATGAATAATATTTTGGTAGAAACTCGGTATCTTCACTTGCGCTAGATATAGGTAATTAGATGAATCATGGCACTATTAGATTTAGAAAAAATCAATCAATCATTAGATAATCAGGTAGGTGATGATCCGAGGTATGATGACGATTTCCTATGGGTGAAAGATCAACTGGATCAGATGACAGGTGCTGATTATGATCGTATCGTTCGCTTGTGTTGTCAGTTGTTAGAATTGAAGACAAAAGATTTGCGCGTTGCAGGGTATTTGTTACTTGCATTGACTTACGTATTTGGTGTTGAAGGATTACTTGAAGGGTTACAATGTTGGTTAGCTTTGTTGCGTCAGTTTGGTAAAAAGATATATCCTCAGCGCACTGTTGCACGTGATAATGCAATTATGTGGGTGAATCAGTCACGATTACTTGATTTCTTGCGGCGGCAACCTACTGTAGTTACACAGCAAGAGCGTGACACCATTCAGCTGCATATAACAGACCTTAATCAGCAGTTGAAGGTGTGTTTTCCTCAATCTCAAAAGCAGATTTATATTTTAAACGATTGGATGGCAACATTAGATCAGCAGGCTTCGGTTGTGACGGATGTTGCTGTTAAAGAAGAGCTCCAAGAGAAGCATAATGATGATCAAGCTGATGATGAGCAGGAAGTAACACAGGTTCTAACAGCTGATGTATCGATGCTTGATGAACATAAAGCATACCATCAGCAGCGTCAATTGGCGCGATATTATTTGCAGCAGAACGACTATATGCAAGCATTGGTATTGAGCAGATTATTTTGGCTACGTTTAAGTGGGTTGCCACCACATGATGAGTCAGGGGTTACGGCACTGGCTACATTGGAATCACTGCAGTTGACGCGCTTTAATTATTTATGTGAGCATACAAATCATCATGAGATGATTCAGCATGCTGAGCAGTGTTTCTCATTGCCAGGTGGAGCTTATTATTTCCGATTAACCTATGAGCTGGTGAAAAGCTTAACTGCACTGCAGCAAGTTGATGTGGCGCAGTTTCTGATAGCACAACTGTTGGCTTTGTTGACCCGATTTCCTAAGTTAATGCAGTTGAAATTTAATAATGGTGATCCTTTTTTTGATGAAGGTACATCGTTGTGGGTGCAGCAATTACAGTTGACGCAACAGCACCGTGAGTCACCATTGAGTGAGCGTAGTGATGACGTGTTGATGAAGCAAAGGGATGGGATGACGTTTGTGGATCATTGGGTGAGGCGTGTTGAACAAGAATACACAACATTACAGGAACAAGTTACTTGGTTACAAAAAGTATCATTTGACGATGAAGGTTTATCACGTGTACAAGGTGACTTTTATCGGCTGTGGGTGATGAATAGATTGGCGTTAAAGCATCAACAGATTGCTCTAGTCAGTGAAACTTTTACGGGGTTGTTGGAAAGAATTGACCAGCACCGTCTCATCGAATGGCAACCTAAACTTGTTTTGTGTATTTACCGACAGTTCAAACAGTTTTTGCAGCAGAGTTCAGTAAAAATAACACCGTTAAAATTGCAATATGAGCAGAGCGTTCAGCAGGTGTTATTGAAGTTGGATCCTGCTGGGTTGCTAACTTAGGGACGTTGTTCCATGTCCATCCCTTATAGCTAACTATCCGTCATTCCGCGTGCAGTAAAGCCTAACGTTTCATCGCAGCAAAAAACTCATCATTGGTTTTAGTAACTTTTAATCGGTCTAGCAAGAATTCACTGGCTGCCAGTTCATCCATTGGATGTAAGATTTTACGCAATACCCAAACTTTCTGTAGGTCATCATTTTTCATCAACTTCTCTTCACGGCGTGTACCTGAGCGATTGATATCAATCGCAGGGAAAATACGTTTCTCAGCAATGCGACGATTAAGGTGAACTTCCATGTTGCCTGTGCTTTTGAATTCTTCGTAAATGATTTCGTCCATTTTTGAGCCAGTGTCGACAAGTGCAGTGGCTAGAATAGTTAAACTGCCACCATTTTCAATGTTTCTTGCAGCACCTAGAATACGTTTTGGGCGATGGAGTGCATTAGCGTCAATACCACCAGTGAGGATTTTCCCAGATGCTGGGGTGACCGTGTTATAAGCCCGTGCTAAACGTGTAATCGAGTCTAAAAGAATGACAACATCTTTTTTATGTTCAACCATACGGCGAGCTTTTTCTAGGACCATTTCTGCAACCTGAACATGTCTTGCTGCAGGTTCATCAAATGTACTAGCAACCACCTCACCTTTTACTGAGCGCACCATATCAGTGACTTCTTCAGGGCGTTCATCAATGAGTAATACAATAAGTTCGCATTCAGGGTGGTTGTGGGTGATCGAGTGTGCAATATTCTGCATCATCATGGTTTTCCCCACTTTTGGAGGAGCAACAATGAGACCACGTTGTCCTTTACCCACGGGGGATATCAAATCAATAATGCGTGCTGTTAAGTCTTCTGTACTGCCGTTACCTCGTTCCATGGCTAATGGCTGATCGGGAAATAATGGCGTTAAGTTTTCAAATAGAATTTTATTTTTGCATTCTTGCAATGTATCACCGTTGAGTGTATCTAAATGAGCCAAGGCAAAATAACGTTCGTTGTCTTTAGGATGACGAATTTTTCCTGCAATGGTGTCTCCTTTACGCAATCCAAAACGGCGAATCTGGTTTGGAGAGACGTAAATATCAGCGGGTCCTGCTAGATAGGATGTGCTAGGTGAGCGCAAAAAACCAAAACCGTCGGGTAGAATCTCTAGAACACCGTCACCAAAAATGTCTTCCCCTTTTTTTGCATGACTTTTCAGTATGGTAAAGATCATAGCTTGATGTGGCATACGTGATACATCAATTTTCATTTCATCAGCGATACTGATTAATTGATCTAAAGTTTTTTCTTTTAATTCGGTTAGATTCATGAAGGTTGAGTCCATAGAGAACTTCATATCTGTTGGTGTATGACGACACAAACATGCAAAAGTTAATTCCGCACAGTTCCTTATCTGATATAAAATTCTTAAGTTGAGGTTTAAAAATAGAGAGCGCCGGAATGGTGCTCGATTAATTTTTCCAGTTTAGGAGTCTTGTTGGTAAAAAGCAAGCATATTTTTGCCATCACATGAGTGATGGCAAAAAAACTGGTCGTTATGATGCGTCTACCGCTTTATTTAACCATGTTTCCAGCTGTGCTTTATTTTGTGAACCGACTTTTGTTTCTTCAATTTCGCCAGCTTTGAATAATATTAATGTAGGTATGCCTCTGACCCCATATTTACTGGCAATATCTGAATTGTCATCTTCATCGATATTAACTTTGACAATGGAAACGTCTGAAATTTCTTTTGATAAAGCATCCAGGATTGGAGCAATTGCTTTGCAAGGGCCACACCATGGTGCCCAAAAGTCAACCAGGACTAGACCTTTGTTGTCAAGTACAGTTGCTTGAAAAGTGTTATCTTCATTGATATTAATGACTTGGCTCTCACCCATGGTTCTCGTATCCTTTATGACTAGTATAGGTCGGCATTGGAACTTAATTTTTGTTAAAAAGCAAGTGGGGGATTAATAGGTGTCTATACCCATCACCTTTCAAGAAACCGAATTACACTAAAAGTCATTTTGTTAAAACTCTGGTGTCTTGAAAGGCGATGGGTGTAGCCTCTTCAGTGGTGCTGGTTGTCTTCTTCCTCATTAGCAACTAGGAATTGTTCATTGACTGGATCGAGTTCTGAATCAAATGCAACCGCATGTTTTTTACCTTCAATCATAACTGTGGCATGAATTTTGAAATGGTAGGTCGCTATGTCTTGTTTATGTTTAGTATTTTGATTGTTTTGATCAACTTCTACACGCGCATCTTTTATTCTAGGCTCGAAGAATGCAATTTGTTCTTCAATCTTTTTCGCAAGCAACTGTTGGTCATTTTGATTTGAAAGGTTGAATTGACTCAGGTTTGGTAATCCCATGTTTAATATTGATTTCTGAACTTCTGGATAATCAGCGTAGACCTCATGATCTGGACAAGTGATGTTAAATAGGCGATTCAAGGAGTTAATAATTTGCTCAATAGCTGTTTGATCATAATTTAGTAGGATCATAGTGTTTAAAGAGATTGTATTTTAATAAAATGTATTTTGAGTAAAATGCTATGGAAAAAATAGAATAATAGCAAGCTATTGTGAAAGTTTTTCCATCTTATTTTGCCAAAAGTATGCAGTTAAAATGTAAGCTCTTTAAACGCTATGATCCTGACATGGTGGAAAGCTCGTTACTGAGTTAATATTAGATTGTGATAAGGCGACCATTAGCAGGCGATCTATACCTAGAGCAACACCTGAACAGCTGGGGAGCCCGTGTTGTAGTGCGGACAGCAGGTTATCATCAATAGGCATGGATGAAGCTCCTTGCTGAGTTCTTCGTTGATTGTTTTGCATAAAGCGAGCCTTTTGTGTGGCTGCATCGGTGAGTTCATGAAAACCATTCGCAAGCTCTATATTGCCGACATAGACCTCAAAACGTGCTGCAGTCTTTGGGTTGTATTCATTGATTTTTGCAAGCGCAGCTTGTGTGCTTGGGTAGTCATAAATAAAGGTGGCTCGTGTGGCAGTGAAGGTTGGCTCAATGAGGTGGTGGAATAGTAACATGAGCCAGTCATCTCGATTGGGATCAGAGAAGGGTTGTTCAATATGATGTTTTTTTGCACATTGTTGTAACTCATCTACGGTGCTTGTCAATGGGTTGATTGATAAAATCTCTTCGAATATATGTTGATAACTGTGTTTAGTGGCTGTTGGCATGTTAAGTAACTGTTGTAGTAGCACATCTACTTCATTCATCAATTGATGGTGGTCAAAACCAGTGCGATACCACTCAAGCAGGGTGAACTCAGGGTGATGTTGGTTACCTGATTCCTCTTGACGAAATGCTTTACAGAGTTGGAAGATATCAGTTTGATAGGCTGCCAATAATCTTTTCATTGCATATTCTGGGGATGTTTGTAGCCAGCCACTGGTTGTTTTTATGCTTTCAATATAAGGGTCGGTAACAGGGTATTGTCCTAATAGAGGTGTTTCGACCTCTAGTACTGATTGGTCAATAAAAAAAGTGCGAATCGTTTGAATGAGTTGTGCGCGTTGTTTGAGTGTTGCCAAGCTGGCCGTGGGGTGCCAGTCGTGATGCTTATTTAGCGCGAGAGACATATTCAGCAGTGCGGGTGTCTACTTTCAGCACTTCGCCGACTTCAATGAAAAGAGGAACCTGAATGACGGCACCTGTCTCTAGTGTGGCAGGTTTATTGCCGCCACCTGAGGTATCTCCGCGTAACCCTGGGTCTGTTTCGCTCACTGTAAGCTCAACAAAGTTTGGTGGTGTTATTGATAATGGTGTTCCATTATACATGGTGACGGTGCAGGTATCTTCTTCTTTGAGCCATTTGAGCGCATCTTTAACGGCAGGTTCTGCTGCACCATGTTGTTCAAAGCTGGTTTGATCCATGAAGTACCAAAATTCCCCATCGCTATACAAATACTGCATCTCACCTTCGACGACGTCAGCACCTTCAATGTTTTCACCAGATTTGAAAGTTTTCTCTAAGATGCGACCTGTTTTGAGATTGCGTAACTTGACGCGATTAAAAGCCTGTCCTTTACCAGGTTTGACAAACTCGTTTTCTAAGATGTTGCATGGATCGCCATCTAGCATGACTTTGAGTCCGCCTTTGAATTGATTCGTATTGTAAGTTGTCATAGGATTGTCTTTTAATATGTAATGGTTCAGTATACCCAAATGACGGATTGGCAACAACAGCTAAAGGATGCGATTACTTCTCCAGAGGAGCTGCTGGACGTACTCGGCTTGCCTCATGATCAGTTTGATGGCTGGAAGGAAATAGCGGCTGCTCATCAGCAATTTTCTTTGCGTGTGCCACGTGCATTTGTTGAGAAAATGAAACTTGGTGACCCTGCTGATCCACTATTACGGCAGGTCTTAACGCAGCAGCAAGAAATGCAATCTGTTGCTGGATACACTCAAGATCCTTTAGGGGAAATGAAGGCAAACCCATTGCCTGGATTATTGCATAAGTATAAAACACGGGCGCTTTTAACGTTAGCAGCTGGTTGTGCGATTAACTGTCGTTATTGTTTTCGTCGACACTTTCCCTATGGTGAGCAGATGATGGATGGGCGACACCAGCAATCAGTGATTCATTATTTTCAAGAACATCCAGCAATTAATGAGGTGATTTTGAGTGGTGGTGATCCCTTAATGGTAAAAGATGATCGCTTGGCAAGTTGGATCGATCAACTTGAATCGGTGAAGTCATTGATTCGATTGCGTATTCATACGCGCTTTCCAGTGGTCATTCCTGAACGAATTACGCCGCAGTTAGTTAATATATTAAATAGCTCACGATTGAAAGTGATCATGGTACTGCACATCAATCACCCAAATGAGATTGATGATGTATTAGCTACTCATTTAGCTTCTTTGGTTGATAAAGGGGTGCTCTTATTTAATCAAACTGTATTACTCAAGGGTGTGAATGATGAAACCTCGATCTTAACAGCGTTATCTGAAGCATTGTTCAAGATCAATGTGCTACCATATTACTTACATTGCTTAGATAAAGTGCAAGGTGCAGCACATTTTGATGTGCCACGTCAGCAGGCACTTGCTTTGTATCAGTCATTGCAGGCTGAGTTGCCTGGTTTTTTAGTGCCAAAGTTGGTAGAAGAGTGTGCAGGTGAAAAACATAAAACACTCATAGGAGGATTGTAGAATGTTACTATGTCTTGATGTTGGAAATACACACATTTATGGAGGAGTGTTTCTAGGAAATAAGTTACAGTTGCGTTTTCGTTGTACGAGTCGACAAGGGATGACTTCTGATGAGATTGGCAGTACCTTTAAAGCGATATTGCGCGAAAATGCTATTGATCCTAAACAGATTACTAAGATTGCCATCAGTTCGGTGGTGCCAAGCATCGATTATTCGTTGCGCAGTGCTTGCCTTAAGTATTTCTCGATCACCCCATTTGAGCTGCATCGGCACGTAATTGATCAGATTATCTTTGATGATGAAGCAGACGCTTTGGGTGCTGATCGTATTGCAACATTGATGGGGGCACGTCATCGCTATCCAAATCAAAATTTATTAGTGATTGACTTGGGGACTGCAACAACTGCTTGTGTGTTAGATCAGCATAATCATTACCGTGGCGGTCTGATTCAATCAGGAATGCGTTTGAATATGGAGTCATTGGCACAGCAGACTGCAAAATTATCTGATGTGTCCATTGTTAAGCCTAAGCAATTATTTTCATCGACTACGGATGATCAAATACAATCTGGTTTATATTATGCACAACTAGCCATGATTATGTCTGCGCGTAATGCGATGAAAAAAGAGTTAAATATGACTGATTTTGTTTGTATTGGTACGGGAGGGTTCGCGCATTTGTTTCAAGACGAGGGTGTTTTTGATGCTGTTGAGTCGGATCTTGTTTTGGAAGGGTTGCTTTATTTTTTGTAGGAATATAGCCTTTTTTTAAGTAAGCATTTGTTGACAGCGTGGGGTTTTGAAGATAAAGTGCCACCTTTTGTGAGATGGGGGTGGTTATGTTTGTTGTAGATGATATGCTGAGGCGTTGCGTTAAGCCAAGCATGATAAAAATATGGAAAGAACGAGGGGGGTACTGTCTGCATTTTCAATTGTCTGTTGAGTATATGCTTCATGTACATTTGGATAAGACGATGAATGTTGTTTATTCGTGTCATGGAAAATATAAGCGCAATAATCACTTAATTCACGATATTATTCCAACGCAATGTTTTCATACCTACGTTGATAGGATAAGCAGTCAATTTGGTATTTATATGCAGTCTATTTATCAGCTGGGTATCATGTCTCCAGTTGCAGTTTCGTTGTTTTTCTGAGGCAATCATTCAATCATTTTCCTGCTCGTATTAACCCACCGAGACCTGCTTGATTTAACACGTTGCTCATATGTGTGCGAATATCTTGAGTACGCTCCATCACCATGACATCATTCCAAAGTTGTTTGGTTTCTCGTAAGGTAAATTGGCGAATAATAGACTTAACTCGTAACAATTGTGCTGCATTGGTGCTTAAAGTTTGAAAGCCCATGCCGATGAGTAGAGGTACGGCTAGTGGGTCGGTTGCTAGATCTCCACAAAGACTGACAGATACACCTAAGGTGAATCCTGCGTTAACAACATGGGCTAGTGCGTGAAGTACTGCTGGGTGCAATCCATCATAGGTTTGATGGAGGCGGTTGTTGGTGCGATCTGCTGCGAGAATATATTGGGTGAGATCGTTGCTGCCAACCGATAAAAAATCAACTTTTTTTGCAATCGTACTAGCTTGGTAAACACTGGCAGGAACTTCAATCATGACACCGATTTCTGGCTTGATCAGGTCGGGAAGCACGATTTTGAGTTCAAGGTACTCTTCTTCTATTAAGTCTAATGCACGTTCAATTTCTGAGATATGACTGATCATAGGTAACATAATCTTAGCGTTATCTAAGCAATGATTTGCGCGTAGCATGGCACGAATTTGAGCGGCAAAAATTTCAGGGTGATCTAAGGTCATGCGAATGCCACGCCAGCCAAGACTTGGATTCATTTCTTCGACAGGAAAATAAGGTAGTGGCTTATCTCCTCCAATATCGAGCGTTCTTAAGGTGACTGGTTTCGGGCAAAAGGCTTTCAATAATTGATGATAAGTGGCTCGCTGGTCTTCTTCAGATGGAAAGCTATCACGTGCCATGAAGGGTATTTCAGAACGATATAATCCAACTCCCTCCGCACCTGTGCTGAGTGCTCGTGAGATATCTTCAATGAGCCCCGTATTGACGTGCAGTTTAATGGGGTGACCATCTTTTGTTTCTGATGCCTTATCTCGTAATGTCGCAAGTTCGGTGTTTAGTACGTGCTCTTCTCGCATTAAAGCAATAAATTCTCGTTTAACTGTAGGGGTGGGGGATAGATACAGTTGACCATAATAGCCATCAATAATCGCAGTTTGTTGATGTAGTTGTGACAGCCTTAATCCATTGACATCAACGATAGCAGGGATGCCTAAGCTACGAGCAAAAATGGCGGCATGTGAGCTGGCAGTTCCTTTGAGAGAAATGATGCCTGCTAATTTATGACTGGGTACTTGTGCTATATCATTGGGTGTAATAGTGTCGCTGATCAAAATGGTTCGATCAGGGTAATGAATTGTTTTGGGTGTTTTATTTTGTAATTGTGCTAATAATCTGCGCCCCAAGTCTTTGATATCAGTAGCGCGTTCTTGAAGATAAGGGTCTTCCATGGTTTCAAAGTCTGCAATTCTTTTTTTGAAGATATGCTTGATAGCTGTTTGTGCATTCTCACCTTGTTGAATCAATCGAGTGATATCTTGTTTTAAACTGTTGCTTTTTAATAAACGCAGGTAAACATCAAAGAGTGCCTGTTCGCTTGCGGGCAAACTAGCGGCAATGCCCGCACCTAATTGTTCGACTTCTTCTTGTGTCGACTGTAGTGCATTTTCGAACAAAGCCAGATCATGTTCAATATCTGTTGTTTGTTCATCAATCACACTGTCTAAATCAGCATGAGGGTACACAGGCACTAATTGTCCAAGGGTTACGCCATTGGAAACAGGGCGAGCTGAGAAAACACGCTCTTTAGGTTGTGATTGATCTTCCCATGAGCTCCCTGCATGGATGATACCAGATAACTGTGCAGCTAAGGTGACCAAAAATGCTTCAGCAGTGTCGTCAAATTCTTTTTCTGCTTCACGCAGAACGGTGATAATACCAATCGTGTTGCCTTGATAAACAATGGGAACACCTATGAAGGTGTTGATAGCTTCTTCACCAGCTCCTGGATACAACTGATAGCGATCATGTTGTTTTACCTGAGTCAAGTTGATGGTTTCACTGAGTTGAGCCACCATCCCTGTGATTCCTGTTTCAGGGAGGATTTTCATGTGATGAACGAGTATGGGGTTGAGTCCGATGGTTGCTCTCAAAATGAATGCAGGTTCTGCATCTTTTTCACGTGATGGTTGTGTGTCTTGTAAAAAAATATTGCAAGCTTGTGCTTCTAAGGTTGAGATGATGTTGGAGACTGCAATATGTAGCGCATTTGGTAAGCTATCAGCAAGGTTAACTGCTTTGACGATGCGTTGTAGTGTTTTTAGCATGTTATTGTTGTATGAGGTGATCGGTATACGATGTCATCATTTAACTCTATGCCTAGTCCGGGAGTCTCTGAGACATAAAAGTAACCATTGATTGGTTGTGGGTCTTGCAAGCAGAGTTCGCGATTAAAGGTTTTAATAGCATAGGTGTGGTGTTCATGGATGATAAAGTTTGGAATAGCGGTTTCCAAATGTAGTGCTGCTGCGGTTGCGACAGGTCCCCCGCAGACATGTGCTTGGATATGCACATCATACATGTCGGCATAATCACATATTTTTTTTGCCTCAGTCAGTCCGCCACATAATCCAATATCAGGTTGTAATACGTCAACGGTTTGTTCTTCCAAATAAGGTCGTACACCATGACGTAGATAAGTTCGCTCTCCAGCAGCAATTGGGACTTTTAATTTTTCCTTCAACGGGCGATGTAGCTTGCTATTTAGATAATTGACAGGCTCTTCGAAATAAAGACAATTAAAATCTTCGGCGATTTCTCCTAGTTGTAAAGCTGATGTCACGCTAGGTAAGCTGTGGCATTCAAAGATAATATCGCCATCATCACCGAGCACATCACGTATGGCCTGTAATCTAGCTCGAATTAATCGTAGATGAGGTTGGCGAAATGGTTTGGTGCAATCGTATATGGTCTCGCCCTTATGATCAAACATCATGGGGTCAACTTTGATGCTATCATAACCTTCTTTTACAACTTTTTCCGTGACTTTGGCGTAGTCTTCGGGGTCGGCAAGTGTTTTTCTTTCGTTAATATCCCAGTCGAACTGTAATTGGCTGGCATAAGTACGTAGCTTGTCGTTAACCTTTCCACCTAATAATTGATAGACGGGAACACCGAGTATTTTTCCTTTAATATCCCAAAGTGCAGTATCTATGGCGCTCATTGCCGCATATATCACGGGGCCTCCACCCAATGCCCAAAAACTTTCTCGAAACATGCGTGACCACAATTTCTCTGTTTGCATTGGGTTCTGTCCTAGAATCATTGTTTCCGCAAACTCTTTAGTCATGGCGGCCGCAGCACTATGACCGACATCATAAGCTAGGCCTGCCTCACCTACACCACTAATGCCTTCGTCTGTATGAATTCGGATGAAAATAGGGTTCCATGTGGGGCGTTTTTCAGGGTGGATGTCAAAGATTTCGATGCGGTCGACTTTCATAGTGATCTTCCTTACAATTCACGGCATGATTGAACATTAACAGGACTGATTAAAAATGACAATTGCAATTATTGGCGCAATGGATGAAGAGTTAGCACCGTTAAAACAAAGAATGACCATGACCATGGATATGGTTTCGATTGCTGGTATCGAGATCTATCAGGGAGAGTTATGCTCACATCAATCAGTACTACTTGCAAAATCAGGCATTGGAAAAGTAAATGGTGCAATTTGTGTCGCGTTGTTAGTTGAGAAATATGGATGTGACTTTGTACTCAATATTGGCTCAGCAGCAGCTGTGGATGACGCACTGAATTTGGGTGACGTTGTGGTTGCTGAGACAGTCAGGTACCATGATGTCGATGCGGTTGGATTTGGTTATGAGCTAGGTCAGGTGCCGAGAATGCCCGTGTATTATCAGGTAAGTGAGTCACATTTGCAGCAGGCAAGAGCACTTCAATTGGATCAGTTTAGCGCAGATGTGTGTTTCGGTGAGGTGGTTTCTGGTGATGTGTTTGTTAATGAAGTGGGTCGTGTTCGTGAAAACTTCCCTTCGGCACTTGCTGTAGAGATGGAGGCAGGTGGTATTGCACAAGCCTGCTATGCCTTTCAAGTGCCTTTTTTAATCACTCGTTCTATCTCTGACAAAGGTGATAGTGAGGCACTGATGACGCACGAGGAGTTCTTGCAGTTATCAGCAGAAAACGCTTCAACTTTTGTGTCGCAATTACTAAGTCAACTATCATGATAGAGCATTCTACATTGTTGGAAAAAGAAGTTATCATTACTGGTGGAGCATCTGGGATTGGATTATCAGCTGTACTTGAGTTGTCTAAACGTTTTAAGCAAGTGCATGTGTTGGATATTACTGAACCAGTGGTGGAGTTGCGTGAGAATGTCATTTACTATGACTGTGACGTTTCAAATGCAACGCAATTACAAATGATTGCTGAGCAGTTGGCTGGGCGTGATTTATATGGACTGTTTTGCTGTGCGGGTATTTTGGAATCTAATCGTCTGGAAGAAACGTCATTGGAGCGAATGCAGCAAGTGGTCAATGTTAATTTGTTAGGCACGTTATACACGCTTAAATTCTTGTTGCCGTTGCTACAACAGCAAGTTATGTCGAATGTTCTGTTGATGGGTTCTGATCAAAGCTTTGTGGGAAAAGAGAAAAATAGTGTGTATGGCTGTACCAAGGCAGCTGTTGCACAGTTAGCGAAAAGCATGGCAATGGAGAATGCTGAATTTAATATGCGTGTTAATTGTATTTGTCCTGGAACGGTTGATACACCACTTTATCGTGCGGCAATTCAAAGAGCGTCAAAAAACACAGGTATATCACAAGAAAATATTATGCAAGAACTAGCAGCAGAACAACCTTTGAAAAGAATTGCGCAAAGCCGAGAAATTGTTGCATTTATCGCTTTTTTGCTATCTGAAGAAAGTAGTTATATTAATGGTGCTGCCTTGCCTATAGATGGGGGGTACACTGCTCAATGATCAATGAAGTAAAAGCATTAAGAGAAAAACTTGCAGCAGCACACCATATTATTCAATATTATGGTTGGGATGATTTATTGGCAACACACTTGAGTGCGCGTATTCCAGGTACTGATCAGCTGTTGATTACGCCATTGAATGTGCTATTTGAGAAAGTGACGCCTGAAAATTTAATACACTGCGATTTATCTGGGAATTTGATGGAGCTGAATGATCATGACATGATGCCGCAAGCAATCAATATTCATGCGGGTGTTTATCGTAATAATAAACAAGTGATGTCAGTTTTTCATACTCATAGTGATGCAGGTGTGGCGGTTGCATCTTTAGACAGTGGCTTACTCTTTGTAAATCAAAGATCTTTACGGTTCTATGGCGATGTGGCATATCATGATTATGACGGCTTAGCGTTGGATGATGAAGGTGAGCAGATTGCACGCTCTTTGCAAGATAAGCGAGTTATGTTGTTACGCAACCATGGGTTATTGTCAACAGGGGCTACTATAGAAGAGGCATGTTATTTGCAGTATTATTTAGAAAAGACGTGTCGACTGCAGTTGGAAATTATGGCAGCAGGCAGTGCTGTGATACCGATTGATGAAGAGGTATGTTTGAAAACAAAAGCACAGTTCGACACAATACATACCTATGAAAAAGAATTTCAGGCACTAGTTTCTCGTGTTAATGATTCTTACAGCTGACACGTTGTCTTGAAAGGCGATGGGTATATATAAAATGAAAGGATTACTGTGAAGATTGAATTGAGAAGTAATGAGCCGATAGGTGTGATTAAAGTACGTTTATTAGTGATATTCGTAGTTGCTTACATTACCATTAATTTAGCTTGTGATATTTTGGCGCATCGCTATGTATCTTTGGTGGGGCTAACCTTGTTAGGTGCTTCATTTTACTACCCGCTCACTTATGCAATTTGTGATATCGTTGCTGAGTTATTTGGTTACTGCACAGCAAGGCAGTTAATTTGGCTGGGATTAATAGCTGACGTTCTATTTGCTCTCATGATTGTGGGAGCTAATCATTTGCCCGTGCCTTCATTTTGGCAACAACAATCATCATTTGATATCGTACTTAATCCATTATTGCGACTAAGTTTTGGTTGTGTGATTGGTGGATTAGTTGGGCGTTTTTTTAGTATTTATATATTATCGAAAAGTAAATTGATGTTTGCAGGGCGATTTTTTTGGTTACGCTGTATTTTTGCGATGTCATTAGGCATGAGCGTACACTCGCTATTGTCCGACTTTATTATCTTCTATCAAGTTATTCCAACACATCATTTGATTGAAATTTTAAGAAATAATTATCTAACTAATATACTATTTACGATGTTATATTTCAGCTTGCCTATTACGGTGGTTACGTGGGTGAAACGTAAATACGGTATTGACGGAGATGACTATGGTGTCAATTATAACCCGTTTGCTTTGAAGTGATATGAGCGGGGTATGATGTCGTTTTTTCAATTGACAGCCAATAGATTATGGATTGCTCTATTGGTGTTGTTAGGGTTGGTATTACTTGCTTTATTTGTTTTGCATCAAGGTGTTGTCTTAGGGGTGGTTTTTTTACTTGGACTTTTGGTTGTTTCTTTTTTGAGCATTGTAAGTGCTGTTATATGGTTGACAAGCATTGTTTCTACGACATGGAATAATCCATTAATGACCAAAATCACATATTATGTGGTTATAGGTGTCAATTTCATTTTATATTTTTTTATTTCAAGCGAAGTTCATCAAACCATATACGATGTTTTTGATGTCAATTCAAATACATTACCATTGACCAGTTTATTTCTTTATACAATGTTATTCATTGAGGCATGGTTGAAGATTGTAGCGAATAGTTTGACTGCGTTTGGTCTGTGTTTTTGGGGGAAAGCACTGTGTCAGAATAAAATAACCTTTGATAATTTTCAGTGGTTTGGATTGTTTATATTAGGTGGTGTTTTTGCTACGAGTATTGCTTTTTTTGATTCTACATGGAATCAACTTGGAAATGTGGTTCAATTTGCACAGCGATTTGACTTTGTTCGTAATCAATATTGCCACAATTTATCTCATACAGATCGTGTGCTTTTGTTACAAAATATGAATCAAGTGAAGGTTGTGAAAAAGTGGAAAAGTTGGGCTGGAGAGCAGATAGCGGTAAAGCAAGTGGCATGTCAGTTAGCTAAATAAAGTACCAATGATAAGTGAACTGTTGATCTGGGGTGACTGTTCGCTCCTGCGTCATCCTGCGCGAAGTCGCAGGATCCACAAACTCCCCTTGTGAGTTTAGCGTGCAAAGCACGCCTAGATTCGACGACTTCGCGCGGAATGATGGATGAGTAGTTGCGTTATTTTCAATGTTTAATTGTAGCGTCATCATCTTCATCAACCACTTCATAAGGTAGGTAATCACTGGGTTTTCCGACAACTCCTTGTGCTTTTAAGGTTTCTTTAGCGCGTATTCTCGCGGCTTTTTCTAAAGCACGAATTTCTTCTTTAGTTTTTTTACGCCAAAAATGAGGGTCTCTGTTGTTTGTTGATCATCAGCTTGAGTGGTGGGGTCGAGGTGGCGGAAATCTTCTAGTGCAGGAACATCAGGCAGTGGGCGTTCAACATCCATAAACTGATCAAAATATTGCGCCCAAATGTAGAGTTGAGAATAGGGTAGACCAGATTTTACAGTAAAGATGGTGCCTGAATAACGGTGGTGATAGCCAAAGGCATAGCTGATACCGCCAGTGTTGTTGTAATTTTTTGCCCAAATGGGGTCGAAGTCAGCAAAGGGGTAGGTGACTTTTTCACGGAAATTAACCATGCCAGTGTGGCGATCAAACACTTTGTAGTTCTTTGGTGAATCGGGCAGGTGAGGAATCAGTTTTCCGAGAATGAAGCGGATGGCGTAGGAGTAGATGAAAAGAGAGGCTACCTAAAAAACTACCGATTGCAAAGTATCTCTTATTATAGGGGTATCAATAAATAATTCAGGATCAAGATAACCCGTTTTATCATGAGTTGCTTGCTCACTGAGCAGTTTGAGGTTTTTTGCTTGAATTTGCAATGATTTATGATGAGCTGTTGATGTCATTGTGCTGTCAATAATATTTACAACCAACTTGACAGTGTTTTTCAACCAACACTTGATGCAGTTGGGTTATGTTGAATGCTTCAAATTGATGCAGGAGATCGTTTTGAATTAGTTGAGCTTGATTGATATCAATATCCATAGAGTTGGCGATGATGATGAGGTTTTTCTCGGAAATAAAGTGCCACAAAAAATGACTGTGTTGGTTTGAGATATGGGCGATCGAGTTATCAAGGGTCGTGTAAAATCTGCTGTGTTGGGATTGTGTGTGCATTTTGGTTCTCTGAGTTGTATTTTGATTGACGATCTCTACCCCGTCTATTGATTCTCTTGATACTTGCCCCGTTGTTTGAATGACCAAAACCAAATTGGAAATACAAAGTTAGGTTTTTATAAAACCCAGCAATTAATCATTAATCTACTATCAATATTTTAATATTGCAATAACAATATTTAGGTTTTGTTTGTATTGTATCTGATATTGTTTGAATATTTAGTAAGATTGTTTATAATGCACACTGGTAATGTTGAGCTTTTACTTAACATTTTTTAAATGTAATTTTTGGTCATGTTCCTATGGAAAAAACTGTTGTTTCTCAACTAATAGAAGGCGATGACTATAGAAAAATAGAGCTATTTGTACGTGTTGGTATGGAATTTAATATAACCGATATAAACTGTGACTATATAAGAAAGTTTGGCTCTGCCACAAACGATGCGTTCTTACATGCATTAACAGGGAAAGTCGATTGTCTAAAGAAAATGCATACATCCTTACTTCAAGTCGAAAATGAATGTGGCTATACCCCTATTCACTGGGCTGTTATTAACAATCAAAATAATGTTGTAGCATTCTTACTATCTGCTATAAATAATACATCACTGCTATCAAAAACAGTGGATAATGACGACCTTCTAATGCTCGCGGCTAGGTTTGATAACCAACAAGCATTTGATCAGGTTCTAGATAAATACTTAACTAATAAATGGGCAGTAACATCAAAAAACAAGCTTGGCTTCAATTGTTTACATTTTGCATGTAACAATAAAAATCTATTAATGATAGAAAAGCTCATTATCTTATGCTCAGACAAGCATATTTTTGATGACAATATATTTGGTGCAACCCCTTTACACTGGATGATGCATGGTCGGAATTGTTCAGATCTTAATAAACTCTCTCTAATACAAAAAATTTATTTGCTGATGACTAAGCAGAAACAAGACAAAGAAATATCTCGTATGTTGTTATCAAAAAACATCATTAATTTCTCACCTATCGATTGGCTAATACATTATCGAAACATAAAGAGCTTATTATTTATAAAAAGCAAGTTAACGAAATTGAAAATGCCACCTCGTTTAATATCCGTTTAAATAATTAAAGCAAGGAACACTCTATGTCACTAAAAGAAAAAACTATCATAATAACCCCTTTCTCGGAACTCAGTAATGATGAACGAGGTGTAACGTCAGAGTTTAATATTCCAAGAAAACAGGACAGTTATATTTATTTAACTCGAAAAAAAGGCTCATTCTCTGGAAACACCTATCATACAGGAAAAGAATCTGCCACCAATCCTAAAATTTTCTTACTCATATCTGGAGAAATTAAGTTTTCATATAGAAAAATAGGATCTAACCATAAAGACGAGCAAATCATTACCTCACCTAGTTCTATCGCTGTCTATCCATTGATAACACATGCGGTAGAAGCATTAACTGATATCATCATTCTAGAATGTAACTCAATTTCTGATATTCAAAATGATCGGACACGAGAAATCGTTTAAATAATAACCTTTTAATTTATAATTATTTTTAAAAAACAAAATGCAATTAACAAAATCAGATTTAATATTTTTATCCAAGCTTGATTTAGAAATATCACTAACAGCTATAGCTCATAATGATGACACAGGTAAGGAATATTGGTTGTTAAAAATAAAAACGTTTAATAATGGTGTTATACAAGAAAGTTTCTTGTACGGTGCTAGAGGAGAAGAAAGAAAATTCTTTCAACTGAATGCTTTGGTAAAAGCATGTCGTGAATATGCACCTTCAGTAAATAAAGTAACTATCGAATATAACTGAATTCATAAAACATGAGTAAATTGTCAAACTATAATCCCTCAGAGCAATCCAACAACTTACAAAGCACGCCTAGATTCCGCGACTTTGCGCGGAATGATGGATGAGTAGTTGTGTTACTTTCAATGTTTAATTGTAGTGCTATCATCATCAACCACCTCATAAGGCAGATAATCACTGGGTTTTCCGACAACTCCTTGTGCTTTTAAGGTTTCTTTAGCGCGTATTCTCGCGGCTTTTTCTAAAGCACGAATTTCTTCTTTAGTTTTTTTACGCCAAAAATGAGGGTCTCTGTTGTTTGTTTGATCATAGGCTTGAGTGGTGGGGTCGAGGTGGCGGAAATCCTCTAGTGCAGGAACATCAGGCAGTGGGCATTCAACATCCATAAACTGATCAAAATATTGCGCCCAGATGTAGAGTTGAGAGTAGGGCAGACCGGATTTTACGGTAAATATTGTGCCTGAATAACGGTGGTGATAGCCAAAGGCATAGCTGATACCGCCAGTGTTGTTGTAATTTTTTGCCCAAATAGGGTCGAAGTCAGCAAAGGGGTAGGTGACTTTTTCACGGAAATTAACCATGCCAGTGTGACGATCAAACACTTTGTAGTTCTTTGGTGAATCGGGCAGGTGGGGAATCAGTTTTCCGAGGATGAAGCGGGCTGTGTAGGAGTAGATGAAAAGAAAAGAAATGCGGTAAAGGATTTGGAAGTTCAAGCTTAAAGGATTGGTGAGTAAAGTGTATCCTAATCCTATGCAAAACATGATAAACCCAGCCCAAACAAGAATGGTGATCATTAGATAGAAGAATCCGACTACGTTGACGAAGCTACCTAAAAAACTACCGATTGCAATGATGTGGTGGGGTTGTTTTTTGTATTCTAATAGTTGCGTTGGGGTTAACGCATTGACATATTTTTTAGATTTTTTAGAGCGAATGAAGTACCTGTTGGCTAAAGAGCTTTTGCAGATAGGTTCAGCAATCATCAGCTCAGGATCAAGATAACCCATTTTATCATGGGTTGGTTTTTTACCTTTACGATTATGATCTTTAACCAACTGGCTTTTACGGTAAGCAGTTTGAGTGTAAGGGTTATTGGGCATGGCTACTCACTGTGTTACTGGCATAATAGGCTGGATTATTTTTCTCATCATCATTTTCAGTGCTGGTTTGCATGGGTAATTGATAATGCTGTTGTAGGGTAAAAGTCACTTGTGCTTGTAGTTGTATGCTGGTGAGTGCTTCAGCCTGTGGTAGCGAGCTGTGCGCTTTCAAGGCTTGATGCAGGCCATTGAGATCATAATTAAAAGTTAAGGTTATCAGCTGACCTTGTTGATTAAACTGCTGCTGGATCGACAAAGGTTGTGCGGTGAGTAGTTGAGGAGCAGAAGCTTGTGTTGTCATGGCACTGGGCATTAAGCTGGGTGTCATTGACGTTTGATTGGAGACTTGTTGCCAGTTAGCTTGCCATTGAATCTCGATGCTGTCACGCTCGGGTTTAAAGAGCATCGGATCCAATTGCACCACTAATTCGACACGAGGTGATTGATTGTGATCAATGCGAGCTTCAATCTTAGGTTGAAACAAGCAGTTCAATAATTGATAAGTCAGTTGTTGATCTTGGGTGATGGTAGGTGTTTGTGGTGATTGTGCAAACGGACTGTGGGTTGCCCAGCTTTCTAATGCGGTGGGTTTGAGGTAGTCAACCAGTAAACTGGTTGCAATCATCAGCAAGCTACTGGCAAATCCCCAAGGTGCAAAAGCGTAAAAGAATTCGACGTAGGCAGGAAGCTCATCTAATGTACCAACTTCAATCGCCTCTTGGACTGCTTTCTCAAAGCTTTTTCCGATTAAACTCAGCGCATTCACCGTTGCGCCAGTAGATTGGAGTACAGCTGCGCCAGCGGTGCTGAACTGACCTTGTTGAATGGCATGATAAGCTTGATCAGCCGCCATCCATGCGGTCATGCCATCGACCACCACGCCTGCGAATTGTAATGGGTTCAGGGTGGAATGAGCTGTTTCTACTAAATTCATATAGTCGTTAGATAAATCGCCAGCGTTGTTCTCAAAAAACTTCGTAATCGAATCATCATCCTGAACCCAACTTTCTGCTACCATTTGTAAGGTGTAGATGGACGCCAGCAAGGTTTGTGTGAACTCGGAAGATTTCTCGAATTTGAAACCACTGTGAGCCCAAGCTTTAGTAGCCAACCCAAAATGATAAACCTCCAGCGGCAACAACACAGCAGTCAAAAATCGTGTACCCTGCTTCGCCAATTGCAAATCATCCATGCGCTTAGGCAATGAGACTACCCAACGCTGAGCGCGATCAACTTGTTCAACCGCTTTCACTAACCCCGCGGCCAATTGCTCAGCGCTACTGATCGGCGCAACGGCTTCTTCCAGCGCAATGCCCGCAAAAGGCATGGCTTTAGCAGTATGCGTTTGTCCAGCTAGCTTCCACTGTTTGCCTACTTGCTGATAACTACTGACCATCGTGCCTTGTTTTGGATTAGGAAATGGCACGGTGGTCTGCGTAACATGCTGAATATAAGGGGTCAAATACTGCGCTTGAAAACCAATGGGTAAATGACCCTCAGGAATATTTTGACTCAATGTCATTGCCAACAACACCTCGTTCCCCGTGGCTTTGAGTAAATTACTCCATTGAGTCAAACTGCTTTTCAACAACGCAGGCTTGAGCAAATGATTGACGGAAAACTGCGCGTGAGTCAAACTCGACAAACTGCTGTGGGTGATATCCAAAACCGCGGCAGGGTGAGCTTGCAGAAATAAGGATGCAAAGGCGGCTAAATGAAAAGGATGCTCCTTGCTGGGTTTAGCAAGCGGTTGTGATAATAATTCAAAGCGAAAATCCATCGAATCACGATACGGCGCCATCGCCTGTGCTTGCGCAACACTGGGAAAAAGATAATGATGCAGAGGGTGTGATGACTGCGTTAAGCTGAGCCAATAAGCATGCCCTAACAAAAACGCATCACGATGAATATCTGCTGGCAGATTAAGGCTTTGATCAACCAAGCTCGGTTCGATACTCGTTAAGCCAATGGCTTGAGCCAGTATTTGATGGGCAACTCCGTAATAAGCTTGAGCATTAAAAGCATCGATGGGTGCTAAAGAAAACAAATCAACCAAAGCGGTATTCAAGTCTGCGCCAGCAATCAGCGGGCTATCACCACTGATATCTTTTGTATTGGTTAATTTGCTTTGTTGTGGTGAGATTAAATAATCGTTAATTGTCAGCGGGGTATGATGTGGTTGAATTAAGCGTATCAACGTGGCTTGTAGTATGCGAATTCTCTCGCGCTTTGCCCGACGTTGTTTGACTTGTAAAATAGTCTCAATTTTTGTTTGATCTAATTTCGAGCGTGTATCGGTGAAAGGGTTGGCTCGAGTTGCTATTTGATCGGCTAAGGCAGCACCTGCCAAACCAGCGGCTGGTGTGGGGATGCCATGAGAAGAGGCGTTTTGAAGGCTATCACTGACTTGATCTATGGCATGTTGTTGCTGGGCAACTTGATCGTTAAAAAATAATTGATAACTGAGCAAAGCACTATGAAACTGAGGATGAGCTTGCACCTTGGTCATGATATCTTTTAGCTCACTCAAGGCAAGACTGAGATCACTGATAACACCAAGCACATCACCAATAGGATCGCTCAATAATACATGCGGCAACCCTTGCTCATTCACTAAACACATCGGTGTTTGTTGCGAATTGGGAGTACTCTTGACTGCCATCGTATTCACACTAGGAGCGGTTTTCACCCAAGGAGATAAATCAAGCGAGGTAGCCCGTTGAGATAACAAACTACTGGCAGAAGCGGTGTGAGCTGACTGCAAAGGCATCGACACTGGATGAAACTGACGAGCAGCTTGAAGACGTGGATCACGAACAGACATGCCTCCATAATCATTAATACGCTGCCAGCTTAACTGAAATGGCGTATAAAAGAGCTGTAATTGAGGAGACTTGCCAGCAAGTTGATGAGGCAGCACAACGTGATATTGCAATACACTGCTGGGTTCACGTTTATTTAACCCAGCCTGACGAGCTAAATCGACCTCCTGATAAGCAGGAATCGTGGTTAACTTCTGCTGAGTTTGCAATTCACGCCATAAAAATCCTGCTTTAAAAATATAAATCCAACCATTTTCAGGCAAAGAATCAAGCTCATTCAAATCAGCCACAGCAGGCGCGATAGATTGACCTACCTCATCGAGCATGCTAATCCAAGCAGGATAAGTAGTGACCTTAGGATTATCTTGAAGATAAGATTCAATTTGAGGATAAAACTCGCCACGTACCTCAGGATGATATTGCATGAGCGTGCGAAAATCATCAGCATTGGGTTGAGGTGCCTGCCCATTAAAACCTGAATCCAGTCGAAAATTGACTGCGACAAACTGATCAGGTTCTTGAGCGACTTTGGGGGCTGCTGTTTTTTCGCTGACCGCTTGGCTATGAGCTTGCAAAGGAATGCGTAATGGATTGCCATACATCGAATCGACCAACAAGCTTTGTTGATAGGGTTGATCAGGAAGATTGCCCAAACTGAGTTGTCGTAAAATACCCTGTTGCAGATCACTGGTTAATCCCAAGGCTAATTGATGTGACGTGCCTTGAATGGACTGCCATTCCAGCATTTGAGGCAACTGATATTCCCCAATACCGCTACAGGAGATGGTAAAACAATGAGGATCTGCTTGAGGGGCTTGATTATTGGTTAAGTTGGGCGCATGGTTGGTATAAGAAGCGCTGGGCTGTTGCAAAGGTGCAGGTGCTGTGTTTTGACAATTCGACACCATGAGATCACCTTCACGCACGGCAGGAATGCTATTAATAAAAACATCGGAGGATGCGGTGATAAAAGTGGCTTTACCATTTTTAGTGCCAGAATGAACACCACCATTAGGACCACTGCCTGAGCTTTTACTAAAGCAAGATTTCTTATGGCACAATGGATTGCCGTCATAAAAAACATCACTTGAAGTGTCGGCGGAATCTTTTGAATGTGCGGTGTTCTGATAGGGAGTGGGTTTATATTTGTGATCAAAACAAACGTCGGTGGTGGTGAGCGTGCCATCGCTTTGTTGATGAACCGGTGTTTTACCATTGATGGTGAAGGTTTTCATTGAACGTGTAGCACTCCGTCAGTGTGGATATGAGTTGCTTGCTCACTGAGCAGTTTGAGGTTTTTTGCGCCAACTTGCAAGGTGCCGTTATGGCTCAAGTGAATTTGTTGTTGATTAATTTTTAGCGAAATACCATCCGTTTTTAGGATGATAGAGGCTTTGCCATGTTGTAGGTGCAAATTACCGGCTTCATCGACTTGGAAAGTTTGCTGAGTAGGTGCTTGGCTTGATGTGATCGCATCGGTGGCAATCCATTGATCATCGATGCAGGTGATGATGACTTGGTCACCGATAGTCACTGCTGGCATTGATTTGGTATGAGAATCAATTTGAATGATTGAGTGGGATTTGGTCGTGACTTGAGTGGGTCTTCCCCATGAGTTGATTGCTTTAACAATGGCAATCTGATGTGGTTCATTTTTGGTGAGCTTCTGAGCTTGCATGTGTAGTCTCCGTTTCATAATGGATGGAAAGATAGTGATCATTTTTTTGAGAGGGAAGCCAAATGAGATGTTGATGATTGACTTGTGCATATTGCTGTTGTTGCCATGCGATCGCAATTAATAGGATAAAGGCGTGGGTAGATTGTGCACCGATGTTAAAACAGCTCAAGGCAATTGGGTAGTGTTCAGGTTTTATTTTGAAATGATCTCGCCAGCAACATAAGTGTGCTTGGTAGTGTTGTTGAGCAATGGCCTGATCATTCAAATCTGCCATTGTCCAAATGGTGTGAATGGTTTCAGCAGTGGTGAGCAAATCTTGTAATGGTTGATCTGCTAATGCTGTTAGTTTAATACTTGGAGTTTTGGTGTCATCTTGTGGTGTGTTGCTTAAATGTAGGCAAGTGTAGTATTCGCAATCATGCTGTAACGTTGCGAGTATTGTATCCTTGGTATCATATGATGCGCACATGTCGATGATTTGATTGGGGGAGTATTGATCAGGATCTAACCAAGTGATTGTGTTGTGAGGGTGTAAGTGTTTTTTCGCGTGAGCAAAATAGATGGTTTGTGTCTCTTTTGAGGGTAGGGGTGCATAAATGATAATCGCAATTTTTTCCAATGAATCAGCTGAGCTTAGCTGATTGATGGCGTGACACATTTTTTTCCATAGGGTAAAAGATCGTTGCCAACTTTTGCTGTGGTGGATGGTTGGCAAATGATGAATGAGATGATGATTTACTTTGATGAGTCGATAATCCTGACTCAATAACGCAGCTAAGCAGTGGTTTAAGTCGGGCAGTGAGCCGACAATAGCATGGGCACTTTTAACTTGTATCATGGAAACAATTTTATGGGCTGGTGATCGGTTGGCAATACCGTGATTTTGTGAGATGTTTTTGTTAGACTGCCTCGCATTATTGATGTCATGAATAGCATGCAAAAAAAACAACCTACATTTTATCGTTTAGAAAGTAACCAATGGGCGATGCCCAATTATTGGGATGCGATTGCTTTTGGTTTAATGGCAGCGTTTCTTGCTTTGTTAGTGTGGGGGGCAAGCAGAATGGCTGCACCTTATCACTTAGGGCAACCGATTCCAATCCATTTGGACTGGCACTATTTACCGTATTATGCACTACGTAGTAGTTTGCGTATGTTGATAGCGATGATTTGTTCACTAGTTTTTACTTTCGTGGTGGGTGCTTGGGCTGCGAAAAGACCGCTTGCTGAACGTGTTATTATTCCTTTAATTGATGTGTTGCAATCCGTGCCTATTTTGAGCTTTTTATCGATTAGTATCGTTGGGTTTATTTGGCTGTTTCCTAATCGCTTGTTTGGTGTTGAGTGTGCATCTATCTTTGCAATTTTCACTTCTCAAGTGTGGAATATGACTTTGAGTTTTTATCAAAGTTTAAAGACAGTTCCACATGATTTACAAGAAGCTTCACAGATGTTGCGTTTATCTGGGTGGCGTAAATTTTGGCGTGTTGAGGTTCCCTTTGCCATGCCAGGATTGATTTGGAATATGATGATGTCGATGTCGGCTAGCTGGTTCTTTGTTGTCGCATCTGAAGCCATTTCTGTTGCCAACCAAAGCATTACTTTGCCAGGAATTGGCTCGTATATTGCGTTGGCAATTTCACAGGCAAATAAAGTGGCGATTGTCAGTGCAATTGTTGCCATGTTCTGTGTGATTTTACTTTATGATCAGTGCTTGTTTCGCCCATTATCTGCTTGGACAGATCAATTCAAGTTTGAAACCGATGACGAGAGTGATTTGGCAAATTCATGGCTTGTGGAGTTATTTCAGCGTACTCGCCTTGTTAGACAATTCAACCGTTTGATAGCAATCATATGGGATCGTTTTGTTGGGATTGTATGGCTTAATAAGCTGACTAAACCCCGTCACAAGATGATTAATGAAGTAAGTGAGCGGTGGTTGGCACGTTATTTTTTGCCATCGCTGCTCTATTTGACAGTGGGATTCATGCTCTATCACCTTGGCTTTTTTTTGTATCAGTCGGTGAGTTTGGATACTTTGCTCCATGTTGGGTATTTAGGGTGTGTTACTGGATTAAAAGTTGCCATTTTAATCATTTTAAGTGTTGCCTTACTGTTGCCTTTGGGTGTATGGATTGGGCAAAATGCGCGAGTAACTGCAGTTGCTCAGCCGATGATTCAGTTTTTGGCAGCTTTTCCCGCTAATTTGTTTTTTCCTTTGGTGGTGATTGCTATTGTCCGCTATCACTTGAATGTTAATGTTTGGACTGCGCCGCTTATGGTTCTGGGAACGATGTGGTATGTATTGTTTAATGTTATTGCTGGAATGCGAGCACTGCCGAAAGATATTCAGCAAGCGGCAAGAAACTTACAAGTGACAGGGTGGTTGCGTTGGCGTACTCTGATTTTACCAGGTGTTTTTCCTTACTTAGTAACGGGTTGTATTACTGCAGCAGGTGGTGCTTGGAATGCGAGTATTGTTGCCGAAGTAGTTGCATGGGGTTCGCACCACTTGGTGGCGACTGGCTTGGGTGCTTATATTACTGAGTCGACGATTCACGGTGACTTTCATCATCTGTGGTTAGGTACGTTGATGATGTGTGCATTTGTCGTGCTGATTAATCGATTTCTGTGGCAGCCGCTCTATCGTTTGGCACAAAAACGTTATCAGATATGATTGATGTAAAAACAAGGGTGCTCATGATATGCGTGGTGCTTTTTATCACCTTGGAATTAGCTTGTGATATTGCTGTGCATCGCTATGTTTTAGTGGGAGGTGTTCAGTTTCTCGCAGACAGTATGATTTATCCGTTAACCTATATACTCAATGACGTCATAGCTGAATTGTTTGGATATGCAGTTGCCAGAAGATTGATTTGGTTGAGTATCGCCTCTGACCTGCTGTTTGCTTGCTTGCTTTTTGGGATCAATCGGATGCCGGCACCTGTTGGTTGGGGGCTAAAGAATGCATTTATTCAAGTGTTGGATCCATTGATTCGAGTAAGCTTTGCAGGTTTTTTCGCAGTTGTGGTGGGGAGGTTTTCGAGTATATATTTGCTGTCTAGGAGTAAATTTATGCTCAAAGGTCGGTTGTTTTGGTTGAGGAGTCTAGTGTCTGTTATTGTCGGAGTGATATTAGATGTGGTGGTTTTCTATGGGTTGACTTTTTATGGGCAAATGGAGGCGTGGCAATTGCTGCTATTAATGCTGAAGCAGTGCTTGTGTAATGTGGCTGGAGTTTTGGTGGTGCTTTGGTTACCGGTGTTGGTGGTGAAAGAGCTTAAGCGCAAGTACGATCTTGATTCGGATGATGTTGGTGTGAACTATAACCCGTTTTCGCTGAAATAGCTTCAAATGCTCCATGGATATGAGTAGAATGCTTGGCATGCTAGATTCCGCCTTAATCCAAGTTAATCAAGTCCGCAAGTCATTTAAAAATAATGACCAGCAAGACCTCCATGTGCTTGAAGACCTGAACTTTACTTTGCAAGAAGGTGAAATCGTTGCCTTATTGGGGAAGTCTGGCTCTGGTAAATCAACGATGCTGAGAATCCTTGCGGGGTTAATTAAACCGACTGCTGGGAACGTTTTATATCAACAACAACCTGTCACATCCCCTGTTGCTGGGGTTTCGATGGTATTCCAAAGCTTTGCTTTGATGCCATGGCTCACGGTGTTACAAAATGTAGAATTGGGATTGGAAGCGCAAGGTGTTTCTCGATCTGAGCGTCGTGCTCGTGCCTTAGAGGCGATTGATGTGATCGGGTTAGATGGTTTCGAATCAGCATATCCTAAAGAGCTTTCAGGTGGGATGAGGCAGCGGGTTGGTTTTGCTCGTGCGTTGGTAGTTAATCCTGATGTATTGTTAATGGATGAACCATTCTCTGCCCTAGATGTGCTCACTGCTGATAACCTAAAAGGTGACTTGCTGGATCTTTGGCAAGCTAAGAAAACAAATATTAAAGGTATTGTTCTAGTGACACACAATATTGAAGAAGCTGTGTTATTAGCGGATCGTGTCTTAATCTTTGGTAGTAACCCTGGCTCCATTCGCAGTGAGTTGAAAGTTGACTTGGTACATCCTCGAGAAGAAGAGTCACCAGAATTTCGGCGTTTAGTTGATGAGGTTTATACTTTGATGACTAAGAACTACGCCAAAGAAAAAGGTGCACGTTCGGCAGGGCAATTTAAAATTATTGAGATGGGTTACCGTTTGCCACAAGCGGGTGTTTCTGAAATGACAGGTTTCTTAGAGGCTCTATTTGAGAATGAAAAAGAAGAGGTGGATCTACCAGAAATTGCTGAAGAACTGCACTTAGATATTGATGATTTATTCCCTGTTATGGAGTCGCTTGAAATTTTACGTTTTGCGATGGTTGCTGATGGTGATATTGAGTTAACTGCTGCTGGAAAATGTTTTTACGAGGCTGATATTTTAGAGCGTAAAAAACTATTTGCTGAACATTTGTTGCGTCATGTGCCCTTAGCATGGCGCATTCGCCATGTTTTAGATGAGCGTTCAGGTAATCGTGCATCAGAGTCACGTTTCTTAGGAGAGTTGGAAGATCATTTTAGTGAAGAAGTTGCCGAAGAAGTCTTGAAGGTTGTGATTGATTGGGGACGTTATGCTGAGATCTTTGCATATGATTATAATACGGGAATGTTGAGTTTAGAAAACCCTGAATAATGGGAATATTAAATAATAAAAGAGGTAATGATGATGAGAAAATTAATACAAATCAGTGCGGTTGCTATGAGCTTGCTGTTATTGGTCGCATGTCAGGCTAAAAAGCCAAAGACACCTGCTCAGGAAAACCTACAGGCAGGAAAACAATTTTTAGCTCATAATGCGAAAGAAAAAGGAGTGGTCATATTGAAGAGTGGCTTGCAATATAAAATACTGAAAAAAGGTCGAGGTGTATCACCTAAGCCAACAGATGTTGTGACGGTTAATTATGAAGGCAAACTATTGAATGGTAAGGTGTTTGATAGCTCATATGCCCGACACCAACCGATACAGTTTCCTGTGCAAGGCGTGATTCAAGGTTGGCAGCAGGCATTGGTTCGTATGAAACCAGGGGCGACTTGGATGCTCTATATTCCCAGTAACCTTGCGTACGGAGAACAAGGTGCCGGTAATGCAATTGGCCCCAATTCAACCCTTGTTTTCAAGGTGCATTTGATTAAAGTGGGTGCTTGACAATAGCGTGGCAAACGGTCAGAATCCAATCCTTCTGAATGGCTATGTAGCTCAGCTGGTTAGAGCACAGCACTCATAATGCTGGGGTCGGTGGTTCGAGTCCACCCATAGCCACCATTCTAAACCTTGAAGTACGATGGGCATATACCACTTAGCAGCACGTAAAAACGAATCTCAGCGCACTGTGGTTGACTTGCCAAACCATCAAATTGGCAGTGGCTTAACATTGATTGCTGGCGCGTGCTCAGTTGAGTCTGAAGCACAGATTAATACAACAGCAGAGTGTGTTAGTCAGGCAGGTGCACATATATTACGTGGTGGTGCATTTAAACCTAGAACCTCCCCTTATAGTTTTGCTGGATTAGAGGTCGATGGGCTTAAATTATTACGTGATGCGGCAGATAATCATGAGTTACCTTGCGTGGCAGAGGTGATGGATGCTCGTGATATCGGTGTGGTGGCTAAATATGTCGATATTTTGCAAATTGGTTCGCGTAATATGTGTAACTACAGTTTGCTTAAAGCAGTGGGTGAGCAAGATAAGCCCGTTTTATTGAAGCGTGGATTAGCAGCAACGTATGAAGAGTTCTTATTGGCGGCAGAGCATATTATGGTTGCTGGACAGCAGCAGGTGATTTTATGTGAGCGCGGTATTCGGACATTTGAACCTTTGACACGAAATACCTTGGACTTAGCAGCTGTGCCGATGTTGCATGAGTTATCTCATTTGCCAGTGATTGTTGATCCAAGTCATGGTACAGGAAGGCGTTCATTGATTGCGCCGATGAGTAAAGCAGCGATTGCGTGTGGTGCTGATGGCTTAATGATAGAAGTGCATCCAAATCCCGATCAGGCTTTATCTGATGGTGCTCAATCACTAGATTTTGAAATGTTCTCTTCCTTGGCTGCTGACATTCTTAAATAACATGAGTGAAAATTAGTCACTTTTTCTTTGAGTGTTGTTAAGTTGGCATCGTTGATAATGATGTCATCTGCCAGTTGCTGTTGTTCTTGAATGTATTGGGTCTGGATACGCTGGGTTGCTTCATTTTCACAGATATGATCACGTTGTTGAATCCGTGTGTTTCGATTGTTTTTCTTGCTACAAACTAACAAAACACGGTCATACAGTGAGTCAGGAGTTTTCTTGCTTAATAGTGGAATTTCAATGATGACATACGGTGTGCTAATTTGAGCAATTTCAGCATGAGCTATTTGGCGGACTGCAGGATGTATTAAGTTCTCCAGCCATTGTTTTTCCTGTGGGTTCGTTTGGATATGTTCGCGCAATTTACTACGATCAATCGCATGACTATTTTCAGGTGTTACGATTGTGTGACCAATATGTGCAATAATTTGTTGAGTGATTTCTGTGTTAGCTTTGGTCAGCTCTTTTACGATTTTATCCATATCAACAATGGGTACGCCAAGTTGATGAAAGTATCGTGCAATGGTGCTTTTCCCGCTACCAATACCACCTGTTAATGCGACTTTTAACATGCTGAAATTATTATTTAGTTTCCGTATAATGTGTTGTTGATGATAACACATTTTTTGATTGATGGAGTGTATGACAAGTGGCAGGTCACAGTAAATGGGCAAATATTAAGCATAAGAAAGCAGCAGTAGATAAAAAGCGTGGCAAGATTTTCACCAAACTAATTCGAGAAATTACTGTGGCAGCACGTTTGGGTGGTGGTGATGTTGGTAGCAATCCGAGATTACGTACCGCGATTGATAAAGCGCTGTCTGCCAATATGACTAGAGATACCATTGATCGTGCAGTGAAAAAAGGGGCTGGCGATGATGAAGGAACCAATTTAGAAGAAATTCGTTATGAGGGTTATGGTATTGCTGGAGTTGCAGTAATGGTCGATTGTATGACAGATAATCGCAATCGTACTGTTGCAGAAGTGCGACATGCTTTTAGTAAGCACGGTGGAAATTTAGGCACTGACGGTTCAGTTGCTTACTTATTTACTCAGCAAGGGATGCTTTATTTTGATAGTAGCTGTGATGAAGATAAATTGATTGAAGTGGCGTTGGAGGCAGGTGCAGAAGATGTTGTTCAGCATGAAGACGATGTGACGGTAGTGACAAGTCCTGATCACCTAGTTGATGTGAAAGAATCGATTGTACATGCTGGATTTGAGCCTTTATCAGCAGAAATTGAGCAAGTGGCTTCGACGCAAATAACATTGAGTGATGCCGAGCAAGCAGAGAAGTTTGTGCGTTTTATTGATCGGCTAGAATACCTAGATGATGTGCAAGAGGTTCATAGTAATGTCAATATTCCTAACACAGTATTGGCCCAATTAAGTGGCGAGTGATAGTGATTCGTTAAGAATTCTTGGTATTGATCCAGGTAGCTTATTGACAGGGTTTGGTGTGATTGATTATCACAAAAGCAACGTAATTCATGTTGATCATGGTGTGGTGCGTGTTGCTGGTGATAGCTTAGTTGAAAAGCTGCAATGTATTTTTAGTCATATAAGTGATGTGATAGAAAAGCATCAACCTACAGAAGTTGCCATTGAAACTGTTTTTATGGGTAAGAATGTGGATAGTGCATTGAAGCTTGGGCAAGCAAGAGGAGCGGCCATCGTTGCTTGTGGGTTATTTAACCTCACTTGTGCTGAATATGCACCTCGTAAAATCAAGCAAACTATTGTTGGCAGCGGTGCTGCAGATAAATCACAGGTACAACACATGGTGAAACAGCGGTTAAATTTAGCAGGTACGATACAAGCAGATGCTGCTGATGCGTTGGCGATTGCCTTATGTCATGGGCAACATAGTGGTGGAGGCGAATTATGTTTTATGGGTCGCACGGCTAGACGATTGCGAGCAGAAGATTTTATCACTATCAATGGTCAAACCAAATTACGGAGAACCTCATCATGATTGCGCATTTGAGTGGTAAGTTATTAGTGAAAACACCACCACAGCTTGTGATTGATGTACATGGTGTTGGCTATGAAGTTGAAGCCTCCATGAGCACTTGTTGTGCGATCGGTGAGGTGGGTGATGAGGTTTCTTTGCATACATACTTTGTGGTCAGAGAAGATGCTCAATTATTATATGGGTTTCATCAAATGGCAGAGAAGCAGGCGTTTTGTAGCCTAATCAAAATGAGTGGTGTAGGACCCAAATTAGCATTAGCGATTTTATCAAGCTTAGAATTGGCACATTTTGTACAATGTGTTGAATCGGGTGATAGTGCTACTTTGGTTAAGATACCAGGGGTCGGGAAAAAAATGTCTGAGCGTCTGGTGGTGGAAATGCGTGACCGAGTTAAGGATTGGCCCGTGTCCGCTACCGAAAATTCACGACCTGTGATGAATGCAGCGACGCAGTTGCATCAAATGCAACAAGAAGCCATGAGTGCGTTGGTGGCATTGGGCTATAAACCTCAGCAGGCAAGTAAAGCATTGTCGACACTTGATGTTTCTGCTGATAAAACTGTTGAAGGGTTGATTAAGCAGGCTTTGAAGGTGTTAGTGTGATGTTAAACGTATATTGGAAATTTTTTTACAAGTTTACAGCGCGCTTTAATACTCGATGATCTACATTTTGAATCCCAACAATGGAAATGGTGGTAAATGATCCGGTTCTGTCGCAAAAATGTGAGGTGGTGAAGAGGCAACTATATCGAGGGCGCAATTATGCTGCTATGTTTTACTTTTGTGGCATAAGGATATAAGTCCTAATGTTATAGTGGTCTAATTAAAAACCGTCAGAAAATTAAAAAACGAAATCTAATCTGACGCAAATAGCGGGATTTTGAGGTGTCAAGATAGAGTATATTTTATTCTGACGAATATTTTTATTGGTCGTGAAAATTAGATGGTGTAAATTCTCGAAAGAAATTTTTTGTCGCATACGCTTGGGGGAGATATTGTGAGACTTATGATTCCAGTGCCTAGTAGGAGAGAGTACAGAGGAAAGTGGAGTGGGATAAGAGAAAAGGTGGAAAGGTTTTTCGCACCTCATCTTACTCATATTCCTACAAAATTAAAATTACAAGTCAGTTTATCTGGGTTATTTTTTGCTATAGATGAATTGGTAAAAAACTCAATAGATGCTGGAGCATCCTGTCTTAATATTTACTATATGCCTAATTGTGACTTTATAACTATTTGGGATAATGGGGGTGGGTTTAACGGTTCTTTTTTCTCTAATAGAACTTCCATATTATACAGGAATGTGGTGAGCGATGGTTCTCCAATCCGATCAACAAAGGATATAGGGATGTTGGGTGGAAAAGGAATTGGTCTTGCTCAACTCAATAGCATTTTGGAAGCTTATGGGGGGGCATTACAAGTTGAGAATAAGGGATGCTGGAATCAAGAGAAAGGTGCATATCTTATTTTAAAAGGCAATCCTAGAGTCAGAATTTCTCAGGAAGATATAATGTTACTATTGGGGAATCAAGAAAGTAGTGGCTCACCATATGGTGGTAGCCCACGAAATTCGCCTTGTTGCATAGAAGAGGAGAGCTTTTCTCTAAAGCTATCATCATTTGTATTAAAGAAAACGGATGATCTTCAAGAGATTGGTTTTGGAGGAAGGGTCAGTAATGCTAAAAAATGGCAAAAACCTATATTATTTTCCCATCTTACAAATCAAAGTATCAAAAACAAGTAGGTTCTGTTAAAAATAAGACAGATCCTGAGTAGCTTTTAATGAAACCCTGAAAATATTTTAATTTTTTAATATGTTACAGATTTTACCTCGCAAATCTGGAGATTCTTCCACTCAACCCCTATCAAGCACCTGTTGTCCATTTTTTCGTAGTTCACCATTTGGAGCAACATATCTGTATAGTGTTGCTCTAGTAACACCAAGCTCTTGAGCTAACTGACTAATAATCGTTTCTTTGTTACCCATTGCCGCTTGCGTCAACCTAACTTGTGACTTCGTTAAACCAAATTTTCGACCACCCTTTCTTCCTCTTGCTCGTGCTGAGGCTAGACCTGCCTTGGTTCGTTCGGTTATCAAATCTCTTTCAAACTCTGCTAGTGCGGCAAAGAAACCAAACATCAGCTTGCCAGTTGGAGTGCTACTATCGATATCAACGTCCTTCCCTGTCAAAACTTTTAAGCCAACACCTCTGTCTGTCAGTTTCTGTACAACATTCACTAAGTGTTGCAAACTGCGTCCAAGTCGATCTAGTTTCCAAATCAATAAAGTATCATTTTCTCTCAATGACTTTAAACACGAATCAAGACCTTCACGCTTGCTGTTTTTTCCCGAGGTAGTGTCTGTGTAAATTCTTCTTTCATCTACACCTGCAGATAATAAAGCGTCAATTTGAAGATCAAGTGACTGACTTCCATCCGACTTTGAAACTCTTGCATAACCCACTAACATAACTGTATCCCAATCGTTCGTTTAATATACAACCTCAATTTTACCTCAAACCACCCCAGCTTGTGTATATTATCCCGTTTCTTTTTTTATGGCAGTCAAAGCTATATTCGACGACAATTATCTTTTCCGGTTGGCGACAATTAGCTTTGCAAGTTGCATAGCAGTTGGGTCAGCCTAAACTACCAGGATCAAAATTAATCAGTATTAGCTGAGGATAGGAATGCCTGGAAAACAAATCACCCCTAAACAGGAGAAGATATATATGGATAATCGCCGCAAGCACAGCCAAGAAGTATCAGCTGCAAAAGCAGGATTCAGTGAGCGTAGTGGACACGACATAGAAACAGGCAAGCGCAAACTTAAAAAACATGTATGGCGAACAAGAGAAGATTTTTTCGCTGGAGTGTGGGACAGCAAGGTTGTTCCGATGTTAAAGACCAACGAGAATATTGCACCACTAACCATATTGGAGAACTTGCAAGATGTTTATGGCGAGGGACACTACCCCGATAATAAACTAAGAACTTTGCAGAGAAGAGTTCGGCAGTGGAAGGCATTAGAAGGAAAAGGCAAAGACGCGATGATCCAACAAAGGCACGAGCCTGGCAGGCAAGGGTTTTCTGATTTCACAAAGCTCAAGAATATTACGATCACAATCCAAAACAAGCCATTTGCTCATTTGTTGTACCACTTCAGGTTAGCCTTTTCCAAGTGGAGTGATATGACGGTCACATGTGGAGGAGAAAGTTATACAGCACTAGCTGAAGGACTGACGGCAGCACTATATAAGCTTGGTGGAGTGGTTGAGGATCATCGTACTGACAGCTTATCCGCGGCATTCAAGAACTGTAGCAAAAATGAGAAAGAAGACATGACCAGCCGCTATAAGCAGCTATGCGAAGATTTTGGGATGAAGGCGAGTCGCAATAATCTTGGCGTCAGTCATGAAAATGGTTGTGTTGAGTCTCCTCATGGTCATCTTAAGCGACGAATAGAACAAGCTTTACTGCTCAGAGGATCTAATGATTTTGAGTCAGTGGAAGCATACCAACTGTTCATCAATAAAGTAGTGACAAAACATAACCGACGCAATGCTAAAGATGTTGAAATAGAAAAACAACACCTCAAGCCACTACCTGAGTTTAAGGGGATTGATTTTACAGAGATGGTAGTACGCGTCAGCACACATAGTACGCTAAATGTGAAAGGATCAACATACGTAGTGCCATCTAGGCTGATGGGGCATAACTTACGAGTACATCTATATGATAAAAGACTCGAATGTTATTTAGGTAATATTAAGGTGATCACTTTGGATAGGGTCTACAAAAAAGTAGGAGAAGCACGAGGATACAATGTAGATTATCGTCATATCGCAAGCAGTTTGAAGAAGAAGCCACAGTCTTTTCGTTATTCGGTGTTACGAGATCACATTTTGCCTAATAATTTATACCGATCATTATGGAAAGCCATTGATGAGCAAATGGAGTCACGAGAAGCCTGCAAGATGATCGTTGGCATTCTAAGTATCGCAGCTGAATATGATTGTGAACAAGCTCTTGGGGATTATCTGTCCGAAAATATTCATAATATTGGCAAAATGAAGTTGACACAGTTGCAAGATCGATACGGTAGCGGTAATCAAGAAGCACCTAAGGTTGAAGTGGATCAGCATGATTTAAGTGGTTATGATCACCTGCTATCCTCACGGCAAATATCTGCTAATGGCAGTAATTGCACATATGCGGAGGCATCTTGATGGCCAGAGTAGAAAGTTTACCATTGCTGTTGAAGCAGTTGAATTTAAAGACGTCAGCTATCCGCTGGAAAGAACAAGAGGACTTCGCTCAAAAAAACAACTTACGTCATTCAGAGTACTTGGCAAACTTAGCTGAGTTGGAGGTTAATGAACGCTTTAGGTTAAAGCAAAATAGAATGGTAAAAAATTCAAAGTTACCATCTGGGAAAACGCTGGCAACTTTTGACTTCAGTAAAGTACCATCCATTAGTAAGCAACATGTTATGGCATTAGCTACTGATACAGCATGGGTAAAAAAGTGTGAGAACATAATGTTTATTCGACGACAATTATCTTTTCCGGTTGGCGACAATTAGCTTTGCAAGTTGCATAGCAGTTGGGTCAGCCTAAACTACCAGGATCAAAATTAATCAGTATTAGCTGAGGATAGGAATGCCTGGAAAACAAATCACCCCTAAACAGGAGAAGATATATATGGATAATCGCCGCAAGCACAGCCAAGAAGTATCAGCTGCAAAAGCAGGATTCAGTGAGCGTAGTGGACACGACATAGAAACAGGCAAGCGCAAACTTAAAAAACATGTATGGCGAACAAGAGAAGATTTTTTCGCTGGAGTGTGGGACAGCAAGGTTGTTCCGATGTTAAAGACCAACGAGAATATTGCACCACTAACCATATTGGAGAACTTGCAAGATGTTTATGGCGAGGGACACTACCCCGATAATAAACTAAGAACTTTGCAGAGAAGAGTTCGGCAGTGGAAGGCATTAGAAGGAAAAGGCAAAGACGCGATGATCCAACAAAGGCACGAGCCTGGCAGGCAAGGGTTTTCTGATTTCACAAAGCTCAAGAATATTACGATCACAATCCAAAACAAGCCATTTGCTCATTTGTTGTACCACTTCAGGTTAGCCTTTTCCAAGTGGAGTGATATGACGGTCACATGTGGAGGAGAAAGTTATACAGCACTAGCTGAAGGACTGACGGCAGCACTATATAAGCTTGGTGGAGTGGTTGAGGATCATCGTACTGACAGCTTATCCGCGGCATTCAAGAACTGTAGCAAAAATGAGAAAGAAGACATGACCAGCCGCTATAAGCAGCTATGCGAAGATTTTGGGATGAAGGCGAGTCGCAATAATCTTGGCGTCAGTCATGAAAATGGTTGTGTTGAGTCTCCTCATGGTCATCTTAAGCGACGAATAGAACAAGCTTTACTGCTCAGAGGATCTAATGATTTTGAGTCAGTGGAAGCATACCAACTGTTCATCAATAAAGTAGTGACAAAACATAACCGACGCAATGCTAAAGATGTTGAAATAGAAAAACAACACCTCAAGCCACTACCTGAGTTTAAGGGGATTGATTTTACAGAGATGGTAGTACGCGTCAGCACACATAGTACGCTAAATGTGAAAGGATCAACATACGTAGTGCCATCTAGGCTGATGGGGCATAACTTACGAGTACATCTATATGATAAAAGACTCGAATGTTATTTAGGTAATATTAAGGTGATCACTTTGGATAGGGTCTACAAAAAAGTAGGAGAAGCACGAGGATACAATGTAGATTATCGTCATATCGCAAGCAGTTTGAAGAAGAAGCCACAGTCTTTTCGTTATTCGGTGTTACGAGATCACATTTTGCCTAATAATTTATACCGATCATTATGGAAAGCCATTGATGAGCAAATGGAGTCACGAGAAGCCTGCAAGATGATCGTTGGCATTCTAAGTATCGCAGCTGAATATGATTGTGAACAAGCTCTTGGGGATTATCTGTCCGAAAATATTCATAATATTGGCAAAATGAAGTTGACACAGTTGCAAGATCGATACGGTAGCGGTAATCAAGAAGCACCTAAGGTTGAAGTGGATCAGCATGATTTAAGTGGTTATGATCACCTGCTATCCTCACGGCAAATATCTGCTAATGGCAGTAATTGCACATATGCGGAGGCATCTTGATGGCCAGAGTAGAAAGTTTACCATTGCTGTTGAAGCAGTTGAATTTAAAGACGTCAGCTATCCGCTGGAAAGAACAAGAGGACTTCGCTCAAAAAAACAACTTACGTCATTCAGAGTACTTGGCAAACTTAGCTGAGTTGGAGGTTAATGAACGCTTTAGGTTAAAGCAAAATAGAATGGTAAAAAATTCAAAGTTACCATCTGGGAAAACGCTGGCAACTTTTGACTTCAGTAAAGTACCATCCATTAGTAAGCAACATGTTATGGCATTAGCTACTGATACAGCATGGGTAAAAAAGTGTGAGAACATAATGTTCTTCGGCGCTAGTGGTGTTGGTAAAACACACTTAGCTTCCGCTATTGCATACTCACTCATCCAAGAAGGTGTTAAGTGTTTGTTCACACAGACGACCAATTTGGTTCAATCCTTGCAAAAAGCTAGGCATGATCTGAAGCTAAGCGATATGCTCAATAAGTTGAGTCGCTACCCTGTGTTGATTTTAGATGACATAGGTTATGTGAAGAAAGATGAGATGGAAACCAGCGTGCTATTTGAGTTAATTGCTGATCGTTATGAAACAGGCAGTTTAATTATCACGGCCAACCATCCATTCTCGGAATGGGATAAGATATTCCCTGACAACATGATGGCGGTAGCCGCTATTGATCGACTGGTTCATCATGCTAGTGTATTTAAAATAGAAGAAGAAAGTTACAGAAAGAGTAATGCTGGCAGCATCACAAACTCTTGATGATTTTCGTTCACTTAATTCATTTAAACGGGTAAAGAATACGAAGGTTTTCTTTACCTGTTTTTATCACTCCAAACTCAAACACACGAAAGCGGGTTGTCGCAGTAGATAAATATTGTAAAGAAATTAAAGTTCAGTATTATGCCATCTCTAAAGACTTAATTAACTTTTGAGAGACAAGCATGAATATTGGATATGCTCGAGTGTCAACTTACGAACAAAATTTGGACTTGCAAATAGATGCTTTGGAAAAAGCTGGGTGTAAAACGATCATTACTGATGAAGTCAGTGGATCAGTTGCTGATAGGTCAGGGTTACAAGAGCTCAACACTCGACTTAGATCAGGTGATACATTAGTGGTGTGGCGATTGGATCGACTTGGCAGAACATTACGACACTTGATTGAATGGGTTCATGAATTAGAGCAAAAGAAAGTTGGATTTAAAAGCTTGCAAGAATCCATCGATACCACAAACTCTTCGGGTAAGTTAATCTTTCATATATTTGGTGCGCTATCTGAGTTTGAAAGAAACTTGATACGCGAACGCACCAACGCTGGATTACAAGCTGCCAGAGCAAGAGGTCGTCAAGGAGGTAGGCCTAAAAAGCTTGGAACGGATAAGCATCAACTTGTAGTCGACTTGTATAATGCGAAGAAGCATTCTGTCCAACAAATCTGCCAAATGGCTGGTATCAGCAAACCAACTTTATATAAATACTTGAGAGATCACAAACAGGCGGATTTATGATTAAATCAACGACTCTAAGGTTTTTAGTGTCAGCATGTGCTACTTTCATGCTCTGGCAACTAGCTTTTGCAAGCAGTAAGTCATCATTGCAGAGAACGAAAAATGGTGTGTTAGAAGTGGTTATGTTATCCACCAAGCCCAGCTACACCAGCAAGCAAGTTATCAAAAGAGCTGCATCGGTTAGCACTATCCTAAAATCTTATCCAGGTTTTATATCGAGGAGGTTTTCTAAAAACACAGCAGAGAAAAATCAATGGATCGATATTGTACACTGGGATTCACTTCATGATGCACTGGTAGCCGCTAATAACATCGTTAAAGTAGCTCAAATGAAAAAGTTCATTTCAGTGATAAAGACCTATAAAATGTATCATTTCCAAATTAAGCTGAATACGGCACATGAATGCCCAATAAAAAATAATCGGCTAATCAATAACCTGCAAAGTTAATTGTCGTCAACTTGCAAAGATAATTGACGCGAGACACAGCAGCTGGTTGCTCTCACATCGACCTAGGACACCCAGAAGCCTGCGCCTCTATCCGAGACTTACAACCCAATCAATGTGCTAAACACCAATATAAATGGGGTGATACTGATGATAATATTCATGTCGGTGATGACCGAAGAATATGCCAAAAGACTCAAGCATATAAAGGCAACAAGCCTATAATGGAAACAGAATGTACGAATGATGATGTTCAATCAGCACAAGGCAATGTGGAAGGAAATTGCCATTTCTCATCCATAAACAACCAAACTACTCATGTTACTTCAATATCAAATGACAATTTATTTGGAAGCTGGTCAAACCCTGGAATAGCAGGTGCCATCCCAGCTTGGGAAGCGCGATGGGATGTAGATTGCCACTGGAAGAGATCCACTCAACCCCTTAAAGCCATAATTTTTTTATAGTCTTAACGAGCGTTTATTACATCAAAAAATATGGTGTATGCGTATGATTAACATCATAAAAAATACTGTTATTAGGTCTAAAACTAAGAGGCATTGAGTTTTAAGCGCCTAGTTTCAATTTGTGGCACATTTTCTTGCAAGTGGCGATTTGAGTGAAAAGTTCCAATATTGCCGACTCTATGAATTTTCAAAGGATCTTAATCATTTATAAATAATTACTATAATTACATTTGGTTATGCTTGTTCTCTATCGATATTGCCCTTGGTAGCAGCTTCCGTACCTTTAGGTCAGATCACAGCGAGCTGAAGAAGACACAGGTAAGGTACTACACTTATTCGACGACAAAACGTTTATTTACTATAGATGCACTGATAAATCCTGCTATCAATGCTAGATCAATCAACATTATGGCTATATGAAAACAGTCAACCATCTCCATCACTTTGAGGTTGTTGCTGAGGTTGCTGCATCTGCAATGATGAAAAAGAATGATGTCGTCGACATATACTCACTGTGTCAAAATCTGGATTTGGAGCTGTCCTTACATGGGCTTCCGAAAAAGAGGTAGCTCGATGAAGATTTGGCGGTAGTGGGGTAGCTGATGCTAAAGCAGATAGAGATGATGAGAATTCGGGGCGAGAATAAATTTTATCGAGCTCTTTCTTAACTTGTCTTATATATTCCGCATTGGCCACGCCTGTATACTCCTGATCGCTTCCTACACTACCACTCTCCTTTTCGTAATGGTTTAACCATAAATCAAATAATGCTGATGTTGCACCCTCATAGTGTAATGCTTCTTCATATTTTCCAAGTGATTCCCTATCTTTTTTTGAATAACTACCAGTTTGCAATATATCTTGAGAAGTAAGTGCAATAATTTTCCTAGCAACAAACATAGTAGATCTAGCAATAGCTGAAAAATAAAAACGATCTATTTTTTCTCTCTTTCCTTATTTCTGGTCGAGCATCATCCACCCCCCATTTATAGATTGATAGTATGGAGAAAGAATCATCCGCGTATCTGGAAAGCGCAACTCGCTCAAAATAGCTGAAAATAAGGTGCAACCATGAACCATTAACAGGAGAATAAGGGTAAGATGTGCCATGCTGCCTTCTTTCTCCCATGTGTTTGGGGTGGACTTAAAGAAAGAGAATTTACTTCGTGAGCTAGTTTAAATGGATTATCAATAGCTGGGTCTGCCCATAACCAAGTTGAGGGATCAGTTAAATCGCAAAGATAAATTGTATAGAACCCTGAGAATTGTTCATAGATAGATTTAAAAGCCTTCCTTAAGTTGGGATTATTAATAGCACGAGGATAATTTCTGAAAGCACTTACCAATATATTATTTACATGTGTACTTAACTCACTCCAATGCTCTTTTGTTAATACTTGACCAAACCCAAGAGACTTTCTATAAAAATAATCTAACTCTTCTGCTTTTCTCGTAAAATAATTGTTAGCTTCAATTAAAAAATTCACGTTGCGCATGTTTGTACTGCCTGCGATTTAATCGATATGTATAATGGCTAATAATCAAAAGCACAACTGTATTAACAATTGTTAAAATTAAATTTGAAACAGACTCTGTTGTAGAGGTTTGCTCCGAAGAAAAGCAAGCAGTATCGTTGAAATTAGGCAAGACCGTCCCCCTTGTCATGGATATCATTATTTTGATATGATTACACATTAGAAAATAAACGCAACTGCTCATTTAATATTTATCACGCTATTTGAATCTAGAACATCTCAACTTAAATCTATACGAGTTTCTAATACATGCTTAACCTCAATAAGAAAACACAACAAGTTGATTCATTATCTCCCACCCTTATCAGTAACAAAACTATAGAGAGCAAGTGGACTCAATAACTTCTAATGACTATGATAGTGCAGTATATGAAAACCCTTTATTAAAAGATTTTTTTGACAAGCAATATGATCGTATTATACCTCTGTTACCGAAAGTAGAATGTAGTTTCATTGAAGTAGGTTGTGGCACATGTCGTTTCAGCATATCG